>NZ_BNCL01000001.1 GCF_014656455.1 Paracoccus aerius
CGATGGGGAATGCTACAATTTCTTCAAAGCCGCCGGATATGAAACCGATCAAACGCAACACGCCCTAGGCGGCAGCGTCCTTTCTTCTTCATCCAAATATCCTCGGGGGTCCGGGGGCAGACAGCCCCCGGCGCTTCGTTTCAGAACCCGGCCTTGATCTTCTCGAACTCGGCCAGTTGCTTTTCGCGCTGCGCCGGATCGTTCGGCGTCTGGGCCAGGATGGGGGCATCGACCTCGGACAGACCCTCTTTCACCGCAGGTTCCTCGGCAATGGTCGCCATCGCCTCGGTCGAGGTGTGGCCATAGCCGATCGTGTCCAGCAGCGCCTTGCCCGCCGAAGGCTCCAGCCAGGCGTTGATGAAGTCATAGGCCTTTTCCTCGTTGCCCGGCCCGTCCTTCAGGTTGATGTATCCGCAGAAGAAGGTGGACGACCCTTCCTTGGGCGCCCGCTGGAAGGCGACGGGATAGTTGTCGTTCTGCAGATAGACCACGCCGTCGTTCCACGACCAGGCAATGTCCACCGCGCCGGACGCCATCAACTGCGCCTGTTCCGACGGATCGGCCCAGTAGGCGGCGACGTTCTGATGCGCCTGGCGCAGCCAGTCGGCGGCGGCCTGGAACTGTTCGTCGGTCACATTGGTCCAGTCGGTCGTCCCGGTTGCCAGATAGCCAAGCGCCCAGACATCGTCCGAGGAATCCGGCAGCGAGGTGCGGCCCTGGTACTTCGGATCGACGAAGACCTGCAGCGTGGACACGTCCTCGGCCGGAACCGTTTCGGGATTATAGGCGATGGCCGTCGCGCCCCAGTCGGTCGGGATGTACCAGACGCCCTCGTCGTCCTTGAACACCTCGGAGGCGAGGAACTGCGGGTCGATCTTGTCAAAGTTCGGGATCTTCGACGTGTCCCAAGGCTCGATCAGCCCGGCGTCGCGATACTTGCTGACCATCTGGCTGCAGGGGTGGGCCACGTCGGCCTTGAAGCCCGAGGCGATCTTCTGGAAAGCCTCGTCATCGTCGCCATAGAAGGCATAGGTCGGGCTGTCGCCGTGCTTGTCGATATAGCCCTGGAAGATCGACGGTTCCTCGAACCCCGCCCAGTCGAAGACGGTCAGTTCCGGGTCCGCCGCCAGAGCCGGCAGGGCCGTGACAGAGACGAGAGCGGTGGTGATCAGCAAGCGCATGATTTCGGGCCTTCCTGTTGGGCGGTTTGATCCGAACGCTAGCGGCGGCATAACCGTCGCGCAAGGGCATCGCGCGCCGGTCAAGGACCGTTGATCAGCGCATCCTCAACGCGCCGTCCAGCCGGATCACCTCGCCGTTCAGATAGGCATTCTCGACGATATGGGCGGCCATGCGGGCGAATTCCTGCGGATCGCCGAGGCGGGCAGGAAAGGTCACCTCAGCCGCAAGGCTGTCCTGCACGTCCTGCGGCAACCCGCGCAGCATGGGCGTGGCGAAGATGCCCGGCGCGATGGCGCAGACGCGGATGTTCTGCCCGGCCAGATCGCGCGCCAGCGGCAGGGTCATGCCGGCGATTCCCGCCTTGGACGCGGCATAGGCCGCCTGGCCCTTCTGCCCGTCGAAGGCCGCTATCGAGGCCGTGTTCACGATCACGCCGTTTTCCGGGCGTCCGTTCCGGGCCATTTCGGCTGCCGCAAGCCGCAGCACGTTGAAGCTGCCAACCAGGTTCACCTCGATCACGCGGCGAAAGGCGTCAAGGTCGTGCGGGCCGTTCCGTCCCACGGTCCTTTCGCCGATCACGACGCCCGCGCAGTTCACGCAGACGTCGATCCCGCCCATGATCCCAACTGCCTGGGCGATGGCCGCAGCCGTGCTGTCGGCGGATGTCACATCGGCCTGCAGATGGTGCGCATCATCGCTTGCCGCGCGGTCCAAGACGACGACCTGCGCGCCCTGGCTGCGGAACCAGTCGACCGTGGCGGCCCCCAGGCCCGAAGCGCCGCCGGTGACGATGGCGCGGCTGTTTCCCAGGTCCATGTTGCCTCCCTATCTGTCCAGCAATTCCGGCCCGCCGGTGATGGCCGGATCGGGGATGCCGATGGCGTCCGCGTCCTTGCCCGCGAAATCGACGGCGTTCAGGATCGTCTGGATCGCGGCAAGCCGCGCCCGGCGCTTGTCGTCGGACAGGATGACCGTCCAGGGCGCGATGGGAGAATGGGACCGGTTCAGCGTGTCGCGAATGGCATGGGTATAGTCGTCCCATTTCGCCAGGCCGTCCACGTCGATCCGCGACAGCTTCCACTGCTTCAGCGGGTCGGCCTCTCGGTCCAGGAAGCGGCGCAGCTGTTCGGCCCGGCCCACGTCCAGCCACAGCTTGACCAGGATGATGCCGTCATCGACCAGCATCTGTTCGAAATCGGGTAGCTGGCGGAAGAAGGCATTGCGCTGATGTTCGGTGGAAAATCCGAAGACGCGCTCGACGATGCCGCGGTTGTACCAGCTGCGGTCGAACAGCGCGATCTCTCCCTTGGCGGGCAGCCAATCGACATAGCGCTGGAAATACCACTGGCCCGCCTCGCGCTCGGTCGGCGTGGGCAGCGCGACGATGGCAGCGGAACGGGGGTTCAGGTTTTCCCGCGTGCGTTCGATGGTGCCGCCCTTGCCGGCGGCGTCGCGGCCTTCGAACAGGACGACCAGCCGCTTGCCGGTCGCCGCCACGTCATGCATCAGGCGCACCAGTTGCAATTGCAGCCGGTCCATCTGCGCCTCGTAGGACTTCTTGTCCATCTCGGCGCGGTAAGGATAGGTCGGGTCCAGGACCTGATCCTTGGCTGCATTCTCCAGGGCTTTCCTGATGTCCCTGGGCGCGGCCTTCAGCGCCTCGGTGATCTTGCCGACCAGGGGCAGGTCCGGGATTTCCGCCATCACTTATCCTTCGCCGATGCGGGACAGGTCGTATTCGGTCGTCTGATAGATCTCGTTGATCCAGTTACCGTAAAGCAGATGCGCATGGCTGCGCCAGCGGTTCGAGGGCGCCCGCGCCGGATCGTCGTCGGGGTAATAGTTCAAGGGCACGTTGATCGGCTTTCCAGCCTCGACGTCGCGATCGTATTCCTCCTTGAGGGTCGTGCTGTCATACTCGAAATGGTTGAAGATATACAGCGCCCTATGGCCCGGATCCTCCAGCAGGCAGGGGCCGCACTGGTCGCTGGCCAGCAGTGTGCGCAGGGCGGGGCGGGCGTCAACGTCGGCCTGACGGATCTCGGTCCAGCGGCTGACGGGCACCAGCACGTCATCGGAAAAGCCCCGCAGATAGGGCGAGGCCGGGGCGAGGTTGCGGTGGCGGAAGCAGCCGAAGGCCTTGTGCTCCAGCGGGTGCTTTTCCAGCCGGTGGAAATGCCAGGCCATCGCCATGCCCCCCCAGCAGACGCCGAAGGTCGAATGGACATGGCTTTGCGTCCAGTCGAAGACGCGGGTCAGTTCATCCCAATAAGTCACATCCTCGAAGGGCAGCAGTTCCACCGGGGCGCCGGTGATGACAAGGCCGTCGAACTTTTCGCCCGTGGCCTCGACCTCTCGGAAGGGGCGATAGAAGCTTTCCATGTGGTCGGCCGCCGTGTTGCGGCTTTCATGGTCCGACATGCGGATCAACTGGAAGTCGATCTGCAGGGGCGTGGCGCCGATCAGCCGGGCGAACTGGTTTTCCGTCTGGATCTTCTTGGGCATCAGGTTCAGAAGCCCGATCCGCAGCGGCCGGATGTCCTGCGTCGCGGCCCGGCCCGGAGACATGACCATCACGCCTTCGTCCGACAGGATGCGATAGGCGGGCAGGTTCTCGTTCAGGGTGATGGGCATCGGCTTATTCCTTGCGGTCTATGGCGCGGGCGATCAGGGCGTCGAAATCCGCCGGACTGCGGACTTCGGCCACCTCTTCGGCCAGGACGGTGACGCCGCGCCGCGCCATCGCCTGATAGCGCGGCTGGCGATGGGCCAGGGCGCGCGCATAGGTCCAGCGGATGAAGTCGTCGGGATTGACCTCGTCCCCGTCCAGGCCCTTTTCGACCCGATAGGCGATCCAGGCCTTTTCCAGGAACTGGGGCTGGTAATACATGGGCTTGGGCGCACGGTCGAAGCGGCGCACCAGTTCGGCGGTATGGGCGTCCGACCCCTTGATCCAGACCATCAGAAGGTCGCGTTCAAGCGCCGACAGGACCGGGTCGGCTGGGTCTTCGGGATCCACGACCTCGCAGATGGACCCACCTGAATCGCAGACGAAATGCGGGATGGCGTAGATGTCGCGGGCGCGGTCCATGAAGTGCCGCGTGTCCAGCAGCGCCGCCATTTCCGCCCGCCGGTGCTGGTTCTGGCGCAGGCAGTATTCGTCAAAAGGCAGGCCCCCGCGCGACGGGCTGCCGGGCTTGCCCAGATAGGTGGACAAGGGCGCCAGGTTGTCGAAGGTGATGTTCGAGGCAATATAGACGCTGTCGGACAGCAGAAGCTCGCGCAGGAAGGGGACCTTCATCGCCTCGCGCTTGAAGTTGTCGGCGATGAACTCGCCCATGTAGCGGGTGCCGATGCGGTAATCGACGCTGTAGTGGAACCAGTCGCCCGCCTCGCGCAGCATGTTGGCCAGAAAGGTCTTGCCCAGGCCCGACATCCCGAACAGCACGACGCGCTTGGCGCTTGCCCCCAGCCAGTCGCTGCCGCTGCGATAGATCATCGGATGTTCCCTCGTTTCGGGCGCATAGGTAATGCGGGGTCCGTGAAAAGCAAAGGCCCCGCCGAAGCGAGGCCTTGCCAGTGTCGCAAGTGGGCAAGGATCAGAAGCTGTAGCCGATCCGCACGCCGACGCCCCAGGCGTGGTTGTCGTCCATGGTGGCGACAGTCGTCTTGTTGCCCGTTTCCCCGATGCCCACGTCGGAGCCACCCAGCCGGGTGTAGTTGATGCCGGTCGTGATCTTGATGTTGTCCATCGTGTAGATGCCAGCCAGGGTGACACCCTTGCGCCCGTTGGTTGGGGCAAGTGGCGAAACCGTATCGCCTTCGCTGGGTTCGTAGAGGAACGACAGGGACGCGGACCAATTGTCAGTAAACTTGCGCCCGATACCGATCGTATAGGTTGTCGTATCCTCGACCTCGACCAGCGGCACGGTTCCCCCTGTCGGAGTAGCGATCGGAAAGACGGCGTTGTCCACGATGAACTCTGACCACTTCACCCAGCGGATCGAACCGAAGACCAGGGTGTCCTGCGCAATGCCGGTCTGTCCTTCGAGAGTCCAACTACGCGGTGTCTTGACCGTATATGTTCCCGAAATCGTATCCGTGAGACCACGGGTGGCAGCAAGGACGATATCGCCGGTCTCGGTCATCTCGAAATCATGCTCGATAGGCGAATTGTACGTCAGAGAGACCCGGGCAGCAATTTCCGGTATCTCGTAGGCTGCGCCGAGGACATAACCCATTCCCCATTCATCATTGATCTCCAGATTATAGGGCGGGCTTATCCTGCTGTATCCTGCACCATTCAGCGTCACGCCGCCATCGGCTCTGGATGCGCGAATCCCGCCATGGACCGAAAAGTTGTTCTCAAACTTGTAGCGAGCGAGTCCCGTGAGGGTGGTCGAATTCACCTCGACCCGCGTCCCGCCCAGAACCGGCGATGCGTCAACTGCAGGATTGGGAAGCGGGCCCGGCTGAGTGGGATAGAGGATATCCGCACCGAAAGGCTGCTCAACGATGAAAGCGGCCGACAGGTTGTCGTTGAACTGGTGCTTGTAGGAAAGCCCGACAAAGCCATAGCCCTGCGCCACGTCACCGGTGTTGAAGCCGGCGACATCACGGCCTTCAACGGTCGGATCGACGCCCCCGAAGCTCAATTCCGCATAATTCCCTTGCTCGAACAGCACGGCCAGCGACTGGGGCGCGCGTTCGATGCCGCCGGCGACCAGCGGGGAAGCGGTGATCAGCAGAACCGCGCTGCCGGACATTATTTTTTTCATAGGTTCCTCCCTTGGCAGCCATTCGACCGCTGGATTCGAGCTTACCGCCGATGTTCTTCGAATCAATTGAGGGTGCAATATGACGCGGCGTCCGGACCTCATGCGGCGTGCGCTAGTGGCATTGCGGCAACTTTCGGTTGCGGTGGGCCGGGGGCGAAGGTGAAGATTTTCACCGGCCCGCACTGGACAAGCCGCCCGGCGCGTGAAAGGGGAAACTGCCAAACGAAATTGACGCAAGGATACCTCCCATGCAGATTCGTGAGGCGCTTACTTTCGACGATGTGCTTCTGGTTCCCGCCGCATCCACGGTCATGCCCTCGACCGCCGATGTGACGACGCGGGTGACCCGCGCCATCGCGATGAACATCCCGCTTCTGTCCTCGGCCATGGACACGGTCACCGAAAGCCGCATGGCGATCGCGATGGCGCAGGCGGGCGGCATGGGCGTGATCCACCGCAACCTGACCGCAGATCAGCAGGCCGACGAGGTCCGCCGCGTCAAGCGTTTTGAATCCGGCATCGTCTATAACCCGATCACGCTGCGGGCCGATCAGACCGTCGGCGATGCGCGGGCCTTCCAGGAACGCTTCAATGTCACGGGCTTTCCGGTCGTGGACGAACAGGGCCGCGTCGTGGGCATCGTGACGAACCGCGACATGCGCTTTGCCAGCGACGACCGCACCCCGGTGCGGGCCGTCATGACCGCCGACAACCTGGCCATGCTGACCGAACCCGCCGACCGGCAGCAGGCCATCGGCCTGATGAAGGAACGCAGGATCGAGAAGCTGCTGATCACCGACGGCCATGGCAAGCTGACCGGCCTGTTGACCCTGAAGGATACCGAGAAATCGGTGCTGAACCCGCTGGCCTGCAAGGACGACCTGGGGCGTCTGCGGGTCGCCGCCGCATCCACCGTCGGCGACGAAGGGTTCGAGCGCAGCCAGGCACTGATCGAGGCTGGTGTAGACATGGTGGTGATCGACACCGCCCATGGCCATTCGGCCGGCGTCGCCAAGGCGGTGGAACGCGTCAAGATGTTCTCGAACGAGGTGCAGGTGGTCGCGGGCAACGTCGCCACGGCCGAGGCCACTCGGGCGCTGATCGACGCGGGCGCCGACGCGGTCAAGGTGGGCATCGGGCCGGGGTCGATCTGCACCACGCGGATCGTCGCGGGCGTCGGCGTGCCGCAGCTGACGGCGATCATGGATGCAGCATCGGCCGCGGGCGAGGTGCCGATCATCGCGGATGGCGGGATCAAGTTCTCGGGTGATTTCGCCAAGGCCATCGCTGCGGGCGCAAGCTGCGCCATGGTGGGCAGCGCCATCGCCGGCACGGATGAATCGCCGGGCGAGGTGATCCTGTACCAGGGCCGCAGCTTCAAGTCCTATCGCGGCATGGGCAGCCTTGGCGCCATGGCGCGCGGTTCGGCCGACCGCTATTTCCAGAAGGACGCCGCGACCGACAAGCTGGTCCCCGAAGGAATCGAGGGGCAGGTGCCCTACAAGGGCACGGCCAATGCCGTCATCCACCAGCTGGTGGGCGGCTTGCGCGCGGCGATGGGCTATACCGGCTGCGCCACGGTCGAGGAGATGCGCCGGAACTGCCAGTTCGTGCGCATCACCGGCGCGGGGCTGAAGGAAAGCCACGTCCACGACGTGCAGATCACGCGGGAAAGCCCGAATTACAGGATGGGCTGACGATATGGAAAAGGCCGGTCGCTTGACCGGCCTTTCTTCTTATTCCTCGTCGTTATCGGCGACGTCCGCGATGTCGTCCAGCGACACGTCGCCGTCGTCATCGTCTTCTTCCAGCAGGTCGTCGTCCAGTTCGCCCGCATCATCGCCCAGATCCTCGTCATCGTCGACCAGATCCTCGTCGTCGCGAACGGCGGTCTTTTCGGTGACCAGCGTCTTGCCGCGGCTATCGGTCAGGCTTTCCAGCGTGAACGTGTTCCCGCAGGCGGGGCAGGTCATCGGATTGGCGCGCAGGTCATAGAAGCGCGTCGCGCAGTGCGGGCACAGGCGTTTCGTGCCCCATTCCTCTTTGGGCATGGCTTTCTCCTTCCGCCGCGTTTAGGGAAATCGGTGGTCCCCCTGCCACAGGCGCGGGGGGGTGTCAAAGGCTTTTCTGACAGGGACGGCGGGGCAGGGCAAGGGCAGGCGGATGGCCGAGGCGTTCACCATCGCCAATGGGTTGCGGATCACGCTGCGCCGGTCGGCCCGGGCGCGGCGCATGGTGCTGCGGGTGCCGCGCGACGGCGGGCCGGTGGTGCTGACGCTGCCTGCCCATGTCGCGCTGTCCGATGGCGCGGCCTTCGCCGAGGCGAAATCGGCCTGGCTGATGCAGGCGACCCAGCGGCGCCCTGCGCCCAGCATCGTTCGACACGGCGCGGTCCTGCCGGTTGCAGGGGTTCTGCTGGTGCTGACCCCTGGGGCGGTGCGCGCCGCGTCGATCGAGGGCGAGGCCCTGCTTCTGCCCGCCAGCCGGCCGGCAGGGCCTGTCGTTCAGGCTTACCTGAAGCACCGGGCGCTGGCCGACCTGCGCGCCGCCTGCGACCGCCATGCCAAGGCGCTTGGCCGTCGCTATCATGCCATCGTGCTGCGCGATACGCGGTCCCGATGGGGAAGCTGCACTTCGGACGGGCGGCTGATGTTTTCCTGGCGGCTGGCGATGGCGCCGCCTGCGGTGCTGGACTATGTCGCCGCGCATGAGGTCGCGCATCTGCTGCATATGGATCATTCCCCGCGCTTCTGGACAGCGGTGGCCGGGCTGATGCCGGATTACGCGCGGCACCGCGACTGGCTGAAGCGGCATGGGGCGGATCTGATAGCCTGGCGGTTCCGTGAGCCTGCCGGGGATTGACGAGGGCCGGGTTTGTGATCACAACCGCTCTATGAACGCCCCCGCCCGATCCACCGATCCTTCGGCCCATGAAAAGCTGTATCGCAACCTGCGCAGCCGGATCATGCTGGGCGAGCTTCCGCCCGGCAAGCCGCTGACACTGCGGGGCATCGCCCGCGAATACCACCTGTCCATGACCCCCGCGCGAGAGGCCGTGCGCCGCCTTGTGGCCGAAGGCGCGCTGACCCTGTCGGCATCGGGCCGGGTGACCACGCCCGCCCTATCGGACGAGAGGATCGAGGAACTGGCCGCCCTGCGCGCCCTGATCGAGCCCGAACTGGCCGCCCGCGCCCTGCCGCGCGCGCATTTCGCGCTGATCGACCGGCTGGCGCAGATGAACGCCCGCATCGCCGATGCCGTGGAAAACCACGACGCCGTGGGCTATATCCGCTGCAACCTGGACTTTCACCGGATGCTGTATCTGCGGGCGCAGGCGCCGGCGATGCTGGCGATGCTGGAAACGATCTGGCTGCAACTGGGGCCGACGATGCGCGCCCTTTATGGCCGAGTGAAGCGGAACGAGCCTCCGCGTCACCACCGCATGATCCTGGCGGCGCTGCGGGCGGGCGACGAACCCGCCCTGCGGCTGGCCGTGCGCGCCGATGTCACGCACGGTCTGCGGCACCTGACTTCTGGCTAGGATCGTGGGCTAACTGCGGCCCATCTGGGGCATCTGCATCTGCGGCATCTGCGGCAGGCCCAACCCGCCGAAGCCCAGCGTCGGGATCTCGGACGGGATGATGCGGGTGTATTTCGTGCCCTCGATCGACGCGCCGGCCATCAGGCCCGCCTGGCCGAAGATCATCGCCACGACCGGAAGCTGTGCGGTGATCGTGTCCGCGCCAAGCGCCATGCCGCCCTGCGGGATCGCGTAGAAGGCGTTGGCACCGGCCAGCCAGCCGGGCGAGGCACGGAAGGATGCAAGCGCCCCGTCGGTCTGGAAGATCAGCACATGCGCATATTGCTGGGCCCCCGCCTGAAAGCCCACCGTCGCGCGGGTGGCGGAATAGTAATCCACCGTCGCCCCGCCGATCCGCAGCGCGCCTTGCCCATAGGCGCCGCCCACGCCAAGCGCGGCCTCGGTCATCAGGGGCATGTACAGGACGCCGCGCGCGTTCTGCACCAAAGCCTGTGCAGAAGGATAGTTCTGGATCAGGTAGTTATGCGTCTCATCCACCCGCGCATCCAGTTGCGCCCCTGCGTTGGTTCCGACCGCGTTGCTGCACCCGGCAAGCGCCAGGGCGGCGGTGCCGGCCGCGCCCTTCAACAGCAAGCGTCGGTCGATCCTGGTCTGGAAAAGGCTGCTCATCACTTGTCCCCACGTGTCGCGCCGGATGCCCGGCATTTTTCGGCGAATGTAGGGGATATGACGCGTCCTGTCACCCGCCCCGATGGGGACGGGCGACGGATCGCCTGCGCTCAGGCGCGGGCCGCGATCGCCTCGGCCACAAGCGGCGCGAAATAGGTCAGGATGCCGTCGCAGCCCGCGCGCCTGAAACACAGAAGGCTTTCGAACATCGCATCGCGCGACAGCCAGCCGTTGCGGATCGCGCCTTCCAGCATCGCGTATTCGCCGCTGACCTGATAGGCGAAGGTGGGCGCGCCGAACTGGTCCTTCACGGCGCGGCAGATGTCCAGATAGGGCAGGCCGGGCTTGACCATGACCATGTCCGCGCCCTCGGCCAAGTCGCGGGCCACGCAGCGGATCGCCTCGCCCCGGTTGGCGGGATTGACCTGATAGGTCTTCTTGTCGCCCACCAGCCGACCCGAGGCACCTACCGCGTCCCGGAACGGCCCATAGAAGCTTGACGCGAACTTGGCCGCATAGGACAGGATCGCCGTGTGCTTGTGGCCCGCCTGTTCAAGGGCCGACCGCAGCGCCCCGATGCGGCCGTCCATCATGTCAGACGGCCCCAGGATGTCGGCGCCGCTTTCCGCCTGGGCCAGGGCCATGCGGACCAGGGCCTCGACCGTTTCGTCATTCAGGATTTCGCCGTTCACGACGATGCCGTCATGGCCGTTGGCGTTGTAGGGATCCAGCGCGATGTCGGTCATCACCGCCAGGTCCGGCGCGACCTCCTTGACGGCGCGGATGGCGCGGTTGCCGATATTGTCGGGATCCCATGCGCGTTCGCAGGTTTCCGTCTTAAGATCCTGGTCGGAATGGGGAAAGATGCAGATGGCCGGGATGTTCAGCCGGGCCGCCCGTTCGGCCGCCCGCTTGGCCCCGTCCAGCGTAAGCCGTTCCACGCCGGGCATGGAGGTGATCTCCCCTTCGGCCCCCGGAACCTCGGTCACGAAGATCGGCCAGATCAGGTTCGCGGGCGTGACGTCGCATTCCGACACCATCGCGCGGATCGCGGGCGTCCGGCGCAACCGGCGCAGGCGTGCGGCGGGAAAGGGGGCGATGATCGGCGTCGGCATGGCGGGCTTCCTTTTCGGGGCGGCTTTTCCTTCGGCAACAGCCGTTCTAAGGTCGCGCGCGATCAAGGACAAGGAAGCCCTCGTGCCGCAATTCGATAGCCTGGTCGGCTTTCTGGACAGCCGGTCCTTTGGCACGGTCTGGTATTGGCTGATGGTGATCGGCCTGTGGTCCTTTACCGGCCGCGCCATCATCGGCGTCCCGGTCGAAGTCCTGGGCCGCGCGCGCACCGCCCTGGCCGAGGGCAAGGCCGACGCGCCGGTCGTGCTGCACCTGCTGGACTGGCTGTCGCTTGTGCTGCCCCGCTGGCAGCTTGGGGGTCGCGAGGGCGCGGTGCTTCTGGCCGTGACGGGCTTCGGGCTGACCTCGCTTGCCATCATGGGGATCGGCTATGGGCTGGAACTGGCGCTTGCGGCCTTCCTGCTGCTGCTTCCCTTGGCGATCCTGTTCTGGATGCGGGTGCTGCTGGCCCGCCGCCTGATGCCCCTGCTGGCCGCCGCTGAACAGGGCACCCGCCCGGTCCCCGAAGCCGCAGCCGAGGCCGTGCGCCGCATGGTGATCCACCGTCGGCTGGTCACGCTGCTGTCGATGCTGGCCGTGGCCATCACCGCGATATGGGGGGCGCTGTGGTCGGTGATCCATCCCTATGGCTTCTGACCTTGACACCGCCGCGCGGCGCTTTACCTCACCCCCATGGCCGAACACCTGATCCTTTCCGGCGCGCCCGAGGGCTATGACGCCGCCCTGATCGCGCGCGAGGCTGCGCGTCCCGAAAACAACGCCAAGCCCGTGATCCACATCGCCCGCGACGACCGGCGCATGGCGGCGATGCGCGCGGCCCTGGCCTTTCTGGCGCCGGGCCTTGCGGTGCTGGATTTCCCGGCCTGGGACACGACGCCCTATGACCGCATCTCGCCCTCGCCCGATATCCAGGCGGCGCGGATGGCGACGCTGGCCGGGCTGGCGCAGGGGGCGGTCAAGGGGCCCTTCGTGCTGCTGACCACGCTGAACGCGGTGATGCAGCGGGTGCCCCCGCGCAATCTGGTGGCCGCGGCCAGCTTCACGGCCCGCGTGGGCGACCGCATCGACGAGGGTGCCTTGCGCGATTTTCTGGTGCGCATGGGCTTTACCCAGTCGCCTACTGTGACGGAACCCGGCGACTACGCCGTGCGCGGCGGCATCATCGACATCTTCCCGCCCGGCGAATCCGGCCCGATCCGGCTGGACCTGTTCGGTGACGTGCTGGACGGCGCCCGCCGGTTCGATGCCGAGACGCAGCGCACCACCGAGAAGCTGTCGCGGATCGAGCTTGCCCCCATGTCCGAGGTGATCCTGGATCAGGACGCGATCACCCGCTTCCGCCAGAATTACCGCACGGAATATGGCGGCGGGACCAACGATCCGTTGTATGAAAGCGTCAGCGCGGGCCGCAAGACGGCGGGGATGGAGCATTGGCTGCCCTGGTTCCACGACCGGATGGAAAGCCTGTTCGACTATCTGCCCGGCGCCTCGGTCGTGCTGGACGACCACATCGGGCAGGTAATCGACGCCCGCCGCGGCATGATCCGCGAACAGTTCGAGGCCCGAAGGGCCGCGATGGCCGCCAAGGGTCGCAGCGATACGGTCTACAAGCCCGTGCCGCCTGACGCGATGTTCCCCACTGAAGGGGAATGGGCGTCCTGGCTGGCCGCGCATCGGGTGCTGCGGCTGGCGGTGCTGCCGCAGCCGCCGGGACCGGGCGTGCTGGATGCGGGCGGGCGCGTGGGCCGCAACTTCGCGCCCGAGCGTCAGTCCGAAAGCGTAAACCTGTTCAGGGCGTTGGCCGATCATGTGAAGGCGCTGTCGAAGGACCACCGGGTGGTCGTCGCCAGCTTCTCGGACGGCGCAAGAGAGCGTCTGTCGGGGCTTCTGGCCGACGAAGGCCTGACGGGTGCGAGGCCGATTGGCGATCTTCGCGACCTTTCCGACCAGCCCGGCGCAGTGGGTCTGGCCGTCTGGCCGCTGGACGAGGGCTTTGTCGCGGATGGGCAGGCCCTTGGCAAACTGGCGGTGATTTCCGAACAGGACGTGCTGGGCGACCGGCTGATCCGGGGCGCCAAGAAGCGCCGAAAGGCCGACAACTTCCTGAAGGACACCACCAGCCTGACGCCGGGCGATCTGGTGGTCCATGTCGAACACGGCATCGGGCGCTATACGGGGCTTGAGACGATCAAGGCCATGGGCGTGCCGCACGACTGCGTGGCCTTGGAATATGCGGGCGGCGACCGGCTGTACCTGCCGGTCGAGAACATCGAACTGCTGTCCCGTTACGGGCACGAGGAAGGCTTGCTGGACCGGCTGGGCGGGGGGGCCTGGCAGGCGCGGAAGGCGCGGCTCAAGGAACGCATCAAGCTGATCGCCGACAAGCTGATGCGCGTCGCCGCCGAACGCCTGCTGCGTCCCGCCCCCGTGTTGGAGCCAGAGGACCACGACTGGCAGGCCTTCGCAGCCCGCTTCCCCTATTCCGAGACCGAGGACCAGATGTCCGCCATCGAGGACGTGGCCGAGGATCTGGCGGCAGGGCGCCCGATGGACCGCTTGATCGTGGGCGATGTGGGCTTCGGCAAGACCGAGGTAGCGATGCGCGCGGCCTTCATCGCCGCCAGCCAGGGGATGCAGGTGGCGGTCGTGGCACCGACCACGCTGCTGGCCCGCCAGCACTTCAAGACCTTCGCCGAACGCTTCCGCGGCACCGCGATCTGCGTGCGCCCCTTGTCGCGCTTCGTGTCGGCCAAGGACGCCGCCAAGACCCGCGAGGGGCTGTCCGATGGCTCGGTGGACATCGTCGTGGGCACCCATGCGGTGCTGGCCAAGGGCGTGCGCTTCAAGAACCTCGGCCTGCTGATCATCGACGAGGAACAGCATTTCGGCGTGGCCCACAAGGAACGGCTGAAGGAACTGCGCAGCGACATCCACGTCCTGACGCTGACCGCGACGCCCATCCCGCGCACGCTGCAACTGTCGCTGACCGGCGTGCGCGACCTGTCAGTGATCGGAACCCCGCCGGTGGACCGCCTGTCGATCCGCACCTATGTCAGCGAATTCGACAGCGTCACCGTGCGCGAAGCCCTGCTGCGCGAGAAATACCGCGGCGGGCAAAGCTTCTTCGTCGTCCCGCGCCTGGCAGATCTGCCCGATGTGGAACACTGGCTGAAGGAGAACATGCCGGAACTGAACTACCTCGTCGCCCACGGCCAGCTTGCGGCGGGCGATCTAGACAGCCGGATGAACGCCTTCTACGACGGCAGCCACGACGTTCTGCTGGCGACGACCATCGTGGAAAGCGGGTTGGACATCCCGACCGCCAACACCATGATCGTCTGGCGCGCCGACATGTTCGGCCTGGCGCAGCTTTATCAGATCCGGGGCCGCGTGGGCCGGTCGAAGACCCGCGCCTATTGCTATCTGACGACCAAGCCCCGCCAGCCGCTGACCCCCCAGGCCATGCGGCGGCTGAAGTTCCTGGGCAGCATCGACGGCCTGGGTGCAGGCTTCAATCTTGCCTCGCAGGACCTGGACCTGCGCGGCGCGGGCAACCTGCTGGGCGAGGAACAATCGGGCCATATCAAGGAGGTCGGGTTCGAGCTTTACCAGCAGATGCTGGAGGAAACCATCGCCAAGCTGAAATCCGGCGAGATCGAGGGCACGCCCGAGGACGAATGGGCACCGCAACTGAACCTGGGCGTCCCGGTCACCATCCCCGAAAGCTATATCCCCGACCTGGACGTGCGGCTTGGCCTTTACCGCCGCCTGTCCGGCTTGACCACCAAGGTCGAGCTTGAGGGCTTCGCGGCCGAGCTGATCGACCGTTTCGGGGCGCTTCCGCGAGAGGTGAACACCCTGCTGCTGGTGATCCGCATCAAGGCGATGGCCAAGCGGGCCAACATCTCGCGCCTGGATGCCGGGCCGAAGGGTGCCACGGTGCAGTTCCACATGGACAAGTTCCCGAACCCCGCGGGCCTGGTCGAGTTCATGAACGACAATCGCTCGCGGGCGAAGATCACCGGCAACAAGATCTTTGTCGCGGACGACTGGAAGTCCGACGCGGACCGGATCAAGGGCGCCTTCGCCGTCGCCCGCGATCTGGCCGCCAAGGCCAAGGCCGCAAGGTGACGGAACAGGTCCGGTTCGATCGGGGGCCGCTGCCGGGCGGGACGCTGTTTGCCGCCCCCCGCATGGTGATCCGCGCGGACAGCCCTGTGGGCGTCGGGCCGGCGCTGCTGGCGATCGAGGCCGCGCGGGCGCAGGGCCTGTGGGTCGCGGGATACCTGTCCTATGAACTGGGCCACGCGCTGACGCCGAAGCTTGCCCCCCTGATGCCTGCCCAGCGGGGCTGCCCGCTGATCCTGATGGGCGTCTTCGACCGCCCGCTCCCCGCGCCCGCCTTGCCCGAACCGGCCGGCGTGCGGATAGGACCGGCCCGGCCGCTGTGGTCGCGGGCGCGCTATGACGCGGCCATCGACGCGGTGCGGGCCTATATCGCGGCGGGCGACTGTTACCAGATCAACCTGACCTTTCCGATGCTGGCCGAGGTCGCGGGCGATCCGCTGGCGATCTATGCGGCCCTTGCCGCGCGACAGCCAGTAGGCGAGGGCGCCTTTGTCGATCTGGGCGGGCCGGCGGTCCTGTCGCGCAGCCCGGAACTGTTCTTCGCCGTCGATGCCGAAAGCATGATCGAGACGCGCCCGATGAAGGGCACCGCCGCGCGGTCCCCCGATCCCGCCGAGGACGAGGGCAATGCCCGCAGCCTGCCGGCCTCGGAAAAGAACCGGGCCGAGAACCTGATGATCGTGGACCTTCTGCGCAATGACCTGTCGCGCATCTGCCTGCCGGGCAGCGTCCGCGTGCCGAAACTGTTCCATGTCGAAACCTATGCCACGGTTCACCAGATGACCTCGACCGTGACGGGGCAGCTTGCGCCTGGTGCCGGATTTGCGGACATCCTGCGGGCGATCTTTCCCTGTGGCTCGATCACCGGGGCGCCCAAGATCCGCGCGATGGAGATCATCGCCGAACTGGAAGGGGCGCCGCGCGGCGTCTATTGCGGCGCAATCGGTTGGATGGACCCGGCGGGGCCCATGCGCTTCTCGGTCGCGATCCGCTCGCCGGTGCTGGAGGCGCCGGACCGGCTGCGGCTGAATGTCGGCGGCGGCATTACCCATGACAGCCGTGCCGGTTCCGAATGGGAGGAAGCATTGTGCAAGGCCGCATTCCTGGACCTGTCCCCGAAGGCCTGACTGTCTTCGAGACCATGCGCGCCGAACCCGACGGGCGCATCGCGCTGTGGCCGCTGCATCTGGACCGGCTGCGGGCGGGCTGCGCGGCGGTGGGCTTTGCCCTTGACGACGCGCGGGTGATGGCGGTCCTGGCCAGGCTGCCGCGCAGCCGGGTGCTGCGGGCGCGGCTGGCGGTGGATGCGGCGGGCCAGGTCGCGCTGACTCATCAGCCATTGCCGCCGAACCCCGAGGTCTGGCAGGTCATCCTCTCGGATCACCGGCTGGACAGCGGGGATCCCTGGCTGCGGGTCAAGACATCGCACCGGCCGGTCTATGAGCGCGCCCGTGTGGCCCTTCCCGCAGGGGTGGACGAGGCGATCCTGCTGAACGAAGGCGGGGAGGTCTGCGAGGGCACGATCACCAGCCTGTTCCTCCGGCGCGGGGGCCGTCTGCTGACTCCGCCGCTGTCCTGCGGGCTGCTGCCCGGCGTGCTGCGCCGGTCGCTGCTCGAAGCGGGTCGGGCCGAGGAGGCGCGGCTGATGCCCGACGATCTGCGCGACGGAGAGATCCTGATGGGCAATGCCCTGCGCGGGCTGATCCCGGCGCGGCTGCTTTAGGGCCAGCGTTTCCCGCCCCCGTCGAGGGGGCCGGAAACACCAAGCCTTCGGCTTGCCGCCCGCCGCAAAAGGAAAGCCCCGCCGCGACTGGGTCGGGCGGGGCTTCGTTCCTGTCAGGCCGATCAGTCGGCGGTCAGCAACGGCGTCTTGGACTTGCCGATCCGCGGGGCATCGGGGCCGGTAATGTCGAAGGCGGGCTTGTCGTCCTCGATCTTGACGCGGACCACGCCGCCCTTGGTCAGCCGGCCGAACAGCAGTTCCTCGGCCAGCGGCTTCTTGATGTGCTCCTGGATCACGCGGCCCAGGGGACGGGCGCCCATCTTGTCGTCGTAACCCTTTTCGGCCAACCAGTCGGCGGCTTCGGGGGTCAGCTCGATATGGACGTTGCGGTCCATCAGCTGCGCTTCCAGTTGCAGCACGAACTTCTCGACCACATGGACCACCACGTCGCGCGACAGCGCGGCAAAGCTGATGATCGCGTCCAGGCGGTTGCGGAACTCGGGCGTGAAGGTCCGCTCGATGGCGGCGGTATCCTCGCCCTCGCGCTTGTCGCGGCCGAAACCGATCGCGGCCTTCTGCATGTCCGACGCGCCGGCGTTCGAGGTCATGATCAGGATCACGTTGCGGAAATCCACCTGCCGGCCGTTGTGGTCGGTCAGCTTGCCGTGGTCCATCACCTGCAACAGGATGTTGTAGACATCCGGGTGCGCCTTCTCGATCTCATCCAGCAGCAGCACGCAATGCGGGTGCTGGTCCACGCCGTCGGTCAGCATCCCGCCCTGGTCGAAACCGACATAGCCCGGAGGCGCGCCGATCAGGCGGGAAACCGCGTGCTTCTCCATGTATTCCGACATGTCGAAGCGAAGCAGTTCGACGCCCAGGGTCGAGGCCAACTGCTTGGCAACCTCGGTCTTGCCGACGCCCGTTGGCCCGGCAAACAGATAGTTGCCGATGGGCTTTTCAGGTTCGCGCAGACCCGCCCGGGCCAGCTTGATGGCCGAGGACAGGGCGGTGATCGCCGCGTCCTGGCCGAAGACCACGCGCTTGAGGGTCGTCTCCAGGTCGCGCAGAACCTCGGCATCGTCCTTGCTGACGTTCTTCGGCGGGATGCGGGCGATCTTGGCCACGACGGCCTCGATCTCCTTGGGGCTGATCGTCTTGCGCCGCTTGCTTTCGCTGACCAGGTGCTGGGCCGCACCCGCCTCGTCGATGACGTCGATGGCGCTGTCGGGCAGCTTGCGGTCGTTGATATAGCGGCTGGCCAGTTCCACCGCCGACTTGATCGCGTCATTGGTGTAGCGCAGGTCGTGATGCTTTTCGAAAGACGGCTTCAGCCCCATCAGGATCTTGATGGTGTCGGCCACGGTGGGCTCGTTCACGTCGATCTTCTGGAACCGGCGCGACAGGGCGCGGTCCTTTTCAAAATGCTGGCGGAACTCTTTATACGTCGTCGAGCCCATGCAGCGCAGCTTGCCGCCCGACAGGGCGGGCTTCAGCAGGTTCGACGCATCCATCGCCCCGCCCGAGGTCGCGCCCGCACCGATGACGGTGTGGATCTCGTCAATGAACAGGATCGCGTCCGGGTGGTTCTCCAACTCCTTCACGACGGCTTTCAGCCGTTCCTCGAAATCGCCGCGATAGCGGGTGCCCGCCAGCAGCGCGCCCATGTCGAGCGAGAAGATCGTGGCACCGGCCAGCACGTCGGGGGTTTCTCCACGCGTGATCTTCAGCGCAAGACCTTCGGCGATGGCGGTCTTGCCCACGCCGGGATCGCCCACCAGAAGCGGGTTGTTCTTGCGGCGGCGGCACAGGACCTGGATCGCTCGTTCCACCTCGGCCTCGCGGCCGATCAGCGGGTCGATGTCGCCTTTCTTGGACTTGGCATTCAGGTCCACGCAGTACTTGCCAAGGGCGGTTTCATCCTTGGCTTCGGGCGCGGCCTCGGCCTGCTTCTGTTCGGGCTCGTCCGACCCCACAACCTTGCGATTCTCGTTGAAGGACGGGTTCTTCGCCACGCCATGTGCGATGAAGTTGACCGCGTCGTAACGGGTCATGTCCATTTCCTGCAGGAAGAAGGCCGCGTTGGATTCGCGTTCGGCAAAGATCGCGACCAGCACATTGGCGCCCGTCACCTCTTGCCGGCCCGAGCTTTGGACATGGATGGCGGCACGCTGGATCACCCGCTGGAAGGCGGCGGTCGGCACGGCCTCGGACCCTTCCACGTCGGTGATCAGCGTGGAAAGATCGTCCTCGATGAAGTCGATCAGCAGCTTGCGCAGTTCGTCCAGGTCGACATTGCAGGCCCGCATCACCTTGACCGCGTCCGGTTCCTCGGTCAGGGCCAGCAGAAGGTGTTCGAGCGTGGCAAGCTCGTGTCGATGTTCGTTCGCCAGGGCAAGCGCCTGGTGAATGGCCTGTTCCAGTGAGGTCGAGAAGCTTGGCACGGTCGTCTCCTGTCAGTCGACTGGCGGTATGGGCATATCTTGTGCCCACCTGCCCAGACTGTCACGATACAGTTAAGATTTGGTGGATTTCGGCTGGCATCAAGTGGTTTTTCGTCCACATGCCGCGTTTTTCCCACGGTTGAGGCAGATGTGATGCCTCGCCGTGCGGATTTCAAGCGCGGCGATGGGGGCGACGATTTCGCTTGCCTTCAGAAGCTGTCCTTCATCGCGCGAAGGCGGGCAAAGACCTCGGCATCGGGCGCATCTTCCATGCCCAGGCTGGCGCGGAGATGGCTGACGCGCAGGAAGGGATTCGTTTCGCGTTCCAGCGAAAGGGGCGCGGGGGCGCAGGGCTGTTCCTTCATCTGCACGGCCTCCAGCCGGTCGCGCAGGGCCTGGTTGTCGGGATCAACCGACAGGGCGAAGGCTCCGTTACCCGCGCAATAGTCATGGCCCGAGCAGATCAGCGTTTCCGGGGGCAGGGCGTTCAGGCGCGACAGGCTGGCCCACATCATCTGCGGCGTGCCTTCGAACAGCCGGCCGCAGCCCAAGGCCATCAGGCTGTCGGCGGTGAAGGCAAAGCCGGACTGCGGAAGGTGGAAGGCGACATGGCCGACGGTGTGGCCGGACACGTCGATGATCTCGACCGGCTCGCCCAGCACCTCCAGCGGCTCGCCGGGGGCCACGCGGAGGTCCAGCGGTGGCAGGCGGTGCGCGTCGGCGGCGGCGCCGATTACCATGGCCCCGGTTCCGGCCACGATCTCGGCCACGCCGTCCACATGGTCCGAATGGTGATGTGTCAGCAGGATCGCAGACAGGCCCCAGTCGCGGGCGGCCAGTTCGCGCAGGATTGGCATCGGCTCGGGGGCGTCGATCAGGACAGTGCCTTCCTCGCCGTGCAGCAGATAGGCATAGTTGTCCTTCAGGCAGCGCAGCGTGACCAGTTCCAGCGGCATTGGCAAAGTCCCTTTCCTGTGATGTGGTCGAGCCTGTCAAAACCCGGGCCGGGGCGCAATGCACCACGATATTACCGACCTTCGCCAGTTCTATTACCAGCGGTCCCTGGGCCGCGTGGTTCAGCGGATCCTGCGCGACCGGCTTGTCACCCGCTGGCCGCCGGGTGGCTGCACGGGAATGACCGTGGCAGGATTCGGCTTTGCGGCGCCGATGCTGCGCCCCTATCTGGCGACGGCGCGGCGGGTCACGGCGCTGATGCCCGGCCCCCAGGGGGTCATGGCCTGGCCCGCCGGGATGCCGAACCACAGCGTCCTGTGCGACGAGTCCGCATGGCCGCTGGAAGCCGGCAGCGTGGACCGGCTTGTCATCCTCCACGGCCTGGAGACCAGCGACGATCCCAAGGCCCTTCTGGCCGAGGCCTGGCGTGTGCTAGGGCCGGGTGGGCGGATGATCGTGATGGTCCCGAACAGGGCGGGGCTTTGGGCTGCGTCCGACCGCACGCCCTTCGGCCTTGGCCGCAGCTATACCGCCGGCCAGATCGAGACCCAGGCCCGGCGGGCGGGCTTTGTCCCCGAATGGCACGGATCGGCCGTCTACATCCCGCCATCCGACCGCCGCTTCTGGCTGGGCAGCGCCCAGATGTGGGAACGGACGGGAAAGCGCATCAGCCGCGTCCTGATCGCGGGCGTGGTCCTGATCGAACTGTCCAAGCAGGTCCGCGCCCCCATCGGCCCCGAGATGCGCGTCCACGTGCCCAGCCCGCGCGAGATCCTGGACGGCGTCGTCGGCCCGCGCCCGGCGCGTGCCCCCTTGGGGCGGAACGTGCAGCATCTGCGGGACGGAAAGCAGGACCCGTCTCGAATCGTGTCCACCTGTCCATAAGGTGAACTGACGGAGGGCGCCCATCTGGCCTATAGCCTTAGGGGTAACGAGTTCGCTGCTTTTTGTGTCGCTCCGCCCTCCGTTCCCTATCGGCGTGGCGGAAAGTCGTCCAAGTATCGTTCCCAGTTGCGCCCGGCGCATGGGGGCAGTCTTTGGCTGGTCCCTGCGCCGGGCGGTTTTCATGTAATTGCAAAGTCCCGTGGCGCCCGTCTGCGCTGCGTTCAGCATGGTCCGGAAGGGCCTGGCCGGAGTGCGCTGCGACAGCCTGTCGCACCCTGCCGGGCCTGCCATGCGCGGCGATCGGCCGGGGCCGGATCCGAAGGTCGCAACCCTCTCATTTCCGTGCGCTATCCGGTTGCCCGGCCCGCATTCACCTGCTAGAGACGCCGCAGATTTCCGAACGGCCCTCCATAAGCCGTGCGAATGCGACCCGCACCCCGCGACAGACCGGCAGCAAACCGGCCCGCCAGTGGGGTTTGCGCAAACCGTAAAGGATGACCGTGGCCAACTCTGTTTCCATGTCCCAGAGCATCGCCGGGCGCTATGCGCAGGCCGTCTTCGACATCGTCAAGGAAGACGGGGGCCTGGACGCCCTGGCTCAGCAGACCGAGGATCTGGGATCGGCGCTGAAGGACAGCGCTGACTTGCGCGCCTTGATCAGCTCTCCCATCTATACCCGTGACGACCAGTCGCGCGCGATCGCGGCGTTGTCGCAGCGGATGGGCCTGTCGCCGGTGCTGGCCAACACGCTGCAGTTGATGGCCCGTAACCGCCGCCTGTTCGTGCTGCCGCAACTGGCGCGCCAGTTGCAGGCGCTGATCGCCGAGGAGCGGGGCGAAGTCACCGCCGAGGTGA
This sequence comes from Paracoccus aerius, assembly GCF_014656455.1. GTDB lineage: Bacteria > Pseudomonadota > Alphaproteobacteria > Rhodobacterales > Rhodobacteraceae > Paracoccus > Paracoccus aerius. Next base: position 22,294 of record NZ_BNCL01000001.1, read on the forward strand.
CAAGCGCCGTGGCCCTGACCGACGACCAGCAGACCCGCCTGCGCGACACCCTGGCGCAGAAGTCGGGCAAGAAAGTGAAACTGAACACCCGCGTCGATGAGGCTCTTATCGGCGGCATGATTGTCAAGCTGGGTTCGCAGATGATCGACAGTTCGATCCGCTCGAAGCTCGCTTCCCTCCAGAATGCTATGAAAGAGGTCGGATAATGGGAATCCAGGCAGCCGAGATTTCGGCCATCCTCAAGGATCAGATCAGGAATTTCGGTCAGGAAGCCGAAGTGGCCGAAGTGGGCCAGGTGCTGTCCGTCGGTGACGGCATTGCCCGCGTCTACGGTCTCGACAAGGTGCAGGCCGGCGAGATGGTCGAGTTTCCGGGCGGCGTCCGGGGCATGGTGCTGAACCTTGAAACCGACAACGTCGGCATCGTGATCTTCGGCGACGACCGCGACATCAAGGAAGGTGATACCGTCAAGCGCACCCGCTCCATCGTGGACGTGCCGGTCGGCAAGGGCCTGCTGGGCCGCGTGGTGGACGCGCTTGGCAACCCGATCGACGGCAAGGGCCCGATCGAGTACACCGAGCGCCGCATCGCCGACGTGAAAGCCCCCGGCATCATGCCGCGCAAGTCGGTGCACGAGCCGATGGCGACCGGCCTCAAGTCCGTCGACGCCATGATCCCGGTCGGCCGTGGCCAGCGCGAACTGATCATCGGCGACCGCCAGACCGGCAAGACCGCGATCGTTCTGGACACGATCCTGAACCAGCAGAACTACAACGGCCGCGAGGCCGAGGGCATGAAGACGCTCCACTGCATCTACGTCGCCGTCGGCCAGAAGCGTTCGACCGTGGCCCAGCTGGTCAAGAAGCTGGAAGAAACCGGCGCCATGGCCTACACGACTGTCGTCGCCGCGACCGCCTCCGACCCGGCGCCGATGCAGTTCCTGGCGCCCTATTCGGGCACCGCGATCGGCGAATACTTCCGCGACAACGGCATGGACGCGCTGATCATCTATGACGACCTGTCCAAGCAGGCCGTGGCCTATCGCCAGATGTCGCTGCTGCTGCGCCGTCCGCCCGGCCGCGAAGCCTATCCCGGCGACGTGTTCTACCTGCACTCGCGCCTGCTGGAGCGTTCGGCCAAGCTGAACGAAGCCAATGGCGCAGGCTCGCTGACCGCTCTGCCGATCATCGAGACGCAGGCGGGCGACGTATCGGCCTATATCCCGACCAACGTGATCTCGATCACCGACGGCCAGATCTTCCTGGAAACGGAACTGTTCTTCCAGGGCATCCGCCCCGCCGTGAACACCGGTCTGTCCGTGTCCCGTGTGGGTTCTGCCGCCCAGACCAAGGCGATGAAGTCGGTCGCCGGTCCGGTCAAGCTGGAGCTGGCCCAGTACCGCGAGATGGCCGCCTTCGCCCAGTTCGGGTCCGACCTCGACGCGGCGACGCAGCGCCTGCTGAACCGCGGTTCGCGCCTGACGGAACTGATGAAGCAGCCGCAGTATCGTCCGCTGACCAACGCCGAGATCGTGATCGTGATCTATGCCGGCACCAAGGGTTATATCGACAACGTGCCGGTGCGCGACGTCGTTGCCTGGGAAGACGGGCTGATCCAGTTCCTGCGCAACCAGAAGGCCGACCTGCTGGACGACATGACCCGCAACGACCGCAAGGTTTCGGGCGATCTGGAAGACGCGATCAAGGCCGCTCTGGACGCATACAACAAGACCCGCGCCTGAGAGGGGGAATAGATGCCCAGTCTCAAGGATCTCAAGAACCGGATCGGAAGCGTCAAGAACACGCGGAAGATCACGAAGGCGATGCAGATGGTCGCCGCCGCGAAGCTGCGCCGTGCGCAGGATGCGGCGGAAGCCGCGCGCCCCTATGCCGACCGGATGGCGGTGGTGATGGCCGGACTGACCGCGAATGCGGCCGGTTCGTCCTCGGCGCCGCGCCTGCTGGCCGGGACGGGCGCCGACCGCAAGCACCTGCTGGTCGTCATGACCTCGGAGCGCGGGCTGGCCGGCGGCTTCAACAGCTCCATCGTCAAGCTGGCGCGGCTGCACGCCGACCGCCTGCGCGGCGAGGGCAAGGAAGTCGCGATCCTGACCGTCGGCAAGAAGGGCCGTGAACAGCTGAAGCGTGAATACGGCAGCCTGTTCGTCAGCCATGTCGACCTGTCCGAGGTCAAGCGCGTCGGCTATGACAATGCCCGCGCCATTGCCGAGGACGTGCTGGACCGCTTCGAGGCCGGCGATTTCGATGTGGCAACGATCTTCTACAACCGCTTCGAATCGGTGATCAGCCAGGTTCCGACCGCGCGCCAGATCATCCCGGCCGAAGTGCCCGAAGGCGAAGCGGCTGGCGGCGGGTCCGACCTCTATGAATACGAACCCGGCGAGGAGGCCATCCTGGCCGACCTGCTGCCGCGTTCGGTCGCGACGCAGATTTTTGCGGCGCTTCTGGAAAATGCGGCTTCCGAACAGGGGGCGCGGATGACGGCCATGGACAACGCCACGCGCAACGCGGGCGACATGATCGACCGACTGACGACCGAGTACAACCGCTCGCGCCAGGCTGCGATCACCAAGGAACTCATCGAAATCATCTCGGGCGCCGAGGCGCTCTGACACGTAGGGGTAGAGACATGGCAGAGGCCAATGGTAAAATCACGCAGGTGATCGGCGCCGTCGTTGACGTGCAGTTCGACAATCACCTGCCCGCGATTCTGAACGCGCTTGAAACCACCAACAACGGCAAGAAGCTGGTCCTGGAAGTGGCCCAGCATCTTGGCGAGAACACCGTCCGCACCATCGCCATGGATTCGACCGAAGGTCTGGTCCGCGGCGAGCGTGTGACCGACACCGGCGGCCCGATCACCGTTCCGGTCGGCGACGTGACGCTGGGCCGCATCCTGAACGTCGTGGGCGAGCCCGTGGACGAAGGCGAGCCGCTGGCTGTGTCCGAGCGCCGCGCGATCCACCAGCCCGCGCCCGAGTTCTCGCAGCAGGCGACCTCGTCCGAGATCCTGGTCACCGGCATCAAGGTCATCGACCTGCTGGCCCCGTACTCCAAGGGCGGCAAGATCGGCCTGTTCGGCGGCGCAGGCGTCGGCAAGACCGTTCTGATCATGGAACTGATCAACAACATCGCCAAGGTGCACTCGGGCTATTCCGTGTTCGCGGGCGTTGGCGAACGGACCCGCGAGGGCAACGACCTGTATCACGAGATGGTGGAATCGGGCGTAATCAAGCCGGACAACCTGGCGGAAAGCCAAGTGGCCTTGGTTTACGGCCAGATGAACGAGCCTCCCGGGGCGCGGATGCGCGTCGCCCTGACCGGCCTGACCGTGGCCGAGCAGTTCCGCGACGCCACCGGCACCGACGTCCTGTTCTTCGTGGACAACATCTTCCGCTTCACGCAGGCCGGTTCGGAAGTGTCGGCGCTGCTGGGCCGCATCCCCTCCGCCGTGGGTTACCAGCCGACGCTGGCCACCGACATGGGCGCGATGCAGGAACGCATCACCTCGACCAAGAACGGCTCGATCACCTCGATCCAGGCCGTGTATGTTCCGGCCGACGACCTGACCGACCCGGCGCCCGCCACGACCTTCGCCCACCTGGACGCCACGACCGTTCTGTCGCGCGCGATCTCGGAACTGGGGATCTATCCGGCCGTGGACCCGCTGGATTCGAACAGCCGTATCCTCGACCCGGCTGTCGTTGGCGAAGAGCACTATCAGGTCGCCCGCGACGTTCAGGGCATCCTGCAGAAGTACAAGTCGCTGCAGGACATCATCGCCATTCTGGGCATGGACGAACTGTCCGAGGAGGACAAGCTGACCGTGGCCCGCGCCCGGAAGATCCAGCGTTTCCTGTCCCAGCCCTTCGACGTGGCGAAGGTGTTCACCGGTTCCGATGGCGTCCAGGTGCCGCTGGAAAAGACCATCGCGTCCTTCAAGGCCGTGGTCGCGGGTGAATACGACCACCTGCCGGAAGCCGCCTTCTACATGGTTGGCGACATCGAGGACGTGAAGGCGAAAGCCCAGCGTCTCGCGGCAGAAGCCGCGTAAGGGGGCGAGATGGCCGATACCATGCAGTTCGACCTCGTGTCGCCGGAACGGAGCCTCGCCTCCGTTCCCGTGCGCGAGGTTCGCCTGCCGGGCACGGATGGCGACCTGACCGCCATGCCCGGCCACGCGCCGACCATCGTCACGCTGCGGCCCGGTCTGGTCACGGTGGTGGCGGCCGACGGATCGCAGACCGAGTTTGCCGTCACCGGCGGCTTTGTCGAGATCGGCCCCGATTCGGTCAGCCTGCTGGCCGAACGCGGCCATGCGCGCGACGAGATGACCCAGGACGTCTTCAACGACATGATGGCCGAGGCTCATCGCCGCCGCCGCAGTGCGGAAGCCAAGCGCGACACGGTTGGCGATGACATTGTCACCGCGGCCACCAAGCTGCTGGCCGACATGGAGGCCATGGGCACCCATATCGGCCTAGATCCGAACCAGTCCACCGTTCCCAACTGAGAACGGCGTCAGCGCAAGAATTGCCCCGGTGCGACAGTCGTGCCGGGGTTTTTCTATGCCTGGGGGGGGCGTCCGGTGCCCCGTTCGCGATAGGGCGTGCTGCCGTAGAGCGCCCGGTAGCATTTCGAGAAATGCGAAGGGCTGGAAAACCCCGAGGCAAGCGCGATCTCGATGATCGACATCTCGGTCTGCATCAGCAGGTTGCGCGCGCGTGCTAGCCGGGTTTCCATGTAATACCGCTTGGGGCTGCGGTTCAGATAGCGGCGGAACAGCCGTTCAAGCTGGCGGGTCGACATGCCGGCGTCTTCTGCCAGGCGGGCGGGGCTGATCGGATCCTCCAGGTTGCCCTCCATCCGTGCGATGATCGCGGCCAAGCGCGGGTGACGGACGCCGATCCGCGTGGGGATCGACAGGCGCTGACGGTCCTGGTTGGTGCGGATCGTGGTGTGCAGCATCTGGTCGGCGACCTCGGTCGCGATGGCGTCTCCCTGCGCCTCGGCAATCAGGTTCAGCATCATGTCGATGGACGAGGTGCCCCCCGCCGCGGTCAGCCGGTTGCCGTCATTGACGAAGACCGACCGATAAAGGTCCACCTGGGGAAAGGCCTCGGCGAAGCCGTCGTGGTTTTCCCAGTGGATCGTGGCCTTGCGGCCATCCAGAAGACCGGCCTCGGCCAGGATCCAGGTGCCGGTGCAGACGGCGCCCAGGGTCGGGCCGCTGCGGGCCTGCTTGCGCAGCCAGTTCAGGACAGGCTTCGATGCCTCGCGCGCGATGTCGGTGCCGCCGCAGACGATGATCACGTCCTCACGCTCGGGGGCCGGATCGGCATCGAGTCCCGCATCCAGGGCCACGCGCGTGCCGTTGGAACAGGCGGCCCATTCCTTGCCCGGTCCGACCAACCGCCAGGAATAAAGCTGCCGCCCGGCGGCGCGGTTGGCCAGCCGCAGCGGCTCGATCGCCGCGGTAAAGGGCAGCATGGTGAAACGGTCCAGCAGCAGGAACGTGAAGCGGCGGGGCTTGTCGGATGTCATGAGGGCAGTCTTCGCGCGAGATCGGGCGACATCATCAGGAAATAACGGCTGCCGCAAGGGGATCCGCCACCTTCCCCCCGGCGCCATTCCCGTCTATATCTGCCCGACCATTTTTCCAAGGAGTCCGTGCCATGACGCAGGAGAACCGCAAGACCGCCACCCAAGCCTGGGACAAGGCCGGCTGGCGCGCCTATCCCCGTGTGCAGATGCCGGACTATCTGGACCAGACCGCGCTTGCAGGGGTCGAGGCGCAGCTGCGCCGCTATCCGCCCCTGGTCTTCGCGGGCGAAGCGCGCCGCCTGAAGGCCCATCTGGCCGAGGCGGCGGCAGGCCGCGCCTTCCTGCTGCAGGGCGGCGACTGCGCCGAAAGCTTTGCCGAGTTCAGCGCAGACAACATCCGCGACACCTTCAAGGTGCTGCTGCAGATGGCGGTGGTCCTGACCTGGGGCGCGCAGCTTCCGGTCATCAAGGTCGGCCGGATGGCAGGCCAGTTCGCCAAGCCTCGCAGCGCGCCCACCGAGGTCCTGAACGGGGTCGAGTTGCCCAGCTATCGCGGCGACATCATCAACGGCTTCGACTTTACGGCCGAGGCGCGGATCCCCGATCCCCAGCGGATGCTGGCGGCCTATACCCAGGCAGCCGCTTCGCTGAATCTGCTCCGGGCCTTCTCGACCGGCGGGTTCGCGGACATGCACCGCGTCCAAAGCTGGATCGCGGATTTCGTGGGCGGGCCAGAGGCCGCGAAATACCGCGACATCGCCGGCCGGATCAGCGATGCTATGGCCTTCATGCAGGCGGCGGGCGTCAACTCGGACACCGCGCACCAACTGTCCAAGGTCGATTTCTACACCAGCCACGAAGCCCTTCTGCTGGAATACGAAGAAGCCCTGGCGCGCGTCGATTCGACGACCGGCCTGCCGGTGGCGGGATCGGGCCACATGATCTGGATCGGCGACCGCACCCGGCAAGTAGACGGCGCCCATGTCGAATTCTGCCGTGGCGTCCAGAACCCCATCGGCCTGAAATGCGGCCCGACCACCACGGCCGAGGATCTGAAGGTCCTGATGGCCAAGCTGAACCCGGAAAACGAACCGGGCCGGCTGACCCTGATCGCGCGCTTCGGGGCGGGCAAGGTGGGCGACCACCTGCCGCGCCTGATCCAGACCGTCCGGGCCGAGGGCGCCAATGTCGTCTGGTCCTGCGACCCGATGCACGGCAACGTCATCAAGTCCTCGACCGGATACAAGACGCGGGCCTTCGATTCGATCCTGCGCGAGGTGCGGGAGTTCTTTGCAGTCCACAAGTCCGAGGGCACGATCCCCGGTGGCGTGCATTTCGAGATGACCGGCAAGGACGTGACGGAATGCACGGGCGGCGTCCGCGCCGTCACGGACGAGGATCTGTCCGACCGCTATCACACCGCCTGCGACCCGCGCCTGAACGCCAGCCAGTCGCTGGAACTGGCCTTCCTGGTGGCCGAGGAACTGCGCAACCGGCGCGAAGCTTCGGTCCAGGCCCCGGACGCCGTGGCAGTCTGAACCGACGACCCGCAGCCGCCCTTATCGGGCGGCTGCTTTCTTCAGCGGAGGCTTTCGCGTTCAGGACACGCCCGCTCTGCAAGGCATTGCCGGATGTTGGTTCAAATAGGCCGGCATGGCGCAAAATGTGACGGCCAACGATGATCCTGTGGTGAAACTGGTGGAGCCGAGGGGAATCGAACCCCTGGCCTCGTCATTGCGAACGACGCGCTCTACCAACTGAGCTACGGCCCCACTGGCGTCCTTTTTCCCGGCCAGCGGGGGAATGTCAAGCGGATGATGCAGCCTTGCGCGGGGTCAGGTGGATGGCGATGCCGTCGCGGGCGCGGACGGTCAGGCGCGCGACTGGGATGGGCGGCACGGGACCAGGGCTCAGGCGGAAGGCGTCCAGGACGCGGGCCAGCATCACCACCCCTTCGATCATCGCAAGGCCCGCGCCGGGGCAGGCGCGTTCCCCGGCCGAGAAGGGGATGAACGCGTCGCGGATGCTGGGCCGGCTTTCGGGGCAGGACCAGCGGGCGGGGTCGAAGCGGTCGGGATCATCCCACAGGCGCCTGTGGCGGTGAAGATGCCAGGGCGACAGGACCATTTGCGCACCTTTCGGGACGGGGCGACCGCGCATCTTCTGCGGGCGGGCGGCCTCGCGCACCATCATGGGGACCGGGGGGTAGAGTCGCAGGGCTTCGCGAAACACCGCCCGCGTGACACGCAGGGCATTGACGCCGGCCATGTCGGGGGTCAGGGCCGCCGCCTCGGCCGCGACGGCTTCCTGCCATTGGGGATGGGCGGCCAGCAGCCACAGGGCCCAGGACAGGGCGGATGCGCTTGTTTCGTGGCCCGCCAGGAAGAAGATCGCTACCTGGTCCACCATCTGGGGTTCCGAAAAGCATTGGCCCGTCTGCGGGTCGGGGGTGGTCATGATGCGCGTGGCAAGATCGTCCGGCGCATCGCCCCGGCGGATCGCCTGCATCCGGGCCGCGACCAGATCGGCGATCAGCCCGCGGATCTGGGTGGCCGTCTGGCGGGTGCGGCGGGAATGGGGCTGCGGCAGCCAGCGGGGCCAGGGCAGAAGGCCGGCCAGGTTGACGACGGGCTGTGCCTCCTGATGGGCGCGGAAGGCGGCAAAGACCTGCGTCGCCGTCTCGTGCTCGATGGGCATCGAGAAGAGCGCGCGGAAGATCACGTCGGCGGCGGCATGGCTGGCCGGTGGCTCGATGTCCTGGAGGCCGGGCTTCAGGCGCGCGACCATGGCATCGGCCGCTTCGAAGATGGCGGGCAGGGTTTCGTGCAGCCTGCCGCCGTCGAATGCCGGGTCGATGATCCGGCGCTGCGCGGCCCATTCCGGCCCGTTGGTCACGAAGACCGAATTTCCCAGCAGCGGCGCCAGTCCCGCGCGGAGCCGGTTCGATTTCGGGAACTCGCCAGGGCGGTCCTTCAGGATCAGCCGGATCAGCGCGGGATCGTTGCAGAGGAAGCTGTGGACCAGCGGGCTGCGGAACTCGGCCATCCAGGCACGGTACAGGCGGTCGGGCAGGGCTGAAAGCAGGTCGCGGCGGAATGCGCGGGCGAAGCGCAGGACGCTGCCGCGTCCCTCGGTCGCCTGGGGGCGCGGCGGGATCATGGCAGGCCCGGTCCGGCAGGGGTGGCGATGCGTCCGGGCGAATGCTTGCGGCCCGCGAAACGGTCAGCCAGCGTCTGCGGCCCGGCGGTGATGGCGAAATAGTCATAGTCGCCCGGCCGGTCGAAGGCGCAGAGATATTGGAGGTGCAGCCGGAACCACCGCCACCGCATGTCGCGCTGCTGCTGCGGCGACAGCGTGTGCGTGAAGGCCGCGGACAGGACCAGCGGCCAGCGTTGATCCGCACCCGCCACGCCCGTGACCGCCACGGGATCGCACAAGGCGAAGCTGCAGGGATCGCCGGGCGCCGTCACGTCCACCCAGAAGATGTCCGTCTGTTGGGAGAGATAGGCCAGATCAGCCCGCAGCCGCTGCGCGCGCGGCAGGAAGGCCGCCATTGGCACGACATGGCCCAGCGTCATCAGCGACAGGGCGGGGCCGTTCGGCCTCCGGCCCCGGCGTAGCAGATCGGCTAGCATCGACACGGCCAGATAGGCGCCCGAGGAATGGCCGACCAGCAGGACCTCGTCCAGCTCGTCGTCCACGGCTTGGGCCAGCCGGTCGGTGAAACGCTTCAGCCTTTCTTCCAGCCCGGCCGGGTAGGCACCCTTCATGCTGGCAGTGAAGGCATAGTCGTGCATCAGGTAATAAGCGAACAGGCGGTGGTCCTGGGACCGGGCAAAGGCAAGAACGCCCCAAGCCAAGCCGGCGGCGGTCAGCAGGCCCAGCCAGAAGATCCCTGTCAGGGCGGTGACAGCCCAGCCTGCCAGTCCCGCCACAGTCAGCGCGCACAGAAGCTGCGCCAGCAGCATCGCCAGCGGATAAAGCGCCGCCAGAACCGGCCCCCGCCGCAGCCGCATCAGCCGCCGCAGCGCGCCCGAGCGGATATAGACCCAGGCCACCCGCAGCATCTGCCCGTAGGTGCCCCCGATCCCGGCCCGCATCGAGGCCTGGACCAGATCGGACCAGACCAGAACCTCGACCTGCGACTGCGCCTCGGCTTCGGGAAAGCAGGCGCGGGTCGCCCAGCCGAAGCCCGCCGCGCCACCATGCCGCTCCATCGCCAGATCATAGCCGCAGATCGCGGCCTGCTTGCGCGATTCGCGCCGATACAACTCTCGGTAGCGGCGCGGGGGCATGGGGTCAAAGCCCGGAACATACAGGACCAGGCGGCGGAAGGGTCGTGTCATGGGCAATCCGTCAAGCGCCGGACCAGAATAGGCAGGCCTGCCGAGCTCGCAAGGCGATTCAGCCCTGCCAGCGGTTCTGCAGCGCCTCGATCGCCGCAATCCGGCGGTCGACGGGGGGATGCGACAGAAGCCAGGCGGGGGCGGATCCAGAGCGGCTGCCTGTCAGCCGTTCAAGCTTGCGGAACAGCGAGATCTGCGGAGCGGTCCCCAATCCCGCCCGGATCATCAGGGCACTGGCGAAGCGGTCCGCCTCGAATTCGTCGTCGCGCGACAGGCGGGCGGCGACGGCGGTGGCGATCAGCCCGGCAATCCAGGCACCAAGCCCCGGGATGATCCGGCCCAAAATCCCGGCAAGCGCCATGCGGATCGCGTTCTGCCCCGCAAAGTCGATCATCCGCCGCCGGGCATGGCCGTGGGCCACATGGCCCAGTTCATGGGCAATGACGCTGGCCAGTTCCTCGGGGGTGACCTCGCCCGCGTCCAGCTTGCGGATGAAGCCGCGGGTCAGGAAGATGCGCCCGTCGGGGGCGGCAAGGCCGTTGACGGGGTCCACCTCATAGACATGGGCGCTGACGGGGGGCAGGTCCATGGCCCGACCCAGCCGTTCCAGCATGGGCGTCAGGCGGGGGTGGTTCAGCGGGGTCGATTTCTGGTTCAGTTCCTGCCGCAGCCGCCACAGGGAAAAGAACCACATGGCGGCCAGATACAGAACCAGCAGGATGATCGGCAGGTATTTCATGGCACCAATATGGCCCCGCCTCGGCCCCCGCGCCAGAGGTCAGCCAAGGATCCGCATCGCCTGGGTCAACCCGTCCAGCGTCATGGGCATCATGCGGTTTTCGAAGATATTCCCGATCATCGCTATGGACTGGGTGTATCCCCAATGCGCCTGCGGGACGGGGTTCAGCCAGATGTGATCGGGCCAGGTCTCCACCGCGCGGCGCAGCCAGACCTCGCCTGCCTCGGGGTTCCAGTGTTCGTTGGCCCCGCCCGGCACCGCGATCTCGTAGGGCGACATCGACGCATCGCCCACGAAGATGCATTTGTAGTCGCGCCCGAAGCGGTGCAGCACGTCCCAGGTGGGCGTCTGTTCCGTCCAGCGGCGGCGGTTGTCCGTCCAGACGCCTTCGTAAAGGCAGTTGTGGAAATAGAAGTGCTCCATGTGCTTGAACTCGGCCCGCGCGGCCGAGAACAGCTCGTCCACGACGCGGATATGGTCGTCCATCGACCCGCCCACGTCCAGAAACAGCAGCACCTTGACGGCATTGCGCCGTTCCGGCCGGGTCTGCACGTCGATATAGCCGTGATCGGCCGTGGCGCGGATCGTGGCGGGCAGGTCCAGCTCGTCCTCCGCCCCATGCCGCGCCCATTGGCGCAGGCGCTTCAGCGCGACCTTGATGTTGCGGGTGCCTAGTTCGACATTGTCGTCGAAATCGCGGAATTCGCGCTTGTCCCAGACCTTGACCGCGCGGCGGTGGCGGGATTCGTCCTGGCCGATCCTGACGCCTTCGGGGTTGAAGCCATAGGCGCCGAAGGGCGATGTTCCGGCGGTGCCGATCCACTTGCTGCCGCCCTGGTGGCGCCCTTGCTGTTCGGCCAGCCTTTCACGCAGCTTCTTCATCAACTCGTCAAAGCTGCCGCTGCCCTGAAGTTCGGCCTTCTCGGCCTTGGTCAGCAGTTTCTCGGCCAGCTTTTCCAGCCATTCGCGGGGGATGGCCTGTTCGGTGACAAGCGCCTCTAGGGGGATCTGTTCCATGCCGCTGAATGCCTCGGCGAAGGCACGGTCGAAACGATCGATGTGGCGTTCGTCCTTGACCAGCACCAGCCGGGACAGGTGATAGAAGCCGTCAACGGACCAGTCGGCAAGGCCCGCCTGCATCCCGCCCATCAGGTCCAGCCATTCCCGCAGCGAGACCGGAACCCCCTGCCGGCGCAAGCTGTCCAGGAACGGGATGAACATCACATCGTCCGGTCAAGGATGACGGTGGCGAACAGGCCCAGCAGGGCAAAGGCGATGCCGAAGCCCGCCGCGTATTGAGCGCGGTCGCGCCACGTGCCGCCCAGCTTGCCGGCCCGGCGCCAGCCCAGGAATGCACCGATAATGGCGGCGGCGATGACGATCATGAAGGCCCCAGGCTTTGCTTCTGGCCTTTCAGATAGCCGCTGGCCGGGGAGGGCGCAACCGAGGGGCAGGGGAATGTCTATGGAACATGCGCGACGGCATCGGGTTGGATTGGATCATCCAAGCCCAGGAGGACGCCATGACCGACAAGGAAAACCCCGACGCCGTTCCGCCCGGCACAACCGGCGCAGGCGAAAACATCTGCCGCAAATGCGAGGGCAGCGGCCGGGCCGAAGGCAAGGAATGTCCCGAATGCGGCGGCACTGGCAAGGTCACGACAGGGATCGGCGGCGGCTGACTCGTCGAGGCTCGCAGCGGCTGGCGTTGCGGTTCTGCTCAGGTCACGGCGTTGCGGGTGACAGTCTGCCGCCAGAAGAAGACCAGCGTGAACAGCGCGGTCATCACCACCACGATGGTGGGCGCGGGGGCGCTGTCCAGCCAGAAACTGATCCAGATGCCCAGAAGGCTTGATGCGGTGGCAATCAGGACCGACAGGGCCAGCATTGCCTGCAAGCGCGTGGTGACAAGGAAGGCAATGGCCCCCGGCGCAATCAGCAGCGCGACCGACAGGATGATCCCCACCGCCGACAGCATCGCCACGACCACGGCCGAGATCATCGCCAGCATCCCGTAATGCAGCCAGCGGATCGAGAGGCCCGCCACCCGCGCCTGCACCGGGTCGAAGACCAGCAGCGCGAAGTCGCGCCATTTCAGGATCAGCACCAGCCCCACCACGGCCGAGATCGACCCGGCCGAGATGAAGTCGTCGCGACCGATCCCCAGGATATTGCCGAACAGGATATGGTCGAGGTGCACGTCGGTCGGGAATTGCGTGTAGATGACAAGGCCCAGCCCGAACATGCCCGCCATGACCACGCCCAGGGCCGTGTCCGGCTTGACGCGGCTGTTGGCGTCCAGCCAGCCCGCCGACAGGGCGCAGACCATCCCTGCGGCAAAGGCACCGATCAGCAGCGGGATGCCGGCCAGATAGGCCAGCACGATCCCCGGCAGCACCGCATGGCTGATCCCGTCGCCCATCAGCGCCCAGCCTCGCAGAACCAGGAAGCAGCTAAGCAGGGCGGCGGGGACCGCGACGATCACGGCGATCAGCGCGGCCTCGACCATGAAGGGAAAGGCGAAGGGGGCGGTGATCCAGGTCATTCGGTCGCCTCGCGGACCCGGCGGCGGCTGGCCAGAATACCGTGGCGCGGGGCCAGGACAAAGGCGGCAAGGAAGATCAGCGTCTGCAACACGACGATGATGCCGCCTGTCGCGCCGTCCAGGAAGAAGCTGACATAGGCCCCGGTTGCCGAGGTCAGGCTGCCGATGGCGACCGAGAGCGCGATCAGCCGGGGAAAGCGGTCGGTCAGCAGATAGGCGGTGGCGCCTGGCGTCACCACCATGGCGATGACGAGGAAGGCGCCGACGGTCTGCATGGCGGCCACCGTGGATCCGGCCAGAAGCGTGAAGAACAGGATACGAAGCCGCCCCGGATGCAGGCCGATGGTGCGGGCATGGCTTTCGTCGAAGAAGACCACCATCAGGTCGCGCCACTTTGCCAGCAGGATCACCAGCGACACGCCGCCGATGATCGCCAGTTGCAGCGTATCGCCGGGCGAAATCGCCAGGATGTTGCCCATCGTGATCGCCTGAAGATCGACCGAGACCGGGTTCAGCGAGATCATGAACAGGCCGATCCCGAAGAAGCCGGTGAAGATCAGGCCGATGATCGCGTCCTCCTTTAGCCCCGTGCGGCTGTTCAGGAACAGCATGGTCAGCGCGGCCAGTCCGCCCGACAGGAATGCGCCAAGTGCAAAGGGCAGGCCCAGCATATAGGCCCCCGCCACACCGGGCACGATGGAATGGGACAAGGCGTCGCCGATCAGGCTCCAGCCTTTCAGCATCAGATAGGCCGACAGGAAGGCGCAGACTCCACCCACGAGGGCCGAAACCCAGATGGCGTTCGTCATGTAGCCATAGGTGAAGGGGACCAGCAGGGTGTCCAGCATCAGGCGCTGCCCCTTGCGTCCCTCGACGGCCGGGGGGCCAGCCCCCCGGACCCCCCGGGATATTTTCGCCAAGATGAAGGGGCCTTGGTCATTCGTCCTTCCTGCGGGCGCGCTGGTCGTAGAACACCAGCGGGCGTTCGTCATCGGTAAAGACATCCAGGCTGCGCTGGTCGGCATCGTCATGAAGGGCGGCGCCGCCGAGGACGAAGTGGCGCAGGACGCCGCCGAAGGCGTGGCGCAGGTTTTCCGGGGTGAAGGTCGTCTCGGTCGGGCCGTGGGCCAAGACGGTGCCCTTCACCATCACGACCCGGTCGCAGTATTCCGGGACCGAGCCCAGGTCGTGGGTGGAAACCAGCATGACCCGCCCTTCGTCCCGCATCGCCTTGAGCAGCGCGATGATCGCCTGTTCCGTCTGCACGTCCACGCCGGTGAAGGGTTCGTCCAGCAGGATGACCTGGGCTTCCTGGGCGATGGCGCGGGCCAGAAAGACGCGCTTCTTCTGGCCGCCCGACAGTTCGCCGATCTGCCGACGGCGGAAGTCGGTCATGCCGACGCGCGCCAAGGCCGATTCAACCGCCTGCCGGTCGGTCGCGCGGGCGCGGCGGAAGAAGCCCATGTGGCCGTATCGGCCCATCATCACGACGTCCTCGACCAGGACGGGGAAGGTCCAGTCCACCTCCTCGGCCTGGGGGACATAGGCGACAAGGTTGCGGGACAGGGCTTGGTCCACCGTGCCGCCCATGATGCAGACCTGCCCCGAGGCATGGGGCAACAAACCCATCAGCGCCTTGAACAGCGTCGACTTGCCTGCACCGTTCACGCCGACCAGGGCGGTGACGGAACCTTGCGGGACAGTGAAGCTGGCATCCTGCAGCGCGGTGACGCCGTTGCGATAGGCTACGGTTAGGTTCCGGACGTCGATCCCCTCGCTCATCCCCCAAGCCCGTTCACGATGGTTTCCGAGGTGACGCGCAGCAGGTCAAGGTAGGTCGGGACGGGGCCGTCAGCCTCGGACAGGCTGTCCACGTAAAGGACGCCGCCATAGGCGGCGCCGGTCTCGGACGCGATGCGGCGGGCGGGGCGGTCGGAAACGGTGGATTCCGAGAATACCACGCCGATGTCGTTCTGCCGCATCACGTCGATCACGTGGCGCACCTGCTGCGGGGTGCCCTGCGCATCGGCATTGATCGGCCAGAGGTAGAGCTCTTGCAACCCAAAATCACGGGCGAGATAGGAGAACGCCCCTTCGGATGTGACCAGCCAACGACGGTCGGGGGGCAGGGCGCGGGCAGCATCGCGCAGGGGGGCGATGGTCTGCGTGATCTGCGCCTTGTAGGCATCGGCATTGGCCAGGTAGGTCGCGGCATTGTCCGGGTCGGCCGTGGCCATGGCAGTGGCGATGTTGTCCACATAGACCAGGGCGCTGTCCAGGGCCATCCAGGCATGGGGATTGGGCTTGCCGTCGTAATCGCCGCCGGTGATCGACATCGGCTGGATCCCGTCGCTGACCACCGCGACCGGAACATCGCCCAACTGGTCGATGAATTGCTGGAACCAGCTTTCCAGGTTCAGGCCGTTCACCAGGATCAGGTCCGCATCCGCCGCGCGGATCAGGTCGCCCGATGTTGGCTGGTAGTTGTGGATCTCGGCCCCCGGCTTGGTGATGGATTCCACCGTGGCGGCCTCTCCCGCGACGTTGCGTGCCATGTCCGCGATGATCGTGAAGGTCGTGGCGACCTTCAGCTGTTCGGCCTGGGCAGGCAGGGCAAGAAGGGCGGCAAGGGTGGCGACCAAAGGCAGTTTCATCGGTTCCGATATCCAGCATCCGTCGATGGATGATTAGTGTGCGAACCGTTCTCAACTGTCAATAGTTGAGAACTAGTTGCAACTGAACGTCCGGTGGGGCATCAAGGTTGCATGGATCATCGTGCCCTTCAGTTGGAGCAGGCCCTGCGGGATGCCGGAGTGCGGGTGACGCGCCAGCGCGCAGCCCTGCTGCGGGTGATCGCCGGCAGCGAGGATCATCCCGACGCGGCGGAACTGCATCGCCGGGCCGAGGCTGCGGGTGCCGGCGTGTCGCTGGCCACGGTGTATCGCACGCTGACCACGCTGCAGACCCAAGGCGTGATCGACAAGCTGGAGTTTCAGGGCGAGCCTGCCCGGTGGGAGGCGGCGGATCAGCGCCACCACGACCACATGATCGACGTGGACACGGGCGAGGTGGTCGAGTTCATCAACGACCGGATCGAGCGGTTGCAGGCCGAGATCGCGGCCGAGATGGGATACGAGATCGTCCACCATCGGCTGGAACTGTATGTGCGGCGGCGGGGCGCCTGACCCGCAATGCAGGTCTTTGACAAGATCATCTCGGATCGCGGATCGCGCTATGCCGTGGCCGGCGGGCCTGCCGCGACGCGGGCCGAGGCGGCGGCGCTGCTGGCCGGATTGAAGCGCAACAAGCGGTTTGCGAAGGCCACCCACAACAGCTGGGCCGCGATCCTGTCGGGCGAGCCGGTCAAGGACGACGATGGCGAGGCAGGCGCCGGCGCGCTGATCCTGCAGATGCTGGAGCGTGCAGGGCTGCACGACCACGTGGTGGTCGTGACCCGCTGGTATGGCGGCAAGCAACTGGGCGGCGACCGCTTCCGCCATGTGGCGGATGCGGTCAGGCTTTACCTGCGCGAAACCGGGCTGGGCTAGCGCCAGCCAAGCGCCGGGGCCACGTGGCGCAGGATGTTGTCGAGGACGTGGACGTTGTAATCGACGCCCAGCATGTTCGGCACCGTCAGCAGCAAGGTGTCGGCCTCGGCAATGGCCTCGTCCTCGCGCAACTGCTCGATCAGGCGGTCGGGTTCGTCGGCATAGCTGCGGCCGAAGACGGCGCGATAATTGTCGATGTTGCCGATCTGGTCGCTGTCCTTGCCGCCGCGCCCGAAGAAGCGGCGGTCCATGTCCGAGGTCAGCGCGAAGATCGACCGGCTGACGGACACGCGCGGCGCGTGGGAGTGCCCCGCCGCCGCCCATGCCTCCCGATAGGTCCGGATCTGGCGGGCCTGCTGGACGTGGAACGGCTCGCCCGTTTCGTCCACCTTCAGGGTCGAGCTTTGCAGGTTCATGCCCATCTGCGCCGCCCATTCCGCCGTGCCATTCGAGGCCGAACCCCACCAGATGCGGTTGCGCAGCCCTTCGGAATGGGGTTCCAGCCGCAACAGGCCCGGCGGGTTCGGGAACATCGGGCGTGGGTTCGGGCGGGCGAAGCCCCGGCCTTCAAGCTGCTGCAGGAAGACCTCGGTATGGCGGCGGGCCATGTCCTGGTCGCTCTCTCCCTCGGCCGGTTGATAGCCGAAATAGCGCCAGCCATCGACGACCTGCTCTGGGCTGCCCCGGCTGATGCCCAATTGGAGGCGCCCGCCCGAGATCAGGTCGGCCGCGCCCGCATCCTCGACCATATACAGGGGGTTTTCATAGCGCATGTCGATGACGCCGGTGCCGATCTCGATCCGGCTGGTCCTTGCGCCGACGGCGGCCAGCAGCGGGAAGGGCGAGGCAAGCTGGCGAGCGAAGTGATGGACGCGGAAATAGGCGCCATCCGCGCCCAGTTCCTCGGCAGCTACGGCCAGGTCGATGGATTGCAGCAGCACGTCCTGCGCCGTGCGGACCTGAGACCCCGGTTCCGGCGACCAGTGGCCGAAGGACAGAAAGCCGATCTTCTTCATGGTTATCCCTTTGCTGCGCCAGACGCGTTGCAGGGGACATAGGGTCTTGCCGCACCGTCAGGCAAGGATCGCCCGCGCGCAGGCCCTGTGCGCGGACAAACAGCGGGGGCTTATTTCCAGCGGCGATGCACCCAGAACCACTGATCCATGTGGCGGCGCACAAGCATTTCCAGGTCGTCGTTCAGCGCCTGCATCATCGTGGCCGGATCGCTGTGTTTGACGGGCTCGCCCACATGGACACGGAAGCGCAGCCCGTCAGGGCAACGGATGCCGTGGACCGGCACCAAAGCCGCATCATAGCGTATCGCCAGTTCGGCTGGCGTCAGGACGGTGCGGCTGGGCAGGTCGAAGAAGCGCAGTTCCGGCGCGTGGCGGTCATACTGGTCAAAGCCAAGCGCCAGCCACCCGCCGCCCTTCAGGAAACGCAGCATCGAGGTCAGGCCCGACCGGCCGCGCGGGAACAGTGGTTCCGCGATGGCGGTAATGGCGGGGATGTAGTGGCGGTTGAAGGCTTCGTTGTTCATCGGGCGGTAAAGGGCGCCGACGGGCCAGCCGCGTGCGGCAAGTGCGGTGCGCATGGCGTCGTAGTTGCCGAAATGCGCGCAGGCGATGATGACCGGGCGGTGGGCGCCGAAGGCGGCTTCCAGGGCTGGCAGGCCGGGGCCTTCCAGCGGATCGGCGTCGCGGATGCGGCTGGTGAACTCCTCGCCCGAATAGATCTCGGCCACGGATCGGCCCGCATTGTTGGGGACGGCGCGGGTCAGGGCCTTCACCTCGTCCGCCGTCAGGTCGGGCCGGGCCAGGGCCAGGTTTTCACGGATCCGCCGCCGCCAGCCGGCCAACGGACCAAGGACGTGGCCGAACAGCCAGCCCACTGCCGGGATGCGCCTTTCATAGGGCAGCAGCCGCGCAAGGCCGATGACCGAAAGGAAGGCCGCATTGGCGATGCGATCGGACAGGGGCGGGGTATCAGGTTGGCTCATCAGGTCCTTCGGGCCGCGCGGGCTTCTCGGGACCAGACGTAAAGCCCCGCAGCCACGATAAGCGCAGCGCCCGCGACCGTAAACAGATCAGGCAGCTGGCCGAAGAGCAGCCAGCCCCACAAGCCCGCCCAGATCAGCCCGGTATAGCCGAAGGGCGCCAGCACCCCCGCCTCGGCCACCGAAAAGGCGCGGACCAGCAGATACTGGCTCAGCGTGCCGAAGACGCCCAGCAGCGCAAAGGCCCACAGATCGCCAGGGGCGATCGGCTGCCAGAAGAACGGCACCACGGCCGAAGTCAGGACCGTTCCCACCACCGCCGACCACATGACCGAAGTCGCGACCGAATCCGACCGCGCCATCCGCGTCAGCAGCGCGCCTGCGGCATAGGTGAAGGCCCCGGCCAACGGCAAAAGCGCGGCTGGCTGGAAGACACCGAGGCCAGGCCGTATGATGATCAGCGCGCCGATCAGCGCGACGCCGATACCCGCCAGCCGGCGCGGGCCGATCGGTTCCCCGAGGAACAGCGCGGCGCCAAGGGTGATGAGGACGGGGTTCAGGTCCATGATCGCGGTTGCCTCGGCCAGCCCGATCACTTGAAGCGAGGTGAAGAACAGCCCCACCGACGCCAGTTGCATCAAGGCCCGCGCGAACTGCAGGCCGGGGCGGCGGGTGCGCAGCAGCGGGAACATCCCGCCCCGGAAGATCAGCGCGAAGATCGCCAGGTTGCCGACGAACCGCGCCCAGACGACCTGCGCAGGGTGATAGGTCTGCGTCAGGTGCTTGGCCGTGGCGTCCATCATCGTGAAGCCCAGGATCGCGGCCAGCAGCAGCATGATGCCTGCCGTCTGGGCATTGGCCGGCGGGCGCAAGGCTGTCTGGTCGGTCATCTGCTTCCCCGCATTCGCGTTCCCGCAACCTCTAGTGGCAGGATCGACCGGGGCCAAGCCCCCCTCAGCCCTTCCGGGCCAGCGGGTGATGCGTCAGGACGAGGTCGCGCATCCGGTCGTCAAGCACATGGGTATAGATCTCGGTCGTGCCCAGGTCGGCATGACCCAGCAGCGTCTGGATGGAGCGCAGGTCGGCGCCGCCTTCCAGCAGATGCGTGGCAAAGGCATGGCGGATGACATGGGGCGTCACGCGTGACGGGGCTACACCGGCCGCGACCGCCATGTCGTTCAGAAGCCGGCCAAAGGTCTGGCGCGGCATGTGGCCCGCAGCGCCCGGCGCGGGAAACAGCCACCGCGCACCCTTGCCGGCGACCAGGCGGCCAAGCGCGCTGTCCTTGTGCGCGGTGTCGCGGATCGCCAGCCAGTCGGACAGTGCGCGGCGCGCGGGCGGCGTCAGGGGAACCATGCGTTCCTTGTCGCCCTTGCCCCGGATCAGCAGCACGCGCGGGTCGCCCCGGCAGGCGGCCGCAGGCAGCGAGACCAGTTCGCTGACACGCATTCCCGTGGCGTAAAGCAGCTCGATCAGGCAAAGGTTGCGGGCCCGGTCCGCATCCGTCCGGCCGATCATGGAAGCCGAGGCCAGCAGCGCGTCGATCTCGGCCTGGTCCAGGGTCTTGGGCAGGCGCTTGGACCGGCCCGGCCCGCTGATGCGGATCGCCGGGTCATTGTCGCGCCACCCTTCCTCGAGCGCAAAGCGCGTGAACTGCCGGATCGAGGACAGCCGCCGCGCCCGCGTCGCCCGCGACAGGCCCTGCGCGTCGCAATGGGCCAGGTAATCCTCGACCAGTTCGCGCGTCAGGTCTGCCAGGGCCAGCCTGCGCCCGGACAGCCAGTCCGACAGGTCGCGCAGGTCGCGGCCATAGGCAAGCACGGTGTTGCGGGCGGACCCGGATTCGGCGGCCTTTGCATCCAGAAAGGCCGATATGGCACGGTGATCCGCGATCACGGCTCCGCCCGCATCACCGGCAGCAGCGAAAGCTGCGCGGCGGCCAGGTCGGCCTCGGCCGTCAGGCCAAGCGCGCGCAGCATGGCAAGACCGCGTCCGGCGCGGGGCAGGTCGCCGTCAAGGCCCGCGTCTATATCGGCCATCGCGGTCAACAGCGCCTCGCCCTGCTGGGTGGCGGGGGCTTCGACCGGATCGGCCTTCAGGGCGGGGTCCAGCTTCAGCGGCGTGGGCGTTGGCAGGCCCTGCCACTGGCGCAGCCATGTCGTGATCTCGCCCGACCGGCCTTCGCCGGTTTGCGTCAGGTCGGCGGCCACCATTGCGGCCAGAACATCGGCCATGCCGGCACCCCGGAACTGGTCGAAAGCATGGGGCAGGGCGGGCGAGGGGTCACCGCCGGCAAGGGCCGCTTCGAGGGTCCGCATAGCGCCCGCGCGTTCCCAGACCCCGCCCGAGGCCGCAGGCTTCTGCTCGCTGTAAAGCGCGCGCAGCGTGGCAGGGGGAAGGGCGCCGGCCCTTGCCAGCCGCTCGGCCGCTTCCAGACGGGCCTTCCAGCCGTTGTTGGGCCGCAGGTCGGAATGGGCGAAGGCGATGGGCAGCGACGCGGTGGGCAGCGGCTGGCCGATCGCCTCGTGGATGCGGAAGTCCAGCGGCGTCATGCGGTCCGCGGCGGGCAGCATCTGGTCGCTGTCCACATAAGCGTCGTCCAGGAAATGCGTCAGCAGCACTGCCTGGTGCTGGTCCAGCAAGCCCAGGCTTTCGGCCCCGTGCAGGCTGATTGCCGCTGCCGCCCAGTCCCCCGTCTGCGCCAGGCAGAAGATGCGCGCGGCAAAGCTGGGCGCGATGCCGGGCGTGTTGTTCATGATGTCGCAGGCCCGCCCCTCGTCGCCTTCCAGCAGGGCGATGTCGAACAGGCGGCGAAAGATCTCGGGGTTGCTGGGGCCTGCCGTGGTCAGCAGCGCTTGTGCCCGGTCCACCGCGCCCCCATCCAGCAGCCGGTCGGCCCGGGCCAGGAACAGCTGTCCTTGCGGCGCACCGCTGGCGGGCGGGCGAAGCTGCGTGGTCAGGACGCGGTCCAGCAACGCGTTCATCGCGGGCAGGCGTGCCGGGGTCCGCAGGATCAGGTCGGCCAGGGTGGCGCTGTCGCTGCCTTCCCACAGGCTGGCGGGCAGGCCTGCCTTGCGCGGCGTCACCAGCCCGACCGAGTCGGGGTTGCCGTTGCCCAGTCTCGTCACCTGGACGGAACCCACCTCTCCGCTTTCCGCGACGGGCTTGGGCCCTGCGCCAGGAACGCCGGGGGGCGGCTTGTCGCCGGGCCGCCAGGCAGAGCTTTCGCGGTCGGGCCCCCGAACGCTGCCCGACAGCCAGTCGCTGGCCGACAGCGGCTGTTGGGCCTGGGCGGGCAGGCCCAGGGCAAGCGCGACGGCAACGGAAAGCAGGCGCGGGGCGATCACTGGGCCTCGGCCTGGGCTTCGGCGGCCTCGGCGGGTGTGGCCGGGGCGGGTTCGGCGGGCGCGGGCGTGCCACTGACGGGGCTGCGCACCTCGGACCGGACAGGCTGCATGTCGCCGAAATAGGCATAGCCCGCCAAGCCGATCAAAGCCGCCAGAATCAGCACCACCAGAACCTTGAGCAGCCGCATCGAATCGCCTCGTTTTCTTCGTTGTTCGTGTCGTTCGGCCGGTCTTTCGCCGGCCTGGCCGGAATATATATGGCATTTTCCGAAAGATCACGCCATTCAGTCGGCCACAAATCGGGGGACGGACATGCGGCAGCGCCTGCGGCGCCATATCGTGCTGATCGGAATGATGGGGGCGGGCAAGACCGCGCTTGGGTCGGAACTGGCCCGCCGCCTTCATGTCCCCTTCACCGATTCGGATGTCGAGATCGAGACAGCGGCCGCCATGTCCATTTCCGAGATCTTCGCCCGCGACGGCGAGGCCTTCTTCCGCGACCGCGAGGCGCAGGTGATCGCGCGCATCCTCAAGGATACGCCGCGCGTCATCTCGACCGGCGGGGGGGCCTGGATGCAGGACCGCAACCGCGCGGCGATCAGGGCGTCCGGCCTGTCGGTCTGGCTGGATTGCGATCAGGAAACGCTGTGGCATCGTGTCCGGCAGCGCAGCACCCGGCCCCTGCTGAAGACCGCCGACCCCAAGGGCACGCTGGCCCGCCTTCTGTCGGAACGGAACCCGACCTATGCCACGGCCGAATTGGCATTCCCCGCCCGCGCGGGCGACAGCGTCGATGCAGCCACCACCCGCCTTCTGGCCGCCATCCGCGCGGCCGACCCCCAGCTTGTGATCGAGACGCCATGACCAGCCAAGCCGACCCCGTCACCGTCCATGTTCCCCTGGGCGATCGCGCCTATGACGTGCGCATCGGCCCTGGCCTGATCGATCGGGCAGGGACCGAGATCGCGCCCCTGCTTCACCGCTCGCGCCTGGCCATCGTGACCGATGACACCGTGGCGCGCCTGCACCTGCCCCGCCTGCAGGCGGCCCTGAAGGCCGAGGGTATTCAGTCCGAAGCCCTGGTCCTGCCGGCGGGCGAGGCCACGAAAAGCTGGCCCCACCTGACGCGCACGGTCGAATGGTTGCTGGAACAGCGCATTGAGCGGCGTGACGTCGTGGTGGCCCTTGGCGGCGGGGTGATCGGCGATCTGGTGGGGTTTGCAGCGGCGATCCTGCGCCGGGGCGTGCGCTTCGCGCAGATACCGACCACGCTTCTGGCGCAAGTGGACAGCAGCGTCGGCGGCAAGACCGGCATCAACAGCCCGCATGGAAAGAACCTGGTCGGCGCCTTCCACCAGCCTTCGCTGGTGCTGGCCGACATCGCGGTGCTGGACACGCTGAGCCCGCGCGACTTCCTGGCGGGTTACGGAGAGGTCGCAAAGTATGGGCTTCTTGGCGACGCGGATTTCTTCGAATGGCTGGAGGAAAACGCCCCCCGCCTGCGCGACGACATGGCGCTGCGCCAGCACGCCGTGGCCCATTCCGTCGCAATGAAGGCGGGGATCGTCACCCGAGACGAGACCGAACAGGGTGAACGGGCGCTTCTGAACCTGGGCCATACCTTCGGCCACGCGCTCGAATCGGCGACCGGTTATTCCGACCGGCTGCTGCATGGCGAAGGCGTGGCGATCGGCTGCGCGCTTGCCTTCGACCTGTCTGCCCGCATGGGACTTTGCAGCCAAGAGGCGCCTTCGCGCGTGCTGGCGCATCTGCGTGACATGGGAATGCCTGCCGCGCTGCGCGATGTTCCGGGCGCCTTGCCGGACGATGCCGCGCTGATCGCGCTTATGGGGCAGGACAAGAAGGTGGTCGACGGCCGCCTGCGCTTCGTGCTCGCGCGCGGCATCGGAGAGGCTTTCGTCAGCGACGATGTGCAGGCCGGTATGCTGGCCGCCGTGCTGCGGGACGCCCGCTAGGGCGCCCCACGACTGATCAGAACGGGATTTCGTCGTCGTAGTCGCTGCGGCTGCCGCCGCCCTGGCTGCCGCCGCCCGAGGACGAACCGCCCCGTTCGTAATCGTCATAGCCGCCGCCGCTGTCGCGGCCGCCACCACCCGCGCCGCCTTCGCGGCCGTCCAGCATCTGCAGCGTGCCGTTGAAGCCGCGCAGCACGACTTCGGTCGTGTAGCGTTCCTGGCCGGACTGGTCCTGCCATTTGCGGGTTTCCAGCTGGCCTTCGACATAGACCTTGCTGCCCTTCTTCAGGAACCGCTCGACCACGTTGACCAGGCCCTCGGACATGATGGCGACGCTGTGCCATTCGGTCCGTTCCTTGCGCTCGCCCGTGTTGCGGTCCTTCCACTGTTCCGAGGTTGCGATCCGCAGGTTGGCGACCTTGCCGCCGTTCTGGAAGGTGCGGATTTCGGGGTCGCGGCCCAGATTGCCGATCAGGATGACCTTGTTGACGCTGCCTGCCATGACGTTTTCCTGCAAATGTGTCTTTGACCAATGGTCTAGCAGGGTCCCCGGCGATGCAAAAGGGAATCTGCGCCGCCGGTGGGCGCTTTGCCGCCACGTGCGACCTGCCCGAAAAGCGAGACTGGCGACGGACAGGCTTTTCTGTATAGTCCCGTCAAAACCCACAACAACGAGGGACAGGGAAAATGAAGATCATCCCTACCATCAAGGCGGGTCTGTGCGCGATGGTGATCGCAGGCCTTGCATTGCCTGCCGCGGCCGAAGGGCTTCGCCTGTCGGGCAGTTCGTCCAAATCGCGGGCCGAGCAGTTCGCCCGCCAGACCCGGCTGATGGATTCGCGCCTGGCCGGCCAGTATCAGCAATCGGCACGCCTGCGGCCAAATGCCCGCAGCGGCGGCGACAATTCGGTCGATATCCAGCTTTCCGCCAACATCCCCGCCTATCGCGGCAAGCGCAGCGACTTCATCCCCCACGCGCGAGAGGCCGCCCGCCGCTATGGCATCCCCGAGGATCTGTTCCTGCGCCTGGTTCAGCAGGAATCGGGCTGGAACCCCCGCGCCAGGTCTCACAAGGGCGCCACGGGCCTGGCACAGTTGATGCCGGGAACCGCCGCCAAGCTGGGGGTGAACCCGCATGACCCGGTGCAGAACCTGCATGGCGGCGCGCGCTATCTGCGGATGATGTACAACCAGTTCGGCAACTGGCGCCTTGCCCTTGCCGCCTATAATGCCGGGCCCGGTGCCGTGCAGAAATACAAGGGCATCCCGCCTTACCGCGAAACGCGAAACTATGTGCGGATCATCGCGGGGGGCTGATCCAGCCCTCTGATCCCGGGCGGCGGCAGCCGCCTGGCTGGATGTCGGTAGCATTAACCAAACTTAAAGACAGCTTTTCTCTCCGCCGATCTAGTGGAAAACCCTACACATTTGCTGCCGAGTTGCACCTTTTTCGGGTGGATCGGCTTCACCTGTGAATAGTGCGGGGTTTTTATGTTGTCCGGGATTGAATCCTCTTTGTCTCCTGCTGCCGCCAGCGCCCGTTTGACTTGGGCATTGTGCATCGCCACGCTCAACCGTATCGACATGCTGGAACTGTGCGTGATCTGCGCGCTGGCCCAGACGCGCCTTCCGGCCGAGATCGTGATCGTGGATGCCAGCGACGATTGGCAATCGCATCGCGACCGGATCGCGCGGATCGTTGCCGGGACGGTGCCGCTGATCTATCGCCCCGCGACGGAACGATCCTCGGCCGTTCAGCGCAACAGTGCGATTGCGGAATGCAGCGCGGACATCTGCACGTTCATCGACGACGACAGCTTGATGCACAACGACTGCATGGAAACCATATTGCAGGTGTACGAAGCCGATGCGGATCAGGAAATCGTCGCCATCTCAGCCGGCAGCGGCCCATCGCCCCTCGAGATCGGCGGCATCACCACTAAGCCGGTTGCGGATCTGTCTTCACGTGCTGAAAGGATCAAGGAGTCGCGCCTGGGTCGCTTCCTGTGGCGGGAACTGTTCCTGATGGGGCGGGCGGTGACTTTCATTCCCTATGCCGGGCCCTTCGGTTCGCCGATCCCGGAATGGGCAACCTCGTTCAAGCCGGAAATCGTGCCCACGATACACATTGGCGCCGGCCGCATGACCGTTCGTCGCAGCGCGCTGATGCGAGAAATGTTCGAGCCCGCCTTCCGCAGCTATTGCCCTGGCGAGGATTTCGACCTGTCCTATCGCCTTAGCCGCATCGGCGTGATCTGCGCTGTGCCCTCGGCGCGCATTTATCACCATGAGGTTGCAGCCAGCAGGATCCGGCGCGAACAGGAACTGGTGCTGGCGATCTGCAATGCTGCCTTTCTGTTGCGCAAGCACAGCCCTGATCTTGATCGAGACCGTCGTCGTTTGGCATTGTTGATGGCCCGCAGAAGGATAGCCGAACTTCTGAAAGACAGCCTGACGCGGCGGTGGCGTCTGCCGCAACTGAAGGCCGCCAGAAAGGCAGCGGCAATCAGCCGCGATATTCTGGCTTTTCCCGACCAGGCCAAGCTTGCGGATTGGTATGTCTCTGTTCAGCTGAATATTCTCAGACGTCCTTAACTAACCTCGTCAAACCTCCTCGATCCGCAGTTCCACCGGATCGCCCGCCAGGACGCCGGTGCGGGGCAGGGCCTCGATGGCGAAATCGATGGCTTCGGGCGTGGTCTTGTGGGTCACGACCAGGACCGGGACGCTTTCGGGGCTGTGCTGGCCGTATTGGCGCATCCGGTCGATGGAAATCCCCGCATCGCCCAGCACCGTCGCCACCTTGGCAAGCGCACCAGGTTTGTCCTGCAATTCCAGGCGCAGGTAATAGGCCGCGGGAACGGCCGTCCGGGCAGGCTGGGCAGCCTTCAAGGATGTCGCGGGCTGGCCGAAGACCGGCAGGCGGACGCCGCGGGCAACCTCGACGATGTCGGACAGGACGGCGCTTGCGGTCGGACCCTCGCCCGCACCTGCGCCGCGCAGCACGATCTGGCCCACGCTGTCGCCTTCGACCACCACCATGTTCGTGCCGCCCACCAGTTGGCCCAGCGGGCTGTCGGCGGGCACCAGGCAGGGCGACATGCGCTGTTCCAGGCCGCGCGGGGTCCTCTGCGCCACGCCCAGCAGCTTGATCTTGTAGCCCATGTCGGCGGCGCGGCGGATGTCGTCGATGCTGACGCGCTCGATCCCCTCGATCTCGACCGCGTTGAAGTTCACCTGAGTGCCAAAGGCGATCGAGGACAGGATCGACAGCTTGTGGCCCGCGTCGATGCCGCCCACGTCCAGCGTCGGATCGGCCTCGAGGTAACCCAGTTGCCGGGCTTCCTCGAACACGGCCTCATAGGGCAGGCCCGCGCTTTCCATGCGCGTCAGGATATAGTTGCAGGTGCCGTTCATCACGCCCATGACCCGGCGGATCTCGTTGCCGGCCAGCGATTCCGTCATCGCCTTGATGACGGGGATGCCGCCCGCCACCGCCGCCTCGAAGCGCAGGGTGCGGCCCAGTCCTTCGGCCAGTTCGGCAAGCGCCTGGCCGTGGACGGCCAGCAGCGCCTTGTTGGCGGTCACGACATCCTTGCCCGACCGCAACGCCGCCTCGATGCTGTCCTTGGCGATGCCGCTGTCGCCGCCCACCAGTTCCACAAACACGTCCACGTCCCTGGCGGTGGCCACCGCCATCGCATCGTCTTCCCAACGATAGGCCGACAGGTCGGCGTCGCGGTTCTTCATGCGGTCGCGGGCGCAGATGGCGGTGATGGCCACGGGGCGGCCCGTGCGGCGCGACAGAAGGTCGGCGTGCTTCTGGACGATCTTGACGACACCGATCCCGACGGTGCCAAGCCCGGCGATGCCAAGTCTCAGGGGATCGGGGCGAAGGAGGGACGACATGAAATCCTCTTGTCCTAAGGTCGCCTGCTGTTAGCGCGGGCCGCGCCGTCATGCAACGCGCGAAAAGCCCGTGCGGCAAAGGCCGCGGCATGGACGACGCATCGATCCCCCGCATCGGGCGGGCCACCCGCCGGACGTGCCCTGTGCCGGCGGCATCATCCGTCCCGGCCGATCCATTCGCCGTCGATGCCAGTGCCGCGCATGATCGACAGGACCTGGCGCGCTGCCCGCATCGTGTCGGCATGGACGGCCTGAACGGCGGCAGGGTTCATGTCATCCGGGTATCGTTCGCCCCGGGTATTGATGAAGGTCGGGTGCCAGAAGCCGGGCTGGCTGCCTGGCCGCCACGAGGCATGGCACAGAAGATTCCGCATCAGCCGTATGGCGCGCAGATCGGCTGCAAGCGCATCGCGTCCCGGGGTCCGTTCCTGGCGCATGGCGGCGGCGAAGCTGTCGATCAGCGTTCCCAGCGTGTCGTCGGCAATGTCCTCGATCCGGCGCAGCCAGGCCTGCAGATCCCGCTCGTTCGCGTCCTCGCCCAGCTGCTTGCGGGTCAGCGAGAAGATCGCCCGCTTCAGGGCTTCTTCCAGAAAGCCGAAGGCGGAAACGGCATGGCCGATGGCTGCCGCCATGTCATCCGGCAGGCGTTCCGGGTCGTCGGGCCCAGCCATGCTATTCCCGCCACAGATCCCTGACCCATGAGGCAGGCAGCAGGTAGTGGCGGAGATGCTTGGACAGGCTTTCGCGCCGCCCGCCAAATGTCGCCCGCAGGTGATCCAGCGGCGGGCGGTGTTGCTCGTCCTCGGTCCAGCGTCCGGCGATTGCGTCCGGCGGGTTGAGGTTGCCCGCGAAGATCACGATGCGGCTGTTCTTCGGCACCTTCGGTTCGCGGATGTAGTTCAGCGGGAAGGGCGGGACCGAGTGCATCCGGAAATGCGCAAGCCAGCCGCGCGGCCAGAACCTGACGCCGCCGGGCGCGTTGCGGGTGACGAAACGCTGTTCGTATTTGTACCGGTCCGCCACGGCCTGGGGATCGGCACGAAAGATGTCCTGCAGCGGCTTCAGCTTGCCCACGCGCATCCGATAGACGGAGGTCTGGCCCAGCTTTTCGAAAGGGGTGTTCGGGTTGCGGCCCAGGATCGTGTCGTCTGGATCGCCGAAGGTGAAGAAGGGATCCAGGTTGCCGGTCACGATCACGTCCAGATCGAGAAACAGCACCACCCCCGTCACGTCGCCAAGATCCCCCCACAGCCGCGACTTGGGCCATTTGCCCTTGGTCCTGACAGGCGCCTGATAAGTGAACTCTGGCAGCGGACGGACAGCGACATCCGGATGCAGGCCGCTGCCGTCGTCGGTGAAGCAGAACAGCCGGAAAGGGGGCGTGATGTTGCGCGCGATCATGCCGTGCAGGCGGTTGACATATTCCGGCCCGAACTTCGTGCCCCACTTGATGCAGATGATCTGCTTGATGTCCGGCGCGTCCATCAGCCTTCCCCTTTGCTTGGCGCACCGTTTCACAGCGGAAAAGCCAAGGCAATGTCATTCGCCTTGGCTCAAATATCCTTGGGGGCGAGGCGCACCCGGAAAAAGGGCCGGTGGACCTTTGTCAGCGGCGAATGCCTGTCGTCATGCGGCAGGCTGGGGGGCGGACGCCCCCCTGTGGCCGCGGGACGCAAGGTTCAGGCCGCGCGGTTTTCCCGGATCAGCCGCAGGATGTCGGCTGCGGCCGAGGGGATGTTGGTGCCCGGCCCAAAGATCGCCTTCACGCCGGCGTTCTTCAGGTAATCGTAATCCTGCTGCGGAATGACGCCGCCGCAGATCACCAGGATATCCCCGGCCCCCTGGGCCTTCAGTGCCTCGATCAGCTTTGGGGCAAGCGTCTTGTGGCCTGCTGCCTGGGAACTGATGCCGACGACGTGGACATCGTTGTCCACCGCGTCCTGGGCCGCCTCCTCGGGCGTCTGGAACAGCGGACCGACATCCACGTCGAAGCCGATATCGGCAAAGGCCGTGGCAATGACCTTGGCGCCGCGGTCGTGGCCGTCCTGGCCCATCTTGACGACCAGCATCCGGGGACGGCGGCCTTCCTCGGTCGCGAAATCCTCGATGTCGCGCTGGATCGCGGCAAATCCTTCGTCGCCCTCGTAGGCGGCCCCGTAGACTCCGGCCAATGTCCTCACCTCTGCCCTGTGGCGCCCGAACGTGCCTTCCATCGCCAGGCTGATCTCTCCGACGCTGGCGCGGGCACGGGCGCATTCAATCGCGGCTTCCAGCAGGTTGCCGCCCTCGACCGTGCGCCGCCCCAGTTCCAGCAGCGCCGCGTCGCAGGCCGCCTGGTCACGGGTGGCGCGGATACGCTCCAGCCGCGCGATCTGGGCGTCGCGCACCTTCATGTTGTCGATGTCCAGAATGTCGATCGGGTCTTCCTTGTCCTTGCGGTACTTGTTGACGCCGACGATCACCTCCTCGCCCCGGTCGATCTGGGCCTGCCTGCGGGCGGCGGTTTCCTCGATCCGCAGCTTGGGCATCCCCGAGGCGACAGCCTTGGTCATGCCGCCCATTGCCTCGACCTCCTCGATCAAGGCCCACGCCTTCTCGGCCAGCTCGGCGGTCAGGCTCTCGATGTAATACGACCCGGCCAAGGGATCGACGACATGGGTGATGCCGGTTTCCTCCTGCAGGATCAGCTGGGTGTTCCGGGCGATGCGCGCCGAAAACTCGGTCGGCAGGGCGATGGCCTCGTCCAGGGCGTTGGTGTGCAGCGACTGCGTGCCGCCAAGCGCCGCCGACATTGCCTCGTAGGCCGTGCGAACCACGTTGTTGTAGGGATCCTGTTCCTGCAAGCTGACGCCCGAGGTCTGGCAATGCGTGCGCAACATCAGCGACGACGCCTTCTTCGGGTTGAACTCCGACATGATCCGGTGCCACAGCAGCCGCGCGGCGCGCAGCTTGGCGATCTCCATGAAGAAGTTCATGCCGATGGCGAAGAAGAATGACAGCCGCCCCGCGAACTGGTCCACATCCATGCCCGCAGACAGCGCCGCGCGGACGTATTCGCGCCCGTCTGCCAGGGTATAGGCCAGCTCCTGCACCAGGTTCGCGCCCGCTTCCTGCATGTGATAGCCGGAAATCGAGATCGAGTTGAACTTGGGCATCTCGTTCGAAGTGTATTCGATGATGTCCGCGATGATCCGCATCGAAGGCTCGGGCGGATAGATATAGGTGTTGCGGACCATGAACTCCTTGAGGATGTCGTTCTGGATCGTGCCCGACAGGACTGCGCGCGAATGGCCCTGTTCCTCTCCGGTCACGATGAAGTTCGCCAGGATCGGGATCACCGCGCCGTTCATGGTCATGGATACGGACACCTTGTCCAGCGGGATGCCGTCGAACAGGATCTT
Source organism: Paracoccus aerius (assembly GCF_014656455.1). GTDB lineage: Bacteria > Pseudomonadota > Alphaproteobacteria > Rhodobacterales > Rhodobacteraceae > Paracoccus > Paracoccus aerius. The sequence continues at coordinate 53,664 of NZ_BNCL01000001.1, forward strand.
CATGTCCTCGACCGAATCGATGGCGACGCCTGCCTTGCCCACATCGCCCACCACGCGCGGATGGTCGCTGTCATAGCCCCGGTGCGTCGCCAGGTCGAAGGCGACGGACACGCCCTGCTGCCCGGCGGCAAGCGCCTTGCGATAGAAGGCATTCGACTCCTCGGCGGTGGAAAAGCCCGCATATTGGCGGATGGTCCAGGGGCGCCCCGCATACATCGTGGCGCGCGGGCCACGGGTAAAGGGCGCGATGCCGGGCAGGCTGCCCAGGTGGTCCAGGCCCTCCAGGTCGGCCTCGGTATAAAGCGGCTTGACCGGGATGCCTTCCAGCGTGTTCCAGGTCAGGCTGTCAGGATCGGCACCCTTCAGTTCCTTTGCCGCCAGCTTCTGCCAGTCGTCCAGTGTGGGTTTGGTCATGATCCATCCTTTCGCACGGCGCGGGCTGCCCTATATTCAAGGCAGGAAGGGGTGCCGATGAAGTTGAAATTGCTGATAGTTGCGATGCTGGTCGCCGCCATGGGCCCCGCGCGCGAGGCGCCGCCCCCCGTTGTGGACGAGACGCCCCCGGCGGTCGAACCGCAGCCCGCCAGCCCCGAAGAGGTAGCAGACCCCCAGCCTGGGCCCCAGCCCGCGCGCCCGGAGTTGCGCATCCTGCCTGCGGCAGAAACCGACCCGGCCGATTTCCTGTGGAACGCCCGCCCGGTTGTCGTCTTTGCCGACACGCCCGACGATCCGGCCTTTCGCGAACAGATGCAGGTGCTTTCGGCGCGGAACGAAGCCTTGGCGGAACGGGACGTGGTGGTCATCACCGACAGCGATCCCCAGTCGGCCAGTTCCTGGCGGCAGCAGTTGCATCCGCGCGGCTTTTCGCTGGTCATCATCGACAAGGACGGACAGGTCAAGCAACGCCGCCCGCTGCCCTGGGACGTGCGCGAGATCAGCCGCGCCATCGACAGGCTGCCCCTGCGGCGCCAGGAGATCGGCCGGGCGGGGCTTTTGCCATGAGCATTGAAAACGGCCGCGCACCCGACTATATTCAAGACGAAGGAAAAGGAGGTTCGACATGAGCACGACATCCTACAACCCCCGCCCGATCACTGGCCGAACCGGCCCGATGCCGGGCTATTCCCTGCGCTAGGCCGCGTTTTTTCAGCCTCGATCCATGATGTGACGCCCGCTTTGGTTTCCGCAAGGCGGGCTTTTTGCAGCGAATCGCTCAAAGCCGTGACAGCCGCGCGCCCCCCGGTCAGATGGGCCACCAGAAAGGCCATCGCTTCCTCGCCCAGGGCGATCGCCTCGATCTTCATCTCGATGTAATGGCGATACATGCGCGCGGCGCGGACCGCGCCCATGCTGTCCAGCCTCAGCGCCCGCAGGTCCGCGATCATCGCGCCGATCGTGGACAACTGGTTGTAGTATTGCACCACCGGATCGACCACGCGAAAGGGCAGGACATGAATATCCTCGACAATCGCGCTGAACAGGCGATCGTTGTGTTCGGTCGGGATGACCGGGAAGAAGCCGTCGTCCTTGAGGATCAGGGCCTCGACCTCGGCGCCATAGCGGGGCAGGTTCTGGCCCTTCAGCGTCGCGACATGGACCCGGATTTCGGCATAAAGCGCGCCCTGCACGTCGCGGACCCGTTCGGCCCGCGCCGCCCGGTCGCGCCGCGCGCTGAGAAGATGCGTCACCACCCAGCCACCCGCCACCACCGCGCCCCCGATCATGGCGGCCACGACGCGCGGGTCGGTCAGGGCGGTGGCGAAGGTCATTCGAACTCCAGGATCACGTCATCGACCTTAAGGCTTTGTCCGGCCTCGGCATTGACCGACTTGACCACGGCCTTGCGTTCGGCGCGCAGGATGTTTTCCATCTTCATGGCCTCGACGGTGGCAAGGGCCTGGCCTTCCTGAACCTCGTCGCCGGGGGCCACGGCGATCTTCACAACAAGCCCGGGCATCGGGCACAGCAGGAACCTGGAGGTGTCGGGCGGCAGCTTTTCCGGCATCAGGCGCGCCAGTTCGGCGGTGCGGGGGCGGCGGACATGGACCTTGAGGTCGGCGCCCCGGCTGCGCAGGCGGAAGCCCGCGGGGATCTTGTCGACCTTCAGCACCAGCGGGCGGCCGTCGACCATCAGATGCGCCAGCGACTGGCCGGGCTTCCAGCCGCTTTCGACGCGCAGGTCGCGGCCGTTCACGGTCACCGTGGCCCCGTCGCGATCGGCCCGGATCCGGACCGGGATTTCGCTGCTGCCGATGAACACCACCCAGTTCTCGCCCACGCGCCGTTCGTGATTGTCCAACCGACCGCTGATCCGGGTGCGGCGGATTTCCGCGACGCGGTGCATGGCGGATGCCGCGGCGGCCACGCGGGCCAGTTCGTCGTCCGGCAAGGTCGCGCCGCCGAAGCCCTCGGGATATTCCTCGGCGATGAAGGCCGTGGTGATGTCGCCCGACACGAATTTCGGATGATCCATGACCGCCGACAGGAAGGGCAGGTTGTGGCCGATCCCTTCGACCTCGAATTCGTCAAGGGCCACGCGCATCCCCTCGATCGCCCCCTGGCGCGTGGGCGCCCAGGTGCACAGCTTGGCGATCATCGGGTCATAGAACATGCTGATCTCGCCCCCCTCGAAGACGCCGGTGTCGTTGCGGACCACATGGTCGGCCGTGGCCACTTCGGCCGGGGGGCGATAGCGGGTCAGCCGCCCGATCGAGGGCAGGAAGTTACGATAGGGATCCTCGGCATAAAGGCGGCTTTCCATGGCCCAGCCGTTGATCTTCAGATCGTCCTGGGCAAAGGGCAGGGGTTCGCCGGCCGCCACGCGGATCATCTGTTCCACCAGGTCGATGCCGGTGATTAGTTCCGTCACCGGATGTTCCACCTGCAGCCGAGTGTTCATCTCCAGGAAGTAGAAGTTCTTCTGCCCGTCCACGATGAATTCGACCGTGCCCGCACTGGTATAGCCCACGGCCTTGGCAAGCGCGACCGCCTGTTCCCCCATGGCACGCCGGGTTTCCGGGTCAAGGAAGGGCGAAGGGGCTTCCTCGATGACCTTCTGGTTGCGCCGTTGGATCGAGCATTCGCGTTCGTGCAGATAGACAGCATTGCCATGCTTGTCCGCCAGCACCTGGATCTCGATGTGGCGGGGCTGGGTCACAAATTTCTCGATGAAGATGCGGTCGTCGCCGAAGCTGCTGGCGGCCTCGTTCTTCGATGACTGGAAGCCTTCGCGCGCCTCCACGGCGTTCCAGGCGATGCGCATCCCCTTGCCGCCGCCGCCTGCGGAGGCCTTGATCATCACGGGATAGCCGATCTGGTCGCTGATGCGCGCGGCTTCCTCGGCATCCGCGATCAGGCCCATGTAGCCCGGAACGGTGCTGACGCCCGCCTCCTGCGCGATCTTCTTCGAGGTGATCTTGTCGCCCATCGCCTCGATCGCGGGGGATGGGGGCCCCACGAAGATGACGCCCTCACGCTCCAAGGCCTCGGCGAACTTCATGTTCTCGGAAAGGAAGCCATAGCCGGGATGGACGGCCTCGGCGCCGGTCTGGCGGATCGCGTCCATGATCTTGTCGATCACGATATAGGACTGGTTCGCGGGGGGCGGGCCAATATGGACGGCCTCTTCGGCCATCTTCACATGCAGCGCGTTGCGGTCGGCGTCGGAATAGACGGCGACGGTCGCGATCCCCATCTTGCGGGCGGTCTTGATGACGCGGCAGGCGATCTCGCCCCGGTTTGCGATCAGGATCTTCTTGAACATGGGCCCCCCCGGCCGGTCATGAAAAAACCGCCCAGGGGCGCAGGCCCCGGGCGGCGATAAAGGTGACGCGGCGCGACGGGCGCGCCGAAATCAGGTCGTTACTGGCAGAGACGCACGTCGTTGCACAGCGCGCCGGCAGCGCCGCCGATGGCCGCACCCTTGAGGACGTTTTCGCCGCTGACGCTGGCAACGGTCGCGCCGACGCCCGCGCCGATAAGCGCGCGGTCGGTGTCGGTCGGGTTGATGCCCTGGGTGCAGCCCGCGATGGCCGTGGTGCCGACAAGCGCGGCAATGGCAATGAATTTGGACATTCTTGTCTTCCTATGAAGTGAAAGGCTGGACCGGAACGCCGATCCAGCCGGTCAGGTTCGGATAAACCGAAACGATCAGTAGCGACGCTGGCAGACGCCGGCGTCGTCGCACAGCGCGCCGCCGACGGCACCGATGGCCGCGCCAGTGGCCAGATCCTCGTCCAGGGCCTTGGCGATGACGGCACCCGCGACGGCGCCGCCCGCTGCACGCTGCGCGTCAGGCGAAATGCCGCCGGCACCATAGCCCTGGTCACAGGCGGCCAGGCCGAGAAGAACGAAAGCGCCGGCTGCGACGCGGGTGAACAGCGAAGTCTGCATAAGGGATTGCCTGTATAGTGGGCCGCGTGAACGGCCGGTGATGGATGGTGACGGACTATCGCATAGCCAAGGGCCAGGTCAAACTGACATGGGTGTGACTTCAAGGCCCTAGGCAGCAAATTGCGCATCTTCAGCGGTCCGCCTCGTCCTCGTCCTCGCCCTCATCCCAGCCGTCGTCGTCCCAGCCGAAATCGGGCGGGCTGTCGGTGGCGAAAAGCTCGGGGAACGAGGCTTCTGCCGCGGCCATGTCGACCTGCAGCAACTGTTCGTAATCGGCGGGATTGAAGGCGCCGACGGGCTTGACCTCGCGCCCGATCAGCCAGCCCAGTCGGCCTGCGTCCAGGTTGCCGCGGACAAAGGGCTCGTCCCCGAAATGCTGGATCAGCGCGGCCAGGAAGCCCGCGTCGGCGCGGCGGTCGGCTGGCTTGCGGTCGCGGAAGCGTTCGCGCCGCGTGATGGGCGTCGCGCCCTTCTTGCGATTCTCGCGCCGGATGACGAACTGGAAGTCGGTGCCCGGAAGGCGACCCGGAAAGCCTCGGTGCTTCAGCATGATATGCCCCGTGATGCGTCAGGTTGACGGGGGCGTGGCTGGACCTGGCCGGGAAGGCGCGGGCAGCCGAACCGCCCACGCAAAGTCAGTCGGTTCGGCTTAGTTGGCGCCGTATTTGCCCTGGTAGACCGGCTCGGTCGTGACCGGGTTCGGGGCGGGCACAAAGACTTCGGGTTCGGCTGCCTGACGCTGGCACGCAGCGAAGGCCGAGACCAGCACGAGGCTGAGGATGATTTTCTTCGACATGTAGTCACGCTCCTGTAACGCGGGCGCGGCTGCGCCCGTCTGCTCGGGTTCAGGGGGATGTCTTGCTGCACCGCCCCGGCGGGCATGATAGCCGCGCCATCGCCGCGCAGACAGGCGGGCCGCGCCGGGCGGGGCAAATGTCCCGCGCCCTGTGGCTGGCCTGCATCATTCACGCGTTTGTGCAACAGCATGGAAATCCCGCGCCTTACAAGGGAATGTTGTCGTGCTTCTTCCAGGGGTTCGACAGCTGCTTGCCGCGCAGGCTGGCAAAGGCCCGGGCAACGCGCTTGCGGGTCGAATGGGGCTGGATCACCTCGTCGATGAAGCCCTTCTGCGCCGCGACGAAGGGATTGGCGAAGCGGTCCTCGTAATCCTTGGTGCGGGCCGCGATCTTGTCGGCATCGCCCAGTTCGCTGCGATACAGGATCTCGACCGCGCCCTTGGCGCCCATCACCGCGATTTCCGCCGTGGGCCAGGCATAGTTAAAATCGCCGCGAAGGTGTTTCGACGCCATCACGTCATAAGCCCCGCCATAGGCCTTGCGGGTGATGACCGTGACCTTCGGCACCGTCGCCTCGCCATAGGCGAACAGCAGCTTTGCCCCGTGCTTGATGACGCCGCCATATTCCTGTCCCGTGCCTGGCAGGAAGCCAGGCACGTCCACGAAGGTCAGGATCGGGATCTCGAAGGCGTCGCAGAAGCGGACGAAGCGCGCGGCCTTGCGGGAACTGTCGATGTCGAGGCACCCTGCCAGCACCATCGGCTGGTTGGCGACCACGCCAGCCGTGCGGCCCTCGATGCGGATGAAGCCGGTGATGATGTTGCCCGCGAAGTCCTTCTGGATCTCGTAGAAGTCGCCTTCGTCCGCGACCTTCACGATCAGCTCCTTCATGTCATAGGGCTGGTTCGGGTTGTCGGGGATCAGCGTGTCCAGGCTTTCCTCGATCCGGGCGGGATCGTCGAAGAAGGGGCGCACCGGCGCCTTGTCGCGGTTGTTCAGCGGCAGGAAGTCGAACAGGCGGCGGATCTCCGACAGCGCCTCGACGTCGTCCTCGAATGCGCCATCCGCGACCGAGGATTTCTTCGTGTGGGTGGATGCGCCGCCAAGCTGCTCGGCCGTCACCACCTCGTTTGTCACCGTCTTGACCACATCAGGGCCGGTCACGAACATGTAGGACGTGTCCTTCACCATGAAGATGAAGTCGGTCATCGCGGGCGAATAGACCGCGCCGCCCGCGCAGGGGCCCATGATGACGCTGATCTGGGGCACCACGCCGGACGCCATGATGTTGCGCTGGAACACGTCTGCATAGCCCGCAAGGCTGGCCACGCCTTCCTGGATCCGCGCGCCGCCCGAATCGTTCAGCCCGATCACCGGGGCGCCGTTCTGCATCGCCATGTCCATGATCTTGCAGATCTTCTGGGCATGGGTCTCCGACAGCGATCCGCCAAAGACGGTGAAGTCCTGCGAAAAGACATAGACCATGCGGCCGTTGATCGTGCCCCAGCCGGTCACGACGCCGTCGCCATAGGGGCGGTCCGCCTCGATCCCGAAATCGGTCGAGCGGTGGGTGACGAACATGTCGAATTCCTCGAAGCTGCCCTCGTCCAGCAGCAGCTCGATCCGTTCGCGAGCCGTCAGCTTGCCCCGCGCGTGTTGCGCATCGATCCGGCGCTGACCACCACCTAGCCGAGCCTGCGTCCGGCGGTCTTCCAGTTCCTGAAGAATGTCCTTCATCGCAGCCTTCCCCGATCATTTACCGCAGCCTAGCCACGCGCTGCCAGCCGGGGAAGCAGAAACGAGAAAATTTGCAAACGGGGCGCGATGAGGCGGCAGAAAATTGAAAAACTGCAAATTTCAGCGAGGGCGTGCTGCCGCCCGCGGGTTAGTTGGCAGGGGCTAGGTCGGCCACGACGCCTCTGGCTAGAACCACTGCCCCGGCTCCATCAATCCCAGGTCCATCAGTTGCTGCGCGCGCCACTGGAAGGGCTCCGAGTTCCTCCACCGGAAGCTGCCGATTGCTTCCCGGGAACCGGGATTGGTGGCCAAGGCCTTCGCCGCCCGGAACGAGGTGATCGTGGCGGTCAGGTTGTGGTGCCACGGGCAGGCATAGGTGTTGTATTCCGGCACGTTCAACTGGTGGTCCGGTTCCAGGCGAAGGCCGGGGGCGGTGCGGAACAGGCCGATCCGGTCGATGCGGCGGCGGGCAGGGGCGACATGTTCCTCGAACCGCCAGCGAAGGCCTCCGTGGAAATCAAGCTGGCGCTCCAGCGGCTGGCCGTCCGTGCCGCGCCTGCCAAGGGCGTAATACCCGGCCCGGTCGAACATCGCGTCGGAAAGGCTAACGGCATTCGGATCCCGCGTCAGATCCGGCGAATAGAGATCGATGACATAGGTCAGCATCGCCTCGCGCCGTTCCTCGGCGTGGAAGGCCAGAAGCTCTCCGACGCTGCGGGTTTCCGAAAAGGGGAAGAACAGGAATTCGGCGTTGTAGCAGTAATAGAGCCAGGTCCCGGCAGGCACCGCCGTCATGACCGCGTTCACGGCGCCCTGATGGGCCAGCGGGTCGCGCGTCTGCCAGTGCAGGTTCGTGACGCGCGGCGCGTCCTCGGGCGCAACGGGGATCGGGTCGGGCGACAGGGCTAGGATGTGCCTGAAACCGATGTCCAGGTGATGGCGCAGGGTCTCAAGGACCGCCGCGTCGTCTTCCACCAGGATGATCGCCAGCGGCCCGCGGGCCAGCACTGCTGGGCGGGATGCCAGGAAGTCGGTCAGCGACGGATGCGAGGTCAAGGCATCACGGCCTTCACCTGGTCAAGGGCCTGGCGCAGCAGGTCGGGATTCGTCCCTGCCGTCTCGACAAGGCGCTTGAGGGTGGCCTTTTGCGTATCACCAATGGCCGCGCCGTCGATGATCCGGTTCACTTCGGCCGCGTCGAAGCCCTCGGGCGTCAGCAGCGTCTGGATGCGGGTCGCGGCGACGGCGGCGGATGCGGCCTGGTCGGTGGCGGCGGCAGCCTCGTTTGCGGCTTCTGCGGCATTGGCGGCGGCTTCCGCCACGGGGGCGGTGGCGCCGCTGGTGGCAAGGGCCGCGGCATCCGCTGCGCGGTCGGCGGCGTCAAGCGCGGCCTCGGCGGCAGCCTCGGCCTCGGCCGCGGCATCGCTGACGGGGGCAAGGTCCGTCTGCTCGGACGCCTCGACGGCTTCGGCGGCGACGTCGGCTGCAATGGCCGCCGCATCCGCTGCCGCGTCGGCGGCGGCTTCCGTGGCCTGGGTCGCGGCACCCGCATCCTCGGCAGGCTCGGTGGCGGCCGGCGCGGGCGAGGGTTGTTCTTGCGGGGCAGGGGCTTCGTCCGGGGCAAGTTCGGCGGAGGGCGCCGGGGGCAGGCTGTCCTGCGCGGCCTGGCCGTCATGCCAGACCCACCACCCCCCAAGGCCGAGGGCAAGGACGACAACCAGGGCCAGAACAACGCGCATGACGACTTTCCTTGAAGATGTTTCCGCAAAGCTATGGCACAGGGGCCGGGCGCGGAAAAGGCATGGGCGCAGGATCGGGCGGACGGATTGCCGGAACAAGGCGGTTGCGGATATCAAATCCGGTTGAATTCCCCGGCCTTCACGCTTATTTTCCGTCTATTCCGATTTGGCTATCAAAGGAGCACAGCCATAGCCCGCCGACCGCATAACGCACCGCCCACCCGTGATACCGGCCCCCGCGTCAACGAACGCATCCGCGTATCCGAAATCCGCCTGATCGGCGCCGACGGAGAGAATGTGGGCGTGGTCCCGCCCTCGGTCGGGTTGCAGATGGCGCAGGAAGCCGGGCTTGATCTGGTCGAAATCTCGCCCAACGCCGTCCCGCCTGTCTGCAAGGTCATGGACCTGGGCAAGTTCAAGTACGAACAGCAAAAGCGCGAGGCCGAGGCGCGCAAGAAGCAGAAGATCATCGAGATCAAGGAGATCAAGTTCCGTCCGGGAACCGATACCCATGACTATGATGTGAAGATGCGCTCGGTCATGAAGTTCCTGGGCGAGGGGGACAAGGTCAAGGTCACCCTGCGCTTCCGCGGCCGCGAGATGGCGCACCAGGATCTGGGGCTGGAACTGCTGAACCGCGTCCGCGACGACGTGGGCGAGGCCGGCAAGGTCGAATCGATGCCCAAGCTGGAAGGCCGGCAGATGGTCATGATGATCGCCCCGAAATAGTTTTTTGTCCTTCCGACATTGAAAGGGCTGCGCAGGATCGCCTGCGCAGCCCTTTTTTGGTTGTCGTGCAGCCAGTTTACCAGCGGCCGGCCATCAGCCTCTGCCGGATGACCGCCTGGTCGTTGCGGATCATGCCGGGGATCAGGAACAGGTCGATGAAGGCCCAGGCACAAACCAGGGCGATGGGAACCCAGCCGATCAGGATCGGCGCGGTCAGCCACCCCAAGGTCCACATCAGCAGCATGATGATGCCGCTGGCCCAGCGTCCCAGATACATGCGATGCACGCCGAAGCCCCACAACAGGATCGCCAGCAGATAGGCGACCAACTGGGATTTCGATTCATTTGCAACGCGTTGCTCGATCAGCAGCTGTTGCTGGACGTTGTCGGACACTGGCCTCTCCATCTGGGGGGCGGCGGGGCCGCCCGTTCGGATGATAGATAGGAAGGCCTGGACGCGGTGCAAGGATCTGACGTTTTCACTCGGCCCGCAGGAAGCGCTCGAAGATCAGGCCGATGGGACGGATCGGGCCGGTGCTGCCGTCGTTCCGGTTCACGTCGATCACGCCCAACTGGTGGCGGCCCGGCTGCAGCAGGATCGGACCTAGGCGAGCATCTGTTCCGCCATCGCTGTCGTCATTCTCGCCCGCAAGGGCTCCGTTCGGGGCAAACAGCACCAGCTTCGGATCGGCGCCCACCAGCCCGCCATAGGCGCTGATGATGACCACGGTCGGCTGGTCAAGGTCAAAGCCCACCCATTGCGCGGCGCCGTCATGCAGGACAACCGTCTGCTTCTGCGTCGCCAGGTCCAGATCCTGGACCGGATAGCTGCCGTCGGACGGTGGGTTCAACTCTCCCTTCCGATAGGCGTTGCGCAGGAAGGTCTGCGGATCCAGTCTTTCGGCCGAAATGGTCAGTTCGCCCGGCTGCGGTGCAAGCGCCCCGACTCCGATGCAATAGTCCCCGGGCGCAAGCGCCGTGGCGAAGTCGAGCCGGGCGTTCAGCCCGTCCGCATCGTCATTTTCCGCCAAGAGCCCGCCCTGGGCATCGAAAAGCCGTATCGCCGGGTCCAGCGAAGGGCTGGTCGCGCGCAGGGTCAGCGACGTCGGCTGAGTCAGGGAAAAGCGGACATATCCCGTCTGCGTCGCGTCCTGCCGGGCGTTTACCGGACCTTGTTCCAACCGGTCGTCTAGCGAACCTTCTGCAAGGGCAGCAGCCGGGGTGTCCGGCATGCACGGGGTGATCGCCTCGATCCCTGAGCTGCCCTCGCCCTCGGCTGCCAGCAGGGCAGGCTGGTCGGGACGAGAGACCTGGACGGTAGCGGCCATCGCCCCTTCTCCGACCGACGACAGGGCAAGGCAATAGGTGCCCGGACCCACGTTCGTCTCAACCGAGGAATTGAGCGAGGTCGGCGTGTCGTCGTTCTCGGCGATCACGTCGCCTTCCTCGGTCAGCAGCGCGATGGCCGGATCGCCTTCGTCCGCCCGTGCCTCGGCCCGGATGGCCTGGCTGTCGGCGGCGACGCGGAATGCGAACAGCGACCGCGCGGGTCCAGTGACCTGCGCTTGCGCCGACAAGGGAACCGAACCCGCCGAAATCTCTGCCCCGGCCTCTCCGCCAAGCCATTCAACCGTTCCGCCGCACATCCGGCTGTTGTCCTGCGCCGATGACGGCGCCTTGTCCTGGGCCATCGCCGGCAGGGCCAGAGCCAAGGCGGCGGTGATGGTCAGGCTGGCCCGCGCGGGGCGGTGGCGATGGGGCATGATCCACTCCTTCTGCGGCGAATGCGCCGGATCCGCGCAAGTTCTGGCACTTGCGGCGGGCCTGGACAATCGGCTGCGGGATATTTTCGGTTTTCCTTGCTGCCCAGGAACGGCTTGCCGCTTGACCATCCGGCCCGGGATGGGTTCAACGCAGGCAAACGTCCGTGCTGGCGAAACCGGAAAGCGAGATCATGAAGTTCACCCTCTCCTGGCTCAAAGAGCATCTCGATACGAACGCGACCCTGGATCAGATCGCCGAGGCGCTGACCGACCTGGGACTCGAGGTCGAGGAGGTGCGCGATCCCGCGGCCAAGCTGCGCAGCTTCACCCTGGCCCGTATCCTGCAGGCGGAACAGCATCCCGATGCCGACCGGCTGCGCGTCTGCCGCGTGCTGACGGACGAGGGCGAGAAACAGATCGTCTGCGGCGCCCCGAACGCACGCGAAGGGATCACTGTGGTGCTGGCCAAGCCCGGCGACTATGTTCCTGGCATCGACGTGACGCTGGGGGTAGGCAAGATCCGCGGCGTCGAGAGCCACGGCATGATGGCGTCCGAGCGCGAGCTGGAACTTTCGGACGAACACAACGGCATCATCGAACTGCCCTCGGGCGAGGTGGGGCAGCGGTTCGTGGACTGGCTGGCGCAGAACGCGCCGGACAAGGTCGATCCGATGATCCACATCAAGATCACCCCCAACCGCCCCGACGCGCTTGGCGTTCATGGCATCGCCCGCGATCTGGCCGCGCGTGGCCTGGGCGTGCTGAAGCCCGTGGCCGATACCGTGGTTCCGGGGCGCTTCCCCAGTCCTGTCGGCGTGACCATTGACCCGGCCATTGCCGACAAGGCGCCTTATTTCGCAGGCCGGGTGATCCGGGGCGTCAGGAACGGCCCCGCGCCCGAATGGCTGCAACAGCGCCTGCGCGCGATCGGACTGCGCCCGATCAACACCCTGGTCGATATCACCAACCTGTTCACCTATGACCTGAACAGGCCGTTGCATGTCTTTGACATCGCAAAAATTTCTGGCGATCTTTCGGTTCGTCCCGCCAAGGCGGGCGAGGAGATCCTGGCCCTTGACGGCAAGACCTATGCCCTGCCCGAAGGGGCCATGGTGATCGCCGACGCGAATGGCCCCGAAAGCATCGCGGGCATCATGGGGGGCGAACATTCCGGCTGCGACGAAGACACTTCCGACGTCTTCCTGGAAAGCGCCTATTGGGATCCCATCGCCATCGCGGCCACCGGCCGCACGCTGAAGATCAATAGCGACGCCCGCTATCGCTTCGAACGCGGCGTGGACCCGGCCTTCACCCGCCAGGGGCTGGAACTTGCGACCCGGATGATCCTGGATCTGTGCGGAGGAGAGCCGTCCGAGGTGGTCGAGGCCGGTGCCGTTCCCGATACCGCCCGCGCCTATCGCCTGGACACCGCCCGCACCGCCAGCCTGGTCGGCCTGGACATCCCGGCGGATGAACAGCGCGCCACCCTGACCGCGCTTGGCTTCCGGATGGAGGGCGACATGGCCCATGTCCCGTCGTGGCGCCCCGACGTGCTGGGCGAGGCCGATCTTGTCGAGGAAATCGCCCGCATCGCCAGCCTGACCAAGCTGCAGGGCCAGCCCCTGCCGCGTCCGAAGCCCGGCGTGCCGAAGCCGGTGCTGACGCCACTCCAGGTGCGCGAAAAGACGGCACGGCGGCAGACTGCGGCGCTTGGTTACAACGAATGCGTGACCTACAGCTTCATTGACAGCGCGGCGGCCGCGTTGTTCGGCGGCGGCCAGGATGCCGTTCGTGTCGAAAACCCCATCAGCAGCGAAATGACCCATCTGCGCCCCGACTTGCTGCCCGGCCTTCTGGCCGCCGCGGCGCGCAACCAGTCGCGCGGATTTGCCGACCTGGCGCTGTTTGAACTGGGCCCGGTCTTCCCGGGCGGCGAGCCGGGTGAACAGGCGACACAACTGTCCGGGCTGATGATCGGCAACACAGCGCCGCGCGACCCCTTTGGCAGCCGCCGCAAGGTGGACCTTTACGATGCCAAGGCGGATGCCGAGGCCGTGCTGGCCGCCATCGGCGCGCCCGCCAAGGTGCAGGTCAACCGAAAGCTGGACGCCTGGTGGCATCCGGGCCGCGCGGGCAACATCGCCCTTGGCCCGAACGTGCTGGCGACCTTCGGGGAAATCCATCCCCGCATCCTGCGCGCCTTCGACATCAAGGGCGCTGCCGTGGCCTTTACCGTCCGCATTGCCAATGTCCCGTTCCCCAAGGCGAAAACCGCGACCCGCCCCGCGCTTGCGGTTTCCGAACTGCAGGCGGTCGAACGCGACTTCGCCTTCGTGGTCGATCCGCAGGTCGAGGCGCTGACCCTGGTCAACGCCGCCGCCGGCGCGGACAAGGCGCTGATCGACAGCGTCACCGTCTTCGACCAGTTCACGGGCCTTGAAGGCGGCCGGAAGTCCATCGCGATCACGGCCCGCCTGCAACCGCGCGACAAGACCCTGACGGATGCCGAGATCGAGGCCGTCAGCCAGAAGATCATCGACAAGGTCCAGAAGGCGACCGGCGGTACCCTGCGCGCCTGATCCTTCTTGGGCTAAATATCCTCGGGCTTCCGAACGCCCGGAAAAAGGTCCAGTGGACCTTTTTCAGTGAGGAAGGGGCCGGCAGGCCCGAGCGGGGGCAGACAGCCCCCCGCTAACGCTGCAACTCCGCGATCACGAACAGGCGCAGGGCGGTGGCAAGCCCCACTTCGGGCGGACGGGCATGGTCGATCCGGCCGATCAGTTCCGCCCGGGTCATCCCGCGCGCACGGGCGGCATCCCCGATGCCGCGCCAGAACGCGTCCTCCAGCGAGACCGAGGTGCGGTGCCCGTCGATGGTCACCGACCGCTTGGCCGGGGGCGTCATCGGCGGCAGGTCAATCATCGCCTTGCGGATCGTCCAGCCGGTGCGCGTCATGGATGCGGTTTGCGCGATCAGCCTCGGCCTGGCGGGCATCGCGCAGGGGCTTCGCCTCGCCGAACCTGGCGGCGTTCGCGTCGCCTGACGCGCGCTTGTCGTCGCGGGCGCGCTGCTTGCGGGCCTGGCGCAGGTTGATGATCTTGGTCATTGGTCCAATGAAAAAGCCGGGCCGCGTCAGGATAACGCGCCCCGGCCCGGTCAGGTCAAGTCCGATCAGCCCTTGGGGCTGATCATGTCCTCGGGGCGGACGACGCGGTCGAAAGTCTCGCCATCCACGAAGCCCAGGGCGATCGCTTCCTCGCGCAGGGTAGTGCCGTTCTTGTGCGCGGTCTTGGCGACCTTGGTGGCGTTGTCATAGCCGATGGTCGGCGCAAGCGCCGTCACCAGCATCAGCGATTCCTTCATCAGCTTCTCGATCCGCGCGACGTTGGCCTGGGTGCCTACAACCATGTTGTCGGTGAAGGATCCGGCCGCGTCGCCCAGAAGCTGCATCGACTGGATGACGTTATAGGACATCATCGGATTATAGACGTTCAACTCGAAATGCCCTTGCGACCCGGCGAAACCGATGGCCGCGTCGTTGCCCATGACATGCGCGCATACCATGGTCAGTGCCTCGGCCTGCGTCGGGTTGACCTTGCCCGGCATGATGGACGAACCCGGCTCGTTCTCGGGCAGGATCAGTTCGCCCAGGCCGGAACGAGGCCCCGATCCCAGCAGGCGCATGTCGTTGGCGATCTTGAACAGGGACGCAGCAACCGTCTTCAGCGCGCCCGAGAAAAAGACCATCGCGTCATGCGCGGCAAGGGCCTCGAACTTGTTGGGCGCGGTCACGAAGGGCAGGTCGGTGATCTTGGCGATCTCGGCCGCGATGGCCGTGTCCCAGCCCTTCTTGGTGTTCAGCCCGGTGCCAACCGCCGTGCCGCCCTGTGCCAGTTCGTAGATGTCGGTCAGCGCCAGCTTGACCCGCTCGATGCCCTTCTGGACCTGATGGGCATAGCCGCCGAACTCCTGGCCCAGGGTCAGGGGGGTGGCGTCCTGCGTGTGGGTCCGGCCGATCTTGATGATGTCCTTGAATTCCTCGGACTTGGCCAGCAGCGCCTTGTGCAGCTTTTCCAGGCCGGGGATCAGCGTGTCGCGGGCCACCATGCCGATGGCGACATGCATCGCGGTCGGGAAGGTGTCGTTCGACGACTGGCCCATGTTGACATGGTCGTTCGGATGGACCGGCTTCTTCGAGCCCAGTTCGCCGCCCAGGATCTCGATGGCGCGGTTCGAGATGACTTCGTTCGCGTTCATGTTGGACTGGGTGCCGGACCCCGTCTGCCAGACGACCAGCGGGAAGTTGTCGTCGAACTTGCCTTCGAAAACCTCGGTCGCGGCCTGTTCCATCGCCTTGCCGATGGCCGGGTCCAGATCGCCATTGGCCTGGTTCACGCGCGCCGCCGCCAGCTTGATGGCGCCAAGGGCGCGGATGATCGCGACCGGTTGGCGTTCCCAGCCGATGGGAAAGTTCTGGATCGAACGCTGCGTCTGCGCGCCCCAGTATTTGCTGGCGTCAACCTCCAGCGGGCCGAAGCTGTCGGTTTCGGTGCGGGTCTTGGTCATCGAAAGGCTCCCTCGCAATTTCGCGCGGTTCTATCCGGCGCGGGGCCGATAGGCAATCGGTATGCAACGGTATGCTAATGCTGATGGGCGTCCAGGGTGGCGATGGCCGCGCGCAGTGCGTCGTCTTCGGCCTCCGGCAGGGGCAGGACGGGGCGCGGGGGCTGTGCCGTGGTCAGTTCCAGCAGGTTCGCCGCGCGATGGACGGTGCGAAAGCTGCTGCGCGTCTTGAACAGGGCCCAAAGGGGCGCAAGAGCCGCGTCGATCCGGCCGACCTCTGCCGCGTCGCCACGCTGCGCCGCGCTGACCATCCGCAGCATCGGATGGGGCCACAGCCCGGCCGCGACGCTGTAGAAGGCATCCGCCCCTGCCAGCATCGCGGGGGCGCAGCCCCAGTCGGCGCTGTAGCCTATGGAGAAGCCATCGGGCAGGGCGGCGCGCAGTTCGGCGATCTGGCCTGCGAAGTCGCCCGACGCCACCAGCGGCATCTTGACGGCCCTAACGGTCGGCAGCGTCGCCAGCCGGGCCAGCAGCGCAGTGGAGAAGGTGAAATGCGTCGTGCCGGGGTTGTTGTAGATGCAGATCGGCAGGTCGCTGGCCGCGGCGATGGCTGCGAAGTGGTGAAAGACCTCGTCCTCGGTCAGCGGGGTATAGGACATGGGCGCGACCAGCAGCCCTGCGGCGCCAATCCGGGCGGCGTGGCGAGCCAGGTCCACCGCCGTGTCGGTGCGCAGCGCACCCACGCCCACGATGACCGGAACGCGGCTGCCAACCTGGTCCATCGCCGCCTCGGCCACCGCGCGACGCTGGTCGGGGTCCAGATAGGCATAGGCCCCCGTGCTGCCCAGCACGCAGATCGAGTCTGGCTGGCCGTCCGCGACACGCTGCAGGATCCGCCACAGGTCCGGCAGGATGACCCGGCCCTCGGCGTCGGCGGGCGTGATGGGGAATGCGGAAAGGCCCTTGAAGACGGTCATGATGCGATCCTGCCCTGATGAAGGGCAGGAGGTCACAGATGGCAAGCCGTTGCAAGATCAGGCAAACAGCATCCCGTCCAGTTCGTTGCCGAAGTCGTCGACGGCATGGCACCAGACACGGAACCCCGTCAACGTATGGTTGCCGAAGGTGTTGATCAGGGGCACGTCGGCCGCGTCCAAGCCACGCGCAACGACGACCCGGCCGATCCGCCGCTGGTTGTTGCGCGGATCGAAGGTCCACCACCTGCCGCCCAGGAAGACCTCAATCCAGGCTGCGAAATCCATAGGCGCGGCGGCCGCAGGCACGCCGATGTCGCCAACATAGCCGTTGACATAGCGGGCGGGGATGTTCAGCGCCCGCAGATAGGCCAGCGCCAGATGGGCAAAATCGCGGCAGACCGCCACGCCGTCCTGCCGGGCGCTTGCCGCCGTGCGGAACTGCGAGGCCAGTTTGTAGTCGAAGACCATGCTGCCGTGCACGTGGTCCACGATATGCTGCACACGGTTCCATCCGGGCGCGACATGGCCGAACAACTGCCAGGCCTCGTTGCTGACCAGATCCACCTCGACATAGCGCGAGGCGGTCAGGTAGCCCAGAACCTCGGGGGGCAGCGCCTCGACAGGCCATTCGGCGGCGTTGACATCGGATTCGTCCCAGGTGCCGGGATCGTTCAGGGTGATGTCGCTGAAGATCGTGAAGATGCCTGCCGGCGCAACCATGCGCCGGCAGATGTTGCCGAATCGGTCGACATAGCTCTGGACCGGGACCGAGGGGATGGTTCTCGCATCCTCAGGGAAGACAAAGTCGCGGTGCCGCGCTTCTTCCGGTGTCGTGAGGGTGATCAGGGGCGTGTCCTGCGGCACCTCGATCGTCATCTCGTGCCCGATCCGGATGCGCATCAGGCGACCGTTGCGTCCATCGTGACCTCGGCGTTCAGCAGCTTCGAGATCGGGCAGCCGGCCTTGGCCTTCTGCGCCAGTTCCTCGATCTGCGCCTTGTCGCCGTCAGCCGAGATCTGGGTCACCAGATGCGCCTTGGTCACGGTAAAACCGTCACCGTCCTTCTCCAGCGTGATCTTGGACGTGGTCTTGATGTCGATATTGCCGATGCCTGCCCCGGACAGCATGTTCGACAGCGCCATGCTGAAGCAGGCAGCATGGGCCGCGCCGACCAGTTCCTCGGGGTTGGTGCCAGGCTCGTCGCCGAACCGCTTGTTGAAGCCATAGGAAAGTTCGTTCAAGGCGCCCGACTGGGTCGAGACCGTGCCATTGCCGTCCTTCAGCCCGCCCTGCCAGGTGGCCGATCCGCTGCGTGTGAACATCGATTGTCCTTTCTGCGTTCATCCTTCGGCGAGCGGAACGCATGGAACGCAGAGAGGTTCGCGGCCTGCGGAAATATCAGCGGCGCGGAAACAGCCGCTGGTGTTCGGCGATGGCAAAGCGGTCGGTCATGCCTGCGACGTAATCAAGAACGATCCGCGCGCAGGCGGTTTCGTCGCCCGCCTTGCGGGCCAGGTCGCTCCAATGATCGGGCATCCGGCCCGGGTCGTGCAGGAACAGCGGGAACAGGTCGTTCAGCATAGCCGTGACCTTGGTGCGTTCAACCACGACCGCGGGCGCGCGATACATGCGCGTGAACAGGAAGGACTTGATCGCCTTGATGTTCTGGTAAAGCGGCTTGGAAAACCTGATGATCGGCCCGTCCATGTCGCGGATTTCCTGCGCCGATTGCGGCTGCAACCCGGCCAGCCGGTTCTGGGCCACGGCGATCACATCCTCGACCATGACGCCGAAGACGCGGCGCAGCGCCTCGTAACGGCGGCGGGTCGGGTCCAGATCGGGGTAAAGATGGTCGACCTCGGCAAAGGCGGGGCCCACGACCGGCAGTTCGGCCAGTTCATCTTCCGTGAACAGGTCAGCCCGCAGTCCGTCGTGCAGGTCGTGATGGTTGTAGGCCACGTCATCCGCAACGGCGGCCACTTGGGCCTCGGCACTGGCATTGGTGTGCAGTTCCAGATCCCAGTCGGCATTCACCTCGGCCAGGGCATAGGGCAGGGGGCCGGTCACCGGGCCGTTGTGCTTGGCAATGCCCTCCAAGGCCTCCCATGTCAGGTTCAGGCCGTCGAAGTCGGCATAATGCCGTTCCAGCCGGGTCACGATCCGTAGGGCCTGGGCATTGTGGTCGAAGCCGCCATAGGGCTGCATCAGCGCCGCCAGGGCATCTTCGCCCGTATGGCCGAAGGGCGGATGGCCCAGGTCATGGGCAAGCGCCACCGTTTCCGCCAGATCCGTGTTCAGGCCAAGCGCGCCGGCGATGGTCCGCGCGACCTGCGCGACCTCGACCGTGTGGGTCAGGCGGGTGCGGAAATAATCGCCGCGATAGGCCTCTCCGTCATGTTCGACGAAGACCTGGGTCTTGTGCTTCAGGCGCCGGAAGGCCGAGGAATGGATGATCCGGTCCCGGTCGCGTTGCCAAGGACTGCGGAAGGTGGACATGCGTTCCGGGTGCAGCCGCCCGCGGCTGTCTTCGGGGTGGCAGGCATAGGGCGCGATCGCACTGGACATCAGGGGGCAGGGCCTTCCTTGCAACAGGTGCGGTGGACCTTATATTTAGGCACTCAAGACGAAAACGGGAACGCCCCATGAACCTGCCGCCCAAAGTCACCGAACGCGCCTTCGCCCGCCTGGCCGAGATCAACGATTCGGGGGAAACCCGCCCGCTGCGCGTCGCAGTCGCAGGCGGGGGTTGTTCGGGCTTCCAATACGACATCCGACTGGACCAGGCCGAGGCGGATGACCTTGTGCTGGAGGGCGGGGGCCAGAAGGTCGTGGTCGATCCGGTTTCGCTGCCCTATCTGGCGGGGGCCACGATTGATTTTGCAGATGAACTGATCGGCGCGCGCTTCGTGATCGAGAATCCCAATGCCTCGTCCAGTTGCGGCTGCGGCACCTCCTTCTCGATCTAGCCGCAAACCCGGCTGCGGGTGTCCAGGTCGATATCCAGCCTGCGCAGGCCAGGGGTCGGCAGGCGGTTGAAGTCGCTGCGGGCAAAGGTGTCGAAGTCGTCGCGCAGGTCCTGAAGGCCCGGCGCGGGAAGAAGGTTCAGCGCCCGGCGGTCGTTCTCGTCGCGCTCCTCTAGCTCGGTCGTCACGGTCAGGCCCTGGCAGATGTCCAGGGACCCTGCCGCGGCCACGCGGACCTTCCCCTCGGTCTCGATCAGGCGGATGATGTAGCCATGCTTGCGCGCGACCGAGGCGCCGAAGGTCATCGGCTCCTCGACCTCGGTCCATTCGGTCTCGGGACGGAACAGCGCATCCTCTCCTTGCCAGTCGGCGCCGTGGGCAAAGCGGACGACCCATGTTCCCGGCGGCACCAGCAGGCGGAAGAACTGCCCGCCATGGATATAGCCCGCCATCACCGGATCGCCCCCTGTTTCCGGTGACAGGAAGACCGCATAGTCCCGCCCCGGCAGGGTCTGGACGACAAGGGGAAGGGTCGCAGGCAGCCCGCTGCGGTTCCACATCAGGCCCGCGCGCGGCCGATCCTGCGCCAGCGCGGGCAGGGCCAGGGTCATCATCAGCAGAATGGCGATCAGGCGACGCATGGGGGAAGAACGTATCTGCCCCGCCCCCGGTTGCCAATCGCGGGGCGGCGGATAAAGATGCGGCCCATGAAAATCGCGACATTCAACATCAACGGCGTCAAGGCCCGGATCCAGGCGCTGACCGATTGGCTGGCCGGATCGGGGGCGGATCTGGTCGTCCTGCAGGAAATCAAATCCGTGGACGAGGGCTTTCCCCGCGCCCATTTCGAGGATCTGGGCTGGACCGTCGAGACGCACGGCCAGAAGGGCTTCAACGGCGTGGCGATCCTGTCCAAGCTGCCGCTGGAGGATGTGCAGCGCGGACTGCCTGGCGACGATTCCGACGAACAGGCCCGCTATATCGAGGCGACGGTGGTGGGTTCCACGGCGGTGCGCATCGCAGGGCTGTATCTGCCCAACGGCAACCCGGCCCCGGGCCCGAAATACGACTACAAGCTGGCCTGGATGGAGCGTTTGCGCCTGCGCGCCGCGGAACTGCTGGAAAGCGAGCTTCCGGTGGTGATGCTGGGCGATTTCAACATCATCCCCGAACCGCGCGACGCCGCCCGGCCGCAAGCCTGGGTCGATGACGCCCTGTTCCTGCCCCAAAGCCGCGAGGCGTTCCGGCGGATCGTGAACCAGGGCTGGACCGATGCGGTCCGGATCCGCGACCCTTGGGCCACGCGCGGGCCGTTCACCTTCTGGGATTATCAGGCCGGTTCCTGGTCGCGCGATGACGGGATCCGCATCGACCACCTGCTGTTGTCGCCGCAGGCCGCCGACCTTCTGGTGGAAACCGGCATCGACAAGGAGGCCCGCGCCGCCGAAAAGCCCAGCGACCACGTGCCCGTGTGGGTGCGGCTGGCCGCCTAAAGCACCAGCACGCCCGAATGCTTGGCCTTGTGTTCGGGTTCGACATGGATCGTGATCTGCGCGTCGTCCAGCCGCTTCTTCAGCGCGGCCTCGATCCGGTCGCAGATCGCATGGGCCTGGGCCACGGGCGTGTCCCCGTCCACGACAAGGTGAAAGTCGATAAAGGTCATGCGGCCCGCGTGGCGGGTGCGCAGGTCATGCGCTTCGATCGCGCCATCCGCGTGGTCCGAGATGGTCGAACGGATGTCGCGCAGCAGGTCGTCGGACACCGCCTTGTCCATCAGCCCGCCCAGGGATGCCGACATCACCTTCCAGCCCGACCACAGGATATTGACCGCAACCAAACCGGCCAGGATCGGGTCCAGGATCGGACGGTCCGCGGCAATGGCTAGCACGACCCCCAGGATCACGCCCGCCGAGGTGATGACGTCGGACAGCAGGTGCTGGCCGTCGGCCACAAGGGCCGGGGATTTCAGGCGACGGCCCTGCCGGATCAGGACCATGCACCAGACCGCATTGATGCAGCCCGCAAAGCCATTCAGCAGCAGCCCGCTGACCGGGGCATCTAGAGGCTGCGGGTTGCGGATGCCCTGATAGGCTTCTTCAAGGATCAGCAGCGCTGCGACGATGATCATCACGCCTTCAAGCACGGCCGACAGGAACTCGGCCTTGTGGTGGCCGTAAGGGTGGCTGCGGTCGGCAGGGCGTTGCGCGATGCGGATGGCAATCAGCGCGGCCACCGCGGTGGCGACATTGACGGTGCTTTCCAAGGCATCGGACAAAAGCGCAACGGACCCGGTGATCTGCCAAGCCACCGTCTTTAGGCCAAGGACGATGATCCCGATCACGATGCTGCCCAGTGCGATCTTGATGGTGCGGTTCATCGCGACGGTCCTTTTGCGTCATGGGCTCCCGTCGGGCGTCGTCTGACAGAATCCCCTTCCAGTTGCAACTGGAAAGGCGCTGTGGACCGCGGCTGCCGGCTTGGGTATCGAGGCGGGATGCAGAGCCTTGCCATCTACCTGTTCGCCGCATTCGCCGAAATTGCAGGCTGCTTTGCCTTCTGGGCCTGGCTCCGCCTGGACCGATCGGCTTTCTGGGTGCTGCCCGGACTGGGTCTGCTGGCGCTGTTTGCATGGCTTCTGGCGCATAGCCCGGCCGATCACGCGGGGCGGGCCTATGCCGCTTATGGCGGGATCTACATCACCGCCTCGCTGTTCTGGATGTGGCTGGCCGAGGGGCGGCGGCCCGATCAATGGGACGCAATTGGCGCGTTGGTCTGCCTGGCGGGCGCGGCCATCATCCTGTGGGGACCGCGCGCCGCCTGATTTGCAAACGATTATCGGTCGCCTTCGTTTTCGTGTTCGTCGTCGTCACCGAACCGGGCATCGTCCGAATATTCGTCCTCGCCTTCGCCCACATACTTCGCGCTCAGCGCGATCGAGTGGTTGTCATGCGTGGGGTCCATGACGACGTCCGACGGGATTTCGCCCGCAAGCCATTCGCGCAGTTCCTCTCGGATCTCGGACGGTTCTTGTCCGGTCGCCTCGGCCAGATAGGACACGAAGGCACGCTGGTCGCCGTCGATCTCGTCCAGGTCGGCCTCGTCGACCTCGGGCCATTTTTCCACGATTGCATCGTAGAATGCGGCCCAGTTCTGCTGCACATGGCTCCATTTCATCAGTATCCGCCTCCCATCGACGACTGTGCCCAAGTGGCAATGCCCGTTATGTCTTCGCCCACGCCGGCGACCGTGTTGCAGCCAGCCAGCACCATGCAGGCCAGCAATGTGCCTATCACTGCTCTCATTCCTCTGCCTCCTGCCACCACAGCTCGGGCATGAAGCCCGGCCAATCTCCGTAAAGCGGCGTTGTTTCGGCAGGATACCGCAGGTCCGCAGCATGGGCCAGCCGCGAGACCGGCGAGAACCCTGCCGGTATCACGTAACGCCCCGCGGTCAGAATTCGATCCAAGGCCCGCACGGCCGCCGTAAAATCCGCTTCCGATCGCGCATTGACCATTGCGGCGATCACGGCTTCGGCTGCCGGGCTTTTCATGCCCATCCAGTTGCGGCTGCCCGGCTGGTCGGCGGCATCCGATCCCCAGTATAGCAGCTGTTCGTTGCCCGGCGACAGCGACAGCGCGCGTTCATACCAGGTCATGTCGAACTGGAATTCGTTGGTGCGCTGCACGAATTGCGCGGCGTCCAGCAGCGTGATGCGGACCTGCATTCCAAGGTTGCGCAGCGCCTGGACATAGATGTCGGCGATCTGCTGGGTTTCCGATGCCGTGCGCATCGACGTGCCCGACTGGTTCAGCAGGATCTCGAAGGCGAAGGGGCGGCCCTCGGCGTTTTTCAAGACGCCCTCCTGCACCGTCCAGCCCGCCTCTGACAGCAGCGCGATGGCCCGGCGCAGCCCGGTCCGGTCCAGCACGCGGTCGGATCCTTCGGGCAGCGTGTATCCTTCAAGCGTTCCCGGCGGCAGGTCCGCCGCGAAGGGTTCCAGCAGGTCGGCAACCTTGCCTGCCGCAGGGCCGGGCTGCATGGCCAGGCCAGAATTGGCAAAATAGGAGGTAATGCGCCGATCCTTGCCGCCGTTCAGGGTGGCGTTGATGAAGCGGAAATTGAAGGCCTCGATCATCGCCTGCCTGACCCGCCAGTCGGCGAACAGCGGGTTGCGGGTGTTCATCACCAGCCCCATGATCCCCGAGGGCCGGCCATTGGGGATCTCGGCCTTGACCGCATCGCCGCGCGTCATCAGGGGGAAATCGTATTCCCCGTCCCACTTATGCGCCGACAGCTCGCGCCAGACGGTCACCTGGCCCGCCTTGAAGGCCTCGAACATGGCATTAGCATCGCCAAAATAGTCGTAGCGTATGACGTCCAGGTTGTTGCGCCCGCGATTGACCGGCAGGTCCTTTCCCCAGTAGTCCGGGTTGCGGCGGAAGGTGATCATGCGGCCCGGATCGACCTGGTCCACGACATAGGGACCGGACCCGATCGGCGCCTCGAGGCCCGAGGCCGAGAAGTCTTGTCCTTCCCATTGGGCCTTTTTCAGGATCGGGCGCAGGCCCATCAGCATCGCCAATTCGCGGTCGTCCTCGGCGAAGGTGAAGCGGATGCTGCGTTCGCCGGTCTGCTCCATCTTCGTGACCTTGGCCCATGCCCCGTGATAGCGCGGATGGCCCTGCGTCCCCAGCACCTCATAAGACCACATCACGTCCTCGATGGTGACGGGGGTGCCATCCGAAAAGCGCGCCTCGGGTCGAAGCGTGAACTCGACCCATCGGCGGTCGGGGCTGGTTTCCATGCTTTCGGCCAGAAGACCGTAGAGGGTGAAGGGCTCGTCCAAGGTTCGGTACATCAGCGTTTCGACGACATGGCTGCCCACGCCCCATGCTGCATTGCCCTTGAGCACCCAGGGCTTGAGCGAGTCGAAGCCGCCCGGCTCGGCCAAACGAATCATTCCGCCCTTCGGCGCGTCAGGGTTGACGTATGGCAAGGCGGAAAATCGCTGGGGTAGAGCGGGCTCCCCATACATGGCCATGGCATGGGCCGGTTCGGCACCAACGGGAAGCGACATTGATGCAACACCCAGAAAACCAGCCAAAATCAGGCACAAGGGGCGGATACATGCCATTTCGTTAAGGTTTCTTAAGATTTTCATCGTCCGCCTGCCTGCTTTTCTTCTTTTCGATTCAGATTCAACTGACTTGGATCGGGATCGTCAATGGCAGGACAAACTTCTCGGTTGGACTCGGGCGGGGGTTGGCGTATAAATGACTTACTGCTCGATAGGTTTCTTGCCTGTATGAAACCTGCCTCATGACTTGCGCCCGCCTTGTGCGGGCGCTTTTTTTTCATCATGCTGCAGCTGCAAACGGCCGCGAAACAACATTGGCCGGTTAAAGCCGTCAGTCAGGAGGGGGGCGATGTTCCAGAAGTTTCTAGCCGGTAAAACCGCAGTCGTGACGGGTTCTAACTCGGGCATCGGGCTGGGGATCGCGCACCGCCTTGCCGCTGCCGGGGCCGATGTCGTCCTGAACAGCTTCACCGACCGGGACGAGGATCACGCGCTTGCCGAAAGGCTGTCGCGTGAATACGGCGTCACCGCACGCTACATCAAGGCGGACATGTCGAAGGGCCAGGAATGTCGCGCGCTGATCACGCAGGCAGGCCGCTGCGACATCCTGGTCAACAATGCAGGCATCCAGCATGTCGCCGCCATCCAGGACTTCCCGGTCGAGAAATGGGACGCCATCATCGCGATCAACCTGACTTCAGCCTTCCACACGACGGCCGCGGCCCTGCCGCTGATGCGGGGGGCCGGCTGGGGGCGGATCATCAACGTGGCATCCGCCCACGGCTTGACGGCAAGCGCCTACAAGTCGGCCTATGTCGCGGCCAAGCATGGGATCGTCGGCTTTTCCAAGGTCACCGCGCTTGAAACCGCGAAAGAGCCGATCACCTGCAACGCCCTATGCCCCGGCTATGTCCTGACCCCCTTGGTCGAGGCGCAGATACCCGACACGATGAAGGAATACGGCCTGTCGCGGGAAGAGGTGATCCAGAAGGTGATGCTGGAACGACAGCCGTCCAAGGACTTCGTCACGGTCGAGCAACTGGGCGACACCACGGTCTTCCTGTGCAGCGATGCGGCAGCACAGATCACCGGTACGGCGATCAGCGTCGACGGAGGCTGGACCGCCCTGTAAGCACCGCCCAGCCCCGGCCAGCCCCGGCCAGTCAGGACAAGGCGTCCTCGATGGCGCGCAGGTCCGAGTTGGTCAGGTTCTTGTCGATCTCCTTGCGCAGGCGGAACTGCAACTCCTTGTGATACCGCTTGCGCAGGATCCCCAAGGTCGAGGGATCGGCGATCACGGCGATGTCGTCGACCTTGTTCTTCAGGACCATGGCGTTCAGGTAATCCGCAAGCTGGGCCACGAAGGCCAGCGGATCCTCTCCGCCCGGAAGGATCTCGGCCGCGGCCTCGCCCGGTTGACGCTGATTCAAGCTTTCGGGCGTAACCTGTTCGCTTTCCTTCAGTTCCAGTCCATACTGTGCCTTGTTCCGGAACAGTCTAGCCGAATGGCTGTCGGCGACCACGACCAGTGCGTTTTGGGGCAGCATTCCTGTCTCCTGTTTCGGTGCTGCCTTTGAACGCGTGGTCGAAGAGGTCAGTTGCAGCTTTCGCAGAAACGCCTGATGCGGTCGATCGCCGTGACCAGCTGCTTGTCGCTGGTGGCATAGGAGATGCGGAAATGTGGCGACAGGCCAAAGGCCGCGCCAAACACCACCGCCACTCCGGTTTCGTCCAGCAGGGCATTCGCGAAGGCCTCGTCATCCGTGATCGTGGCGCCTGCGGCCGAGGTCTTGCCGATCAGCGCCTTGATCGAGGGATAGACATAGAACGCCCCCTGCGGCGTTGGGCAGTCGATGCCGGGGCAGGCGTTCAGCCCGGCCACCACCAGATCACGCCGGCGCTGAAAGACCGCGCGGCTTTCCCTGATATAGTCCTGCGGACCCGTTAACGCCGCTTCGGCCGCGAACTGGCTGATCGATGACGGGTTCGACGTCGATTGCGACTGCAGCTTGGCCATCGCCTTGATAAGGATTTCGGGGGCCGCGCCATAGCCGATCCGCCAGCCGGTCATGGCATACGCCTTGCTGACGCCATTCATGGTCAGGGTCCGATCCTTCAGCGCGGGTTCGACCTGGGCGGGGGTAACGAACTCGAAGCCGTCGAACACGAGGTGTTCGTAGATGTCGTCGGACAGCACCCATACTTGCGGATGGCGCATCAGCACATCGGTCAGCGCCTTCATCGCCGCGCGGTCATAGCCTGCGCCCGAGGGGTTTGAGGGTGAATTGAGGATCAGCCACTTCGTTTGCGGGGTGATCGCCGCCTCAAGCGCATCGGGCATCAGCCGGAAGCCCTGCTCCAGCCCGCATTCCACGATCACCGGCGTGCCGCCCGCCAGCAGCACCATGTCGGGATAGCTGACCCAGTAGGGGGCCGGGATGATGACCTCGTCCCCGTCGTTCAGCGTGGCCATCAGCGCGTTGAACAGGATCTGCTTGCCGCCGGTGCCCACGGTGACCTGCGAGGGCGCATAATCCAGTCCGTTCTCGCGCGAGAACTTGTAGCAGATCGCCCGCTTCAGCGAAGGGGTCCCGTCAACGGCCGTATAGCGCGTATGGCCCCCATCGATCGCGGCCTTCGCGGCCTCGCGGATATTGATTGGGGTGTCGAAGTCGGGTTCGCCTGCCGAAAGGCTGATGATGTCGCGGCCCTGGGCGCGCAGTTCCGCCGCGCGGGTCGTCATGGCGATCGTGGGCGATGGCTTGATGCGGTTCAGGCGGTCTGACAACAGGTCCATGGCGGCCCTTCATGGTTTGAACGTCGTGCCTGCATGGCTTAGTCTGCGGCCCAAAGATCGGCAAGCGTGCCAGAAGGATGACAGAATGACCGAAGCCGCCGAAACCCCTTTGCGCCGCCTCAGGATTCGCAGCTGGCGCAGGGGCATGAAGGAGATGGACCTGATCCTGGGCCATTTCGCCGATGGTCCGCTGGCCCTGCTGGATGGTGCCGATCTTGACGCCTATGAGGCCATGTTGAACGAGAACGATCAGGATCTGTATCTGTGGGTGACCGCGCGGGTCAATGGCGGGACCAATCGCGGTCCTGACGACCTTGGCATGGTCCTTGACCGGATCGCGGATCATGCTGCCGAACGCCTGAAGCCGGTTCGCTAAAATTTTCCCCAATCTCTTGCGGAAGTTGCGTCGCATTAACTGAAGATTTCGGATTTTGCGCCAATGTCGGGGCATGACGAACAAATCAGGACCGCGAGACGCTATGATTTCCCCCGCGCCGCGCGATATGCGCCCCCAGGCCGATGTTCAGGCTCTGCCGGATCTGGCAGACACGACGGAAGCCTATCTGGAATCCCTGCAGCTTTTGGAACGGCTGCACCGGCTGATGCTGGATCTGGTCAAGGATGAATTCGAACGCCTTGGCCAGCATGACCTGACCCCGGTCCAGGCGATGATTCTCTATAACCTCGGCGGGGCCGAGGTGTCGGCGGGCGAACTACGGTCCCGCGGCATGTATCAGGGATCGAATGTCAGCTATAACCTGAAAAAGCTGGTGACGATGGGCTATGTCCACCACGAGCGCAGCGACATGGACCGCCGCTCGGTCCGGGTGAAGCTGTCCGAGGAAGGACAGGCGGTCCGCGACATGGTCCACCGCCTGTTCCTGCGCCATGCCGAGGGTCTGGCCATGTCCGGCGTGCTGGAAGACCCGCCCCTTGAGCAGGTCAACCTGCAAAGCCGCCGGATCGAGCGGTTCTGGCTTGAACAGATCCGCTACATCTACTGACGGCTGGACGCTTACCAGTGGCCGGTATTTTCCATGCTGGCCCAGGGTTCCGCCGGGGGCAGGTGATCGCCTTCCTGCAAAAGCTCGATCGACACATTGTCCGGGCTGCGCACGAACGCCATGTGCCCGTCCCGCGGAGGACGGTTGATCGTGACGCCCGCGTCCATCAGCTTCTGGCAGAGGTCATAGATGTTGCCGACGCGATAGGCGAGATGGCCGAAATGCCGGCTGTCCGACGGCAGGCCTTCGTCGCCGTCCCAGTTGTAGGTCAGCTCGACCGGGCATTCCGGCTGGCCCGGAGGGGCCATGAAGACCAGCGTGAAGCGGCCCTTGTCGTTGTCGATGCGGCGCGTTTCCTCCAGCCCCAGCAGCTTGAAGAAGGCCATCGTCTTTTCCAGGTCGGCGACCCGGACCATCGTGTGCAGGTAACGTATGTTCATGAAGATCCTCCTGTCATGATCTATCGGCGGCGCAGGTATTCGAAGACTGTGCAGCGCGGTTCATTGCCGCGCAGAAGGATTGGGCCAAGGCAATCCCAGCTTGTTTCGTCGAACCGGGGGAAGAAGGCATCGGCGCCTTCGACGGCCAGATCGACCTCGGTCAACAGCAGCCGGTCGGCCAGGGGCATCATCGCCTGGTAGACGGCGGAACCCCCGATGCCATAGATGCGGCGGTGGCCTGCGCGATGGGCGTGTTCGACGGCTGCCTCTGGCGTGGAATGGACATGTTCGGCCACGGAGGGATCCGAGGACACCACCAGGTTCAGGCGGTTCTTCAGCGGCTTGAACGGAAGGCTTTCCCAGGTCCGGCGGCCCATGATCACCGCGCCGCCGGTGGTTTCCCGTTGGAAGAAGGCCAGATCCTCGGGCGCGTGCCATGGGATCGTGTTGTTCTTGCCGATGGCGCCGTTGCGGTCGCGTGCTGCGATCAATGTCAGCATGGCCTAGACCGCCACCGGGGCCTTGATGGCCGGGTCAGGGTCATAGTTCAGCACTTCGAAGTCGTCGAAGCGGAAATCGAAGATCGACTCGACCTCGCGTCGCAGCCGCAACTGGGGCAGGGGCTTCGGGTCACGCGCAAGCTGCGTGCGCACCTGATCCAGATGGTTCGAATAGATATGTGCATCACCGATGGAATGGACGAAATCGCCCGGTTGGTAGCCCGTCACATGGGCCAGCATCACCTGCAGCAGCGCATAGGAAGCAATGTTGAACGGAACGCCCAGGAACATGTCCGCCGACCGCTGGTAAAGCTGCAGATGCAGCTTGCCCCCCAGGATCCGCACCTGCCACAGCGTATGGCAGGGCGGCAGCGCCATCTCCGGCACATCGCCGGGGTTCCACGCGGACACGATCAGGCGCCGAGAGTCCGGCGTCCTGCGGATCGCATCCACCAGATCGGCGATCTGATCGACATGGCCCGCAAAGAACAGCGGGCGCCCCTCGGCGTCCAGGCCGCTGGGCACCAGCCTGGGAAAGTGGCGCCATTGCCGGCCATAGACCGGGCCAAGGTCGCCATTCTCGTCCGCCCATTCGTCCCAGATCGAGACGCCGTTTTCTTGCAGATAGCGAATGTTGGTATCGCCCGACAGGAACCACAAAAGTTCGCGGATGATCGACTTCAGGTGCAGCTTCTTGGTGGTGACCAGCGGAAAGCCGTCGGCCAGCGGATAGCGGCACTGCAGCCCGAAATGGCTGATCGTGCCGGTTCCGGTCCGGTCGGTGCTTTCCTGGCCCTGTTCCAGAACCGTGCGCAGGGCGTCGTGATACTGCCGCATCTCAGACGTCCAGCTCTTCTGCGAAGCGGGCGTTCTCCTGGATGTATTCGAAGCGCAGTTCGGGCTTCTTGCCCATCAGGCGTTCGACTAGGTCGCCGGTCTCGCCCCCTTCGTCATCGTCGATGCTGACCCGGATCAGCTTGCGCGTCTTGGGGTTCATGGTCGTGTCCTTCAGGTCCTTGGCGTCCATTTCACCCAGGCCCTTGAAGCGTTGCACGTCGATCTTGCCGCGCCCGCCCAAGCCCTTGGCCAGCATCCGTTCCTTCTCGGCGTCATCGGCCACATAGATCCGGTGCGCCCCTTGGGTAAGGCGATACAGCGGCGGGCAGGCCAGATACAGGTGGCCCTTGTCGATCATCGGCCGCATCTGCGTGAAGAAGAAGGTCATCAGCAGGCTGGCGATATGCGCCCCGTCCACGTCGGCATCGGTCATGATGATGACCTTGTCATAGCGAAGGTCGTCGACCTTGAACTTGGATCCCATTCCGACGCCAAGGGCCTGACAAAGATTGCTGATTTCCTGGTTGGCCCCCATCTTGGTCGAGGCCGCGCCCAGCACGTTCAGGATCTTGCCCCGCAGCGGCAGCAGCGCCTGGTTGGTGCGGTCGCGCGCCATCTTGGCCGACCCGCCCGCGCTGTCGCCTTCGACGATGAACAGTTCGGTGCCGTCCCGGCTGGTGGCGCTGCAATCGACCAGCTTGCCGGGCAGGCGCAGCTTTTTCGTCGCCGTCTTGCGGGCGGTTTCCTTTTCCTGCTTGCGGCGCAGGCGTTCATCCGCCCGCAGGATCAGGAAGTCCAGGATCGCGCCCGCCGATTTCGTGTCGGCCGCAAGCCAGGTGTCGAAGTGGTCGCGCACGGCGTTCTCGACCAGGCGGGCGGCCTCGGTCGTGGCAAGGCGGTCCTTGGTCTGGCCCACGAATTCCGGCTCTCGGATGAAGCAGGACACAAGCGCGCAGCCGCCGGTCAGCAGGTCTTCCCGGGTGATCTGCGCGGCCTTCTTGTTGTTGATCCGCTCGCCATAGGCCCGCACGCCCTTCAGGATCGCCGACCAGAAGCCAGCCTCGTGGGTGCCGCCCTCGGGCGTGGGGACCGTGTTGCAATAGGACTGGATGAATCCGTCGCGGGAGGGCGTCCAGTTGATCGCCCAGTCCACTTTGCCCGGCGCGCCCTGGCGGCGGAAATCGACGCTGCCCGCGAAGGGGCGGTCGGCATAGGTGCTGGCGCCTGTCAGGGTCTCGGCAAGGTAATCCGCCAGACCGCCGGGGAAATGGAAGGTGGCCTCTCGCGGGGTTTCGCCGTCGTCTATTTCCGACTTCCAGCGGATTTCGACGCCGCTGAACAGATAGGCCTTGGACTTGACCATCTTCAGAAGCCGCGCCGGCTTGAAGCGGTGATGGCCGAAGATGTCTTCATCCGCGTGGAAGACCACGGTCGTGCCGCGCCGGTTCGGGGCCGCGCCGATCCTGGCCACCGGCCCCTGCGGCACCCCGCGCGAGAACCGCTGCTCGAACAGTTCCTTGTTGCGGGCGACCTGCACGACCATGATGTCCGACAGCGCGTTCACGACCGAGGCGCCGACCCCGTGCAACCCGCCCGAGGTCTGGTAGGTATCACCTGAAAACTTGCCCCCCGCGTGCAGCGTGCACAGGATCACCTCGAGCGCTGACTTGCCCGGAAACTTCGGGTGCGGGTCGATAGGGATGCCGCGGCCATTGTCGCGGACGCTGACGCTGTAGTCGGCCAGAAGCTCTACCTCGATCCGCGTCGCATGGCCCGCCACCGCCTCGTCCATCGAGTTGTCGAGGATTTCCGCCACCAGGTGATGCAGCGCGCGTTCGTCCGTGCCGCCGATATACATGCCGGGTCGCTTGCGCACGGGCTCCAGCCCTTCCAGCACCTCGATCGAGGCGGCGGAATAGCTGTCGGTCGCATCGACTGCGGAAAGAAGGTCGTCGGCCATCGGTTCTGCTCTTGTTCTTGGTGCGGATGCGGCGGTTATCTCATGCGGCGAAGGCTTTTGCCAACCCCGCCTGCCAATTCGGCCGGTCGTCCCGGGACCGGGGCTATTCCGGTTTGGCCAGGCGCGCGTCCCACATCTTGCGGAAGGCCGGGCGGGCCTGACAGCGTTCAAGCCATGCCATGACCGCCGGAAACTGCCCCATCAACTCACCGTAGCCCTGGGCATAGCGCAGGATCTCGGCCAGGTTGAGGTCGGCCACGGTGAAGCGGCCCCCGACCAGATGTTCATGGGTGGCAAGATGCCCCTCGATCACCTTGAGGGGCCGGACCAGCCGTTCGGCGGAATTGGCGACAATGGCCTGGTCGTCTCCGGACTGGAGGCGGGACGGCGCGTGCAGGAACAGAATCGTCAGCGCGTCGGGTTCGACGCTGGTGGCGGCATAGAAGCTCCACTGCATCATCTGGGCATCTTCGGCCAGATCGGCGGGGCCAAGATCGCCACCGTATTTGCGCGCCAGATACAAGGTCGCTGCCAGGGACTCGCCCAGGACCAGACCGTCATCCTCGATCACGGGAATGGTGCCGGCGGGCGACAGGGCCAGGAAGGCCGGGGAATGGGTGTTCAGCGGGGCGTCGGGCGCATCGGGATCGGCCAGCCGATAGGCCTGGATCACGGGGTTCTGGCGGAACTCCAGCCCGATCTCGTGGCAAAGCCAGATGATGCGGGACGCGCGCGATCGGGTGACGCCGTGGATGGTCAGCATGTGAAGCTCCTTTGCCGGTCGGACGGGATGCGACCTTCCTGCGACAGGAATGCCGGATCATCAGATGTGACGCAAGCGAGGGACGGGGACGGGCGGCCGCATTTGATGCAGGTCAAGGAATCCCGCTGCCGCCGGGTCTAGACCGGACCCGCGAAACAGGAGCGATTCTTCAGATGTCCAATCCCGAATTGGACCATCCCAGCCTTTACGCCAAGCGGGAGCCGATCTTCCCCAAGCGTGTCGCCGGGCGGTTCAGGACCCTCAAGTGGATCGTCATGGGCATAAGCCTGGCGATCTATTACATCCTGCCCTGGATCCGGTGGGACCGCGGCCCGACCATGCCGGACCAGGCCGTCCTGGTCGATCTGGCCAACCGGAGGTTCTTCTTCTTCTGGATCGAGATCTGGCCCCACGAATTCTATTTCGTGGCGGGCCTTCTGGTGATGGCCGGACTGGGCCTGTTCCTGTTCACCAGTGCCTTGGGACGCGTGTGGTGCGGCTATGCCTGCCCGCAGACGGTCTGGACCGACCTGTTCATCCTGGTGGAACGCTGGATCGAGGGTGACCGCAACGCCCGCATCCGCCTGCACCGCCAGCACTGGGACGCGCAGAAGATCCGGCTGTGGGCGCTGAAATGGGCGGCCTGGCTGGTGATCGCGCTGCTGACGGGGGGCGCCTGGATCTTCTATTTCACCGACGCGCCGACGCTGCTGGGAAACCTGCTGGCGGGACAAGCTCATCCGGTAGCCTACATCACAATGACGATCCTGACCGCGACGACCTTCCTCTTCGGCGGCTTTGCCCGCGAACAGATCTGCATCTATGCCTGCCCCTGGCCGCGCATCCAGGCCGCCATGATGGACGAGGACACGTTGACCGTCGCCTATCGCGAATGGCGGGGCGAGCCGCGCGGCAAGACCAACGTCCGCCACCGCCCGGCGGCCGTCGCTGCTGCGGCCGAGGTTACCAGCAGGGTCGCGGGTCCGGCCGCAGGCGCCACATATCCGCCCACGCCCTATCCTGGCCTGCCTACCGGCGTCGGCGGACCGATCCCCGCCATGTCCGGCGGGGACTGCATCGACTGCCTGGCCTGCGTGAATGTCTGCCCGATGGGCATCGACATCCGCGAGGGCCAGCAGATGGAATGCATCACCTGCGCGCTATGCATCGACGCCTGCGACGAGATCATGGACAAGATCGGCAAGCCGCGCGGGCTGATCGACTACATGGCGCTTAAGGACGAGACTGCCGAACGCGCGGGCGCCCAGCCCAAGTCGGTCTGGCGGCACATCTTCCGGCCACGGACGATCCTGTATTTCACGCTGTGGTCCGGGATCGGGGTGGCGCTGATCGTCGCGCTGTTCATGCGGTCCCCCTTCGACCTGAACGTCTCGCCGGTGCGCAACCCGCTGTTCGTGACCATGTCGGACGGGGCAATCCGCAACACCTACGAGGTGCGGCTGCGCAACAAGCAGCATGATGACTGCGACTTCAGCTTTGCGGTTGAAGGGGCGGACGGCCTGACCGTCGCGGTCGAGGGCGCGCCTGCGGGGATCGTCCGTGTGCCCGCGGACGAGACCCTCGGCAGCAGGCTTTATGTGACTGCACCGGCGGGATCCGATCTTGCCGCAAGGGCCACGACGCCCCTGAATCTGGTCGTGCGTGACGAAGTCGACGGAATGACCGCATCGGTCGGCACGATCTTCCACGGAAAGGATGAATAGGATGACACGGGAACTGACCGGACGCCATGTCCTGGTGATCACGCTGGCGGCCTTTGGCGTCATCATCGCCGTCAACCTGGTCATGGCTTTCCTGGCCGTGGGCAGCTTCCCGGGGCTCGAGGTGAAGAACAGCTATGTCGCCTCGCAGCACTTCGACCGGGACCGGCAGGCGCAGGAGAGCCTGGGCTGGACGGCCAGGGCCAGCTATGACGGCGCCCGCATCACGATCGAGATCGTGGATGGGCAGGGCACCCATCCTGTCCTGCGGGATTTCACGGCCACCATAGGGCGCCCCACGCACAAGCGCGCGGATGTGACGCCGCATTTCGAAGTTGCAGGCGGCGGCATCTACCGCGCCCCCCTGGTGCTGGAGCCGGGGGTCTGGAACATCCACGTCCAGGCAGTCGCGCCGGATGGAACCACGTTCCGGCAGCGGCTGGATCATTATGCCGGGGCGATGGTGAACTGACATGGCCGACCTGACCGCATCGGGCTTCAGCGCCTGTCCCGCCTGCGACGCGGCGCCCTTGGCGCAACGTCTGGCGGACCGGGCCGAGGTGGCGCAGGGAACGGTGATCCTGTCCCTGCCGACCGCCCATTGCGCGACTTGCATCACCGATGTCGAAACCGCGCTGACCGCTCATCCGGGCGTTCGCAACGCCCGCGTCAACCTGACCCTGCGTCGCGTCACGGTGGAGGCGCCAGGTCTTGCCGCCGACGACCTGATCCCCGTTCTGGCGAGGGTGGGATACGAGGCGCATGAATTGGATCCCGACGCCCTGTCGGCCACCACGGCCGACCGTCAGGGGCGCGACCTGCTGATGCGGATCGGCGTGTCGGGATTCGCGATGATGAACATCATGATCCTGTCTGTGGCCGTCTGGTCGGGGGCCGAATCCGCGACGCGTGACCTGTTCCACTGGATCAGCGGCGCCATTGCTCTGCCCACCGTATTCTTTGCAGGGCAGCCCTTCTTCCGCAGCGCATGGGCTGCGATCCGGGTTGGACGGCTGGGCATGGACGTGCCGATCTCGCTGGCGCTGATCCTGGCCAGTGCGATCTCGGTCTATGAAACGATGGAATCGGGCCACCACGCCTATTTCGACGCGGCGGCGATGCTGTGCTTCTTCCTGCTGATCGGGCGCTATCTGGACCACCGCACGCGCGCGATCGCCAGATCCGCCGCGGCCGAACTGACCGCGCTGGAGGTTCCGCGCGCCGCGCTGCTGGTGGACGGGGCCGAACAGACCGTTCCCGTTGCCAGCCTGCGCCCCGGAGACCTGATCCGGGTCCGCCCCGGCGCGCGCATTCCCGCCGATGGCGAGATCGTCGAGGGCCGGTCCGAGATCGACCGCGCCCTGTTGACCGGCGAGACGCTGCCCGTGCTGGCCCAGCCCGGCCAGATGCTGTCGGCAGGCGAGGTGAACCTAACCGGCCCCCTGACCCTGAGGGTGACGGCGGCGGGGCGGGATTCGTCGCTGGCCCGCCTGACCACCCTGGTCGAGGCTGCCGAGGCCGCGCGCGGACGCTATACCTCGCTGGCGGAACGGGCGTCGCGGCTTTATTCGCCCAGCGTTCACCTGATGGCGTTGTGCAGCTTTGCCGGCTGGATGTGGATGACGGGCGACTTGCGCCTGGCGGTGAACATCGCGGCGGCGGTGCTGATCGTGACCTGCCCCTGCGCGCTTGGCCTGGCGGTTCCAGCAGTGGCGACGGCGGCGTCGGGACGGCTGTTCCGGCGCGGGCTGCTGATCAAGGACGGCACCGCGCTTGAGCGGCTGGCCGAGGTCGACACCGTCGTCTTCGACAAGACGGGCACCCTGACCCTTGGCCGGCCAACGCTGGTCAGCGACGATCCGCTGCCTGCCGATCTGCGCCCGGTGGCGCGCGCCTTGGCGCAGGCCTCGGCTCATCCCCTGTCGGTCGCGCTTGCCGCGGCGCTGACGGATGAACCGGCCGAGCTGTCGGAGGTGACCGAGCATCCGGGCTTCGGCGTCTCGGCCCGCTGGGGGGGGCGTCCAGTCCGGCTGGGCCGTGCCGATTGGCTGGGCGTGTCGGATCACGAGGATCGCCCCACAAGCGCGACCTGGCTTGCGGTCGAGCGGCAGGCCCCGGTGCGGTTGGAGTTCACCGACGAGCTGCGCCCCGGCGCTGCCGATTGCGTGGCGCGCCTTCGCAAGGCGGGGCTCCGGGTGCTGCTGATCTCGGGCGACCGGCCGGCGGCGGTTGCCGATCTGGCCGCCCGGCTGGGCATCGACGACCACCGCGCCGCGGTCGATCCCCAGGGAAAAGAAGCGATGGTGGCCGATCTTGCGGCACAGGGCGGGCATGTCCTGATGGTGGGGGACGGTCTGAACGATACGGCGGCGCTTGCCCGGGCCCATGCCTCGATCTCTCCGGCAAGTGCCCTGGATGCGGCGCGGGTTGCCAGCGACATGGTGCTGACCGGCAGCGACCTGGTGCCCGTGGCCGAGGCGGTCGCCTTGGCCCGGCTGGCGACGCGGCGGATTCGGCAGAACTTTGCGATCTCGATCGCCTATAACATCGTGGCGGTGCCGCTGGCCGTGGCAGGGATGGTGACGCCGCTG
The DNA here is from genome assembly GCF_014656455.1 of Paracoccus aerius. Classification (GTDB taxonomy): domain Bacteria; phylum Pseudomonadota; class Alphaproteobacteria; order Rhodobacterales; family Rhodobacteraceae; genus Paracoccus; species Paracoccus aerius. The sequence continues at coordinate 91,014 of NZ_BNCL01000001.1, forward strand.
ATCGCAGCGCTGGCGATGTCGCTAAGCTCGATCACGGTGACGCTGAACGCGCTGCGGCTGCGCGATTGAAAGGACGGCCCCATGGAGATGCTCTCGATCCTCATCCCGGTTTCGCTGGGCCTTGGCACGGCGGGCCTTGTCGCGTTCATCTGGGCCCTACGCTCGCGGCAGTTCGAGGATCCGAAAGGCGATGCCGAACGGATCCTCAGCGACAAGTGGGACGACCGGCCGAAGCCCGACTGACCGACATCTGGAAAGCAAAAGGGGCGGAAACTTGCCCGCCCCTTTGTCCTGTTCTGCTTTTCCCAAAGGGTCAGCGGCCGACCACCTGGCATTCCTGGGACCGGCTGAGGAAGCGTTCGCAAATCAGTTCTGCATTGCCCTTGGTCAAGTTCGCGAAGCTGGGCTGGAAGCCGCGCTTCGTGTCCGCGACATGGCGCTGTGCACCGCCCAGGATCGCGCCGTCTTGCAGCGCGCTGCGCAGCAGCAGCTTTTCGGCTTCGGCCTTGGACGAGAACATGCCCAGCGTCACGCCCCAGCTGCGGCCGCTGTTGGCGGGGCGCGAAACGATCTCGAGCTCTTCGGGGTTCGAACGGTCGCCTTCGCCCATCGCGGCCAAGATGACCGTTTCCGACCGCGGCTTCGGCGCGGGCGAGGCCAGCAGCGACATCGAGGCGCCCCCGGCCTGCGGCACAGCCTCGGCCACGGCGCGCGCGATCGCTTCGGGATCGGCGCCGGGATTGCCTGCCTCGGACGCCTCGGCCACGGCGGCGATGCTGGCCGTGCGCGAACGCGGCGCCGGGGCAGGGCGGGCCGACGCAGCAAGGACCGGCGCCGCAAGGCTTGCCGATTGCGGTTGGGCTGCGTCGGGGGCGGCGGCTTCGGCAACTGCCGGTTCCGCGCGCCTGCTGACCGGCCGCACACTGGCGGCAAGGGTCAGGCCGCCGACGGCCACAGCCTCGGGCGCCGCTTGCGGGGCTTGGGCAACGGCTGCGGTCGAGGCCTGGGCCGGACGGCTGACGCGCGCCGGGGGGGCAGATGCCGACAGCACCAACCGCTGCGTCTGCGGCGCCGTCGCGGCGGCGGTGGGTTCGACCTGCGCGCGACGGACCACGCGCTGCGCCAGCAGGCGCGGCGCTTCGGGCCGGACTTCGCGGACGCGGTTCGGCACCCGGGTAAAGCCCGAATCCAGCAACTGCGCCATCACCTGGTTGCGATGCGCCGTCGAGGTGCCGCCGAAGACCGTGGCCACCAGCCGCTTGTTGCCGCGCTGCGCCGATGCCGTCAGGTTGAAGCCTGCCGCACGAGTATAGCCCGTCTTGATCCCGTCCGCGCCTTCGTAGGCGTCCAGGAACCGCTTGTTGGTCGACGATACCTGCGCAATCCCCGCATCCGCCGACCGGCGCGAGAAGATGTTGTAATATTGCGGGAAATCATAGAACAGCCGCCGCCCCAGGATCGTCATGTCATGGGCCGAGGAATAGTGCCCTTCCTGCGTCAGGCCATGCGCGTTGCGGAAATTACTGTTCCGCATCCCTAGGGCGCGCGCCATCTGGGTCATCTGCTGCGCAAAGGCCTCCTCGGACCCTGCCAGACCCTCGCCGATGGCGGTGGCGGCGTCGTTGGCCGATTTGATCGCGGCGGCGCGGATCAGATAGCGAAGCTCGATTCGCTGGCCCGCCTTCAGACCCAGCTTCGACGGAGGCTCGGACGCGGCATTGGTCGAGACCGGGAACTGGGAATCCAGCCGGACCTGTCCACGCTCGATTGCCGTGAAGGCCATGTAGAGCGTCATCATCTTCGTGAGGGACGCGGGATGCAGCCGCGTATCCTCGTTCTGCTTGTAGATGGGCTGGCCTGTGCGGGCGTCGATCACATAGGCGGCAAAGGGCGCCGCCGTAACTGTGGCCGGGGCCACGATGGCCAGCAGGAGAAAAGCCCACAGCCGGGCTGTCAGGGAAATTGGGATCACTGTCGCGGTCTCTCTGCCTCGGGACGGCATGTCGTTTGTTGCATGCCCTTGCTTAATATTCGGATAATAGCATGACATTCACGGCCATGTAACCGCTGATTTGGTGTATTTTGCCTGCCCTGCTCACCTTTGGGCGGGGTTTCATCAGCGGTGAAATGGATTATATTGTGTCCGTAACGTGATCAGCATGACCAGACTGGACCTATGGCGCAGTGGATGACAGACGGCGACGGACCCGATGATCAGATTGAACTGGTTGTCAAACCGCGCACGCGCACGCAGCGCCCCCCGATGTACAAGGTGCTGATGTTGAACGACGACTTCACGCCGATGGAGTTCGTGGTCCATGTCCTTGAACGGCTGTTCAACATGACGCATGCCCAGGCGATCGAGATCATGCTGACCGTCCATCGCAAGGGTGTGGCGGTTGTCGGCGTCTTTTCGCACGAGGTCGCGGAAACCAAGGTCGCGCAGGTGATGGAACTGGCGCGGCGGCAGCAACATCCGCTGCAATGCACCATGGAAAAAGAATAACAGTGACAACGACACGCCTGGACCTTGCCCTTTCGGGGAACGCGCCCGAAGGGGAATTTCTTGTGATCGGCGCCAAGGGGTCCGATGATCTTTCGCCCCTGGATCCTGCGCGAACCCGCGTCCAGCAGGGCCATTTTCCCGATCATCGCGCCCTGACCGCGCGCGGCTATCAGGTGGCGCCTGTGGTCGAGGGGCGGTTCGACGCGGCCCTTGTGATCCTGCCCCGCGCCAAGGCCGAGGCTCATGCCCGGATCGCCGATGCCGCCGCGCGCCTTTCACCCTATGCGCCCCTGTGGATCGACGGGCAAAAGACGGACGGCGTCGATTCGGTCCTGAAGGAATTGCGCAGGCTCGCCCCCGTGAACGAAGTTTACAGCAAGGCCCACGGCAAGATCTTTCGCGTGACCATTCCGTCGGGCGATTGGCTTCCACCCGGCTGGGCCAGCGCGGCGCATGAGGTGGTGCCGGGCTTCGTCACCCGGCCCGGGGTCTTTTCCGCCGACGGCATCGACCCCGGATCGGCCATGCTTGCGGCCGCGCTGCCCGACCGGCTGCCCACCCGTATCGTCGATCTGGGCGCGGGCTGGGGCTGGTTGTCGGCGCAGGCGCTTGCCCGCCCCGGCATCGAAGTGATCCACCTGGTCGAGGCCGACCATGCCGCCCTCGAGTCCGCCAAGGACAACATCACGGATCCGCGTGCGGTCTTCCACTGGGCCGATGCGCGCGACTTCACATTGCCCGATCCCGTGAACGGCGTCATCATGAACCCGCCCTTTCACGACGGCCGCGTGGCGGATCCCCGGATCGGGGGCGATTTCATCGCGGCTGCTGCCCGATTGCTGACGGGTGCGGGGCGGCTGTGGATGGTGGCCAACCGACATCTTCCTTACGAAACCGTCCTGACCCAGCATTTCGCGCAAGTAACCGAGTTGCGGGGCGACAACCGCTTCAAGGTGATCGAGGCAACGGGCGCGGGCCGGGGCGCCGCGCGCAAGGGCCGCCGCTGATGGGCCTGTCGATCCAGGGCAAGACCGCCATCGTCACCGGGGCCGGGCGCGGCATCGGCCTGGCCGTGGCGCGCTATTTCGTCGAACGCGGCGCCAATGTCATGTTTGCGGACACGGATGAGACCGCCCTGGCCGCTGCTATGTCGGATTATGACGAGCGTGATCCCCATGTCCGCTGCTTCGCGGGGCGGATGACGGAAAAGCTGGCCACGGCGAATCTGCTGTCGGCGACGCTGGATGCCTTTGACCGGGTGGACATCCTGGTGAACGCGCACCGGCTGGTAAAGGCGTCTGACCCCCTTGATACCGACCTTGAGGTGCTGGAGCAGCTTCTTCGCCAGAACATGATGGCCGGCTTGCGGATGACGCAGATCGTGGCCAAGCGAATGATCAAGCAGGCCGAGGCCGAGCCGGATTCGGGCACGGCAGGCGCCATCGTCAACATCTCGACCTTGGCTGCGCTGCATCCGGTGCCGACGATGCTGGGCTATTCCATCGCCTATGCCGCGCAGGAACAGGCGACTCGCGGCATGGCCCTGGCGCTTGCGCCCCATAGGATCCGCGTGAACGGCATCCGCTTCGGCAGCGTCATGTCGCACGAACTGAAGGATTCTCTGCGCGACAAGCCCGAACTGCGCGACCGCATCATCGCGGCCACCCCGATGGGCCGCATCGCCCCTGCGGACGAACTGGTGGATACGGTGCTTTACCTGGTCAGCGATGCCGCGCGCTTCGTCACGGGCCAGATCGTGACCGTCGATGGCGGGCGCAGCCTTGCCGACCGCGTGGCGGTGCAGACGGCCTAGCCCTGCTGTTCGGGAAAGGCTGCCTTGCAAGCCTGGACGACCGATGCGGCCCGGTCGGCCAACTGGGCCTGCCGCCCTGCCAGGTTGTCGCGCTTGCGCTGCTCGGAAGCCGGGTCGATCGGCACCCGGTATCGTTCGGTCTCGACATAGTCCTGCCAGCACGGCTCGTATCCCACGACCGCGCGCCCGTCACGGTCGCGCCAGACGCGCCGGCACTGGGTCAGCCGGTCCCGCACGACCTGCCGCTCCTCCCACGCATAGCCCCGCGCCAGGTTCCCCTCGACCTCGGCCAGAAGGCGGCTGACCGTCCGGTATTCGCTGGTATTGTTGCTGATGCAGCGTTCCTGGGGGGTGCCGCAGGCCGCAATCAGAAGCGGCAGGGAAAGGGTCGCGGCAAGGGCGGTGTTGCGGGTCATGGCCTGTCTCATTACAGCGGGTGGTGGATGCTAGCGCCGCGCCCGACGGCTGGCAAATCAAGTTTGGGGAACGTCGATGGAACAGGAACGCAGCACCGCCGCCGCATGGTTCCGCAGCCTGCGCGACCGGATCGTTGCGGCTTTCGAAGAACTCGAGGACCGGGGGCAGGGCCCTGCATCTGCGGGCCGGTTCGAGGTGACGCCGACCCTGCGCGACCAGGACGGCGGTGGCGGCCTGATGTCGGTCATGCGGGGCGGCCGCGTCTTCGAAAAGGTCGGCGTCAACTGGTCCGAGGTTCATGGCACGCTGGCCCCGCGCGCGCAGGCGGCCATGGCCTCGCGCGGGGTGCCGGGGATCGACGGCGATCCGCGCTTCTGGGCCAGCGGCATCAGCCTTGTCGCGCATATGCAGAATCCCCATGCCCCGGCGGTGCACATGAACACGCGGATGTTCTGGACCCCCGGCGCCTGGTGGTTCGGTGGCGGGGCGGACCTGAACCCCTGCATCGAATATGCCGATGACACGGCGCATTTCCACGCCACCTTGCGCGCGGCCTGCGATGCCCATGACACGACCTATTACGACCGCTTCAAGGCCTGGGCGGACGAGTATTTCTTCATCCCTCACCGCGGCCGTGCCCGGGGCGTGGGCGGCATTTTCTTCGACGACCTGAACACCGGCAGCTGGCAGGACGATTTCGCCTTTACCCGCGCCGTGGGCGAGGCTTTCATGCCCGCTTTCCTGCCCTTGGCAGAGGCGCGGATGACGACGCCCTTCACAGACGCCGACCGCGACACGCAGCTGATCCATCGCGGGCTTTATGCCGAATACAACCTGGTCTATGACCGCGGCACCAAGTTCGGCCTTGAGACAGGCCACAACGCCGATGCCGTGCTGATGAGCCTGCCGCCGCTGGCGAAATGGGTTTGACGGCCCTTAGGCGGCGGCCACCGCCAGCAGCCAGCCTACTCCGGCCAGAATCAGGCCCATTCCCAGCAGTTGCAGGGGTGCGGCCCTTTGGCGGAACAGCCTGCCTGACAGAACTTGCGCCATGACCACCTCGACCAGGGCCAGGGTCCGGACATTGGCGGCGGGCGTCAGCGCAAAGCCGATGAACCAGAACAGCGAGGCAAAGGTCCCCAGGAAGCCTGCCCCCAGCGAGACCCGCCATTCCCGCATGATCCCCGACAGGCCGCGGCGGTCGCGAAGGGCCAGCCAGGCCATCATCACGGCCGACTGGATCCCCAGCGTAATCGCAAGGATCGTCACGGCGCGCAGGACATAGCCCCCATCCGGCAGCGCCAGAAGCGCGCCGCGAAAGCCGATGGCCGACAGTCCGAACAGCGCCCCGGCAAGAACCCCCGTCGCCACCGATCCCCAGCCCGCGCGGCCCCAGCTTACGCCGGATGCCAGGACGACGCCCAGCGTCGCCAGCCCGATCGCGCCCATCCGGGCGGCGCCCAGCGGCTCGGCCAGAACAATGGCGCTGATGACCGCCAGCGTCACCGGCTCGGTTTTCATCAAGGCCGTCGCGACGCCGAAGCCCTGTCCGCGCATGGTGACCAGCATGAAGGCTGTCGCCGCGATCTGGGCGAGGGCGCCAAGGGTGGCCCAGCCCAGCACGGAAAGGTCGGGGCGAGGAATCGGCAGCCAGATCGCAGCAAGGCCAAGCGCGGCGGCCGCGAAAGGAAAGCCGAAGACAAAACGCACGGCCGTCGCGCCCATCGTGCCGACCTGCCGCGTCAGACCCGCCTGTGCGGCATTGCGCGCGGTCTGCGCGGTGGCCGCGATCAGCGTTGCCGCGACCCAGATCATGCGGTGCGAACAGCCTCGATCATGGCGGCGACATTGGCAGGATCGGCGTCCGGGGTGATGCCGTGGCCCAGGTTGAAGATATGCGGGCCGCCGCGCAGCGCGCGGGTGATCCGCTGCGCCTCGGCCACAAGGGCGGGGCCACCCGTGACCATGTGACGCGGGTCCATGTTGCCCTGCACGCATCCGTCAGGTTGGACATGCTGCGCCGCCCATTCCGCGCTAACCGAATTGTCGATCGCGACGCAATCCGCCCCCGTGGCGCGGGCGAAGCCGATATAGCGTTCGCCAGCCTCTCGCGGGAAGGCGATGACCGGGATGGTGGGATGGCGTTCCTTCAGGGCTGCGATGATGCGCCGGGTGGGGGTCACCGCGAAATCGTCGAAATCCGCGCCTTTCAGGCTGCCAGCCCAGCTGTCGAACAGCTTGACGGCCTCGGCCCCCGCCTCGATCTGCGCGGAAAGATAAAGGATCGTGGCCTCGGTGATGCGCTCGATCAGCGCGGTGAACGTCGTCCGGTCCTGGTCCTTCAGCTTGTGCGCGGGGCCTTGGTCGGGTGTCCCGCGCCCGGCAATCATGTAGGTCGCAACCGTCCAGGGCGCACCCGCGAACCCGATCAGGGTCGTCTCGCCCGGCAGCTCTCGCGCCAGGATCCGAACGGTCTCGTAGACCGGTGCAAGGCGTTCGTGGATCTGATCGGCGGGTTTCAGGCGTGCCATGCCCTCGGGCCCCGTCACGGTCGACAGCCGTGGACCCTCACCCGTCACGAACCAAAGGTCCGCGCCTAGCGCCTGCGGGACCAGCAGAATATCTGCAAACAGGATCGCCGCATCGAAGCCAAAGCGCCGGATCGGCTGCAGCGTGACCTCGGCCGCAAGATCGGGATTGTAGCAGAGCGACAGGAAATCCCCCGCCTGCGCCCGCGTCGCCCGGTATTCGGGAAGATAGCGGCCGGCCTGGCGCATCATCCAGATCGGTGGGGTGGGCAGGCTTTCACCCGCCAGGGCGCGCAACAGAAGTTTGGTCATGGGGCCTCCTGCGGCCCGTTCAAGGCGAGGCGGGGGGCGTTGTCAAGCTGCCTGCCTGTCGCTATGCCGGAGCCATGACACGGATGCCCGACCCCACTCGCCCCCTCAAGATCGGAACGCGCGGCTCGATGCTTGCGCTTGCCCAGGCGCACGAGACCCGCGACCGCCTGGCCGCAGCCCACGGCCTGCCACCCGAGGCTTTCGAGATCGTGGTCATCAAGACGACCGGCGACCGGATCACCGACCGCCCCCTTAAGGAGATCGGGGGGAAGGGCCTGTTCACCCGCGAGATCGAGGATGCGCTTGTGTCGGGCGATATCGACATCGCTGTCCATTCGATGAAGGACATGCCGACCCTTCAGCCCACCGGGTTGTTGATCGACTGCCTGCTGCCGCGAGAGGACGTGCGCGACGCCTTTGTCAGCCCGATCCATGCGTCCATTGCAGAGCTTCCGGCAGGCGCGGTTGTGGGCAGTTCCAGCCTGCGCCGCAGGGCACAGCTTGCGCATCGGAGACCCGACCTGCAGTTGGTCGAATTTCGCGGCAATGTGCAGACCCGTCTGAGAAAGCTGGAGGAAGGCGTGGCCACGGCCAGCTTCCTTGCGATGGCAGGCCTATCCCGGCTGGACATGCTGCACGTTGCCCGCAGTCCCATCGATCCCGCCGAGATGCTGCCTGCTGTCGCCCAAGGCGCCATCGGGATCGAGCGTCGGGCGCATGACGACTCGGCGGCTGCCCTTCTGGCCCCCATTCATCACCAACCAACCGGGGATCGCATTGCTGCAGAGCGCGCTTTCCTGACCCGCCTGGACGGATCCTGCCAGACGCCGATTGCTGGGCTTGCCGAAATCAGGGATGGCACGCTGCTGCTGCGGGGCGAGATCCTTCGTCCGGATGGATCGGCCGCGATCAGTGGACATCGCGAAGGCACGTTGCAGGACGGCCCGCAGATGGGTGCCGATCTGGCCGAAGAACTTCTGGGAAGGGCAGGCGCGGGGTTCTTTGATCACCTTTGATCCCCGCCCCGATCCTCAATAGCTGCGGATCAGCCCCACCAGACGGCCCTGGATGCGCACCCGATCCTCGGGCAGGATGCGCGGTTCATAAGCGGGATTGGCAGCTTCAAGCGCGATCATTCCGCCCCGGCGGCGATAGCGTTTCAGCGTCGCCTCCGACCCGTCCACAAGGGCCACGATGATGTCGCCATTATCGGCGGTGTCCTGTTCCCGGATCACGACGACGTCGCCGTCGTTGATCCCGGCTTCGATCATCGAATCCCCCTGCACCTCGAGCGCATAGTGGTGTTCGCGCCCCGAAAGCATCGTTCCGGGAACGGCGACATGGTGGGACACTTCCGAAATCGCCTCGATGGGCACACCCGCCGCGATCCGCCCCATCAGCGGCAACTCGACGGCAGGGCTGTCGACAATCGAGATCGCACCGCGTGGACGAGCGGGCTTGGGGTTGGCAATGACACGCGGGGTGAAGCCGCCCTGCGCCGCCGATGTGCCTTCGGTCTTCGTTTCGGCAAGCAAGGCATCAGGCAGCCGCACGATCTCCAGCGCGCGGGCACGGTGCGGCAGGCGGCGGATGAAGCCCCGCTCCTCAAGCGCGGTCACGAGGCGATGGATGCCGGACTTCGACCGCAGGTCCAGTGCTTCCTTCATTTCATCGAAGGAGGGCGGCACCCCGTCGCGTGCCAGACGCTTCTGGATGAAATCCAGCAACTGGATTTGCTTCTTGGTCAGCATCTGGTTCATCCCCGACATCGTATTGTTCCGTGTATGTTCTATCGCACAAGCAGAATCGCGTCAATGAACAGACCATGGGGAACTGAAAATTTCGTTAATCCCTCAACCGCGCAGCGGCAGGAACTCGACGATGTCTCCGGCCTTCCGCGCCGCCTCGCCTGGCTTGCGGACAAGCAAGGCGTCGGCATCGGCCATGAGGGACAGGCGCGCCGAATCCTGGCTGGAAAACGGTCGGATCAGGGGAAGCCCATCACCATCTTCAATCGTGGCGCGAAGGTAGTGCTGGCGCGGCCCTTCGGCAGGCAGGTCGGTTGCGAGGCGGGCGTGGAATAAGCCAGTCCTGTGGCGCAAGCCCTGCATTCGCATGATGAGAGGCTGCATGAAGATGATGCCGCAAACCATTGCCGAAACGGGGTTTCCCGGCAGTCCGATCATCGGCGTTTGGGCCAGCATTCCGGCCATCAACGGCTTGCCCGGACGCATTGCGACCTTGTAGAAGGCCTGCTGCATGCCCAAACCGTCCGCCACCTTTCCGATCAGATCGTGATCTCCGACCGATGCTCCGCCGATGGTCACCAGAAGATCAGCGTCCTGCGCGCCTTGAAGCGCCTGCCGGATGCTCTCCTCGGTGTCGCGGGCAATGGGCAAGATCACCGGATCACCGCCAACCTGCCGGATCAGACCTGCGATCGCCAGGTCGTTCGAGCTGATGATCTGGCCCGGACCGGGCATCGCGCCGGGCGGGACCAATTCATCGCCCCCCGCCAGGATCGCGACGCGCGGACGCTTGGCCAAGGTAACCTTTGGCACGTTCATCGCGGCCAGAAGGCCGATGTCGGCCGCGCGCAGACGACGGCCGGCCGCAAGGGTCGTGCCTTCGTGGAAGTCGTCGCCCGCGGGCCGGATATTGTTGCCACCCGACGGATCGGCAATGGTGATGCCGTCTTTGTTCCGGACGACGTTTTCCTGCATGATAACGCGGTCGAAACCCGGGGGAACGGGGGCGCCGGTGAAGATGCGAACCGCCGTGCCGGGTGAGGCGGTTCCGGGATAGGGATGGCCTGCCGCAGCCTCGCCGACGACCGTCAAGGTCCGGCCAATGTCCTCGTTCCGGATCGCGTAGCCGTCCATGGCCGAGGCGTCGAAGGGCGGTTGCGTCATGCGCGATACCGCGGGCTTGAGCAGCACGCGGTCCCAGGCTTCTGCCAGAGGCACCTCCTCGGGCTGCGAGTCGGGGGCCAGCGCCAGGACCTTGGCAAGCGCCTCCTCGACCGAGATCACTCGCCTGCCTCGTAGTCGCCCGATTTTCCGCCGCTTTTGCTGCGGAGGCGGATATTGGTGATGACCATCGATTTCTCGACCGCCTTCAGCATGTCATAGATGGTAAGGCAGGCGACCGAGACTGCCGTCAGTGCCTCCATCTCGACACCGGTCTGGCCGGTTGTTCGAACGGTTGCGCTGACCCGCAGGCCGGGCAGGGCCGGGTCGGGCACAAGGTCCAGCGATACCTTGCTGATCGGCAGGGGGTGGCAAAGCGGGATAAGGCCGGATGTTCGCTTGGCCGCCATGATCCCGGCCAGTCGAGCGACGCCCGTCACGTCGCCCTTGGCGGCGCCACCTTGGGCAAGGTTTAAGGCTTCGTTCGACATGATCACGCAGCCTTCGGCCACCGCCTCGCGCGCCGTGACGTCCTTGCCGGAGACATCGACCATATGCGCCTGCCCGCTGGCGTCGAAATGCGTCAGGCTCATGCTGCCAAATCCAGGATCTGGCGCGTCGCCGCCGTCACGTCGGCTTGGCGCATCAGGCTTTCGCCGATCAGGAACCGGCGCGCGCCGACCGCCATCATCGACGCCACGTCCTGGCTGGTGAACAGGCCGCTTTCGCAGACAATGTCACGGCCCGCAGGAATGCGAGGCGCAAGTTCACGCGTCACATTAAGACTAAGGTCGAAGGTCTTGAGATTACGGTTGTTTATTCCAATAAGAGGCGATTTCAGAAGCAGCGCCCGGTCAAGTTCATGCGCGTCATGGACCTCTAGCAAGGCGTCCATGCGCCATTGAAACGCAGCGTCTTCAAGTTCGGCGGCAAGGCCATCCTCGACCGAGGCCATGATGATCAGGATGCAGTCCGCGCCCAAGCCTCGCGCCTCGGCGACCTGGTAGGTGTCGTAAAGGAAATCCTTGCGCAGGACAGGCAGGTCGCAAGCGTCGCGCGCCGCAGTCAAAAAATCGGGCGAGCCTTGGAAACTGGGACCGTCCGTCAGGACCGACAGGCAAGCGGCGCCGCCCGCCTGATAGGCCCGGGCCAAGGCAGGCGGGTCGAAGTCCGGACGGATCAGGCCCTTGGAGGGACTGGCCTTCTTGATCTCGGCAATCAATGCGGGACCGGTCTCGGCCTTTGCCGTCAGGGCGCGTGCAAAGCCGCGGGGGGCGGAGGCAGCGCGTGCCGCAGCCTCGACATCGGCCAGGGGACGGGCAGCCTTGGCGGCGGCGACTTCGTCCAGCTTGTAGGCCTTGATCTTGTCCAGAATATCCATGCGACGGTTCTAGCGCCGTGGGAACGGTTGGGGAAGTGCGTTCAACCCGGCATTTCGTGTGACCAGGGCGGATTGGCACCGGGCCGTGACACGGTGATCGCGGCAGCCTGGGCGCCCAGCGTCAGGGCAGCGACGATTTGAGCGCCGTTGATCGAGGCAAGTCCGGCCTTGGACAACACGCCCTGGCGGCGCAGGCTGGCAAGGACGGCGGCGTTGAACGTGTCGCCCGCCCCGATCGTGTCGGCCACCGTGGTGCGGATCGCGGGCACCTGGATCATTTCGCCTGCCCAGTGCGCACGCGCGCCTTCTGCCCCGCCCGTTTGCAGGACCAGGCGCGGCCCTTCGGCCAGCACCTGCCGCGCCGCGTCCGCAGGGGCCATGTCCGGATACATCCATTCCAGGTCGTCGCCCGACAGCTTGACGATATCGGCCCTTGCGATCAGCCGGGACAGGCGCGCCCGGTACGAGGCCGGATCGGCTATGAAGAACGGGCGGATATTTGGGTCCAGCATCACCGGCAGACGGTCGCCGTCACGTGCGATCAGCGACTCGATCGCGGCGCCGCAGGGATCGGGGACAAGGCTGATGCCGCCTGCGAACAAGGCCATGATGCTGGAGGGCAGGGCAGGAATGTCCTGGGGCGTCAGCATCCGCCCGGCCGAGCCTTCGTCATAGAACGAATACCGCGCCTCGCCACCGCTCAGCGTCACAAGGGCCAGCGTGGTCAGACGGTCGGTTCGCGGGCAAAGGTCGGTGTTGACGCCTGCTTCCGACAAGGGGCGCAGCAGGACGTCGCCGAAGGGGTCGCGGCTGATCGGCCAGAGATAGGCGACATCCTCGCCCAACCGGCCAAGGGCGATGGCGGTGTTATAGACCGATCCGCCGGCCAGTGGGCGGAACGCGCCGTCTTCCGGCACCATGTCGATCAGCGATTCGCCCGCGCACAGGATCATCATTCCCTCCTAGTAACCTTGGACCACATCCCCCAATTGCAGGTCGACATAGCCGCCTGCCTCGGCCAGATACATGAAAGCCGTTATCGCTACCAGAGCGGCAATGACGGCCATGGCGATCTTCCAGGCGGACCAGGGCCGTTCGCCCATGACCCGGCCGGACTGGCCATTCACGACAAAGCGGTAGCCCTTGCCGTTGTAACGATAGGCGGCGGTCCAGATCGGCAGCAGGATGTGCTTGAACGTCTCGTCGCTGTGTTGCGTCTGGAGATGGTCGACGCGCTGTTCATCGCCGCCGATGTCGCGGCGCGCATCGTTCAGGATCACCCCGGCCATCTGTTCCCGGGCTGTCTGGTGGCCCTGCGCCAGGGGAATCGTATAGGCCTCGGACTCAAGGCCCGCCAGGTAATCGGGGCGATAGGGGCGCAGGTGCGACAGGTCCCAGGGGGTCAGCGCGTCCACGAACCTGCGCGGCAGCGAGGCCGAGGCCAGCACCAGCACATCGTTGAAATCCCGTGCGACCTGTCCCGAGGCGGCTCGCCAGCGGGTGCGGCGGACCTGCTGGGCCACCCTCTGGCTGCGGCCGTTGATCTGCTGCGTGACCCAGACCGTTTCATAGTAGTGATCGCCGCGCTGCCCGACATAGCTGGACCGCGTGCGGGCATCGAAGGTCCAGTATGGCGAATAGACGCCGCGCATCTTGCGCCCGCGCCTGGCATAGGCCGTCAGGCCGGACGGCGCGAACCACAGGCTTCCCAGCCAGTCCTGCATGGCGCGGTGGGCCTGATCCTCGGTCAGGAGGAAGGGCAGGACGCCCTGCGGCTTGATCTTGCGGCTTGTGCCGGTGTCGGTGACGACGGGCGTTGCGCAGAAGGGGCAGGCGCTTGAATGGGTCGCGTCGTCACGTTCGATCTGCGCGCCGCAGTTCGGACAGGACAGCAGACGGACCGTCTGCGCGAGGTCGGACCCCGCCTCTAGCCGCAGGCCATGTTCCAAGGGGATCTCGGCCAGGTCGGGCGACTTGTGCCCCGCATCCCATTGCAGCGCCCGGCCCGTCTCGGGATCGGCCAGGATCGCATCCGCCGCCTCGGCCCCGCCGTGAGGCTGACGCGCAGGGGCGCGGGTCGGACCGTCGCCGATGGCTTGACGGTGCCCGCACCAGTCGCAGACCAGCACCTGCTGGCCCGGCTGGAAGCGCAGGCTGGCCCCGCATTGTTCGCAGGGATAGCGGTGTTCGGCCTGGGGCGTGGGCATCGCCTATCCGGGCAGGGGCGGCGGCATCGGGGGAAACAGGCGCGCAAGATCCGGAATGTCGCCCGCCTTGCGCCAGCCATCCTGGCCTGCCGTCCAGACCAGGGTCTCGGCGCCGAACCGTCCCTCGGACGCCAGCCGTTCCAGGCCCGCGCGGTCGAACGGTCCCTCGGCCTTGCCGTTCAGCGCCACGTGCCAGGCAGCATCGGCCTGCGTCAAGGGGGGCGGCGTTGCGCCAGCTTGCGGAATGCTGCCCCAAGGTCCGGATACGGGACGGCTTGCCATCCCCGCGCCAAGCGCCGCGCCCATTGCGGCCCCCATGCCGGCACCCGCGCCGCCGGGGTTCTGGCTTGCGTTCACCATCGCCTCGCTTGTCGCATATTGGCCGAAGCGGTCGAGATCGCCCAGGATTCCCATCGAGGTCCGCTTGTCCAGCATCTTCTCGACCTCCTGGGGCAGGCTGATATTCTCGATGTAGAACTCGGGGATCGAGATGCCATAGGCGGCGATGGTGGGTTCGATGGCCTGGGAAACCAGCTTCCCCAGGTCGCCGGTATTGGCCGCCATGTCGAGGACGGGGATCCCCGAGCCGGCGATCACGCGGGAAAACTCCTGCACGATCACGTTGCGGATCTGGAAGGCGATCTCGTCGCGGGTGAACTCGCCGTCTGTGCCCACGATCTCGGTCATGAAGCGGGCGGGGTCGGTCACGCGCATAGAATAGGTGCCGAAGGCCCGCAGGCGGACCGGCCCGAACTCGGGGTCGCGGGCCATGATCGGATTGCGGGTGCCCCACTTCAGGTCGTTGAAACGCGTCGTGCTGACGAAATAGACCTCGGACTTGAAGGGGCTGCGGAAGCCGTGGTCCCAGTGCTGAAGCCGCGTCAGGATCGGCAGGTTGTTCGTTTCCAGCATGTAGAGGCCAGGGCCGAAGGTGTCCGCAAGCTGGCCTTCATGGACGAAGACGGCCGACTGGCCTTCGCGGACGGTCAGTTTGGCGCCGTATTTGATCGCGTTGCCGACGGTGGGATAGCGCCAGACCATCGTGTCGCGCGTGTCATCGGTCCATTCGATGACTTCGATGAATTCGCCGCCGAGAATGTCGAAGATCGCCATGATCGCCTCCGCAGGATGTCAGTCATGTATGCGGCCAAGGCCAGGCGGGGCGCAAGTCAGATGCTTTGCGCCAGAAGCTCTCCGGCGATCTGGCGCACGATCGGCTCGGCCTCGGCCTGCGTCATGCCGGGGCGCAGGCGCGGGTCGTAAAGGATCTGCAGCAGCAGTTCGTCATGCCGCGTCAGCAGGGCAAATTCCTCGTCGTCATTGAAGACCGAGGGACGCGCGGCCGGGCTGTCATTGGCCAGTCCCATGCCCTGGGCCAGTTCCTCGTGGATGCAAGAGGTCTGAAGCAGGGGCGGAAGTTCCGCCCGGATCAGGGCGACGGCGTTGGAATAGACCGGCTCGGCCCCGCGCGAATAGGCGAAAACCGTGCAGAAATTGTCGGGATCCAGCCCCTGCATCACCGCGATGTCCTGCGCGGGAATGCCTGGCACCAACTGCGCCAGCCTGGGTCCGATGGCGCGGCGTTCGTCATCGGACAGGACCATCACCACGAAGTTGCCGTTGCCTTCCGCCAGCGAGACGGGATGGCCGGTGGCCCCGGCAAGGCGGGCTGCGAACTGGCTGACCTCGACCCGATAGGCGCGGCGCGCGGCTACATCGACGACCGTGCCGAACTCCATCTGCAGGCGCACGGGTTCACCCCAACGCCGCAAGGGCGCGGGACCGCCGCCGCCTGTCGCGCGCATCCCGCCCGATCCGTATTCATCGCGCAGCGCGATGGCCACGAAGTTGCGGGTCAGGGTTTCCACGTCGATCGGTGCGTCCTGGGGCACGCGGTCGCGGCGAAGGCGGCCCCGGTCGCGCAAGGCAAGCTCGGCCCGGGCATAGAAGTCGCGTTGGGCATTGCTGGCAAGACTGGCCTTTGTCAGCGCCTCGGCCGCGGCGGCATTGGCGGCGCGATTGCGTTCCGCGCGGGCCTTGCGCAGTTCGGCCTGGCTGGCGCCCGCCTCCTCGGGGCGGGGCTGCGGCCGGGGCGAGGGCGTTGCCTGCGGACCGGGCGCGGGCGCTTGGCAGGCGGCCAGGGTCAAGAGGCCCAGCAGCGGCAAGCTGCGCCAGAAGCCGGTCATGGTCGGTGCAGCCATCATCGCCGGGCGGGTCCTTCCTGCCGCTGCGCAGTCGCGCGAGCCAGGGTGTCGCGCAGGTCGGCCTCCATCTTCGTCAACTCGCTTTCGGCGGCGGCGCGGCGGGCGCGGCCTTCGTCGGCGATGCGCAGGCTGTCCTCGATCGTGGCGATCAACTGGGCGTTGGCCGCCTTGACCGAGTTGATGTCGAAGACGCCGCGTTCCGTCTGGGTGCGGATCTGCACATTGGCCTGCCGCAGGTTGTCGGCATTGCGCGTCAGCAGATCATTGGTCAGGTCGCTGGCTTCCTTGACGGCGCGGGCAGCCTCGGCGCTGCGCTGGATGGTGACCGCCTGGGCAAGCTGGGTTTCCCAAAGCGGCACGGTGTTCACCAGGGTCGAGTTGATCTTGGTGACCAGCGACTTGTCGTTTTCCTGCACCAGCCGGATCGAGGGCAGGGACTGCATCGTCACCTGCCGCGTCAGTTTCAGGTCATGGACCCGGCGTTCCAAGTCGTCGCGAACGGCCCGCAGATCGCGCAGGGCCTGGGCCTTCATCACCTGGTCGTCCTCCGGCGCGGCGCCGACGGTCGCCTCCAGTTCGGGAATGGCCTTACTGTCCAGTTCCTGCAGCTTTTCCTCGCCCGCGGCGATGTAGAGGGCAAGTTCGTCATAGAAGTTCAGCGTGTGGTCATAAAGCTGGTCCAACGCCTTGATGTCCTTCAGCAGCGTCTGTTCGTGCCGCTCAAGCTCGACGGTGATGCGGTCGATCTGGGTCTGGACCTGTTCGTAATTCGCCACGAACTTCGCGAAGGGGGCGGACCGGCCCAGCAGCTTTTCCCACCAGCTTCGGGTGCGCCGCATGTCCAGTTCGGAAGTCGAGAAGCCGCGGATCGTCGTGACGATGCCACGCAGGCTTTCGCCCGCCGGTCCCACGTCCTTGCTTTTGACATCCGCCAGCATCTTCTGGCTGATTTCCTGCAAGCCGGCCTGGGCGCGGGTGCCGAAACGGACGATCGAGCCGGAATCGCCCAGGTCGATCTCGTCCATCCGGCGCCTGATCTCGGCCTGAAGCTGGGGATCGGCGGCGCGAACCGATACGGGTTCGGGCTGGGGTTGTGGCAGGACCGCAGAAGTCACCTTCTCGATTTCGCTACGGATGTCTTCGGCACGGCGGCGTGTTTCATCGGTCATGGCGTTTCCTTCCTTGTCCCGGCTTGGGCAGGCATGTTGCAGCGCAGCATAGGCTGAACGCGGCGCAGTTCAACCAAACAGCAGGAGAAATAGCAAAGCGCCGTGCAGCCAGCCCGCATGGATGATTCCTGGCCCGAATCTTCGCCTGCATTTGGTCGCCGAAGCCGGGCGAAATTGGCCTTGCCATGTCCATCCTATCTAAAATGTCAGGTCATTAACCCAGTTAAATCAAACTTTATGCATGTCCATCCGGTTGCAGGGATGCTAGTGTCGATCTCGTTATCAGTGGCCGCCCTTGGTGTTTTCGGGGGCATTTTTAAAAAGTGTTAGTGCAGGTAGTGATGCAGGTTAAGACTCAGTCTGTTGCCCTGGCCCATGTTGCGGCTGCCCCCTCCATTGAAAATTCGCGTCCCTGGCTGTATCGCAGCCTGGTCAAGCGCCCGCTGGACGTGATTGTCGTCCTGCTCAGTTCGCCGGTGGTTCTTCCGCTGGTGCTGCTTTTGGCATTGATCGTCATGATGGACGGGAAGAATCCCTTCTATTCGCAACAGCGGATCGGCAGGAACGGCCGGGTTTTCCGGATGTGGAAGCTGCGCAGCATGGTCCAGGGCGCAGATCAGCGCCTGGAAGCCTATCTGTCCGAGAACCCCCAGGCCCGCAAGGAATGGGACGAAACCCAGAAACTGCGCGACGATCCCCGCGTCACGGCCTTTGGCAAGATGCTGCGCGCCAGTTCCCTGGACGAACTGCCGCAACTGTGGAACGTCGTTTCCGGCGACATGAGCCTGGTCGGCCCGCGTCCCATGATGCCGGACCAGGAAGTCCTGTATTCGGGCGAGGGATATTACCGCCTCCGTCCCGGCATCACCGGCTTCTGGCAGACGGCCGGTCGCAACAAGACCACCTTCGCCGCCCGCGCCTGGTATGACGACCGCTACGAACGCGGCCTGTCCTTCGCAAGCGACCTGTCGATCCTGGTCCGCACAGTGTCGGTTGTCCTGGGGCGGACGGGCTGCTGATCAGCGACGCTGCCTGAAGGCCGCCATCGCCTCGGACGGGAGGATGGCGGCGCATTTCGCATAGCGGGGGACAAGGCGCTTGGGTGCCGACCCCATCCTCCAGGCCCATTCCATCGCGATCCGCCGGACCCATCGCGGTGCACGGGTCTGATTGCCAGCCAGGAAATCCAAGCCCGCGCCGATCGAGGCGAAGCCCACTTCGGGCGCCACGGACCGGCCGCGTGCTGCCAGCCGTTCCTGCTTGGGCGCGCCAAGCGCCAGAAGGCACAGCCGCGCCCCGCTGTCGCGGACTTGCAGCAGCAGATCTCGGGCAGCCTCGCTGTCGGGATCAAAACCCATGGGCGGGGCGATGCGGGCCACGATCCGGCATCCGGGGGCGCGGCGGGCGATTTCGTCGGCTGCGGCGGTCAGCGCCGCTTCCGTCGTGCCGACAAGGGCCACGCCGACATCCTCGGCCGCGGCAAGCTGGGTCAGGGGAACGACCAGATCCGATCCCGCGACCAGTTGAACCGAATGCCCGGCCAGCCGGGAAAGCCAGACGATCGGATTGCCGTCGGCCACGATCAGGTCATGCTGGGCATAGGCGGCCCGAAACCCGGGATCCTGCCGCAGCTTGACCAGGTGGTCCAGGTTGATCGTCGCCAGGGCGAAGCCTTCGCCCGCGCGAAAGCGGCGGGTCAGTTCGGCCCGAAGACTGGGGTGATCGGGCATGTTGATCCTGACCACCGAGGATCCATAGGTAAATTGCATCGCGACCTGTCCTGCTAAGGGCCTGGTCCGGCCCAATGCCGTTTCCTTGCCGCTTTTGCGCAGGCCATGCAATCGGACAGTTCACCCCTTCGGCAGATAGGGGATGCCTCCGGCCAAGTCGGTGTCGTCGATCAGGTGGAAATTGCTGATGCTGCCGGCCTTGCGTGCCTGCCCGAGGGGGACGTATTCAGGATCGCTGGCAAAGGCGCGGGCCGCGTCCTTGGACGGGAACTCGATCAGCGCGACAAGGGTGCTGCCCAGCGGCTTGCCCTCCAGCGTGTCGATGTTGCCCGACCGCGAGAGGTATCGCCCGCCATGGCGTGCCGCGATTTCGTGCACGCGGGCCGCATATTCGGGCACCCAGGAATCGTCGGTCACCGTCACGTCGGCAATCAGATAGGCAGTCATCGGATCCTCCACCGTTCATCTGCGCGAATGAGACTGCCTGCGGGCTGTGCATCAGGCAAGTGCGCCGCCGCAACAGCGCCGCGAAATCGCATCAGACCCGTTGTCCTTTGCACCGCTTGACGATAGCGTGAGCGGCGGCGACGAACTGCCCTTCGCGAAGGGGCAGGCGCCGGCATCGGAAAACCTTCAGACGGACGGACAGCATGGCCAGGCTGACACGATTCTTTGTTCTTGCCGGCATGGTTGCGGCAACGGGTCCGGCTGCTGTTATGGCGCAGGCGCCGGGCGGCGACATGCCGCCCCCTGCGGTTACGGTGGTGACGGTCCAGGCGCAGGACGTGACGCTGACGGCGACCTTGCCGGGCCGCGTCGTCGCCTCGGCCGAGGCCGAGCTGCGCCCCCAGGTCGGCGGCCTGATCGTCGAGCGCCTGTTCGAGGAAGGCAGCGTGGTGGCCGAGGGCGATCCCTTGTATCGGATCGACCCCCGCACCTATGAGGCCGCGCAAGCCCAGGCTGTGGCGTCCCTGGCGCAGGCCCAGGCTCAGGCCGACGCGGCCCGGCGCGATGCGGAACGCGTGGTTGCCCTGCGCGACCGTCGCGTTGCCAGCGAACAGAACCAGGACAGCGCCATCGCCGCCCGCGACGCCGCCGAAGCGGCCGTCAAGGCGGCCGAGGCTCAGTTGCTGGCCACCCAGATCGACCTGGACCGCACCACCATCACCGCCCCCATCGACGGGGTGATCGGCCTGGCGCAGGCCAGCCCCGGCGCCCTTGTGACGGCGGGGCAGGCCAATCCCCTTGCCGTCATCCGCCGCATCGACCCGGTGCGCGTGGACGTGACCCAATCCGCGGCCGAGATCGTCCGCTGGCAGCGGATGGGCCCCGAAGCCGCGCTGCCCACGGGGGCCGACCGCACCGTCTCGCTGCGCCTGGCCGATGGCAGCACCTATGAACATACCGGATCGATGACCGCCGCCGAACCCTACGTCGATGAGATGACCGGCGTGATCACCCTGCGGATGGAGTTCGCGAACCCCGACAACCTGCTGCTGCCCGGCATGTTCGTGCAGGCCGACATCCCGCAAGCAAAATTGAAGAACGCAATCCTTGCCCCGCAGGAAGGCGTAAGCCGCGACCGCCGCGGCCGTCCCATCGCGATGATCGTCAACAGCGACAACATCGTCGAGGAACGCGCGCTTGAAATCGCCCAGGACCAGGGCAACCAGTGGGTCGTGACAAAGGGTCTTGCCAGCGGCGACCGGCTGATCGTGTCCGGCCTGCAGCGCGTGGCGCCCGGTGCGCCCGTGACGCCGCAGGAACGCGGCAGCGAACCGGCCGCGACCGCCTCGGCCGACCAGGCCGCCCCGCCGGCCGACGCCGCGTCCACCAACTGACGCCCCCAGCACGAAGGCGCGACAGATCATGGCCCGTTTCTTCATCGACCGTCCGGTATTCGCCTGGGTGATCTCGATCATCATCATGGGCATCGGCATCCTGTCGATCCTGACCCTGCCGGTGGCGCAGTATCCGCAGATCGCGCCGCCCTCGGTGACGATCCGGGCGACCTATCCCGGCGCCTCGGCCGAAACCATTTCGAATACCGTGACGCAGGTGATCGAGCAGCAGATGACCGGCCTTGACGGTTTGCGCTATATCTCGTCCGGCTCGACCTCGGCGGGATCGTCCTCGACCACACTGACATTCGAGACGGGGACCGACGTCGACATCGCCCAGGTCCAGGTTCAGAACAAGCTGTCCCAGGCCACGCCGCTGCTGCCCGAACCCGTGCAGCGGCAGGGCGTGGTGGTCGAGAAATCGACCGCCGGCTTCCTGATGGTGATCGGCCTGATCGGCGACGACAACTACGACCAGACCGACCTTTCGGACTACATGTTCTCGAACCTGGTGGACGACCTGTCCCGTGTAGAGGGCGTAGGCAGCGTGCAGGTCTTCGGCGCGCCCTATGCCATGCGCATCTGGCTGGATCCCGACAAGCTGGCCGCCTATGAAATCGCGCCCTCGGACGTGGTGGCGGCGGTGTCGGCGCAGAACACGCAGATCTCGGCCGGGGCCTTCGGCGACCTGCCCACCGTCGAGGGGCAGCAACTGAACGCCACGGTGACCGCGCAGTCGCTGCTGTCCACGCCCGAGGATTTCCGCCAGATCGTCCTGCGGGCCGAGGAGAATGGCGGCCTGGTGTTGCTGCGCGACGTCGCCCGGGTCGAGATCGGGGCTGAAAGCTATGCGACCGAGGCGACCTTCAACGGCCGCCCCGCGGCGGGCATGGCACTGTCCCTGGCGCCGGGCGCCAATGCGCTCGACACGGCCGAGCGTGTCAAGGAACGCATGGAGGAATTCGCCGAGTTCTTCCCCGAAGGCGTGGACTACGTGATCCCCTTCGACACCTCGCCCTTTGTCGAGATCTCGATCGAGGAAGTAGTGAAGACCCTGATCGAAGCGATCGTGCTGGTCTTCGTCGTCATGTATGTCTTCCTACAGAACTGGCGGGCGACGCTGATCCCGACGCTGGCCGTGCCCATCGTGCTGCTGGGCACCTTCGGCATCATGGCGGCCTTCGGCTTCACCATCAACACGCTGACCATGCTTGCCATGGTGCTGGCGATCGGCCTGCTGGTGGACGACGCCATCGTTGTGGTGGAAAACGTCGAGCGGATCATGGAGGAAGAAGGCCTTCCCCCGCGAGAGGCCACCCGCAAGTCGATGAGTCAGATCACCGGCGCACTGGTCGGCATTGCCCTGGTGCTGTCGGCGGTCTTTGTTCCGATGGCCTTCTTCCCCGGCTCGACCGGGGTGATCTATCAGCAATTCGCGATCACCATCGTCTCGGCCATGGCTCTGTCGGTGCTGGTGGCGCTGACGCTGACGCCCGCCCTTTGCGCAACGCTGCTGCGGTCCAAGGACCATCACACCAAGCGCGGCCTGTTTGGCTGGTTCAACCGCAACTTCGACCGCACCACCAACGGCTATACCGGCGCGGTGGGCTGGATCGTGCGCCGCCCGCTGCGGGTGCTGCTGGTCTATTCGGCCATTGGCGCGGCGATGGTGCTGCTGTTCCTGCGCACGCCCGAAGGCTTCCTGCCCGACGAGGACCAGGGGATCATGTTCGTCCTGATCCAAGGTCCGACCGGTGCCACGGCGGAACGGACGGCTGCAGTCATCGACCAGGTGCAGGACTACTTCCTGAACCAGGAAAAGGATTCCGTCGATTCGATGTTCGGCGTGGTGGGCTTTAGCTTCGCGGGGCAGGGCCAGAACGTCGGCATCGCCTTCGTGCGGATGAAGGACTGGAAGGACCGGCCCGATCCCGCGCAATCGGTGCAGGCCGTCGCAGGCCGGGCCTTCGGCGCGCTAAGCCAGATCCAGGACGCGATGGTCTTCCCCATCGTGCCGCCTTCGGTGATCGAACTCGGCAACGTTTCGGGCTTCGACTTCTATCTGCAGGCGCGGGGCGGGCAGTCGAACGAGCAGCTGCTCGAGGCCCGGAACCAGTTCCTGGGGATGGCGGCGCAAAGCCCCTTGATCGCCCAGGCCCGTCCTTCGGGGCTGGAGGATGCTGCGCAGTTCCGGCTGGACATCGACTGGCGCAAGGCAGGCGCGATGGGCGTGACGGCGACCGATGTGGCGAACCTGCTGCAGATCGCCTGGACGGGCCGCTATGTGAACGACTTCGTGGATCGCGGCCGCATCAAGCGCGTCTATGTGCAGGGCGAGGCGACATCGCGGTCGACCCCGGCCGATTTCGACAAGTGGCGGGTCAGGAATGCGATGGGCGGGCTTGTGCCCTTCTCGAACTTCTCGACCGGGGACTGGACCTTCGGGCCGCAGGGCCTGAACCGATATAACGGCATCCCCTCGATGCAGATCCAGGGCAGCCCGGCCCCTGGCGTCAGTTCAGGCGACGCGATGGCCGAGGTCGAGCGGCTTGTGGCCCAGATGCCCGGATTTGCCGTGGCCTGGACCGGCCTGTCGCTGGAGGAACGGGAATCCGGCGACCAGACGACCCTGCTTTACGCGCTGTCGCTGGCCGCGGTCTTCCTGTGCCTGGCCGCGCTTTACGAAAGCTGGTCGATCCCGCTGGCGGTGATCCTGGTCATGCCGATCGGCGTGCTGGGCGCCCTTGTCGGCGCCTACCTTGGCGGCTTCGACAACGGCGTCTTCTTCCAGGTGGGCCTGCTGACCGTGATCGGCCTGACCGGCAAGAACGCGATCCTGATCGTCGAGTTCGCCCGCGAGCAGTCCGAAGCCGGCGTGCCCTTGTTCAAGGCCGTGGTCGAGGCCGCGCGCCAGCGGTTCCGCCCGATCATCATGACCTCGATCGCCTTCACGCTGGGCGTGTTGCCCTTGCTTCTGTCCACGGGCGCAGGGGCCAATGGCCGCAACGCCATCGGGGCCACGGTGATCGGCGGGACCATTGCCTCGACCGTTATGGGCATCCTGTTCGCGCCGCTGTTCTATGTGCTGATGCGTCGTCTGCTGGGCCGCAAGGACAAGTTCGACGAAGCGCAGGCCGCGCCTGCACAGTGATCCCGCAAGGGGGGCGGCATGATCGACAAGCTGGAGATGTTCCTGGCCGTCGCCAAGGAACGCCATTTCGGCCGCGCCGCCGAAAGCCTGGGGATCACTCAGCCCACCCTGTCGGCGGGCATCAAGCAGCTTGAGGAACAGCTTGGCGTCCTGCTGATCTTTCGCGGCTCGCGCTATGGCGGCCTGACGCCCGAGGGGCAGTCGGCGCTTGTATGGGCCCGCCGCATCGTAGGCGACACCCGCCAGTTGCGAGAGGAGATGCGGGCCACCCGCCATGGCCTGTCGGGCCAGTTGCGCATCGCCGTCATTCCCACTGCGCTGACCTGGGCAGCGCGGATCAGCGCGCGTTTCGGCGCGGCCCATCCGAATGTGGGCATGACCATCCTGTCGCGCACCTCGGTCGAGATCTTGCAGATGATCGACGATCTGCAAGTCGATGCGGGGATCTCGTATTTGGACAACGAACCGCTGGGCCGGGTCAGCACGGTCCGCCTTTATGACGAACGCTATATGCTGGTCTGCGGGTTGGACTCGCCCTTGGCGCGGCGCGACCGGGTGACTTGGGGCGATCTGGCGGGGCACCGGATGTGCCTGCTGACCAGCGACATGCAGAACCGCCGCATCATCAACCGCAACCTGATCGAGGCAGGCGTCGTCCCGCAGGCGCCCGTCGAATCCAGTTCCACCGTGGTGCTGGTCGCGCATGTGCTGGAAGGCGGCTGGATCACCATCCTGCCCGAGGACATCGCCGGCTTCCTCACCGAAGGCAAGCCGCTGCGGATGATCCCGCTGGACGGGGACGGGGCCAGCCATGCCGTGGGCCTTGTCGCCCCGTGGCGCGAGCCTCATACCCCCGTGCTCGAGGCGCTGCTGTCCGAGGCGCGTCGCATGGCCAACGATAGGTAATGTCTATCGCCTGACGGAACAACGATATTGATTTTGGTATGGCCGGGATGTCTGCTGGTTCAGCAAGACAGTTGAAAGGCCAGCCTATGCATCTTGATGCGCCAGCCCCGTCCGAGGAGGAAATCCGCGAGGTCGTCGCGCCGCTTTCCTCGCTGGAAGGGCCACTTCTGCCGATGCTGCACGCCTTGCAGGAAACCTGGGGCTTCGTGCCGCACGCCGCCGTGCCGGTGCTGGCGGATGTCCTGAACCTGGGGCGGGCCGAGGTGCATGGCGTCATCAGCTTCTATCATGATTTCCGCAGTCAGCCCGCCGGGCGCCATGTCCTGAAGATCTGCCGGGCCGAGGCCTGCCAGTCGATGGGCGCCAATGCCTTGGCTGAATCGACCTTGCAGAAGCTGGGGATAGGCTGGCACGGCACGACCGCCAATGGTGCCGTGACGGTCGAGCCTGTCTATTGCCTCGGCCTCTGCGCCTGCGCGCCTGCCGCGATGGTGGATGGTCGCGTGCTGGGCCGCGTCGATGATGCCCGCATGGACCGCATCCTGGCCGAGGTGGGCGCATGAAGATCTTTGTTCCCCTGGACAGCGCCGCCAAGGCCCTGGGCGCCGATGAGGTGGCCGAGGCAGTTGCGCGTGAAGCGCAGGCGCGTGGCCTGGACGTGCAGCTTGTCCGCAACGGCACGCGCGGCATGGTCTGGCTGGAGCCGCTGGTCGAGGTCGAGACGCCCGAAGGCCGGATCGGTTACGGAAACGTGAACCCGGACCAGGTGGGGGATCTGTTGGACGGCAAGCTGAACAGCCTGGGCCGGGTCGAGGATATCGACTGGTTCGCGCGCCAGACCCGCCTGACCTTTGCCCGCTGCGGCGTGATCGACCCGCTGGATCTGGACGATTACGAAACCCATGGGGGCCTGGTGGGCCTGCGCCGCGCCATCGGGATGACCGGCTCGCAGATCGTGCAGGAGGTCACCGACAGCGGATTGCGCGGTCGCGGTGGCGCAGGCTTCCCCACCGGCATCAAGTGGAAGACCGTGGCCGAGGCGGAAGCCCCGCAGAAATACATCGTCTGCAACGCCGACGAAGGCGACAGCGGCACCTTCGCCGACCGCATGATCATCGAGGGCGATCCTTTCTCGCTGATCGAGGGCATGGCGATCGCAGGCTTGGGTGTGGGCGCCACGCGCGGCTATGTCTATCTGCGATCGGAATACCCCGATGCGATCCATATCCTGACGCAGGCCGTGAAGATCGCCCGGCAGCGGGGATTGCTTGGGCCCGACGTGCTGGGATCGGGCCGCGCCTTCGACATGGAGGTGCGCACGGGCGCCGGCGCCTATGTCTGCGGCGAGGAAACCAGCCTGCTGAACAGCCTGGAAGGCAAGCGCGGGACCGTGCGCGCCAAGCCGCCTCTGCCTGCGCTGCAGGGCTTCCTGGGTCGGCCCACGGTCGTGAACAACGTGATCTCGCTGGCGACGATTCCGGTGATCTTCGAAAAGGGCGCGCAGCACTACGCCGATTTCGGCCTGGGCCGGTCTCGCGGCACCGTGACCCTGCAGATCGCGGGCAACGTCAAGCGCGGCGGCTTGTTCGAAACCGCCTTCGGCATGACCTTGGGAGAGGTCGTGAACGACATCGGCGGCGGCACGGCCAGCGGGCGGCCGGTCAAGGCGGTGCAGGTCGGCGGTCCCCTGGGCGCCTATATGCCGATGTCCAAGTTCGACACGCCGATGGGATACGAGGAGTTCGACCGCCAGGGCGGCCTGATCGGCCATGCGGGCCTGGTGGTCTTCGACGACAGCGCCGACATGCTGCGAATGGCCCGCTTTGCCATGGAGTTCTGCGCCGTCGAATCCTGCGGCAAATGCACTCCCTGCCGGATCGGCGCGGTGCGCGGGGTCGAGACCATCGACCGCATCGCTCAGGGCGACGCCGCCGCGATCCCGCTGCTGACCGACCTGTGCGAGACGATGAAGGACGGATCGCTTTGCGCGCTTGGCGGCTTCACGCCATTCCCGGTCATGTCCGCCCTGACCCATTTCCCCGACGATTTCGCCACCTTGCAGGAGGCAGCCGAATGAGAGACTTCATCATCCCACAATACCCGCCGGGCGACGACCGCGACATGGGCACGCCTGCCAAGCAGGGCGCCCCGGTCACGCTGACCGTGGACGGCTTTGCGATCACCGTCCCGGGAGGCACGTCCGTCATGCGCGCCGCAGCCGAGGCCGGCATCATGGTTCCCAAGCTGTGCGCCAGCGACAACATGGAGGCTTTCGGTTCCTGCCGCCTGTGCGTGGTCGAGATCGAGGGCCGTCGGGGCACGCCTGCGTCCTGCACGACGCCTGTCACCGAAGGCATGGTCGTCCACACCCAGTCCGACAAGCTGCGCCGGATGCGCAAGGGCGTGATGGAGCTTTACATCAGCGACCACCCGCTGGACTGCCTGACTTGTTCGGCCAATGGCGATTGCGAATTGCAGGACATGGCCGGTGCGGTCGGCCTGCGCGACGTGCGCTACAAGGCGCCCGAGGAACGGTCGCTGCTTAACCACTTCGCGCCCCGCGACGGCGTGGGGGTAAACGCGCATTATACGCCCAAGGACGAAAGCAACCCGTATTTCACCTATGAACCGGCCAAGTGCATCGTCTGTTCCCGCTGCGTCCGCGCCTGCGAGGAAGTGCAGGGCACCTTTGCGCTGACCATCGAAGGCCGGGGCTTCGACAGCCGCGTCAAGGCGGGGGCGATTGGCGACGACTTCCTGACTTCGGATTGCGTGTCCTGCGGCGCCTGCGTGCAGGCCTGCCCGACTGCGACCCTGCAGGAAAAGTCGGTGATCGAACTGGGCACGCCCGAACGGTCCGTCATCACCACCTGCGCCTATTGCGGCGTGGGCTGTTCCTTCAAGGCCGAACTGAACGGCGACCAGCTTGTGCGCATGGTGCCCTACAAGCACGGCAAGGCGAACCGGGGCCATAGCTGCGTCAAGGGCCGCTTCGCCTATGGCTATGCCCAGCACAAGGACCGCATCCTGAAGCCCATGATCCGCGAGACCATCGACCAACCCTGGCGGGAGGTCGAATGGGCCGAGGCGATGGCCTTCGCCGCTTCGAAGATGAAGGGGATCCAGGACAAGTATGGCCGCAAGTCGGTCGGTGTCATCACTTCCAGCCGCTGCACCAACGAGGAAACCTATCTGGTGCAGAAGCTGACCCGCGCGGTCTTCGGCAACAACAACACCGACACCTGCGCCCGCGTCTGCCATTCGCCGACCGGCTACGGGTTGGGCAAGACCTATGGCACATCCGCCGGGACGCAGGATTTCGACAGTGTCGAACAGGCCGATGTGGTGATGGTGATCGGCGCGAACCCGACCGACGGGCACCCGGTCTTCGCCAGCCGCCTGAAGAAGCGCCTGCGCCAGGGTGCCAAGCTGATCGTGGTCGATCCGCGCCGCACCGACATCGTGCGCTCGCCCCATATCCAGGCGGCTTACCACCTGCCCTTGAAGCCCGGCACCAACGTGGCCGTCGTCACCGCCATGGCCCATGTCATCGTGACCGAGGGGCTGTTCGATCAGGATTTCATTCGCACCCGCTGCGACTGGGACGAGTTCCAGTTCTATGTCGATTTCGTCAGCGACCCGCGCCACGCGCCCGAAAATGTAGAGATGCTGACGGGCGTTCCCGCGGCCGATCTGCGCGCGGCGGCGCGTCTGTATGCGACCGGCGGCAATGGCGCGATCTATTACGGCCTGGGCGTGACGGAACATTCGCAGGGCTCGACCACCGTGATGGGGATCGCCAACCTTGCCATGCTGACCGGCAATATTGGCCGTCCCGGCGTCGGCGTGAACCCGCTGCGCGGCCAGAACAACGTGCAGGGGTCCTGCGACATGGGCAGCTTTCCGCATGAACTGCCCGGCTATCGCCACGTCAAGCTGCCCGATGTCCGCGCGATTTTCGAACAGGCTTGGGGCTGCGAGATCGACCCCGAACCCGGCCTGCGCATCCCGAACATGCTGGACGCGGCGGTCGAAGGCACCTTCAAGGGCCTTTACTGCCAGGGCGAGGATATCCTGCAATCCGATCCCGACACCAAGCATGTCGCGGCGGGCCTTGCCGCGATGGAATGCGTGATCGTCCACGACCTGTTCCTGAACGAGACCGCGAACTATGCCCATGTCTTCCTGCCGGGTTCGACCTTCCTGGAAAAGGACGGCACCTTCACCAATGCCGAACGCCGCATCAACCGCGTCCGCAAGGTGATGGCCCCCCGCAACGGATACGAGGACTGGGAGGTGACCCAGCTTCTGGCCAATGCCATGGGCGCGAACTGGCATTACACCCATCCCCGCCAGATCATGGAGGAGATCGCCGCTACCACACCCAGCTTCGCCGGCGTCACCTATGAGCTGCTGGAGGAGAAGGGTTCCGTCCAGTGGCCCTGCAACGAGAAGGTGCCGGACGGCACGCCCTTGATGCATGTCGATGGGTTCGTGTCCGGCAAGGGGCATTTCATGGTCACGGAATACGTCGCGACCGACGAACGCACCGGCCCGCGCTTCCCGCTGCTGCTGACCACAGGGCGGATCCTGTCGCAGTACAACGTCGGCGCACAGACCCGCCGGACCGAGAACGTCGTCTGGCACGCCGAGGATGTGCTGGAGATCAACCCCCACGACGCAGAACAGCGCGGCATCAAGGACGGCGATTGGGTGCGGCTGGCGTCCCGCGCGGGGGAAACCACGCTGCGGGCGGTTCTGACGGACCGCGTGGCGGCGGGCGTGGTTTATACGACCTTCCATCACCCGACGACGCAGGCTAACGTGGTCACCACCGACTTCTCGGACTGGGCGACGAATTGCCCTGAATTCAAGGTGACGGCGGTGCAGGTCAGCCCCTCGAACGGTCCCTCCGAATGGCAGGAAAGCTATAACGAACAGGCCGAACGGTCGCGGCGGATCCTGACCGCCGCGGAGTAGGACATGGACCTGCCACAGCCCTTCGGGGCCACGGATGCGACCCATCATCGCCCCGGCAGCAGCGTCGCGGTGACCCGCGCGCTGCCCGAGGAAACGGCCATCGCCATGGTCTATGACGGATCGACCCATGCCGTGATGATGGCAACCCCTGCGGATGTCGAAGATTTCGCGATGGGCTTTTCCCTCACCGAAGGGATCGTGACCGGCACCGCCCAGATCGCCAGTTGCGATGTGATCGCCCATGAAAAGGGGATCGAGGCGCAGATGTGGCTGGCCGAGGATCGCGGCGCAGCCCTTGCCGCCCGCCGCCGGTCGCTGGCCGGACCCGTGGGTTGCGGACTTTGCGGCATCGACAGCATCGAGGCTGCGGTCCGGTCGCTGCCCAGCCTTTCCGGGATGGGTCCGACCCTGTCGGTTCAGGAGATTGCAGCCGCAACCGACTCCCTGCGCGGCTGGCAGCCGCTGCATGATCGGACCCGCGCCGTCCATGCGGCAGGTTTCCTGCTGCCGGGGCAGGGGGTCGTCCTGGCGCGCGAGGATGTCGGCCGCCACAATGCGCTGGACAAGCTGATCGGCGCGATGGCGCGGCAGGGGATCGCCCCGGCGCAGGGTGCGATCGTGCTGACCAGCCGCGTGTCCACCGAGATGGTGCAGAAATGCGTGATGGCGGGCTGCGCCGTCCTGATCGCCGTATCCGCCCCCACGCTGCACGCCCTGCGCCTGGCCGAAGGGGCGGGCCTGACCCTTGCCGCCTTTGCGCGTGGCGAAGGCTTCGACCTGTTCTGCCACCCCGAACGCCTGCGGGCAAAGGTTTCCGATGTCGCCTGAAAAGATGGTCACCATGGCCAACCAGATCGCCACGTTCTTCGACACCCAGCCGGGCCACGCGCCCGACAAGATCGCGGCGCATCTGAAGGATTACTGGGAACCCCGCATGCGCGAGCAGTTGAAATCCTACATCGCCGCGGGCGGCGCGGGCCTGCGCCCCTCGGTCCAAGAGGCAGCCCTCAGCCTTTGATGCGGATGCGGTGAAACTGCCCGGCGGTCCGGGTGTTGATGAGGGCAACCGACATGGGGACCCCGATGCGTGACACCGCCGACAAGGTCGATCTTTCCGCCTGCAGGCTGTGCGTGATCCGCAACCGCGGGTCGGGCAAGCAGGATGCCGAAGCCCAGGCCAAGACCATCCGAGAGGCGCTGCAAGGGCGGGTGGCCGAATTTGCGCTGCGGGAAACCAGCCGGGGCGATCAGTTGCAGGACCTTGCCCGGCAGGCGGTCAGGGACGGTTTCGATGTCGTCGTGGCCGCGGGCGGCGACGGGACGCAATCGGCCATTGCGGGCGCGCTTGCCGGAACGGACACGCTGATGGGCGTGCTTCCGGGCGGCACCTTCAACTATTTCGCGCGCGACCTGGGCGTGGGCGAGACGATCGAGGACGCCCTTGAAACGCTGCTGGACGCCCGGCCGCGCGCCGTCGATGTGGGCCAGATCGACGGGCTTGTCTTCCTGAACAACGTCAGCCTTGGCGCCTATCCGCATATCCTCAAGACGCGCGAGGGGATCTACAAACGCTGGGGCCGTTCGCGGCTTGCGGCCTATTGGTCGGTGATGGTCGCGCTTCGGCGGCTGCGCCACCCCATGCGCCTGACCGCCACGGTCGAGGGAGAGGAGCAGCGATACACCACGGCCCTGGTCTTCGTGGCCCGCAGCGCCTACCAGCTTGATTCCTTCGGATTGGATGGGGCCGATGCGATCCGTGCCGGGAACCTTGCGGTGCTGATCGCCAAGGCGCGCAAGCCGCTGCCGCTGATGCGTTCGGCCGTCAGGCTGGCCCTTGGCTTCAGTGCCAAGGACAGCGACTTCGACCTGATCGTCACCGAAAGCCTGCAGATCGAGACCGACAAGGCCCAGCAGCTGATCGCCCATGACGGCGAGAAGACACGGATGAAAAGCCCCTTCCACGTCCAGGTGATGCATGGCGCGCTGAAGGTTCTGGTTCCCGCCGATGGCAGCAACAAGACGCAGGACGCCGGGGCGTGACGCGGATCGCCCATCTGTCCGACCTGCATTTCGGCTTCCACCGGTCCGAACTGGTGGAGCCCCTGCTGGACCGGGTCAATGCCGCCCGGGCCGATCTTGTCGTGGTGACGGGCGACGTGACGCACCGTGCCCGCCCCGCCCAGTATTCCCAGGCGGCTGCGTTCCTGTCGCGGATCGAAGCGCCGGTGATGGTGATCCCCGGCAACCACGACGTGCCGCTTTACAACCTGCCGGTCCGGTTCCTGATGCCGTGGCGGGGGTTTCGCCGCGCCATTGGCCCTCAACTGACGCCCTGCCGCCAGATTGGCCGGGTCCGCGTCATGGGGCTGAACAGCGTCGATCCCTCGGCGGTGCAGCGCGGCATCATCCGCGACGGAGAGATCGCCCGGTTGGAACATAGCCTTGACCCGGAGGCGATGAACATCGTGGCCGTGCACCATCCCCTTGAACATCTGGCGCAGGTCGACAAGGAGCTGTCGCGCCGCGCGCCCGAGGCATTGGCCCGGCTGGACCGCGCAGGCGCGCAGATCGCCCTGTCCGGGCACCTGCATGTCTGGGCAACCGGGGCCATGCTGGACCAGACGGCGCATCCCGGCCTTTTGCAGGTGCAGGCGGGGACGGCACTGTGCGGGCGGCTGTCCGACAGGCAGAACGAATTCGCGGTCCTGCAGATCGACGGCCCGTTCTTGTCGATCGAACGGCACATCGCGCCGATGGGCCAAGCGGCTTTCCGGCCACCCCAGCACGAGTATTTCTCACGCGAAAGCGGTGTCTGGGTTGCGCATCAGCCGGCGGAGGAACCGATCGTTCCGGGGGCGACGGAAACCGTTCTCAGCACTGCGTGACCCGCGCAAGCCGGAAGGACTGCCGCGCAGCCTGGCCTTTATCGCGGCACTTTTGCATTGAGTTATGGGCAAAACACCTTTATATGCACGCCAGTCTTAGGGAGAGATGGTCAGAACAGACCGCAACGGAACGGGTCGGGCGTCACGCCGCGACCCTTTGTCGTTCCCGAAAGGCGTCATAAAGACCGGCGGAGCCAACCGCATGGCCAGTAAAATCGTCGTAAAGGAAACCGATCATATATGTGCGCTAAAGCGACCATGGAGGAATTCGAAGCCCTCCTGAACGAAAGCTTCGACATTGACACCCCGGACGAAGGTTCGGTCGTCAAGGGCCGCGTCATCGCCATCGAGGCGGGACAGGCCATCATCGACGTCGGCTACAAGATGGAAGGCCGCGTCGATCTGAAGGAATTCGCAAATCCGGGCGAGGAGCCCAGCATCAAGGTCGGCGACGAGGTCGAGGTCTATCTGGACCGCGTCGAGAACGCCCGCGGCGAAGCCAGCATCTCGCGCGAGAAAGCCCGCCGCGAGGAAGCCTGGGACCGTCTGGAAAAAGCCTATGCCGATGAAGAGCGCGTCGAAGGCGCCATCTTCGGCCGCGTCAAGGGCGGCTTCACGGTCGACCTGGGCGGCGCTGTCGCCTTCCTGCCCGGTTCGCAGGTCGATGTGCGCCCCGTGCGCGACGCCGGCCCGCTGATGGGTCTGAAGCAGCCGTTCCAGATCCTCAAGATGGACCGCCGCCGTGGCAACATCGTCGTGTCGCGCCGCGCCATCCTGGAAGAAAGCCGCGCCGAACAGCGCGCCGAGGTGATCGCCAACCTGACCGAAGGCCAGACCGTGGACGGCGTCGTCAAGAACATCACCGAATACGGTGCGTTCGTCGACCTGGGCGGTGTTGACGGCCTGCTGCACGTCACCGACATGGCCTGGCGCCGCGTCAACCACCCGTCCGAGATCCTGTCGATCGGCGAGACCCTGAAGGTCCAGGTCATCAAGATCAACAAGGACAGCCACCGCATCAGCCTGGGCATGAAGCAGCTGCAGGCCGATCCGTGGGATACGGTGGGCGACAAGTTCCCGATCGGCTCGGTCCATCAGGGCCGCGTGACCAACATCACCGACTACGGCGCATTCGTCGAACTGGAAGCCGGTGTCGAGGGTCTGGTCCATGTCTCGGAAATGAGCTGGACCAAGAAGAACGTCCATCCGGGCAAGATCGTCTCGACCTCTCAGGAAGTCGAAGTGATGGTGCTGGAGATCGACGAAGCCAAGCGCCGCGTGTCGCTGGGCCTGAAGCAGACGCAGCGCAACCCGTGGGAAGTGTTTGCCGAAACGCATCCGACCGGCACCGTGATCGAAGGCGAGGTCAAGAACATCACCGAATTCGGTTTGTTCGTGGGCTTGGAAGGCGATATCGACGGCATGGTCCACCTGTCGGACATCTCGTGGGATGCCCGCGGCGAAGACGCGATCCAGGACTTCCGCAAGGGCGACGTGGTGAAAGCCGTCGTCCAGGACGTGGATGTCGAGAAGGAACGCATCAGCCTGTCGATCAAGTCGCTGGAAAACGAGCACATGGCCGAAGCCGTTGACGGCGTGAAGCGTGGCTCGGTCGTGACCGTCGAGGTCACCGCGATCGAGGATGGTGGCGTCGAGGTGGAATACAACGGCGTCAAGTCGTTCATCCGCCGCAGCGATCTGGCCCGCGACCGTCAGGACCAGCGTCCCGAACGCTTCCAGGTCGGCGACAAGGTCGATGCCCGCGTCACCAACATCGACACCAAGACCCGTCGTCTGGGCCTGTCGATCAAGGCACGCGAGATCGCCGAGGAAAAGGAAGCCATCGACCAGTACGGCAGCTCGGATTCGGGCGCGTCGCTGGGCGACATCCTGGGCGCTGCCCTGAACCGCGGCAACTGATCGCGGCCCAGGCATGATATTGCCCGCTCCGCAGATGCGGGGCGGGCTTTTTGCTGCCTGGCGAACGGGCAGGGAATCTCCACCTCTCTTGCGTGATCGAGGCAAAACTGGCATCGCTATGGAAACTGGGAACCTTTTCCTGCGTTGCCTCTTGTCACAAGTCCTGCGGACGACATCTTGCAGCCGTTACGCCACCTGGGGGGATGATGATCCGGTCCGAATTGATCCAGCTTATCGCTGACGAAAACCCGCATCTGTTCCGGCGCGATGTCGAGCGGATCGTGAACACCGTGTTTGAGGAAATCATCAACGCCATGGCACGCGGCGACAGGGTCGAACTTCGCGGCTTCGGGGCCTTCTCGGTCAAGAAGCGCGACGCCCGCACCGGCCGCAATCCCCGCACGGGCGAGGCCGTGGATGTGGACCAGAAGTCCGTTCCCTTCTTCAAGACCGGCAAACTGTTGCGTGATCGGTTGAACGGGGACGCCTGAAGGGCTTATTAGGTTGCACAGCATCGTGCCGTGACCGGCGGCCGCAACCAAGGACATTCCATGCGCTTTCTTCGACTGATCTTCGTGGTCCTGCTGGCGGTCATCCTGATTGCCGTGGCCTTGGCCAATCGCGAGACGGTGACCCTGTCGGCCTTTCCGGCCAATTTCGGGCAGTTCCTCGGCGGCCGCTGGGCCGTCGATCTGCCCCTGTTCCTTGTGATCTTCCTGGCCTTCGCCCTCGGCATGATCGCCGGCCTGGTCTGGGAATGGCTGCGCGAGTCCCAGATCCGCCGCGAAGCCAAGGCACAGGCAAGCCGCGCGGCCAAGCTGGAAAGCGAAGTCGGCCACCTGCGCAGCCGCCACGCCGCCCCCAAGGACGAGGTTCTGGCGATCCTCGACAGCCCACGGGCCGGGCGGCAGCCGACGCTGCCGGCGGCTTCGGCGGAGCCGGCGGCAGGCACCACGCTGCCCGCCCGGACCTGAGCCATGTCGCAGGTCAAGATCTGCGGCCTGCGCCGGCCCGAGCACATCTCTGCGGCTGCCGAGGCCGGGGCGCGCTACGTGGGCCTGGTGTTCTTTCCGAATTCGCCCCGCGCGGTCTCGGTTGACGAGGCTGTAATGCTGGCACCCCTGGTGCCGGTCGGGGTGGCGCGTGTCGGGCTGTTCGTCGATCCGGACGATGCCCTGCTGGACGAGGTTGTGGCCCGTGTGCCGCTTGACGTGATCCAGCTTCACGGCAGCGAAAGCCCGGATCGGGTGGCTGCGGTCAAGGCGCTGACCGGCCTGCCGGTGATGAAGGCGGTGGGTCTTTCCGACGCCTCGGACCTGCCGGCGCTGACGGATTACGGGCTGGTGGCGGACATGCTGCTGGTCGATGCCAAGCCGCCGCGTGACGCCGACCTTCCGGGTGGTAACGGCCTGTCCTTTGACTGGCGCCTGCTGGTCGGTCGCAAGTGGCTGCGCCCCTGGATGCTGGCGGGCGGGCTGACGGCACAGAACGTGGCCGAGGCCATCCGCCTGACCGGCGCGCCCGCCGTGGACGTGTCCTCGGGCGTGGAGGCTGAGCCGGGCCTGAAGGACGAGGGGCTGATCCGCGCCTTTATCGCAGCCGCGTCATGACCGTCCTGTTCCGTCCTGCCGCGCGCGACGAGGTTCCGGCGGTCGTGGCTCTCCTGGCCGACGACATCCTGGGGCAGGCGCGCGAGACGACCGATCCCGCGCCCTATCTTTCCGCCTTTGACGCAATGCAGCGCCAGGGCGAAAACCACCTGATCGTCGGCCTGTCCGGCGACCGATTGGTGGCCTGCTATCAGTTGATCTTCATCCCCGGCCTCTCGGCCAAGGCAACGCTTCGCGCGCAGATCGAGGGGGTGCGCGTCGCCTCTGACCTGCGGGGCCGGGGGATCGGCGCGCTGCTGGTGGCCGATGCCGAAGCGCGGGCCCGCGCCGCCGGCTGCGGGCAGATGCAGCTGACCACCAACCGGACCCGCATGGACGCGCATCGCTTCTATGACCGCCTGGGCTTCACCCCCAGCCATATCGGCTATAAGAAGACGCTCTGAGGCTTCTTCGTTGCCCAAATACCCATTCCAACCGTGAAGGCGATCCCATGGCCGATGATCTGGTGAACAGCTACAAGACCGGCCCCGATGAGCAGGGCCGGTTCGGCATCTATGGGGGCCGCTTCGTCAGCGAGACCCTGATGCCGCTGATCCTGGACCTGGAAGCCGAATACGAACGCGCCAAGACGGACCCTGAATTCTGGGCCCAGATGGACGACCTCTGGACCCACTATGTCGGGCGGCCCTCGCCCTTGTATTTCGCGGAACGGCTGACGGAATACTTGGGCGGCGCCAAGATCTACATGAAGCGGGATGAACTGAATCACACCGGCGCGCACAAGATCAACAACGTGCTGGGCCAGATCCTGCTGGCGCGCCGC
Source organism: Paracoccus aerius (assembly GCF_014656455.1). Classification (GTDB taxonomy): domain Bacteria; phylum Pseudomonadota; class Alphaproteobacteria; order Rhodobacterales; family Rhodobacteraceae; genus Paracoccus; species Paracoccus aerius. The sequence continues at coordinate 128,306 of NZ_BNCL01000001.1, forward strand.
ATGGGCAAGACCCGGATCATCGCCGAAACCGGCGCGGGCCAGCACGGCGTGGCGACCGCGACGGTCTGCGCGCGCTTTGGCCTGAAATGCGTGGTCTACATGGGCGCACACGACGTGGAACGCCAGGCGCCGAACGTGTTCCGGATGCGTCTGCTGGGGGCCGAGGTCGTGCCCGTCACCAGCGGTCGCGGCACGCTGAAGGACGCCATGAACGACGCGCTGCGGGATTGGGTGACGAATGTGCGCGACACCTTCTATTGCATCGGCACCGTGGCCGGCCCGCACCCCTATCCGGCGATGGTCCGCGATTTCCAGTCGATCATCGGGAAAGAGGTCAAGGAGCAGATCCTGCCGCGCGAAGGCCGGCTGCCCGACACCATCATCGCCGCGATCGGCGGCGGGTCGAATGCAATGGGCCTGTTCTACCCCTTCCTCGACGACAAGGAAGTCCGCATCATTGGCGTCGAGGCTGGCGGCAAGGGCGTGGACGACCGGATGGAGCATTGCGCCAGCCTGTCGGGCGGGCGCGCGGGCGTCTTGCACGGCAACCGCACCTATCTGCTGCAGGACGACGACGGCCAGATCCTGGAAGGCCATTCGATCAGCGCGGGCCTGGACTATCCGGGCATCGGCCCGGAACATGCCTGGCTGAACGATACCGGCCGCGCCGAATATGTCAGCATCACAGACGACGAGGCCCTGGCCGCGTTCCAGTTGTGCTGCGCCCAAGAAGGGATCATCCCGGCACTGGAGCCCAGCCATGCCCTGGCCCATGTCATCAAGATTGCGCCGGGCCTGCCGCGCGACCATCTTATCGTGATGAACATGTGCGGGCGCGGCGACAAGGACATCTTCACCGTCGCCAAGCATCTGGGCTTTGATATCAAGACGTAAGGCGCTGGAACCTCTGTGATGCGCCGCGGGTTGAGGCCCGACCGCATGACGGAGGACACCATGCTCAAGACATCGCAGAAGACATCCCTGGCCCTCGCGCTGATCGGCGCGACCGGGGGCTTTCTGGCCACGCCGGCCCTGACCCAGACGGTGGTCGAGACGCCCGGCGGCAATACCGCCGTCATCGTCGATCCCGCATTGCAGCCGCAGCCCCCGGTCGGCGCAGTCGCCGTCCCGGCCTTCCCCTTGCCCGAGCAGATCCAGAACGACCAGGTCGTGATCGAGACGCTGCTGTCCCAGGGCTTCACCGACATCCACATCCTGCGCGAAGGCGCGCTGATGACGGTGAACGCGCAGCGCAACGGGCAGCCGACCGAACTGGTCTACAGCATCGCGAATGGCAGCCTTGTCTCGGTTGATGGCGTCGAGATGCGCGCAGGCCCGGACACCAGCAGCGGAGGCGACGTGGCCCGGGACGTGCTTGGGGGCAACAATAGCGGCGGCACCACCGATGCCGATGACGGCGCGGAAGACGGCGATACGGGTGCGGACGCCGGAACTGGCACGGGTGGCGAGGCTGGGGCAGGCGGCTCTGACGGTGGTTCCGATGGCGGTGGCGCAGGATCGGACGGTGCCAGCGGTTCCGACGGCGGATCGGACGGCGGATCGGATGGTGGGTCCGATGGCGGTTCGGGCGGGTCCGGCAGCAACGGGTAACACCAGGACACCGGGCCTTTTGGCCCGGCGTTTCAACGCGTCAGCAGCAGGATGTTGAAGCGCGATTCCAGCTGCGGGCTGGGGAACAGGATTCGCCCTTTGGTCTGCGAGACCATTTCCACAACACCCACTTCGGGCAGTCTTTGCGGGTCGGCCTGAATGTCGGCTTGTTCGGGCAGTTCCGCGTAGGCGGGCGGCCTATCGCCCGCGATGAAGCCCGTTCCCAGATAGACCAGCCGGTCGCCATCACGATAGATCTGCCCTTTGGTCCGCTGCGAGCCAGTCAGCTTTTCGAAGCCACCATCGGTCGTCATCCTGCAGTTGAATGGGCTATAGGCTGTCACTGGCAAAAGGCCGCCCACCTTGATCATCCGACAGGACCAGTCCCCGGCCAGGATCGGGACAGCGTGGTCCGCCGGCAGGGCCTTCCCGGACAACGCCTCGATCATCATGTCCAGATCCGCCCCTCCGCCCTCGGATAGGGCCTGAAGCAGCGCATCCCCGGCCGCGGCATGATAGCCGGCAAGCCGTTCCCGGTCCGCGGGCCTGATCGGCATTTCGCTGGGCAGATCCTGCGCCAGGACTTGGAGGGGCAGCACACTCAGCGCAAGTGCCAGACGCTTAGCTTTGCGCATTGACGGCATGGGCGCGCAGCAGCTCGATCGGGATGATGTCAAGCGCCCGAGCATGGGTCGATTCCAGCACGACCTTCGGCGCCCCGAACTCTTGCGCGGCCTGGAGGAAACGCGCCGCGCAGAGGCACCAGCGGTCGCCAGGCTTCAGCCCGTCGAAACGGTATTCGGGACGCGGCGTGCTCAGGTCGTTGCCCAGATATTTCGACAGCGCCAGGAACTCGGCGTCGACCACCACGCAGACGGTGTGGCTGCCGGCATCCTCTGGTCCCGTGTCGCAGCAGCCGTTGCGGTAAAACCCCGTCAGCGGCTTCATCGAGCAAGGCTCGAGCCGTGTTCCAAGGACGTTCAGCGACGGTTCCATGTCCGATCCTCCCAAGGGTCAGGCTAGCGCCAGGGACGGGCGAGGCCAACCCCGGATCAGCGGAAGCGGTCGGTCAGTTGCCGCAGCTTGTCCGTCAGGGTCGCGGGCTTGTCGGGCTCTGCCGGGGCGAGGGATGGGGGGGAGTCCTTGACGGGCGCGGGCGTGGCCAGGGCGGGCCGCGTCCCGCTGTTTCGCGCGGGCTGGGTTCGGGCCGCCACAAGGTTCTGGAACCGCGCGCCGTCGCCTTGGGCCAAAGCCTCGGCCCCGTCCGAGATGCCGCGCAGCAGGTCGTCCAGCCATTCTTGGTCGGCCTTTGCGAAGTCCGACAGGACATATCCCGCGACCCGGTCCTTGTGGCCCGGATGGCCGATCCCCAGCCGGACGCGGCCATAATCGGGGCCGATATGCTGGTGGATCGACCGAAGCCCGTTATGACCCGCATGGCCGCCGCCCTGCTTGACCCGGCACTTGGCGGGCGCCAGATCCAGTTCGTCATGCAGGACGATCACGTCTTCCGGGTTCAGCTTTAGGTATCGCATCGCTTCGCCAACCGATTGCCCTGACAGGTTCATGAAGCCCTGCGGCTTCAGCAGGGTGACCCGCATGGCCCCCAGCCGGCCTTCAGATACAAGACCCTGGAAGCGCGCCTTCCATGGGGAAAAGCCATGATCCTGGGCGATCCGGTCCACGGCCATGAAGCCGATATTGTGGCGGTTTGCGGCATATTTCGCGCCGGGATTGCCCAGACCCACGATCAGTTTCATGTCCATCTCCTGCTGGCGGCGCCGTCGGGGACGGGCCGAACTTCGTTCCATGCCTTGCAGCGGACCTTGCCCGTTACTAAGACTCTGTCAACCTTTCGCGGCTATCGGTGGGATCAGCGCCCTGGCGAATCGCGGGAACAGGGACACAAGGCAAGGACAGACGATGACCGATCCGGCAGAATTCTACATGAACACCCTTGTCCCCATGGTGGTCGAACAGACCTCTCGCGGGGAACGGGCCTATGACATCTTCTCGCGCCTGCTCAAGGAACGGATCATCTTCGTGTCGGGTCCCGTGCATGACGGCATGTCCACCCTGATCTGCGCGCAATTGCTGTTTCTGGAAGCTGAAAATCCCAACAAGGATATCAGCATGTACATCAACAGCCCCGGCGGCGTCGTGACCTCGGGCCTGTCGATCTATGACACGATGCAATACATCCGCCCGCGCGTCTCGACGCTGGTGGTCGGGCAGGCCGCCTCGATGGGCTCGCTGCTGCTGGCGGCGGGCGAACCGGGGCTGCGCTATTCGCTGCCCAACAGTCGCGTGATGGTCCACCAGCCCTCGGGCGGGTTCCAGGGACAGGCCACTGACATCCTGATCCACGCACGCGAGACAGAGAAGCTGAAGCGCCGCCTGAACGAGATTTACGTGGCCCATACCGGCCGCAGCCTTGAGGAAGTCGAGCAGGCGTTGGAGCGTGACCGCTTCATGTCGCCCGAAGAGGCAAGGGACTGGGGTCTGATCGACGAAGTGGTTGCCCCGCGCGGCAAGGCGGAACCCGAGAAGAAATAGACTTGTTGGGGATTGTGACGCGCCTGCGTCATCCTTAACATAAGGAACACAGGCCTGCGGCGATCCTTTCGCCGCTGGACAATTCAGTTGCGGCCCCCGGCGCCGGGCCGCCCGCGGTTGGCAGACCTGCGGCAATCAAGGATCTTGGACGATGGCAAACCAGTCCGGCAGTGACAGCAAGAACACGCTCTATTGCAGCTTTTGCGGCAAGAGCCAGCATGAGGTGCGCAAGCTGATCGCAGGACCAACGGTCTTCATCTGCGATGAATGCGTCGAACTGTGCATGGACATCATCCGCGAGGAAACGAAATCCTCGGGGTTGAAGTCGGGCGACGGCGTGCCGACGCCCAAGGAGATCTGCGCGGTTCTCGATGATTACGTGATCGGCCAGGAACATGCCAAGCGCGTGCTGTCCGTGGCCGTCCACAACCACTACAAGCGGCTGAACCACGGCGGCAAGGGCGAGATCGAGCTTGCCAAGTCGAACATCCTGCTGATTGGTCCGACCGGCTGCGGAAAGACGCTTCTGGCCCAGACCCTGGCCAGAATCCTCGACGTTCCGTTTACCATGGCCGACGCGACCACGCTGACCGAGGCCGGCTATGTGGGCGAGGATGTCGAGAACATCATTCTCAAGCTCCTCCAGGCATCGGAATACAATGTCGAGCGTGCGCAGCGCGGCATCGTCTATATCGACGAGGTCGACAAGATCACCCGCAAGTCCGACAACCCCTCGATCACGCGCGACGTCTCGGGCGAGGGGGTGCAGCAGGCGCTTCTGAAGATCATGGAGGGCACGGTCGCAAGCGTTCCCCCGCAGGGCGGCCGCAAGCATCCGCAGCAGGAATTCCTGCAGGTGGACACGACCAACATCCTGTTCATCTGCGGCGGCGCCTTTGCGGGCCTTGACCGGATCATCGCGCAGCGCAACAAGGGCACCGCGATGGGCTTCGGCGCCAGCGTCAAGGAAAACGACGACCGCGGCGTGGGCGAGCTGTTCAAGGAACTGGAGCCGGAGGATCTGCTGAAGTTCGGCCTGATCCCGGAATTCGTGGGCCGCCTGCCCGTGATCGCGACCCTGACCGACCTGGACGAGGAAGCGCTGATCATCATCCTGACCAAGCCCAAGAACGCCTTAGTCAAGCAGTATCAGCGCCTGTTCGATCTGGAAGGCGTGCAGCTGACCTTCACCGATGACGCCCTGCAGGCCATCGCCAAGCGCGCCATCAAGCGCAAGACCGGCGCGCGGGGTCTGCGGTCGATCATGGAGGACATCCTGCTCGATACCATGTTCGAACTGCCGGGGATGGACAGCGTCGAAGAGGTCGTGGTGAACGAGGAAGCGGTGGACAACGCCGTCGCGAAGCCCTTGCTGATCCACGCCGACCCCAAGAAGGAAGCCGCCTCGGCAAGCTGAAACAACTGGGCGCGCAGGGGGTGTCTGCCCATGTTCCCTGCGCCTTTCTTGCCGGTTGGTGCCGCGGTTGAAGGGTTTACCTGACCTCTCCACCAAGCGCGGCGGGCAAGTTTATCTGCGGCTTGCCAGTCGGGCAGGCTGGATCTTGGACGCAGTTTGGGCCATATCTGCGGCAGCCACGAATAAGAGGTTCCAGCCCCATGTCTTTCTTGCTCCGCGCCCTGACCTGGTGGAACAGCCAGACCGTCAACACCCAGTTCTGGACCTGGCGGAACGGGATAAAGGTTGGCGAGGATGCCGAGGGCAACGTCTTCTACCAGAACAAGGACGGATCGCGCCGCTGGGTGATCTTTAGCGGCGAATCCCAGGCAAGCCGGGTCAGTCCGGAATGGCATGGCTGGCTGCACCATACCTGGGACGAACCGCCGACCAAGGCCCCGCTGGCCCGCAAGTCCTGGGAAAAGCCGCATCGAGAGAACCCGACCGGGACTGTGGGCGCCTATTACCCGGAAGGGTCGCTTTACCGTGCGGAACAACCGGCGCGCAGTGATTACGACGCCTGGCAGCCCGAATAGATGTCGGCAGGGGCAGAGCACCGGGCAGAGCTTTTGGCCGGAACCGCGGTTCTGGTCGTTGCCGCGGGATTTCTGGCCTGGGGGTTCGGCACGGACTTTTCGCGCGAAGCGGGCTACGAGGTCCGCGCATCCTTTCCCGACGTCGATGGGGTTTCGGTCGGGACCGAGGTCCGGCTGGCCGGGGTTCCGGTGGGCCGCGTCTCGGACGTGGCGCTTAATCCCGACACCTACATGGCCGATGCGCGGCTGACGCTTCCTGCCAATATCGCGCTTCCTTCCGACAGTGCCGCCCTGATCCAGTCGGATGGCCTGCTGGGCGGGGCCTATATCCTCATCCAGCCGGGCGGCAGCCCGGACAATCTTTCCCCCGGCGACGAGATCGAGGATGTGCAGGGTGCTGTCAGCCTGCTGCAGTTGATGATGAAGTTCGTGGACAGCCAGTCGCAGGACGAGGAAAACTCGTGATCCGGTCCCTGCTGGTCATGCTGGCCTTGGCCGCGCCTGCCGCAGCGCAAGAGGTTGCACGAGCCAACGGCGCCCTGCTGCGCGGATTGGACAAGATTTCGGGCCGCACCACGGATCTTCCGGTCGAGGTGGGACAGGCGGTGAGCTATGGCAGGCTGCAGGTCCGTCTGGGCGAATGCCGCTATCCCGCCGGCGATCCCAGTTCGGACGCCTATGCCCAGCTGACGATCACGGATACGGCGCAGAACGTGACCCTTTTCAGCGGCTGGATGATCGCATCGTCCCCCGCGCTGTCGGCGCTTGACGACCGGCGCTATGACGTCTGGGTGATTTCCTGCCAAAGCTGATCCCCACCCGGCAACGGGGCTGACAGCAGGTCGGCCTGCCGGGGCAGGGCATCGGCCAGCAGGGCGCGGTATTGCGCGCGCGGTATTTCCCGGCCACCCATGCGTTCCAGATGCGGCGTCAGGAACTGCGTGTCGAACAGGGTAAAGCCGCAGCGCGCAAGTTGGCTGGACATCCACAGAAGCGCCATCTTGGACCCGTTCGTCCGGGCCGAGGCCATGGACTCCCCGAAGAAGGCCGCCCCGATCGTCACCCCGAATATGCCGCCCGCAAACCTGCCATCATGGCGGATCTCAAGCGCATGGGCGCGGCCCGCCCGGTGCAACTGGGAATAAAGACGGGCCAGCGGCTCATTGATCCAGGTCGTGTCGCGGTCCGCGCAGGCAGCCACCACGGCCTCGAAGTCGCCGTCCAGATGCGCCGTCCATCCACCCCTTCGCAGATCGCGCAATAGCGACCGCGAGGCATGGACCCCGCCAACCGGCAGGATCCCCCGCAACGGCGGATCGAACCAGTGCAGCCGCGTGTCGTAGGCGCTTTCCGCCATGGGAAAGACGCCCTGCGCATAGCCTTTCAGCAGTTGCGCGGGCGTCAGCACGATCCGGCCTCAGCCGAATTTCTGATCCAGCCAGCGTTCCAGCCAGTGGATCGAATAATTGCCCGACCGGATATCGGGTTCCTGCAGCAGGGCCGTGAACAGCGGAACCGTGGTATCGATCCCGTCCACAATCAATTCGCCTAAGGCACGCTCAAGCCGCGCTAGGGCTTCGGACCGGTCGCGGCCATGCACGATCAGCTTGCCGATCAGGCTGTCGTAATAGGGCGGAATGGAATAGCCGTCGTAAAGCGCACTGTCGATCCGAACGCCCAAGCCGCCCGGCGCGTGATACTGGGTGATCCGGCCGGGGCAGGGCGAGAAGCCCGGCACCTTTTCGGCGTTGATCCGGACCTCGATCGAATGGCCGCGGATCGAGAGATCCTCTTGCCGGAACTCCATCTCCTGACCGGCGGCGACCAGGATCTGCTGGCGGACCAGATCCACGCCGAAGATCGCCTCCGTCACGGGATGTTCGACCTGCAGGCGGGTGTTCATCTCGATGAAGTAGAACTCGCCGTCCTCATACAGGAACTCGATCGTGCCGGCGCCTGCATAGCCGATACGGGCCACGGCATCGGCGCAGACCTTGCCGATGCGGGCGCGTTCCTCGGCGCTGATGGCGGGGCCGGGGGCTTCCTCCAGCACCTTCTGGTGGCGACGTTGCAGGGAACAGTCGCGTTCGCCCAGATGGACAGCACGGCCCTTGCCGTCGCCGAAGACCTGGATCTCGATGTGGCGCGGCTTCTGGAGGTATTTCTCGATATAGACGTCGGGATTACCGAAGGCCGCCTTGGCCTCGGCCCGCGCGGTGCGGAACGCGACCTCCAGGCCCGCTTCGTCCTGGGCCACCTTCATGCCGCGTCCGCCGCCGCCCGCCGTGGCCTTGATGATGACTGGATAGCCGATTTGCGCCGCCACGCGCTTGGCCTGCTCCACGTCATCGACGCCACCGTCGCTGCCCGGAACGCAGGGCACGCCCAGGTTCTTCATCGTGTCCTTGGCGGTGATCTTGTCGCCCATGATGCGGATATGTTCCGCGCGGGGACCGATGAAGGTGATGCCGTGGTCTTCGACCATCTGCACGAAGGCCGCGTTTTCGGACAGGAAGCCATAGCCCGGATGGATCGCCTGCGCGCCCGTGATCTCGCAGGCGGAAATGATGGCGGGCATGGAAAGGTAGCTGGCCGATGACGGCGCCGGGCCGATGCAGACCGATTCGTCGGCCATGCGGACGTGCATCGCATCGGCGTCAGCCGTGGAATGAACCGCGACCGAGGCGATGCCCATCTCGCGGCAGGCGCGAATCACGCGCAGGGCAATTTCGCCCCGGTTGGCGATCAGGATCTTGTCAAACATCCCCGCCTCACTCGACGACCATCAGGGGGGCGCCGAATTCGACCGGGGTGCCGTCGTCGATCAGGATGCGCTTGACGGTTCCTGCGCGGGGCGAGGGGATGTGGTTCATGGTCTTCATCGCCTCGACGATCAGCAGCGTGTCGCCTTCGGCAACGGCTTGCCCGATCTGGACGAAAGGCGTGGCTCCTGGTTCGGCGGACAGGTAGGCGGTGCCCACCATGGGCGAGGTAACGACGCCCGGCAGGCTGGCCGGATCTTCGCTGACGGCGGGCAATTGCGCGGCCGGTGCGGAGGGCGCGGCAGCGGGTGCAGGGGCCGCGGCGACGGGGGCTGCGGCATAGGCAATCTGCTTGCCCTGCTTGGACAGGCTGACCGTCAGCCGGTCATGTTCGCCATATTCCCGCTTGACCGACAGTTCCGACAGGTCGCTGGCATTCAACAGTTCCGCAAGCGACTGGATGAAAGCCACGTCGCCTTCGTGATGCTTGCCGTTTTGGGAATCGTTGCTCATGCGGTCCTCTGCCATGTTTATTCGGTTGCGGGCCTGCCGCAACAATTTGCCCGCTTATAGACCCCAAGGCACCCCAAGGAAAAGGGCAAGCGACACAAGGCCCAGCGATTACGGACGCGACGCCTTTTCCACCAGTCCCGAGGTCCCGGCCCGCCGTTCCAGTTCCGTCTCGACATCGGCCAGCGTCACGTCCCGCGCAGCCAGCATCACCAGAAGGTGAAAGATCACGTCCGCCGCCTCGCTGGTCAGGCGGTCCCGGTCGCCCTTGACCGCCTCGATGATCGCCTCGACCGCTTCCTCGCCGAACTTCTCGGCGCATTTCTCGGGGCCCTTCGCCAGCAGTTTCGCCGTCCAACTGCTGTCGGGATCGGCAGCCTTGCGGGCGGCGATGGTGGCGGCAAGGTCGTGAAGCGCGCTCATGCGAGCCTCATCGGGATGCCGGCGGCGGCCATGTGGGCCTTGGCCTCGGCCACGGTGAAGGTGCCGAAATGGAAGATCGAGGCAGCGAGGACGGCGCTTGCATGGCCTTCGGTCACCCCCTCGACAAGGTGGTCCAGCGTGCCGACCCCGCCCGAGGCGATGACCGGGATGTTCACCGCATCCGCGATGGCGCGGGTCAGGGGGATGTTGAAGCCCGCGCGCGTCCCGTCGCGGTCCATGCTGGTCAGCAGGATTTCCCCGGCGCCCTTCGCCTCGACCGTGCGGGCGAACGCGACGGCGTCGATGCCGGTGGGCTTGCGCCCGCCATGGGTGAAGATTTCCCAGCGGCCATCCGCGACGGTCTTGGCGTCGATGGCCACGACGATGCACTGGCTGCCGAAGCGGTCGGCGGCATGGGCCACCACGTCGGGATCGGCCACGGCGGCCGAGTTGAAGCTGACCTTGTCGGCCCCCGCAAGCAGCAGCGCACGCACATCCTCATGCGTCCTGACACCGCCGCCCACGGTCAGGGGCACGAAGCATTGTTCCGCCGTCCGCGTCACCAGGTCGAACATCGTGCCCCGGTTTTCATGCGTGGCATGGATGTCGAGGAAACAGATCTCGTCCGCGCCTGCGGCGTCATAGGCGCGGGCGGCCTCGACGGGGTCGCCGGCGTCGATCAGGTCCACGAAGTTGACGCCCTTCACGACGCGGCCGTCGGCCACGTCCAGGCAGGGGATGATGCGGGTCTTGAGCATGGGCTTCTCCTTGCGCCGACCGTCCTAAGCGCAAACCGTCCTTCGTTGAAGATGCGATTTTGGGGTGATAGCGTGGCACCAACCGAAGGAGACCCCGATGGACGACCAGCAAAAGACTGAACCCCGCCTGACATCCCTGTCCCACGGGGGCGGCTGCGGCTGCAAGATCGCGCCCGGCGTGCTGACGGGGCTGCTGCGCGGCACGGCGATGCTGCCGGTGCCCGAGGCGCTGCTGGTGGGGATCGAGACTTCGGATGACGCGGCGGTCTATAAGCTGAACGAGCGGCAGGCGCTTGTGGCGACGACGGATTTCTTCATGCCCATCGTCGACGATCCGTTGGACTTCGGCCGCATCGCCGCGACCAATGCGATAAGCGACGTTTATGCAATGGGCGGCACGCCGATCATGGCGCTGTCGTTGGTCGGTATGCCGATCAACACCCTGTCGGGGGAAACCATCGCCCGCATCCTGGAAGGCGGCGCGATGGCCTGCCGCGAGGCGGGCATCCCCATCGGCGGCGGCCATACCATCGATTCAGTCGAGGCGATCTATGGCCTGGTGGCGCTTGGGCTGGTCGATCCGGCCCATGTAAAGCGCAACAGCGGCGCGCGGCCGGGCGACGTGCTGATCCTGGGCAAGCCGCTGGGCGTCGGCGTGATGTCCGCGGCGCTGAAGAAGGGCGCGCTGTCGGATGATGGATATCGTGCGATGGTCGGGGCCACGACGAAGCTGAACACCCCTGGCCCGGAACTGGCGCGGCTGCCAGGAGTCCATGCGATGACCGACGTGACGGGCTTTGGCTTGGCAGGCCACGCGCTTGAGATGGCGCGGGGATCGGGTTGCGCGTTGCGGCTGGACTGGGCAGCCGTGCCGATGCTGCCGGGGGTGGGTGATCTGGCTGTCGCCGGCTACGTCACCGGCGCTTCGGGGCGGAACTGGGCCAGCTATGGCGCGGATGTCGTGCTGCCCCAGGGCTTTGCCGATACCCATCGTGCCCTGCTGACCGATCCGCAGACCAGCGGTGGCCTGCTGGTGGCCTGCGCCGAGGCTGAGGCCGGGGCCGCCCTGGCGATCTTTGCCGACCACGGCTTTGCCGAGGCCGCCGTGATCGGTCGCGCCTGCGAGGGGCCGGGGCACATCGTCGTCGGCTGACTTGGCAGGCAAGCTCGCCATGCCTCCGGCGGGGACACTTGGATGAAAAAGAAGCGGCGGGTCAGGCCGCTTCGGTGGCGCGGGCGCGGGCGATTTCCTGTGGCGTGAAGGGGCCGGGGAAATGGCAGGCGGTCTGGTGGCGATCTCCGGCAAGGACCGGCACCTCGGCCGCGCAGCGGGGTGCCGCACGCGGGCAGCGGGTGCGGAAGACGCAGCCTGAGGGTGGATTCATGGGCGAGGGCAGGTCGCCTTTCAGCGGCACCACGGTCGCGGCGGGATCATGCGCGGGATCCGGCACCGGGACGGCTGACAGCAGCGCCTGCGTATAGGGGTGCTGCGGATCGGCATAAAGGTCTCGCGCGGGCGCGATCTCCATCACCTTGCCCAGGTAGAGGACCATCACACGGTCGCTGATGTGGCGCACCACCGACAGGTCATGGGCGATGAAGATCAGCGACAGGCCCAAATCGGCCTGCAGCCGCATCAGCAGGTTGATGACCTGCGCCTGGATCGACACGTCGAGCGCGCTGACGGGTTCGTCGCAGATGATCAGCCGGGGTTCCACGATCAGCGCGCGGGCGATGCCGATCCGTTGGCATTGTCCGCCGCTGAATTCGTGGGGATAGCGGTTGATCTGGCTGGGCAGCAGGCCCACCCGGTCCATCATCGCCTTGACGCGGTCGCGAACCTGGGACCGGGGCAGAGCGGGCTGATGGGTCACCAGCGGTTCGGCGATGATCTGGCCCACGGTCATACGCGGATCCAGGCTGGCAAGCGGATCCTGGAAGATCATCTGGATCTGGCTGCGATAGGCCATCATCTGCCGCGCCGACAGACCGATCAGGTCGGCGCCGTCCTGCCATTCAGCGCGCCCCGTTGCGGGGACCAGGCCGATCAGCGCGCGGGCCAGCGTGGACTTGCCGCAGCCGGATTCACCCACCACGCCCAGCGTCTCGCCCGGTCGCAGGGTGAAGCTGACGCCGCCGACGGCCTGAAGGTTGCGGGGGCGGGACCAAGGCATCGCGCCAGCCTGCCGGACGGAAAAGCTGACGCGAAGATCGCGCACGTCGAGAAGGGGCTTCGTCATGGGCGTGTCTCCGTTCCGGCGCGCAGTTCCGCCAAGGGGGCGAAGCAGGCCCGCCAGCGGTCGGGTGCGAAGGAGGCCAGCGGCGGGCGGTGGTCGCAGTCGCCACGGCGATAAGCGCAGCGCGGCCCGAAGGCGCAGCCCTGCGGCGGGCGGGACATGTCGGGCGGCTGGCCGGGAATGACGGCCAGTTCGCCCTCGTCCGTGTCGATCCGCGGGATCGCCGACAGCAATCCTTGGGTATAGGGGTGGGCGGGATCGGCGAAGAGCGGACCCACCGGCCCCAGTTCTCGGATGCGCCCGCCATACATCACCGCCACGCGCGAACAGGATCCGGCGACGACCCCCAGGTCGTGGGTGATCAGCATCATCGCCATGCCGAAGTCGCGTTGCAGGTCCGACAGCAGCGTCATGATCTGCGCCTGCACCGTCACGTCCAGGGCGGTCGTGGGTTCGTCCGCGATCAGCAACTTGGGCCGGCACAGCAGCGCCATCGCGATCATCACCCGCTGCCGCATCCCGCCGCTGAACTCATGCGGATAAAGACGAACCCGGCCCTTGGCGTCGGGGATGCGCACCGCTTCCAGCATCCGCACGGATTCGGCCACGGCCGCGCGCTTGGACAGGCCCTTGTGCAGGACCAGCACCTCGGCCATCTGGTCCGAGACGCGCATGTAGGGATTCAGCGAGGTCATCGGATCCTGGAAGATCATCGCGACCTTCTCGGCCCGGACCCGGTTGATGACCTTGGGCGGGGCGTTCAGGATTTCCTGCCCGTCCAGCCGCACGCTGCCCGAAGCCTGGCCGTTGCGCGCCAGAAGGCCCATGACCGCAAAGGCCAGTTGCGACTTGCCCGACCCGGATTCGCCCACGATGCCCAGCGTCTCGCCCGGCTGGACGGTCAGGCTGACATCGCTGACGGCGTGAACCTCGGCGTCATGGGTGTGGAAGCGGACCGACAGGTCGCGGATGTCCAGAAGTGCCATGTCAGCGTTCCTTGGGGTCAAGCGCGTCGCGCAGCCCGTCGCCCACGAAGAAGAAGCCGAACAGGGTGATGACGAAGAAGAACAGCGGGAAGGCCAGTTGCCACAGCGTCCCATAGCTCATGGTGCCCGCGCCCTCGGAAATCAGCGCCCCCCACGAGGTCAGCGGTTCCTGCACGCCAAGGCCCAGGAAGCTGATGAAGCTTTCGGTCAGGATCATCAGCGGCACCAGCAGCGTGGCATAGACCGCAACCACGCCCAGCAGGTTCGGCACGATATGGCGGATGATGATGCGCCAGGTGGACACGCCGGTGGCGCGGGCGGCCTCGATGAACTCGCGGTTCTTCAAGGACAAGGTCTGGCCGCGCACGATACGCGCCATGTCCAGCCAGGAAATCAGGCCGATGCCCAAAAACAGCATGGTCATCGACCGTCCGAACATCACCAACAGCAGGATCAGCACGAACATGTAGGGGATCGACATCAGGATATCGACCGTCCGCATCATCACCTGGTCGGTGCGCCCGCCGACATAACCCGCCACCGCGCCGTAAAGCGTGCCGACGATCACCGCGATGCCCGCGCCCACGATGCCGACCAGCAGGCTGATCTGGGTTCCCTGGACGGTGCGCGCGAACAGGTCGCGGCCCAGGTCGTCGGTGCCGAAGTAATGCCCGTTTTCCAGCGATGGGTGGCCCATGGTCGCGACCTGGCCCATGACGCTGAAGTCCAGTTCCTCGTTCGACCAGATGGCGATCTGGCCCCCGAAGATCGCGAACAGCGCGACCAGCAGCAGGATCACAAGGCCCGCCATCGCCGCCTTGTTGCGCAGGAAGCGGCGGCGGGCGTCGGCCCAGGGAGACCGTCCCCGGACCTCGGGCTGGGCCATCCGCGCGGCAAGCGAGCGCATCTTGTCGTGTTCGATCACCATGGGGTTAATACCGGATCTTCGGGTCGATCCAGGCGTAAAGGATATCGACGACCAGGTTGAACAGGATGGTCAGCGCGCCAACCAGGATGGTGACGCCCATCATCACCGCGTAATCGCGGTTCAGCGCCGAATCCACGAAGGCCTTGCCGATCCCGCCGGTTGAGAAATAGATGTCGATCACGACCGACCCGGTGATCATCGACACGAAGACCGGCCCGAGATAGCTGACGACCGGCAGCATCGCCGGGCGCAGCGCGTGGCGCAGGATGACGCGGCGTTCGGGCATTCCCTTGGCGCGCGCCGTGCGGATGTGGTTCGACCCCAGCACCTCGAGCATGGAGGACCGGGTGATCCGCGCGATGGAGGCCATGTAGCTGGTGGACAGCGCAATCACCGGCATGATCCAGAACGAGGGATCCGAAAAGCTCCACCCGCCGCCGGGCAGCCAGCCCAGCCACAGGGTCAGGGCCAGCACCAGCAGCGGTGCCATCACGAAGTTCGGCAGCACCTGCGCGCCGATCGAGATGCCGACCGCCAGATAGTCCAGCCACCCGTTCTGCCGGATCGCGGCCAGCGTGCCCAGCGTGACCCCGACAAGGACCGCCGCAAGGAAGGACAGCGTGCCATAGGTCAGCGTCACCGGGAAACCGTCCGCGATCAGCTGGTTCACGGTGCGGTCGGGATAGACGAAGCTGGGGCCGAAGTCGAAATGGACCAGGATGCCGTACACATAGTTCCAGATCTGGCGCCACAGCGGGTCGTCCAGCCCGTATTTCGCATTGAGGTTCGCCAGCACCTGCGGCGGCAGGGCACGTTCCTGGGTGAACGGCCCGCCGGGCGCCAGATGCATCAGCACGAAGGACAGCACGATCAGCAGCAGCAGCGTGGGAACCGCTATTGCCAGCCGTCGCAGGATGAAGGCGAACATCGGTGGCGGACCTTACTCGGCCACCCGATACAGGTCCTTGGCATACCAGGCGTTCGTCACATTCTGGGTCGGAAGGCCCTTGATCGCAGGGTTGATCATGTCGACCTTGGAATAGTGATAGACGAAGGCCGCGGGCACTTCCTCGGCCAGGATCTCCTCGGCCCGCTTGTAGAGCGGCGCGGTATCCTCGGCCGTTTTCGACTCCGCCATCAGCTTGTCGTATTCCGCATTCGACCACTTGCCCGAGTTGTAGCCGTCGGTGCGGAACCAATCCAGGAAGGTCGTCGCCTCGTTGTAGTCGGCGCACCAGGCATAGCGGGCCATGTCGAAGTCCTGGTTCTGCATCCGGTCGGTATGCACCTTCCATTCGACATTGTTCAGCGTGATGTTCACGCCCAAGGGCTTCCAGAACTGCTGCGCCGCGATGGCCAGCTTCTTGTGGTTCTCGTCGGTGTTGTATTGCAGCGAAAGCGACAGGGGATTGTCGGGACCATAGCCCGCCTCGGTCAGCAGGGCGCGGGCCTTCTCGTTCCGTTCCTCCTGAGTCATGGTGGCGATCTCGGCATCAGGGGCCTGGAAGCCCTCGATGGCCCAGTGGGTCCAGCTATAGGCCGGCTTCTGGCCGCCCTGCAGCACCTGGTTCACGATGATGTCGCGGTTCAGACCCAGCGACAGCGCCTGGCGCACGCGCACGTCCTTCAGCGCCTCGGGGCCCTTGTCGGACACGTTGAAGACATAGGCGTAGGAACAGGAATACGGGATCGAGATCGCCTGGTCCGGATATTCCTGCGACAGGCGCGGATATTGGCCCGCCGGAATCTGCACGCGGTCCAGTTCGCCCGCCAGGTAACGGGTCAGGCCGATGTTGTTGTCGTTCACGGTGACGCCGCGCACGGTTTCCATCACCACATTCTCGGCGTCCCAATAGTTCGGGTTCTTCACCATCGTGATGTCGACGCCCAGGTTGTGGCTTTCCAGCATGAAGGCGCCGTTGCCGACCAGGTTGCCGG
Source organism: Paracoccus aerius (assembly GCF_014656455.1). Classification (GTDB taxonomy): domain Bacteria; phylum Pseudomonadota; class Alphaproteobacteria; order Rhodobacterales; family Rhodobacteraceae; genus Paracoccus; species Paracoccus aerius. Next base: position 145,007 of record NZ_BNCL01000001.1, read on the forward strand.
GCTGCGTCCAGGCGTCGCCATGCTGTTCGACGACTTTTTGCGGAACCGGGAAGGTGGTGGCATGGGAAAGCGTCTTCAGGAAATAGGGGGTGCGGGTGGTCAGCTTGACCTCCAGCGTCTTGTCGTCCACCGCACGGACGCCAAGCTGGTCGGGCGCCATCTCGCCCGCGATGATCTGCGTGGCGTTCTGGATGTTCATCAGTTCCAGGAACCAGGCATATTCCGAAGCCGTCTCGGGGTTCACGACGCGCTGCCAGGCAAAGACAAAGTCCTGCGCCGTGACCGGGTCGCCGTTCGACCACTTGGCGTCGCGCAGCGTGAAGGTGTGGGTCAGCCCGTCTTCGCTTTCCTGGTGACTTTCCGCAACACCCGGGATCATCGCGCCCGCCGCGTCTTCGTTCATCAGGCCTTCGAACAACTGGCGCAGCACGTCCGAACCTTCGACATCGGTGTTCTTCGCGGGATCCAGCGACTTGATCGCATCCAGCAGCCAATAGGTATAGGTCTGGCTGTCGGCCAGCGTCTCGCCCTCGGCGGGCTGGACGGCTTGGGCGGGCAGGGCCAGGGCGGCCAGAAGGGCGGTGGTCGTGAACAGCTTTGACATCGGCGTCTCCCCTTGTCGATGAAGGCTTTGGCTTGCGCGCAAGGCATTCAGACTATCCAAACCTCTTCGCGGGTAAAGCCGGATGACGCCCGGAATGGTTGCATCTGCGTGAAGGGAACAGCGGCCGAAGGGAAGGCGGCAAGATGTTTCCGCCTGAAAAACGGTCATAAATCCTGACCTTTGATTTGCCGCCGCTGATGATCGCGACGTGGCGTCACAATCAATCGCAAGTGGAATATGAAGCACCCAAAGCGTGGCCTGACGCATGGAAGCAGCCCGCACGGCAAGACGACTTGTGCAGATATGTCACGTCGGCCGCCGAAATTCTTGACCGGTTTTTCCGCATCGCGCATACCGCCACAGGAACGAACAAACGGTCAAAAGGCCAAAAAGGCCGACCCTTGGGGGAGTTTTCTTCATGAACGGCCTTTTGGCCCTTTCGCGCGGCATCGACCGCGTCAACACCGTGATCGGCAGGAACGTGTCCTGGCTGATCCTGCTGGCGATCTTCGTCAGCGCGATCAACGCAGTGATCCGCAAGGCGTTCAGCATGTCCTCGAACGCATGGCTTGAACTGCAGTGGTATCTTTACGGCGCGGCCTTTCTGCTGGCCGCGGCCTATACGCTGCTGGAAAACGAACATATCCGGATCGACATCCTGTTCGGCGCCCTGTCGCGCCGGGTCCAGCACTGGATCGAGCTTCTGGGCCACATCTTCTTCCTGATGCCGATGGTCCTGCTGACGCTGTGGCTGACCTGGCCCTGGCTGGCCCGGTCCTATCGCACCGGAGAGATGTCGATGAACGCGGGCGGCCTGATGCTGTGGCCGGCCAAGGCGCTGCTGTTCACGGGCTTCCTGCTGCTGCTGCTGCAGGGCATTTCCGAGATCATCAAGAAGATCGCGGTGATGCGTGGGCTGATTCCTGACTACAACGCACCGTCGGGTCATCATGCGCCCCTGGATCTGGACGAGGATCTGCTGAAACAGGCGGGCTTTGCCGATCCCGACCACCCGCTGACCGACATTCCCGTCGACAAGACGCGCGAGGATGCCCGCAAATGATGGAACTCATCGCGCAGAACATGGCGCCGATCATGTTCGTTTCGCTGATCGTCTTTCTGCTGATCGGCTATCCCGTCGCCTTCGCCCTGGCCGCGAACGGGCTTTTGTTCTTCATCATCGGGGTCGAACTCGCGCCGCTGTCGGGCGGGTCGATCAACCTTTCCTGGCCGCTTCTGGGCGCGCTGCCCGACCGCTTCTTCGGGGGGGTCGTCGCCAACGAGACGTTGCTGGCCATCCCCTTCTTCACCTTCATGGGGATCGTGCTGGAAAAATCCGGCATGGCCGAGGATCTGCTGGACACGATCGGCCAGTTGTTCGGCCCGATCCGGGGCGGCCTTGCCTATGCGGTCATCATCGTGGGCGCGCTTCTGGCGGCGACCACCGGCGTGGTCGCGGCTTCCGTGATCGCTATGGGCCTGATCTCGCTGCCGATCATGCTGCGCTATGGCTATGACCGGCGCGTCGCATCGGGCGTGATCGCGGCCTCGGGGACGCTGGCGCAGATCATTCCGCCGTCGCTGGTGCTGATCGTGCTGGCCGACCAGTTGGGCCGGTCAGTGGGCGACATGTACAAGGGCGCGATGATCCCCGGCCTGGTGCTGACGGGCTTCTACATGCTCTACATCTTCGTGGTGTCGATGATCCGCCCGCAATACCTGCCGGCCCTGCCGAAAGAGGCGCGGACCCTGGGTTCGGGCGTCACGTCGCTGGTCGTGGCCCTTGCGGGGGCGGCCGTCATCTTCTGGCTGACGACCCGCTGGCTGGGGCCTGACCACGCGGCCGACGCGCCGATCTGGGGCCTCGTGATCGCGGTGTCGGTGATCTATGTCGTGGCGCTGATCGACAAGGCCACGGGCATCAACATGATGTCGCGGCTGGCCCAGCAGGTCATCATCGTGCTGATCCCGCCCCTGGCGCTGATCTTCCTGGTGCTGGGCACGATCTTCCTGGGCATCGCCACCCCGACCGAGGGCGGCGCGATGGGTGCGGTCGGCGCGCTGTTCATGGCGGGCATCAAGAAGCGTCTGTCGATGGACGTGATCCGCCAGGCGCTTTACGCCACGACGCGGCTGTCGGCCTTCGTGATGTTCATCCTGATCGGGGCGCGGGTCTTCTCGCTGACCTTCTATGGCGTGAACGGGCATCTGTGGGTCGAACACCTGCTGACCTCGTTGCCGGGGGGCGAATACGGCTTCCTGATCGTCGTGTCGATCATGGTGTTCCTGCTGGCCTTCTTCCTGGACTTCTTCGAACTGGCCTTCATCATCGTGCCCCTTCTGGCCCCCGCGGCCGAGGCATTGGGCATCGACCTGATCTGGTTCGGCGTGATCCTGGGCGTGAACATGCAGACTGCCTTCATGCACCCGCCCTTCGGCTTTGCGCTGTTCTACCTGCGGTCGGTGGCGCCCAAGGGCGAATACATCGACAAGGTCACGAAGAAGCGCATGGCGCCGGTCAGGACCGGCCAGATCTACTGGGGTGCGGTGCCCTTTGTCTGCATCCAGTTGGTGATGATCGGCGTGGTGATCGCCTTCCCGGGAATGGTCATGCATTACAAGGGCGCGCCGGTGGATACCTCGAACGTCCGGCTGGAAATCCCGGCGGGCGGGATGGGCGGCGGCACCGGCGGCGGCTTCGGGTCGCTGGGTGGCTTGGGCGCGCCCTTCGGCCAGCAAGCCCCGGTCGACGGCGGCACGACGGCCCCGTCGGGTGGCCTGGGCGGCACGCCCCCGGGTCTCGGCGCGCCTCCTCCGGGCCTTGGCGCACCGGCACCGGCACCCGCGCCTGCCCCTGCAGCCCCTGCCGAGGGCGCGGCCCCGGCTCAGCCTGCACCCGCACAGGGTGGGCTGGGCCTGGGCGGCCCGCCGCCGGGTCTTGGCGGCAGCAACTGACGACGAAAGGCCGGGTTTGACCCGGCCTTTTTCATTCCGTCACGTTCTTCGGGAAGCGCCCAAGAAAAACGCCGCGGATATACCGCGGCGGTTCTGTTTTGTCGGAACGATCTCAGCCCTGGGTGGGGGCCAGCTTGCCGTTGCGCTGCTGGATCATCATGAAGGTGTCGAAGGTGTATTCCGCGGTCTGGTTGTACAGGTACCAGTCGTCGCGGAATTGCAGCTGCGCCTCGTACTGCCGCTTGAAGTGCTCGTTCTGGGCGGACAGTTCGGCATAGACCTCGTTCGCGGCGGTGAAGGCGGCGTTCATGATCTCTTCGCTGAAGGACCGCAGTTGCGCGCCCGACGCGGCCAGTTCCTTCAACGCGGTCGGGTTGCGATAGTCGTACTTGGCCAGCATGTTCTGGTCGGAGGCCTGGCAGCAGGTCCGCAGCAGCGCCTTGTAATGCTCGGGCAGCTCGTCGTACTTGCCCTTGTTGATGAAGAAGCTGACCGTCGGCCCGCCTTCCCAGAAGCCCGGGTAATAGTAGTAGGGCGCGACCTTCTGGAAGCCCAGCTTGTTGTCGTCATAGGGGCCGACCCATTCGGCCGCGTCGATGGTGCCCTTTTCGAGCGACGGATAGATGTCGCCGCCCGCGATCTGCTGCGGGACGACGCCCAGCTTCTCGACCACGCGCCCGGCCAGGCCCGAGATGCGCATCTTCAGGCCCTGCATGTCGGCGATCGTGTTCACCTCCTTGCGATACCAGCCGCCCATCTGGACGCCGGTATTGCCCGCGGGGAAGGCCACAAGGCCGACCGTTTCCAGGAACTGGTTGTACTGGTCGATGCCGCCGCCGTGGTAGTTATAGGCAGCCTTGGCGCGTGCGCTGAAGGTGAAGGGCAGGTCGGCGCCGCAGGCAAAGGCCGGATCCTTGCCCCAGTTGTAGTAGCCCACCGAATGGGCGCATTCCACGGTGCCGTCGCCGGCAGCGTTGATGGCGTCCAGCCCCGGCACGATCTCGCCCGCTGCGAAGACCTGCAGGTTGAACTTGCCGTCGGTCGCTTCCTTCAGGCGGACCGAGATCTCTTCCCCGCCGCCATAGATGGTGTCCAGCGATTTCGGGAAGGACGACGCCACGCGCCAGTTGATGGTGGGTGCTTCCTGGGCGATGGCGGGCGCTGCCAGCGTGGCGCCGGCTGCGGCGGCGACACCGCCGACCGAAGCCGTTGTCAGGAACGACCTGCGGTGCAGCGTCTTGGAATCTTTCATGAACTCTCCTCCGATAGGGCTGTCGGGATGGCCTCCCACGGGTTCCCGGCCCGAATGGGGTGCAGTTTAGTGCTTGTCTGCCGTCTGTCGAGTAGTCTGCGACCCTGACAGGCAAAAAATAAGGCCGCCCTGCGTGACGCGGGGCGGCCTTGGCACGGTTGGCGGCAGGGATCAGCGCAGGATGCTGCGGCCTGCGTATTCGGCGGTGGCGCCCAGCATCTCCTCGATGCGGATCAGCTGGTTGTATTTTGCCAGCCGGTCGGACCGGGCAAGGCTGCCGGTCTTGATCTGGCCGCAGTTGGTAGCGACCGCCAGATCGGCAATGGTCGCGTCCTCGGTCTCGCCCGACCGGTGGGACATCACGCTGGTATAGCCGTTGCGGTCGGCCAGGCGCACGGCGTCCAGCGTTTCCGACAGCGTGCCGATCTGGTTCACCTTGACCAGCAGAGAATTGCCGCAGCCGCGCTCGATCCCCTCGGCCAGGCGGGTGGGGTTGGTCACGAACAGGTCGTCGCCGACCAGTTGCACGGAACCACCCAGCCGGTCGGTCAGCAGCTTCCAGCCATCCCAATCGTCTTCGGCGCAGCCGTCCTCGATCGACAGGATCGGATAATCGGCGCAGAGCGCGGCCAGGTAGTCAACATTCTCGGCCGAGGTCAGCGACTTGCCCTCGCCCTTCATCTCGTACCTGCCGTTCTTGAAGTATTCGGTCGAGGCGCAGTCCAGCGCCAGCATGATGTCGTCGCCGGGCTTGTAGCCGGCTTTCTCGACAGCGCGCAGGATGAAGTCCAGGGCGTCGCGGGCCGAGGACAGGTTCGGCGCAAAGCCGCCCTCGTCGCCGATCCCGGTCGACAGGCCCGCCGTCGACAGTTCCTTCTTCAGCGTGTGGAACACCTCGGACCCCATGCGCACGGCGTCGCGGATGTTTTCCGCGCTGACCGGCATGATCATGAATTCCTGGATGTCGATGGGGTTGTCGGCATGTTCGCCGCCATTGATGATGTTCATCATCGGCACCGGAAGGATCCGCGCGGCGGTGCCGCCCACATAGCGATACAGCGGCTGGTTCGTCGCATCCGCCGCGGCCTTGGCCACCGCCAGCGACACGCCCAGGATCGCATTCGCGCCGAGGCGGCCCTTGTTGGGCGTGCCGTCCAGTTCGCACATCATCGCGTCGATGGCGCGCTGTTCGGTCGCGTCCTCGCCGATCAGGTTCTCGGCGATCTCGCCGTTGACGGAGGCCACGGCCTCCAGCACGCCCTTGCCCATGTAGCGCGCCTTGTCGCCATCGCGCTTCTCGACCGCCTCATGCGCGCCGGTGGATGCGCCCGAGGGCACCGCCGCCCGGCCCATCGTGCCGTCTTCCAGCGTCACGTCGACCTCGACGGTCGGGTTGCCGCGGCTGTCCAGGATCTCTCGCGCGTAGATGTCGATGATGGCGGTCATGGGTGCCCCTCCGTTGCCTGATGTCGGCGCCTTCATAGCTGCCGCAGGGGCAGGCCGAAAGCGGCAATTTCAGGGCTGCTCGATCTCGGCCCAGATGGGAAGGTGGTCCGAGGCGTCGCGGGCCTGCGCACCGGTAAAGACCCCGTGCCGCAGCAGCGTCAGGTGGTGCGACATGGCGATGCGGTCCAGCCGGAACTGGGGCAGGGGCGCGGGATAGGACGGCCCCGGCGCCACGATGCGAAACCCCGCCAATGATTCCAGGCCGCGGCTGTCGTGCCATTCGTTGAAGTCGCCCATCAGGACGATGTTGTCATCCGCGATCCGCGCCGCCTGCGCCGTGATCCGCGCCAGTTGCGCCCGTCGCGACGACCGGGCAAGGCCCAGATGTACGCCGATCACGGTCAGCCGGGGCAGGCGCAGCACCACCGCGCCGCGCGGCTCGATCCCCGGCAGGGGCAGGCGGCGCAGGACCGCCTGTTCGGCCAGTTCGGGGCGCATCAGGATCGTCTGGCCGTGCCAGCCGAGCGAATTTTCACCCGTCGTGGTCATGTTGGCCGGAACCAGGCCGGTGGCATCGCGGATGAGGCGGCGGGGCAGGGCCTCGGGGCGGGCGCCGTGGCGGAAATCGACCTCTTGCAAGGCGATGATGTCGGGCTTCAGCGCGGCGATGACGGCAAGGTTGCGTTCCGGAGCGTGCGGGCCGGTCAGCCCACGGCACTTGTGCAGGTTGTAACTTGCCAGTCTCAGCAATGACATATCGCCCTTGAGTTCACGGCGCAGGATAGCCGGCGCCCTTCAGGCCGCAAGGGACCATCTGCGCAAGGCCCGGCGGTGCCTGCGTTTTGATCAGGTGCCGCAGAAGGTCTGGCGCACGACCTGTTCGTCCAGCGGCGCGTCCGCCAGGCGGACCCATTCCGGCCGGGCCTCGCGTGGATGCGTCACGGCGTCGAACAGCGTCCGGAAGGGCGCCATGTCGCCCGCCACGGCGGCGGCGATGGCTTCCTCGACCCGGTGGTTGCGCGGGATGCGCAGGGGGTTCGCGTGGCGCATCAGGTCCGCGTCCGGGTTCCGGGCCTGCCAGTCGGCGTGCCAGGCGTCGAAGGCGTCGCGGTCCAGAAACTCGTCGCGCGCGCTGCCGTCGGCCAGGCCCGCGAAGACGCGCGTGAAATCCGCCCGCTGCTGTGCCATCAGCGTCAGCAGGCGTTCGGCCAGGGGCTGCGCGTCCGAGGCTTCCGTCAAGCCCAGCTTTTCGCCAAAGCGCCGCGTCCACGCCGCCTGATACAGGGGCGCAAAGGAATGGACCGACTTCGTCGCGGCCTCGATCGCCGCCTCGCGCTCGCCCATCAGGGGCACAAGGCAGGTCGCAAACTGGGCAAGGTTCCAGACCGCGATCTGCGGCTGCTGCGACCAGGCATAGCGCCCGCCCCGGTCGATCGAGGAAAAGACGGTGTCCGGGTGATACACGTCCATGAAGGCGCAGGGACCATAGTCGATGGTTTCGCCCGACACCGACATGTTGTCGGTGTTCATCACCCCGTGGATGAACCCAAGCGCCATCCAATGGGCGATCGTCTCGGCCTGCCGGGCGATCACGTGGTCCAGCAGCGACAGCGGCCCGTTCGCGGCCGGATAATGACGCGCCACGACATGATCCGTCAGGGCGGCCAGGGCGTCTTCCTGACCCCGGACGGCGAAATATTCAAAGGTGCCGACGCGGATATGGCTGGAAGCCACCCGTGTCAGGACCGCACCGGGCAGGCCCTGTTCGCGCCACACCGTCTCTCCGGTCGCGACGGCTGCAAGGGCGCGGGTGGTGGGAACGCCCATCGCGTGCATGAATTCGCTGACGATGTATTCGCGCAGGACCGGGCCGACCCAGGCCCGTCCATCGCCGCGCCGGGAAAAGGGCGTCGGCCCGCTGCCCTTCAGCTGGATGTCGAAGCGCACGCCGTCGGGGGCCACGACCTCGCCCAGCAGCACCGCGCGGCCGTCGCCCAACTGGGGCACGAAGCCGCCGAACTGATGACCCGCATAGGCCTGCGCGATCGGCTCGGCCCCCGCCGGCACGGCGTTGCCGGCCAGCATCGCCACGCCCTCGGGGCTTGCCAGCCATGCCGCATCAAGCCCCAGCCGCCGTGCCAGCCCTTCGTTCAGGGCCATGAGGCCGGGTTCCGCCACGGGCGTGGGCGACACGCGGGCAAAGAAGCCCTGCGGCATTCGGGCATAGCTGTTGTCGAAATGGATCATCGGGGCCTCCTGTCCCTTTCATCTAGGGTCAGGAAGCCCGCGGAAAAAGGGGCGGTGCCTCAGCCGCGCGGCTTGACGTGGGGCGAGCGGGTGATCCCCGCGCCGTGCAGCGCCCCTGCCAGGGCACCGCCCGCCAGGGGCGCCAGGATGAACAGCCACAGTTGCGACAGCGCCTGACCGCCCGCAAAGATCGCAGGGCCGATGGACCGCGCGGGGTTTACCGACACGCCCGTCACGTCGATCCCGACCAGATGGATACCCGCCAGCGTCAGTCCGATGGCCAGCCCCGCAAAGCCCGCGGGCGCGTCTGTCTGGGTCGCGCCGAGGATCACGGTGACGAACAGGAAGGTCGCCACGAATTCGAACAGCAGGGCTGACATCAGGGTGTAGCCGCCGTTGTATCCCTCGCCCCAGCCGTTCTGCCCCAGGCCGTTCTGGGCGATGGAATAGTCGGCCTTGCCCGAGGCGATCAGATAGACGACCGCCGCAGCCGCCACCGCCCCCAGGATCTGCGCGATGCAATAGGTGACGAAATCGCCCGCGCCCATCCGTCCCGACGCCAGGAAGCCCAGCGACACCGCCGGGTTAAGCTGCGCGCCCGATATGGCGCCAAGGCCATAGGCCGCCGCGACGATGGAGAGGCCGAAGGCCATGGCGATGCCGTGAAAGCCGATCTCGGCCCCCATCAGGACCGCCGAACCGACGCCGAAGAACACAAGGATGAAGGTGCCGATGAACTCGGCCAGGGCCTTGCTGGACATGATCACGCTCCACACAGAATCGGGTCTTTCTGAACCGATTGGTTCAGTTTGCGGAGCGTCCGGCCTTCTGGCAAGAATCTTGCGCCTCTTGAACGATGGGCCCAGTGGGCGTATCGCATCCCCTTGAACAGGAGCCTGCCCCATGAAATTTCTTGACCTCGCCAAAGTCTACATCCGCTCGGGCGGGGGCGGTGCGGGCTGCGTGTCCTTCCGGCGCGAGAAGTTCATCGAATATGGCGGTCCCGACGGTGGCGACGGCGGCAATGGCGGCGATGTCTGGGCCGAGGCGGTCGAGGGGCTGAACACCCTGATCGATTTCCGCTATCAGCAGCATTTCTTCGCCAAGTCCGGCCAGCACGGCATGGGCAGCCAGATGACCGGCAAGTCGGGCGACGACATCACCCTCAAGGTGCCGGTGGGGACCGAGATCCTGGAGGAGGACGAGGAAACCGTCATCGCCGACCTGACCGAACCCGGCCAGCGCGTGCTGCTGGCAAAGGGCGGCAATGGGGGCTGGGGGAACCTGCACTTCAAGACCTCGACCAACCGCAGTCCGCGCAATGCCAATCCGGGGCAGGCGGGCATCGAACGCACCATCTGGCTGCGGCTGAAGCTGATCGCGGATGCCGGTCTGGTGGGGCTGCCGAACGCGGGCAAGTCCACCTTCCTGGCGGCGGTGTCGAATGCCCGCCCCAAGATCGCGGATTATCCCTTCACCACGCTGCATCCGAACCTGGGCGTCGTGGGCATCGACGGCTACGAATTCGTCATGGCCGACATTCCCGGCCTGATCGAAGGCGCCAGCGAGGGCAGGGGCCTGGGCGACCAGTTCCTGGGCCATGTCGAACGCAGCAACGTGCTGCTGCATCTGGTGGACGGAACCTCGGAAGATGTGGCGACCGACGCCCGCACCATCCTGACCGAGCTTGAGGCGTATTCCCCGGTGCTGATGGACAAGCCACGCGTGACGGCGCTGAACAAGATCGACGCCCTGGACGACGACACCATCGCCGAACGTCGGGCCGCGCTGGAGGCCGAGATCGGCGGGCCGGTGCTGCTGATGTCGGGGGTGGCAAAGCTGGGCGTCACCGAGGTTCTGCGCGCGCTGTGGACGCAGATCGAGCCGACGCGCCACAAGGCCAAGGACGAGCCCGAGGCGCCATGGCAGCCCTAGGCCCGTCGCTGACCGGCGCGCGCCGGCTGGTCGTCAAGATCGGCTCGGCCCTGCTGGTGGACGAACGCGGGCTGCGCGGCGATTGGCTGCGCGGCTTGTGCGACGATGTGGCCCAATGGCGGCAGCGGGGCTGCGATGTGGTTCTGGTATCCTCGGGGTCGATTGCGCTTGGGCGGCGGACGCTGGGCCTGCCAGCAGGCGCGCTGCCGCTGGAACAGGCGCAGGCCGCCGCCGCCGTGGGCCAGATCCGTCTGGCCCGCGCCTATGAGGAGGCGCTTGCCCCCCATGGCGTGACCACCGCGCAGGTGCTGCTGACGCTGGAGGACAGCACGGACCGCCGCCGCTATCTGAACAGCCGGGCGACCATGCAGACGCTGCTGGGCCTGGGCGTCGTGCCCATCGTGAACGAAAACGACACGGTGGCGACGGACGAAATCCGCTTTGGCGACAACGACCGTCTTGCCGCCCAGATCGCCGTGACCTGCGGCGCGGACCAGTTGCTGCTGCTGTCCGACGTGGACGGACTCTACACCGCCAATCCCAAGACCGACCCCACCGCCCGCCACCTGCCGGTGATCGAGGCCCTGACGCCCGAGATCGAGGCCATGGGCGGCGATCCTGTGTCGGGCCTGTCAAAGGGCGGCATGAAGACCAAGCTGATGGCCGCCCGCACCGCGATTGCCGGAGGCTGCGCCATGGCGATTGCGGAAGGGTCCGTGATGCGGCCCTTGTCGGCCGTGGCGGATGGCGCGCGGTGCAGCTGGTTCCTGCCCGAAAGCGATCCCCAGCTTGCCCGCAAGCGCTGGATCGCCGCGATGAAGCCCAAGGGCGCGCTTGTCGTGGACGAAGGCGCGGTTCAGGCTCTGCGCCGGGGCAAGTCGCTGCTGCCTGCGGGCGTGCGGACCATCGTGGGCGATTTCGGTCGGGGCGATCCGGTTGCGATCACCGGCCCCTCGGGCGAGACGCTGGCGAACGGACTGACCCGCTATACCGCAGACGAGGCGCGGCGCATCGCCGGACACCGTTCCGACCGGATCGAGGCGATCCTGGGCTATACCGGCCGCGCGGCCTTGGTTCATCGCGACGACATGGCCTTGTAGGGCTCGCAAACTTTTCTCGAAGCGCCGGGAATAATCGCCAGGCTGATCCGTCATCATCCCGCAGGCAGGTTGGCCTGCGACAGATGAAGGAACGCAGCCATGACACGACACGGTTTCCTGCTTGCCCTTGCGGCCACAGCCAGCCTCGCCCTGCCGGGCGCGGCCCTGGCAGATGACGACGACGACGGCGTCAGCCGCGTCCTGCGCGGCTTCATTGCCCCGCACTACCACGGACCCTTCTGGGATCGTGACGATGACCACCGCCGCTGGGAATACAGCTATCGCATCCGTCACGATGACGATGATGACGATGATGATCGCTGGGACGACGACGATGACGATTACGATGATGACGACCGGTGGGACGACGACTGATCTGGAACAAGACCAACAATAACAACGTAGGGGCAGGATCAGGCACGCCCCGGCCGTCAGGGCCGGGGCGTTTCGGTCGTGTCAGGCGGCCTTCTTGCCGCTGCCGAAGCGGTCGTAGAAGGTCTGGCCGCTTTCGGCCATGTCACGCAGCATCTGCGGCGCGGCGAAGCGGTCGCCATGCTCGGCCGTCAGGCGTTCGCAGATCTGCACGGCCCGCGCGGCGCCCAGCATGTCCAGCCAGGCGAAGGGACCGCCCGACCATGGCGCAAAGCCCCAGCCCAGGATCGCGCCTACGTCGCCTTCGCGGATATCCTCCAGCACGCCTTGTTCGAAGGCGCGCACAGCCTCCAGCGTCTGCGCGAACATCAGGCGGTGCTGCACCGTCGTCACGTCCGGCTGGTCGTCCGCATGGGGATAGCGCGCGGCCAGCCCGTCCCAGAGACCCTGCCGCTTGCCATCCTCGGCATAGGCATAGAAGCCCGCGTTCGACTTGCGGCCCAGGCGGCCCTGGTCGGCCATCCAGAACAGCACCTCGTCCACGTTGCCGTCGGGATAGGCGTCGCCCATGGCCGCGCGGGTGGCCTTGGCGATCTTCACGCCCAGGTCGATGCTGGTTTCGTCCACCAGTTGCAGCGGCCCCAGCGGCATCCCCATCATCTTGGCCGCGTTTTCGACCAGGACAGGGTTCACCCCCTCGGCCACAAGGCGGATGCCTTCGTTGATATAGGGGATGATGCAGCGGTTGGCATAGAAGAACCGCGCATCGTTCACCACAATCGGCGTCTTGCGGATCTGGCGCACGAAATCCAGCGCCTTTGCCACCGCGCGGGCGCCGGTCTGCTGGCCCTTGATGATCTCGACCAGCATCATCTTGTCCACGGGGCTGAAGAAGTGGATGCCGATGAACTGGTCCGGGCGGCTGCTGGCTTTCGCCAGGTCGCCGATCGGCAGGGTCGAGGTATTGGTGGCGAAGATCGCGTCCGCCGGGATCGCGGCCTCGGCCTTCTTCGTGACCTCGGCCTTGACGGACGGGTCCTCGAACACGGCCTCGACCACCAGGTCGCAACCATCAAGCGCGGCATAATCGATCGTCGCGGTGATGCGGCCCAGAACCTCGGCCTTCTTGTCCTCGGTCGACTTCTTGCGGCTGATCGCCTTGTCCAGCAGGCCTTCGGAATAGGCCTTGCCCTTGTCGGCAGCTTCCTGCTTGGCGTCGATCAGCACGACCTGGATGCCCGCCATGGCGCTGACATAGGCGATGCCCGCGCCCATCATCCCGGCGCCCAGGATGCCGACTTTCCTGACCGACTGGTCCGGCGCCTCGGGGCGGTTGGCGCCCTTTTCCAGGGCTTCCTTGTTGATGAACAGGCTGCGGATCATCGCGGTCGAGGACGGGTTCATCAGCACGTTGGTGAACCACCGCGCCTCGATCTTCAGGGCGGTGTCGAAAGGCACCTGGGCCCCTTCATAAACGGCGGACAGCAGCGCCTTGGCGGCCGGATAGACGCCCATCGTCTTGCCGTTGACCATTGCAGACGCGCCGACGAAGGTCATGAACCCCGCCGGGTGATAGGGCTCTCCGCCCGGCATCTTGTAGCCCTTCTGGTCCCAGGGCTTGACCAGATCCGCATCCTGGGCGTTCAGCACCCATTCGCGCGCAGCGGCGACGGGATCGGCCACCACCTCGTCCACAAGGCCCGCCGCCTTGGCTTTCTTCGGGTCCGACAGCTTGCCTTCCAGCAGGAAGGGTGCTGCGGCCATGGCACCCAGCTTGCGCGACAAGCGGATCGTGCCGCCGCCGCCGGGGAAGATGCCGACCATGATCTCGGGCAGGCCGATCTTGGCCTTGGGATTGTCCGCCGCGAAGATGCGGTGCGTCGCCAGCGGCAGTTCCAGCCCGATGCCAAGCGCGGTGCCGGGCAGGGCCGCCGCGACGGGCTTGCCGCCCTTGAGGGTCTTGGGATCCATGCCCGCGCGCTCGATCTTGCGAAGGGCGTGGTGCAGGGTCATGATCCCGTCGAAGACCTGCTGGGCGCCCCCCTGCTTCATCTGCGCGATGACGTTCAGGTCCATCCCGGCGGCGAAGTCCTTCTTGCCGCTGGTGATGACGATGCCCTTGACGGCCTCGTCGGACAGCGCGTCGTCGATCAGGGCGTCCAGCTGCGCTGCACCTTCAAGCGACAGGACGTTCATGGACTTGCCCGGGACGTCCCAGGTGATGACGGCGACGCCATCGGCGTCCTTCTGCATTGTGAAATCGGTCATTCGTTCTCTCCCTCGGTCGGGTAGGGGGTGCCGTCAAGATGCGTGTACCCCCGGGGCGTCGACAACAGGTCGATGCCCGGATAATGGCAGATGTTGTCGGGGTTGCGGCTGCCCGCGATCAAATAGACGGCGGGCTGTCCCGTATGGTTCTTCAGGGTATGGGCAACGGGCCTGCCCGCCTTCCAGCAGCAGGCGTCGCCGGGATGGATGATCGTTTCGACCCCATCCTCGACGACCGTCAACGCGCCATCCAGCATGTAGAGGAACTCGTCCTCATGCTCCTCCCAGTGCGGTTGGCTGGACTGCCTTCCTGGATGCAGGGTCTCGAGCGCGATCCCAAACTGGGTCAGCCCGCCTGCCTCGGTCAGGTGCCGATAGGACAGGAAGCCGCTACCCAGGTTGAACGGCTCGGGATAGCCCGAGACGCCTTCGGTCACAGGCACGCTGTCCTTGCGGATGATCATCAGACGCGCTCGATGATGGTGGCCGCGCCCATGCCGGACGCGATGCACAGGGTGGCGAGGCCCAAGGTCTTGTCCTGCCGTTCCAGTTCGTCCAGCAGCGTGCCGATGATGATCGCGCCGGTCGCGCCCAGCGGGTGGCCAAGCGCCATCGCCCCGCCGTTCACGTTGACCTTGCCGGGATCGACCTGGAAGGCCTGCATGAAGCGCAGGACGACGGCGGCAAAGGCCTCGTTCACCTCGAACAGGTCGATGTCGTTGATGGACATGCCGCTGTCTGCCAGGATCTTCTCGGTCACCGGGACGGGGCCGGTCAGCATGATGGTGGGATCGGTGCCGATCTTGGCGGTCGCGCGGATCCGGGCGCGGGGCTTCAGGCCGTGGGCCTTGCCGAACTCTTCGTTTCCGATCAGCACGGCGGCGGCGCCGTCGACGATGCCGCTGCTGTTGCCCGCATGATGGATATGCTCGATCCGGTCCAGATGCGGGTATTTCAGCATCGCGACCTTGTCGAAGCCGGGCATCGTCTCGCCCATGTCCTTGAAGGCGGGCTTCAGCTTGGCCAGATCCTCCATCGTGGTGCCGGGGCGCATGTATTCGTCGCGGTCCAGGATGGTCAGCCCGTTCTGGTCCTTGACCGGCACGATCGACCGCGAGAAGCGCCCTTCCTGCCACGCGCGGGCGGCGCGCTGCTGGCTTTCAAGGGCCAGCTTGTCGGCGTCTTCACGGGTAAAGCCGTATTCGGTGGCGATGATGTCGGCGCTGATGCCTTGCGGCACAAAATAGGTCTTCATCGCCAGCGACGGATCGACGGCGATGGCCGCCCCGTCGCTGCCCATCGGAACGCGGCTCATCATCTCGACGCCGCCGGCGATATAGCCGCTGCCCGCGCCCGCCTTGACCTGGTTCGCGGCCAGGTTCACGGCCTCCATGCCGCTGGCGCAGAAGCGGTTGATCGACAGGCCGGGAATGCGTTCGTCCAGATCCGAGGCCAGCACCGCCGACCGCGCCAGGCAGCCGCCCTGTTCCTTGACCTGGGTGACGTTGCCCCAGATCACGTCCTCGACCGCATTGCCTTCCAGGCCGTTGCGGTCCTTGACGGCATTCAGCAGTCGGGCAGACAGCGCGAGCGAGGTGACTTCATGCAGGCTGCCATCGGGGCGACCCTTGCCCCGCGGCGTGCGGGCGGCGTCATAGATAAAGGCGTCGGTCATGAATCCTCCTTCAGTGCCCGGTCGGATGGATTGCCGGGCATCAGGTCATAGGGGTGTTTCCAGCCGGGCAGGGCAGCGATTGCGTCCAGCCAGCGGTCGATATTGGGCCAGTCCTTGCGGTCGAAGCCGAAGGGTTCGGGGTAGTAAAGGTATCCGCAGCAGGCAAAGTCGGCGATGGTGGGGGCGCTGTCGGCGACCCAGTCGCGGGTGGACACGTGGTCGTCCAGAACCTTGTAGGCGGCTTTCAGGCGGCCTTGCAGGTATTCCACGGCGCCTTCAGGGCGTTTGTCCGCAGGCAGGAAATTCAACAGGAACCGTGCGGGACCGGCCTGGCCTGACAGCTTGTGGTTGTCGAACATCAGCCAGCGGAGGGTCTCGTTGCGGTCCGATCCCAGGAACTGTTCGGTCCGTTCCGCGACGTGAAGCTGGATGACCGCCGACTGCGACAGGGTCAGGTCGCCTTCGCGAAAGACCGGAACCTCGCCCATGGGGTTGATGGCCCGAAAGGCGGGGCTGCGCGCCTCTCCGTTGAAGAAGTCCACGTAAACGGGCGTCCAGTCATAGCCCGCCAGTCCCATGGTCAGGGCCGCCTTGTAGGCGTTGCCGGATTCGCCAAAGCACCAGAGTTGCGCAGTCATCCTGTTCCTCCACCGCCGGGGGCTCCGCGCCCCCGGACCCCCGCGGGGTATTTCTGCAACGAAGAAGGCGCGGATTAACCCTTCTTCAATCTATAGGCGCCTATCATGGCCCCACGGTACAGGCTGGGGAGCCGATGACCGTCAACGGAGAAGTCGTCCCGGTTCTTGGCTGAGATATGCCGCGCCGACCGGAAGGAAGGAGGGGCCGGGACGCATCCGCTTCTTCGTTGTGCAAATACCCACTTCGACCCTGCCTTCTCACACCCCGCTTCAGAATGCCTCTGCCTCAAGCTCCATCACCGGCGCGGCGCCGGACTGGATGCGCGCCAGATGCGTGGCGGTCATCGGCAGTTGCCGCTTCATGTAGTAACGCCCGGTCGCAAGCTTGGTCTTCAGGAACGCCGCGTCACCCTTGCCCGCATCAAGCGCTTCTTGCGCCGCCACGGCCATCTGCGCCCACATGGAGCCGAGCGCGACATGTCCGAACAGGTGCATGAAGTCATAGCTGCCCGACAGCGCGTCGTTCGGGTTCTTCATGCCGCGTTCCATGAAGAACATCGCCGCCGTCTGCAGATCCTTCGAGGCCGCCTTCAGCGGCGCGACGAAATCGGCTGCCAGCGGGCTTTCGCCATGCTGCTTGCAGAAGGACTTCACGATCTCGAAGAAGGCCATCACATGCTTGCCGCCATCCTGGGCAAGCTTGCGACCCACCAGATCCAGGGCCTGAACGCCATTGGCGCCTTCATAGATCATGGTGATGCGAGCGTCGCGGACGAACTGCGACATGCCCCATTCCTCAATATAGCCGTGGCCGCCATAGACCTGCTGGGCCAGTACGGCTGTCTCGAAGCCCTTGTCGGTCAGGAAGCCCTTGATCACCGGGGTCAGCAGGGACACGAGGCCTTCGGCATCGGCGTCGCCATTGTGGCCCTTGTCGATCAGATGCGCCCCCCAGAGCGCCAGCATCCGTGCGCCCTCCAGGAAGGACTTCTGGTCCATCAGGCTGCGGCGGATGTCGGGATGGACGATCAGGGGATCGGCCGGGCCCTGGGGATTGGCAGCCCCGGTCACGGCGCGGCCCTGCAGGCGGTCCGTCGCATAGGCGACGGCGTTCTGATAGGCGGGCACTGCGCAGGCGTAGCCTTGCAGGCCGACGCCTAAGCGGGCTTCGTTCATCATCGTGAACATGGCCCGCATCCCCTTGTGCAGATCGCCCAGCAGCCAGCCCCTGGCGCCGTCATAGTTCATGACGCAGGTCGAGTTGCCGTGGATCCCCATCTTTTCTTCCAGGGCCCCAACCGACACGCCGTTGCGTTCGCCCAGCGAGCCGTCGGCATTGACCAGGAACTTCGGCACGATGAACAGGCTGATGCCCTTCGTACCCTCGCCCCCGCCGGGGGCCTTGGCCAGCACCAGGTGGATCACATTTTCCGCCAGGTCATGATCGCCAGCCGAGATGAAGATCTTCTGCCCCGTGATCAGATAGCTGCCGTCGTCCCGCGGTTCGGCCTTGGTCCGCAGCATCCCCAGGTCGGTCCCGCAATGCGGCTCGGTCAGGTTCATGGTGCCGGTCCAGTCGCAGCTGACCATCTTCGGCAGGTAGGTCTGCTTCTGTTCATCCGTGCCGTGGGCGTGGATCGCGGAATAGGCGCCGTGGGTCAGGCCCTGGTACATGTTGAAGGCCATGTTGGCCGACACGAACATCTCGCCCGTTGCCACGCCCA
This sequence comes from Paracoccus aerius, assembly GCF_014656455.1. Classification (GTDB taxonomy): domain Bacteria; phylum Pseudomonadota; class Alphaproteobacteria; order Rhodobacterales; family Rhodobacteraceae; genus Paracoccus; species Paracoccus aerius. The sequence continues at coordinate 163,223 of NZ_BNCL01000001.1, forward strand.
TCACATAGGGCATCCCCTGGCCGCCATATTCGGGATCACAGTCAAGCGCGGTCCAGCCGCCGTCCTTCATCGCCTGGAAGGCCTTGTCGAAGCCGTCAGGGGTGCGGACCACGCCATTTTCCAGCCGGCAGCCCTGCTTGTCGCCCACCGCGTTCAGCGGGGCCAGAACCTCGGCCGCCAGCTTGCCGGCAGCGTCAAGAATGGCTTCCGTGAAATCGGGATCCAGATCCTCGTGGCCCGGCAGGCCCGATTGCGACAGCTTCAGCACGTCATGCAGCGCAAACTGCATGTCGCGGACAGGCGGAAGATAGATCGTCATGGCTTTACCCTGTGCTCGTGTCGTTGGACGCGGCGGCAAGTCGGATCTCTGCATCGGAAAGCTGGGACTTGAGCTCGGCGATCGCCTCGCTCAATTCAGCGTACTGTCGTTCCATGTCGCCAAGGCGTTGGCGCCCGACTGAGATGGTCGCGGCGATCTGCGCCTTGTTGGTGCCGCCCGGCTCGTAAAGCTCGAGCAACTGGCGGATCTCCTCGAGGCTGAAGCCGAACCGCTTGCCGCGCAGGATCAGCGTCAGGCGTGCCCTGTCCCGGCGGTCATACAGGCGGTGCTGCCCGCGGCGTTCCGGGAAGATCAGCTCGCGCGCCTCGTAGAAGCGCAGCGTGCGGGGGGTTACGCCGAACGCATCGCACATATGGCGAATCGTCATCAGCTCGTCGGACATGGATCGCGGTTCCTCCTCATTCACCGTCTGCCGTCCTTGACCACACTATAGGGGCAAGTTGACGCGAACGTAAGCAGGACGCCGCGTCACAGGCGAAGTCAAGGGCAACCGTGACGCAGGGTCAACCCATGTTGCTCAATTCCTGCGCCGCCGTTTCGCGCAGGGCCTTCAGGTCGTCGCGCGCGGCCTGAAGATCGGCGATCTGCCCGTCCAGAACCTTCAGCTGCCGATCGGCCAGATCCAGCCAGACCTGATACTGTTCGCGCGACCCTTTCTGTTCGTAGATCAGGAGCCACTGGCGAATCTCCTCGAGGCTGAAGCCGAAGCGGCGGCCGCGCAGGATCAGCGTCATGCGGGCAATCTCTCGGGGTCCATAGAAGCGCGCGCGGCCTTCCTTCCGGGGATCAAGAAGCTCGATGTATTCGTAATAGCGCAGCGTCCGGGGCGTGACGTCGAAGCGCGCGCACATCTCCTTGAAGCTGATCGTCTGCTCGCTCGGCATCTGCCCCTCCGTCCTCATCTTGACGCAAGGCTAGCCGTTCGGCGCATCCTTGCGCAAGGGATGGGGGTTGAGTGGGCTGCCGGGTCGCGGATAGCGTGTCCCGACAGAAACGGGGCGAACAGGATGTCCGACATGAGCCAGACCGACCAGACCCGGATCGCACAGCAGTTCATCGAGGCGATCCCCCATGCCCGCGCCCTCGGGATGCGGGTGGACGACCTGGGCGAGGGTGCGGCGACCATCAGCATGCCCTGGGCTGAACATCTGGTCGGCGATCCGCGCAGCGGGGTCGTGCACGGCGGTGTCGTCTCGGCCCTGATGGACACCTGCTGCGGGGCTGCGGTCATGGCCCATCCGTCGGGGCCGGGTTCCACCGCCACGATTGACCTGCGCATTGACTACATGCGGTCGGCCAACAAGGGGCAGCGGATCACCGCCAAGGCCCATTGCTATCACATCACCCGCACTGTCGCCTTTGTCCGCGCCGTTGCCCTGGACGAGGACGAGGAAAATCCCGTCGCCGCCGCGACCGGCGCCTTTACGGTGGAAAGGTGATCGCCATGATGGACCGCCGAGAGCCGCTGGACCAGATCAAGAGCCGCCGCGATTCGGCGCTGTCGGCCCTTGTGTCGGGCGTGCCCTACCTGACCTGGATGGGCATCCGCTTCGACCGGCGCGGGGACGAACTGACCGCGATCCTGCCCTATGACGAGAAGCTGATCGGCAACCCGCTGCTGCCCGCCATCCACGGGGGCGTCACGGCGGCCTTCCTGGAGACCGCGGCAATCATCGAACTGGCCTGGACCGCCATGTGGGAGGATCTGGAATCCGGTCGCATCGTGCCGGATGCAGCCGTCACGGACAGCCTGCCGCGCCTGCCCAAGACCATCGACTTCACCGTCGACTACCTGCGCAGCGGCCTGCCGCGCGATGCCTATGCCCGCGCCAGGGTCGTGCGGTCCGGCCGTCGCTATGCCAGCGTCCAAGTCGAGGCCTGGCAGGACAACCGCGCCCGCCTTCTGGCGCAGGCGACGGGCCATTTCCTGATGCCACAGGGCTGAGATGGCGGATGTCCAGACGGCGGCGCTGACCCACCGGCGGGTGCTGGCGATCGCGCTTCCGATCGTCCTGTCGAACGCGACCGTGCCATTGCTGGGGCTGGTCGACACCGGCGTCGTGGGACAGCTTGGCCGGCCCGAGCCCATCGGCGCTGTGGCCATCGGCGCCGTGATCCTGACCTCGATCTACTGGATCTTCGGGTTCCTGCGCATGGGAACCTCGGGTCTGGTCGCCCAAAGTCATGGGGCAGGGGATGCGGCCGAAACGGGCGCCCACCTGCTGCGCGGGCTGGCGATTGCCGCTGTGGCGGGGGTGGTCTTCATCCTGCTGCAAGGCCTGGTCTTCGGCGCGGCCTTCCGGATCGCGCCAACCTCGGCCGCCGTCGAAGGGTTGGCGCGCGAGTATCTGGGCATCCGCATCTGGGGGGCGCCGGCCACCATCGCGCTTTACGCGATCACCGGCTGGCTGATCGCGGTCGAGCGGGCAAGGGCCGTCCTGCTGCTGCAACTGGTCCAGAACGGGATGAACGTGATACTGTCGGTATGGTTCGTCCTTGGGCTGGACCTGGGCGTGCCCGGCGTGGCCTGGGCGACGCTTCTGTCCGAATGGTGCGGGCTGGGGATCGGACTGTGGATGGCGCGGCGGGCCGTCGGGCAGGGGCTGCGGGCGGCCGGCCTGTTCGGGCGCGACCGGCTGATCCGCCTGGCGCGGGTCAACAGCGACATCATGATCCGGTCGGTCCTGCTGCAGGCCAGCTTTACCAGCTTTGTCTTCCTGGGGGCGGGCCAGGGCGACGTGACCCTGGCCGCGAACCAGGTGCTGCTGCAGTTCCTGTCGATCATCGCCTATGCCTTGGACGGCTTCGCCTTTGCCGCCGAAAGCCTGGTCGGGCAGGCCGTGGGCGCCCGGCGCCCCGACGGGGTGCGCCGCGCGTCGCGCCTGACTTCGGCCTGGGGAATCGGCGGGGCGGTGACGCTGGCGGTCGTCTTCTGGCTGGGAGGAGGGGCGATCATCGACCTGCTGACCACCTCGCCCGCCGTGCGGGCCGAGGCGCGGGTTTATCTGGTCTGGGTGGGCCTTGCACCGCTGATCGGGGTCGCGGCCTGGATGCTTGACGGCATCTTCATCGGCGCGACGCTGACCCGCGACATGCGGGTGGCCATGATCTGGTCCACGCTGGTCTTCCTGGCGGCCGTCCTGCTGCTGCCGCCGATCTGGGGAAACCACGGCCTGTGGGCGGCCCTGATGGCTCTGAACCTGTCGCGCGGCATCACCATGGCCCTTCGCTATCCGCGCGCCGAAACCGCCGCCATGCCGGCATGAAAAAGGGGACCGCCCGGCCCCCTTTCTGCTGCGATCAGCGTCCGGTCACTGGCCTTCGTCAACGATCTGCTTTCGTGCGACTTCGTTCAACTCTGCCATCTTGGTGCGGATTTCCGATTCGCCCGCCTTGCCTTCCAGGTCGGCCGCCAGCTTGCGGAAGACGTCATCATCGCCCGGCTCCTCGAAGTCCGAGGTGACAACGGTCAGCGCATAGGCACGCGCATCGTCGCCGGTCTTGCCCAGAAGCCCCGCGGCCCATTCGCCCAGAAGGCGGTTGCGCCGCGCATCGGCCTTGAAGCGCAGGTTGGCGTCATGGGCAAACTTGTTCTCGTAACCGCGCTCGCGCTCGTCGAAGGTGGTCATCATGGCCTCCGTGTTGTCTTGGGACCGATGTTAGTCCGCGCACGGCCGCTTGCAAGCCTCTCGTATTGCCCCCGGGGCCGCTTGTGGGGTAAGGCGCATGGGATAAGGGACATGCGAAAGGACGCCCGTCATGGCACCGCGCCGGAAGAAAGTCTACGAAGGCAAGGCGAAGATCCTGTACGAAGGCACCGAACCCGGCACGCTGGTCCAGTATTTCAAGGACGACGCGACCGCCTTCAACGCGCAGAAGAAGGCCGTCATCGAAGGCAAGGGCGTCCTGAACAACCGCCTGTCCGAGTTCTTCATGAACGGCCTGACGAATATCGGCGTCCCCAACCATTTCATCCGCCGCATCAACATGCGCGAACAGCTGATCCGCCAGGTCGAGATCGTGCCCCTGGAAGTGATCGTGCGCAATTTCGCCGCAGGCTCGATCTCCAAGCGACTTGGGCTTGAGGAAGGGACGCTGCTGCCGCGCCCGATCGTCGAATACAGCTTCAAGAACGACGAACTGGGCGATCCGATGGTGTCCGAGGAGTACATCATCGCCTTTGGCTGGGCGACCCAGCAGGACCTGGACGACATCGTGTCGCTGGCGCTGCGCGTGAACGACTTCCTGTCGGGCGTGTTCTACGGCGTCGGCATCAAGCTGATCGACTTCAAGATCGAGATCGGCCGCGTCTGGGACAACGACTTCATGCGCCTGATCGTCGCGGACGAGATCAGCCCCGACAGCTGCCGGTTGTGGGACATGAAGACCGGCCAGAAGCTGGACAAGGACGTGTTCCGCCGCGACCTGGGCAACCTGACCGACGCCTATACCGAGGTTGCGCGCCGCCTGGGCCTGATGCCCGCGAACACGACCAGCCTGAAACCGACCGCGATCAACTGAGAAGGACTGCCCGATGAAAGCCCGTGTGACGATCATGTTGAAGGACGGCGTTCTCGACCCGCAGGGCGAGGCGATCCGCCACGCGCTTGGCGGGCTGGGCCATCAGGGCGTCGCGGGCGTGCGCCAGGGCAAGCTGATCGAACTGGACCTCGAGTCCACCGATCCCGAAACCGCCAAGGTCGAGGTCGCGCGGATGTGCGAGGGGCTGCTGGCCAATACCGTGATCGAGAAATACTCGGTCGAGATCGTCTGACGCAGCGGCAACCTGCGTTTATCGTCAGGTTGCCCCGCAGACCCCGTTGCAAAAGCGCCGGGATTATCGCCCAATGCGCCGATGATGAACAATAAAGCCGCACAGAACGCTGCCGCACCCGACACGGCCCCTGTCATCCGGATCGAGGGGCTGCACAAGGCCTATGGCCAGATCGAGGTGTTGAAGGGCGTGTCCCTGGCGGCCCCGCGCGGCCATGTCGTCAGCCTGATCGGATCCTCGGGATCCGGCAAGTCCACGCTGCTGCGCTGCTGCAACCTGCTGGAAAACAGCCAGGCCGGCGAGATCAGCTTCGAAGGCGAACCCGTCCGCTGGAAGGGGCAGGGCATGGCCCGCGTGCCTGCCGATCGGGCCCAGGTGATGCGGTTCCGCACCAACCTGTCGATGGTCTTCCAGCAGTTCAACCTGTGGTCCCACATGACCATCCTGCAGAACGTCATGGAGGCCCCCGTTACCGTCCTGCGCGAGGATCGCGCCACGGTCGAGGCCCGTGCCCGGATGCTACTGGACAAGGTTGGCATCGGCGACAAGGCCGACGCCTGGCCCGCGCAGCTTTCCGGGGGCCAGCAACAGCGCGCCGCCATCGCCCGCGCCCTGTGCATGCAGCCCAAGGCGCTGCTGTTCGACGAACCGACAAGCGCGCTTGACCCCGAACTGCAGCAAGAGGTCGTGCGGGTCATCAAGGATCTGGCGGCCGAACACCGCACCATGATCATCGTGACCCATGACATGCGGCTGGCCGCCGATGTCAGCGACCATGTCGTGTTCCTGCACCAGGGCCTGATCGCCGAGGAAGGCCCTCCCGACCAGCTTTTCGGCGCGCCGACGACAGACCGGCTGCGCCAGTTCCTCAGTGCCTCGATGGCGCACTGACAAAGACGACCAACAGGAGACGTAAGAATGAAGAAACTGCTGCTTGCCGCGACCGCATTGGCCCTGACCGCTGGAATGGGCACCGCCCAGGCCATCCGCATGGGGACCGAGGGCGCATACCCCCCCTACAACTTCATCAACGAGGCGGGCGAGGTCGCGGGCTTCGAGCGGGAACTGGGCGACGAACTGTGCCGGCGCGCGGAACTGGAATGCACCTGGGTCAAGAACGACTGGGATTCGATCATCCCGAACCTGGTGTCGTCGAACTATGACACCATCATGGCCGCCATGAGCATCAACGAGGAACGCAAGGCCGTCATCGGTTTCACGCAGGATTACCTGCCGCCCGCGCCTTCGTCCTATGTCGCGTTGCAGGACGGCGTCGATCTGGAAGGCGGTGTGATCGCCGTGCAGACCGGCACGGTGCAGGCCTCGCACATCGCGGAAACCGGCGCGACGATGCTGGAGTTTCCGAACATCGACCAGGTCTTTGCCGCCGTCCGCAACGGAGAGGCTGACGCAGGCTTTGGCGACCACGAGGTGATGCGCCCCTTCGTCGAGGAAAGCAACGATCTGGTCTTCGTGGGCGAACAGGTGAACCTGGACGAAGGCATCGGCGTCGGTGTGCGCCAGTCGGACACCGAACTGCGGGAAAAGCTGGACACGGCCATCACCGCCATGAAGGAAGACGGCAGCCTGAACGCGCTGATCAAGAAGCACTTCGGCGACGACGCGCAGACCTACGAATGATCTGACGGGCTGCGGGGCGACCCGCGGCCCTTACCGGGACGGATGATGTTTTCCTTTTGCAGCGACCCTTCGGTGCTGGACGGGCTTGCCTGGCTGTCGTGCTATCTGACCACGGGCACGCATATGCTGTTCTATGCCAGCTTCGGGGTGGTCCTGCTGTTGCTGGCGATCACCGCGCCCATTGCTCTGCTGTTCGGCTATGGCGGCGCGATGGCCTCGCGGTCGCGGATCGCGCCGCTGCGGTGGTTCGGCAAGGTCTATACCTCGATGGTGCGGGGCGTGCCCGACATCGTGTTCTTCCTGTTCGTGCCGATCGCGCTGGACCAGGGTCTGGAATGGCTGCGGCATCAGGCGCTGTGCGACAGCGACGCCCCGGTCCGGCAGGGCAACGACTTCGTCGTCTGCGCGGCGGCCAAGCTTCCGCTGTCCACCAGCCCCGAATGGGTCCATGACATCTATGCCATGACGCTGGCCGTCATCGCCTTCTCGGTCGTCTTCGGCGCCTTCGCGGCCAATGTGCTGTATGGCGCGATGCAGGCCGTGCCCCGCGCGCAACTGGAAACGGCCGAGGCCTATGGCATGACCCCTCGCCAAGTCTCCCGACGGATCCTGGTGCCGCAGATGTGGACCTATGCGCTGCCCGGCCTGTCGAACCTGTGGATGATCCTCATCAAGGCGACGCCGCTGCTGTTCCTGCTGGGGATCGAGGACATCGTCTACTGGGCGCGCGAACTGGGCGGGGCCAAGACGTCGTCCTTTGCCTATCCGCATCCCGATTGGCGGCTGTATTATTTCCTTGCGGTGCTGGTTTTCTATCTGCTGATGACCTGGGTTTCCGAACGCGTGCTTGACCGGGTGATCCGCCGCCTGTCCGCAGGCCAGGCAACGATGGCAGGCGAGGCGCAGCGCAAGGCAGGTGCGCTATGACTTGCGCACAGACGATCATGGACTATGGCCTGCGGTCGCTTGGCTTCGGCGAACGGCTGCTGCCGCGAAGCGACTTCACGCTGTGCCAGCAGGTCACGCTGATCGGATCGGGCCTGATCTGGAACCTGTATTTTGCCTTTTTCGCGCTGCTGTTCGGCTTCTTCCTGGCGACCGGGCTTGCCCTTGCCAAGGCCAGCACGAACCCCTGGCTGCGCAAGCCGGCCGAGGGCTTCATCTTCCTGTTCCGCGGCAGCCCCTTGTTCATCCAGTTCTTCCTGGCCTACGAGGCCCTGGTAATGCTGCCCCGCGCAGGGATCGAGGTTTTCGGCTTCACCGTTGCGACAAGCTGGCTGACCAAGGCTTGGGCCGGCGCGCTGATCGTGCTGACGCTGAACACCGCCGCCTATTCCGCGCAGATCTTCCACGGCGCGCTGATGTCGGTGCCCAAGGGCGACATCGAGGCCGCCGAAGCCTATGGCATGACCGGCTGGACCAAGTTCCGCCGCGTCCTTTGGCCCACCATGCTGCGCCTGGCCTGGCCGTCCTACACGAACGAGGCGATCTTCCTTTTCCACGCGACCACGCTGGTCTTCTTCTCGGGCTTCCCGGCCTTCCAGCAGCGCGGCGACAGCCTGTATTACGCCAGCTATTTCGCGGGCCAGACCTTCAACCCCTTTGTCGCCTATCCGATCGTGGCGGGTTACTTCGTGCTGGCGACCCTTGCGCTGATCGGCTTGTTCGGCATCGTGAACCGGCGCCTGAACCGTCACCTGCCCGGTGCGGCCCGGCGCCTCAAGTATCGTCCGCAAGTGATCCGGTGAGTCATGGACTGGCTGAAAGAACATCCCGAGGTCAAGACCATCCGCGTGGCCGCATCGGACCTGAACGGGGTTGCCCGCGGCAAGCGCGTCCCTGCCCGCTATGCGGGCAAGCTGCTGGAGGAAGGAACCAAGTTTCCCTTTTCCGTCCTGAACCTGGACATCTGGGGCGAGGATGTCGAGGACAGCCCCCTGGTCTTCGAGATCGGCGATCCCGACGGGCTGCTGCTGCCCACCGAGCGCGGCTTCCTGCCGATGCCCTGGCTGGACGCACCGACCGCGCTGCTGCCGCTGTGGATGTTTCACCTGGACGGACGACCCTATGAAGGGGATCCCCGGCAGGCGCTTGCCGTCGTGGTCGAACGCTACAGTCAGGCCGGCCTGACGCCGGTCGTCGCGACGGAACTGGAGTTCTTCCTGATCGACGATTCCGGCCGCCAGTTGCGCGTTCCGCCCAGCCCCCGGTCAGGCAAGCGCCGGACGGGCGGCGAGGTCTTGAGCCTGCGCGCCCTTGATGCCTTCGACCAGTTCTTCACCACGCTGTATGACGCCTGCGAGGCGATGGATATTCCGGCCGACACGGCCATTTCGGAGGCAGGGCCGGGGCAGTTCGAGATCAACTTGATGCACCAGCCCGACCCGATGAAGGCGGCGGACGACACCTGGCTGTTCAAGATGCTGGTCAAGGGGATTGCCCGCCAGTACGGCTTTGCGGGCAGCTTCATGGCCAAGCCTTACGAGACATTCTCGGGGAACGGGATGCACATGCATTTCTCGATCCTCGACAAGGAAGGGCGCAACATCTTCGACAATGGTGGGGACGAAGGGACAGCGGAACTGCGCCACGCGGTCGCAGGCTGCCTGCGCGCCATGCCGGGCTCCACGCTGTTGTTCGCCCCGCACGAGAACAGCTATGACCGCCTTGTCCCGAACGCCCATGCGCCCACCGGCATCGGCTGGGCCTACGAGAACCGGACTGCCGCGATCCGCATCCCGTCGTCAGGCCCGAAGGCCCGGCGGATCGAGCATCGGGTCGCCGGCGGCGACGTGAACCCATACCTGACGGTGGCGGCGATCCTGGGGGCGGCGCTGAACGGCCTGCTGGAAAAGCTGGAAGCGCCCGAACCCTTCCGCGGCAATGCCTATGACCAGAAGCTGGCGCAACTGCCCGGCACCTGGGGCGAGGCCATCGAAGCCTTCCACCAATGCCCCGAGATGCGCCGGATATTCCCCGGCCACCTGATCGAGAACTTCGTGATGACCAAGCGGCAGGAACTGCACTACATGGCGGAACTGTCGGACGAGGAAACGGTCGAGCTTTACCTCGACACCGTGTAGGAAAGGCGGCGGACCGGCCGCCGCCTTCTGCTGTCAGTCGTGATGTTCGGGCAGGGCCTTCAGGTCCTCTTTCGACCAACGGGATACGCCGTGAACGACCCCGTCGCCGTCGCGCATCAGGTCGAGGTCCGAGGCAGGCACCAGAACCGGCTTGGACCCGATGCCCAGAAACCCGCCCACATCGATCACCACCTGCGCGCTGCTTCCCGATCCATGGACATGGGATACGGTTCCCACGGTTTCGTCGCCCGGGCCATAGATGGTCGCGCCCGTCAACACCGCGTCGGTCAGTTCGTCCGGCAGAAGCCGGGGATGTTCGGAATGATCCATGCCTTATCCTCCGTTAGCCTTGCTATCGCAAACCAACGTGCCGGATCGCGCCGCGTTCCGCAGGGTCAGTTGATGTATTTTTCCGGATCGACGCTGTCGAAGCCCTGGCGCACCTCGAAATGGACAAAGCCGCCGCGGCCGGCTGTGCCGATGGACTGGCCGCCCGACACCCGGTCGCCCTTGGCCACGTCCAGGCCGTCCAGCCCGGTATAGACCGTCATCAGGTTTCCGTCATGGCGCACCACCACGATGGGCGTGCCGGCGGTGTCCTGGGTGACGGCCGCGACCGTGCCGCTGCCCGCAGCCTTGACCGCCGTTCCCGCCGTGGCCGAGATGTCGATGCCGTCGTTCTTGCCCTTTTCATAGACGCGGATGATCGACCCCGACACGGGCATCTGGAACCGCCCCCCAGCCGAGGCCGCGGTCCGCGTCGCACCCAGATCCGTGGCCGGCGCTGCGGGGCCCGGTTCTGCTGCGGGGGCCGTATCCTCGGCCGGCAGGGGCTGGGCGGCTGATGGCGGGCGTGGTGTCGGGCTGCCGGTGCCCGGTGCGGTGGTCACGGCTACGGCACTGGGGGCCTTCTGGCCCTTGACCGGCACGATCAGCCGCTGGCCGACCCGCAGCGTCATGGACTGGGGCAAGCCGTTCCAGGCGGCCAGGTCCTGAACAGTGACGTCATATTTGCGGGCAATCGACCAGGCCGTCTCTCCCGAGGCCACGACATGCTGCGCCGGGTTGGCTGGACTTGCCGCCGGGGCGGAGGCCTGTGGCGCGGCGGGGGCAGGGGCCGGGGCCGCCGGGCGACCGGCCTGTCCCGCGAAGGGATCGACCACGGCACCGGGGGAAGTGGCGGAGCCGGGCAGGCCGGTGCCAACAGCGACACGTTGCGACAGGACCAGCGTCTGGCCTGCGGCCAGCGGGGCATTGGCCGGCAGGGCGTTGTGCTGGGCCAGCCGCGCCGCGTCGATGCCCAGCCGGGCCGCGACGCTGCCCACCGTGTCGCCACTGCGGGCCACCGCGACCTGATAGTTCGGAAAGGTGATGACGCCCCGGCTGTCGGGCTGCGGCCGCGGCGCGGCGCGGGCTGCCGCATCGGCCGTGCTCAGTGCCCCCGGCATCCAGCCCCGCAGGTCCGGATCAAATCCCGTCGCCCCGCAAGACGCCAGAAGAAGGGCTGCGGCCCCCATGCTGGCAAGCCGTTTCGTTGTCCTGCTCATTCCCGTCGTCCTTAACCTGCCTTGCCGCAGATCCGGGTCATGTCGGTCCCAACCCTTCGACCAGCGGCACAAATCGCACCTGTCGCAATTCGTCATAATCATAGCCGGCGTCGGTCCGGGTCACGCGGATCAGGGTCTGGACTGCATCGGACTGTCCCACCGGCACCACCATGATACCGCCGATCTTCAACTGTGCCAACAGTGACCCCGGCGGATCCTCGGCCGCGGCGGTGACAAGGATGCGATCAAAGGGTGCCTGGTCGGGCAGACCGCGCGATCCGTCGGCTACCTGCGCCGTGATGTTGTGCAGGCCAAGCTGGCGGAAGATCGCCTCGGCTTCCTGCACCAGGCGGCGGTGCCGGTCGACCGTATAGACCCGGCGGCACAGCCCCGACAGGATTGCCGCCTGATAGCCCGAGCCGGTGCCGATCTCCAGCACGGTGTCACGCGGGCCGGGGTTAAGCGACTGGGTCATCAGCCCTACGACCGAGGGCTGGCTGATCGTCTGGCCGCAGGGGATGGGCAGGGGCGTATCCTCGTATGCACGGTCCGCGAACTGGCCCCGCACGAACAGGCCGCGGTCGATCCGCTCCATCACGGCCAGCACGCGGGGATCGGTCACGCCGCGCGAGCGCAGCTGGAAAAGAAAGCGCATCTTGCGCTCGGCCGGGTCTTCCTCGTCGTCGTGGTGATCGACGGTCATGAAATCTCCGCCTTGGGGGTGTCATCGTCGAAAAGCCCCGCCATGTCCTGCAGCGAGGCGTGGCAGGTCAGGTCCGCCCGCATCGGCGTGACCGAGATGAAGCCGTCCATGTTCACCGCGACATCCGTGCCGGGTCGGGCAGGGGCGTTCTGCGCGCCGCCCGCCGCCCACATAAAGCGGCGCCCGTTCGGCGCGGTATAGGGAACGACGCTGAAGTTCGTGCCCTGCCGGCGCCCCTGCGGGACCATACGGGTGCCGCGGACCGCGGCTGCGGGGACGGGCGGAAAGTTGATGTTGTAGAACAGCCGGAAATCCGCGTCCGAGGTCCAGTCGCCATGATCCAGCAGCCGCCGGATCACGGCCGCGCCGTGCTGTCGGGCGCCTTCGAAGGGATCGGCGAGGCCCGCCGTCTTCGGTCCCAGATACTGCGACAGCGCGATGGCGGGCAGGCCCTGCAGGGCGGCCTCCATCGCGCCGCCGATGGTGCCCGAATACATGGCGTTTTCACCCGAGTTGTTGCCCCGGTTGACCCCCGACAGCACCAGGTCGGGCGGCGCGTCGGCCATGATGTCGCAAATGGCGGCCAGGACGCAGTCCGCCGGACTTCCCTCGGTCGCGTAGCGGCGTTCGTCCAGACGCGCGACCATCGTCGGATGCGAATAGCTGATGCAATGGGCCACGCCCGACTGCTCGAAGGCTGGGGCGACGGTCCAGACCTGACCCGACGGACCTGCCAGCGTCGCCGCGATCTCGGCCAGGACTTCAAGTCCCGGTGCGTTGATGCCGTCGTCGTTGGTGATCAGTATTCGCATTGCTTGGGCCCGCACCGTCCTGCGGCGCCTGAGACAGCGCCTGTTCACGTCTTCGTTCCTGCTTAGCCGGGCGATGGTCCCGCTTCAAGCGCCAGCATCCCGAGGGCGGCCGGGCCAAGGAAAGCGGTTTGACCTGCCTGCCGGGCCGTTGCATCCTTGCCCCTGACGCAAGCGGCGCGCGGACCATGCAGATCTATCTTCCCATCGCAGAAGTATCCGTCAATGCCTTCACGCTGATCGGGCTTGGCGGCCTTGTCGGCGTGATGAGCGGGCTTTTCGGCGTGGGAGGGGGCTTCCTGATCACCCCTCTGCTGTTCTTCATCGGCATTCCCCCCGCCATCGCCGTGGCCACCGGCGCCAATCAGGTCGTCGCCTCGTCCGTGTCGGGCGTCCTGGCCCATGTCAAGCGCAAGAGCGTGGATTTCAGGATGGGGGGCGTCCTGTTGGCGGGGGGCCTTGTGGGATCCTGGATGGGTGTCTGGGTCTTCACGCTGCTGCAGGAACTGGGCCAGGTCGATCTGGTCGTGCAGCTTTGCTATGTCGTCTTTCTTGGCCTGATCGGCATGATGATGCTGCAGGAAAGCATCCGTGCCCTGCGTCGGTCAAGGAAGCCGGGGAACCGCAAGCGGCTGCACCAGCACAACTGGGTCCATCGCTGGCCGGGAAAGGTCAAGTTTCGCGCATCCGGGCTTTACATCAGCGTCATTCCCCCGCTGCTGGTGGGCGTCGCGGTGGGTGTGCTGGCGGCGATCATGGGGGTGGGCGGCGGCTTCATCATGGTGCCCGCGATGATCTATCTGCTGGGGATGCCGACAAGGGTGGTCGTCGGAACCTCGCTGTTCCAGATCACCTTTGTCACGGCCTTCACCACGCTGATGCACGCCGTCAGCTACAATACCGTGGACATCATGCTGGCGGTGCTGCTGATCATGGGGGGCGTGGTCGGCGCCCAGATCGGCACCACTCTGGGCGCAAAACTGCGGGCCGAACAGTTGCGCATCCTGCTGGCGCTGCTGGTGCTGGCGGTTTGCGGCAAGCTCGCGCTTGACCTGTTCCTGACGCCCGACGACTTCTATGCCATCCAGCCGGGGATCGGCTGATGCGGAAACTGGCGGCCGCCTTGATGCTGCTGGCGCTGTCCTGCACGGCAAGCGCGCAATCCACCGTCCCGCCGGGCAATGCCGATGCCTTGCCGATCGAGGCCGCGCCACCTGACGAGTTTCAGCCGCCCGCGGAATCCGTGGTCGCGGGCCTGTCTAGCGACAGCGTGGCGATCACGGCCAGCTTCGACGGGTCGGACATCCTGATCTATGGCGCGATCAAGCGCGAAAGCCCCATTCCCGAAGGCCCGCCCCTGCAGGTGATCGTGACCGTCGAGGCCCCGTCCAGCGGCGTCACCGTTTGGCGCAAGGAACGCAAGGCGGGGATCTGGGTCAATGCCCAATCGGTCAGGATCGGCGCGGCCCCCGGCTTCTATGCCGTGGCAACGACGGCCGATCTGGACGACATCCTGCTGCCCGAATGGGACAACCGCTACCGGATTTCGCTTCCCCTGGCGATGCGGGCCTTTGCGGGTCAGGTCGCCGTGGAAAGCGCCGTTCCGTTCACCGAGGCCCTGATCCGCATCCGCGAGGACGAGGGGCTGTATCGCCTGGACGAGGGCAGCGTGTCGCTGATCGACCAGACCCTGTTCCGCGCAGATGTCAGCCTGCCCGCTAACCTGGTCGAGGGCGCCTACAAGACGCGGATCTTCCTGTTGCGCGACGGGCAGGTGATCGACGTCTTCGTCGCCCCGATCAATGTCCGCAAGGTGGGGTTGGAACGCTGGCTTTACCGCCTGGCCTTCGACCAGCCGTTTCTGTACGGCCTGATGTCGCTGCTTGTCGCTGTCGCGGCGGGCTGGGGCGCTTCTGCCGCGTTCCAGAAACTGCGACGGCCCTAGCGAAGGATCCCCTCTGATGACCCGCAGCAACCGGACCCCGTATTGGGGCGTCATCGGCGTGGTGCTGGTGGCGGCGGCCATCCTTCTGTGGGCGGGCCGCGTGCCCATCTGCGAATGCGGCTACGTGAAGCTGTGGCACGGCCAGACGAACAGTTCCGAGAACTCGCAGCACCTGATGGACTGGTATACCCCCTCGCATCTGCTGCACGGGATCTTGTCCTATGGTCTGCTTTGGCTGGTGGCGCGCAGGCTGCCCTTTGCCTGGCGCCTGCTGATCGCCACCCTGGCCGAAGCGGCGTGGGAGCTTGTCGAGAACTCTGACGCCATCATCGAACGCTATCGCAGCGTGACCATCTCGCTGGACTACTATGGCGACAGCGTTGTCAATTCTGTCGCCGACATCGGGGCGATGATCGCCGGCTTTTACCTGGCCCGCTGGCTGCCGGTCTGGCTGTCGGTCGCGATCGTCCTGGGCTTCGAGGCGCTGACCATCTGGCTGATCCGCGACGGCCTGGCCCTGAACGTGCTGATGCTGCTGTGGCCCCTGGAGGCGGTCAAGACTTTGCAGGCGGGTGGATAGGGGCGGCTGTCGGCCACCCCCTCGGGTTTCAGCCAGCGATCAGTTCGGCCTGGCGCACGATCACCTCGGCCTGCTTGATCGAGGCGATGTCGACCAGCCGGCCCTTGTAGACGGTCGCGCCCGCGCCCTCGGCCTTGGCCTTTTCCATCGCGGCGAGGATCTCGCGCGCCTCGGCGACGGCCGCTTCGCTGGGAGAGAATACCTCGTTCGCCAGGGCTATCTGGCTGGGGTGGATCGCCCATTTGCCGACCATGCCCAGCGTCGCCGACCGCCGCGCCTGCGCGACAAAGCCGTCCTGGTCGCTGAAATCGCCGAAGGGTCCGTCCACAGGCAGCAGCCCGTGGGCGCGGCAGGCCGCAACGATGGCGGTCTGCGCCCAGTGCCAGGGATCGGGCCAATATTTCTGTCCCTCGCGGATCATGTAGTAATTCTCCTGCGTCCCGCCGATGCCGGTCGTGGCCATGCCCATCGAGGCCGCAAAATCCGCAGCGCCCAGACTGATGGCCTGCATCCGGGGAGATGAGGCCGCGATCTCCTCGACATGGCAGATGCCTGCCGCGCTTTCGATGATGACCTCGAAATTGATGCGCTTGCTGCGGCCCTTGGCGCGCTCAACGGCCGTCACCAAGGCGTCCACGGCATAGATGTCGCTGGCGTTCCCGGCCTTGGGGATCATGATCTGGTCCAGCCTGTCCCCCGCCTGTTCCAGCAGGTCCACCACGTCGCGATACCAGAAGGGCGTGTCCAGGCCGTTGATCCTGACAGAAAGCGTCTTGTCGCCCCAGTCGATGTCGCCGATGGCCTGGATGATGTTGGCCCGTGCCCGGTCCTTGTCGGCGGGGGCGACCGAATCCTCCAGATCCAGGTTGATCACATCGGCGGCGGACTTTGCCATCTTCTCGAACAGGCTTTCGCGGGAACCCGGGCCAAAAAGCTGGCAGCGGTTCAGGCGGGCGGGGGGCAGGGGCTGGGTGCGGAAGCTCATGGGTTAGGTCCGTAAAGATTTGCGTCCCATAGAGCAATATTGTTTCGCACCCGCAGCATCAAGCCCGGACCTTGGTTTGTCTTGACGACGCGGCGCTTTGGGCGCAGGACCACGCCGACAAATGCGGACAAGGGGGACATCATGACGCGCACGGTCTTTGTAAACGGCGATTACCTGCCCGAGGATCAGGCGACGATTTCGATCTTCGACCGGGGCTTCCTGATGGCCGACGGCGTCTACGAGGTCGTCAGCGTCCTCGACGGCAAGCTGCTTGATTTCGAAGGCCATCTGGTCCGTCTGAAGCGGTCGTTGGGCGAACTTGTGATGGACAACCCGCTATCGGATGACGAATACCTGTCGGCTTTTCGCGCCCTAGTTGACAAGAACGACATCACAGACGGACTGGTCTATCTGCAGGTCACGCGGGGCAATCCGGGCGATCGCGATTTTGCCTATCCCCCGGCGGGCACGCGGCCCACGGTCGTGATGTTCACGCAGTCAAAGCCTGGCCTAGCGGATGCACCCGCAGCGAAAACCGGCTGGAAGGTCATCAGCATCGAGGATGCGCGTTGGGCCCGCCGCGACATCAAGACAGTGCAGTTGCTTTTCCCGTCGATGGCCAAGATGGAGGCCAAGGCCCGCGGCGTGGACGACGCCTGGATGGTCGAGGACGGCATGGTGACCGAGGGCACCAGCAACAACGCCTATATCGTCAAGAACGGAACCATCGTGACCCGCGCACTGTCGAACGACATCCTGCACGGCATCACCCGCGCCGCCGTTCTTCGCTTTGCCGCCGAAGCGCAGATGCAGGTCGAGGAGCGCAGCTTCACCATCGCCGAAGCCCAATCGGCGGATGAGGCCTTCATCACCTCGGCCAGCGCCTTCGTGATGCCGGTGGTGGAAATCGACGGCGCGGCCGTGGGCACGGGGCAGGTGGGCCCCGTCGCGACCCGCCTGCGCGAGATTTATCTGGAGGAAAGCCGCAAGGCAGCGGTCTGAACTGGATTGCCTGTCCTTGCGGACAGGCGAAGGCCGGGCGCTGACTGCCCCCGGTCCCCCGTAGTTATTTCCTTACAGAAGATGAAGCGGGTGAGCGGGCCGCGTCATGCCAGGCCTTCAGACGCGCGCACCAGCCTTGCCCCGCCCCGGTCCTGCATCAGGCGCGCGGCGTCGGGGCCGGGCGCGGGCAAGGCCAGCACCGCGTCGCGCAGGACGTTGATCGCATCCTCGCCCTTGGGCAGGGTCGCGGGATCGATGGGCGCCCCTACGGTCACGCGATAGGGCTGGCTGCGCTTGTTCAGCACCTCGTTGAACAAGGTCACGTCGCGCAGCGTCGGGTGGATCGCGTCCAGCAGGTAAAACAACGCCGAATTGCGCGCCCGGATATTCAAGGGGATGATCGGCACGCCGAACTTGCGCGCGATCATCGCCGCGCTTGCCATCCAGGGACGTTCGTGCAGCGTCAGCCCTTGGCGTTTCGCCAGCCGGCCCGAAGGAAAGATCAGCCCGATCCGGCCCGCCGACAAAGCCTCGCGCGTGTAATCCATCGTGGCCTTGGTCTTGGCGTGGCTGCGTTTCTCGATGCGCCATTCCACGCCCGCGATCAGGTCGGCCACCTGCGGCAAGACGCGGATCATGTCATGGTTGGCATAGATGAACAGGTCGTCGCGCAGATGCGAGACCAGAGCATGGACCACGATGCCGTCGGCGATGCCGGTCGGATGGTTCGCGACAATCAGCGCGGGGCCAGTGGCGGGAATATGCTCCATCCCCTCGACCCGGACATCGCGGACGATCAGGTCGGTCATGCGCCGCATGATCTCGGCCGTGGGCAGGTCGCGGAACTCGGATCCCAGGCGGATGGTCGTCGGATAGCGCAGCAGGCCCATCATCGCCCATCTCGCGACGCGATGATGCGCCTTGCCCGAATAAAGCCAGGGCGCCCGTTCTGCAATCAGCGGGTCCAGTCGGGCCTGCATCTCGGCCCTGGGATCGGCGGAACGGTCAGTCATCCCGGCCTTTCTGCCCCGCTGCCGGGGCGCCCGCAACCGCGATCATCGACCTGCGGCGATCATCCGCGACACCATCTCGCGGGTATTCTTGCTCAAACCCTCGGACGCGGCGATTCGTTCCAATGCCGCCAAGGCCTTGGCGCGGCGGCCGGGGTCATAGCGGGTCCAGGTCTCGAAGGCCGTGGACAGGCGCGCTGCCATCTGCGGGTTCAGCACGTCCATGCGCAAAAGCCAATCGGCCGTGAAGTCGTAGCCCGACCCGTCCGCGGCATGGAAACCCGCATGGTTCGCCGCAAGCCCGCCCAGCAGGGCGCGGAAGCGGTTGGGGTTCTTCCAGTCGAAGTCCTTGCGCTGCGACAGGTCGCGCGCGACGGCGGCCGCCTGCAGGGGCGGGGCCGCCATGGGTTGGACGGCGAACCACTTGTCCATCACCAGCCGGTTGCCGGCGAACTGATCCTGCAGCGCCGCCAGTTCCGCCTGCCCGCGTCCGCGCCGCAGCAGGGAGGTCAGGGCGGCCATGCGTTCGGTCATGTTGCTGGCGATGCCGAACAGGATCTCGGCCCGCTCGCCGCCGTCGATGCGGGTCAGCAGCGCGAGAACGGCGTTGCGAAGGGACCGCCCGGCGGTCCCCGCCGCGTCGGGGATATAAGGGCCCTCGACCGTCATATCCTCGTAAAGCTGCGACAGCAGATCCAGATGCGTTTCGGCGATCTGGCGGGCCAGCAACTCCCGCGCGGCGTGGATGGCATCGGGATCGGGCGTCAGGCCCTCACTGGACAGGCGGGTGGCGATCTCCTCCTCTCCGGGCAGGTTGAGGCAGAGTGCGCGGAAGGCGGGATCGGCGGCATCGTCGGCGATCAGGCGACCGATTGCATCGACATAGTCGCCGGTGACGGTCTTGCCCTGCGAGGCCGCGATCAGCGCGGACAGGGCCAATTCCCGGCCTGCCTCCCATCGGGCGAAGGGGTCGGTGTCGTGGGCAAGCAGGAAGGCGCGCGTGGCATCGTCCAGGTCGCGCGACAGCATCACCGGGGCCGAGAAGCCGCGCAGCGCAGACACCACTGGACGCGCGCCGAGACCTGCAAAGGTGAAGGTCTGGCTGGCCTCCGTCACCTCCAGCACCTGGGTCGGCGTCACCTCGTCGCCGTTCGGGCCGATCAGGCCCACGGCAACGGGGATCACGCGTGGCAGTTTCTGGGCCTGCCCCGGCGTGGGAGGCGTTTCTTGCGTGAAGGTCAGCGCAAGGGTGCCATCCTGCCAATCCTCGATCATGGTCAGGCGCGGGGTACCTGCGTCCGTATACCACCGCTTGAACTGCGCCAGGTCGCGGCCGGTCGCATCTTCGAAGACCTTCAGCCAATCCTCGATGGTGGCGGCGTCGCCGTCGTGACGGTCGAAATACAGGTCCAGCGCCCGGCGATAACCGTCGTCCCCGACCAGCCTTTTCAGCATCCCGATCACCTCGGCGCCCTTTTCATAGACGGTCGCTGTGTAGAAGTTGTTGATCTCTTCATAGCGGTCCGGGCGCGGGGGATGGGCAAGCGGTCCCTGATCCTCGCGGAACTGGCGGGCGCGCAGCGCCTGCACATCCTCGATCCGCTTGACCGCCGCCGACCGCATGTCGGACGTGAACTGCTGGTCGCGGAAGACCGTCAACCCTTCCTTGAGGCAAAGCTGGAACCAGTCGCGGCAGGTGATCCGGTTGCCGGTCCAGTTGTGGAAGTATTCATGGGCGATCACGGCCTCGATCCGTTCGTAATCGCCGTCCGTCGCGGTTTCCGGGCTGGCCAGCACCAGTTTCGAGTTGAAGATGTTCAACCCCTTGTTTTCCATGGCCCCCATGTTGAAGTCGTCGACCGCCACGATGTTGAAGACGTCCAGGTCGTATTCGCGGCCATAGACATCCTCGTCCCATTTCATCGACTTGATAAGGGATTCCATCGCAAAGCCCGCGCGGTCCTGATCGCCCGGCCGAACCCACACGTTCAGCGCAACCTTGCGGCCCGACCGTGTGGTGAAGCTGTCGCTGACGGCCACCAGATCGCCCGCGACAAGCGCGAACAGGTAGGACGGCTTCGGCCAGGGATCGTGCCATTCGGCCCGGCCCTGCGACTGGCCGACGGGATTGCCGTTCGACAGCAGCACCGGCAGGTCGCTGTCGATGGTGACGTAGAAGGTCGCCATCACGTCGGGCCGGTCAGGATAGAAGGTGATATGGCGAAAGCCCTCGGCCTCGCACTGGGTGCAGAACATCCCGTTCGAGATATACAGACCCTCGCAGGCGGTGTTGGCCGAAGGGTCGATCTCGACCTCGGTTTCCAGCAGGAAGGGGTGGCGGGGCAGGGCGTCTGCGGCGATCGTCAGCGTCTCCTCCTGCCGCGTCACATGGGCGGGGTCCAGGGGCTGGCCGTCGATGGTCAGGGCCAGCAGCCTGACAGCCTTGCCGCCGTCCAGGACAAGGTCGGCCGCCTGTTGCGCATCGCGTGGCGCCAGGGACAGTTCTGCGTGGACCCGCGTGTTTCCGGGCGAAAGCCGGAACCGCATCCGCGTCGCCGACAGGACAAAGGGATAGGGACGGTAATCGGCAAGTTTATGCACATTCTGCCCGTGAGTGTTGGTCATCGCATCCTCGGCATGAAGAAAGCTGCTCCGGCTCGCGGAACCTGTTCACGGCCAATGTGTTAGTCGCATGAAAGCCGGGTCGCAAGTCGGCTGATCTCGCCCATGCCCGGCCCGGTCGAATTGACAGGCGCCGGGGGGCGGAACAGATCGGGGGCGACGCTGAGACCGGCGTATCAACACAGAACTCTGGAGGCCAGAAATGACCCATGATCCGAACGACCCCAACCGCACCCGGCCTATTGATCCCGCCCGTCCCGCCGACCCGACCATCCGGAACGAGACCTATGTCGAACCGGTCGAGCGTCGCTCGTCGCCCCTGCCGCTGATCATCGGCGTTCTTCTGGCCCTGGCCCTGGCATATTTCGTGCTTCAGCGCTTTACCGGCGATGACACGGTTGTCACCGAAGGCGATACCACCACCGTGACCACCACGACCGAAGCGCCCGAGGCCGGCGATGCCGCCAGCAGCGCGGCGGCCGATGCCGAGGCCGCAGCGGATGAAGCGGAAACGGCCGCTGAAAGCGCCGCTGCCGGAACCGAAGATGCAGCCGAGGATGCCGCTGCCGCCGCCGAGAATGCTGCCGAAAGTGCAGCTTCGGCTGCCGACAACGCTGCCGAGGCCACCGGGACTGCCCTGGAGAACGCTGCCGGTGCAGCCGCCGACGCGGCCGACGCCGCTGCGGAAACCGCGGCTGATGCGGCCAGCGATGCCGGCGCGGCCGTGGATGACGCGGTGACCGTTGACGAGACCCCTGCGCCCGCGACCACGACCCCGGCGCCGGCTACGACGACCACTCCGCCTGCGACGACGGCTCCGGCGAACTGATCGCCGCTTTCCAGCACCAGATGCCGCCCGGGGTCGATCGATCCCGGGCGTTTTCTTTTGTCGCGCAAGCCTTCCTTCGACCTTCGTCCTGCAAAGGCTACACACGCACTTGTGAAACTTTCTTTCGCGATGCTATCTGTCAGCCAAACGGGAACCGAGCGAACGGGGGACAACACAGCCATGAAGATTGGCGCGTTGAAGGAAAGTTTCGAGGGAGAGGCGCGCGTCGCGATCACGCCCTCTTCTGCCGGGCATCTCATGAAGCTGGGGCACCAGGTCTTCGTCGAAAGCGGCGCAGGGGCGCGGGCCGGGTTCTCGGATGACAGCTATCGCGCGGTCGGAATCACCGTGGTCCCGACGGCCGCCGACCTGATCGCGTCGGTCGATGTCGTGGCAAAGGTGCGCCAGCCGTCCGAGGGCGAGATCGGTCAGATGCGGGAAGGCCAGACGCTGATCTCGTTCTTCTATCCGTCCCAGAACGCCGAGATGCTGGCCCTGGCCAAGGAACAGGGCATCACCGCCATCGCAATGGACATGGTGCCGCGGATCAGCCGGGCGCAGAAGATGGACGCGCTGTCGTCCATGGCCAATATCGCGGGCTATCGCGCGGTGATCGAGGCTGCAAACAACTTCGGCCGCTTCTTCACCGGCCAGGTGACTGCGGCCGGCAAGGTGCCGCCGGCCAAGGTATTGGTCGTCGGGGCAGGGGTCGCGGGCCTGGCATCCATCGGCACGGCCGTCAGCTTGGGCGCGCAGGTCTGTGCTTTCGACGTTCGCCCCGAGGTCGCCGAGCAGATCGAGTCGATGGGCGCCGAGTTCGTCTACCTCGATTTCGAGGAAGCGCAGGACGGCGCCGCAACCGGCGGCTATGCCGCGCCCTCATCGCCCGAATTCCGCGAAAAGCAGCTTGCCAAGTTCCGAGAACTTGCGCCGCAGATGGACGTGGTCATCACCACCGCGCTGATCCCCGGCCGCGATGCGCCGAAACTGTGGACCCGCGACATGGTTGAGGCGATGAAGCCCGGCAGCGTGATCGTGGACCTTGCGGCCGAACGCGGCGGCAACTGCGAGCTGACCATCCCCGACGAACGCCATGTGACAGAAAACGGCGTGACGATCATCGGCTATACCGACTTTCCGTCTCGCATGGGCGCGCAGGCGTCCGAGCTTTACGGCAACAACGTCCGTCACTTCGTGGCCGACCTGACACCCAAGAAGGACGGCGTCGTCTTCCACAACATGGAGGATGACGTGATCCGCGGGGCCACGGTGACGCGCGATCACGACATCACATGGCCGCCGCCGCCGCCGAAGATCGCGGCCATCGCCGCACAGAAGCCCAAGGAAAAAAAGCGCGAGCTGACGGTCGATGAACGTCGCGCCGCCGAAGTCGCGGCCTTCAAGGCCGAGACCCGGTCGCAGGTGACGCTGCTGGTCGTCGGGGCAGCGGTCCTTCTGTTGATCGGGCTGTTCGCGCCCTTCAGCTTCATGCAGCATTTCATCGTCTTCGTGCTGGCCTGCTTTATCGGCTTCCGCGTGATCTGGAACGTCGCGCATTCGCTGCACACGCCGTTGATGGCGATCACCAACGCGATCAGTTCCATCATCATCCTGGGCGCGCTGATGCAGATCGGGTCCGGGTCCTGGTGGGTCGTCCTGCTGGGTGCCCTGGCGGTGCTGATGGCGGGGGTCAACATTTTCGGTGGCTTCATGGTCACCCGGCGGATGCTCGCCATGTTCCAGAAGTCGTAAGGGATCGCGGGAATGGAATACGGATTTACCACTGCGGCCTATGTGATTGCCGCTGTCCTGTTCATCCTGTCCTTGGGCGGCTTGTCGGGACAGGAAAGCGCCAAGCGCGCGATCTGGTACGGCATCGCAGGCATGGCCTTGGCCGTGCTGGCGACGCTGTTCGGGCCGGGCGCGGGGAACTGGCTGTTGTCGCTGGTGATGATCGCGATCGGCGGCGCCGTCGGCTGGGTCGTGGCCAAGCGCGTCCAGATGACCGAGATGCCCCAGCTTGTCGCCGCCATGCATTCGCTGGTGGGCCTTGCAGCGGTCTTTGTCGGCTTCAACGCCCAGATCGAGCTGGCCCGCGTGCTGCGCGCCAAGGCCGAGGGCGGGGTTCATGTCTTCCAGGGTTTCGCGGCCGTCCTGGCCGACAAGACCCCGGCCGAGATCGCCATGCTGAAGATCGAGGTGTTCCTGGGCATCTTCATCGGCGCCGTCACCTTCACCGGGTCGGTTGTGGCCTTTGGCAAGCTGGCGGGGCGCGTGGACGGCAAGCCGAAAAAGCTGCCGGGCGGACACATGCTGAATGCCGGCGCGCTTGCGCTGTCGGTGCTGCTGGGCATCCTCTATTTCACGGGCGTCGGGCCTGCGATCTTCTGGCTGATCCTGATCACGCTTTTGGCGTTCTTCATCGGCTACCACCTGATCATGGGCATCGGCGGGGCCGACATGCCCGTCGTGGTGTCGATGCTGAACAGCTATTCGGGCTGGGCCGCCGCCGCCATCGGCTTTACGCTGGGCAACGACCTGCTGATCGTGGTGGGCGCGCTTGTAGGCTCAAGCGGCGCGATCCTGTCCTACATCATGTGCAAGGCCATGAACCGCAACTTCGTCAGCGTGATCCTGGGCGGCTTTGGCGGCGAGGCCGGCCCTGCGGCCGAGATCGAGGGCGAGCAGATCGCCATCGACGCGGAAGGCGTGGCCGCTGCGCTGAACGACGCCGACAGCGTCATCATCGTGCCGGGCTACGGCATGGCCGTTGCGCAGGCCCAGGCCGCCGTCAGCGAACTGACCCGCAAGCTGCGGGCGGCGGGCAAGACGGTGCGCTTCGCCATCCACCCCGTCGCGGGCCGTCTGCCCGGCCACATGAACGTCCTGCTGGCCGAAGCCAAGGTGCCCTATGACATCGTGCTGGAGATGGACGAGATCAACGAGGACTTCCCCTCGACCGACGTGGTGATCGTCATCGGCTCGAACGACATCGTGAACCCCGCGGCGCAGGACGACCCCAACAGCCCCATCGCCGGGATGCCGGTGCTGGAGGTCTGGAAGGCCAAGCAGGTGTTCGTGAGCAAGCGGGGGCAGGGCACCGGCTATTCCGGTATCGAAAATCCGCTGTTCTTCAAGGAAAACACCCGGATGTTCTATGGCGACGCCAAGGACAGCCTGAACAAGCTGCTGCCGATGATCGAGTGAAAGGCAAGGGGGAACAGGTCGCTGTTCCCCCTTTCTGATTCGTCCGTGGATCGCCCATGAACCGGGCAATCTGTAAATGCATTTTCCCGCAACATTGAATTCACGCCTCCAAGGCTTGCCTTTGACTCGTCGTGCTTGGCGCAGCGTGAACTTTCGGATGTGATGCTGTTCAGAAACAACCATAATCGCAGGGACAGCATCATGAACCACCCGGACTATATCCACATCGCAGGCGGCGATCCATCGTTGTACAACGAGGACCTCGCCCCGGTCCCGCATGAGCGCCGCCACTGGGGCGCCTTCGAGATCTTCAACGTCTGGAACAACGACATCCAGAGCCTGTTCGGCTATACGCTGGCTGCCTCGCTGTTCCTGTCCTACGGCCTCAACGGCTGGCTGACCTTCACGGCGATCGTCGTGTCCGGCCTGATCGTGATGTGGTTGGTGAACCTGTCGGGTCGCCCATCGGTCCGCTATGGCATTCCCTATGCGGTGATGGCGCGATCCTCGATGGGGGTGAAGGGCGCGCGGTTTCCGGCACTGATCCGGGGCGTGGTCGCGATCTTCTGGTATGGCGTCCAGACCTACTTCGCCTCGACCGCCGTCGCGCTTGCGATCCACGCCCTGTTCGGGATCGAGGACACGGGCGGCGGCTTCCTGGGCCTGAACGGCGTGGACTGGATCGCCTATATCATCGTGGCGGGCTTCCAGATCGGACTGTTCCTGATGGGCATGGAATGGGTCGGCAAGTTCCTCAACTGGGCAGGGCCGTTCGTCTATGTGGTGATGATCGTGCTGGCGCTGATGATCTGGTATCAGGCGGGCAACGGCATCTGGTCCGAGATCGGGGTCATCTTCCAGGGCGGCGACAGCGAATACGGCACGGTATCCGGCTTCATCGCGGTCGTCGGCACGATGGTCGCCTATTTCGCGGCCGTGGTGATCAACTTCGGCGACTTCTCGCGCTTCGTGAAGACCGAGGGGCAGATGCGGACCGGCAACTTCTGGGGCCTGCCGGTGTCGATGGCCTTCTTTTCGTTCATCGCGCTGTTCATCACTGCAGGCGCGGTGGTGCTATTCGGCGAACGACTGACCGACCCCACCGCCATTGTCGAGCGCGTGGACAGCCTGGCGCTGACGCTGATCGCGGCCGTCACCTTCTTTGCGGCCACGGTCGGGATCAACCTCGTCGCGAACTTCGTGCCCGCCGCCTATGACATCGCGAACCTGTCACCTTCAACCATCAGCGCGCGGACCGGGGGACTGATCACGGCTGCCCTGGCCTTCATCATCGGCGCCTTGTGGGTATCGGTGATCTCGGCCATCGGGATCGCGGGCTTTGTCGATACGCTTGGGGCGATCCTTGCGCCGCTCTACGGGATTCTGATCGCCGACTATTACGTCATCAAGAAGCGGCAGTTGGATATCGACCAAATGTTCACTGCCCAACCCACGGGACGCTACTACTATCAGGGCGGTTGGAACCAGCGCGCGATCATGGCAGTGGGAATCGCGGCCGTCTTCTCGGTCGGGACGGTATGGCTGCCGGCGCTGCAGGCCCTTGCGGGCTTCGGCTGGCTGATCGGGGCAGTGCTGGGCGGGGTGTTTTACATCCTGTTCATGCGCAGGAATTGAAGGGAAAAGGCGTGGGGCCGGACATCGAACATGCGCTGCGGTACGATCTTGTCAACGAACTGCATGCCCGGCCCTCGCCCCGCCTGTCCGCGCCTGCGACATGCACCTTCGTGGCCTTCAAGGAACCTCGCGACGCGGCCAATCGCGACCGGCGCAAGGATTTCGACCATCTGGCCGCGCTGACCTCGCGCCACGGCGGGCCACGGCCCGATCCCGAGGACAGCCATTACCAGGGCAAGCTGGGGCGCCACGACCTCAAGTGGGAAAGCCACACCGAGTTCGTGACCTACATGGCGACGACGCCGGGCTTGCCGATCCGGCCTTTCGATCCAAGCGCCGCTGCGATCTTCCCGACCGACTGGCAGGCCCAGGCACCCGGGCGGCGGGTGGCGGCCGTGATGGTCCAGATCGACCGGCTGCCCGACGATCCCGCCGAGGCGCTTGACCGTATCAGCACCTGGTTCGCGCGCGACAGTCTGACCGCCGTCTGGGTGCTGGAGGAAGCCGCAATGATCGCAGGGGATTTCCGCATCGACCCTGACGGCTGGATGCGCTTTGCGGTGTTTGTCGGTCCCGACGTGGGGGAAGGGCGGATCGGCCGCATCGTCCACCGGCTGGTGGAACTGGAAACCTATCGCGCGATGTCGATGCTGGGCCTGGGCCGGTCGCGCAGCCTGTCGCGCCGCCTGAACGAACTGGAGCCGCGGTTGTCGGCCATCGTCGAGGGGATGCATGACAATGCCCGGCCTGCCGAAGTCGTGCTGCACGAACTGCTCGAGGTATCGGCAGAACTGGAAGCGCAGGCGGTTCAGCATTTCTTCCGCTTCGGCGCCACCAAGGCCTATGAGGCGATCGTGATGGACCGGGTTTCCGCATTGCGCGAAAGCCGCTTCATGGGCCGGCAGATGCTGAACGAGTTCATGCGCCGCCGATATCGTCCGGCGATGCGGACCGTCGCCTCGGCCGAGGAAAGGCTGCGCACCATGGTCGAACGGACCCGCCGCGCCGCTGACCTGCTGCGGACGCGCGTGGATGTCGAACGGTCCGCGCAGAACCAGGCTTTGCTGGAACGGATGGACCGCCGCGCCGACCTGCAACTGCGCCTGCAGCACACGGTCGAGGGGCTGTCTGTGGTGGCGATCAGCTATTACGCCGTCGGGCTGTTGTCCTATGCGCTTTACCCGCTGGCTTCGGCGCTGAAGATCGACAAGGCCTATCTGATCGCGGGCGTGACGCCGGTCGCCGTGCTGGTCGTCTGGTGGGCCATGCGGCAGGTCCGCCGCAGTCTGCACAAGCATGGCCCGGGGGGCGATTTCTAACTTGCCGCCCGCCTGCGGCAGGGGAATAACCATGCCGAACCCGTCCTGCCGGAGCCTATCGTGAAGCCATTCATTGCCCTTGCCGCCCTTCTGGTCCTGTCCGCATGCGGAGTCCCGCTGGTCCCCTTTGTCTGATCGGAGCGTTTCATGAAGAAGCTGACCCTTTACGGCCTGGCCCATTGCTCGACCTGCCAGAAGGCGCAGGCCGATCTTGAACAGCATGGCTGGTCCGTCGATTTTCGCGATGTTCAGCAGCAACCGCTGTCGGATGAGGAACGCGCACAGATCGTGCGCGAGTTCGGCGACAAGATCGTCAACCGGGCCAGCCTGACTTGGCGCGGCATGTCCGAGGACGAGCGCGCGGCCGATCCGGCAGCGATGATGGGCGCAAAGCCCAGTGTGATGAAGCGCCCAGCCATCATGGCAGACGATCTGCGCCTGTTGGGATGGACCGCCAACGTCAAGCGCGCCTTGGGCGTCCCCGCCTAGGCCCTAGCGGCTGGCGCCTGCCAGCGAACGCATCAGGGGAACGACGCCGGAAAGGTCATAGCCAGCCTCGGCCGCGGTGTTCAGCACCTCGGCCTCGGACATCTTGCCTGCCTGCCCAAGCGCCCAGAGAACGGTCGAGCGGTTGCCAGACCGGCAGAAGGCGATCGCGGGCCTTGGCCCCTCGAGCGCGGCCGAAAACCCCTGGATCAGGTCCGGCGTGATCTGGCCGGGTCGGAATGGCAGATAATGATACTCCATCCCCGCATCGGCGGCGGCCTTGGCCATCACCTCGTGATCGATGGCCCCGTCTTCCTCGTCCGGGCGGTTGTTGACCAGGGTCTTGAAGCCCGACCGGGCAAGCAAGGCCACGTCCGACAGTTCAATCTGCGGCGAAACCGCGAGGTTCGGGGTAAGCTGACGCAGATCCATTGGAGGCCTTTCAATGATACTGACATGGATTGGCGCATCCGCGCCTGAAATGTCAAGCAGAGGGGCAGGGGCCTGCAACAGTGTCAGGCGGTGGCGTGCCTCTCGACCAGGCCAGGGAGGCAAGCGAAGTCGTCGAACTGGGCGAGGTGAGGCAGCTGCTCGATCGGGGTCTGGCGATAGCCGCGCGAATAGATCAGGAACGGCACGGGGACGGCCGAAGCACAGGCGGCATCAAATTCGCTGTCGCCAACATAGATCGCCCGGGGGTCCGCAGGATCTGCCCCGAGGCCGGCCAGGGTGGCCTGCAGCGGCGCCGGATGCGGCTTGCGTTGGGCCACCGAATCCCCGCCGATCACGCAGCCAAAGAGATGCGCAATGTCCAGATGGGCAAGGATTGCCTGCGTCACGGCCAAGGGCTTGTTCGTGCAGATCCCCAGCGGATGCCCGCGATCCGCCAGGACCCCAAGTGCATCGACCACATTCGGGAACAGGCGCGTCAGTTGCGTCGCGTCCTGATAGCAGATCATGAATGCCGCGACATAGTCGGCCTTGCAATCCTGGGGCAATTGCTGTGCCGCCATGATCTTTTGCCACAAGACATCAACGCCACCGCCAATGAAGCTTCTGACTTGATCCAGGGTCAGCAGAGGCGAGTCATGCTGCGTCAGAACGCTATTCACGCAAGCATGGATGTCTGGCGCGCTGTCGATCAGGGTGCCGTCGAGGTCAAAGACAACCGGCCAGGGCGCCATGCAGACATTCATCCCGCTTTCCATTTCAATGAACAACCCGTTGATGAAGCCGGTTTTTGGCGCCATGTCCAGTGCTGGCGATCTGCAGCAATTCGCGCCGTGTCTCGGCTGGGCCTGCTGTCCGTGTGCCAGCGCATCGGCCTGAGGCTCGTCATAAAGACAAGGAAAGGTAAAGCCATGACGCCAATGCGCAGTAACATCTGCCAGACGACAGTTGCAGCCTTCGGCACCCGGCAGCGCAAAATCATCCTGCGACGCACCAACATCGCACACAGGTGGTGAGACTGGCATTGCAGCCTCCTGATGGTGGCGCGATGTTGTGAAAGCAGAGGTGGAATGACAACCCGAGGAACAGTCAAACCTGCTATCGTTCCATAATACAGATTATCACTATAAGACGCGTCTCTGCTTCCCCACCTCCACGGAACTTTTGGGCCTGCAATTGCTTGTCCAATCAGTAACGTAAACGGGAACCAGAAAGGACAATCATATGCGAGCGATCACAGCAACTTTCTGCGGTGGCCTTCTTATTGCCTTGGCAGCTTGCGGCGACAATGCGACGGAACGTGCAGCAACGGGCGGACTGGGCGGCGCGGTTGTTGCGGGTCCTGCAGGCGCCATTGTGGGCGGAACAGTCGGCGCTGCCACTGCAAACTGAAATGAGCTTCAAGTCACTGTGAACGGCCGCGGAACACGCGGCCGTTTCTTGTTGGCCTTGCGGGCCCTTCCTGCTTCCCCTACATCTGAGAGGCAAAGGCAGAAGGACAGCCCCATGGCCATGGAAGCCCATGAGATTGAAGCCCTTATCCGTGTGGCATTTCCCTATGCCCGGATCACGATCACCGATCTTGCGGGCGACGGAAACCACTATGCGGCCGAAGTGATCGACGAGAGTTTCCGGGGCCAGAACCGTGTCCAGCAGCAGCGTGCCGTCTATGCCGCCCTTCAGGACAAGATGGCCGGCAAGTCGGGTGCGCTTCACGCCTTGGCATTGACCACGAAAGCGCCTGACTGAGGCCCCTGCCCCTTGGCCAGACCATCAGACACAGGATGAAAGACATGACCGAAGTTACTGACAAGATCCAGGAAATCGTGGCCGCCGCCCCCGTGGTCCTGTTCATGAAAGGCACCAAGGAAATGCCGCAATGTGGATTTTCCAGCCGGGTCGCCGGCGTGCTGAACTATATGGGCGTCGATTATCGCGACGTGAACGTCCTTAGTGACGATGACATCCGCCAGGGCATCAAGGATTTTTCGGACTGGCCGACCATTCCGCAGCTCTACGTGAAGGGCGAGTTTGTTGGCGGCTGCGATATCGTGACCGAGATGACGTTGTCGGGCGAGCTTGACCAGTTGTTCGACCAGAAAGGGGTCGCTTACGACAAAGAGGCTGCCGACAAGATCCGCGAAGCGAACGCCTGATCTAACAGTCTTGCTGGACAAGAAACGGGCCGCATCTGCGGCCCGCTTCTTTTACAGGATATCATCGCGATAATCGTAGTCGTCGTCATCGTCCTGCTGTTCTCGCAGCTTTGCCGCCAATGTCACCCCGATCGCAAAAGCGCCCAACAACTTGGCCATGCTTGCAGCATTGCTGCTGTTAGCGCGCGACAACGTGTCGGTCGCATCTTCGACCCTTGAGCGCACAGCCTCCATGTTCGACGAACTGAAGCCCACCGCCTGCGCGGCATTGCGTGCTACACCGAATACGCGGCGTTCGGTATCGTCGGCAAGCTTGGTGGCGCGGTGGCTGGCCTCGTCCATCAACGACGAAACCTTGTTGCCCGCCATGTCCATGACGCGTTCGGCTTCGGCCCGGGCCTTCTCGAATGCGGCATCCGCTGCAAGGGTCACCCTCGCCTCGACCTCGTTCTTCAGGTCCGTCGTGGTCGGCATCTCGTGCTGGGTACGCTTGGACATCCCCAAAAGGATCAGCGCGACCACCACGAACAGGATCGCAATTGCGAGCGAGGCCAAGGCAGGACCCCAGTCAAGGTTATGAGCCAGGAACGACCACAGGGCCGCGATCAGAAAGCCAGCGGCGACGGCCAGGACAAGCCCGGCAACCGCCTTCATGGCCGACCTACGCGCCGTGTCCTTGAGAGCCAGTTGAAGACGCTGCGCATAGTCGAACATGGGAAGCGTCCTCAGCGACGGGCCAGGATCAGGCCGACAAGGAAGCCGATGCCAGCAGCAATACCCAGGGCCTGGGCGGGGTTGCGGCGCACCATCTGCGAGACTTCGTCATAGCGTTCTTCGGCATAATGGGCCACTTCGGTGGCCTTCTGCTGGCCGGTCTGATACAGGCGCTCGGCCTCGGCTTTGGCGCGGCCGGCATATTCGCCACCAACCTCGCGCGCACGCTCGACATATTCCTGGGCATTGTCGCGCGCATTCTGCGCCATGTCCGCGCCACGATCCTTGAGGTTATCCCCGCCGGTGTTCTGGGACGCCTTGCCAGCCGCGTCGCGCAGATCGTCGCCGGTCTTCTTGGCACCGTCGCGCAGGTCGTTCTTGGCCTGCTGGCCAGCAGCCGTCGCGTCTTTCTTCATGTCGTTCAGGGTCGGATTCTGTTCAGCCATCTTTATGTCCTCCGGTGTGATTGTCACCTTCACGGCCTAAACCCCGGCGCAAACGGGCTGGTTCCGCAAAGCGAAAGAATAATGTGACAAGAGTGGCTTAGGAGGATGGTACCGCCTCCCCGGCTTGAACGGGGGACCTCTAGATCCACAATCTAGCGCTCTAACCAACTGAGCTAAGGCGGCACGGATGCGTTCTCTAACGCCGGTTCCTTTCGGTTGCAAGCCCGTCTTGCCGGTAATTTCCATGCAAGATACAGAAAACCTGTCACAGAAGGATCACGGGCATGAGCATCAACAGCCAAAGCGACATTGCGGCCAACCTGCAGATCGGTCCGACCGACCGCGGCATGGTCCGGATCTATGTCGAGGCCGAGGGGATCGACCTTCCCCTGGACTTCGATCCCGAGGAAGCGACCGAGATTGCCGAGGAACTGATGGCCGCGGTCGAAGCCGCCCGTCAGATGGGCACCGGCGGCGGCAAGCCTAAAAAGCCGCGGCGCTGAAGGCGTCAGGATCGGTCAAGCCCTGCAGCCGCAGGGCCGAGGCACGGGCAAAATCGCGCATGACCTTGCTGCGCCGGGCGCCCGCCAGCCGGGATTCCGGCGCCATCCGCTGGATCTCGCCGCCATAGGCATCGGCGCAGATCAGGCCGGTATCGGCGGGCAGAAGCTCGGATGGGAAGTCGCAGTCGACTGCCCAGAAGTAACGGTCGCACCATTCGACATAGCCCTGCCACTTCCGGTCCTGCATGAAATCGGCGCGGCAGCTTTTGCATTCGACGATCCAGAACTCGCCCTTCGGACCCAGGCTGATCACATCGACACGCAGGCCCCGGTGGGGCGTGAACTCGGTCAGGACGGCATGGTCCATGCTGCGCAACAGTCGCCCGACGCCGCGGGCAAGGCGCTGGCCCGGCATGGCGGGAAGGGACGGTTCCAGTCGTGTCATGGTGCGCTTATAGAACGAAGAGGCAACATCCCGCAACCTGCTTGAACTGCCCCTGCCCCGCCCCTATCTTGCGCTGTGGCGGGTTTCTGCTCTTCTCGCGAGCGGCCATTTTTCCACTGGCCTATAATCTTTCCGAGGGGGCTGGCTCTGGCGTGACCCTGGTCTCGTTACCCGGCGCCCACCTGGTAATCCAGGCTTTCGGGAAATCTCGTGCTGCCGCGGTTGCTGCGGTTCCCGCCACCTTCAACCGCCCTGCACCGCAGCGGCGGTTTTTCCATGCGATAAGGGCGGCCTTGCGGGCCGCCCTTCGTTCGGTGATCTGTCGCTTGACTTAGAAGCCGTAGACGACCGACACGCCCAGGGTGTTGTCCGTGCGGATCGGACGGTTTTCCTGGTATTCGGTGGTGTAGCTGACGCGGGTCGCCAGTTGGTCCGACATCTGGAAGTTCACGCCAAACTGGTTGGTGATCACGTCGTCCGAGTCTTCCGACGACAGGTAGTCGGTGTCGTTGGTGATGAACACCATGTCGTTGAAGCGGTGGTACAGGCGCGACGACACGATGTAGCCGACGCCGCTGTCCGAGGAGTCCGTGACTTCTTCGCGAACGAAGACGCCGTCGCCATCCGGATCCACCAGGTCAAAGCCCGACTTCTGGGCGCCGGTCTGGGTGTAGCGGTAACCGATACCGGCCTGGACGCGCCACGCGGTCTGCTCGGTGTTGATAACGCGGTAGCCCGGGCCCACGCCGATGAAGCCGTCACGGGCGAAGTCGCCCAGCTTTTCGGCAATCTCGCTGTCGGGCTGGCCATCATAGTCCGGATCGCCGTTGGCAAGTCCGTCGATGCTGAAGCGACCCAGAACGAAGGCGTAGAAGCGGTCGTTGAAGTAGTAGGCGCCATCATAGATGGTCGACACTTCTTCCTTGTCCTTGTTGCCCTGCTGGTCTTCGCCGAATTCGATCAGCATCCCGACCGACTGCTGCCAGGGACCTGCGTTGTTGGACACGCGGCCCGCCAGCGAGAAGTCCTGGCTTTCCTCATTGCCGGTGCTGCCGGCATAGGTCAGCGCAACCGAACCGAACAGGCCTTCGCGGCGGTCCGGGTTGCCAAAGCGCGCGGCGTCGTTGTCACGATCGAAGTCGTCCTGGACAGCGTCCTCGACATCGATGATCCGGTCGTTGATGCCCGAAATCCCGGTAGCATCGGCGCCAGCGGCGATCTCGGTCTGGGCGAATGCCGGTGCCGAAAGGGCGGCCATCAGAGCAGCGGAGCCGGTCAGCAGCGTAATTTTCTTCATCTCATCCTCACGAGCTGAGTTTCGTTGTTCTGGACGCTTGAAAGGACGCCAGAGCATCTCTGCGAAAGATGAAGTAATCCCGCATCGCCCGGGTTCATAGGGCCGCGAAAAACGTGAGGAATGCGCGAAAATGTGAGCCAACAATGAACAGGGCGCATTGAGCGAAAACCTGCTGAAATAGGGTCTTGATCTGTTCCTGTGGAACCAAATTCGCCCGGAGGGAAGCGATTGGCGTAATTATGCTATTCGTTAAAAAATGTTAATCTTTCTGCCCTGGACAGTAATCCGAGCCCTGAAACATGTCCGTGATTGCCCAACTGATAGGCAGGTCAGCGCTGTGCCTTTCAAGCCGAAGATGTTGCACATTCGACACGCTTGCCAAAGCAATCTTAGCCTGCGTCAGCATTTGTGGTCTTGGGCGATGTGCCATGGTGGCGCGTTCGGACTTCAGCGGACGCGTCGGAACCTCGCGTTTCTTCGCGTTCCTATGCAGTCGTCACGGCGATCATAGACTGGTTGCAGGTGCAAGACATCTGTCGGAAAGGCCAACAGATGCGGTGGCGCTGACCAGGAAACACGCCAAGCTCGCGACACCAACATGATGCCGCCGCCACGAATTGATCGCCTTGCGGCAGTAGAAGGCGCAACAGCGCCGCGATCCCATGTCTACCGCCGGGTCCCGTGCCGTCAGAACGCCTCGGGACGAAGCTCCCGCGCCACATGATCGAGGACGGCGTTCACGAATTTCGGTTCGCGCCCATCGGGGAAGAAGGCCTCAGCCAAGCGGACATATTCGGTGATGACGACCTTCGGCGGCGTTTGCGGGGTCACCAGTTCGGCGCCAGCGGCGCGGAACAGCGCCCGCAGCACCGGGTCGATCCTGTCGATGGGCCATTTCGCGACCAATCCGCGATCCGTGGCCTGGTCGATCCGCGACTGCCAGGTCACCGCCCCGTCAACGACGCGGTTGAACAGCGTCTCGTCCGCAGGAAGCGACTGGCCGTCCTCGTCATCGGCACCCAGGCGAAACAGCTCGAACTCGCGCGTGACCCGCTCGGCCGACTGGCCCGCGGCCTCCATCTGATACAGGGCCTGAACCGCATAAAGGCGCGCCCCGCTGCTGAGCGCGCGGCGATCGGCGCGCTTGTCGTTCGGCTTGTCGTCGTTGGGGTTCATGGATCAGCCCTTGCAAAGAGACCGGCTGCAATGTCGCGAAAGCCGGCCCGCGTCAAGCCCCGGCAGTCATGGGCGCGCCCATCGCCTCGGCCAGGCGCGCGACATAGCGGGCCATCGTATCGACTTCCAGATTGACGGGATCGCCCTGGGCGACGGTCCCCCAAGTGGTGACATGACGCGTGTGCGGGATCAGGTTGACGCCAAAGCGGTTGCCCGCCACCTCGTTCACCGTCAGCGAGGTGCCGTTCAGCGCGACAGATCCCTTGGGGGCGATGAAGCGCGCAAGCGCCGGCGGGGCCTCGAATGTCAGGCGCAGGCTGTCGCCTTCGTCATGCATCTCGACCACCTGGGCCACGCCATCGACATGGCCGCTGACGATATGGCCGCCCAGTTCGTCCCCCACGCGCAAGGCCCGTTCCAGGTTCAGCCTGCGGCCGACCTGCCAGCCGCCCGTGCCGATATTGGTCTTTGACAGTGTCTCGGCCGAGATATCGACGGCAAACCAGCCCGGCGCCTTGTCCACCACGGTCAGGCAGACGCCGTCGCAGGCGATCGACGCGCCCATGTCCACGGTTGCCATGTCATAGCCGCAGGCGATCCGGGCGCGCATGTCGCCGCGCATCTCGACCGCTGCGACGGTGCCGATATCGGTGATGATGCCTGTGAACACGCAAAAACCCCTTTTCTTCGGCCCAGACCTAGGCGATAGCGTGGTGCAGCGCAAGCATCGCACGGTGTCATGCCGTCTGTTCCCCTCTTGTAGCAAGTACCCAAAGGAAAACGCCCCGCCGTTAGCAGGATGGTATGGTGCTACAGGATCGGAAGACTTCCACGCTGGCAGACATGCCTGGTCCGGACAAGCGGGTCTTTCTGCTGTTGCAGGGGCCGCATGGACCATTCTTCGACCGGCTGGGCAAGCTGCTGCGGCGGGCCGGTGCGGAAGTCTGGCGATGCGCGTTCAACGCGGGGGACGAGTTCTTCTGGTCGGATCCGGCGCACCTGCTGCGCCATACCGGCAGCAGCGCCGAGTGGCCCGCCCACCTCGCCCGGATCGTCGCCGACAGACAGGTGACCGACATCGTCCTTTACGGCGACGTCCGCCCGATCCATGCGGCTGCGCGCCAGGCTTCGCAGGACCACGGCCTGCGGCTGCACGTCTTCGAGGAAGGCTACCTGCGCCCCTACTGGATCAGCTACGAACGTGGCGGATCGAACGGGCATTCCGTCCTTCTGGACATTTCCCTTGCCGAAATGCAGGCGACACTGCACCAGACCCTGGTCGAGGTCCGCCGCCCCCCAGCCCATTGGGGCGACATGCGCCAGCACAAGGCCTATGGGGCCTTCTATCATTTCCTGGTGCTCGTCGCGAACCGCCGCTATCGCCAGTTTGCCAGCCACCGCGCCCTGCCTATCTTTGACGAATTCCGCCTGAACCTGCGCCGGCTGCTGCTGATGCCAATTCATTCAGCCACCCGCCTTGTCCAGTGGCGCCATTTCCGGTTGTCCGGCGATCCCTACGTGCTTGTGCCCATGCAACTGGAACACGATTCGAACATGCTGGGGCATTCGCCGTTCCGGTCGAACCGCGAGTTTGTCGATCAGGTCGTCGAGGCCTTTGCCCGTTCGGCGCCGCAGCATCACCACCTCGTCTTCAAGGCGCATCCGCTGGAGGATGGGCGTGCAAGGAACCGCCGCTGCATCCGCGAAGCCGCAACCCGGCACGGCGTGACGGACCGGGTGCATTACTTCCGCGGCGGCAAGCTGGCCGAGATGCTGGCCCATGCCCGGGCGGTCGTCACCGTGAACTCGACCGCTGGACAACAGGCGCTGTGGCGCGGGCTGCCGGTCAAGGCCCTGGGCCGTGCCGTTTATTGCAAGCCGGGGCTGGTGTCGGACCAGACGCTGGCTGATTTCATGGCCAACCCCTGCCTGCCCGACGCCGCGTCCTATCGCGTCTTTCGCGACTACCTGCTTCAGACAAGCCAGGTTCCCGGCGGGTTCTATTCCCGGCGATCGCGGGCCCATGCGCTGCGCGTGGTGGCCGACCTGATCCTGGCGCCCGAGGATCCCTATCAGGCGCTTGCGGGTGGACGCTTCCAGCGTCGCCAGCAGATCGGCGAAGTTCTGGACTGACGGTCAGGAAGGTGTGGCATCCCGCAGCGCCTCGGTCTAGATTGCGCGCACAACCGGACGGCAAGTCCGGGCCAAGGAACAGGAGTTTCGAGAGGTGACAGTGAAGCTTTCCCCCACCCGTCCGGTGGCGGCCCTGGCGATGCGCCTGACCCTGATTGCCGCGATGACGCTGCTGGCGGCCTGCAGCCTGCCGCGATCCGGCCCCAGCAAGAACGAGATCTATTCGGGCGCCGTCGAAAAGGGCGGCAACACCCATGTGATCTATGTGAACGACCACGTCGCGCGCGAGACGAACTTCACGCCGTCCTATGGCTTCTCGAACAGCTTCCTGCGGGCAGGCCAGGTCGGCGCTGACGAGATCCGCGCAGGCGACGTGCTGGGCCTGTCGATCTGGGAAAACGTCGATGACGGCCTGCTGTCTTCGCTGGGGGCCAGCTCGACCGCGCTTCAGGAAATCCAGGTGGACAGCGGCGGCTATATCTTCGTGCCCTACGCGGGCCGGGTCCAGGCCGCGGGCAATACCCCTGACCAGCTGCGCCAGATCATCACGGAACGCCTGGCGACCCAGACACCGGATCCGCAGGTCACGGTGGCCCGCGTCGCGGGCGACGGGGCCACGGTGTCGGTCATGGGCAAGGTCACGGCGCAGGGCGTCTATCCGATCGAACGCCCGACCCGGACGCTGGGGGCGATGCTGGCCCGCGCGGGCGGCGTCTCGATCGAGCCCGAGATTGCCGTGGTCACGGTCAAGCGCGGCAACAGCAATGGCAAGGTCTGGCTGACCGATCTTTATTCAAACGCCAGCAACGACATCGCCCTGCGCCCCGGCGACGTGATCCTGGTCGAGGAGGATCAGCGCAGCTTCACCGCCCTTGGCGCCCTTGGCGGACAGACCCGCGTGCCCCTGGGTAACGAGATGATCAACGCAGTCGAGGCCGTGGCGATGGTCGGCGGTCTCAATTCGAACTTGGCCGATCCGACGGGCGTGTTCATCCTGCGCGACGAACCCGAACAGGTCGCCTCGCGCGTGCTGGGCAAGACGGTCCAGGGATCGCAGCGCATCGCCTATGTTCTGGATCTGACCCGGCCCAACGGGCTGTTCCTGGCCCGCGACTTCCTGATCCGGGACGAGGATACAGTCTATGTGACCGAGGCGCCCTATGTTCAGTGGCAGAAGCGGCTGGCCGCGCTGATCGGGCCGATCAACTCTGCGAACTCGCTCCAGAACCTGTCGCAGTGACCGGCTGATGGGGGACGACCTGAAGGCCGCCGGGGCGCAAACCCGGCGGCTTTTCGCGTTCAACGCGGGCTTCTGGCGCAATCCGCGCCTGCGGCGGATCCTGGAACTGGCGGGATGGGATTTGCGGCTGGGGCTTCCCGGTCCGGGCGACCAGGTTGCTGTCTGGGGCGGCAGCCCGACCGCCTGGCGCGGCCGTTCCGTGGCGGCGCGGCGCGGCGCGGGCCTGGTCACGGTCGAGGATGCCTTCCTTCGCTCGGTTCTTCCCGGCCGGGCCAAGGGTCGTGTCGCCCGACGTGGCCCCGTCGGGCTTCTGATCGATCCGCTGGGGCTGCATTTCGATCCGGCCCACCCGTCGCTGATCGAAAGCCTTGTCACAAGCGGCGCGACCGCCGGAAAGGACGGCCAGGCACGCCAGGGCATCGCCCGCCTTCGCGCCGCCGACCTGTCGAAATACAACGCCCACCGCCCCGACCTGCCCACGCCCGATGCGGGCTATGTGCTGTTGGTCGACCAGACGAGGGGCGACGCGTCGCTGATGGGGGCCGGACGCAAGCGGTTCCTGACCATGCTCGATGCCGCGCGCCGTGAACATCCGGGCCGACCGATCCTGCTGCGCAGCCACCCGGAAACCAGTTTGGGCCTGCGTCCGGGCCATCTGAACGCAGAGGACCTGCGGCCCGGCGATGTCATTTGCGACGCCGAAATTTCGCCCTGGCGACTGCTGGACAACGCCCATGCCGTCTATGCCGTCAGTTCACAGCTGGGATACGAGGCGATGCTGGCGGGCCACCGCCCCCGGCTGTTCGGCCAGCCCTTCTATGCCGGCTGGGGCCTGTCGGATGACGAGATGCCCCTGCCCAACGGCCGCCGCGGCCCCGCCCCGATCGAGGCGCTGTTTGCCGCCAGCCATCTTCTGGCGACTGTCTGGTACGATCCCTGCCGCGACCGGCTAACGGATTTCGACGGCGCCCTGAACCAGTTGGAGGCAGAGGTGAAGGCCTTCCGCCAGGACCGCGACGGCCATCTGGCCTATGGGATGCGGCTGTGGAAGCGGCCTGCCATCGCGTGGGCCTTCGGCGACGGCGCCGGAGTGCGCTTCACAGACAAGCCTGCAACCACCGTGACGCTGGCCTGGGCCGGCAAGGCGGACGAGGTTCCAGGTGCGGCGCGGGTCGAGGACGGATTCTTGCGGTCGCGGGGTTTGGGTGCCGCTCTGACGCCGCCCCTTTCCCTGGTGGCAGACGACCTGGGCATCTACTACGACCCCTTGCACGAAAGCCGGCTTGAACGGCTGATTGCCGAAGGCCCGCCGCCCGGAGGCGTGGACCGCGCCGAAAGGCTGATGGCAGCGATCCGGTCCGCCGGTTTGTCCAAATACAACCTTGCCGCCGGCAGCTACCGCCCGACCCCGACAGGCCGCAGGCGGATCCTCGTGCCGGGGCAGGTCGAGGATGACGCCTCGATCAGGCTGGGCGCGGGGCGGGAAAGGACGAACCTGGATCTGCTGCGGCGGGTCCGGGCGGAAAATCCGGACGCCCACGTGATCTTCAAGCCCCATCCCGATGTCGAGGCTGGCCTGCGCCCCGGCGCAATCTGCGCGGGCAGGTTCGCGGATGAGGTGGTGACCGCCACCGACCCGGCAACCCTGCTTGGCCATGTCGACGAGGTCTGGACGATCACCTCGACCCTGGGGTTCGAGGCGATGTTGCGCGGCGTCCCCGTAACCACGCTGGGGGCGCCCTTCTATGCCGGCTGGGGCCTGACCCGCGACCTGGGGCCGATACCTGCCCGCCGCACCGCGCGGCCCGAACTGGCGGCCCTGGTCCACGCCTGCCTGATCGCCTATCCGCGCTATCGCGACCCGGTCAGCCGCCTTCCCTGCCCGGCCGAAGTTGCGGTGGACAGGCTGCGGGACGGGATTAGTCCCCGCCCGCCGGCGCTGCGCCTGTTGGCAAAGGTCCAGGGCAGCCTTGCCGGCCAAAGCTGGCTCTGGCGGCGCTGACACCTAGCGCCGTTTCAGAAAACCGATCAGCCGGGCCGACCGCCGCACCGCCGTCAGCCCCGCCAACACCGCCACGGTCCACAGCGCCAGCCGCAGCACCCCGCCCCCACCGTCCCACAGCGGTTCCGCCGTCGACAGGACAGCCGCGCCGGTGATGACCGCCATCCGGTGCTGCTTGGCCATCGGTCCGCTGAAATCGGCCGGCGCGCCGCAGGTCACGCCCAGTTCGCGCACATAGGCCGTCAGCACCGCCAAGGCCGCCGCGGCCCAGCCAAGCGCAGGAAGCCCTGCTGCGATTCCGGCACCGGCCAGGATCAGGATGTCCGACACCCGGTCCGGAAACTCGTTCCAGAAAGGACCGTCGGGCGCGCCCTTGCCGCCCTCGACCGCGACCATGCCGTCCAACAGGTTGCAGACCAGCCGCAACTGGCAGAACAGCGCGGCCAACAGCAGCAAGGCCGCCCTGCCCAACGGACCTGCTTGCGGGACCAAAACGAAG
The DNA here is from genome assembly GCF_014656455.1 of Paracoccus aerius. GTDB lineage: Bacteria > Pseudomonadota > Alphaproteobacteria > Rhodobacterales > Rhodobacteraceae > Paracoccus > Paracoccus aerius. The sequence continues at coordinate 204,801 of NZ_BNCL01000001.1, forward strand.
CACATCCCCGCAACCATCGCCGCGACCATTCCCGCGGCCGAGATCTGGTTGGGCGTCACCCCCGCATCGGCCAGCAGACGCGCGGCGCGATTGGCCCATCGGGTCTGCCTGCTGGCAAGCGGCCTGCGTTTCGACGTGTCGATCATCCCGTGGCCCAGAAATAGCGCGTGAGGTGAAAGAAGATCGGCGCCGAGAAGACGACCGAATCCAGCCGGTCGATGAAGCCGCCATGCCCCGCGATGGCGTGGCCCCAGTCCTTGACGCCCCGGTCGCGCTTGATCGCGGACATCACCAGCCCGCCCAGAAAGCCCATGACCGTGATGATCGCCCCCATCAGGGCCGCGTGCCCGGGCGAGAAGGGGGTCATCCACCACAGCCCCGCCGCAATCAGCGTGGCCGACAGCGCCCCGCCGACAAACCCTTCGACCGTCTTCGACGGCGACAGCACAGGGGCAATCTTGTGCCGGCCGATCAGCTTGCCCCAGACATATTGCAGCACGTCGCTGATCTGCACCACGATGACCAGGAACGCGATCAGCAGGACGTTGCGCCCCTCGTATCCCGGAATGCGCAGGTTCAGCAGCGCGGGCACGTGGGACGCACAATAGACGCAGATCATCAGCGCCCATTGCATCTCGGCGATGCGGACCAGGAAGTTGCGCACCTCGCCCCGCAGGGCCGAGACGATGGGCAGCAGCAGGAAGACATAGACCGGGATGAAGACCGCGAAGATGCCGTATTGCTGGTGCCAGATCAGCGCATACTGGACAGGCAGCACGACGAAGAACGCCCCTACAAGCGTCCAGTGATCCGCCCGGGTGGCGTTCGTCAGCGTCATGAATTCGCGCAGCGCGGCAAACGAGCAGATGGCAAACAGCAGCAGAACGCCGGTCTTGCCGCCCAGGAAGGCCAGGCCAAGCGCCAACACCATCACCCACCAGACGCGGATCCGGTCGTTCAGGTTCTCGATCGCCTCGTTCCGGCCATCCGGCGACAGCTTGCGGCCCAGCACCCAGCCGATGGCCGAGGCGACGACCAGCACGCCGCCGACGCCGGCCAGCACCACCAGAAGATCGGATTGCACGCTCATGCGGCAGCCTCGCGGTTGGGACGCAGCGCCAGCAGCGCGTCGCGGGCACGGGTCAGGAAGGCGTCCTTGCCCTCGGCCGGATCAAGCCGCATCGGGGCGCCGAAGTTCACCTTGCACATCAGCGGCACGGGGATGAAGGCGCCCTTGGGCAGCACGCGGTTCAGGTTGTCGATCCAGACCGGCACCAGGTCCACCTTGGGACAGGCGCGGGCCAGATGGTAAAGCCCGCTGCGGAAGGGCAGCAGGTCCGCGTCGGTCAGGTTGCGGGTTCCTTCCGGGAACAGGATCAGCGAGGAACCCTGCCGCAGCGCCTGCGCCATCTGGCCTACGGGGTCGCTGGCCGCGTCCGTCCGCGTCCGGTCGATCAGCACGGCATTGAAGACATCGCGCCCGATGAAGCGGCGCAAGCCCGAACCCCAGTAGTCAGCGCCTGCCACGGGGCGGGTCCGACGCCGCAGCGGATCGGCCAGCACGGTCCAGACAAGGATGAAGTCTCCGTGGCTGGCGTGATTGGCAAAATAGATGCGCTGGCGCATGTCCCCCGGATCGGCGCCGCGCCAGACGGCCTGCACCGCCGTGACAAGCCGGGCGAACACCGCGATGGCGCGGCCGGACAGGATGGCAAGGTTCTGGCGGATCACGACATACCCGACTTCGGTCTGGACGCACGCTATCGCCGGAACCGACGGGGAAAAAGGAAAAAATCGCGCCTGTCGGCGGAGCTGGCAAAGGACGTGGGGCATTTGCAGCAGGGCCGAGACCACGGGTGCTGCCTTTGCGGACGTTGGTGGAACAATCTCCTGCGGCAGGGACGCGGCCTGCGGGCGGGGCTTCCTTGGCAAGGGCACAGGGCGTTGCTAACTGTTTGCGGCAAACAGGAAGGCTGCCTATGTCGCTTGTCATCTCGCATCTTGCCCGACGCTTCGGCGCGACCCAGGTCCTTCGCGGCATCGACCTGACGGTCGATCAGGGCGAACTGATCGCGCTGCTGGGGCCGTCGGGCTCGGGCAAGACAACCCTTCTGCGTATCATCGCGGGCCTGGACTGGCCGGATGCCGGCGGGCTGTCCTTCGACGGCGCCGACTGGCTGGCGAAATCGGCGGCCGAACGCCGCATCGGCTTCGTGTTCCAGCATTATGCCCTGTTCCCGCACATGACCGTCCGCGACAACATCGCCTTCGGCCTGTCCGTCCTGCCGCGCAGCGACCGCCCCGCCAAGGCGCAGATCGCGTCGACCGTGGACGGGCTGCTGTCCTTCCTGCAGATCGAAGGCCTTGCCGACCGTTACCCCGCCGAATTGTCGGGCGGGCAGCGCCAGCGGGTTGCCCTGGGCCGCGCGATGGCGATCAACCCGCGCGTCCTGCTGCTGGACGAGCCTTTCGGGGCGCTTGACGCCCAAGTCCGCCGCGACCTGCGCCGCTGGCTGCGCGGCGTCCACGACAGCGCCGGCACGACCTCGATCTTCGTCACACATGACCAGGAAGAGGCCTTCGAACTGGCCGACCGCGTGGTGGTGATGAACGGCGGCGTGATCGAACAGACCGGCCACCCCGACGAGATCTATGACCATCCCGCCACGTCCTTCGTCGCCCGCTTCCTGGGCCTGACGGTCGAGGTTCCGGTGACGATGCGGGCGGGTCGCGCGCAGGCGGCGGGCATAGACTTATCCGCCCTGCCCCGCCGCGCCATGGCCGATGGACCGGCCACGCTTTTCCTGCGCCCCGCCGACATCCTGCCGGTGCCCGATCCGCAAGCACCCTTCCGCGTGACCGAGATCGCCTCGACCGGGGCGCTGCTGCGTGTCGTGGCGCAGGACGATGCCGGCTGCCGGATCGAGGCCGAAGTGCCGCGCCGCGAGGGCCGCGATTTGCGGAAAGGCCAGCCCGTCGCCCTGCGCCCTGCCGCGGGACAGATTTTCCCCGGCGGCCCGCAAACCGCCGCCGTCCCGATCCAGACCCCGATGACCCTCAAGGAGGCCCGCCCGTGAAGACCCGCCTGACCACCGCCCTTGCCCTTGTGCTGGGCCTCGCATCGCCCGCAGCCGCGCAGGATGCGATCCTGAACGTGTCCTATGACATCGCACGTGAGCTTTTCGCCGAACTGAACCCCGTCTTTGCCCAGAAATGGCAGGAACAGACCGGCCGCACCGTCAGCATCGACCAGTCGCATGGCGGATCGTCCAAGCAGGCCCGCGCCATTCTGGAAGGGCTGCCCGCCGATGTGGTCACCTTCAACCAGGTCACCGACATCGACGTGCTGGCCGAAGGCGGGCTGGTGGATGAAAACTGGCGCGACGCCTTTCCGAACCAGGCCTCGCCCTATTACTCGCTGCCCGCCTTCCTGGTGCGCGAAGGCAACCCCAAGGGGATCGACGACTGGGACGACCTGGCGCAGGAGGGCGTGCAGGTTATCTTCCCGAACCCCAAGACCAGCGGCAACGCGCGATATACCTATCTGGCGGCCTATGCCTATGCGCTTGACAAGAACAACGGCGACCAGGCTGCCGCGCAGGAGTTCGTGAAGAAGATCTTCGCCAATGTCCCGGTCTTCGACCAGGGCGGGCGCGCGGCCACCGCGACATTCGCCGAACGCGGCCTGGGTGACGTGCTGATCACCTTCGAGGCGGAAACCGGCGGCATCGCCCAGCAATATGCGGATGCCAAGCTGGAACGCGTCACGCCCTCGCTGTCGCTGCTGGCCGAGTTCCCGATCGCCGTCGTGACCGAGAATGCCGAGGACAAGGGCAGCGCCGAAGTTTCGAAGGCTTATCTGGACTTCCTTTATTCGCCTGACGCGCAGCGCATCCTGGCCCAGAATTTCAACCGCGTGCATGACGAGGCGATCAGCGCCGAATATGCCGCGAACTTCCCCGAAGTGAAGCTGGTCACGGTCGAGGATGTCTTCGGAGGCTGGGACAAGGTGCAGGAAGAACATTTCGCGGAAGGCGGGATTCTCGATTCCGTGTTCGTGAACCAATGAGCGTTGCGGCGGTCATCGACGCACCCGCCGGGCGGCAAAGGCGGGTCCTGCCCGGCTTTGGCCTGACCATGGGCGTGACGCTGACCTATGTCGGCATCATCGTCCTGCTGCCCGTCATCGCCCTGTTCCTGAAGGGGGCCGAGATCGGCCCCGTTCGGTTCTGGGACATCGTGATCGCCCCCCGCACCCTTGCCGCGCTGCGGCTGACCGTCACCGCCGCCGCCCTGGCAACCGCGTTCAATGCCCTCTACGGCTTGTTGATGGCGTGGGTACTGGTTCGTTACCGCTTTCCCGGCCGCAGGCTGCTGGACGCGATGATGGACATTCCCTTTGCCCTGCCGACCGCCGTCGCGGGGCTTGCGTTGACCGCCCTGTTTTCCCAGAACGGCTGGTACGGGCAATTGCTGGCCCCTGCCGGTGTCTCGGTCGTCTACACGATCTGGGGGGTGGCGATCGCCATGTCCTTCACCTCGATCCCCTTTGTCGTCCGCACCGTGCAGCCGATCCTCGAGGATCTGGATCCTGGCCTGGAGGAAGCCGCAAGGACGCTGGGCGCCTCGCCCTTCCAGATCTTTGCCAAGGTAATCGTTCCGGCGATCCTGCCCGCCTTCCTGATCGGCACGACCATCGGCTTTGCCCGGTCCCTGGGCGAGTTCGGCGCAGTGATCTTCATCGCCGGCAACCTGCCCATGAAGACCGAGATCGCCTCGCTTCTGGCCGTGATCCGGCTTGAGGAATACGACTACAACGGTGCCGCCGCGATTGCCCTGACGCTGGTGGCCATAGCCCTGGTGCTGCTGGTCCTGTCCAACTGGCTGCAATCGCGCCTGACCCGGCGGAGGGTTCCCGCATGACGCCCGCGACCGCCCCCGCAGCGCTTGCGCCCCGTCCCGACCGCCGCGCCCAGTGGCTGCTGGTGGGGCTGGCCGTCGCACTGACCATGTTCATCGTCGTGGTGCCGCTGATCTATATCTTCTGGCGCGCCCTGTCCGAGGGGCTTGGCGTCTTCGCCCAGAACATCCTGGCCCCCGACACGCTGCACGCGATCTGGCTGACCTCGGTCGTGGCCGTCATCACGCTGCCGGTCAACCTGGCTATCGGCATCGCCGCCGCCTGGCTGATTGCCCGCTTTACCTTTCCCGGCCGCAAGCTGCTGCTGACGATCATCGAATTGCCCTTCTCGATCTCTCCGATCATCGCGGGCGTCTGCTACCTGCTGCTCTACGGGCGCCAGGGGCTGCTGGGGCCGGTGCTGGCAGCCGGCGACATCAAGATCCTGTTCGCGCTGCCGGGCATCGTGATGGTGACGCTGTTCGTGACAAGCCCCTTTGTCGCGCGCGAAGTCCTGCCCCTGATGCAGGCGCAGGGGTCGGAACAGGAACAGGCTGCGTTGACGCTTGGCGCCTCGGGCTGGCAGATCTTCCGGCTGGTGACGCTGCCCAACATCCGCTGGGCCCTGCTATACGGCGCGGTGCTGGCGACGGCGCGCGCGGTGGGCGAATTCGGCGCGGTCTCGGTGGTGTCGGGCGCGATCCGGGGGCAGACCAACACCCTGCCCCTGCAGATCGAGCTTCTGTTCAACGACCTCAATACCGTCGGCGCCTTTGCCGCCGCGACGACCCTGACGCTGATCGCGCTGATGGTGCTGGTCGTGAAAACGGTGATCGAGGGGCGGACGCGCTGATCAGCGGCGAAAGTCGGTGGGCCTGATGCCATGCCGTGCAAGCTTGTCATAGAAGGTCTTGCGCGGCAGTTGCAGGCGGCCCATCGCGGCGGTGGCATTGCCCCCCTCGATCCGCAAGGCGTCGCGGATCAGTTCGGCTTCATAGGTGGCGACCAGATCGGAGAGGCCGGGCCGATCCGCGGTTCCGGTGGCGTCGAATGGCGTGACACCCACCGCCTGGCTTTCGGCCAGGCCGCGCAGTTCCGGCAGGTTTCCGGGCCAGCCATGCCCCGCCAGCCGCGCCCTGACCGCCCCCGTCATCGGCGGCGCGGGCCGATCCAGCCGGGCGCAGGCCGCCAACAGGAAATGCCGGTAAAGCGCAGGAATATCCTCGCGCCGTTCCGCCAGCGAGGGGACGGCCAGGATCGTGCCGGACAGGCGATAGAACAGCCGGGCGTCGAATTGCCCATCCCCCGCCAGCCGCAGCGGATCCGTAGCCGTCGAGGCCAGCAACTGCACGTCCATCGCGCGTGGCGCCGCGGCGCCCGCGGGCCAGAACTCGCCCGCTTCCAGAATCGCCGCCAACCGCGCCTGCATCCCCGGCGACAGCGCGTCCACGCGGTCAAGAAACAGCACGCCCCGCTGCGCCCGTTCCAACTGGCCGGTCTGGCGGGTGCCGCGCGGGCCGGGTGTTTCGCCGCCCAGAAGGTCCGCCTCGAACCGCGCGTCATCCATTGCGTCGCAGGCCAGATGCACGAAGCTGCGGGCACGGCGCGGGCCGCGGCGGTGGATCGCGCGCGCCACGACCAGCTTGCCCGCCCCGTCCGGCCCGGTCAGCAGCGCGCTGCCCCCAGCTTCGGCCACCCTGTCCAGGGCCGCCCGCAGATGGATCATCACCTCGCTGCCGCCTGCCAGTTCGGGAAAATCATCGGCCGCGTCATGGCGGGCCTGCCGCAGGTCGCGGTTCTCCAGGACCAGCTGGCGGGCCGAAGAGGCGCGGTTCAACGCGGCCAGCAGCACATCGCGGCCCACTGGCTTTGTCAGGAAATCATAGGCCCCCGCCTTCAGCGCGGCAACCGCCATCCGCACGTCGCCATGGCCGGTCAGAAGGATGACCGGCAGATCGGGGTCAATCTTGTGCAAATGCTCGAAGAACTGGAAGCCGTCCATCCCCGGCATCCGGACGTCGGACAGCACCACGCCTGGATAGTCTCGCTTAATACCCCTCAGCGCCAGTGCCGCCTGGGCATAGTCCTCGACCTGCCAGCCCGCCAACTGCAAGGTCTGCACCTGTGCTGCGCGCAGGTCGTCGTCATCGTCGACAAGGCGAACCAGCCGGGTCATGCGGCCTTCCTCAGCGTCAGGCGGAAGGTCGCACCCTGGCCCGAGACGGGATCGTCCGCCGAAAGCTCTCCTCCGAAATCGCGGGCGATATCGCGAGAGATCACAAGCCCCAATCCCAGGCCCTGCGCCTTGCCCGTCGCGAAGGGCGCGAACAACTGCGCCATCTGGCCCGGCTGAAGGCCCGGGCCGTTGTCGGTGACGGTCAGCACCACCCGGTCCCCTCGGTGTTCAAGGCCGATGCGGATCCAGGGATCCGCCACGTCTTCCTGCGCTTCAAAGGCATTGGTCAGCAGGTTCACCAGGATCTGCTCGACCCGGACCTGTTCGCCTACCACGGCCAGCCCCGGGGGGATATCGGGCAGGCGCACAGGAATGTCGCTGGCCTTGCGGCGGCTGGCCGTCAGCATCAGCGATGTCTCGATCACATCGCGCAGGGCGACCGCCCCGACCTGTCCCGTGGCCTTGCGGGCAAAGCCGCGCAACTGGTCGGTGATCTGGCCGATCCGGTCGGTCATCCGGGTGATCCGGGCCAGGTTGTCCCCCGCCGGACCGCCGGGATCCATCGCCTGCCCGTTTTCGGCCAGCAGGCGGATCGTGGCCAGGGGCTGGTTGATCTCGTGTGCGACGCCGGCGGTGATCTGGCCCATCGTCGCCAGCTTGTTGGCCTGCACCAGATCGGCCTGCATCTGCGAAAGCCGCAATTGGGCCGCCTGGCGTTCGCGGATCTCCTCGGACAGGTCGCGGGTGCGTTCGGCTACGGCTTGTTCCAGTTCGGCACGATAGGCGCGATCGGCGGCGGCCTTGCGGACGGCCCGGCCGCGCGACCTGCGGGCCTGTTCCGCCAGGGCGATGAGCAGGGCCATCGCCAGGCCCGCCGCGCCCGCGGCATAGGCCGCCGTCTGGCTTGCGTCGCGCATGGGCACCTGCATCGTGACATGCCAGGACGTGCCGCGCACCGGCAGGACAATGGGCAGGCTTCCCTCGGCAACCGGGGGCCGAGGCTTGAAGCGGTTCTGCCCCTGGGTCGTGATGATGACGCGGCCGTCAGCCTCGGTCACATGCGTGGCGTGGGGGCTTCGCGACCAGGCGGCCTCAAGCGCCTCGAACTCGACCTTGACGACCACCACGCCCAGCAGGTCATCGCCGTCCCGCACGTCATGGGACAGATAAAGCCCCGGCTTGCCGCTGACCGTGCCCAAGGCGAATTCCATCGCGGTGGGCTGGACAAGCGCGCCGCGGAAATATTCGCGGAAGCTGTAGTCGTGCCCGACGAAGCTGTCGGGCTGGTCCCAGTTGGATGCCGCGATGGTGTAGCCGTCCCCGCGCATCAGGTAGATGACCGCGCTTTGCGTCTCGGACCGCAGCCGTTCCAGCTTGGCCGAAACCTCGTCCCGCGACTGCTGGGTTCCGGCACGCAGAGCGACCTTGACGCGGTCGTCATCGGCCAGGATCGCAACCACCGCGCGCTGCCGGTCCAGCATGCTTTCCAGCGTCAGCGCCCGCGACTGCGCAGCGGCCAGCCCTTCGTTTCGCAGCCCTTCAAGAGCACCGGCGCGGACCCCCCAATAGGTGGCCAGGGGAACCACGACCAGCAGGGCCAGGGCCGCGACTGCCAGAAGCCAGCCCGCCACGCGCGGCACCGCCTGCGAATCGCGGGCTGGTGGCGCGATGTCGTTGATCTGCTGCACGCGACACATTCTCGCCAAGTGTTTCGACTTTCACACTAGCAGCTTTGGTCTGTGCGGAAAACCACACACATTTACAAGCTCTGCGGGCGAAAACAGCCATGATTTCAGCGCATTGCAGCCATGCTGCAAGTTTTTCGGGCTGCGCTGCCGTGGGCGTAGGATGACCGTCATCGCAGTGACATACACCACAAGGTTGGAGGAGACCTTCCGTGCAGCTGGACACATCCGCCCATCCCGTCGCCCCTGAGAAGCGCCCGTTCTATCGCCACCTGTATTTCCAGGTGATCATCGCCATCGCGGCGGGCGCCCTGCTGGGCCATTTCTATCCCCAGGCAGGCGAGGCGCTGAAGCCGCTGGGCGACGGCTTCATCAAGCTGGTCAAGATGATCATCGCGCCGGTGATCTTCCTGACGATCGTGACCGGCCTGGCCGGCATGGGATCGCTGCGGGGCGTCGGTTCCGTGGTGGGCAAGGCCTTCGCCTATTTCCTGACCTTCTCGACCCTGGCGCTGATCGTGGGCCTGATCGTCGCGAACGTCATCCAGCCCGGCGCGGGCATGAACATCGATCCCGCCAGCCTGGATGCATCGACCGTCAGCGGCTATGCCGAGAAAGCCCATGAAACGTCGCTGACCGGCTTCGTGATGGATATCATCCCCACCACGCTGGTGTCGGCCTTCGTGGAAGGCAACATCCTGCAGGTCCTGTTCGTGGCGATCCTGTTCGGCATCGGCCTGATCATGGTCGGCGAAAAGGGCAAGCCCATCCTGAACGTCCTGGAATCGGCCAGCTACGCGATCTTCCGCGTCGTGGACATCCTGATGAAGGCTGCCCCCATCGGTGCCTTTGGTGCCTTCGCCTTTACCATCGGCAAATACGGCATCGCCTCCATCGCGAACCTGGCAATGCTGGTGGGGACGTTCTACCTGACCTCGGCCATGTTCGTGATCGTGATCCTGGGTGCGGTGTGCATGGCCAACGGCTTCTCGATCTTCAAGCTGATCTCGTATCTGAAGGCGGAAATCCTGCTGGTTCTGGGCACCTCGTCGTCGGAAAGCGCGCTGCCTTCGCTGATGGAGAAGATGGAGAAGGCGGGCTGCGCCCGTCCGGTGGTGGGCCTGGTGGTTCCGACCGGCTACAGCTTCAACCTTGACGGCACCAACATATACATGACGCTGGCCGCGCTGTTCATCGCCCAAGCCACCAACACCGACCTGTCGCTGCAACAGCAGGTGCTGCTGCTGCTGGTCGCGATGCTGTCGTCCAAGGGTGCTGCGGGCGTCACCGGTGCGGGCTTCATCACCCTGGCCGCCACCCTGTCCGTCGTACCGACCGTTCCGGTCGCAGGCATGGCGCTGATCCTGGGCGTCGACCGCTTCATGTCGGAATGCCGGTCGATCACCAACTTCATCGGCAATGCGGTCGCAACCGTGGTCGTCAGCCGGTGGCACGGCGCCCTTGACCGCGAGACCTTCGACGCCGTCCTTGGCGGACGAGAGCCAGAGGGTCTGGACGTCCCGGTCGCAGGCCTGACCCTGGCCCCCGCGGGCCTGCAGCTGGGCGAACGCAACGCGGACTGATCCAGCCGACACATCAAGATCAAGGGCACCGCAGCGATGCGGTGCCCTTTTTCCATGTCGTCAGACCAAGATGTCGGTCGGGTTCGGCTCGCCTTCGTCCAGGACCGCTTGCAGGTTTGCCGCCATGCGACGGATCGAGGGGGCAAAGCCTTCCGCATCCAGGCCGCTGATATGCGGGGTCAGGACGACGTTATCCAGCGCCAGCAGCGGGTTGTCGGGCTGGATCGGCTCGACCGAGAAAACGTCGATGCCTGCGCCGCGCAGCCTGCCTGCGCCCAAGGCCTGGGCTAGGTCAGGTTCGACCAAGACGCCACCCCGGGCCGCGTTGATCAGGATCGCGCCGGGCTTCATCAGCGCCAGCCGGTCGCGGTTGATCAGGTTGCGGGTGCTGTCGTTCAGATCGCAGTTCAGCGTGACGACATCGGCCGAGGCTAGCAGCTCCTCCAGCGGGGCGTGGGACGCGTGCAGTTCGGCTTCCTCGGCCGCTGACAGCGGGGTGCGCTTGGCATAAAGGATCCGGCAGCCGAACCCTGCCAGCAGCCGGGCAAGCGCCTGCCCGATATGCCCCATGCCGACGATGCCCACCGTCTTGCCCGACAGGGTCGTGCAACTGGCGCTGACCTGTCCCTTGGGCCAGCCGCCGTCGCGGATCCCGACATGGCCGCGCACGATGTTCCGGTTGACGGCCAGGATCAGGCCCAGCGTCGTTTCCGCCACTGCCACCGCATTGATGCCCGTGGTGCGAAAGACGCGCACCCCGTGCAGCCGCGCCGCATCCAGGTCGATCCCGTCATAGCCCACGCCCCATTTGTGGACCGCCCGCAGCCCCGGCACCGCCATCATCGGCGCCGTGACCGGCGCGTCCCCGGTGATCGCGAAATCGACGCCGCGCAGCGCGGCGATCTGGTCCGCCGGATCCCGCGAAGCCGCCGCGACCAACGTCCAGCCCTGGGGCAAATGCGGACGGATGCGGTCCAGCCGTTCGGGGGCGGCGGGGTCAAGAAGAACAACCTTGGTCATGGAATCCTCAGATCACGAAACGGATACCGGGACGTGCCAGTCCGCCGCCCTGGGCGATGACGGTGCCGTCGGCGCGCCAGCAGGCTGCGCCCGTCATGGCGCCGTCGGGCGCGAAGGCGATGGCGTTCATGCCGCCGCCGATGGTCTTGACCAGCCGCACGTCGTGCCCGCGCGCACGCATCGTGCCGGCCTGTGCGGCATAGGCCGGTTCCAGTTCCAGATGATGCCCCTCGGTCCAAAGTCGCGGTGCCTCGACCGCCTGTTGCAGGGTCATTCCATGGTCGATCAGGTTCACGATCGCCTGCATGGCCGAGGGGAAGATCCGCACCCCGCCCGGCAGGCCAAGCGCAAAGGCCGGCTGGCCGTCCTGCAGGACGATCATCGGCGCCATCGAGGTCGGCACCCGCTTGCCCGGCGCGACCGACAGGGCCAGCCCGGGCCGCGGGTCGTAGTTCAGCATGTAGTTGTTCGGGATGATCCCCGTCTCCGGGACCATGAAGCAGGCGCCCCACAGCCCGTTGATCGTATGGGTCGCGCTGACGATGTTGCCATCCGCGTCGGCCACGGTGACATGGGTGGTGTCGCGGCTTTCATAGGGCATCCGCTGCCGGGCGTAGTCCTTGGACGTGAAGCGGTCCACCGGCACATCCACGAAGTCCGGATCGCCCGAGGCCTGACGCCGATCCTCGAAGGCCAGGGCAACGGCCCGGGTCATCAAATCCATCGTGTCGGGATTGCCGAAGCCCATGCCGCGCAGGTCGTGGGGTTCCAGCATGTTCAGCATCTGGACGACGTGAACGCCCGACGACGCGGGCGGCGGCGGTCCCGCGATGGTGTGGCCGCGATAGGTCCCGAAGATTGCCTGCCGCTGAACGGCGCGGGCCGCCGTCAGGTCGTCCAGCGTGACATGGCCGCCGCCTGCCGCCAGCCTGTCCGCCAAGGCGCGGCCCAGATCGCCGCCATGCAGGGCAGCGTCGCCCTGGGACTGGATCAGGCGCAGGCTTTCGGCATAATCGCCCATCGACAGCAGTGCGCCGGGTTGCAGCGGTGTTCCGCCGGGCAGGAAGACGCGCGCCATCTCGGGATCCGCCGCCAGGTCGTCGCGGTGTTCCAGGATCGCGCCATGCAGATAAGGGCTGACGGCGAAGCCACGGGCGGCGGCGCGGATTGCGGGCTCGACGACATCGGCCCAGGGCAGCCGCCCGTATCGCCGCTGCATCAGGAACCAGCCGCAAAGGTTGCCGGGTACCGCCACCGCCGAGGGTCCGACACGGTTCCGCCGCCCCTCGGTCTCCATATAGGCGTCGGGCAGCTCGGACACCGGGGTGAACATGTCGGGCCGCGCGCCCTGCCCGGCCGCCGACAGCGCGTCGATCACCACATGGCGCCCGTCCGCAAGCCGCAGATGCGCGATGCCGCCGCCCGCAATGCCGACCATCATGGGTTCCACAACCGTCAGCGTCAGCAGCGCGGCCACGGCGGCGTCCACGGCGTTGCCGCCTATGGCCAGCATCTCGGACCCGGCCGTCGCGCCAAGCGGCGCATTCGCGACAACCACCCCCCGCGAACCAGAGGCGGGGCTTTTCTCGCAGGTGAAGGAAAGGGTCATGCCGGGGTTCCGCTGTTCACGGCCAGCTTGGCCGCTGCGGATGGCGGGATCAAGCCCGCGCATCCTCCAGCATCATCCGCGCGGCCTTCTCGGCGATCATCATCACCGGGGCGTTCGTGTTGCCGCTGGTGATCGTCGGCATGATCGAGGCATCGGCGATCCGCAGCCGCCCCACCGCCCGCATCCGCAGCCGGGTGTCCACGACGGCGCCGTCATCCGTGCCCATCCGGCAGGTGCCGACCGGGTGGAAGATCGTGGTGCCCACCGCGCCTGCCGCCTTGACCAGGTCGTCGTCGGTCTGGAAGGCGATGCCGGGGACATGTTCGCTGGGGTCATAGCGGGTGAAGGCCGGTTGCGCGGCGATCTTGCGGGTCAGGCGGATGGCCCGCACCGCCACGTCCCGGTCGCCAGCGGTCGAAAGGTAATTCGGCCTGATGGCGGGATGGGCACGAAAATCGGGGCCGGTCACATGGACGGAACCTCGGCTTTCCGGGCGCAGGTTGCAGACGCTGGCGGTCATGGCGGGGAACGGGTGGACCGGATCGCCGAACTTGTCCAGGCTGACCGGCTGGACGTGAAATTCCAGATCCGCCGTCGCCTTGTCGGGACCGGATTTCGCGAAGATGCCAAGCTGGCTGGGCGCCATAGACATGGGTCCCGACCGCTTCAGCAGGTATTCAAGCCCGATCGACGCCCTGCCCATCAGGCGCGATGCCTTCTCGTTCAGCGTCGGCACGCCCCGCACCTTGTAGACCAGCCGCAGTTGCAGGTGGTCCTGAAGGTTCTCGCCCAGGGAAGGCACCTCGACCTGCGGAGCGATGCCTGCGGCCTGAAGAACCTCTCCCTGTCCGATCCCCGAGTTTTCAAGGATCTGGACCGATCCGATGGCCCCTGCGGACAGGACCGTCTCGCGCGCGGCGCGGACCTGCTGGCGGCGGCCCTGGTGATGGAAGGCGACGCCCTGCACCTCGCCCCCCTCGATGACCAGGCGCTCGACCTCTGCGCCGGTCAGAACGCGCAGGTTGGGGCGCTTGAGGACGGGGCGCAGGAAGGCCTTGGCCGCGCTCCACCGCCAGCCGGCGCGTTGGGTCACGTCGAAATAGCCGCTGCCCTCGTTGTCGCCCCGGTTGAAGTCGGTCGTGCGCGGGATGCCCGCCTGTTCCGCAGCCTCCATGAAGGCATCCAGAACGGCCCAGCGGACGCGCGCGGTTTCCACCCGCAATTCGCCGCCTGCGCCATGGGCGTCGTCGGCGCCGCGATAGAAATCCTCTTGCGCCTTAAACAGCGGCAGGATGTCATCCCAGCCCCAGCCGGTGCAGCCAAGCTGGCGCCAGTGGTCGTAATCGGCCGCCTGCCCGCGCATGTAGATCATGCCGTTGATCGACGAACATCCCCCCAGCACGCGCCCGCGCGGATACAGCAGCGACCGCCCGTTCAGCCCCTCCTCGGCCTGGGTCTTGAAGCCCCAATCGGTGCGCGGATTGCCGATGCAGTAGAGATAGCCGACCGGAATGTGGATCCAGTGGTAATTGTCGCGGCCCCCCGCCTCCAGCAGCAGGACACGGGCCTTGGGATCGGCGGACAGGCGGTTGGCAAGCACGCATCCGGCGCTGCCCGCGCCGATGACGATATAGTCGTAGCTTTCCATGGCAATCTCCGAAGGACGGCCCCGCATGGGGGCCGTCGGGGATCAGCTTTCGGACCGGAAGCCCAGCCTGCGGCCCAGTTTCGAGGCGAAGAACTCTCCGATCAGGCCGCGCCGGAAGACCAGCACGCAGACCATGAAGACGACGCCCGTGATGATCGTCACCGGAAAGTCCGAGGTGGCGAGGTAGTTCTGCAGCGTCACCACCAGTCCAGCGCCCACCACAGGTCCGGCCAGGGTGCCGATGCCGCCCAGAAGCGTCATCAGGATCACCTCGCCCGACATCTGCCAGGCCACGTCCGTCAGCGTGGCGAACTGGAAGATCAGCGCCTTGACGCCCCCCGCCAGACCGGCAAGCGCGGCCGACATGACGAAGGCCCCCAGCTTGTAGCGGCTGACCGAATAGCCCAGCGAGACCGCGCGCTGTTCGTTTTCGCGGATCGACTTGAGGATCATCCCGAAGGGCGAGTTCACGAAGCGCCAGATGATCAGCAGGCCCAGTATGAACACGGCCAGCACGAAGTAATACATCGTCATCGTGTCCGACAAGTTGAAGATGCCGAACAGGGTGCCGCGCGGCACGGACTGGATCCCGTCCTCGCCATGGGTGAAGCCCGCCTGCAGGCAGAAGAAGAAGAACATCTGCGACAGGGCCAGGGTGATCATCGCGAAGTAGATGCCCTGGCGGCGGATGGCGATGGCGCCCATGACCAGGCCCAGGGCGGCGGCGCCCAGGACGCCCAGAAGGATCCCGGCCTCGGGCGGCCAGCCCCAGACCTTCACCGCATGGGCGGTGAAATAGGCCGCGCCGCCGAAGAAGGTGGCATGGCCGAAGGACAGAAGGCCCGTATATCCCAGCAGCAGGTTGAAGGCCGCGGCGAACAGCCCGAAGGCCAGCAGCTTCATCAGGAAGATCGGATACAGGAACTGCGGCGCCAGCAGCAGCCCGGCCAGGATGACCGCCAGCAGCGCAAGCTGGATGGCGCCCGCTTTCGGATGGATGGCGATATGTTCAGAGGCGATGGGTTCGGACTTGCCGGACATGTCAGGCATCCTTTCCGAAAAGGCCCGCGGGCCGCAGGATCAAGACGATCGCCATGATGACGAAGATCACGATGTTGGACGCTTCGGGGTAGAAGACCTTCGTCAATCCCTCGACAACGCCCAGCATATAGCCGGTGATGATCGCCCCGAGGATGGACCCCATGCCGCCAACCACCACAACCGCAAAGACGATGATGATCAGGTTCGACCCCATCAGCGGGCTGACCTGATAGACCGGCGCAGCCAGCACGCCCGCGAACGCCGCAAGCCCCGCGCCAAGCGCATAGGTCAGCGTCAGCAGCAAGGGCACGTTCACGCCGAAGCTTTGCACGAGGGTCGGGTTTTCCGTGGCCGCCCGCAGATAGGCGCCCAGCTTCGTCTTCTCGATCATGAACCAGACGGCAAGGCAGGCGATTAGCGAGGCGATCACGACCCAGCCACGATAGATCGGCAGGAACATGAAGCCCAGGTTCACGGCCCCGGTCAGCGCCGCCGGTGCCGCATAGGGCATTCCCGACGCGCCGTAGAAATACCGGAACGTCCCCTCGATCGCCAGGGCCAGGCCAAAGGTGAACAAGAGACCGTAAAGGTGGTCCAGCTGATACAGCCGCGACAGCATGGTGCGTTCGATGATCGCGCCGAACAGGCCCACGATCAGCGGCGCCGCGATCAGCGCCAGCCAATAGTTGACGCCGCCCACCGTCAGCAGCAGCAGCGCCGTGAAGGCACCCAGCATGTATTGCGCGCCATGCGCGAAGTTGATCACGCGCAGCAGGCCGAAGATGACGGCCAGGCCCAGCGACAGCAGCGCATAGAATGATCCGTTGATCAGCCCGACCAGAAGCTGGCCCATCAGGGCGGCAACGGGAATTCCGAAGATCATGGTCATGTCACACCCCCAGTTCCCGATGCAGCAGGTCCATCTGGTTCGGCAGGTCCGATACCGGAAACTCGGCGGTCATCGTGCCATGGTCCATCAGGTAGAAGCGGTCCGCGACCTTGGCGGCGAAGCGGAAGTTCTGTTCCACCAGCACCACGGTCATGCCGCGCTGTTTCAATTGGCGCAGGACATCGCCGATGGCATTGATGATGACCGGGGCCAGCCCCTCGGTCGGCTCGTCCAGCAACAGGCACCGCGCCCCCGTCCGCAGGATGCGCGCCATGGCCAGCATCTGCTGTTCGCCGCCCGACAGCTTGGTGCCGGGGCTGTTGCGGCGTTCCTGCAGGTTGGGGAACAAGTCATAGATCTCGGCCACCGACATGCCGCCATCGGCGACCTTGGGCGGCAGCATCAGGTTTTCCTCGACCGACAGGGTCGCGAAGATGCCGCGTTCCTCGGGGACGAAGCCCAGGCCGGCGCGGGCGGTCTTGTGCAGCGGCACGGACATCATGTCCTGGCCCGCGAAGGTGATGCGGCCCGTGCGCTTGCGCAGGATGCCCATGATCGTGCGCAGGGTCGTGGTCTTTCCCATGCCGTTGCGGCCCAGGATGCAGATCATCTCGCCTTCGTTGACGTGCAGGTCCACGCCGTGCAGCACATGGCTTTCGCCATACCAGGCCTGAAGCCCGGCAGTTTCCAGAAGCGCAGCCGCCATTATTCGGTTCCCATATAGGCGGTGCGGACGCGCGGATCGGCCGAGACGGTGGCATAGTCGCCCGTCGCAATGATCTCGCCTCGTTGCAGCACCGTGACGTGGTGGCAGATATCGGCGACCACGTTCAGGTTATGCTCGACCATCAGCACGGCACGGGACTGCGCTACGTCGCGGATGATCTCGGCCACCATGCGGACATCTTCCTGACCCATGCCGGCCATTGGTTCGTCCAGCAGCAGCACCTCTGGCTCCAGTGCCAGGGTGGTGGCGATCTCCAGCACGCGCTTGCGGCCATAGGACAGGTCGGCGGCACGGTGGTCGCGATAGGGCGTCAGGCCCAGGTGGTCGATCAGTTGATCCGCCCGGGCGTTCAGCCGGTCCAGCGAGGACAGCGGCTTCCAGAACTGGACAGCCAGCCCGGCCGGGCGCTGAAGCGCGACCTTGACGTTCTCGCGAACCGTCAGATGCGGGAAAACGGCCGAGATCTGGAAGGACCGCACCAACCCCATCCGCGCCACCTTGTCGGGCTTGGTCTGGGTGATGTCCTGGCCCAGCAGCGTGATCTTGCCGCGCGTGGGTTGCAGGAACTTGGTCAGCAGGTTGAAGACCGTGGTCTTGCCCGCGCCGTTGGGACCGATCAGCGCGTGGATGCGCGCATGTTCAACGTCCAGGTCGACATTGTTGACGGCGGTGAAGCCGGCGAAATCCTTGCCGAGACCGCGGGCGGAAAGCACCACCCGCGGTTCGGTTTGCGTCATGGCAGGCGCAACATTCATCGTCGTGCCTTACTGGGTGACAAGCGGGCAGCCGCTTTCGGCCGGATCAAGATAGGCCTCGTCGCCCGGAATGGTGGCCAGGACGTTGTAATAGTCCCATTCCTCGGTGATGTCGGCGGGGGCCTTCACCTCCATCAGGTAGACGTCCTTGATCAGGCGGCCATTGGCACCGACCTTGCCGTCCTGGGCGAAGACGTCGTTGACCGGCAGTTCATGCAGCTTGGCGGCGACGGCCTCGGTTTCGTCCGTCCCGGCAGCCTCGATGGCCTTCAGATAGGACATGACCGTGGAATAGGTGCCCGCATGGATCATGTTCGGCATCGACCCGGTGCGCTCGAAGAAGCGGCGGCCGAATTCCTCGGACTGGGCATCGCGCTTCCAGTAGAAGCTTTCGGTCAGGTTCAGGCCCTGCGCGGCCTCGGCCCCCAGACCATGGACATCGGCCAGCGTGAACAGCAGCGCAGCCAGCTTCTGCCCGCCTTGGGTGATCCCGAATTCGGCGGCCTGCTTGATGGCGTTCTGCGTGTCGGCCCCGGCATTGGCCAGCCCGACCACCTTCGCACCCGAGGCCTGCGCCTGCAGCAGGAAGGACGAGAAATCCGTCGTCGCCAGCGGATGGCGCACCGACCCGGCGATCGTTCCGCCGTTTTCCGAGACGAAGCTGCCGGTCTGTTCCTCCAGCGAATAGCCGAAGGCATAATCGGCGGTCAGGAAAAACCAGCTGTCGCCACCTTCACGCACCAGGGCGCCGCCGGTGCCTACGGCCAGGGCGTGGGTGTCATAGGCCCAGTGGAAGCCATAGGGCGAGCATTGCGCGCCGGTCAGTTCCGTCGTCGCCGCGCCCGTGGTCATGGTCACCTTTTTCTTCTCGTTCGACAGCGCCTGAACGGCCAACGCCACCGAGGACGTGGTCAGTTCCATGATGCTGTCCACCTGTTCGGTGTCATACCACTGGCGGGCGATGTTCGACGCGATGTCGGGCTTGTTCTGGTGGTCGGCGGTCACGACCTCGATCGGCGCATCCAGAACGGTCCCGCCGAAATCCTCGACCGCCATCAAGGCGGCTTCATAGGAATTCTTGCCGCCGAAATCCGAATAAACGCCCGACTGGTCGTTCAGGATGCCGATCTTGACGATGCCGTCAGAAATCTCGGCCACGGCAGGGGCAGCCATCAGGCCAACGGACGCGGCCGACAACAACAGTTTACGCATTCAACCTCCCTTGGGCATACCCTTCGGCGCTGCGTGCAGATGCCGCAGGCCGGGATGATGTCCTGTCCATAATGACGGCGGCCTCTCCTCAAGCCGACGTTGGACGAAAGGATGACCTCAAAGTCACTTTGACACAAGCGTTCAGTGCAGTCTAATTTCGTTCAGGTTCTGCACAGAAACGAACAATGCCGCTCAGTTGGGACGATCTTCAGTTCTTCCTCGCCGTCTCGCGCGAAGGGCAACTATCCCGGGCCGCGCGGGTGCTGGGCACATCCCATGTCACCGTATCCCGCCGGATCGACAGGCTGGAAAAGGCGCTGAACACGCGGCTGTTCGAACGCAACCCCCGCGGCTACGAGCCGACACCGGCCGGACGCCGCCTGATCGAGACGGCCGAACGGATGGAGGAGGCGGCGGACGACATTCCCGTGGAACAGGGCGCCGCGTCGCGCCAGGCGGGGCCGCTGCGGCTGGCGGTGCCCGAGGGCTTTGCCAGCCTGTTTTCCACCCATTTGTGGCCGGACTTCATCGGCCGGTTTCCGCATATCTCGCTGGAACTGATCACCATGCCGCAGATCCTCTCGCTTTCGCGGCGCGAGGCCGACATGACGGTGACGCTGGACCCGATTTCCAGCGGGCCCTATCGGTCCGAACGGCTGGCAAACTATACCCTGCACCTTTACGCGACCGACGCCTATCTGGCGATGAACCCGCCCGTCGCGCAGCGCGAGGACCTGCGCCAGCACCGCATCATCGGCTATATCGAGGAGATGATCTTCGCACCGGGCCTGGACTATCTGGGCGAGGTGCTGCCGCGCATCCGCGCCTCGATCAAAAGCTCAAGCGTCTTCAATCAATTAGCGGCAGTTCGCAATAACCTGGGGATTGCGGTCCTGCCGCATTACATCGCGATCAAGTATCCGGAATTGCGGATCATCCTTCCTCAGGAAGTAACGCTGACCCGCAGCTATTGGCTTACCTGCCACCGCGACGTGCGGGCGATGCGCCGGGAACGTGCCGTGATCGGTTTTCTGACCGACAGCCTGCGGGCAAGGATGGCGGATCTGGTGCGGCCTGCCTAGCGGATGCCTTGATCGGCTTGCCACCACAGGAAACTGGCGATCCCGGAAGGAATCGAACCCTCAACCTGCCGATTAGAAGTCGGCTGCTCTATCCAGTTGAGCTACGGGACCGTCAGGGCGATCTTTTGCGGGATCGCGCGGTGATGCGCAAGTCACAGCGTGCGGGTCATGAAGACGCTGTTGGGATCCAGCCGATAGCTGCCGAAGGGCGGGCATTCGGCAAAGCCGCCGCGGGAATAAAGCGCGCGGGCTGCCGCAAAGCTGGGCTGGGCGCCGGTTTCCAGCGACAGGCGCGACAGGCCCACCCGCCGCGCGTGGTCAATCAGTCGGTCAAGCATCAGGCGCGACAGGCCGCTGCCCCGCGCCTCGGCCAGGACATGCATGGCCTTGAGTTCTCCATGCGTCGGATCAAGGCGCTTCAGCGCGGCCATTCCGACGGCCGCGCCGTCCTGGCGCAGCACGAAAAAGTCGATGTCGGGCGAAACAAGGTCCTCGCGCGGCATCATGTGGATGGATTCGGGCGGAGTGTCCGCCTGCATGTCCGCCGTGTGCCGCTGAAACAGCAGGGCCAGATCATCGGCCAGCGGGGATTCCAAGGCAAAGGACGGGGTGCGGGTCACGGTGGCCTCTTGACGATGGACCATGATTACCTGTGATCGCGCGACCCGGCAACCGCATGAAAAAGGGCGGCCTTGACGGCCGCCCCTGATGCGCCGTGACTGCAATCACGCCGCGCGCGAAAGCAGCACTTCCTCGACCCGCTTCTGGGCAGCGCCTTCGTCCAGGCCGTTGACGGCCGCGACTTCGCGGGTCAGCCGGTCAAGGGCGGCTTCGTAAAGCTGGCGTTCCGAATAGGACTGTTCGCGCTGATCGTCGTTGCGGTGCAGGTCGCGCACGACCTCGGCGATGGACATCAGGTCGCCCGAGTTGATCTTCTGGTCATATTCCTGGGCGCGGCGCGACCACATCGCGCGCTTGACGCGGGCCTTACCCTTCAGCGTCTCCAGGGCACGGTCGATCAGGTCGGGCGTGGACAGGCTGCGCATCCCGATTTCCGAGGCACGGGCCGTCGGCACCCGCAGGGTCATCTTGTCCTTCTCGAAGGAAATCACGAACATTTCCAGCCGCAGGCCAGCAACCTCTTGCTCGTCGATCGACACGATGCGGCCGACGCCGTGGGCCGGATAGACAACAAAATCGTCAGGACGGAATTCGTTTTTCTTGGTCTTGGACATCTGGCTTCCTCTAGGTAGTGCCTTTAGAAGGACACAAAGAACCGAAAGCAGCGAATGCCGCCTCCGGCCTGTCATCACTCATGTGTTTTGTCCTGGCCTGGCAGAAGGCAAGGTTCGGCAGATTCTGGGTGACGCATCTTCTGGCCTCTGACTCCCATCAGATGCGAATGTTTGCTGAACATAACACAAATGAGACGCTAAAAAAAGCATCCTGTCGGGAACTTTCGTCGCACCTGTGGCAAGGGTGCTATGATCTGCGTTTCAAGCAGTTACGCCGCATCAAGCCGCCACAACGAGTGCGGCGGCCGCGAATCGCGACAATCAGTCGCCCTCGCCCGGCGCTTCCGAGAAATACTTGTCCAGCTTGCCCGGCACCCCGTCCATCTCGGCGGCGGTCGGCAGCGGCTCTTTCTTCTGGGTGATGACCGGCCAGATCTCGGAATATTTGCGATTGAACTCGACCCATTCCTCCATCGCGGGCTCGGTATCAGGACGGATCGCGTCGGCAGGGCATTCGGGTTCGCAGACGCCGCAGTCGATGCATTCGTCGGGATGGATCACCAGCGTGTTCTCGCCCTCGTAAAAGCAATCCACGGGACAGACCTCGACGCAATCGGTGTATTTGCACATGATGCAATTGTCGGTCACGACATAGGTCATTGCAGGCTCCATTCTCGACAGGCGCTAGTTACGCCCCGGTCGCCGATCATTCAAGGCCGTGCCGCCTGAAAAGACCGCCGTTTCGGGTCGGGGCCTTGGGCGCAAACCCTGTCCCGCCAAGCGGGCCCCCGGCTAGACCCCGGTTCCGCCACCCTCTGCGTCAAGGTCGTGGTAAAGGCCCTGCGCTTCGGTCGCGGGGCCGCGCCGCTGACCCAAGGCCGTCACCTCAAGTGCGCGGATCTGCCCATGGGCCGAGACGGTGACCCGGTCACCCGGCCGGACCAGCTTGCCGGGCTTCTTGCAGGACTGGTCGTTCACCCGGACCCCGCCGGCCTCGATCCGTTCGACGGCAATCGCGCGGGACTTGAAGACCCGCGCGAAGAAAAGCCACTTGTCCAGGCGCAGCGCGCCGGCGTCTTCCGTCACTTCTTGTCCTTGAGCGCCGCCAGGATCGCGAAGGGGCTGTCCGGATCTGCCTTCTTCTCGGGACGCGAGGAGAAGGTAGCTGGCTTGTTGTGCTGCGGCTTGCCGCCCTTCTTGAAGCCGTCCTTGCCACGAGGCTTGCCACCTTCGCCGTGACCGCGATCCTCGCGGCGTTCCCGGTTCGGGCGGCCGCCCTCGGGGCGGTCCTGACGTTCGGCGCGTTCGGGCCGGTCAGCGCGCGGCTCGCGCGGGGCATCGGATGCGTTGTCGCGGCGCGGACCGCCGCGCCTGCCCTGCCCTTCGCCCTGCGGGCGGCGGTTCTGCCGAGGCTTGGGCGCCCAGCGGAAGGTGTAGAAGACCTCCATCTCGGGCGCGGCTTCCTCGACGGGTTCGCCTGCGGCCTGGGCCTCGGCGCGGCGCTTCTCGGCCTGCTCGGCCTCCCAGCGGGCGCGAGTCTCGGCCGCAAGGACGCTTTCCTCCTCGGTCATAGGGGCGTCCGAGGTCGCATCCGCCTCGGTGACGGGCGCTGCGGCCACAGGCTCGGCCGCCTTGACCTTGGCACGCTCGCCACGTTCGGCCGCATAGCCCAGGCCGTCCATGAGGCGAGAGAACTGTTCCAGCGTCATGCCCGTGATCGACAGCATGTCGGGATTGGCCTCGAAGCCGCCGCGCGTGTCCTGCGTGCGCAGCAGGTCGGCCAGCCGTTCCAGCATGTCGATGCGGATGGCGCGTTCACCGGCGGGACGATAGCCCGACAGCGTGTAATGCTGTTCCGGCACGTCAGCAATATGCGGGATCGTGACCAGGCCGGGGGGCGGGCTTTCGGGAAAGGTGTCCAGACCCTCGGCCAGGGACCACAGGACCAGCCGCAGCCGGGTCGGCGCGGGCTTCAGAAGCGCAGGCATGAAGATCGTGAACTGACCGAAGCGGACACCATGCTTGCGCAACGCGCCGCGCGCGTCCTGGTCCAGTTCCTTGACCTCGTGCGCCACGCCATCCCGCGGCAGGATGCCCAGCGATTCGACCAGCCGGAAGGCGAAGCCGCGGGCAAGGCCAGTCAGGGCTTCGTCCTTCTGCAGGGTCAGCAGGGGTTCGAACAGCGCCGCGACCTTGCGGTCGATGAAATGCTGCAGCCGGCGCTTCACCTTCTCGGCTATCTCGGGGCCGGCTTCCTCGTCCACAAAGACCTCGACGCCCGGATGCAGCGCATCAGACCCGCGCACCAGCTTGCCGACGGCAGAGCTGCCCCACATCAGGCCACCCTGTTCGGTATAGTCCAGTTCGGTATCGGGCGCGTTATAGAACCGGTCCGCCCGCAGGTGGAACTCGGGGCGCAGCGCCTCGTAGCTGGCGCGGTTCAGCATCCGTGCCTCGTCGGCCGATCCGGTCTGGTCGGGGCGGAAGCGGAAACCTTCCAGACGGCCGGCGAATTCGCCCTCGACCGTCACTTCGCCCTTATCGTTCACTTCGGCCACAAGGCTCTCCTTCTGCTTGAGCCGGCGCAGCAGCACCGAGGTGCGCCGGTCCACAAATCGTTGGGTCAGCGCCGCGTGCAGCGCGTCTGACAAGCGGTCTTCTACCGCGCGCGTCTCGCCGCGCCAATGGCTTTCGTCCTGAACCCAGCCAGATCTCTGCGCCACATAGGTCCAGGTGCGGATATAAGCCAGCCGTTTTGAAATGGCATCTATGTCGCCATGCGTCCGGTCGATCCGCTTGATCGCATTCCCCAGCCAGTCCGACGGGATCGCGCCATCCTGCAGGAATCCGAAGATTCGCGCCAGCAAGCTGGTATGTTCGGCAGGCGAGATGCCGCGGAAGTCGGGAACGCGACACACGTCCCACAAAAGCCGCACATCCTGCCCGCCCTGGACGCGGTCGCGGATTTCGGGGATCTCGCGCAGGGTCTTCAATGCCTGCACGTCATCCGCATCCCGCCCCTTGCCCAGCAGGGCATGGCCGGACGGCGCTTCCAGGCTTTCGACCAGCCTGTCCATCGTGCCGAACTGCAGATCGGTGTTGCGCCAGGTCAGCCGCTGGATAGGGGCAAAGCGGTGGTTCTCGATCGCGTCGATCAGGCCTTCGTCCAGAATACCGGCTTCTCCGGTCACGCCGAAGGTGCCGGATTCGGTGTGCCGCCCTGCCCGGCCCGCGATCTGGCCCATCTCGTGCGGGAACAGCGGGCGGACGCGGCGGCCGTCGAACTTGTGCGTGGCGCTGAATGCCACATGCCGGATGTCGAGGTTCAGGCCCATGCCGATCGCATCGGTGGCAACGAGGTAATCCACCTCTCCGGCCTGATACATCGCCACCTGGGCGTTTCGGGTGCGGGGCGACAGCGCGCCCATCACCACCGCGCAGCCGCCCTTCTGCCGCCGGATCAGTTCGGCCATGGCATAGACGTCATCGACGGAAAACCCGACGATGGCCGACCGCGCGGGCATCCGCGACAGCTTCTTGGACCCTGACCAGGACAGTTGCGACAGCCGGTCGCGCCGCTGGAACTGGACGCCCGGAATCAGGGAGGCAATGGCGGGGCGCATCGTGTCGCTGCCCAGGAACAGCGTCTCGTGCAGGCCCCGCATCTTCAGCAGGCGGTCGGTGAAGACATGGCCGCGTTCGGGATCGGCGCAAAGCTGGATCTCGTCGATGGCCACGAAATCGGCGGCAATGTCGGGCATCGCCTCGGTCGTGGCGACCCAGTATTGCACCCGTTCGGGGACGATCCGCTCTTCCCCGGTCACAAGGGCCACGACCGAAGGCCCCCGCGCCTTGACGATCCGGTCATAGACCTCTCGTGCAAGCAGGCGCAGCGGCAGGCCGATGACGCCGGTGCGGTGCGCCAGCATCCGCTCGATCGCGTAATGCGTTTTCCCGGTGTTGGTCGGGCCAAGGATGGCCGTCACGCGGCCGCGTTCATCAATTGTCATGGGCTAGATATCGGTGCCGTCCTGCTGGCGTTCCAGACGCGCCGCGCCATCAATCGCCTCTTGCTGGTGGGGATGGATGGTCAGGCTTCGGCGATAGGCCCCAAGCGCGCGGTCAGTATCGCCCGTTTCCTCCAGCATCATGGCCAGTTGGGTCATGGCCTGGAAATGGCGGGGTTCCAGTTGCAGCGTCCGCGCAAGATCCTGCAAGGCTGGCCCGAACTGGCCAAGGGCCGCATAGGCTGCGGCGCGGGTATAGAAGCCGTTGGCGAAGTCAGGCGCATGGTCCGTCAACGCGGTCAGATGGCCCACTGCCGCCTGCGGATCGCCTTCGTCCAGCGCACGCTCTCCTCGTTGCAACAGCAGGTCCATCGCGGCCGATCCCGATTTCGACCACTCGCGCAGGATATCCGATTCGGCGATGCGCCAGCCCTCGCCCGCCGGATCGGCAAGGCGGCGGAACAACTCGTCCATGTCGGGCCGTTCCTGCCCCATGGCCGCCCCTGCTGCCAGAAAGGCGGCAGGGATAAGGAAAAGCGTAATTATTCGGTGGCAGATTGCCGCGACGACATTATGGAAAATGTGGCGGACGGGGCGCATATGAAGGATGTTAACCAGCCCGCACCCCGGGCGCCAGCCCACCTGAAACGAAAGAGCTGAAAATGAGCAAAGTTGTGAACGCCGCCGTCGAGAAACTGAACGAGAAGATCGGCAGCTTCGGCTCGACCGCGAAATTCGTGATCGAGGATGAGGGTGCGATCATGATCGACGAAAATGGCGTCCGCGCAGGCGACGAAGAGGCCGAGGTGACCCTGTTCGCCAGCCGCGACACCTTTGAGGGCATCATGAACGGCAGCGTGAACCCTGCCACCGCCTTCATGACCGGCAAGCTGAAGATCGACGGCTCGATGGGCGTTGCGATGCAACTGGGCCAGGCCCTGTCCTGATCCAGTCGTGGCCACGCGGCAGGCCCCCTTCAGGCAGTTGCCGGGCGACCCCCTTCGCCCCGCAGAGGCCTTTTGGGCGCAGGCTGACGACGGCATAAGCTTGCGGCTGGCCCATTGGCCTGCCGCGACCGCCAGCCGGGGCAGCATCCTGCTGTTTCCCGGCCGCACCGAATATATCGAGAAATATGCGCGCATTGCCGTTGCGCTGACCCAGTCGGGCTATGATGTGATCGCGATCGACTGGCGCGGACAGGGATTGTCGGCA
Organism: Paracoccus aerius; assembly: GCF_014656455.1. GTDB lineage: Bacteria > Pseudomonadota > Alphaproteobacteria > Rhodobacterales > Rhodobacteraceae > Paracoccus > Paracoccus aerius. The sequence continues at coordinate 231,582 of NZ_BNCL01000001.1, forward strand.
CGTTTGCAGCAGAATGCCCGGTTGGGCCATGTGGCGCAATTTTCCGATTATCAGCGCGACGTGGCACAGATGGCCGAAGCCGCTACAGACCGGAACCTGCCGCGACCCTGGCACCTGCTGGCCCATTCGATGGGCGGCTGCATCGGGCTGGCGGCGCTGCTGGAAGGCCTGCCGGTCGCCTCGGCCGCCTTTTCTGCACCCATGTGGGGGATCAACCTGCGGCAGATGCCGCACGGCATTGCGGTTGGAATGGCCTATCTTGCCGGCCGGCTGGGCCGTGGCGGACAGTTGGCCCCCGGCAGCGGCGCGCTTGGAACCTATGTGCTGGATGAATCCTTCAGCGCCAATCTTCTGACGGAAGATGCGGCTGAATGGTGCCAGATGGTGCGCGAGGCTGCGGCCTGGCCCGACATGACGCTGGGCGGGGCCAGCTTCGACTGGGTGGGCAAGGCGCTGAACGAATGCCTGCGCCTGTCCAGGATCCCCTCTCCCGACCTGCCCGCCCTTGTCAGCCTGGGGACTGAAGAACGGATCGTCTCTCCTGCGGCCATCCGTGACCGCATGTCCCACTGGCCGCGCGGCACCCTGGTCGAGATGGCTGGCGCGCGACACGAGGTGATGATGTGCAGTCCCGAACGCCGGACCGCCTTCCTGTCGGCGGTCCTGGAACTGTTCGGCGAACAGGCCTAGCCTTCGTCGACGGCGTCCTGCGGGATGTGGATCGGCGTGACCTTGTCGGCCGAGGCCGCAGCAGGCAGCCGCAAACGCAGTTTCTTGATCCGCCGCTGATCGGCGTCCACCACCTCGAACTCGGCGCCCGAGCCATGGGGGATGATCTCTCCCTGCGCGGGCAGGTGGCCCGCCAACACGAAGACCAGCCCGCCAAGGGTGTCCACATCCTCGTCATCTTCGGGGATGGCAAGGGCCAGGCCGGTCTCGGCCTCCACATCTGACAAAGGCGCGCGGGCCTGGATCAGCCACTGGCCTGGCTTTTCCAGCAGCCAGAGGCTGCCCTCGGCCTCGTCATGCTCGTCCTCGATCTCTCCGATGACCTGCTCGATCAGGTCTTCGATGGTGACCAGGCCATCCACCCCGCCATATTCGTCGATGACCAAGGCCATGTGGATGCGCTTCTGCTGCATCTGCTGCAGCAGCACGCCGATGGACATTGACGGCGGGACGTAAAGCAGCGGGCGCAGCATCGGGCGCAGTTGGAAATCGCCGCCCTGCCCGAAGCCGTGCTTCAACGCCAGGTCCTTGAGGTGGATCATGCCCAAGGGGCTGTCCATCGTCTCGCCATAAATCGGCAGGCGCGAAAAGCCGTGTTCGCGGAACAGGCCGACCAGGTCGTCCAGGCTGCTCGTCTCGGGGGCAGCCACCATCTCGGCCTTGGGGACGGCAACGTCCTCGACCCGCATCCGCCGCAAGTTCACCATGCCGGGCGCGACCTGCGCCGGGGCGCGGTCGTCTGCGTCCGCATCATCGTCCCCGCCCGTCAGGGCGTCGAAGAAGCGCCCCAGGAAACCCCGCGCGGCGGGAAGATCCCGTCCCTCCCCTCCGACACCGTCGGCGGCACTGGCCGCGTCGGCACCAAGGGGCGGGGCGGGTAATCGAGACTCGGAGTTCATCAGACCTTCTCTTGATAAGGGTCGGGAATATTCAGCCGCGCCAGGATCGAACGCTCGGCGGCTTCCATTGTTTCCGCATCTGCGTCGTTCATGTGGTCATAGCCCAGAAGATGCAGCGTCGCGTGGACCAGCAGGTGGGTCACGTGGTCCGCCACCGGCTTGCCCTGCGCCGCGGCCTCGGCCAGGCAGGTGTCATAGGCGATGGCGATGTCGCCCAGTTCCTCCTCGTCCGGCAGGTCGGGCGTGGCTCCGGGTTCATGGGGAAGATGCTCGACCGAGGGCCAGGACAGTACGTTGGTCGCGCGGGGCTTGCCGCGGAAATCCGCATTCAGGCTTGCAATGCGACCGTCGTCGCAGCCCATCACGACAACTTCGCCGCCGATGCCGTGCCAGGTCAGCGCGGCCGCGACGGCGCGTTCCGCCAGGGCCTCAAGCCCCAGTGTTTCCCATCGGTCATCCTCAATGACGCAATCGGTGGATATGTCGTCAGGCATCGCCTCGCATTGCCCGGCGGGGTGCGTATTGTCCGCGCGGTCCCTCTGATTCGCCACGCGCCAGGGCGGCGGCATCCTCGGTGTCATACGCCTCGATGATGCGGGCGACAAGCGGGTGGCGCACGACATCCTTGGCGGTGAAATAGCTGAAGCTGATCCCCTTGACCCCGTCCAGGATGCGTTCGGCATCGACAAGGCCAGACTGTATCCCGCGCGGCAGGTCGATCTGGGTGCGGTCGCCGGTCACGACCATGCGCGACCCCTCGCCCAGGCGGGTCAGGAACATCTTCATCTGCATGGTGGTGGCGTTCTGCGCCTCGTCCAGAACGACAAAGGCATTGGCCAGCGTGCGCCCGCGCATGAAGGCCAGGGGCGCGATCTCGATCCGCTTTTCCTCCATCAGCTTCTGCATCTGCTTGGCGGGAAGAAAGTCGTTCAGCGCGTCGTAAAGCGGCTGCATGTAGGGATCGACCTTCTCCTTCATGTCACCGGGCAGAAAGCCCAGCCGTTCGCCCGCCTCGACGGCCGGGCGGGACAGGATGATCTTGTCGACATGCCCGCCGATCAGCATCGTGACGCCGACCGCGACCGCCAGATAGGTCTTGCCGGTGCCCGCCGGGCCGATGCCGAAGGCCAGTTCGTTCTGGAACAGCGACCGGACATAGGCCTTTTGCGCATCCGTGCGCGGCTCGATGGATTTCTTGCGGGTGCGCAATTCGTAATCGCCGGCCGCGAACATCTCGAGCTGTTCGGCGGGGGTCGCAGGGACCGAGCCTTCGACACCCATGCGCAACGCAGCCTCGATTTCGGCAAGCGAAACGGGGCGGCCCTGTTCCAGCCGCGCATAGAGCCCGCGCAGCAGCAGCGCGGCCTCGGCCTGGGCCTCGGGCGTGCCGACGACTGCCAGCTGGTTGCCCCGGCGCAGGATGTGGACGCCAAGCGCCTCCTCGATGCGGGCAAGGTGGCGGTCGTTCGCGCCGCACAGGTCGATCAGCAGCCGGTTGTCGGGAAGTTCCAGCAGGGTTTCGTTCGAAGGTGTCGCGACGGGGGGCGTAGGCGTAAGGCCCAAATCTCTCTCCTGCTCAGGTCGTGCTATTCATGGTGGCGATCCGAAGGGATTCGCACAAGGTCATGTTGCAGATTCATGTGGCATTAATGTCACAGGTCCGGCCCAGGAACTCGGCCAGTGGGGGTGCGGAATCCATCGCGGCAACTGCCCCGTCCCAGGCGATCCGTCCGTCCTGCAGCAACGCCACCCGGTCGCCGATGGCCCGGACCGAGTCCATGTCATGAGTAATCGTGATCGCTGTCGCCCCTGTCTCGGTCACTATACCCCGGATCAGGTCGTTGATCCTGCGCGCCCGGATCGGGTCCAGTCCGGTTGTCGGTTCGTCGAAGAAGATCACCGAGGGATCGTCCGCGATGGCACGGGCCAGCCCCGCCCGCTTGGCCATTCCGCCCGAAAGCTCCGCGGGCATCAGGTCCGCCGTTTCCGGCCCCAGACCGACCCGCGCCAGCTTTTCCACGGCGATGGCACGGGCCTTGCGGTCGGGCATCCGCTGGCGCAGGCGGAAGGCCACGTTCTGCCAGACGGTCAGGCTGTCGAACAGCGCCGCACCCTGGAACAGCATCCCGAAGCGGGCCAGGAAGTCCGGGCGCGCGGCACGGTCCAGCGGGCGACCCTGCCAGAGGATCTGCCCCACGTCAGGCACGGCCAGGCCCAGGATGCACTTGAGCAGCACCGACTTGCCGGTGCCGGACTGGCCGATCACGCACAGGCTTTCGCCCTGCCCCACCGTCAGGTCCACGCCGGCCAGGACCGGTTTACCGCCGAAGGATTTGCGCAATCCGGTGACCTGGATCATTCGAAGAACAGCCCCGTCAGGATGAAATTGGCCGCCAGGATGCCCACGGCCGCGGCAACGACGGCGGATTTCGTGGCTCGTCCCACGCCCGCCGCGCCGCGACCGGAATGGATGCCGAACCAGCAGCCGGACACTGCGACGATCAGACCGAAGACGGCGCCCTTCAGCAGTCCGGACACCACGTCCCATCGTTCCAGATAAGCCGCGCTGTTGGACAGATAAGCGGCCGAGTTGAAGCCAAGCGACTGGGTGCCGACCAGCCAGCCGCCCATGATGCCGATGATGTCCCCGACCGCGACAAGTGCGGGAACAGTCAGCATCGCGGCCCACAGGCGGGGGGTCACCAGCCATTGCATCGGATCGGTCGACAGGGTCACAAGCGCGTCGATCTGTTCCGTCACCTTCATCGTGCCGATTTCCGCCGCGATGCTGCTGGCGACGCGGGCCGCGACCATCAGCCCGCCAAGAACCGGCCCAAGTTCCCGGACCATGCCAATGGCAACGATGGCGGGAACGACATCGCTGGCCTGGAAGCGTGCGCCGCCTGAATGGATCTGCAGGGCAAGCGCCGCGCCGGTGAACAGCGCCGTCAGCCCCACAACCGGCAGGGACAGCCAGCCGATCTGCACCAATTGCGCCGCAAACCCGCGCATGTGGAAGGGCCGCAGCCGGAACAGCCCGCGCAGCGTGAACAGCGCAACGGCGCCGATGCCGCGCGTCATGGACAGCGTGGCGCGACCGATCAGGCGGACTGGGTTCACCGATAGGCCCGGTTGTAGCGATGACCAAGCGAGGTCAGGATCTCATACCCGATGGTCCCGGCATATTCCGCAAGCCTATCAAACGATTGCGCCGGACATATCAGGTCAAGCGTCAAGGGCACCTGCGCAAGATCAGTGACATCAGCCGTGATCAGGTCCATCGACACGCGGCCAACGATGGGGCAAGGCGCGTCGCCGGCATAAAGGCTTGCGCCCTTCGAGGAGATCGCGCGCAGAATGCCATCGGCATAGCCCGCCGCGACCGTGGCGATGCGGCGGGGCGCGTCGGCGGTCCAGGTCGCGCTGTAGCCGACGAACTCGCCCGGCTGGACGCTGCGCGTCTGGATCACCGGCAGCGACAGGCGCACCACCGGCTGCGCATCGGCAAAGGGCAGCGCGCCGTAAAGACCGATGCCCGGGCGCACCATGTCGAAGTGGTAATCCGGCCCCAGCAGGATCCCCCCGGTCGCGGACAGGGACCGCGGCACGTCGCAGCCATCCGTCATCTGGCGAAAAACGGTCAGCTGTGCGGCATTGGCAGGATGATCGGGTTCGTCCGCGCAAGCCAGGTGCGACATGATGAAGTCGGGCTTGGCGGCCAGAGCCTCGGCCTTGATCGCAGCCCAGTCGGCGGGTTCCAGCCCCAGGCGGTTCATGCCCGTATCAAGTTGGATCGCGAAGGGCTTGCCCGGCCGCATCGTCCGGTCGCGGAAGAACTGCTCGAGGCTGTTCAAGACCGGGACGAGGCCCGTCAGGTCCGCGCCTTCCATATGCCCCGACAGGACGTTGATGCGGGCATCGGTCGGCAGATGCGGGCGCAGGGCACGGCCTTCGCCGGCCAAGGCCACGAAAAAGTCGCGGGTGCCGGCTTCGTAAAGCGCGGTCGCGACGCGGGCCGCCCCCAGGCCATAGGCGTCGGCCTTGACCACGGCTGCAGCGCGGGCGCCAGGGGCCTTGGCGGCAAGCGCCTTCCAGTTGGCGACGATGGCGTGCAGGTCGATATGCAGGGTCATGGCAGGCGTCCCGTTCAGCTTGGCGTCTTCAACCAGATATCCACCCGGGCTTCCACCAGTTTCAGACGAATTGCTCTCTCAGCAGGCGTTCATCCAAACCGTGGCCGTTGTCGAACAGCAATCGGTGGCGCACGTCTCCGGCGCTGCGGATGTGGACCCGCACCACATGGCGGACCGACCGCGAATCCGCGTCCGCCATGACCGGTCGGCGATCGGGGGTCAGCACCTCGACCTCGACCTCGGCGCCCTTGGGCAGAAGCGCGCCGCGCCAACGACGAGGACGGAAGGGGGCAATGGCCGTCAGGGCCAGAACCTCGGAATTGATAGGAAGAATAGGACCATGCGCGGAATAGTTATACGCCGTCGAGCCTGCGGGCGTGGCAATCAGCGCCCCGTCGCAGACCAGTTCCTCCATCCGCATCCGCCCATCCACGTGGATGCGCAGCTTTGCGGCCTGCGGACCCTCGCGCAACATGCTGACCTCGTTGATGGCCAGCATTTCATGGACGGATCCATCAGCGCGGAAAGCCCGCATCCGCAAGGGATTGATGACGGTTTCCTCGGCTGCGGCCAACCGTTCGACCAGCCCGTCCTCGGCAAAGCCGTTCATCAGGAAGCCGACCGTGCCCCGGTTCATGCCATAGACCGGCAGGTCGCGGTCCGTCAGCGCGTGCAGGGTCTGAAGCATGAAGCCGTCCCCGCCAAGCGCCACGACCACATCCGCGCGGTCCAGATCCACCGCCCCGTATCGCGCCGAAAGAACCGGCAGCGCCTGTTGCGCGATCTCGGCCTCGCTGGCCGTGAAGTGGATCTTCGGCGCCATGATGTCCCTGTCCCTTTGCCGGGAAGCATCGGACGGGGCATGAGCCATTGCAAGCCCCGTCGCCCCTGTCATGTCCTTCGTCGCATTTGTGACTTTCCGCACCGTCACCCATGGGATAAGAGGGCGCGGAAAAACCGCCCCTTGGCCTGTCGAAAGGACGCGAGACCATGAACGCCCCGACCCGCGAAACCGGATTCTTCACTGAAACGCTGGCCAACAGCGATCCCGACATCGCCAAGGCCATCACCCAGGAACTCGGCCGCCAGCGGGACGAGATCGAGCTGATCGCGTCCGAGAACATCGTGTCGAAGGCGGTGCTGGAAGCGCAGGGCTCGGTCCTGACGAACAAGTACGCCGAGGGCTATCCCGGCAAGCGCTATTACGGCGGCTGCCAGTATGTCGACGTCGTCGAAACACTGGCGATCGAGCGGGCGAAGAAGCTGTTCGGCTGCGACTTCGCCAACGTCCAGCCCAACAGCGGCAGCCAGATGAACCAGGCCGTGTTCCTGGCGCTGCTGCAGCCTGGGGACACCTTCATGGGCCTGGACCTGAATTCGGGCGGCCACCTGACCCATGGCAGCCCGGTGAACATGTCGGGCAAGTGGTTCAACGTCGTCAGCTATGGCGTGCGCCAGCAGGACCAGCTTCTGGACATGGAAGAAATCCGCCAGAAGGCCCTGGAAAACAAGCCCAAGCTGATCGTCGCGGGCGGCACGGCATACAGCCGCGTCTGGGACTGGGCTGCCTTCCGCAAGATCGCGGACGAGGTCGGCGCCTGGCTGATGGTGGACATGGCCCATATCGCGGGCCTGGTCGCCGGGGGCGTCCACCCCTCGCCCGTCCCGCACGCGCATGTCGTGACCACGACGACGCACAAGTCGCTGCGCGGCCCGCGCGGCGGCATGGTGCTGACCAACGATGCCGACATCGCGAAAAAGATCAACAGCGCGGTCTTCCCCGGCCTGCAGGGCGGCCCGCTGATGCATGTGATCGCCGCCAAGGCCGTGGCCTTCGGCGAGGCGCTGCAACCGTCCTTCAAGGCTTATGCCGCACAGGTCGTCGCGAACGCGCAGGCCATGGCGGACGAGCTGATGAAGGGCGGCATCGACATCGTGTCTGGGGGGACCGACAATCACCTCTGCCTGGCGGACCTGCGCCCGAAAGGCGTGACCGGCAAGGCGACCGAGGCTGCCCTGGGCCGCGCCCATATCACCTGCAACAAGAACGGCGTGCCCTTCGACCCGGAAAAGCCCTTCGTCACTTCGGGCATCCGCTTGGGCGCGCCCGCCGGCACCACCCGCGGTTTTGGCGAGGAAGAGTTCCGCCAGATTGCCCGCTGGATCGTCGAGGTCGTGGACGGCCTTGCCGCAAATGGCGAGGAAGGCAACACCGAGGTCGAGGCGAAGGTCAAGGCCGAGGTTGCCCAGCTTTGCGCGCGCTTCCCCCTGTATTCCGGAATGTGAGCATCTGAACCGGATGACCCCGCCGCGTCATGCGCGGCGGGGTTTTTCATGTCTATTCGGCAGCCGTCGCTGCCACTGTGGTTCTGGCCCGTGCCCGCAGTTGCGCCTCGCGCCAGGTGATATAGCAGATCGCCCCGATCATCAGCCCGCCGCCCAGGATCACCCAGCCGTCCAGCGGTTCGTGGAAGATGAAAACGCCGACAAGGCTGGCCCAGATCAGTTGCAGGAAGGTGACCGGCTGCGTCACCGTCATGGGTGCCACCGCGAAGGCGCGGGTCATGGCATAATGGCCAGCCGTCCCGAAGGCCGCCACCAGACCCAGCCATGCGACCTGACCCCAGGTCGGCGGCACCCAGACCGCCCAAGCGATGGGGGCAAGCCCGATCGAGACGGTCAGCGACATCATCGCGACCACGACTGCGGGCGCGACATGCTGGGTGATCCGCTTGGCAACCAGATAAGACCCGCCGAAGGCCAGCGAGGCCAGCACCTGCGAAAGGTGCCCCGGATCCAGTTCACGCAGCCCCGGCCGCAGCACGATCAGCGCGCCCACGACGGCCACGCCCACGGCCGCGATCCGCCGTGCGGCCAACCGTTCGCCCATGAACAGCGCCGCGCCGATCGTGACGACGATGGGATTGAGAAAGCCGATGGCCGTCACCTCGGCCACAGTGATGCGGGACATGGCATAGAACCAGGCGATCACTGCCACGACATGCAGCGCGCCCCGCAGCGTCAGCAGCCGCCAGACATGGGGTGAAAAGCCTGTCCGCAGCGCCGGGACCAGCAGCGGCGCCAGGAAGACCAGCCCGAACAGAAAGCGGATAAAGGCGGCCTGCGGGGCGGGCACCGCGCCCTCCAGCCCGCGCACGATGCCGTTCACGGCGACAAAGCAGAAGCCCGTCACAAGCATCCATCCGATTCCCGCAAGATCGCGGCGCGTTTGCGTATCCATTTGCATGACGTGCAGTTGGACCGCTTTGCCGGGACGGCGCAAGGTCAATTCAGGATCAGCGCCAGGGCGATTGACCACATCAGGACACCGATGCCCAGTTCTAGGATCTGCCATGCGCGGGGCCGGGCGAAGACCGGCGCCAGTAGCCGCGCGCCATAGCCCAGCGTGAAGAAGAACAGGAACGACCCCGTCATGGCGCCAAGGCCGAAGGCCCCGGGATCGGGCCATTGCGCTGATACCGTGCCTAGCAGAACGACCGTATCCAGCCAGACATGGGGGTTCAGCCAGGTCAGCGCCGAGATCACCGCCAATGTCCGGCCCAGGGTGGCGCGGTTCCCTTCGGGCCGCAGAGCCTCGCCCCCCTGCCAGGCCGCACGGAACGACCGCGCGCCATACCAGATCAGGAAGGCCGCCCCTGCCCACCGCATCGCCTCGGCCAGCACGGGGGCTGCCGAAAGGACCCGTGACATGCCTGTGACCCCCAGCAGGATCAGTGCCGCATCCGACAGGGCGCAGAACAGGCAGACCCAGAAGACATGGTGCCGCATCAGTCCCTGCTTCAGGACAAAGGCGTTCTGCGCGCCGATGGCGACGATCAGCGAAAGTCCGGTTCCCAGACCGGCGACATAGGACATCATGGCGGCACCTCCGGCCTGCCCTGTCGCATGACGGACGCAACAGCTAAAGTGAATTTGCCTTATCCTGATGAAGCGTCGCTAATGCTGGACTATCCTGCCCTTGCCGCCCTGGCCGAGGTTATCCGCCGGGGCTCTTTCGACGCCGCTGCCGCTGCTCTTGGCGTAACGCCGTCCGCCATATCGCAGCGCATCCGCGTGCTGGAGGATCGTCTCGGGCGTGTCCTGATCGACCGCGGCCCTCCGCTAAGGTCCACGCCCGAGGGGCTTCGGCTTGCCGCCCATCTCGACCAGGTGCTGCTGCTGGAAAGCGGCTTGGCCGAGGCGCCCGCGGAAAGGCCGGTGCTGCGCCTGGCGGTGAATGCGGACAGCCTCGCGACCTGGGTCATGCCCGCCCTGGCCGCCGCGCCCGGGCTGGTGGACCTGATCATCGACGACCAGGACCATGCGCTTGGCTGGCTCCGCGGCGGAATCGTCGTGGCGGCGATCACCAGCGACGACCGACCCGTCCCCGGTTGCGACAGCCTGCGACTGGGGGCGATGCGCTATCGCGCGACGGCCAGTCCCGATTTCGTTTCGCAGCACTTCGGCCACGGCGTCACCCCGGAAGGTCTCGCCAAGGCCCCGTCCCTTTCCTTCAACAGCAAGGACGCGCTGCAGAACCGTTGGGCGCAGGAACTGACCGGGCAACGCCCGACGCTGCCGATGCACCGCATCCCCGTCTCGCAGGCTTTTGCCGACGCCGCACGGTTGGGTCTGGGCTGGGGCATGAATCCGGAATTGCTGGTCCGCCGCGACCTGGCGGAGGGGCGGCTTGTGGACCTTGCGCCCGATCTGCCGCTGGACGTGCCGCTTTTCTGGCAGTTCAGCCGCATGACCGGCGCAATGCTGGCACCCTTGACCAATGCCATCAGGAAAGCTGCGCGCGCCGCACTGCTGCCCTGACCCGCCTTCATCTTGGAGAAATATCCTGGGGGCGCGGGGGCTGGCCCCCGCCACCGCACCGGAAAGCCCCTTACAGTTGCGCGGCAACCGCCTCGGTCAGGTCGAAATTGCCGGTGACGTTCTGCACGTCGTCGTCATCCTCAAGCGTGTCGATCAGCTTCATCAGCTTCTGCGCGGTTTCCACGTCGCTGATCTCGGTCGGGGATTGCGGCTTCCAGATCAGCTTCGCGGTTTCGGATTCACCCAACGAGGCTTCAAGCGCGGTCGAAACCTCGTTCAACGCGGTATCGGCGCAATAGATCCAGTGGCCTTCCTCGTCGGTTTCCACGTCATCCGCACCCGCCTCGATCGCGGCCAGCATGACCGTATCGGCGTCGCCCGCCGACAGCGGATACATGATCTCGCCCACGCGGTCGAACATGAAGCTGACCGACCCGCTTTGGCCCAGATCGCCGCCTGCCTTTGTGAAATAGCTGCGCACGTTCGATGCGGTGCGGTTGCGGTTGTCGGTCATTGCCTCGACCACAAGGGCGATCCCGTTCGGGCCGTAGCCCTCGTACCGGATTTCCTCGTAGTTCTCGGCATCGCCGCCCTGTGACTTCTTGATCGCGCGGTCGATCACGTCCTTGGGGACCGAGTTCGACTTGGCTTCCTTGACCGCCAGGCGCAGGCGCGGGTTCTTGTCGGGATCAGGATCGCCCATCTTGGCGGCGACGGTGATTTCCTTTGACATCTTGGAAAACAGCTTCGCCCGGATCTTGTCCTGCCGCCCCTTGCGATGCTGGATATTGGCCCATTTGGAATGGCCTGCCATGGTCGGTGGTCCTTCGCATTTTCTGACATTTCAGGTCTGCGCCGCTTTTAGTCCAGCCCGCCCGCCTCTCGCAAGACACGCCGCGCCAAAAGCACAAGCGCCCGGACCCTTGCGGGGCGGGCGCTGCCATGAAGATCAATCGGCGTGGTTCAGACTGCGGCCGAGATGCCCAGGATGCGGCGGACTTCACCATCGCGGGTCAGGCCGCGGGCCGCCAGTTGCGCATCGCTTTGCGTGTTCAGCCGCTCGAGCTGGCGCACCTTGGGCGAGGCTTCGGCGATCAGCACCAGGAACCGCCCGATGGCGAGAAACGGAGCCGCCAGAGATCCCCAGGAAAGACCGCGCGGTGCGTCGATGGTCGTGTTGGCCATGTGGAAACCCTTTCGTGCAACACAAAATGTTTCCTCCCTGCCCAATCATATCGCCGCCCTGCCCCCGCTTCTCAACCGCCAATGCCGCATGGCAGCGTTGCATCGGGGACAGGCCGGGTTAACCGGACATTAAAGCGGCCAGAACAGCGGGATCACCAGACAGGCCACCACGCCGCAGATGATGTCCAGCGGCACCCCCACCCGGACGAAATCGCTGAAGCGATAGCCGCCCGGACCGTAAACCATCATGTGCGTCTGATAGCCGATGGGCGTTGCAAAGGCGACCGTGGCCGAGAACATCACAGCCACCACATAGGCGCGCGGGTCATGGTCCAGGGACTGCGCCAGCGCGATCGCAATGGGCGTCAGCAGCACCGCCACCGCATTGTTGGACAGCAGTTCCGTCATCACGAGGCCAAGGAAATAGATCGCGATCAAGGTTGCGAAGGGCGGCATGTCGCGCAGCCAGGGGGTGACGAAATCGACGATCAGGCCGACAGACCCGGTATGCTCCAAGGCCTCGCCCACGGCCAGCATGGCGAAGATCATCGCCATCAGCCGCGCGTCGACAAAGGAAAAGGCTTCCTCGGCGTCGATGCAGCGGGTCAGCAGGATCACGGCCGAGGCCAGGAAGGACAGCACCATGATGGGCGCCACGTCCAAGGCCGCAAGCGTCACCACGGACAGCAGGCACAGGATCGCGATGGGCGCCTTTTCCCGGCGATAGGCCCTGACAGAAGGGCGCGAGACATCGACAAGCCCCATATCCGCGGCCAGTCGCGCGATATCCTCGGGCGCGCCCTCGACCAGCAGCGTGTCGCCCACGCGCACCACAAGGTCGTCCAGTTGCCGTCCTAGGTTCTGGTCGCGCCTGTGCGCGGCCAGGACATAGATGCCATAGCGACGCCGCAGGCGCATGTCCCCCAGTCGACGCCCGATCAGCAGCGCGCCCGGCGAGATCAGCACCTCGACCGTGTCCGTGGCGACGGAACTCAGCTTGTCCACGACCTGCAGGTTCTTGTTGCCCAGCAGTTCCAGCAGGTTGACCATCTCGGACCGCAGCACCACGCGGTCGCCGGGCTCCAGCACCACCTCGGCCAGGGCGCGGCGCAGCGACGCATCGCCCCGCAAGACGTCGATCAGGCGCACGCCTTCGCGCTTGAACAAGGCCACGTCGACGGCCCGCTGGCCGACCAGGCTGGAATCTTGGGGAACGGCCAGTTCGGTGAAGTACTTCATCTCGCGCCGCGTGCCCAGGAAACCGGCCAGCGATGTCCGGTCCGGCAGCAGTTTCTTGCCCAGCAAGGCAAAATAGGCGATCCCCGCCAGGGTGATCGCGATGCCCACCGGGGCGATCTCGAAGATCGTGAAGGGGGCCATGCCCTGTTCGCGCGCCACCCCATCGACCAGCAGGTTGGTCGAGGTTCCGATCAGCGTGATCATCCCGCCCATGAGGGTGAAGTAACTCAGCGGCATCAACAGCTTGGACGGCGCTATCTTCATCCGGCTGGCCAGTTGGATGCAGATGGGGATCATCACGGCCACGACCGGCGTGTTGTTCATCACCGCCGATGCGACGATCACGAAGCCGAACAGCGCGCAAACCGTCATGGCGGGATTGCTGGACGCGCGCGAGGTCACGATCCGCGACATCATGTCCAGGGCGCCCGTCCGCAGAAGCCCGCCCATGATCAAGAACATGAAGGCGATGGTCCAGGGGGCCGAGTTCGACAGCACGCCCGCCGCGTCATCAACCGGCAGCAGTCCAAGAACCAGCATGGTCGCGGCGGAACCGATGGCAACGACCTCGGGCGGCTGCTTTTCGCGGATGAACTGGATGAAGGTGATCGTGACGATGACCAGCATTGCGATCGACGCATTGGTCCCGGTCAGTTCAAATCCAAGCATGAAGCCCCTGTGCGTGGGCGCCGGTCAGCGGCGGTCGTCGGGGGGTGATAGAATTGTTTTCCCCCCTGCCGCAAGCAAAAGCGGAAATATGCTATGCCGGATGGGTCTGCGACAGCCTGCCGCCGTCGCGCACCGGCTCGACCGCCGTGGCAAGACCGGTGCGGTCGTCGGTGACGACAAGGGTGCCCGACAGCGTGGCCTCGCCCTCGGCCGGGGTGAAGCGGTCGCGGCCCATGCCGGTGATGAAGCGGCGCAGGGGTTCGGCCTTGTCCATGCCGATCACGCTGTCGTAGTCGCCGCACATCCCCGCATCCGACTGATAGGCGGTGCCGCGCGACAGGATCTGCGCATCCGACGTCGGCACATGGGTATGGGTGCCTACAACCGCACTGGCCCGCCCGTCGCAGAAATGACCGGTCGCCATCTTCTCGCTGGTGGCCTCGGCGTGGATATCGACAAGGCAGGCCTGGATCATTCCCCCCGGCGGATGGGCGCGAAGAACGGCATCCAGGGCCGAGAACGGGTCGTCATAGGGACGCGACATGAAGACCTGCCCCAAGGCCTGCGTGACCAGCAGCTTGCGGCCCCGTGCGTCGCTGACGATGGTGCTGCCCCTGCCAGGTGCCTCTTTCGCGAAGTTCAGCGGGCGGACGATCCGGGGTTCGCGGTCGATGAAGGCCATCATGTCCTTCTGGTCGAACGCATGATCGCCCAGCGTCAGGCAGTCTGCGCCGGATTCCAGCAGCAACTGCGCATGGCCCGCCGTGCAGCCGCGGCCGCCGCTGGCGTTTTCCGCGTTCACCACGACAAGGTCGGCCTTCAGCCGCGCCCGCAAGGGTGCCAGCCGCTCGACAATCGCGCGCCGCCCGGCCCGCCCCATCACATCGCCAAGAAAGAGTATCCGCATAAGCGGTCGTTACGCCCAAGCCGCCCCCGCTTCAAGCGTCGTCTCTGGACAGGGGCGCAGCGGCCGACCATTTTGGCCACAGCAGAGAGAGGCATTCATGCAACAGGACTGGGCAGCGGCGGAACTGGCAGGCGGCGAATTGCGGCTGCGCCTTGGGGACGAGGTGCTTGCCGTCCCCTGTGGCGATGATCCTGCCGGGGCGCTTTGCACGCTTCTGCTGCCTCGTCTGTCGCTTGGACAGGCCGTGACGGTGGTGGCGACAGGCTGGCCGGGCATGGCACCCATCGCCGTGCCCTGCCCCATCCCCAGGCCCGCCACCGCCCTGCGCCTTGATCCCCGGATCAGCCTGCACCCAGTGCCGGGCCTGATGCAGGACCGGCCCGTCGACCTGATCCAGGCGCAAGTCCTCCTGGTCGCGGGCCATCTGGCCGAAGATCCCGATTTCGACGGCATCCTGTGCCTGCCGGGGCGGCAGACTGCCTGGGCGCAGGTCAGCGCTCAGGAAATCGTCAGCTTCCGAAGCTTCCTGACGGCAGAGATACTGTCGACGCTTTCCCACGATCCTGAAGCAGCCGTAACCGCCGGTTTCGACGACGCCGTGTCACAGGCCATGTCGCGCCCGGCGGCGCTTGCGGCTGAACTGTCCTCGGTCCGCGCGGGACTGGGGCTTGGCCGGCTGGACGGGCCACAGGCGGCGGACCGCCTTGCGGGCCTGTTGATCGGGGCCGAACTTGCAGCCGCGCGACCCTGGTGGCTGGGTCAGAACGTGGTGGTGATAGCGGGTGGCTGGCTTGCCGACCGTTATCTGCGCGCGCTTGCGGCCCAAGGGGTCGCAGTGGCGCAGGCAGACCCGGCCCAAGCCCTGCAAAGGGGGATCAGGACCATGCTGTCCCCCGCCTGAACCAGACGGAACCGCTGGGGCGGGCTGTTGTTCTGTTGCCGAAACAGCAGGAGAATGGAATGAACACCACCGCGCCCGACCTGTCCTGCGACGTGGCCATCATAGGCGCGGGAACCGCAGGCCTAGCGGCCGAACGCGCCGCACGGGGGGCAGGCGCCACAACCCTGCTGATCGACGACGGCTTTGCCGGGACATTGTGCGCCAACACGGGATGCATGCCGTCAAAGCTGCTGATTGCCGCGGCGCGCGCCCATGCGGATCTGGACAGGGCCCGGATGATGGGCATCGACATCCCCGCCGCCCGCGTCGTTGGCCGCAGGGTGATGCAGCGCTTGCGGGCCGAACGCGACCGCTTCGTGGGGGCGACAAAGGCCAGCCTTGCCGACATGCCCGACGGGATCTGCATCGACAGCCGCGCGCAGTTTATCGCGCCCGATCGGCTGAGGCTGGCAGATGGCCGGACCGTCGCGGCAAGGGCGGTGGTCATTGCGACCGGGGCGCGGCCCGTAATTCCCGAGCCCTATCGCGACCTAGGCCCGCGCGTGCTGACCAACGAGACCGTCTTCGAGCTTGAGGATCTGCCGCAAAGCATGGCGGTGGTCGGGGCAGGTCCGCTGGGCGCGGAACTGGCCCAGGCATTTGCCAGGCTGGGGGTCCGCGTCGCCCTGTTCGACGAAGGCGACCGGCTGGCCAAGATCCGCTGCGACAAGGTGCATTCGGCCTTCCGCGACCTTTACGCCCGCGACGTGGCCCTGCACCTGGGCGGTGCGCCGACACCGTCGAAGGGGGATCGGGGGATCCGCCTCGAATGGGACGGCGGTGCCGAGGATTTCGATCATGTTCTGGTGGCCACGGGCCGGGCGCCTGCGCTTGACGGATTGGCCCTTGAGGCGGCAGGACTTGAGCTTGACGACAAGGGCGTGCCACGCTTCGATCGCAACACCATGCAATGCGGCGGCAAGCCGATCTTCATCGCCGGCGATGCGGATGCCGACGCGCCGGTTCTGCACGAGGCTTCGCTGGAAGGGGCCATCGCCGGACGGAACGCCGCTCGCTTTCCCGATATCGCCCCGGCGGAACGCCCGCCCCTGTTCACGATCACCTTCACCGACCCGCCGCTGGCCGCGATCGGCATTGCGCCGGACAAGGACGAGATTGCCGGTTTTGCGGATTACGGCGATCAAGGCCGGGCCAAGGTCGAAGGAAAGCCGGGCGGGCTGATGCGCATCGGCGCCGATGCGCAGGGCCGGCTGGTCGGGGCGGATCTGGCCGTTCCGGGCGCCGAACATCTGGCGCATCTGCTTGTGGCAACGATCATGAACGGCGGCACCGCGCGCGACCTTCTGGACATCCCCTTCTATCACCCCACGCTCGAGGAAGGAATGAAGCCGGCCCTGCGCGCGATCTGCAAGGCCGCTGGCCTGGATCCATCCCCGACCCGCGACAGCGGCAACCCGCCGGGGGCATGACATGAGCGAACGCTTCCTGGACCTGGGCAACGGCTTCTGGAACATCCGCGGCAACCTGCGGATCGGCGGTGTGCTGAACGTCGGGACACATTGTTCGCTGGTGCGTCTGTCCTCGGGCGGCTTCGCCTTTCTGGACAGCTACAGCCTGGACGACGATACGGCAGCGCAGGTCATGGCGATCACCGACCAGGGTCGCGCCGTCCGCGCGATCCTGAACCTGCATCCGTTCCACACGCTGCATTGCGGGCCGATGCACCGCATGTTCCCGCAGGCCCGGTTGTTCGGGTCGCAACGCCATCACCGGAAATGGCCCGACCTGCCCTGGCGGCCCCAGCCCGTCGAAGCACCCGAGGTCGCAGGACAGTTTCCCGATCTTCGCTTCTCGCTTCCCGACGGGATCGACTATATCTGCCAGAATGAACGGGTCCATGCCGGATCCCTGCTGGCCTACCACCCCGCCAGCGGCAGCCTGCACGTCGACGACACGCTGAACGTCCTGCCCCTGCCTGGCCTTCTGCGCCGCCTGACGGGGATGCCCCAGGTCACGTTCCACCCGACCCTGGGCCAGGCCTTGCAAGACAGGCCCGGTGCCGCGCGGGATTTTCGGGACTGGGCGCTGCGCATCGCGGGGGACTGGGCCGAGGCGAAAACGGTCTGCGCTGCCCATTCGGCGACCCTGCCGGTCCGGCCCGGCAGCTTTGCCGACCATATCCGCAAGGCCCTCCGCCGCGTCGAAAAGGCCCTGGATCGGTTCGAGGAGAAGCGCCGCTAGCCGAGCCGGGCGATCAGCGAGGACGTGTCCCACCGCCCCCCGCCCATGCGCTGCACGTCCTTGTAGAACTGGTCCACCAAGGCCGTGACCGGCAGCGAAGCCCCTACCTCGTCCGCGGCGGCAAGGCAGATCGCCAGATCCTTTCGCATCCAGTCCACGGCAAAGCCATGTTCGAACTGGCCCTGGTCCATCGTCTTGTGGCGGTTGGCCATCTGCCAGCTTCCGGCGGCGCCCTGGCTGATGACCTCGACCACCTTCTCGACCTCCAGGCCCGACTTCTTGGCGAAGGCCAGCGATTCGGAAAGCGCCTGGACCAGGCCCGCGATGGCGATCTGGTTGCACATCTTGGTGATCTGGCCCGCGCCGACCTCGCCCATCCGGCGGCAGATCCGGGCATAGGTTGCGATGACGGGGGCGGCAGCGTCGTAATCGGACGCGGATCCCCCGCACATCACCGAAAGCTGCCCGTTTTCGGCCCCCGCCTGCCCGCCCGACACGGGCGCATCGACATAGCCCAGCCCCAGCTGTTGCGCGGCCTGCGCCAGTTCCCGTGTCACGGCAGCCGACACGGTCGTGTGGTCGACGAAGATGGCACCCGGCCTCATTCCCGCGAAGGCGCCATCCGGCCCCAGGCAAACCTGGCGCAGGTCGTCGTCATTGCCGACGCAAGCCAGGACAAAATCCGCACCCTCGGCCGCCTCGCGCGGGGTCTGGGCACAGGTGCCGCCGTGCCGGTCCGCCCAGGCCTCGGCCTTGGCAAGGGTGCGGTTGAACACCGCGATATCATAACCCGCGGCCTTCAGGTGACCCGCCATCGGTCCGCCCATCACGCCCAGTCCCAGAAAAGCCAGCTTTGTCATTCGTCCCCCGATCCGTCGCGCAAGTTGAACTGACGCCCTGCCTGAATTATGCAGTACACCAGCATCCCGCTGCGCCGTGGTCAAGCGCATCGGCATCCCCCGAAAGACAGGCAGCCGACCAGGCCCAAGGATCATCCTCCGACATGCTGACCCTTTTCCGCTGGCTTTTACGGCTGACGATCGGCCTGATCGTGCTGCTGGTGATCGCCGCCGTTCTGGCCTGGTATTTCGCCATCCGCTCGCTGCCCGACTACGATGCGACGCTGCAGGTGCAGGGCATCTCTGCCCCGGTCGAGATCGTGCGCTCGACCGAGAACGTGCCCCATATCTTCGGCCAGACGGACGAGGACGTGTTCTTCGCCCTTGGCCTGGCCCATGCCCAGGACCGGCTGTTCCAGATGACCCTGCTGCGCCGGGCTGCGCAGGGCCGCCTGGCCGAGGTTTATGGCCCCGGCGCCCTGCCCGCGGACGACCTTGCCCGGCGGCTGGAGCTGTACCGCAACGCCGCCGCCTCGTTCGACTCCCAGGATCAGGCCACCCAAGCCGCGCTGCGCGCCTATGCCGAGGGGGTGAACCAGTGGATCGGCCATGTGAACGACGGTGCCCTTGGACGCGGCGCGCCAGAGTTCTTTGTCCTGCCGCAGGACATCGCCTACTGGCAGCCTGCCGATTCGCTGGCGATCCTGAAGCTGCTGGCGGCCGCAACCAGCAATTCCGCGGCCGAGGAAGTGCTGCGCGCCCGCCTGTCGCTGACCTGGCCCGAGCGGGGACCAGAACTGCTGCTGGGCGAAGGCCAGGCGCCGCCGATCCTGCCCCCCTATGCCAGCCTTTTCCCCGGCGCGCGCCTTGCGCCGCCCGAATCGCGGCTGGCCGATCCCTTGGCCCGCGACGCAGCAGGCTTCCTGAAACCGAACCAGGGTCTGGGCGCGAATGTCTTTGCCGCCGCCGCGCCCCGGACGGCGGCAGGCGGCGCCATCCTGGCCAATGATCCGCAAAGCCCGTTGATCGCGCCGTCGCTTTACTACCTCGCGCGGCTGCAACTGACGCCGGGCGGGGTGATCGGCGCCACGATCCCCGGCCTGCCGGTGGTCTTCTCGGGGCGCAATCCGCAACTGGCCTGGGGTATCGCCCCCGCCGCCGTGGACGACGCCGACATCGCGATCGAGGAAATCCAGCCCGGCCAGCCCGAACGCTATCGCGGCGCGGGCGGCTGGACCGAGTTCACGACGCGGCGCGAAGTGATCCGGGTGCTGGGCGAACCCGCGCGCTCGATCACGCTGCGGTCAAGCCGCAACGGACCGCTGGTGCCGCTGCTGGATCCGGGCCTGGCCGATGTGACGCCGATGGGTCATGTGCCTGCGCTGCGGTGGTCGGGGCTGTCCGCGACCGACACCACCATGTCGGCGCTGATCGGCCTGATGCGCGCCACCGACGCCAACAGCGCCGCGACCGCCTTGGGCCGTGTCGTGGCGCCGGCCATGACGGTGGCCCTGGCCGATGCCGACGGCATCCGGCAGGTGACGGTCGGGGCAATGCCGCAGCGGTCGCCGGCCCATCCGACAGGCGGTGCGATGCCCGTTCCCGGCTGGCTGGCCGAAGGCGATTGGTCCGGCCTGATGCCCGTCACCCGGGACGGGCCGACCGAGGGCGACCTGGCCTTCGCGACCGAGGAACGCGGGCCCCTGGCCCTGCGCCGCGCCCGGCTGTCCCACCTGCTGAAGGACCGAGAGGTTCATTCGCGCGACAGCTTCATCGCCGCCCAACTGGATATCGTCAGCCCTGCCGCGCGGTCGCTGCTGCCGCTGGTGGGCGCGGATCTGTGGTTCACGGGCGAACCCGCAGCCCCCGGCACGCCCGAACGCCAGCGGCAGGATGCGCTGAACCTGCTGGCCGAATGGGACGGCGCCATGAGCGAGCATCTGCCCGAGCCGCTGATCTATGCCGCCTGGATGTCGGCCCTGCAGGATCGCCTGATCCGGGACGAGTTGGGGCCAGTCGCGGACGACATCCGCAACCTGCACCCCGGATTCATCGATTCCGTTTATCGCAACCGGAACGGCGCGGGTGTCTGGTGCGACATCGTCCAAAGCGCCCCGGCCGAGGACTGCACCACCATCGCCCGCCAGGCGCTTGACCGCGCGATCCTAGACCTGACCCAGCGGTTCGGGCCGGACGTGACAAGCTGGCGGTGGGGCGATGCGCATCAGGCGCGCCATGTTCATCCCGGGCTGGGCCAGATCCCGGCGCTCGGCTGGATCGTGAACCTGTCGCAGTCGATCTCGGGCGGAGGCTTCACCGTATCCCATACCGGGATGCTGGGCACCGGGACCGAACGGTTCGAGGCTGGTTCCGGCCCCGGCTATCGCGGCGTCTATGACCTGGCCGATCCCGACAGTTCGGTCTTCATCGTCTCGACCGGGCAGTCGGGGCATCCGCTGTCGCGCCATTACGACGACCTGGCCGGGCTGTGGCGGCGCGGCGAATACATCGGAATGTCGCTGGACCCCGTCCTGGCGCGGGCCGCCGCGACCGGCGTGACGCGGCTGGAGCCAGCCCGTTGAAGGTCAGTCGAAGACCACGACCTGCCGGATCGCCTCGCCCCGGTCCAGCAGGTCGAAGCCCTCGTTGATCTCGTCCAGCCGCAGCGTCCGGGTCAGCAGACGGTCCACCGGCAGTTGCCCGGCGCGATACATGCGAATGAAGCGCGGGATGTCGCGCTGCGGGACGCAGGATCCCATGTAGCTGCCCTTCACGGTCCGCTCGTCAGCCACGACATTCACCGCCGGAAGCCGGAACTCGGCCGTTGGCGCAGGAAGTCCCGCAGTCACCGTCTGGCCGCCGCGCCGGGTGATGCGATAGGCCAGTTCGAAGGCAGGCGCGGCCCCGGCGAGTTCCACGGCGTGATCGACCCCGCCGCCGGTATCGGCGCGGATGCGATCCGACAGCCCGTCCTTAGCCGCGTTATAGATGCGCGTTGCCCCAAGCTCCTGTGCAAGCGCCAGCTTGTCGTCGGACAAGTCCACCGCCACGATCTCGGTCGCGCCTGCTGCCACCGCCCCCAGCAGGGCGGCCAGCCCGACGCCGCCCAGCCCGACGATCGCCACACTTTGACCCGGCTGCACGCGACATGTGTTCAGCACCGCACCCACCCCCGTCTGGACCGCGCAGCCGAACAGCGCGAGTTCCGCGAAGGGAATGTCTTCCGCATCCACTCGGACGACCGAATGGCGCGATACCACGGCATGATCGGCATAGGCCGACACGCCGCAATGGTGATGCACATCCGTGCCCCCATCGTGCAGCCGCATGTCGCCCGACATCAGCACGCCCCGGCCGTTCGCCTCGGCCCCCGGGATGCACAGGGCAGGCCGCCCCTCGGCGCAGGGCAGGCAGGCGCCGCAGGTCGGTTGGAAGGTCATCACCACGCGGTCGCCCGGCGCAAGGTCGCGGATCGCGCTGCCGACCTGCACCACGGTCCCGGCGGCTTCATGTCCCAGCACCATTGGCACCGGGCGCGGGCGGTTGCCGTTGATGACGGACAGGTCAGAATGGCACAAGCCCGCCGCGCCGATCCTGACAAGCACCTCCTCGGGGCCGGGGGGATCCAGATCCAGTTCCTCGATCACTAAGGGGCGGCTTTCGGCGAAGGGTGCCTGGGCGGGCGAAGCCTTCAAGACAGCGGCGCGGATTTTCATGCATCTCTCCGGTTATCTGACCGGGGGATGTTCAGCGCCCGCGGCGCGACATTCAAGCCCGCAGCCAGCGGTGGAACAGGTCACCGCCCAGCCGGCGGGTCTCGACAAGGCGGAAGCGGGGCGCATCGGCCAGCCGTTCCAATCGCAGCGATCCTGCCGCCGCGCGGCCATCGCCGCCCAGGACAACGCCGGCGGTGTAGCCCATCACCTGATCCACAAGCCCCGCCCGCAGCAGCGACGCCGCCAGCATCCCGCCGCCTTCGCAGAAAACCCGTGTGACGCCCTGCGCCGCAAGGGCTTGCAGCGCAACCTCCGGGGGACCGTCCAGCCGCATCAGCGGGCCATGAGCCGGGCCTTCGGCGGGCATGTCCGGCAAAGGCTGCGAGGACAGCACGACCCTCAGCGGCTGGCGCGTCGTCGTCAGCCCCCGCACGTTCAGCGACGGCCGGTCGGCGCGGGCCGTTCCGCCGCCTACCATTACCGCATCATGGATCATCCGCATCGCGTGGACGTGCAGCCGCGCCTGCGGGCCCGTGATCCACTGACTTTCACCCCCGGCGGTGGCGATGCGTCCGTCAAAGCTGGTGGCCAGCTTCAGCGTGACGAAGGGTCGTCCGGTCAGGACGCGGGACAGGAAGCCTGCCTGCAATTCCCGCGCCTCGGCCTGCCGGAGGTCCTCGGTCACAGCGATGCCGGCGGCGCGCAGGATGCCGTGGCCGCGCCCGGCCACGCGCGGGTCCGGGTCGGTCATGGCCGATACGACGCGCGCGATGCCTGCCTGGACCAGCCCCTCGGCGCAGGGGGGCGTGCGGCCGTGATGAGCGCAGGGTTCCAGCGTGACATAGGCCGTCGCGCCACGGGCCAGCGGGCCGGCCTGATCCAAGGCAATCCGTTCCGCATGGGGACGGCCGCCGGGCTGGGTCCAGCCGCGCCCGACGATGCGGCCCGTCTGGACGATCACGCAGCCGACGGCGGGATTGGGCCAGACAGTGCCAAGCCCCCGCCGCGCAAGCCGCAGGGCATGGGCCATGTGGCGCAGGTCATGGGGATCGGCCACGGTCAGTCGTTGCCGGGGCGCAACTCGGACACGAACTTGTCGAAATCGTCCGCGTCCTGGAAGTTCTTGTAGACGCTGGCGAAGCGGACATAGGCGACGTTGTCTATGCGCGACAGCGCCTCCATCACGATCTCGCCGATCATCTTCGAGGGGATGTCGGTTTCGCCCGTGCTTTCCAGGCGGCGGACGATGCCGCTGATCATCTGCTCGATCCGCTCTGGTTCGACCGGGCGCTTCTGCATGGCGATGCGGATGGACCGGGCCAGCTTGTCGCGGTCGAAATCCTCGCGCCGGCCGCTGGACTTGACTACGACCAGATCGCGCAGCTGCACGCGTTCGTAGGTGGTGAAGCGGCCCCCGCAGGCGGGACAGAAGCGGCGGCGGCGAATGGCGACGTTGTCCTCGGCGGGACGGGAATCCTTGACCTGAGTATCCACGTTTCCGCAAAACGGGCAGCGCATCCAGTTGTCCCCTCGGCCGCTGAAATCGCCACCAGTATAGGACCCCCGCAGGGATTGGGTAGCTTAATCCACAAGCCACAAGATGTTCTTCGCGCGTGATGTGACCCGAATGCCGCGCCGTCAGGACGGCTGGAAGATCGCCGCGACCTCGCGCCGATGGGGCGCGCGTCGATGTTCGACCAGGTAGATGCCTTGCCAGGTGCCAAGCATCATCCGCCCGCCTGCCACCGGAATCTGCAGGCTGACCGGCAGGACCGAAGCCTTGAGATGCGCGGGCATGTCGTCCGGTCCCTCGGCCGTGTGCCGCAGCCAGGACATCGAGGAATGGTCAGCAGGTGGCGCGATCCGGTTCAGCCAGCCCAGCAGGTCCGCCTGAACATCGGGATCGGCATTTTCCTGGATCAGCAGGGAACAGGAGGTATGGCGCACCATCAGCGTCAGTAACCCGTCGCGGGCGTCAATGTCTGCAAGCCAAGACCGGACCTGCACAGTGAAGTCGTGGCAGGCCGGCCCGCGGGTGTTCAGCGTGATCAGGTGGTTCATTCGGCAGCCTCCGGCGGGTCCAGCATCAGCCCGTCGCCGTCATGGTCGGTGCCGATCCTCTTCTGCGTTCGCGCGCCCAGCTCGCGCAGCATCTCGACCTGGCGGATCACGTTGCCGGATCCTCGTGTCAGTCGGTCCATCGCCTGCCCATGCGCCCGCCCCGCCTGGTCAAGCGCGCGGCCCACCGCCTCCAGGGATTCGACGAAGCCCGCGACCTTGTCGTAAAGCTGGCCGGCGCGGCGGGCGATTTCCGTCGCATTGGCCTCGCGCCGTTCGACGGCCCAGATATGCTCGATCGTGCGAAGGGTCAGCATCAGCGTGGTGGGGGTGGTCAGGCCGACGCGGCGTTCCATGGCAAAGCTTGCCAGCGTCGGATCGGCCCGCAGCGCCTCGGAGAACGCGCCCTCGATCGGGATGAACATCAGCACGTAATCGACCGAATTGTCGTCCATCCGGTGATAGCCCTTATCGCCCAAGGTGACGACATGGGTGCGGATCGCAGAAACATGGCGGCGCAGCGCGGCCTGCGCCTCGGCCGGATCTTCGGCGTTCACCGAGGTTTCGTAGTCGACAAGCGACACCTTGCTGTCGATCACCATGACCTTGGCGCGCGGCATCCTGACCACCACGTCCGGCCGCCACCGCTTGCCGTCCTCGTCCGTCCAGCTTGACTGGGTGTCATAATGGGTGCCGGCAATCAGGCCCGAATCCTCCAGCAGCCGTTCCAGCACCATCTCGCCCCATGCGCCCTGGCGCTGCTTGTCGCCCTTCAGCGCGCGGGTCAGGTTGACGGCCTCGCGCGAGATGTCCTCGGACCGCTGGTTCAGAAAGGAGATCTGTTCACGCAGTCTGGCACCTTCTTCGTCCAAGACCTTGTTCCGGGCCTGCAATTCAGTCTGGAAGCGGTGCACCTGTTCGCGGAACGGGTTGAGCAGCGCCGAAAGCTGTTCGCCCTGTGCCCGCTGCATGTCGCCCTGCTGGGCGCGCAGGGTTTCCGTTGCCAGAAGCTTGAACTGTGCGGTCATTTCCTGGCGCAATTCACGCAGCGTGCGGATTTCCCGCGCGGCGGCCTCGGCGTCCTTTTCGGCGCGCAGGCGCGTTTCGGCCAGTTCGGTGCGGGCGGCAGCCAGAAGCTGGCGCGCCTGATGCAGCGCATCGGCCAGTCCGTCCCGTTCCTCGGTCAGTTCGGACAGGCGGTCGGCCTGGACCTCGGACCGCGCCTGTTGCTGGCCCATGCGCAGGGCGGTGGCGCGCGTTTCCTCGGCCAAGTGGCGAAGTTGGGTGTCCAGATCGGCTGCGCGGGCCTCGGCCAGAAGACGCGCCCGGCGCCCCCCCAGCCACATCATCGCCAGCAGCCCGACAAGGGCCAACAGGAGGATGCGAAGCACAGCGGGGTCTTCAAGCAGGCTTGGCATTGGCACTCCGGGGACAATCACAGGAAGTGTTCGTGCTTTGTGCCAGAAATGCAAGGATCGACCCCACGGCCCCGCCTGACAAGGTAGGGCCGTGGGATTTGTGTCACTGGTCCAGGAAGGACCGCAGCTTGCGCGACCGCGAGGGGTGCTTCAGCTTGCGCAGCGCCTTGGCCTCGATCTGGCGGATCCGTTCGCGGGTGACACTGAACTGCTGGCCAACTTCCTCCAGCGTGTGGTCGGTGTTCATGCCGATGCCGAAACGCATCCGCAAGACCCGTTCCTCGCGCGGGGTCAGCGACGCCAGAACCCGCGTTGTGGTTTCCTTGAGGTTTTCCTGGATCGCGCTGTCCAGCGGCAGGACGGCGTTCTTGTCCTCGATGAAATCGCCAAGCTGGCTGTCCTCCTCGTCCCCGATGGGGGTTTCGAGGGAGATCGGTTCCTTGGCGATCTTCATCACCTTGCGGACCTTCTCCAGCGGCATCTGCAGCTTTTCGGCCAGTTCCTCGGGCGTGGGTTCCCGACCGATCTCGTGCAGCATCTGGCGGCCCGTCCGGACG
Organism: Paracoccus aerius; assembly: GCF_014656455.1. Lineage (GTDB taxonomy): Bacteria > Pseudomonadota > Alphaproteobacteria > Rhodobacterales > Rhodobacteraceae > Paracoccus > Paracoccus aerius. The sequence goes on from NZ_BNCL01000001.1 coordinate 257,894, forward strand.
AGCTTGTTGATCGTCTCGATCATGTGGACCGGGATGCGGATCGTCCGTGCCTGGTCCGCGATGGACCGGGTGATGGCCTGCCGGATCCACCAGGTCGCATAGGTCGAGAACTTGTAACCGCGGCGGTATTCGAACTTGTCGACGGCCTTCATCAGGCCGATGTTGCCTTCCTGGATCAGGTCCAGGAACTGCAAGCCGCGGTTCGTGTATTTCTTGGCGATGCTGATGACCAGCCGCAGGTTGGCCTCGACCATTTCCTTTTTGGCTTGGCGTGCTTCCTTTTCGCCCCGCTGCACCTGGGACACGATGCGGCGGAATTCCTCGATATCGACGCCGACATATTGGCCGACCTGCGCCATCTCGTTGCGCAATTCCTCGACCTTGTCGCGCGACCGTTCGAACAGCGCCTGCCAGCCGCGCCCGGCTTGCTGGGACATGCGGTCCACCCAGGCCGGATCCAGTTCGGTTCCGCGATAGGCGTCGATGAATTCGCGGCGGTTGATCCGCGCCGCATCGGCCAGCTTGACCATGCCGCTGTCAATGGTGACGATCCGGCGGTTGATGCCGTAAAGCTGGTCGACAAGGGCCTCGATCCGGCTGCTGTTCAGGTGCAGCTCGTTCACCAGCCCGACGATGCGCGACCGCAGCACCTGGTAGTCGCTTTCCGCCGTGGCCGAGAAGCTGTTGTCCTCGTTCAGGGTGGCCGACATCCGCTGGTCCTGCATCGCCGCAAGGGATTCGTAGTCCCGCGCGATCAGTTCCAAGGTTTCCAGCACCTTGGGCTTGAGGCTGGCTTCCATCGCGGCCAGCGACAGGTTGGCGCCCTCGTCCTCGTCCTCGTCCTCCTCGCCGCGCATGGGATTGCCATCGGCGTCCAATTCCTCGCGCTTCTGAGAAGATTCGGTGGGGGCGCTGTCCTCGGTCAGGTCTTCCTCGTCACCCTCTTCATCCTCCAGGCTCTGGCCGAAGGTGGTTTCCAGGTCGATCACGTCGCGCAGCAGGATTTCTTCGTCCAGAAGCTCCTCGCGCCACATGGTGATGGCCTTGAAGGTCAGCGGGCTTTCGCAAAGGCCCGCGATCATGGTGTTCCGGCCGGCCTCGATCCGCTTGGCGATGGCGATCTCGCCCTCGCGCGACAGCAACTCGACGCTGCCCATCTCTCGCAGATACATGCGGACGGGGTCGTCGGTGCGGTCCAATTTCTCGGTGTCCGAGCTGGCGACCGCGACTTCGCGCGAAGACGACCCGACCACGGCGACCGCGCCGCCTTCCGGTTCCTCGGCTCCGTCCTCGTCCTCGATCACGTTGATGCCCATTTCGGACAGCATCGACATCACGTCCTCGATCTGTTCGCTGCTGACCTGCTCGGGCGGCAGGACGGCATTCAGTTGATCATAGGTGATGTAGCCCCGTTCACGGGCATCCGCGATCATGCGCTTGACCGCAGCCTGGCTCATGTCCAGCGAATGGGCGTTGTCGTCCTTGTCCGTCTTGTCGTGATCGTCGTCCTTGGCGGCCATCAAGGGCTCCCTTCTTCAGGCGATGATTCGCGGGCAAGGCGAATCACTGACAGTGTGGTCTACATTTAGCGCGGCGCACCCCCGAATCAAAGGGCACGCGCGACAACTGATTCGGATAGCGACGCGAATCACCCCGAGGTGGTCAGCGACGCGGCGGCTTGCGCCAGATCTGGCCATCGACGAACTGGGACAACTGGGCCGACAGGGCGTCCCGGTCCTCGTTCAGGTCCAGGCCGCCCTCCAGTTCCGGCCGTTCGGCCCGGTGGCGGGCGCGGGCAATCTGCTGCATCCGCCAGGTCAGTCCTTCGTCGGCCTCGCCCTGGATCTCGGCCTCGGCGCGGGCAAGTTCTGCGCCGATGGCGCGCTGCGCCTCCAGCCGGTCCAGAAGATTGGCCAGGATGGCGGCGACGGTCTCGGTATCCTGGGCGTCGATCACCGCAGGAGTCAGGCCCAGATGGGCGTCCCGCCGCAGCGTTTCAAGCCCGCGACGCCCGGCTTCGCTTTGGGTCTGGCCCATCAGATCGAAAAGCAGCGCCGCCCGGTCCGGGTCATGCGGTGTCAAGTGTTCAAGCCGCGTCTCGATCGGGCCGATCAGTTCGGGGCGCAGGGCGCAGATCAGCAGGCTTGCGCCCTCCAGCAAGGCTGCTGCAGCCTGAGGATCGGTTGCCGTCGCCGGAATAGGCAAGGCCGGCCGCGCGGGCCTGCCCTGGCCGCCCCGGCCCTTGAAGCTCCGCTCGCCGCCCCGGCGGGCGCCGCCGCCGAACAACTCCCACCGCTTGCGGCGCAGTTCCTCGGCGTAATGGTTGCGGGTCACTTCATCGGGGATCTTGCCGATCGCGTCCTGCAGCCGCTTGTCGAGCGCGGCCTTGCGTTCGGGACTGTCGAAGATCTGCCCTTCGGTTTCCCGCGCCCAGAGAAGATCGACCAGCGGCCTTGCGCCGTCCAGCAGGGCAGCCATCGCCCCCGGCCCGGCGGACTTGATCAGGTCGTCAGGATCCTGCCCCGCCGGCAGGATCACGAAGCGCAACGCCTGCCCCGGACCCGTCATCGGCAGCGCCAGGTCGATCAGCCGCTGCGCCGCGCGCTGCCCCGCCGCATCGCCGTCAAGAGCGATCACCGGTTCCGAGGACACGCGCCACATCAGGCGCAACTGTTCTTCGGTAATGGCAGTGCCAAGGGGGGCGACGGCGCCTTCGAAGCCCGCCCGGGACAGGGCGATCACGTCCATGTAGCCCTCGGCCACGACCAGGCGCTGCCGTTTGCCGACCGCCGCCCGCGCCGGTCCAAGGTTGTAAAGGCTGCGGCCCTTGTCGAACAGCGGCGTTTCCGGGCTGTTGAGGTATTTGGCCCGCGCATTCGGATCCATCGCGCGTCCGCCAAAGCCGATGCAGCGGCCCTGCCCGTCGCGGATCGGAAACATGATCCGCCCCCGGAAGCGGTCATAGGCCGCCCCGCCCCCGTCGGGCTTGGCCGACATGCCCGATTCGACAGCCAGCGATTCGTCGAAGCCCTTGTCGCGGAGGGCCTGCGTCAGGGCCGTCCGACTGTCGGGCGCAAAGCCGATCTCGAACCGGTCGAGCGCCGCCTGATCCAGGCCGCGCCGAACAAGGTAATCACGCGCCTCGGCGGCGGCGCCGGTCTGCAATTGCAGGCGGAACCAGCGGCTTGCGGCCTCGGTCACCTCGAACAGGCGGGTGCGGCGGTCGGTCTTTTCGCGTGCCCGGGAATCGGCCTCGGGCATCTGAAGCCCGGCTTCGGCCGCCAGCAGCTTCACGGCCTCGATGAACTCCATCCCGTCGGCCTCGCGCAGGAACTTGATGGCGTCCCCTTTCGCGTGGCAGCCGAAGCAGTAGTAATAGCCCTTCTGATCATCGCAATGAAAACTGGCAGATTTTTCCTGGTGAAACGGGCATGGCGCCCACCAGTCGCCGCGCGCCTGGTTCGACTTGCGCAGATCCCACACGACCTTCTTGCCGATCACGCGGCTGATGGGGACGCGGTTGCGAATTTCGTCAAGGAAGCCGGGGGGAAGACTCATGGGGGGATTATCGCGCTGCCGGCGGCGTCAAGGAAGGGGGTATTTGGACAACAGAGACGCGGCGGTCAATCCGCGCCCACCGCGCCGCGCGCAAGACCCCAGTAGATGTCGCCGATCCGCCGCCGGTCCAGCCGCCCGCCTTCGCGATACCAGTTGGTCACGCCCGTCAGCATCGCGATCAGCGCCATTGTCGCCAGCCGCGCGTCGTCGATCCGCATCAGCCCCGCCGCCATCCCGTCGCGCAGGATCGCTTCAAGCGCGGCCTCGTATTCGCCCCGAAGGGCCGCGATGCGGGCATAGTTTTTGGGCGTGAGGTTGCGCAGTTCCATGTAGGACAGGAAGACCGTGTCGGCGTGATCCAGACTGGTGTCGATGTGGAAGCGAACGAAATGTTCCAGCCGCGCCAGCGGATCGCCGGGCACGTCGGTCCAGGCGCCCAGCAATTCCTGCATGTGGCTTTCCAGCAGGTCGAACAGCAGCGCCTGCTTGTCGGGCGTGTAAGCATAAAGCGCCCCGGCCTGCACCCCCACAGCCGATGCGATCTGGCGCATCGACACGGCAGCATAGCCCTGCCGCGCGAACAGGCGGCGGGCATGGGTGCGGATCAGGGGGCCGGTGACATCGGCGCGGGAACCTTGGGTGCGGGCCATGCGGTCTTCTAGCGCGTGGCGGCGGGCCGGGAAAGTCCGTTGCCGGGAACCCCTGCCCGCCGTAAGCATGACCGCATGAGACAGATGCTGATCATCCCCCTGGCGGCCCTGCTGGCTGGCTGCACCGGCGAGGCAGAGGACTATCCCCGCCTGCTGCCCACCGACCAGATCCTGGCCGAACCCACCCTGCCCGACCACGCGCCTGACGCGGCCCTTTCCCCTGCGGACGTCGATGCCGAAGCGCAGGCCCGTGCCGATGCCTTGCGCCAGCGCGCCGAGGCGCTGCGCGGCCCGGTCATCGAACCGGGAACGCTGGCGCGGATGCGCCCGCAAGGATGATTGCCCGACGCCACCGCTTCTGGTAAAGAAATTTTACCAAACTGCGGAGAAGGCCATGCCCGTCGTCACCTCGATCGAAGACCTGAAGCGGATGCACCGCGCCCGTACGCCCCGGATGTTCTATGATTACGCCGAATCCGGCAGCTATACGGAACAGACCTTCCGCGAGAACACGACGGACTTCGCCCGGCTGAAGCTGCGGCAGAAGGTGGCCGTGGACATGTCCAACCGCAGCACCGCATCTGACATCGTGGGCCTGCCCGCCACGATGCCGGTTGCCCTTGCGCCGGTCGGCCTGACCGGGATGCAGCACGCGGACGGCGAAATTCACGCTGCACGGGCGGCGGAACGGTTCGGGGTGCCGTTCTGCCTGTCCACCATGTCCATCTGTTCACTGGAGGATGTCGCGGAACACACGACCAAGCCCTTCATGTTCCAGCTTTACGTGATGAAGGACCAGGACTTCCTGGCCGCCATCATCGAGCGCGCGAAGAAGGTGAACTGCAGCGCCCTGGTCCTGACGCTGGACCTTCAGATCCTGGGCCAGCGGCACAAGGATTTGAAGAACGGGTTGTCCGCACCCCCCAAGCTGACCCTGCCCACGCTGCTGGATCTGGCGACCCGCTGGCGGTGGGGTTTGGGAATGCTACAGACGAAGCGCCGCTTCTTCGGCAACATCGTGGGCCATGCCAAGGGGGTCGCAGACCCCTCCAGCCTGATGAGCTGGACCGCCGACCAGTTCGACGAACGATTGGACTGGGACAAGATCGCCCGGATCCGCGACATGTGGGGCGGAAAGCTGATCCTGAAGGGCGTGCTTGACCCCGACGATGCGCGCATCGCCGCCGACTTCGGGGCGGATGCGATCGTCGTCAGCAACCACGGGGGAAGGCAGCTTGACGGGGCGCTGTCCTCGATCCGGATGCTGCCGCATATCGTGAAGGCCGTGGGCGACCGGGTGGAAATCCACATGGACAGCGGCATCCGGTCCGGCCAGGACGTTCTCAAGGCGCTTGCGCTTGGCGCCCATTCCACCTGGATCGGGCGGGCATGGCTGCACGGCCTGGGCGCCATGGGCGAGGCGGGCGTGACCAAGGCCTTGGAGATCATCCGCAAGGAACTGGACATCAGCATGGCCCTGTGCGGCGAACGCGACGTCAAGCACCTGGGGCCGCAGAACGTGATGATCCCCCGTGGCTTCCTGGATGAATACGAGGTCGCCGCGCCGATGAGGGCTTCACAAATCGCCCCCATTGCCGTATAGGCCGCGACCTGTCGCCATGCACCCTTGGAGGATGGCGGCATCCACAACTGATAGGAACATATATCATGGCCAAAGAGATCCCTGATCTGGTGGCCGAGCCGCGCGCGGGGTCAGGCAAGGGGGCCGCCCGCCAAGCTCGCCGCGACGGTAAGGTGCCCGGAGTCGTTTATGGCGACCACAAAGACCCGGTCAACGTGCAGTTCGACTTCAACAAGCTGCTGACGCAACTGCGCGCCGGCCGCTTCATGTCCACGCTGTTCAACCTGAAGGTTGAAGGCCAGGACGACGTCCGCGTCATCTGCCGCGGCGTCCAGAAGGACGTGGTGAAGGATCTGCCGATCCACATCGACTTCATGCGCCTGCGCCGCACCTCGAAGGTGAACCTGTTCATCCACGTGGACTTCATCAACCACGACAAGTGCCCCGGCCTGAAGCGCGGCGGCACGCTGGTGACGGTGCGCCCCGAGGTCGAGCTGGTCGTGACCGCGGGTGACATCCCCGATCACATCACCGTCGATCTGGAAGGCCTGAACGTCGGCGACACCATCCACATCAACGACGTGAAGCTGCCGGAAGGCGTCAAGCCGACGATCGACCGCAACTTCGTGATCGCCAACATCGCCGCGCCGTCTGCGCTGCGGTCGGGTGGCGACGACGAAACCGAGGAAGCCGCAGCCGAGGAGTGATCCTTCCGGCCTTGCGCGATTTGGGGCGGTGCCACAGGCGCCGCCCTTTTCATTTTCGGGGCGCTTTGCTACCCCGCCAGCAGGAGGTCACATGGAACCCATCCATATCATCGGCGCAGGACTTGCCGGCTCCGAGGCTGCATGGCAGGCGGCCCGTGCGGGCGTGCCCGTGATCCTGCATGAAATGCGCCCGGCCAAGGGCACCTTTGCCCACAAGACCGGCGACTGCGCGGAAATGGTCTGCTCGAACAGCTTCCGGTCGGACGACGACGTGATGAACGCCGTAGGCCAGTTGCATTGGGAAATGCGCGCGGCGGGCGGGCTGATCATGACCATGGCCGATCGCCACAAGCTGCCTGCGGGCGGCGCCCTTGCCGTCGACCGCGAGGCCTTTTCCGCCGCAGTCACCCAAGCCCTACGGGCCGAGCCGCTGATCCGGATCGTCCCGGGCGAAATCACCGAATTGCCCGGCGACGGCAACTGGATCGTCGCTACCGGCCCGCTGACCTCGGACAGCCTTGCGCAGGCGATCCGGTCGGTGACGGGCACCGACGCACTGGCCTTCTTCGACGCCATCGCCCCCATCGTCCATGCCGACACGATCGACATGACGGTGGCTTGGGAACAAAGCCGCTATGACAAGGGCGAGACCGAGGCCGAGCAAAAGGCCTATATCAACTGCCCGATGACCCGCGACCAGTATGAGGCCTTCATCGACGCCCTTCTGGCAGCCGAGAAGACCGAGTTCCACGAGGGCGAAACGGCTGGCTATTTCGACGGCTGCCTGCCGATCGAGGTCATGGCCGAACGCGGCCGCGAGACCCTGCGCCACGGCCCGATGAAGCCGGTGGGACTGACGAACGCGCACAAGCCCGATGAAAAAGCCTATGCGGTGGTTCAGCTTCGGCGGGACAATGCATTGGGAACGCTCTACAATATCGTCGGCTTCCAGACCAAGATGAAGTACGGCGCCCAGACCCAGGTGTTTCGCATGATCCCGGGGCTGGAAAACGCCAGCTTCGCCCGGCTGGGGGGCATCCACCGCAATTCCTTCCTGAACTCGCCCACGCTGCTGGACGACCGGATGCGCCTGCGTCAGCGTCCGAACCTGCGCTTCGCGGGCCAGGTGACGGGCGTCGAGGGCTATGTCGAAAGCGCGGCGATGGGCTTGCTGGCGGGCCGGATGGCGGCCGCGCAGGCACTGGGGCACGACCTGCCGCCGCCTGCGCCCACGACGGCGATGGGTGCCTTGGTCAACCACATCACCGGCGGGGCCGAGGCCAAGACCTTCCAGCCGATGAACGTGAACTTCGGCCTGTTCCCCCCGCTGGACGAGATGCGCAGCGGCCGCAAGGGCCGCAAGGACCGCTATCCCGCCTATACCCAACGGGCCAAGGATGATTTCCGCGCATGGCTGGCGGCGCAGTAACCCGCTTCGCCCCCTCTCCGACCGGGCTGCTGCATCTGGGCCACGCCTATGCGGCGCTTGTGGCGGAGCGATTGGCCGATCCCGGATGGTTCCTGCTGCGGATCGAGGACATTGACCGCGACCGCTGTCGTCCCGAATACGAGGCCGCGATCCATGAGGACCTGGCCTGGCTGGGGCTTTCCTGGCAACAGCCGGTCATGCGCCAGACGGATCGGATGCAGGCTTATCGCGACGCGCTAGCCCGGCTTGCCCCACTGGCCTATCCGTGCCAATGCCGCAGGGGCGATATCCGCGCGGTTCTTTCGGCCCCGCAGGAAGGCGCCTTGCCGGCAGGGCCGGACGGCCTCGTCTATCCCGGCACCTGCCGCGCCCGCGGCCTGTCCGACGCCGGACCGGGCGATGTGATCCGCCTGGATGTCGCCCGCGCCTTCGACGCCCTGGGTATCGACCGGATCGGCTTTCGCGACGAGTCGATCATGCCGGACCAGGACCATGTCCTGACAAAGGACCAGTTCCTCGACGGCATCGGCGACGTGATCCTGTCGCGCCGGGGCATGGGGACGTCCTATCACCTGGCAGTCGTTGTGGATGACGCCGCGCAGGGGATCACCCTGGTCACGCGCGGAAAGGACCTGTTCGATTCGACCTTCATCCATGTCCTGCTCCAGAAGCTTTTGCGCCTTCCGACACCCGCCTATCATCACCACCGCCTGATCCGCGACGACGCGGGCAAGCGCCTGGCCAAGCGCGACGACGCCCGCGCCCTTCGCCATTACCGGCAGGACGGCGCTACGCCGCAGGATATTCGCCGCATGATCGGCCTCTAGCCCATCTTCTGTGTCGAATATCCCGGAGGGGTCGCCGGAAAGGCGACGGGGCAGCGCCCCCTATTCGGCCATCGGCGCCATGATCTCGACCTCGGCCCCGTCGCGGACGGCGGTATAGAAGCAGCTTCGCCGATTGGTATGGCAGGCAGGGCCAGTCTGGCGCACTAGAAGCAGCAGGCAGTCCCGGTCGCAGTCGATCCGCAGCTCGACCAACTCCTGCACATGGCCCGAGCTTTCGCCCTTGGCCCAGAACGACTGCCGTGACCGGGACCAATAGGTGACGTGCCCGGTTTGCAGCGTGCGTGCCACGCTGTCGGCGTTCATCCAGGCCATCATCAGGATTTCACCGTTGTCAGCGTCCTGTGCGATGGCCGGGATCAGGCCGTTGGCGTCGAATTTCAGGCTGGCAGGATCGAACATCGGGTTTCCTTTCGCGGGTCGCGTCCCTATCTAGGGCAAAGCGCAGCGCAGGGGAAAGACCGATGGCCGACAGCGACCTGATGCAGCTTTATTCCCGCAGGATCCTGGCGCTGACAACGGCCATTCCGCATCTGGGCGTGCTGCCGGATTTCGACGGCAAGGCCATGCGCCGGTCGCCGCAATGCGGATCCTCGGTCACCGCCTATGTCGCCATGGATGGCGACAGGATCGCGGATTTCCGGCAAGAGGTTCGCGCCTGCGCCCTGGGCCAGGCCTCAGCCTCGGTCCTGGGCCAGGCCGTGATCGGCCGCAGCCGGACCGAGATCGCGCAAGCACGCGACGCCTTGAACGCGATGCTGACGGATGGCGGAACGCCCCCGGCAGAACCCTTCGCCGATCTCGAGGCGCTGCTGCCTGCGCGGGACTATCCCAACCGGCACGCATCGATCCTGCTGGCTTGGGATGCGACGCTTCAGGCTATGGACGCCGCCAGCCAGACATAAAAAGACCGGCCCTTAAGGGGGCCGGCCAGGTGCGCGTGCTGGGGATCGACGGTCGCACAGGCGGGGCGCCGTCACGGCAACGCGGGGCAGAGTTCAGGCCTGCAGGATGGCAGGCAGCCAAAGTGTGATGATCGTGGTGACGGTCAGGGCAGTGACACCCAGAAGATCGGACAAGAATTCGCGGGACATGGGCAACTCCTCTCTGTTGCCCATTTGTTCTCACTTTTGCTCCGATTCGTAAAGAACATTTTAAGAACTTCTAGCCGACTGCAATCAGGCGGATCGCCTCATCCTGGCTCATCAGCCACATCAGCATCCGGACTGCCTGCCCCCGCGGGCTTCCAAGCCCCGGATCCTGCTCCAGCAGGTTGCGGGCATCCTGCCGGGCGACCGCCATCAACCCCGCCTGATGTTCCAGATCGGCGATGCGGAACCGCGGCAGGCCGGACTGCGCCGTCCCGATTACGTCGCCCGCGCCTCGCATCTCCAGATCCACCTCGGCGATGCGGAAGCCGTCTTCGGTGTCGCGCAGCGTCGTCAGGCGCCGCGCGCCGGTCTCGTTCAGGGGCGGGTGATACATCAGCAGGCAGGTCGAGGCGCCCGACCCCCGCCCTACGCGGCCACGAAGCTGGTGCAACTGCGCCAAGCCAAAGCTTTCCGCGTGCTCGATCACCATGATCGTCGCTTGCGGGACATCCACCCCGACCTCGATCACGGTCGTGGCGACCAGAAGCTGTGCGCGGCCGCTTGCGAAATCCGCCATGGCCGCGTCGCGCTGATCGGCAGGCATCTGGCCGTGGACCAGCCGCACCGTTTCCCCGAACAGGGCGCGCAGCGACTGAAATCGCGCCTCGGCCGCAGTCAGGTCCGTGACCTCGCTTTCCTCGACAAGCGGGCAGACCCAATAGGCCCTTGCCCCCTGGTCCAGCACCCGGCGCAGCCGCGCCGTGACCTCGTCCAGGCGCTGATCGCTGATCATCACGGTAGTGATCGGCTGCCGCCCCGGCGGCTTTTCGTCCAGGATCGAGATGTCCAAGTCGCCATATTGCGTCAGCGCCAGCGATCGCGGGATGGGCGTCGCGGTCATGATCAGCATGTCGGGCGGCACCTGTCCCTTGGCCGAAAGCTCCAGCCGCTGGGCCACGCCGAAGCGGTGCTGTTCGTCGATGATCGCCAGGCGCAGGTCGTGGAAATCGACCCCCCGCTGGAAGACGGCATGGGTGCCGACAAGGATGTCGATGCGACCCTGGGCCAGATCCTCCAGCAGTTGCGTGCGCAAGTCGCCCTTGTCGCGGCCGGTCAGGGCGGCCAGCCGAACGCCTGCCGCACGGGCCAGCGGTTCCAGGGCGCGGGCGTGCTGTCGGGCCAGGATCTCGGTCGGCGCCATCAGCACCGCCTGCCCGCCCGCCTCGACCGCCACCAAGGCGGACAGCATGGCGACCAGGGTCTTGCCGGACCCCACATCCCCCTGCAACAGCCGGTTCATGCGCCGGTCGCTGGCCATGTCGGCGGCAATTTCGCTGACCGCGCGGGTCTGCGCGCCGGTGGGCGGCCAGGGCAGATGACCCAGGACCGCGCGGCGCAGCCGACCATCCCCGGGGCTGGGCCGCCCCTTCAGTCGCCGCCTTTCGCGACGGACCAGGGCCAGGGTCATCTGGTGGGCCAGAAACTCGTCATAGGCCAGTCGCGCCCGGGCGGGCGCATCCGGCGACAGATCGCGCAAGGACTGCGGGTCATGGGCCTGCCGCAGCGCCGTCGCGAAGTCGGGCCAGCCGCGCTGCGCGACAAGCTGCGGGTCGATCCATTCCTGCACCGGCGGCAGGCGTGTCAGCGCAGCCTCGGCTGCCTTCACCATCGTCTTCCGGGTCAGGCCGGCCGCGAGGGGATAGACCGCCTCGAACTCGGCCAGGGGCGGGTCTTCCTCGCGCTGGATATGATCGGGATGGACCATCTGCGCCATGCCGTCGAACAACTCGATCTTGCCGCTGACGATGCGGCGGGCACCTGTGGGAAGCTGGCCCTCGATCCATTCCTTGCGGGGATGGAAGAAGGTCAGCGTCAGGTCGCCAACGCCGTCGCTGCAATGGACGCGCCAGGGGCGGCCCTTCGACCCGGGCGGATGGTGGCGGCCGACCGTCACGGCCACCGTGACGATCTCGGGCGGGCGGGCATCGCCGATCCGGGCGATCCGGCGGCGGATGATGCCGCTGCTGGGCAGGGTCAGGATCAGGTCGCGCGGCCGCTCGATCCCCATCTGTGCCAGGGCGTCGCGCCCCTTTGGGCCAATGCCAGGCAGGGTGTCGATGGCCGCGAACAGCGGGAACAGCGCCGGGGGACGGCCCTTGGGCTGGGTCATGACCCGCCCGCGATGCGCAGCCATTCGTCCTCGTCGATGACCTTGACGCCCAGTTCGGCGGCCTTGCTGGCCTTGGACCCCGCCCCCGGCCCGGCGATCAGCAGGTCGGTCTTGGCGCTGACCGAGCCTGCGACCTTGGCGCCCATCGCCTCGGCTCGGGCCTTGGCCTCGGCCCGGGTCATGCGTTCAAGGGTGCCGGTAAAGACCAGGGTCTTGCCGGACACCTGGGTCTGCTGCACCTGGCGAGCCTTTGCCGGGATGACCTCGATCTGCGCGGTCAGGCGGTCGATGCTGGCCCGCTCGGCCTCTTGGGTCAGGGTGGTCACCAGCGACTGGACCAGGACCGCGCCGATGCCGTTGATGGTCGTCAACTCGGACCAGTGCGGGCTGCCGGCCATGACCTGGCGGCGGGCCTTGTCATCGGGGACGGCGAAGGCAGGTTCCTTTGCTGCGGCGTCCACGGCCGCAATCAGCGCGTCCCAGGTACCGAAATGGCGGGCAAGGATGCCTGCCGCGACCTCGCCCACATGGCGGATGCCAAGGGCGAAGATCAGCCGCTCCAGCGGGATGCGGCGCTTGTCCTCGATGGCGGCGAACAGCTTTTCGACCGAGCGGGCGCCGAATCCTTCGCGGTTCTTCAGCCGCGCGATGCTGCGGGCGTCGCGGTCTGCCAGGGTGAAGATGTCGGCGGGTTCGCGGATCGGCAGGGCTGGATCCGCGAAGAACATCTCGATCTGCTTGGCACCCAGGCCGTCGATGTCGAAGGCGGCGCGGCTGACGAAATGCTTCAACTTCTCGATAGCTTGCGCGGGGCAGACCAAGCCGCCGGTGCAGCGGCGCACCGAATCGCCCGGCTCGCGAATCGCGTCCGATCCGCATTGGGGGCAGGTTTCGGGAAAGCGGTAGGGGTGGCTGCCCGCAGGCCTGCGGGACAGGTCCACGTCGGCGATCTTGGGGATCACGTCGCCGGCGCGATAAACCATGACCCAGTCGCCTTCGCGGATGTCGCGACCCTCGCGAATGGGGGTGCCGCTGCTGTCGCGGCCGGCGATGTAATCCTCGTTGTGCAGGGTGGCGTTCGACACCACCACGCCGCCGACCGTGACGGGTTCCAGCCGCGCGACCGGCGACAGCGCGCCGGTGCGGCCCACCTGGATCTCGATCCGGTCAAGGCGGGTCCAAGCCGTTTCAGCCGGGAACTTGTGCGCCAGCGCCCAGCGGGGCGTGGTCGAGCGAAATCCAAGCCGCGTCTGATATGACAGGTCGTTGACCTTGTAGACGACCCCGTCGATGTCATAGCCCAGTGTGGCGCGCTGCTGCTCGATCTCGGCCCAGACCGCCAGCATCTGGTCCGCATCCCGGCAAAGCCGCGTCAGCGGATTGGTCTGGAAGCCGAGGGCCGCCAGCCGTTCGACGGCCCCCATTTGCGTGTCGGCCAAAGGCTCGCTCAATTCCCCCCAGCCATAGGCGAAGAACCGCAGCGGGCGCGAGGCGGTCACGGCGGGGTCGATCTGGCGCAGCGATCCGGCGGCGGCATTGCGCGGGTTGGCGAAGACCCGCCCGCCCTCGGCCGCATTCAGGCGCTCGAAGTCGGCATGGCTCATGTAGACCTCGCCCCGAACCTCCAGGATCCGGGGGGCGCCGTCCGGAAGCTTGTGGGGAATGTCGGCGATGGTAAGGGCATTGGCGGTGACGTTTTCTCCAACGGTGCCATCGCCACGCGTTGCCGCCTGCACCAGAAGCCCGTCCTCATAGCGCAGGGACAGGGAAAGGCCGTCAATCTTGGGTTCGGCCGTGAAGGACAGGTCGTCGCCCCGCAGTCCCAGGAAGCTTCGGACGCGGGCCACGAAATCCGCGACATCTTCGGCGCTGAAGCCGTTTTCCAGCGACATCATCCGCTGGGCATGTGTGACCTTTCCAAAGCCTTCCGCCACCGCCCCGCCGACCGCCTGCGTCGGGCTGTCGGGTCGGGCCAGCTGCGGAAAAGCTTGCTCAAGGGCCAGCAGACGTTGCTTCAGCGCATCATATTCGGCGTCCGACAGGACCGGAGCGTCCCTGGTATGGTAATCCTCGTTAGCCTGGGCGACGCGCGCCGCCAGATCGGCGATTTCATCGCCGGCGCGCTTTTCGTCCAGAAGGGCGGGATCACTCCAGCCTGCCCCGCCCTCACCCCGATCGGTATCCGCCATCGCTGCCTCCGCCTTTCGTCTGTCCGTTCTATACGACGTCGGGCGGGGCAGTTTACAGGGGCTGCCGCAACGATGATGCGGCGCCCCGCCTGTCAGGCGCCGATGGCCAGACGTTCGGCGTTCGGGGCGGGCTCACGCAGAACATAGCCCCGGCCCCAGACCGTCTCGATATGGCTGTCGCCGCCGATCGCCTCGGACAGTTTCTTGCGCAACTTGCAGATGAAGACGTCGATGATCTTCAGTTCGGGTTCGTCCATCCCGCCGTAGAGATGGTTCAGGAACATTTCCTTGGTCAGCGTCGTCCCCTTGCGAAGGCTGAGCAGTTCCAGGATCTGGTATTCCTTGCCCGTGAGGTTCACGGCCTTGCCCTTGACCTGGACGGACCGGGCATCGAGGTTCACCACGATCTCGCCCGTCTTGATGATGGCCTGGCTATGACCCTTGGAACGGCGGATGATGGCCTGGATCCGGGCCTGCAATTCCTCGCGGTTGAAGGGCTTGGTCATGTAGTCGTCGGCACCGAAGCCGAAGCCGCGCAGCTTGCTTTCGGTATCGTCGGAACCCGTCAGGATCAGGATGGGCGTGTCCACCCGTGCCAGCCGAAGATGGCGCAGAACCTCCATCCCGTGCATGTCCGGCAGGTCGAGGTCCAGCAGGATCAGGTCATAGTCGTACAGCTTGGCAAGGTCGATTCCCTCCTCTCCCATGTCCGTGCGGAAGACGTTGTAGCTGGCCGCCGTCAGCATCAGTTCGATGGCCCGAGCCGTGCTGGGATCATCCTCAACCAACAGAATTCTCATGAACATATGCCCCGATTCGTGTTTACGCTAATGAACCATCGACCGATAAGGTTAATATGTTGTTACCATGATGCGTCTTCCGCATTCGCGCAATCTATGGTTGCCTAAATCGCTGGATCGACGTGACCTTCAAGGCAACGGCCCCATGCGCCTTCATCGCCCTTGCCCAACTGTCCAGCTCTTCCTCGGACAGGCCATAGCGGCGCAGGGCCTCGTCCTTCTTGATGAGGCCGTAAAGGACGGCGTTGACCACGGTTTCCTTGCGGCTTGCCACCCACCGCGTGTCTTCCGGCGGCAAATCGGCCAGGCTTAGGACCCTGCCGTCGGGCAGGATCACGGTTCGGGGGGCATCGGTTTTCTTCAAGAACATTCCCATCTGTCCTATGTCGCCTGTGACCGACATTCCCCCAAATCCCCTAAGGCCTGATTGAGGATGACAGGTTTTTGCGTGCTTGGGCGCTTGAGAATAGACAGCATTTGCCTATATTTCGACGTAATCTTTATCCTTGGATCTGCCATGACCCTGCACCACCGCGCGCCCGCGCGCGCGCCTTCGTTGAACAGCCTGGGCTTTGCCAAGCCACCCGCCGAGACGCGGGTGGTGGTGGCGATGTCGGGCGGCGTGGACAGTTCGGTCGTGGCCGCAAAGCTGAAATCCGAGGGCTACGACGTCATTGGGGTCACCTTGCAGCTTTACGATCACGGGGCAGCGCTGGCCAAGAAAGGCGCCTGCTGCGCGGGCCAGGACATCCATGACGCGCGACGCGTGGCTGAACGCATGGGCTTTCCGCACTATGTTCTGGATTACGAAAACAAGTTCCGCGAATCGGTGATCGACGAATTCGCCGATGCCTATCTGGCGGGCGCGACGCCGGTGCCCTGCATCCGCTGCAATGAGCGCGTCAAGTTCCGCGACCTGCTGGAAACTGCGCGCGACCTGGATGCCGACTGCATGGCGACCGGGCACTACATCCAGCGCAAGGACGGCGTGGCGCGGGCCGAGCTTCACATGGCCGCGGACGCGAACCGCGATCAAAGCTATTTCCTGTTCTCGACGACCCAGGAACAGCTTGATTTCCTGCGTTTTCCCTTGGGCCACCTGGAAAGCAAGGCGGAAACCCGCGCCTTGGCGGCAGAATACGGGCTGGCCGTCGCGGACAAGCCCGACAGCCAGGACATCTGCTTCGTGCCGAACGGGAACTACGCCGCCGTGATCGAGAAGCTGCGCCCCAATGCAGCCGAGCCCGGCGACATCGTGGACACCGACGGCAACGTCCTGGGCCAGCATCGCGGCGTGATCCACTATACGATCGGCCAGCGGCGCGGGCTGGGGATCGGGGGCCTGGGCGATCCGCTTTACGTCGTGCGGCTGGATCCCGATGCCCGGCGTGTGGTGGTGGGCCCGAAATCGGCGCTTGCGACAACGGTCGTGCCCGTCAACGAGGTCAACTGGCTGGGCGACCAGCCGTTCGCGGGCGAGATCCCGGTGATGGTCCGCATCCGGTCGACCCGCCCCCCGCGGCCCGCGATCCTGCGCCCCATCGGCGCCACCCGGGCCGAGGTCGAGTTGCTGGATGCCGAGGAAGGCGTCAGCCCGGGCCAGGCCTGCGTCTTCTACGAACCCGACAGCACTCGTGTGCTGGGCGGCGGCTGGATCACGCTGCGTCGGCGGAAAGCTGCCTGATTCGCTGGATCATCGCGCGCAGTCCGTTCGACCGCTGCGACGACAGATGCTCGTCCAGTCCCAGCCGTGCCAGTTCGGCCTGCGCGTCGATCTGGCCAACCTGCCCCACCGGAACGCCGGAATAAAGCGCGTGCAGCACAGCGATCAGCCCGCGCACGATCATCGCGTCGCTTTCGCCTTGGAAATCAAAAAGGCCATTCTCGATCCGGGGCATGATCCAGACCTGGCTGGCGCAACCCTCGACCTTGGTTGCGGGCACCTGCAGCGCCGGGTCCATTGGCGGCATGGCCCGACCCAGTTCGATCACGTGGCGATAACGTTCCTCCCAGTCGTCGAGGAAGTCGAAGGTCTCGGCAATGTCTTCGAAGGCTTGGGTTGCCATGGCGTGGTCCTTTTGTCCCATGGTTACCGCGCCGGGCCTGCAAGGTCAAAGTGCCTTTATCCCGCACCGGATTTCGCCTAACAAACCGAAAACACCCGAGGGATGGTGACATGAGCAAACTGACCGCGCCCCTGCTGATCGCCGCATTGGCCGTGACCGGCTGCGGACGGCTTGGCGACAGCAGCTGGAACCCCCTGCCCTGGGGCGAGGCGCCGGCCCGGACCTTGGAACCCGAGGGCGGCTATGCCGAGGTGTCGGACAACCGTCCCGACATCCCCCAGATCACCGCCGCCCGGTGGGAGCCGCTGAACGAAGGCCGCCTGCTGGTCGTGAACGGCTTTGCGCCCGTCCGCGGCTATTCCTCGGTGGCGCTTGTCACCGCGCGTCCGATGCCGGGCGACCGCATCTCTCCCGACGCCGATGGCGTGCTGCGGCTGCGGCTGGTGGGCGTCCCGCCTGCGCCCGGCAGCGCCGCCGCCCTGCCCGCCCGCCCCGGCGTGGACGACATCACTGCGGCGATGGCGCTGTCATCGGTGCAACTGTCGCGGATGGTGGCAGTGGAGATCACGAGCACGAGCAATGTCGTGCGGTTGGGGCGGTAGGCTGCGTGACCTCATGCACTTCGTGAGGTCACAATTACACCGGCCAGCGTCCACGCGACATGTCTTTCGCCGGTCTTAACCGAACATCAATTTTTTCCTGCAAGCAAGGGGCATCGTCTCGTAGGAAAAGATATCACTCTCGAAACCCAACAGCAGATACTGATCGAACAGCGCATCCAGAATGACGCGAAATCGCCGGTCGCTGCTTATCTCCTGCTCATCTTCCTGGGCATGTTTGGCGCGCATCGCTTTTATCTCGGCAAGACCGGGACGGCGATCACCATGCTCATCCTGACATTTGTTGGAATTGTGACAGCTATTCTGGCTGTGGGCTTTATTCTCCTCTTTGCCGTGGGCATCTGGACGCTTGTTGACATCTTCCTGATCCCCGGCTTGATCCGGGACGAAAAGGACCAGATGCGGCAACGCCTTACGGTGGAGGCAGTTCATCAAGGCGTTGCTTTGAATCATTGACCTGCAGGTTGGGCTGACCGTTATCGGCTTAGCCCACCTGCCACACTCGGCACATCCCCTGCCGCGAACCCGTAATGCCGCAGCCACCGCAGGTCGCTTTCGAAGAAGGCGCGCAGGTCGGGGATGCCATATTTCAGCATGGCAATCCGGTCGATGCCCATGCCGAAGGCGAAGCCCTGCCACTGGTCGGGGTCGATGCCGCCGGCGCGCAGGACATTGGGATGCATCATGCCCGAGCCAAGAATCTCGAGCCAGGAATTGCCCTCGCCGATCTTCAACTGGCCGCCTTCCCAGGAACAGCGGATATCGACCTCAGCCGAGGGTTCGGTGAAGGGGAAATGGCTGGCGCGGAAGCGGAGTTCGACCTGATCAACCTCGAAAAAGGCGCGGCAGAATTCCTCGAGCGTCCATTTCAACTGGGCCATGCTGATGTCGCGGTCGATCGCAACACCCTCGATCTGGTGGAACATCGGCGTGTGGGTCTGGTCCATGTCCATGCGGTAGACGCGGCCCGGCGCGATCACGCGGACGGGGGCGCCGTGCTGCTGCATCGCGCGGATCTGGACGGGGCTTGTATGGGTGCGCAGCACATGCGGCGGGCGATTGTCGCCCGGCGCGCGGTGCATGAAGAAGGTGTCATGTTCCTGGCGCGCGGGATGTTCGGGCGCGATGTTCAGCGCGTCGAAATTGTACCAGTCGGATTCGACCTGCGGGCCTTCGGCGACCGCGAAGCCCATGTCGGCGAAGATCGCGGTCACTTCCTCGGTCACCTGGCTGATCGGGTGGATGGTCCCCTGCGGCCGAGGGCGACCGGGCAACGTCACGTCCAGCCACTCGCCCGCCAGCCGCGCCTCCAGCGCCGCGTCCTCAAGCGACAGCTTGCGGGCACGCAGGGCGGCGTCCAGTTCGTCGCGCAATTCGTTCAGGGCGCGGCCGATGGTCTGGCGTTCCTCGGGCGACATCCGGCCCAGTTCGCGCATCTTCAAGCTGATCTCGCCCTTCTTGCCCAAGGCGGCCAGCCGCACCTCCTCGATCTCCGAAGGATCGGTGGCGCCGTTGATGCGGTCAAGCCATTGCTGGCGGAGGGGGTTCAGATCATCCATCGTCATGCCTCGTCCTTGTCGGGACTTGCGTTAGCATTTGTGACGACGGTGGAAAAGCCTTGGCCGCGCCGCCGGCGGCCAAGGCGGTTGAGCTATTTCCAGATTTCGCGGTTCACGCCAAGGTCCAGGTCGGGATGGTCGCCGATGTGGAAAGTCGGCTGGTGGCCCGCCTTTCGCTGCGCAACGTAGTCGCGCGTCACGCGGATGACCGTGCGGGACAGCAGGACGATGGCGATCAGGTTGATGGTGGCCATCAGGCCCATGCTGGCATCCGCGAAATTGAAGACCGTGGTCACGGCCTGGATCGACCCCCAGACCACCATTGCAAGCGCAACGCAGCGCAGGATGATGATGCCGGCCTTGCCCCCGCCCAGATAGACGACCGAGTTCTCGGCATAGCTGTAGTTGCCGATGATCGAGGTGAAGGCGAAGAAAAAGATCGCGATCGCCACGAAGATGCCGCCGAATGACCCGAAATGTTCTGTCAGGGCGCTTTGGGTCAGCGCGGTGCCGGTCAGTTCGGCCGAGGGGATCGCCCCGGACAGCAGGATCATGATCGCGGTCGCGGTGCAGACCAGGATGGTGTCGATGAAGACCCCCAAGGCCTGCACGAAGCCCTGGCTGGACGGATGGTGCGGGTCAGGCACCGCGACCGCCGCGATATTGGGGGCCGAGCCCATGCCGGCCTCATTCGAGAACAGTCCCCGCTTGATGCCGTTCAGCGCCGCTGCCATGACGCCGCCGGTCACGCCCCAGGCGGCTTCCTGCAGGCCGAAGGCATTTGCGACGATCATGCCCAGGACGCCCGGCACTTCGGAGATGTTCATGACGATGACGATGATCGCGGCCAGCAGATAGGCCCCCGCCATGAAGGGCACGACGAATTCCGCAAACCGGGCGATCTGGGGAATGCCGCCGAAGATGATGACTGCCGTCAGCGCGGCAACGCCAATACCGACGATCCATTTTTCGATCCCGAAGGCGCCTTCGACGGCCTCGGCAATGGAATTGGCCTGCACGGCGTTGAAGATCATCCCGAAGGCCAGGATCAGCGCGATGGCGAAGACCGCCGCAAGCCAAGGCTGGCGCAACCCGTTCGCGATGTAGAAGGCCGGGCCGCCGCGATACATGCCGTCGGGTCCATGGACCTTGTAAAGCTGCGCCAGCGTCGATTCCGCATAGGCCGTAGCCATTCCGACCGTCGCCACCACCCACATCCAGAAGATCGCACCCGGCCCGCCCAGCGTCAGGGCCACCGCCACGCCAGCGATGTTGCCCGTGCCGACCCGGCTGGCCAGCGATACGGTCAGCGCCTGGAAGGGCGAGATGCCGTCGCGGTCGCCCGAGCACGATCCGGCAACGCAGCGAAACATCTCGGGGAAGTGGCGGAACTGAATGAACCCCAGCGACACGGTGAAATAGATGCCGACCGCGATCAGCCCGTAGATCAGGACATAGCCCCAGAAAATATTGTTAAGGAAGTCGATGATGGTGTTCATGCCGCGCTCCTGGTTCTTCAATTCACGCGAGTGTAACACGCGCGTGAACCGCCCGCCTCAGGCCTTAACGGTTTCATGGCCGAACTGTTGCACGCAGGCCGAAACGGGGTTCAGCGCGGCCTGACCTTCAGCCAGACGCCTCCGTGCGGGCGCAGGGTCAGGATCATCCGCGGCTGCGGATTGCGGCCTTGTATCGGGTCGAACCGGAAGCGCGCCAGAAGCGTGGCAAGGATGATCACCGCCTCGTGCAGCGCGAAGCTGGCGCCGATGCAGATGCGCGGCCCGGCGCCGAAGGGGAGATAGGCATAGCGGTCAGGGGTGATCAGGAAGCGGTCCGGGTCGAAGGCATCGGGGCGGTCCCACAGCAGATGGTGGCGGTGCAGCGCATAGATCGGCAGCATCACCGTATCGCCGGGCAGAACCTCTCGGCCACACAGGCGGTCGGCAACCTGCGCGGTGCGGGACAGAAAGGCGGCCGGCGGGTAAAGCCGCAGCGCCTCGGACACGATCCGCTGGATCAACGGCAGGCGCGGCAGGTCGGCCGCCGTCGCGGCCCGGTCGCCCAAGGTCGCCTGCGCCTCGGTCGCGGCGCGGTCCTGGATGCCCGGATCGAAGGCGCAGAGATACAGCGCCCAGGCCAGGGTCAGGGCCGTCGTCTCGTGTCCCGCGACGATGAAGGTCAGCAGGTTGTCGCGCGATTCGTCCCGGGTCATGGCGCGGCCCGTTTCGGGATCGCTGGCGTCCAGCAGCAGATCCAGAAGGTCTGGCGCCCCGTTGGTCCGAGGCGCTGCCGCGCGCGCGTCGATGGCCCGGTCGGCGATCTCCTTCATCCGGTTCAAGCCGGGGCGAGAGAACATGCGGCCCGGGCGGGGTATCCAGCCCGGCAGTCCCATCACGTCCAGCAGCGACACCTTGGCCGTCTGCGCGATATAGCCGTCGATGGCATGATGCACGGCGTCCCGGTCAAAGGCCCGGTCGCCCGACAAGGTCACGTCCGAGATCACCTCGAAGGTCGCGGCCACCGTTTCACTGAACAGGTCCACCGGGCCGCGCGCCGCTGCAAGACGGCGGGACGAGGCCTCGGCCGCGGCGGTCATGACCGGGCCCAGCCCCTCGACATGGCGCAGGGCAAAGGCGGGTGCCACGGCCCGGCGCTGCCATCGCCACTGCGCCCCCTCTGCCACGAACAGGCTGTCGCCTATGGCAGGTTCTAAGATCAGCTTGGTGACGTTGGACTTCGGATAATCCTCGACCCTGTCCTTGAGGATGTGGCGCAGCGTCGGCGGGTCCATGACCATGTGAAAGCGCACGCCCGTCTTGCCCGAAACGATCGGCTGCCGGGTGGCGATCTGCGGGATCAGTTCCAGCAGGTTGCGCCGCGCGGTCAGGGCGGTGCCGACGATGCCCAGCGGCTGCCGGGCAAGCGCCACTTTTACGGGTTCGCGGGCAGGATGGTGCGGCGCTTGATGGATGGTCATCCCGAAAGGATAGGAAGCCGCAACCCCCAGCACAACGCCGCGAACGAAAAAGGCCAGCACGTCATCGACGCACTGGCCCAGATACCGGCTTGCCCAATTGAATCAGGCAGCGGCTTTCGCTTTTTCCACGATCGCGCCGAACGCATCGGGTTCGTTCACGGCCAGGTCGGCCAGAACCTTGCGGTCAACCTCGATCCCGGCTTTCGCCAGCAGGTTGATGAAACGCGAATAGGTCATTTCGGCGTCCACCAGGCGGACGGCCGCGTTGATCCGCTGGATCCACAGCGCGCGGAAGTTGCGCTTGCGGTTCTTGCGGTCGCGGGTGGCGTACTGGTTCGCCTTGTCCACAGCCTGGGTGGCGGTGCGGAAGTTCCGCGAACGGGCGCCGTAATAACCTTTGGCCGCGTCCAGGACCTTCTTGTGGCGGGCGTGGGTGACCTTGCCGGATTTAACTCGTGCCATTGTTCAGTCCTCGCGATCAGCGGTTATAGGGCATGTATTTCTTGACGATCTTGGCATCAGCGTCCGACAGGACGGTGGTGCCGCGCGCGTCGCGGATGAACTTGATCGTCCGCTTGATCATGCCGTGGCGCTTGCCGGCCTGGGCGGATTTCACCTTGCCCGAAGCCGTGAACGAGAACCGCTTCTTGGCGGCCGACTTGGTCTTCATCTTCGGCATTTTCGTCTCCTTGGATCAGAGTGAACGTGCGGCTCGGCAATGCCATGTGGCCGGCCGCACGGGCAGGAAGCGCGCCGTATAAGCGCGCACGGTGAATTTGGCAAGCCGTTACGGCGTCGTGGTCGCCCCGCCCGTCAGGCGCGCCCAGGCCTGCGGGATCTGTTCCAGGCTGAACGGCTGGGGCGACAGGTAGGCCGCGGCGAAGATTGCCGCGATGCCCAGGATCAGCATGATCGCAGCGGCCCGCGGCGGGCGGGTCTGCAGAAGCTGCACCACCGCGACGACGATGGACAGAAGGCACAGCGCAATGCCGCCCAGCAGCAGGTAATCGGACATGGATGTCCCCGTGATGAAATCGTTCGACCCCGGGCTTATTCTGGATCGGACGCGAAGATCAAGCGTTCGTCGCAGGGCGCGATGCGGACGATGTTGGTGCTGCCCGGCACGTTGAAGGGCACGCCGGCGATCACGACCACCTGGCGCTTCTCGTCGGCGAAGTGGAACTCGCGGGCGGCCCTTGTCGCGTTCACCACGGCTTCCTTGAAACGGCCGAGCTGCGGCGTGATCACGCAATGGGTGCCCCAGGTCAGGCACATGCGGCGCAGCACCGATTCGACATGGGTCAGCGCGATGATCGGCACGCGCGGCCGTTCGCGGGCCACCAGGCTGGCCGTCTTGCCCGACTGGCTGAAGGCGCAGATCGCGGCGATGTCGGTCGTTTCGGCGATCTCACGCGCCGCGGTCACGATGGCATCTGCCACGGTGTGCAGCTTGTTCTGGCGCGACGCCTCGATGATGGCGCGATAGTTGCCATCCGCCTCGACCGAGCGGGCGACGTTGTCCATCGTGCGGACGGCCTCGATCGGATAGGAACCGGCGGCGCTTTCGGCCGAAAGCATCACGGCATCCGCGCCTTCGTAGATGGCATTGGCAACGTCGCTGACCTCGGCCCGCGTAGGCATGGGGCTTTCGATCATCGATTCCAGCATCTGGGTCGCAACGATGACCGGCTTGGCCGCCGACCGGCACTTGCGCACCAGCCGTTTCTGGATGGGCGGGACCGAATGGATGGGCAGTTCAACCCCCAGGTCGCCGCGGGCAACCATGATCCCGTCGGACACGGCAAGGATCTCGTCAAAGGCATCGACGGCCGCCGGTTTCTCGATCTTCGACAGGATCGCGGCGCGGTTCCTGGCAAGGGAGCGGGCTTCCTCGACATCGGCCGCGCGCTGGACGAAGGACAGGGCCAGCCAGTCCACGCCCAACTGGCATGCAAACTCCAGATCCGCACGGTCCTTGTCGGACAACGCGGCAAGGGGCAGCACCACGTCAGGGACATTCACGCCCTTGCGGTCGCTGATCGTGCCGCCGACAGTGACGGTGCAATCGGCGAAGTCGGGGCCGCAGTCATCCACGCGCAGGCGGATCTTGCCGTCGTTGACCAGAAGATTGCTGCCTGGAACAAGGGCCGCAAAGATTTCCCGGTGGGGCAACTGGACGCGATGGGAATCGCCCGGCGCCGGGTCCAGGTCGAAGCGGAAGCGGTTCCCTTCCTCCAGATCGCAGGCGCCCGAGGCGAACTGACCCACGCGCAGCTTCGGTCCCTGGAGGTCGGCCAGAATGGCAATGGGGCGGCCGGTCTCGGCCTCGACCTCGCGGATCGCGTCATAGCGGTCGCGGTGGTCGGCGTGGCTGCCATGGCTCATGTTCAGGCGGAAGACGTCTGCGCCGGTCTCGAACAGCGCACGGATCATGTCCTTGGTGCTGGAAGCCGGTCCCAGGGTTGCCACGATCTTGACGTTGCGATGTCGTCTCATTCCTGCGCCCTTCTTCTGTTTGCGCTAACTATGGTCCAGATCGCCTGTCGCTGCAACTGGCGTCCGCAGACACCTTCGCATAGACATCGCCGGACATGAAGGATCACCGACCGATGACTGAACGCGCCTTCTGGACCGAGGGCGAGGATCGCCCCTCCCGCTGGCTGATCACCTGCGACCATGCGACGAACCGCGTCCCCGACTGG
This sequence comes from Paracoccus aerius, assembly GCF_014656455.1. Lineage (GTDB taxonomy): Bacteria > Pseudomonadota > Alphaproteobacteria > Rhodobacterales > Rhodobacteraceae > Paracoccus > Paracoccus aerius. The sequence continues at coordinate 282,839 of NZ_BNCL01000001.1, forward strand.
ATCGGCGGCGGCAGCCTGGGCATCGCGCCCGAGGATATGGCCCGCCACATCGCCTATGACGTGGGCGCTGCCGGCTTGGCATCGCGCCTGGCTGCGCTGATGGATGCCTCTGCGATCTTCTCCGACTTCTCGCGCCTGGTGATCGACCCCAACCGGGGCGAGGACGACCCGACGCTGCTGATGCGCCTTTACGACGGCACGGTCATACCCGCCAACAAGAACGCCGACGCGGCCGAACGCCAGCGGCGGCTGGAACGGCTGCACCGCCCCTATCACGCGGCCCTGGGGCGGCTGGCCGACGGGCACCCGGCACGGTGCATCTGCGCCGTCCACAGCTTCACCCCGCAGTTGCGCGGGCGCCCGATGCGGCCGTGGCAGGTGGGCATCCTTTATTCCTGGCAAGACATCCGGCTGGGTCCGCCGCTGGTCCAGGCCTGCCGGCAGGCAGGATGGATCACCGGCGAAAATCAGCCCTATGACGGCCACCTGGAGGGGGATTCGATCGACCGCCACGCGCTGAGGCAGGGCCGGCCGAACGTGCTGATCGAGGTGCGCAACGACCTGATCGCGGACCAGTCGGGTCAGGCGGAATGGGCCGCGCGGTTGGCCCCGGTGATTGCGGCGACGCTGGCTGCGACCGGGCTTTGACAGCCTAGCCGCATTTCGAATGGCCGCAATTCGGGCAGGTCATGCAGCCTTCGTTCATGCGCATCCCGTATTGGCCGCAGTTCGGGCAGGCCGGTCCCAGCGGCCGTTCGCCCACGGCCACGGCCTCGACCTGCGGATCCGACTTCAAGCCCATCCCCTCGCCTGCCAGGAAGCCGATGTCGATCATGTGCCGCTCGATCACGCCGCCGATCGCGGCCAGGATCGAGGGGACGTAGCGCCCGTTCATCCAGGCCCCGCCGCGCGGATCGAAGACGGCCTTCAACTCCTCGACCACAAAGCTGACGTCGCCGCCGCGCCGGAAGACGGCGCTGATCATCCGCGTCAGGGCGACGGTCCAGGCGAAATGCTCCATGTTCTTCGAGTTGATGAAGATCTCGAACGGGCGGCGATGGCCCGACTGGATGATGTCGTTGATGGTGATGTAGATCGCGTGTTCGCTGGCCGGCCATTTCAGCTTGTAGGTCGCACCCTCAAGCGACGCCGGCCGGTCCAGCGGTTCGGTCAGATAGACGACGTCGGCACCATTGTCGGCGTGCGGCGCGGCCTCGGCCGTTTCGCTGACCGACAGGACGCTGCCGGTGACGTCGTTGGGGCGATAGGTCGTGCAGCCCTTGCAGCCCAGATCCCAGGCTGACAGGTAGACATCCTTGAAGTCCGCGAACGAGATGTCGGCAGGGCAGTTGATCGTCTTCGAGATCGAGCTGTCCACCCATTCCTGCGCCGCCGCCTGCATGGCCACGTGATCCTGCGGCGCAAGCGTCTGGGCATTCACGAAATGATCCGGCAGGTCTGCCTCGCCATGCATGTCGCGCCACATCTGGACGGCGTAATCGACGACCTCCTCCTCGGTCCGGCTGCCGTCCTTTTGCAGGACCTTGCGGGTATAAGCATAGGCGAAGACCGGCTCGATGCCCGAGCTGACATTGCCCGCATAAAGGCTGATCGTCCCGGTCGGTGCGATCGAGGTCAGCAAGGCGTTGCGGATGCCGTGCCGCGCGACGGCCTCGCGCACGTCGGCGTCCATCCGTCGCATGAAGCCGGATGCCAGGAAGGCGTCGCGGTCGAACAGCGGAAAGAAACCCTTCTCTCGCGCCAGATCGGCGCTTGCCAGATAGGCGGACCGCGCGATGGCGCGCATCCATGCGCGGGTCTGGTCTACTGCGTCCGCCGCGCCGTAACGCAGCCCCAGCATCAGCAGCGCGTCGGCAAGGCCCGTCACGCCAAGGCCGATGCGGCGCTTGGCCTGCGCCTCGGCCGCCTGCTGGGGCAGCGGAAAGCGCGAGGCATCGACAACATTGTCCATCATCCGCACGGCCACGCGAACCAGGTCGTCAAGCGCCGCCATGTCCAGACGGGCCTTGGGGGTGAACGGGTCGGATACCAGCCGAGCCAGGTTGACCGATCCCAGCAGGCAGGCCCCATAGGGCGGCAGGGGCTGTTCGCCGCAGGGATTGGTGGCGCTGATCGTTTCCGCGTAGTGCAGGTTGTTCTGCTGGTTGATGCGGTCGATGAAGATCACGCCGGGTTCAGCGTAATCATAGGTTGCGCGCATGATCCGGTTCCACAGGTCGCGCGCCTGAACAGTGCGGTAGACCTTGCCGCCAAAGACCAGATCCCATGCCCCATCGGCCTTGACCGCGTCCATCAAGGGATCCGTCACCAGAACCGACAGGTTGAACATCCGCAGCCGCGCGCGGTCCTGCTTGGCCGCGATGAAATCCTCGATATCGGGGTGGTCGCAGCGCATGGTGGCCATCATCGCGCCGCGGCGCGAACCAGCCGACATGATCGTGCGGCACATCGAATCCCATACATCCATGAAGGACAGCGGCCCCGAGGCGTCGGCGCCCACGCCCTTCACCTCGGCCCCCTTGGGGCGCAGGGTGCTGAAGTCATAGCCGATGCCGCCGCCCTGCTGCATTGTCAGCGCCGCTTCTTTCAAAGCGTCGAAGATGCCGCCCATGCTGTCCTGGATGGTGCCCATGACGAAGCAGTTGAACAGGGTAACCGACCGGCCCGTCCCTGCGCCCGCAAGGATTCGGCCCGCGGGCAGGAACTTGAAGTCCTGCAATGCGGCATAAAAGCGGTCTTCCCATTCGGCCGGGCTTGCCTCGACCTGGGCCAGATCGCGTGCAACGCGGCGCCAGCTATCTTCGACCGTCGCGTCGAGGGCATGGCCCTCGGTGTCTTTCAGGCGGTACTTCATGTCCCAGATCTGTTCGGCAATGGGCGCGGCAAAGCGGGTCATGGCGGCTTCCTTGGGGCGGCGGAGAAGTTATCCACAAGATATGGGCTTTCGCCACAGCCGATCAAGCGATCAGATCCGAAGCCCCTGGCGCACCGCATCCTCGGCGGCGGTGGAAAGCGTCTTTCGGCTTTGCCCCACGACCGGGATCGGGTCATGCATCACCACCGTCACGCATCCCTGCCGGCGCATGGCCAAGACCGCCAGCAGATGCGGGCCCAGATCCATGTCGCCCCACCAGCCGTAGAAGCGGGGATCGGCCCCCTGCGGGGCGCGATAGACGGCGCTGACCGGCTGGATGGCCAGCCCTTCCGGCAGCGCGGGGTCCAGAAAGCCCTGGAACAGCGTGGGCTTGAAGGGCAGCATCCGCAGCCCGTCGGTCGAGGTGCCCTCGGGGAAGAACAGCAGCCGGTGGCCAGCGCGGACGCGTGCGGCGAATTCCTGTGCCTGGGCCTGGGCAAGCCGGGGGTCGCGGATCACGAAATGGGTGTTGGTGACGCGCGTCAGGATGTTGATTCCGGGCCAGCCCGCGACCTCGGCCTTGCTGACGAAGAAGACCGGCATCGCGGCGTTCAGGACCAGGATGTCCAGCCAGCTTGAATGGTTCGCGACCACAGCACCGGGGCCGCGCATCGGGCGCCCGACGCGCCGCCAGCGGATGCCCATGCAGGCCAGGACCATGCGGCAGACCCATTGCACATGCGGCCCCGTCCAGGGACGGCGCTGACCGTGGAACAGCCGCTCGATCCCTCGCAACGGCAGGATCAGCAGCACGCCCAGCAGCAGAACGAGGATGGCCCCGGAACCGCGCCGCAGCACGCGCAGCCAGTCTCGCAGCCCTTCGGGACGCGACATCGGCGGCGGAACATCGTCGTGCCATGCAGGCACGGTCCCGGCAGGCTGGGGCTGGGCAGGTTCGGGTGACGGGGCGTTCATTGAGGCTGCCAGCGGCTTTCGTAGAACTGGCGGTGCTTGTCGGACATGGCCTTCGTGTCCATCAGCAGGAAGACGTCGGTCGTGTTGAAGGCGCGGTCGATGAACGCCCCCTCGCCCACCATGCCGCCAAGGCGGAGATAGGCCTTGATAAGCGCGGGCATCCCGATCAGCGCCTCTCGCCGGTCAAGACGGTCGGCGGGGATCAGGTCCATGCGGTGGAACCCCTGCGGCCGGGCGCGGGGGCGCAGGTCTGCGGGGGCGAGGTGGTGATGGTGCAGCCAACTGAGCGAGGGCGCCAGCATCGCCGGGTCGGTGCCGTGGAAACTGGCGACGCCGAACAGGATCTGGATACCGTGATCCAGCACGTAATCCGCAAGGGCGTTCCACATCAGGAACACGCCTGCCCCGCCACGGCAGGCCGGATCGACACAAGACCGGCCCAGTTCCAGCACCGGCCGCCCACTGTCGCGCAGCGGCGTCAGGTCATATTCAGCGTCGCAGTAGAACCGGCCGAACCGTTCAGCCTGGTCGCCGCGCAGCAGCCGATAGACGCCCACCACATGGTCCAGATCCTCGGCGGAACGGCGGTTGTCGATGAGGCACAGGTGATCGACGACCGGATCGAACTCGTCGCGTTCCAGCCGAAGATCGTGATCGACCATCGCGCCATCGCCGCCCAGTTCCTCGATGAAAACGCGATAGCGCAGGCGCTGCGCGGCCAGAAGGTCCTGTTCCGACACCGCAAGGCGGATATCGAAGAAGGACGGTTCAGAGGTCGGGCGGGCGGCTGCGGCTGACATCGGCATCGGACCCTCTCTAGGGGCGGCGGCCGTGCATTGCAACAATGCAGCAGCGGAACCGTCGCGACGAGCCGTCCGTCAAAGACTGCTTGCGGAAAACAATCAATGGTTGCAATCGTTTCCGCATGACGCCCTAGCTGCCATGTGACCAGACGATATCCAGCGACACCCGCCTGCCGTCGATGACCTGCTTTCCCGCCTCGGCGAAATTGACCGTGATGCGGTCGCCGATGCGGGATTGCACCTGCCCCTCGCCCCATTCTGGCGCGCCGGGGTGGCGGACGATCATGCCGGGTTCAAGGATCTCGTTCACGGGCAGCCCCCTTGTGACTTTGTGAAAGGTAATGCCGCATGATCCAGGATACAACGCGCATCGCGCAGCCCGATCTGGCGCAACTGCTGGGTTCGCGGCTGTGCCATGACCTCGTCTCGCCCCTGGGCGCGATCGGGAACGGGGTCGAGCTGCTGGAGATGTCGAACGACTTTCCCGGCATCGGGGCCAGCCCCGAGTTGAAGCTGATCGCCGAATCCGTGGCATCGGCGCGGGCGCGGATCCAGCTGTTCCGTGTGGCCTTCGGGCAGGCGCAGGGCGATCAGCGCATGTCGCGCGCGGGACTTGCGCAACTGCTGGACGGATTTTCAGGCCAGGGCCGCCTGCGCGTGACGCTGGAGGCCGAAGGCGACTTTGCCAGGATCGAGCTGCGCATGATCATGCTGGCGATGATGTGCATGGAAAGCGCCCTGCCCTGGGGCGGCAGGGTCACGATCACCCATGCTGGCAGCGCCTGGCGGCTGAGCGGCGAGGCCGAGCGGGTCAAGCAGGATCCGTCCCTGTGGGCTTGGTTGGGCGGCGCCGATCCGCGCAGCCCAGCACCGTCCGAGGTTCACTTCGCCCTGCTTGCCCAGGCACTTGCCGCTGCCGGCCGCAGGGCCGAGTGGGATCTGGACGAGAAAGGCGCCAGGATCGCCTTCTGATCCAGCCCCTTTCTTGGCCGGATCAGGCGCGGACCGTCCCGTCGCCCTTCACCAGATATTTGAAGCTGGTCAGTTGCTCGGCCCCCACCGGGCCGCGCGCGTGCATCTTGCCGGTGGCGATGCCGATCTCGGCGCCCATGCCGAACTCGCCGCCGTCGGCGAATTGGGTCGAGGCATTGTGCATCAGGATCGCGCTGTCCAGGCCGGCGAAGAAGCGCCGCGCGGTGGCCTCGTCCTCGGTCAGGATCGATTCGGTGTGCTGGCTGCCATAGCGGCGGATATGGGCAATGGCCCCGTCGACGCCATCGACCAGCTTCGCGGCCATGATCATGTCCAGGAACTCTTGCCCGAAATCATCGGGCTGCGCGGCGACGGTGCCGGGGATGCGGGCCAGATCGCCCTCGGCCCGGACCTCGACCCCGGCGGCCAGAAGCGCCTGCACCAGATCCGGGCCGTGGGCGTCGAAATAGCTGCGGTCGATCAGCAGGCATTCTGCGGCGCCGCAGATGCCGGTGCGCCGCGTCTTGGCATTCAGGACCACGCGCCGGGCCTTTTCGGGATCGGCCTTTGCATCGACATAGATGTGGCAGATGCCTTCCAGATGCGCGAAGACGGGAACGCGCGCCTGCTGCTGGACAAGGCCCACCAGTCCCTTGCCGCCCCGCGGGATGATCACGTCGATAAGGCCCTGGGCCTGCAGCATGGCGCTGACGGCGGCGCGGTCGCGGGTGGGGACAAGCTGGATGGCAGCCTCGGGCAGGTCCGCCTGGCGCAGACCTTCGACCATGCAGGCATGGATCGCCTGGCTGGAATGCAGGCTTTCGGAACCGCCCCGCAGGATGACGGCATTTCCCGACTTCAGCGCAAGGGCGCCCGCGTCGGCGGTGACGTTGGGACGGCTTTCATATATGACCCCGATCACACCGATGGGGGTGCGGACCCGCTGGATGTGCAGCCCGCTGGGACGGTCCCATTCGGCCACCACCTCTCCCACCGGGTCGGGCTGCTGGGCCACTGCGCGAAGCCCGTCCTCGATCCCCTTAAGGCGGCTTTCGTCCAGGCGCAGGCGATCCAGCATCGAATCGGCCAAGCCCTTGTCGCGTCCGAATTGCATGTCCCTGGCATTCGCCGCCAGCACCGCCTCGTGGCTGGCCGCCAAGGCATCGGCTGCGGCGATCAGGGCGGTGCGCTTGGCTTCAGGGCTTGCCTGCGCAAGTTCGATCGCGGCGCTGCGCGCGGCATTGCCCAAGGTTTCGATCAGCGCGGTTGAATCAGTCATGCCCTATCCCCTGCCCGATGTTGCAGCGGCCTTGTCTTAGCGAAGATCGGGAGAGGGCGTTAGACCCAAAAGGCAATGAAATGGCGCGGTTGACGGGGCTCGAACCCGCGACCCCCGGCGTGACAGGCCGGTACTCTAACCAACTGAGCTACAACCGCGCATTTCATGGCGATGGTGTGTGTGGCGCGGTTGACGGGGCTCGAACCCGCGACCCCCGGCGTGACAGGCCGGTACTCTAACCAACTGAGCTACAACCGCACACTCACCACCCCGACCAGATCGCCCGCCGGGGTGAGGGGCGGTTTACGCAGACCGATCGCCCCCGTCAAGGGCGCGTCGGAAATAATTCGCGCCGCCTCCGCGGATAACTGATCCGCCCCCCGCAGCAAGGATCCGGAACGGCGGTGGTGGAGGGCCCCGAGGTCGGCAGGCCGCGCATGACGCGGGCGGCCAGCCAGCCGAAGGCCTGCGCTTCCAGCATGTCGCCGTCCAGACCCGCGGCTTCAACCGGCTGCACGTCGCAGGGCAAATCCCAGGCCAGCCGCGCCATGATCGCAGGGTTGCGCCGCCCGCCGCCGCAGACCAGCACCGTTGCGGGGATCTGCGGCAGCCAGCGAAAGCCCGCGGCGACCGATCCTGCCAATGCCGCCACCAGGGTCGCCGCTGCATCGGCATCGGGCAGGGGATCGACTGCGGGGCCCAGGTCTGCGAACTGGTCGCGGTCCAGCGACTTCGGCGGTTGGCGGTCGAAGAACGGGTGGCGCAGGAACCGGGCGACGATGTCCATGTCCGCCGTCCCTGATGCGGCCAGCCTGCCGTCCCGGTCATGGCTTTGGCGCAGCCTGCGGCGCATCAGGTCGTTCAAGGGCGCGTTTGCCGGGCCGGTGTCGAAGGCAAGGCAGGCACCCGGCGTTTCCGGCGCGGGGGCTTGCGGATCGACCCAGGTGATGTTGCCGACCCCGCCCAGGTTCAGGAAGGCGACCGGCTGCGCGGGCAGCAACCCCTGCCCCACGGCCCAATGCGCACAGGCCCAGTGGAAGAAGGGTGCCAAAGGCGCGCCCTCGCCCCCGCAACGCACATCCTCGCTGCGAAAGTCCCAGACCACCGGGCGATCCGCCTGCCGGGCAAGCCAGGCGCCGTCGCCCGCCTGGTGGGTGCCCCTGCCCTGCGGATCATGGGCCAGCGTCTGGCCGTGATAGCCGATCAACTGCGCTTCGGGGAAACCCGAGGCCATTGCGGCATGGCTTTGGACAGATATCGTGGCTGCGTCCTCGACCCCTGGTTCACCGGGCCAGCGGCCAAGCGCAGCGTGCAGCACCGCCGATTCGTTGTCGGAATAGGCGCAAAAGGCGCTGCGGCCGAAGCCGGCGATCCGCACGCCGTCCGTCTCGATCATCGCCGCGTCCACCCCGTCCATTGAGGTGCCCGACATCATTCCCAGAACCCGGATCATCGCGCTTTTCCTTCCCTGTCCCAGCCGGTATATCCCCGGCGATCAGAAGGAAAAAGCCGATGACCTACAGCCCCAAGTCCGATTTCCTGCGCGTCATGTTCGAACGCGGCTATGTGGCCGACTGCACGGATTATGCGGCACTGGACCAGGCGCTGCTGGAAGGCTCGGTCACGGCCTATATCGGCTATGACGCGACGGCGGCGTCGCTGCATGTAGGGCACCTGCTGAACATCATGATGCTGCGGTGGTTCCAGAAGACCGGCAACCGTCCGATCACGCTGATGGGCGGCGGCACGACCAAGGTGGGCGACCCCTCCTTCCGGTCCGAGGAACGCCCGCTGCTGGACGAAGCTGCGATCCAGTCGAACATCGACGGAATGCAGCAGGTCTTCGCGCGCTATCTGTCCTATGGCGACGGCGCTGCGCTGATGTTGAACAACGGCGAATGGCTGGACGGGCTGAACTACCTGGAGTTCCTGCGCGACATAGGGCGGCATTTCAGCGTCAACAGGATGCTGTCCTTTGAATCGGTGAAGTCCCGGCTGGATCGCGAACAGTCGCTGTCCTTCCTAGAGTTCAACTACATGATCCTGCAGGCCTATGACTTCCTGGAACTGCACCGCCGCTATGGCTGCCAGCTTCAGATGGGCGGGTCGGACCAGTGGGGCAACATCGTCAACGGCATCGACCTGACGCGCAGGGTGGACGATGCGGTGATCTGGGGCCTGACTTCGCCGCTGCTGACGACCAGCGACGGGCGCAAGATGGGCAAGTCGGCAGGCGGCGCGGTCTGGCTGAACGGGGCGATGCTGTCGCCATATGAGTTCTGGCAGTTCTGGCGGAATACGACCGATGCCGATGTGGGCCGCTTCCTGAAGCTGTATACCGAACTGCCGGTCGAGGAATGCAACCGCCTGGGCGCGCTGCAGGGGTCCGAGATCAACGAGGCCAAGGTTCTGCTGGCCAATGAGGTGACGTCCCTGCTGCACGGCCCGGACGCCGCCGCAAGCGCCGAGGCCACCGCCCGCGAGGTTTTCGAGCAGGGCGGCGCAGGCGGCGACCTGGAGGTTGCGTCGATCGGTGCGGACGCCTTGGCAGGGGGCATGACGGTTGCGCAACTTCTGGTGCAGACGGGAATCACAGCCTCGGGGAAGGAAGCCAAGCGACTGATCGCCGAGGGCGGCTTGCGGTTGAACAACGATCCGGTGTCCGATCCGCAGCTTGCAGTGGATGCGGCGCTGATCGGCGGGGGGCTGAAGGTGTCGGTGGGCAAAAAGAAGCACCGGATGGTCCGGATCGGCTGATGCAGCGGCTGCATGGCAGCCCTGCATCGCTGCGGTGCGGCATTGCGCCGCTGGACAGTTCGCGCCGCCATACCTATCTGACGGATCGGGAGGGGACACTCCGACCCGAAAGACAGGACAATGGCAGACAACACCGCTCAACCCCTCAGCATCACCGCCCGCAAGCTTGCGGCGCAGGCAGATGCCGTGCTGGACCAGATGTTCGGCTATTTCACGCGCGAGGAAGCGCCCCGCGTGATCGAAACCCGCCGCGCCGCCTGAACCAAGGCTAGACCAGCAGGATTTCCCGGGGGCGTTCGCGCCCCCTTTGCATGTCCAGGGCTTATCGCGCGACTGAGCGGGGAAAGCCGTTTGCGCGCAACCGGTTCAGCGCCCTGACCAGTGCCTGCCGATCCGCGAATGGCCCCGCGAGAATCGCCTTGCCGGCCTTGTCCCCCACCTTCTGATCGCGCTGCGCCGTGCGAAAGCCCTGTTGCGACAGGGTTCGCAGGGCGGCCTGCGCGTCGGCCTGATCGGTGAACGTCCCTATCTCCACATAGCGCGCATTGGCAGGAATCACTTCGGCCGAGGAAGGGGGGGCAACTTGGGGGGCGGCTGGCCTGCGCGTCACTCCCTTTCCTTTGACGGCCTTTCCCGTCTTGTGGACGGGCGATGGATCAACCGGTGTGCGGGCCGTGGCGACGGGTTCGGGCAATGGCGTCTCGGACGCAGACTGTGGTTTCGTCACGGCAACGGTCACCGGCTTCAGTTCGGGCGCGGTCATGCCGGGACACAGCCCCTGCGTGACATCGCCACCGATAACCGAGACAGGTCCATCGGCAGGCCGATAGCCGAGGCTTTCGCACAAACCCTTGGGTGCCGGACCGGCCAACATGCTGCGCATTCGCCTTTCGACCGCAAGCTGGTCCTGCACCTGCGCGTCAAGCACCGCTTGTTCCGGGTCAGGCGGCACATCCGGCAGGGGCACCGCAGGCTGGCCGGAAGCAAGGTCGCCGGCCCGCAGGCCTTCGGCCAGCATATCTGCCAAGGCCTCCTCGGGCGAGGGGATCGCGGCTACGTCTGCGCCCGTTTCGGCGCCCTTGCTGGGGGGGAAACCGCAGATCGGCGTGCCTGCCTTGTCCAGGCGCGGCACCCAGGCCTCAGCCTCTCGGACGAAGACGCAGCCGGTCCGGTCGATATACTGCGCGCCCGGGAAATCCCCGGGCGGGGGCGGCTCGGGCGCGGCCCGAACCTGCCCCGGCAGCAAGAGCACCATCACCAGCAAACCCAGGACCCACATCCGCCACCCGCGATTCTGTTTCGTGGGCCCAGCATTACGGGCATCGCATGAACCTGGGGTTAACGCCGCCTATTTCGTGCCGAACATCCGGTCGCCCGCATCCCCCAGGCCCGGCACGATATAGCCGTGATCGTCCAGCCTTTCGTCCAGCGATGCGGTATAGATCGGCACGTCGGGATGGGCCTGGCGCATCCGCTCGACCCCCTCGGGCGCGGCCAGAAGACACAGGAAGCGCAGGTTCGTCGCGCCCCGCGCCTTCAGCATGTCGATGGCCGCCACGGATGAATTGCCCGTGGCCAGCATCGGATCGACGACGATCGTCAGACGCGCATCCAGTTCCTTGGGAACCTTGCAGTAATATTCGACCGGCATCAGCGTTTCGGGGTCGCGATACATGCCAACAAAGCCCACCCGGGCCGAAGGGATCATCTCGAGGATGCCGTCCAGCAAGCCGTTGCCCGCGCGCAGGATCGAGATCAGCGCCAACTTCTTCCCTTCCAGAGTGGGGGCATCCATTTCGCAGATCGGCGTCTCGATCCGGGTCGAGGTCAGTTCAAGCTCTCGCGTGACTTCATAGGCCAGAAGCAGGCTGATCTCGCGCAGCAGGCGGCGGAAGCCTGCGGTGGACACGTCCTTCTTGCGCATGATCGTCAGCTTGTGCTGCACAAGCGGGTGGTCGATGACGGTCAGGTGCTGGTTCACGGAAACTCCTTCAAAAGCCGGTCGCGGGTGGCAGGGTCGCAGAACACGGCCTCGGCTGCCCAGCGATTGATTTGCATGAACTCCGTATCGCCCCAAGCGAAGGTGTCGGCAAGCCGGTCGTATTCGTGACGCATCGTCGTGTGGAAGAACGGCGGATCATCGGTCGATACGGTGACCCGGACCCCCGCATCGGCAAGCCGCGCGACGGGATGGGACCGCCAGTCGGGATAAACCCCAAGCGCGACATTCGATCCCGGGCAGACTTCCAGGGTCACCGCCTTGTCAGCCAGTTCGCGGACAAGCCCCGGATCCTCGGTCGCGCGGACGCCGTGGCCGATCCGGGTGCAGCCAAGCGAGAGGGCATCGCGGATGCTCTCCGGGCCGCGCCATTCGCCCGCATGGCAGGTCAGGCCCAACCCCGCCTCTCGCGCGCAGTCGAAGGACCAGGCGTAATCGGTTGCGCGGCCGACGGATTCGGCCCCGCCCATGCCAAAGCCGGTTACCCAACCGCCCGCGGTTTCGGCGGCGCAGACGGCCGTCCTGCGGGCCCGATCGGGGCCGAAATGGCGGATGGCGGTCAGGATGGCGCGGCTGTCGATGCCCTGGGCGCTGGCCGTGTCCGCGACCTCGACCATGGCGGCAAGGTAATCGCGCCATGCGGACAGATCGGCCCCGCCGCAGAATTCGGGCGAGACGAAGAGTTCGGTATAGATCACGCCTTGCTCGGCCGAATGCTCCAGCACTTCGGCCAGCAGGCGGGCAAAGTCGCGCGGCGTCCGCAGCACGCTGGTGGCGGCTTCGTAGCAGCGCAGGAACCCCTCGAATCCGTCATAGGCATAGTTTCCGCGCTCGTCGAAGACGCCGGACAGGTCGGCGTGCTTTTCGGCCGCCAGGCCCCTGATGAAGGCAGGCGGGGCGGCGCCTTCCAGATGCAGGTGCAGTTCGATCTTCTTCACAGGAACGACCTTCCATGATCGGGCGGCGGCAGGCCCAGATGCTCCAGGACCGAGGCGCCGATGTCGCTGAAACCGACCAGTCCCACGTCCTTTGCGCCCAGGCCATGACCCAGAACGGCGACACGCTCTCGGGTGTGGTCGGTGCCGTGCCAGGACGGGTCATTGCCGTGATCGGCGGTGAAGATCGCCAGATCGCCGGGGCGCAGGCTGGCCATGAAGCGGCCGGCGATGCCGTCGAACCATTCAAGCTGCGCGGCATAACCGGGAATGTCGCGCCGGTGGCCGAAATTGGTGTCGAACTCGACGAAGTTGGCGAAGGTCAGGCTGCCGGGTTCGGCTTCCTTGCCAAGCCGGATCAGATGATCGGCAAGATTGGCATCGGACTTGCCCTTGTGCAGGTGGCTGATGCCGCGATGGCTGAAGATGTCGCCGATCTTGCCGATGGCATGGGTCACGCGTCCCGCCCCTTGCGCGATGTCCAGGATGGTCCGTCCGGGCGGTGCGATGGCAAAATCGCGGCGGTTTCCAGTGCGCCGGAACGCGCCAGGTGTCTCACCTAGAAAGGGCCGCGCGATCACGCGCCCCACGCGCATCGCGTGCAGCATGGGCGCGAGGGACTGGCACAGGGCGATCAGCCGGTCCAGTCCGAAATGGTCTTCATGCGCGGCGATCTGAAGCACGCTGTCCACCGACGTATAGCAGATGGGCCAGCCCGTCCGGATATGCTCGGCCCCGAAATCCTCGATCACCTGGGTGCCCGATGCATGGCAGTCGGCCAGGATCCCCGTGGTGCCCCCCAAATCGCAGATGCGCGCCGTTACCTCGGGCGGGAAGGCAGGCGTCCTGTTCGGGAAATAGTGCCAGTCCCATGGGACAGGCACGCCCGCGATCTCCCAATGACCCGAGGGAGTGTCCTTGCCCTTGGAAATCTCGGTCGCGGCGCCCCAGAGGCCTTGGGAAGGGACCATAAGCCCCGGCGCATCCTGGCCCGAGGCCAGCCTGACGGCAGCCCCAAGACCCAGCCGGGCGAGGTTCGGCATGTTCAAGGGCCGCGCTTGCGCGATGTGACCCACGGTATTTGCGCCGGTGTCGGGGCGCGCGCCGTTGAAGAAGCGATCGGCATCGGGCGCGCCGCCTATGCCCACGCTGTCCATCACCACCAGGAAAGCCCGCCGTTCCGTCACGGCGCGATCCTGTCGCGAACAAGCGGGCCGGGATCTGCGCCCTCGCCCAGGCTGTAAGCGGCGGCAACGGCGGCAACCGCGACCTCGGCCGCGGTGTCGTCGGCGGCATGGACCAGGGCCAGGGGGCGGCCGGGGCCGACCTGTTCGCCAAGCTTCGCCAGCATCGACAGGCCGACGCGAGGGTCGATCGCCTCGCCCGCGCGGACACGGCCACCGCCAAGGGCGACGACGGCATGGCCAAGCGCGGTCACGTCGATCTGCGCAACCCGCCCTTCGGACGCGGGAACCGGGCGGGTGACGGGGGCCGCCGCCAGATGCGCGTCGGGACGGTCCACCAGGTCCGATGGCCCGCCCTGGGCCGCGACCATGCGGCCGAACGCCTCGGCCGCGGCCCCGGAATCCAGCAGGCCCGCAAGCCCTTCGTCGCCCTGCCCGACCAGGGCAAGCACTTCGGATGCAAGGGCCAGCGTCAGGTCGCGTAGCGCCCCGGCCTCTCCGCGCAGGACGCAGATCGCCTCGGCCACCTCCAGCCCGTTCCCGGCGCTGCGGGCCAGGGGTTGGTCCATGTCGGTAATAAGTGCGGCGGTGGGGCAGCCCGCGCCATTGGCGGTTTCCACCAATGCCTGGGCAAGCCGATGCGACGATTCAGCCTTGCGCAAAAAGGCGCCCGAGCCCGCCTTCACGTCCAGCACAAGCGCCTGCAGCCCCGCCGCCAGCTTCTTGGACAGGATCGAGGCGGTGATCAGGTCGATGGACTCCACCGTCGCCGATTCGTCGCGGATCGCGTAAAGCCTCCGGTCGGCGGGGGCGAAATCGCCGCTGGCCGCGACGATGGCGCAGCCCGTGGTGCGAACGATGCGGCGGAAGTCATCCTCGGGCTGGTCGCAGCGGTATCCCGGGATCGCCTCGAGCTTGTCCAGCGTGCCGCCGGTATGGCCCAAGCCACGCCCTGAAATCATCGGCACGAACATGCCCCGTGCCGCCAGCAAAGGCGCAAGCACAAGGCTGACCGTGTCGCCGATGCCGCCCGTCGAATGCTTGTCCACCACTGGCCCCGGCAGATCCCAGTACAGGACATGACCCGAATCGCGCATTGCGCGCGTCAGCGCCACGCGGCCCGGCACGCCGATGCCCCGGGTCAGGACGGCCATCGCGAAGGCGCCCGCCTGGGCGTCGCTGACTGACCCATCGGCCAGGCCCTGCGCGATCAGCGCAGCCCCCGGACCATCCAGTCCGCGACCGTCCCGGATCGCCGCAATGACGGGCCGAGGATCGGTCATTCAGCCTTGGCCATGTGGCCGGCGTCGAAACGCCCCGGCAGCAATTCGCCAACGGTCGTCGCCAGCGTCGCGCCTTCGGTGGTCGCCAGAAGCACCGGCGTGTCATGCCGCCCGAACTCCGCCAGCTTCTGGCGGCAGCCGCCGCAAGGGGGCACGGGCGACGGACTGTCGGCGATCACCGCGACCTCGACCAACTCGGTCTCGCCCCCGGCGACCATTGCCGCAATGGCCCCGGCCTCGGCGCAGGTGCCTTCGGGATAGGCCACGTTTTCCACGTTGCAGCCGCGATAGACGGTGCCCGACGCGCCACGGATCGCCGCGCCGACCTTGAACTTGGAATAGGGGACATAGGCCATCTCGCGCACCTCGCGGGCGGCATCCAGCAGCGACATCGGCGGCTCCTTTATCTTCTGGCGGCAGTTTCGCGCAGGGTTGCCGCTAACGCAAGCCGAAGGCTCCTGTTCCCTGCCGAAGAAATGGTTTAACGCTGAACTAACTTGCAGACCGAGGGGGCCGAGATGGAAGAACGCAGACAGGACAATGCCCGGCAAGAGGCTTTGGATTATCACGAATTCCCGCGTCCGGGTAAGCTGGAGATCCGGGCCACCAAGCCGCTGGCCAACGGACGCGACCTGAGCCGCGCCTATTCCCCCGGCGTGGCCGAAGCCTGCCTGGAGATCCAGGCCGATGCCGCCAATGCCAGCCGCTACACATCACGCGGGAACCTAGTGGCGGTGGTGTCGAACGGCACGGCGGTCCTGGGCCTGGGAAATATCGGCGCTGCGGCCTCGAAGCCCGTGATGGAGGGCAAGGCTGTCCTGTTCAAGAAGTTCGCCAACATCGACTGCTTCGACATCGAGGTGAACGAATCCGACCCCGAGAAGCTGGCCGACATCGTCTGCGCGCTGGAACCCACCTTCGGCGCGATCAACCTTGAGGACATCAAGGCGCCCGACTGCTTCATCGTCGAGAAGCTGTGCCGTGAACGCATGAACATCCCCGTCTTCCACGACGACCAGCACGGCACCGCGATCGTCGTCGGCGCGGCGGCGACCAACGCGCTGCATGTCGCGGGCAAGCGGTTCGAGGATATCAAGGTCGTCTCGACCGGCGGCGGGGCGGCGGGGATTGCCTGCCTCAACATGCTGCTGAAGCTGGGGGTGAAGCGCGAAAACATCTGGCTTTGCGACATCCATGGCCTTGTCTACAGGGGCCGGGTCGAGGACATGACCGTCCAGAAAGCGGCCTTTGCCCAGGAAACCGAGGCGCGGACGCTGGTCGAAGTGATCGACGGCGCGGACCTGTTCCTGGGCCTTTCCGGTCCCGGCGTGCTGAAGCCCGACATGGTGGCCCGGATGGCCCGCCGCCCGATCATCTTCGCCCTGGCCAACCCGACGCCCGAAATCCTGCCCGACGACGCCCGTGCCGTTGCACCCGACGCGATCATCGCCACGGGCCGCAGCGACTTCCCGAACCAGGTGAACAACGTCCTGTGCTTCCCCTTCATCTTCCGGGGCGCGCTTGACGTGGGCGCGACCACGATCAACGCCGAGATGGAGCTTGCCTGCATCGAGGGCATCGCCGCACTTGCCCGTGCGACCACGGCGGCCGAGGCCGCTGCCGCCTATCGCGGCGAGACGCTGACCTTTGGGGCCGAATACCTGATCCCCAAGCCCTTCGACCCGCGCCTTGTTGGCGTGGTCAGTTCCGCCGTGGCCCGGGCCGCGATGGAAACCGGCGTCGCCACCCGTCCCATCGCCGACCTGGAAGCCTACAAGCGCAAGCTGGACAGTTCGGTCTTCCGGTCCGCCCTGATCATGCGCCCGGTCTTCGAGGCCGCCGCCACCGCCACCCGCCGCATCGCCTTCGCCGAGGGCGAGGAGGAACGCGTCCTGCGTGCCGCCAATGCCATGCTGGAGGAAACCACCGACGTGCCGATCCTGATCGGCCGCCCCGAGGTCATCGCCATGCGCGCCGAACGCGCGGGCCTGCCGATCCGCCCCGAGCGTGACTTCGAGATCGTGAACCCCGAGAACGATCCCCGTTACCGCGATTACTGGGAAACCTATCACCAGCTGATGGCGCGGCGTGGCGTCAGCCCCGACATCGCGCGGGCGATCATGCGCACCAACACCACCGCCATCGCCGCCGTCATGGTCCATCGGGGCGAGGCCGACAGCCTGATCTGCGGCACCTTCGGCCAGTATTCCTGGCACCTGCGCTATATCCGCGAGATCCTGGCGCGCGACGGGTTGGCCCCGGTCGGCGCGCTGTCGATGATCATCCTGGAAGACGGGCCGCTGTTCATCGCCGACACCCAGTGCCACGACGACCCGACGCCCCATCAGGTCATGGAGACGGTCATGGGCGCGGCGCGCCATGTCCGCCGCTTCGGCCTGACACCCAAGATCGCGCTGTGCTGCCATTCGCAGTTCGGCAACCTCGACACCTATACCGGCCGCAAGATGCGCGAGGCCATGGCCCTGCTGGACGCCCGCAAGCCGGACTTCATGTATGACGGCGAAATGCACGTCGACTCGGCGCTGAACCCTGCCCTGCGGGAACGCATCTTCCCCGGTTCCCGTCTGGAAGGGGTGGCGAACGTGCTGGTCTTTGCGGGCACCGACGCTGCCTCGGGCGTCAGGAACGCGCTGAAGATGCGCGCCAACGGGCTTGAGGTCGGGCCGATCCTGATGGGCATGGGCAACCGCGCCCATATCGTCACACCTTCGATCACGACGCGCGGCCTGCTGAACATGAGCGTGCTGGCCGGCACCCCGGTCGCCCATTACAGTTGAAGGGCCAGGCCGGGCGATTCGGATCCGCTTCGCCCGGCATGCTGCAGATGCAGCGCTGCATTTGCAAAGAAGTCGGGCCGGCATGGGTCGTTTTGCAGCGCCCATGACTTTGCAAATGGTCCTGCAGTGCATTTGCTAAAAACGTCGTCCTCACCCTCACCTTCTCCGCTAACATTGTTGCGCGGAAGCCCTGTCGCTGCGTAACACAGCGGCAGGAGTGAGGAGACACAACCATGTCGTATCGCGACACCTATGCCGGATGGCAGGCCGATCCCGAAGGCTTCTGGATGGAGGCAGCCCGCAAGATCGACTGGGAGCGCCCGCCCAGCCGGGCCTTCTTCGACCAGGGTCCGGCCGGGGAATGGTATGCCGACGGGATGCTGAACGCCTGCTGGAATGCCGTGGACCGCCATGTCGAGGCGGGGCGCGGCGACCAGCTTGCCATCATCCACGACAGCCCCATCACCCGGTCCTGCCGGGGCATCACATACGCCGAGTTGCGCGACCGGGTCGCCAGCCTTGCGGGGGCGCTTCGCTCGAAGGGGATCGAAAAGGGCGACCGGGTCATCATCTACATGCCGATGGTCCCCGAGGCACTCGAGGCGATGCTGGCCTGCGCCCGCCTTGGCGCGATCCATTCCGTCGTCTTTGGCGGTTTTGCGGCGCATGAACTGGCAGTCCGCATCAACGACGCCACGCCCAAGGCCATCATCGCCGCCTCATGCGGGCTGGAACCGGGCCGCATCGTTCCCTACAAGCCGCTGCTGGATCGCGCGATCGAGGAAGCGACCCACAAGCCAGCCTTCTGCGTGATCTTCCAGCGTGAACAAGAGGTCGCGCATCTGATCGAAGGCCGCGACGTGGCCTGGCACAGCTTCCAGTTCGGCGTCGAACCTGCGGAATGCGTTCCGGTCGAGGGCAATCATCCGGCCTATGTCCTCTACACCTCGGGCACGACGGGACAACCCAAGGGCGTGGTGCGTCATACCGGCGGGCACATGGTCGCGCTCGCCTGGTCGATGAAGAACGTCTATGGCATCGACGCGGGCGACGTCTTCTGGGCGGCATCGGACGTCGGTTGGGTCGTGGGCCACAGCTATATCTGCTATGGCCCGCTGGCCGTTGGCGCCACCACCATCGTGTTCGAGGGCAAGCCCGTGGGCACCCCCGACGCCGCCGCCTATTGGCGCGTGATCCAGAACCATCGGGTCAAAAGCGTGTTCAGCGCGCCAACCGCGATCCGCGCCATCCGCCGCGAGGATCCGGAAGGAAAGCTGATCGAGGATTACAACCTGCGCCACTTCAAGACCCTGTACCTGGCGGGCGAACGCGCCGACCCGGACACGATCCAATGGGCCGAGGAAAAGCTGGGTGTTCCCGTCATCGACCACTGGTGGCAGACGGAAACAGGCTGGCCCATCGTCGCGAACCCCGTGGGGATCGAGCTTCTGCCGGTAAAGCGCGGCAGCCCGTCCGTCACGCTGCCGGGCTATGACGTGCAGGTCCTGGACGAGGCAGGGCACCCGCTTCCCGCCGGCACCCTGGGCGCGGTCGCCATCAAGCTGCCCCTGCCCCCCGGAACCCTGCCGACCCTGTGGAACGCCGAGGACCGGTTCCGCAAGTCATACCTGTCGCACTTCCCGGGCTACTATGAGACCGGCGATGCGGGCTATATCGACGAGGACGGCTACCTCTACATCATGGCCCGCACGGATGATGTCATCAACGTCGCGGGCCACCGCCTGTCCACCGGCGCAATGGAGGAGGTTCTTTCCGCCCATCCGGCGGTCGCGGAATGTGCGGTCATCGGCGTGGCGGACAGCCTGAAGGGGCAGATGCCGCTGGGGTTCCTGTGCCTCAAGAAGGGCACGAACACGCCCAACCAGCAGGTCGTGAAGGAAGTCGTGGGCATGGTCCGCGACCAGATCGGCCCCGTCGCGGCCTTCAAGACCGCCTGCGTCGTGGACCGCCTGCCCAAGACCCGCTCGGGCAAGATCCTGCGCGCCACGATGGTCAAGATCGCCGACGGTCAATCCTTCAAGACGCCGGCCACCATCGACGATCCGGCAATCCTTGACGAGATCGCGACCGCGCTGCGGGCGGTGGGATATCCGCAGCACGCGAGCTAACAAAAGTTCCCTGAACCAACGGGGCGCCTTCGCGTTTCAGTCGCGGAGGCGCCCATGACCGAAAAAGCGACCCAATTCATTGATCATGTTCATCTGAGGGTGGCGCATTTCGACAAGGCCAGGACATTCTACCTGGCGCTGTTCGATGCCCTTGGCCGAAGCGATCAGGCCGACAGCGGCCGGGACTGGCTTGAACTGGACGGGTTCTACCTGGACCAGGCCGATGTTGATGCCCCGCCAAGCCGGATCCACCTTGCATTCCGTGCCCGGTCTCGTGCAGAGGTCCATGCTTTCCACAAGGCCGGGCTGCAGGCAGGGGGCACCGACAACGGCGCGCCCGGCCTGCGCGATTATCACCCTGGTTATTTCGCGGCGTTTCTGCTCGACCCCGACGGCAACAACATCGAGGCCAAGTTCGACGAACGCGGGGTCTAGCCCAGGTCTGCGCCAAGCCCCTGCATCAAGGGCACGAAGGACGGGAACGAGGTCGCGATGGGCGATCCGTCGTCCACCGAAACCGGCGCGTCGGCCGCAAGGCCCAGCACCATGAAGGACATGGCAATGCGGTGGTCCAGGTGGGTGACGGCCGTGCCGCCGCCGGGCACCGACGCCATGCCGTAAACGGTCATGCTGTCATGCGTTTCCTCGACCCGCACGCCATTGGCTTCCAGACCCCGCGCCATCGCGTCGATCCGGTCGCTTTCCTTCACCCGCAGCTCGGCCACGCCGTTCATCACCGTTGCGCCTTCGGCAAAGGCTGCGATCACTGACAGGATCGGAAACTCGTCGATCATGCTGGCTGCGCGTTCGGCGGGAACCGTGACGCCCTTCAGTGGGCCGTGGCGGACCACCAGGTCGGCCACGGGCTCGCCACCTTCCTCGCGCGGGTTCTCGAAGGTGATGTCCGCGCCCATTTCCAGCAGCGTGACATAAAGGCCGTCGCGCGTCGGGTTGCGGCTGACGCCGGGAACGCGGATTTCGGAACCGGGAACCACCAAGGCCGCGGCGACGGGAAAGGCCGCGCTTGACGGATCACGCGGGACGGCGACGGGCTGTGCCCGCAGTTCGGGGCGTCCTTGCAGCGTGATCACATGGCCTTCGGCCGTGGTTTCGGTGCGGATATCCGCGCCAAAGCCCGCCAGCATCCGTTCGGAATGATCCCGGGTGGGTTCGGCCTCGATCACCACCGTCTCACCCGGGACATTGAGGCCCGCCAGCAGGATCGCCGACTTGATCTGCGCACTGGCCACCGGCGTGCGATAGCGCAGGGGCAGCGGATCGGCCGCGCCCTGTATCGTGATGGGCAGCCGCCCGCCTTCCCGCGCGGTGATCTGCGCGCCGAACAGGGCCAGCGGATCTGTCACCCGCGCCATCGGGCGGCGCGACAGGCTGGCGTCCCCGGTGAAGGTCGCGGTGATCGGCGTCGTGGCCATGGCCCCCATGATCAGCCGCACCCCGGTGCCCGAATTGCCGCAGTCGATCACGCCCTCGGGTTCGGAAAATCCTCCGACGCCGACGCCGTGGACGCACCACTCGCCCTCGCCCAGCCGTTCGACCTGCGCGCCGAAGGCAGCCATCGCCTTGGCGGTGTCCAGAACGTCCTGCCCTTCCAGCAAGCCTGTGATCCGCGTCTCGCCCACCGACAGCGCACCCAGGATCAGCGCCCGGTGGCTGATCGACTTGTCGCCCGGCACCTGGGCCGTGCCGCGCAGCGGTCCGCTGCGGCGGGCGGTCATCGGGCGGGGTTCGGACGAATGGGACATGGGCACACCTGTTGATTGCGCGGTTCTTTTAGCGCCACCACCCTTGTCCGGCCAGCCCGTTCTTGCACCCGGCCACCCGGCTTTCTAGAAGCGCGGGAACGGAGGTTCCCATGACCGAACTGGATGCGCTGAAAGCCCTGGCCGATCCCGAAAAGGCCGAACAGATGCTGACCTATCACAAGGCGCCCAGGGTCTACCTTGGGGTGGCGAACCCGCAACTGGACGATCTGGTCGCCGAATGGCGGGCGTCGCGGGATGTCGATGACCGCGTGGCGCTGGCGCGGGGCTTGTGGGACAGCGACATCCATGAAGCCCGCGTGGCTGCTGCCAAGCTGTTGACGCAGGCGCGCATCCGCCCCGACAAGGCCGTCTGGTCGCTGATCGCGGGCTGGGTGCCCGAATTCGACGGCTGGGCCATCGCCGACAGCGCCATGATCGCCGGACAGAAACGGCTTGTGGCCGATCCTGCAAGGCTGGACGAGGTGGAGGCCTGGCTGGCCCACCCCAACAAGTGGACCCGCCGCGCCGCCCTGGTGGGCACCCTGCCCTGGGCCAAGATGAACAACCCCAAGCCTGCTGATCTGGCCGCCCGCGAACGCGTCCTCGGCTGGGCCGCGCAGCTTGCCAATGACCGCGACTGGTTCATCCAGAAGGCCATTGCCTGGTGGTTGCGCGACCTGTCGAAACGCGATGCGCCCCGCGTGCAGGCCTTTCTGGCCGATCACGGGGCGCTGATGAAGCCTTTCGCGCGCAAGGAAGCGCTGAGGCTGGTTCAGGACCGATAAACCTCGATCGAGGGTAGGTCGGTCAACGAAACGCCCAGCAGTTGCAGCGCGGGCAGCGATACCTGCGACCCGCCGCTTTCTGGCCCGTCCAGCGGGATCAGGTCCACCTTGGCCGACTTGCCGGTGCTGGGATCGACGATCCGGCCCAGCCCGCGTTCCTTGACCAGAGGCGTCTTGATCCAGAAACCGCCCTCGGACGGATTGCCCAGCGACGCGATGGTGGTGCCCAGCCGGGTTTCGGCAGCTTCGGCGGGTCTTGCGGCTGCCGCGCGCTGTTCGGGCGTGGTCGTGTCAAGCTGCGCAGCAGTCGCGCGTGCTGCCGGCCGCGGCGCAGGGGCCCGGGTCACCGCAGTGGCGGCTGCGACCTGCTCGGCCGTCATCTGGGTAGCCGGAGCCTCGGCGGGGCGGCTGGCTATCATCGCGCCCGGGGTGCAACCCGCCAGCAGTCCCCCGGTCAGGATCAGCGTCGGAATGGCGGTGGTGATACGCATGGGTCGTCCCTTCTGTCCCGTTTCCGGGTCAGCCTAGCCTGCCCTGCGCGGCCGCACCAGACCATGGCGCCTTGCCTGCGGAAGCCCGCGCGCCTAGATTGGGGCCATGCAGCAAGCGGCCCCCCTTATCGACCCCTTCGCCCGGCCGATCACCTATCTTCGGGTATCGGTCACGGATCGCTGCGATTTCCGCTGCGTCTACTGCATGGCGGAACACATGCAGTTCCTTCCCAAGGCCGATCTTCTGACGCTTGAGGAACTGGACCGCCTGTGCAGCGCCTTCGTGGACCTGGGCGTCCAGAAGCTGCGCATCACCGGGGGCGAACCCCTGGTCCGTCGCAACATCATGAGCTTTTTCCGCTCGATGTCGCGCCATCTGGGCAAGGGCCTGGACGAACTGACCCTGACGACCAATGGCAGCCAGCTTGGCCGCTTTGCCAGCGAGCTGGTGGACTGCGGGGTCAGGCGGGTCAACGTGTCGCTCGACACGCTCGATCCGGACAAGTTCGCGGCGATCACCCGCTGGGGCCGTCTGGCGCAGGTGCTGGACGGCATCAAGGCCGCGAAGGCCGCGGGTTTAAGCGTCAAGATCAATGCCGTCGCGCTGAAGGGCGTGAACGACGCCGAGCTTTTCGACCTCGTTCGCTGGTGCGGCGACGAAGGCCACGACCTGACCTTCATCGAGGTCATGCCGATGGGCGACCTGGGGAACGAGGACCGGCTGGATCAATACTGGCCGCTGTCGGACCTGCGGGCACGCCTAGTCGAACGCTTCACGCTGATCGACATGGCGGAACGGACCGGCGGCCCTGCCCGCTATGTCCGGCTGCAGGAAACCGGGCAGAAGATCGGCTTCATCACCCCCCTGACCCACAATTTCTGCGAAAGCTGCAACCGCGTGCGCCTGACCTGCACCGGAGAGTTGTTCATGTGCCTGGGCCAGGAAGACCGCGCCGACCTTCGCGCCCCGCTCAGAGCGTCACCTGAAGATGCGGTGGTCAAGGACTCCATCCGCGCGGCCATTGCGCACAAGCCCAAGGGCCACGACTTCGACTATTCCCGCCAAACCGTCGCGGGCCAGATGTCCCGCCACATGAGCCATACCGGCGGCTGACGCGCTTCATCTTCTGTGCCGAGATATCCTCGGGGGTCCGGGGGGCGAAGCGCCCCCGGCCGCCGCGGCATCCATCACTCGGCAGCCGTCTGCGCGCCTGCTTCCGCTTCGATCTTCTCGGCACGGTCCTCGACCAGTTGCACGATATGGTCGATCATCTGCTCGTTCGTCATCTTGTGGCTTTGGCGGCCTGCCAGATAGACCATGCCGCTACCCGCGCCGCCGCCGGTAAAACCGATATCGGTCATCAGCGCCTCGCCCGGACCGTTGACCACGCAGCCGATGATCGACAGCGACATGGGGGTCTTGATGTGCTCCAGCCGCTTTTCAAGCGCCTCGACGGTGCGGATCACGTCAAAGCCCTGCCGCGCGCAGGACGGGCAGGAAATGATCTGCACCCCCCGCGTCCGCAAGCCAAGCGACTTAAGGATCTCGAACCCGACCTTCACCTCCTCGACCGGATCGGCGGACAGGCTGACGCGGATCGTGTCGCCGATGCCCATCCACAGCAGGTTGCCAAGCCCGATGGCCGACTTCACCGTGCCGCCGACAAAGCCCCCGGCCTCGGTGATGCCCAGATGAATCGGTGCATCCGTCGCGTCCGCCAGTTGCTGATAGGCGGCGGCGGACAGGAACACATCCGAGGCCTTCACGCTGATCTTGAATTCGTGGAAATCATTGTCCTGCAGGATCTTGATATGATCCAGCCCCGATTCCACCATCGCGTCCGGGCAAGGCTCGCCATATTTCTCCAGCAGGTGGCGTTCCAGCGATCCGGCGTTCACGCCGATGCGGATGGAACAGCCGTGGTCCTTGGCCGCCTTGATGACCTCGCGCACGCGGCTTTCGTCGCCGATATTGCCTGGGTTGATGCGCAGGCAGGCGGCGCCCGCCTCGGCGGCCTCGATCGCGCGCTTGTAGTGGAAATGGATGTCGGCCACGATGGGGACCGGGCTTTCGCGGCAGATCTCGCGCAGCGCGCGGGTCGTCTCCTGGTCGGGCGCGCTGATGCGGACGATATCAGCACCGGCATCGGCGGCGCGGATCACCTGGTCCAGGGTCGCGCGCACGTCATGTCCGTTGGTATTCGTCATGGTCTGCACGCTGATCGGGGCATCGCCCCCCACAGGCACATTGCCGACCATGATCTGTCGGGACTTCCGCCGCTCGATATTGCGCCAGGGACGGATCGGGTTCAGCGACATGCAAGGCCTCCGCGGGTTCGCATCTTGCAGATAAGCCATCCGGGCCAAGGCGGCAACCGCCGCACGGGGCTTTGATCGGCTTCAGGCCGGCAGGCGCAGAGCCGTCATGACGGATGCCAGCGTGCTGCGCGGCAGCATCAGCAGCATCTTGCCTTCGATCCGCAAGGTGACGACGCCCTTCGCCATGTTCGAGGTTCCGACCCGCCCGCCCGGCGCGAACTCGATCCCCTCGATCGGCCATTCTAGCCCTGTGCTGATCCCGCGCGCCGGTCCCATGGGATACAGCGACACCCGCGTTCCCGGCATCAAGGGCAGCGTCAGCCGGGGCGGCGCCACGAAGACCACGTCGTCGGAAGCCAGCAGGATCACGAAGGGCCGGGGTGTGCTGGCCATGGTGGTCAGCGCCGACAGGGTGTGATCCAGCCGCAGACCGGCAAAGCCCACCGCCATGACGAAGGGCGCGGCAATGCGTGTCAGGCACTTGGCGAAATCGGTGCTGTCCTGTTCGGCCACATGATGGATCCGCCCCGAGGGGATCAGCTTCTGCGCCTGGGGCGTGATGCTGTCCAGATCCCCAATGACCCAATCCGGCGGCTGCCCCAAGGCCAGGGCCCGATCTGCGCCCCCATCCGCAGCCACCAGCATCGGCGCCACCGCCAGGGCAGTCTGCAGGTCATAGGCCGAAGCCGTGCCGCCCCCGATCACGGTAACCCCCCGGTCTGAAATGACCAGGGGCGGAATCATTCCCCGCGACCGACGCCAGAGAAGACGCGCTTGAAGGGCAGGATCCAGAGAATGCCAAGCCCCACGTACACGGCGACCTCGACCAGGATCGGCTGGCGGCCCAGGCGGGCGTCCATCCAGTTCACCAGGATGACCGCCGCCACGATGTAAAGCGGCAGGCCGATGACCAGGATCAGCAGCGACAGGCGTTTGCGTGTCTTCAGGTTCATCGCGTGCCCTTTCCTGCCCGCCCGCCTCAGTCCGAGAACGGATCCGTCACAAGGATCGTATCCTCCCGCTCGGGACTGGTCGAGAGCAGCGCGACCGGGCACTGGATCAGCTCCTCGACCCGGCGGACATACTTGATCGCCGCCGCCGGAAGATCGGCCCAGCTGCGCGCGCCTTGCGTCGATTCCTGCCAGCCTTCCATTTCTTCATAGATCGGCTTCACCTTGGCCTGCAATGCGGCCGCCGTCGGCAGGTAGTCATATTTCACGCCGTCGATCTCATACCCCACGCAGATCTTCAGCGTGTCGAACCCGTCCAGCACGTCCAGCTTGGTCAGCGCGATGCCGTTCACGCCGCTGATCGCGCAGGTCTGGCGCACCAGCACGGCGTCGAACCAGCCGCAGCGCCGCTTGCGCCCCGTGACGGTTCCGAATTCATGCCCGCGTTCGCCAAGACGCTGCCCGTCGCCGTCATGCAACTCGGTCGGGAACGGACCTTCGCCCACGCGGGTGGTATAGGCCTTCACGATCCCCAGCACGAAGCCGATGGCCGACGGACCCATTCCGGTCCCCGAAGCCGCCATCCCCGACATGGTGGTTGAGCTGGTGACATAGGGATAGGTGCCGAAGTCGATGTCCAGCAGCGACCCCTGCGCGCCCTCGAACAGGATGCGCTTTCCGGCCTTGCGGGCATCGGCCATGATCTTCCAGACCGGCTGGGCATAGGGCAGCAGCTTCGGCGCGATCTCCATCAGCTTGGCCTTCAGTTCCGCCCGGTCGATCGGTTCGGCGCCCAGACCCTGGCGCAGGGCGTCGTGATGGGCCAGCAGGCGGTCCAGCCGCGCATCCAACGTTTCCTCATCGCCCAGATCCGCCACGCGGATGGTGCGGCGGCCGACCTTGTCCTCGTATGCCGGTCCGATGCCGCGGCCGGTGGTGCCGATCTTGGCCTTGCCGGCCGCTTCCTCGCGCAGCTTGTCCAGATCCTGGTGCAAGGGCAGGATCAGCGGCGTGTTTTCCGCGATCATCAGGTTTGCCGTCGAAATCGCGACGCCCTGCCCAGCCAGCTTGTCGATTTCCGAAAACAGCGCCCAAGGGTCCAGCACCACGCCATTGCCGATCACGGCCAGCTTGTTCTCGCGCACGATCCCCGAGGGCAGCAGCGACAGCTTGAAGACCTTCTCGCCGATGACCAGCGTGTGCCCGGCATTGTGGCCGCCCTGGAAGCGGGCGATCACATCGGCCCGTTCCGAAAGCCAGTCGACGATCTTGCCCTTGCCCTCGTCGCCCCATTGCGCGCCGACAACCACCACATTGGCCATGAACGGTCCTTCCATTCCCCGAAAAATGTCCGGTGCAGGGTCTAGCGCAGGTCATGTCCGGGGGAAAGCAGCGATTTGCCCGGTACGGCTGGCCCGGCTGCCCTTTTCCTTTCGGGCCGCAGGGATTAGGTTCGCCGCTGGGCTGAAAAGGTGCAAAGCATGTCGTTCTTCTCGAAACTGCGCGAGCGGCTGACCCGGTCTTCCTCGAAGATCGGCGAAGGACTGGACGACATCGTCGATGCGCCCGCGTCTTCGCCCGAGACCCTGGCCGATACCCCGCTTTCGGCCCCCGTTTCGCCCGCAGCACCTGCCACCCCATCCGCGGGGATTGTCGGGCGGCTGTTCGGCACTGCCCCCGCCCGCCCCGAGGAACCGCGCCGTGCCCTTGACGACGCGATGCTCGAGGAGTTGGAGGACATGCTGGTCCAGGCCGATCTTGGGGTGGACACGGCGCTGCGCGTGACGGCCAACATTGCCGAAGGACGCATGGGCCGCCGCCTGTCGGCCACCGAACTCAAGGAGCTGCTGGCCGGTGAAATCACTCGCATCATGACCCCGGTCGCGCGCCCGCTGCCGCTTTACCCGAAAAAGCCGCAGGTCGTGCTGATCGTGGGCGTCAACGGCGCAGGCAAGACCACCACCATCGGCAAGCTGGCCAGCCAGTTCCGCGCGGCCGGCAAATCGGTGATGATCGCGGCGGGCGACACCTTCCGCGCGGCGGCGGTCGAACAGTTGCAGGTCTGGGGCCAGCGCGCGGGCGTGCCGGTTATGGTCGCCGCGCAGGGCAGCGACCCCGCGAGCCTCGCTTTTGATGCCATGACGCGCGCCGAAGCCGAAGGCGCGGACCTTCTGATGATCGACACCGCCGGCCGGTTGCAGAACCGCCAGGACCTGATGGAGGAACTGGCCAAGATCGTCCGCGTGATCCGCAAGAAGGATCCCTCGGCCCCGCATAACACCCTGCTGGTGCTGGACGCGACCACGGGCCAGAACGCGCTGAACCAGGTGGAAACCTTCCGGCAACTGGCCGACGTCTCGGGCCTGGTGATGACCAAGCTGGACGGCACCGCGCGCGGCGGGGTGCTGGTGGCCCTGGCCGACCGTTTCGGCCTGCCGATCCACGCCATCGGCGTAGGCGAACAGATCGACGACCTGGATGCCTTCGACGCCAATGATTTCGCCCGCGCGCTCGTCGGCCTCTGACGCTTCTTCGTTGCCCAAATATCCTCGGGGGAACGCGCGAAGCGCGTGGGGGCAGACAGCCCTCGGCTACGCTTCCACCCCAAGCTGCGCCAGAAACGGCCGCACATCACCAAGCGCCGCGCGGTTGGCGAACAGCGTGGCCTGCGACCGCAGGATTGGCTCCTCTCCCAGGATCTTCAGGTTGTTGGCCCGCAGCGTTTCTCCGGACGAGGTGATGTCGGCCACGGCTTCGGCGGTCTGGTTGGCGACCGTGCCCTCGGTCGCACCTTGCGAATCAACCAACTGGTAATCCGCCACCTCGTGATGGGCCAGCCAGGCGCGCACCAGGCGGTGATACTTGGTGGCGATCCGCAGCCGGAAGCCATGGACGGCGCGAAAATCACGGGCGATAGACGCAAAATCGTCCAGGTCCTCGCAATCGCGCCAACATTCCGGCACGGCCAGGATCAGGTCGGCATGGCCGAAGCCCATGGGCGCGACCTCGACCACATCCGACCGCCATCCTGCCAGCTTCTCGCGCACCAGGTCGGTGCCGGTCACGCCCAGTTCGATCCGTCCTGCGGCAAGCTCTCGCGGGATCTCGCCCGCCGACAGCAGGACCAGCGACACCCCCTCCGCACCCTCGACCCGGCCCGCATATTCGCGATCCGAGCCGCTGCGCGACAGCGCCACGCCGCGTGAGGCAAACCAGTCGAAGGTCTGCTCCATCAGCCGCCCCTTGGACGGCACCCCCAGCCGTATCATCGCGCGGCCTCCAGTTCGGCGACAAGGCCGGGGCGGATGATGCCGCCCACGGCGGGGATCGCACGGCCGCCGCGCCCCAGGACGGCCGTCAGCGCGTCATAGCGCCCGCCCGAGGCGACAGGCGGCCAGGCCGGGCGATCAGGTGCGACGAAGCTGAAGGTAAAGCCGTCGTAGTATTCCATCGTCTGGCGCCCATGGCTTGCGTCGAACAGGATCGCGTCAGGGGCGACGCCCTGGGCCAACAGCATCGCCATCCGCTCCTCGATGCGCAGGACCGCCGGCCCCAGCTCGGTCCATTCCGCAACCAGGTCCCGCAGCTTTGCCAAGGCCCCTGGCAGCGGCGCACGAACCGCAAACAGCCGCTCGAGCCGCGCGATCCAGGCTGGATCAAGCGGCTGCGCGTGCCGGTCTGCCAGCAGCCGGTCGATCCGGGCCTGCATCTCATCCTCGCCCCGAAGCCCGGCCCACGGCGCGCTTGTCGAGGGAAGATCACGCGCCTCGGCGGGCCGAGAGAACCGCGCCAGCAGCCGCGCAAAGCGGCGGGGCCGCCACAGGTGATGCAGCAGGGCATCGCGGCGGGCGCCCGACAGCGGCAGCGCCCGGACCGCATCCATCAGCAGCCCCGTGTCGCCCGTCACAGCCTGCAGGCCATATGGGGCCAGCAGCCGGTGGAACAGCCCGAAGACCTCGGCATCGGCCTCTCGGTCATGAGCGAACAGCTCGAACCCCGCCTGCAGGTATTCGTTGTCACGCGGATTGGCAGGGCGCTCCTCGCCCGGATCCTGCTTGCGAAAGACCTCGCCCAGATAGCAGTATCGCGCGGGTTCCGCCCCGCCCGCCATGTGCCTCTGCACCACCGGCACGGTGAAGTCGGGCCGCAGCATCACCTCGCCCCGCAAGGGATCGGTCGAGGTATAGGCGCGCGCGCGGATATCCTCGCCATACAGATCCAGCAGCGTATCGGCGGGCAGCAGGATGTCGGGCGCGACCTCGGCGGCGCCGGCCTCGCGGAAGGCCGCCAGGAAGCGCTGGCCGATGGCCTGCTTGTCGCGCTTGGGGATAGTCATACTACAGCTTCGCCATTGGCTTGGAAACGTGTTGTATGTTGTGAAGGATTTGAAGCACTCCCCGGACCAATTCTGAACGCGAAATCTCAACTTGTGTGGGGTTAGACTTCCACTCTTCCAGCGACGCTATACCTGCTATTTTTGCGCCCAGGACCAGATCCTTGACCTGCACGACACCGCGCGCAGCTTCGTCCGCGCCCTGGATGATCGCCACCGGCGCGCCGCGCTTGTCGGCATATTTCAACTGGTTGCCGAAGTTCTTGGGGTTGCCCAGATAAACCTCGGCCCGGATGCCCGCCGCGCGCAACTCGGACGCCATGGCCTGGTAGTCTGCCATCCGGTCGCGGTCCATCACCGTGACGACCACCGGCCCCTGCGCCTCGGCCCCCGCCAACCCCTTGGCGCGCAAGGCGGCCAGCAGCCGGTCCACGCCAATGGACACCCCGGTCGCGGGCACCTTCTGGCCCGTGAAGCGTTCGACCAACCCGTCATATCGCCCGCCGCCCGCGACCGAACCGAACTGCCGCTTGCGGCCCTTCTCGTCCAGGATCTCGAAGGTCAATTCGGCCTCGAAGACCGGACCGGTGTAATAGCCAAGCCCCCGCACGATCGAGGGATCGATGACCGCCCGATCCTCGGCCACGCCCATCGCGGCCAGCATGTCGGCGATCTGGGCCAGTTCCTCCACGCCCTCTGCCCCGACAGCCGAAGCGCCGACCGCCAAGCGCAAATTCCCCAGTGTCGCCGCGTTGTCCGCGCCTTTCGAGGTCAGGAAGGCCAGCACTGGCTGGGCCTGCGCCTCGCTCAACCCAACCCCCTCGATCATGGCGCCGCTGTCGTCCTTGCGGCCCGTGGTCAGCAGCGCCAGCACGCCGTCGCGGCCAACCTTGTCGAACTTGTCGATCTGGCGCAGCACATCCTCGGCCTGCTCGGCGCGGACCTCAGCGGCCTCCAGTACGCCGTTCAGCACCTTGCGGTTGTTGATCCGGACGATGTAGTCGCCCCGTGCAATGCCTACAGCCTCCAAGGCATCGGCTAGCATCGCGCAGATCTCGGCATCCGCCGCGACTGACGCCGACCCCACCGTATCCGCGTCGCATTGATAGAACTGCCGGAACCGCCCCGGCCCCGGCTTCTCGTTCCGCCAGACCGGACCCATGGCATAGCGGCGATAGGGCGACGGCAGGTCGTTGCGGAACTGCGCCGCCACCCGCGCCAGGGGCGCCGTCAGGTCGTATCGCAAGGCCAGCCAGTCGCCCGACCCGCCGCCGGGCACGGCTTCCTCTTGCCAGGCAAAGACGCCGGCGTTGGGGCGATCCACGTCGGGCAGGAACTTGCCCAGGGCCTCGACCGTCTCGACGGCGCTGGTTTCCAGGGGATCGAAGCCATGGCGGTGATAGATTTCGGCGATCCGGTCCAGCATCGCCTTGCGTTCCGTCACATCCGCGCCGAAATAGTCGCGAAAGCCCTTGGGCGTTTCCGCCTTGGGACGGGGTTGTTTTTTCTGATCTTTCGCCATGGTCCTGCCTTTCCGGCCAAATCCGTGGCTGCCTTAACCGAAGGGGCCGATATGGACAAGGATAGCGAAACGCGAATCCGCCAGCTTGAAGAAGCGCTGGCGCACCTGACACGCGTGACCGACGACCTGCACGAGGTCATCGCCCGCCAGGACGGCGAAATCGCGCTGCTGACCCGCCGGGTCGAAATGCTGATGCGTTTCGCCGCCGAACAGCAGGCCGATGCCGAAGGCACCATCCCCTTGGCCGATCAGCGCCCGCCGCATTGGTAACATCTTCTGTGGGGAAATATCCCGCGGGGGTCCGGAGGCGCGAAGCCCCCGGCCTTTTCTACCCGCGCATCCGCCGGAAGACCTGCGCCAGATGCTCGGTGGATGCATCATGCCCCGGCGCGTCCTCGCCCTTCAGCAGCGGCTCGACCTTCAGCGCCAGTTCCTTGCCAAGTTCCACACCCCATTGGTCGAAGCTGTTGATCCCCAGGATTACGCCCTCGACGAAGACCCGGTGTTCGTAAAGCGCGACGATCTGGCCCAGGGTGAAGGGCGTCAGCTGTTCGATCAGCAGCGTGGTCGAGGGCCGGTTGCCGGGGAACACGCGGTGTCGCGCCTGACGGTCCAGTTCCGCGCCTTCCAGCCCCTTGGCCTGCATCAGCGCGCGCGCTTCCTCCCGCGTGCGGCCGCGCATCAGGGCCTCGGACTGGGCCAGGCAGTTGGCGGCCAGCAGGATGTGGTGATGCGCCAGGTCGGGCTCGTGTCCCTTGGCGGCGAGGATGAATTCGCAGGGAACAGGGGTCGTGCCCTGGTGGATCAACTGATAGAAGGCGTGCTGGCCGTTGGTGCCGGGTTCGCCCCAGACGACTGGGCCCGACACCACCGTCAGGTCGGTCCCGTCCATCGCCACGCGCTTGCCGTTCGACTCCATCTCAAGCTGCTGCAGATAAGCGGGCAGCCGCAGCAGGCGGTTGTCATAGGGCAAGACGGCGCGTGTGGGATAGCCGCAGATCTGGTGGTGCCAGATGCCGACCAGTGCCAGCAGCACCGGCAGGTTTTCCGCCAAGGGCGCGGCGCGGAAATGGGCGTCCATCGCCGCACCGCCCGCCAGGAATTCGTCAAAGCGTTCGTCGCCGATGGCCAGCATCAGCGACAGCCCGATCGGCCCCCAGACAGAATAGCGCCCGCCGACCCAGTCCTCGAAGCCGAAGACGCGCGACGGATCGATCCCGAACTCGGCCGTCTTGCCCGTGGCCGAGGACAGCGCCACGAACTGCGCGGCCGGGTCGGTCACGATGCGGCCCATCCAGTCGCGGGCGGTCTGGGCATTGGTCATCGTCTCGATGGTGGTGAAGGTCTTGGACGCGACGATGACCAGGGTGGTGGCCGGATCCAGTCCCTTCAGCGTGTCGGCGATGTCGGCGCCGTCCACGTTGCTGACGAAATGGCAGCGCGGCCCGTCATGATAGGGGGCCATCGCCAGAACCGCCATGTAGGGGCCAAGATCCGACCCGCCGATGCCGATATTGACCACATCGGTGATCTTTCCCCCCTGCCCCGTGAAGGCGCCGGACCGGACGTCGCGGGCGAAATCGGCCATGCGGTCATGCGTTTCGCGCACGGCGGGCATCACCTCCTGGCCGTCCACCACCACGCTGCCCCGCAGGTTGCGCAGGGCGGTGTGCAACACGGCACGGCGTTCGGTCTCGTTGATCTTCTCGCCCGTGAACATCGCCTCGCGGCGGGCCGCCACATCGGCACCTTCGGCCAAGGCCATCAGCAGGTCGCGCGCGCTTGCATCGATCAAGGTCTTGGACCAGTCGAAGACCATCCCGTCAGCCGTGGTGCAGAACGTGCTGGCACGGTTTGGATCGGCGTCGAACAGGTCAGAGATCCGGCTGTCGCCTTGCGCCTGACGATGAGATTTCAGGCGGGTCCAGATGTCGGTCATTTTGAAGGCTCCTTCGGGCGCCTATTCGGCCCAGTGAACGGTCGCGATATCCAGGAAGGCACGGATCGGCGCCTCGATCGGGTCCAGCTTCTGCGCCCGTTCAAGCGCCTCGCGCTTTTCCGGGCCCATGATCAGGACATGCAAGTTCATCGCGTCGGCAAGCGCAGGCCGGGTCAAGGTGATGCGCGGTTCCTCGGCCCCTTCGGCCCGGATCGGCAGGACAAGGGGCGCGTCGGCCGCCAGCCCCTCGGCCAGGCGGTCGGCGCCCGGAAACAGGCTGGCCGTGTGCATGTCGTTGCCCATGCCCAGCAGGACGACGGTAATCGGCAGGTGCGGCCGGATCGCGTCGGCCAGCGAAGGCGCGGCCTCGTCCGGGGTCGGATCCCCGGTGTACAGGTCGATATACCGGGCGGCCGCTGCCCGGTCGCGCAGCAGGTGGCGGCGCAGAAGGCGGCCGTTCGACCGCTTGTGTTCCCCGTCCACCCAGCGTTCGTCGCCCGGAAAAACCGTCACGCGCCCCCAGTCGATATCCGCCCCGCTCAGCGTCTCGAACACCAGCGTCGGTGACGTGCCGCCTGGCACGCAGAGGCTGGCCTTCTCCCCCGTCCGCAGCTGCTGCGCCAGTTGCGATGCCATCTGGTCGGCCAGCGACAGGGCCAGCATCTCTCGGTCGGGGTATTCCTTGAGTTCCATCGTCATGCGCGGATTTCCCTCCATCGGCGGTTGTCGCGATGCAGCAGACGCAACGCTTCTTCGGGCCCCGAGGATCCCGCGTCATAGGGTTCGGGCCGCCGCTTGCTGTCTTCCCAGGCGGCGATGATCGGATCGGTCCATGCCCAGGCGGCCTCGACCTCGTCCCCCCGCATGAACAGCGTCTGGTTGCCGCGGATCACGTCCATGATCAGCCGTTCATAGGCGTCGGGCATATCGCTGCCATCGGCGCCCAGCGCATCGGCGAAGGACATGTCCAGCGGCACCTGCACCAGCCGCATCCCTCCCGGCCCCGGTTCCTTGATCATCACCTTGAGGTTCATACCCTCGTTCGGTTGCAGGCGGATGACAAGCTCGTTCGCCTTGGGCGCGCCGCTGTCGTCGAAGATCGAGTGGGGCGGTTCACGGAAGACGATGGCGATCTCGCTTGTCCGGGCCCGCAGTTTCTTGCCGGTGCGCAGATAGAAGGGCGTGCCCTGCCAGCGCCAGTTCGAGATGCAAACCTTCATCGCGACATAGCTTTCGGTCCGCGAATCCGGGTTTTCCGAATCTTCGATGTAGCCGGTCGACTTGCCGTCCGCCTGATACTGCCCCCGCACGATGTCGCCCGGTTCGACGGGCTGCAGGGCGCGGATCACCTTAAGCTTTTCATCGCGCACGGCATTGGGGTCGAAGTGATAGGGCGGCTCCATCGCGATCAGGCACAGAAGCTGCATCATGTGGTTCTGCACCATGTCCCGGATCGCGCCGGACTTGTCGTAATAACTGCCGCGCCCGGCCACGCCCACGGTCTCCGCGACCGTGATCTGGACGTGATCGACGTATTGCGAATTCCACAGCGGCTCGAACAGGATATTGGCAAATCGGACGGCCATCAGGTTCTGGACGGTTTCCTTGCCCAGGTAATGGTCGATCCGGTAGATCTGCTCTTCCCGGAAATGGCACGCCAGCGTCGCGTTCAAGGCGCGCGCGGTTTCCAGGTCGCGGCCGAAAGGCTTTTCCACCACGATGCGGCTGTTCTCATCAGCGATCCCGTGGCTGGCAAGGCGGCTGGCGATATCGCCAAACAAGGCGGGCGCGACCGAGAAGTAGAAGGCATGGACTGCACCGGGGCGCATCCGCGACTTCAGATGGGCCCAGCCGCCGTCGCCCTTGGCGTCGATGGGCGTATAGCCCAGCAGATCCAGGAACTGCTTCAGATGCGGGTCGTCGGCCGCGACGCCTCCGAACTCCTGGACGGCCTTTGCGGCTTCGGCCCGGAAGGCCGCGTCATCCTGTTCCGTGCGGGCCGCGCCGATGATGCGCGAGGTCGCGGGGATTTGCCCTGCCACGAAACGGCGGTACAGGCCGGGCAGGATCTTGCGCTGCGCCAGATCGCCGGTGGCACCAAAGATGACCAGATCGAAATCATCGACCGGAATGACGCGTGAAACCATGCTGTCCTCCTTGCGGTTGGGGATCGCCATATCTTTCGTTAGCGTTAACAGCACCTCGGATCAACCTTTCAGCGTCTTGGCCAGCCGTGGCAGTCGACTGCGTTTCAGCATGACCGGCACCGTCATGTCACCCCCCATCGCCGCAGCCTTGTCACGCGCGGCAACCACGGCCGCAGTCACGCCGCTGCGATCTTGGGCCAACAGGTCCAGCAGGAAGGCATCGGGATGGATCGCCCGCAGGCCCAGCCCCGCCATCAGGCCTTGCGGAAAGTCACGCAGGTTCGCGGTCACCACCAGCGACGCGCTGCCAGCCAGGGCGGCTTCGACAACATGGCGGTCGGCGGGGTCCGGAAAGTGCAGATCGATCGCGCGTATCCCGTCATCGGGAACCTGGGCTGCGGGAAAGCGGGTTCGCAGCAAGGCGATCTCGGCCCCCGCCACGGCGTCCTGGTCGGAACCCAGCCGGGCGGCTGCATGGCGCCATTCGTCCAGGATCCGCGCCGACCACAGGGGCGTGAACAGGCCCGCCCCTGCAAGATCGGTCAGGATCTCTCGCAGGATGGTCGGGAACAGGACATTGGCGTCAAGAACCGCGCGCATCAGTCCAGCCGGAAGAACAGCGCCTTGAGATAGCCCGTCTCGGCCAGTTGCGGCAGCATCGGATGATCGGGACCGGCCTGCCCGGTGTGGATCAGCACGCCCCTGCGCCCGCCGCGCCCGATCCCGCGCGCGCTGACATTGCGAAAGGCCGTCAGGTCGGCGGCGTGCGAGCAACTGCACAGCACCAGATAGCCGCCGGGCGCGACCAGCGGCGCAGCCAGCTTGGCGACGCGTTCATAGGCGCGCAGACCAGCCTCCAACGCAGGTTTTGCGGGTGCGAAGGCGGGCGGGTCGCAGACCACCACGTCGAAGCGGCGGCCCTCGTCGGCCATCTTCTCCATCGCCTTGAAGGCATCGGACTGGATCGTCTCAAGCCGGCCTGATGCATCCATCCGCACCGCGCCGCCCTTGGCCAGGTCAAGCGCCGCCGCGCTGCCATCGACGCAGGTCGCCCGCACCGCACCGGCCGCCAGGGCGGCCAGGCCGAAGCCGCCGACATGGCTGAACACGTCCAGCACGGACGCGTCCTTCGCCAGCCGCTGCGCAAAGGCTTGGTTCGGGCGCTGATCAAAGAACAGGCCTGTCTTCTGCCCACCCATCAGATCGGCCAGATAGGTCGCGCCGTTCATGGGCACTGCCACGGGTTCTGTCGGCGCCTCTCCGCGCAGAACCTCCATCCGTTCCTCAAGCCCTTCCAGGCCGCGCGCGCGACCCTGCCCGTTCAGGATCACCGTCGTCACACCCGCAACCTCGGCCAAGGCATCGGCGATCTGCGGGGCCATACGGTCAGCCCAGGCTGCATTCGGCTGGATCACGGCAGCATCCCCGAAGCGGTCGATCACCAGGCCCGGCAGGCCGTCCGATTCGGCGTGGACCAGGCGATAGAAGGGCGCGTCGTAAAGCCGCTCACGCATCTGCAACGCGCGCGCCAACCGGGTCTTCAGCCAGTTCCCGTCAATCAGCGCCTGCGGATCGGCATCCATCATCCGGCCGACGATCTTCGAGTTGGGGTTCACCGTGACCAGCCCAAGCGGCTTGCGCTCGGCATCCTCCAGCACGGCAAAACCCCCTGCCGGGATCGCGCGACTGCGACGATCCAGCACGGCCTCGTCGGCAAAGACCCAAGGGAAGCCGTGGCGGATCGCCTGGGGCTTGGACTTCGGGCGCAGGCGCAGAACAGGCAGGTCGGTCATGGGGTGATCCTTTCGCGCAGGGATCTGGCACGCCACCCTGCCCTGCACAAGGCCGCACGCGGCGGCATGGCGGTGGAAAGACGCAAGGCGACAAGGAATGTTGAACCGTTAACGCTAACGGACTATATTTCCGTCAAGAAGGAGCCAGCCATGACCATGCACGCCACCATCGACCGCGTCACCGACCGGATCCGCGCCCGGTCCCGCCACAGCCGTGACGCCTATCTGACCAAGATCGCCCGCGCGGCCGAGGAAGGCCCCCGGCGCGCGCATCTGTCCTGTGGCAACCAGGCCCATGCCTATGCTGCAATGCCCGACAAGGACGACCTGGCGCTGTCGCGCAAGCCGAACATCGGGATCGTCACGGCCTATAACGACATGCTGTCTGCCCATCAGCCCTATGAGCGTTATCCAGACCTCATCCGCCGCGCGGGCAACGCCGCGGGCGCCACGGTGCAGGTCGCGGGCGGCGTGCCCGCGATGTGCGACGGCGTGACCCAGGGCCGCGCGGGGATGGAGTTGTCGCTGTTTTCCCGCGACGTGATCGCGCTTGCCGCAGGCGTGGCGCTGTCCCACGACTGCTTCGACTCGGCGATCTATCTGGGCGTCTGCGACAAGATCGTGCCGGGCCTGGTCATGGCGGCAGCGACCTTCGGCCATATCCCGGCGGTGTTCCTGCCTGCGGGCCCCATGCCCTCGGGCCTGCCGAACGACGAAAAGTCCCGCGTACGCCAACAGTTCGCGGCGGGCGAGGTCGGGCGTGACGCGCTGATGGCGGCCGAGATGGCGTCCTATCACTCCCCCGGCACCTGCACCTTCTACGGCACCGCCAACAGCAACCAGATGCTGATGGAGTTCATGGGCCTGCACCTGCCCGGTTCCAGCTTCGTGAACCCGAACACACCCCTGCGCGAGGCGCTGACGGTGGCGGGCGTCCAACGCGCGGCAGCGATCACCCGGCTGGGCAACGACTACCTTCCGGCGGGCGAGGTTCTGGACGAAAAGGCCTTCGTCAACGGCATCGTCGGCCTGATGGCCACGGGCGGGTCCACGAACCTTGTCATGCACATTCCCGCCATGGCCAAAGCCGCAGGCATCCAGATCGACATCGAGGATTTCAACGACATCTCGGAATCCGTGCCGCTGATGGCGCGGGTGTATCCCAACGGACTGGCAGACGTGAACCACTTCCACGCGGCAGGCGGCATCGGCTACATGATCGGGCAACTGCTGGATGCGGGTCTGCTGCATCCCGACGTCAAGACCATCAACGGCACCGGCCTGGACGGCTATACGGCGGAACCCAAGCTGGACGGCGACGGCATCCGCTGGGACCAGGGTGTGCGCGAGTCGCTTAACGACCGCATCTTGCGCCCCGCCAGCAATCCCTTCGCGGCGACGGGGGGGCTGAAGCAACTGAACGGCAACCTGGGCCGGGGCGTCATCAAGATCAGCGCCGTGGCCGAGGAACGCCATGTCATCGAAGCAAAGGCCCGCGTCTTCGACGACCAGGAACAGGTGAAGGCCGCCTTCAAGGCGGGCGAGTTCACCGAGGACACCGTGGTCGTCGTCCGCTTCCAGGGCCCGCGCGCGAACGGCATGCCGGAACTGCACTCGCTGACGCCGGTACTGGCCGTGCTGCAGGACCGTGGCCTGCGCGTGGCCCTGCTGACGGATGGCCGCATGTCCGGCGCCTCGGGCAAGGTGCCCGCAGCCATCCATGTCTCGCCCGAGGCTTCCGTTGGCGGCCCCCTTGCCCGGCTGCGCGACGGCGACCTGATCCGCCTGGACGCCAGAACCGGCCGGATCGACTGCCTTGCCCCCGATTTTGAGGATCGCCCGGCAGTGGCCCATGATCCCGCGCCCAGCAGCGAGGGCATGGGCCGCGAATTGTTCGCCGCCTTCCGCGCCGTGGCCGGCCCCGCGACCGAAGGCGCGGGCGTCGTCGTCTGAACGATGGACCTTGGCATTCGCCATGCCAGGGTTTAACCCGTCCCGACGGAGCAGTGGCCGAGTGGTCGAAGGCAGCGGTCTTGAAAACCGCCGGGCCAGTGATGGTTCCGTGGGTTCGAATCCCACCTGC
Source organism: Paracoccus aerius (assembly GCF_014656455.1). Lineage (GTDB taxonomy): Bacteria > Pseudomonadota > Alphaproteobacteria > Rhodobacterales > Rhodobacteraceae > Paracoccus > Paracoccus aerius. Next base: position 322,953 of record NZ_BNCL01000001.1, read on the forward strand.
TCCGCCAGTCACACCCCATTAAGCATCTGTTTTTATTGCTAATATTGGCTATTTCGTCGAGCATCTTCCACCGTTCCTTCCCCCACCTGAAGTCGGAAGCCTGGGGAACATCGGGGAATCATCTGCAACAGGTTTAGTGGATTTCTGGTGTGGTCATGGCCCACACTGGAGCCCCCGACCGAAGCCGGGGGCCTGAGATCAGGCATTCAGGCTCTCAAGCATCGCCTGACCCAATAGGCCGGCCATGCTGTCGCTGTTCTCGATGGTGTCGGTCATCGCCGCCATACACTGGTCATATCGATGCATACGGTTGAGGGCAGCACATGCCTGCGCCTTGATCGTCAAGCCCTCAGATGTGTGTGACGGTTCAGTCAGAACTCTGCGGATAAAGGCAAACAAAGCCTCCCTTGTTTTGATGCGCGCCACATGGATAGCATCAAAGTTGCTTTCAGTCCTGACGCGCTCACGCTCTGCAAGATACCCGGGCAGCAATGCCAGCCCCAATTCTGCGTCCTGTATCTCTTGATACCGATACTGTCGAAACGACTTGCCCCAAGACCTTTTGCGCTTGTCGTCCTTTGCCAAGGCTTCGCGGGCTCGTTCAATGTCGCACTCCATTTCCTCGGCAGACTTGATATACCAAGTGCATGTCTCGCCTTCTCGCCGCAGTCCCGCGCCGGTCAAGTCGCGCTCCAGTTCGCGGTTGTAGCCGCTTGCGCCATATTTGTTGCAGCAGACATCAGGGGCCAGCGGCCACTGGGGCGCCCATTCTGCCCATGCGGCCTGCCATGCGCGCAGAGCATCTTGATAAGCCTGCTCAGTCTTTGGCAGATCGGCACCCAGCGCCAGCAGGGTCGGGTTCTCAGTCTGCGTGGGAAGGTCCACCGTGGCCCCGGCTGCCGCAACAGGGGCCGCTACAACGGCCATAGCCAGCGGTGCGTGGGTAAGAAACTGACGCCGTTTCATGCCGCACCCTCCAAACGCAGGGCCTCGGCCAACTCGCCGCAAGCCCAGTCGATCGCCAAGGACGGGATGCCAAACTGCCCTCCTTCCGGTGCCTGCTTGTCGATGACATTGGCGAAGTTGCGCATGATCCGCATGGCTTCCCGGATGCGCTGGACAGTCGGCCGTTCATCGGTGGCCGGCTCACCCCATGGCCGGTCATTGCGACGGCGGGCGGCAAGAATCTCCATCGCGGCCTGCAGCTGGACCTCGCAATTTGCAAAGAAAAGGCCGTCGAAGTCTTGAGGCCTGTCGCCGAGCGAGTCTTTTGCCAGATCAATAAAGTCGGACAGTTCGTTCCATCGCTGGACGGACAGCATGGCGCTTGCGCAAGGCTGCTTGATGTTCTGATAAGTCATATCAATTCTCACTGGTGAAGGGCTTCTCACGGCCCTCGCCGTGCGTCGGACACGGCAGCCGGGGGGTGAGAACTTGCCAGTGAGACAAGCCAAACGCTTTTAAGGTTTTACCCTCTGGACATGACGTCTGACCCCGGCCATAGTGGTGGCCGAGTTGGGACGCCCGCCAAGGCGTTCTTCCTGTGAAGCGCGGCCCGCCAAGGCTTTGCTCCACGTCACAAGTCGAAGCGCGCCAACGCTGACTTGCCTATCACTGGTCCGGGTTCTCACGCCCACTGACCACGCTACACGCTATTGATGGTTAAGATCAAGCGTTCCCTTCAGGGAGCCGCTTGACTTGATGCTTTCCGGTGGGATCACTTCAGATACTGGAGAGCGGCTAGTGGCAATGACAATCGAACTTCGCGCAGCCCGACTGGTGGCATCGCTGCAGCAGCAGGGCGTTCAGGTCGCCAGCTTAGTAGTCGTCGGCGACGAAATCAGGGTTCATTTCGTAACGGGCGACGTTCTCGCTTTGGATGAGTTAGATCTGGCCGATATGAAGCGGGACAAACGGCAGAGATAGGCTACAGTCGGCTAGGCGACGGCGCAGCCCGCCTGTTCCCCTTGTTGGGCATTCCAATGGCTCCTTTATCTGATGATACAACGCTTCTTCTAACCATCAAAAAAGCCGCCCACAGGCTTGGAGTTACACCCAGCGCCTTGACAGTAGCGGCACGGCGAAGTGGCCATCTAATCAAAATGGGCAACCGGTTCTATGTTAAAACGACCGACCTAGAGCAGGTTATTGAAAGCGCTCGGGTGCCGCCCGTTGTGCCTCCTGAAATGCGCAACAGTCATGCCGATAACATATCTGCCGATCTTAAGTTGGCCCGAGCGATGGAAACGGCGGAGTGGTTAAGAACAAAAGGCAAGCCCCGAGGCCGCTGACGACGGACCAGGCGTCACAGCTGTGAAGCGCCTGTGCCTCCCTCATGCGCATCTACGACTTCAGCAGGAATGCGCATCATGCGTCCAACTCGGAAGGCTGGGAGTTCGCCGCGGCGGATCATGGCGCGGATTGTCTCTGCGGAGCAGCCCCAGCGTTCGGCTAGTGTTCCCGGTGTGTATGGCCGGCGTTGATCCATGCCCTACCCCTCGATCACTTAAGGTCCGTTTTCGGCCACGGCTTTGGCCCTGGCTCCCTCAACTGAAATGCCGCCTCCCATTCAGCTACAGCATCCGCCTCAGTCGTATCGCCCTCGGTAGGAAGCTCGTTGGCAAACCTGTCCAGGTCGTAGCGATCGTAGAGCCGTTTCGCCCCCAGGATTTTGCGGGGCAACTGTAGGGAGCGGAGCGTGCCGACGCTGATGCCGAGGTAGTGCGCGGCCTGGGGGGCTGGCATAAGCCGCGGCGGAAAGTCGAAGGTTAGTGGCACGGTAAAGCCTTGACCGTAAGTGATTATCCATCAGAGCCTTATAAGCAGCAGCGTATGATTCGTCGATGGGAGGCGCGAACAGCCATGACAGATGCTGAAGCCGCCCTCCGTAAAGCTCTGCTGGAGATGCTGATCGACCATCCCCTCCGGATCCACGTGGATGCCGAGGCCATGAGCGATACTGCGTGGGAGTACCTGCAGGCTGCAAACCATGCTCATCCCGTGGTGGCGAAGGTGTTACGAGAAGCAGCGTGTGAGTTGACAACATGAATACAGCAGGCCCCATCTCCCAAGATCAGTGGCAAGTGGCGATCCGCACCCTGAAGGACTTGCTTGCCCTCCAAATGATGAAGCCGGGCGCAATCCGCAAAGAGGTCTTGCCGGACCACCTGCGGATGGCGGCGAATGGCCGAGAACGGCAAGGCGACTATGGTGCCGCGCGGCTGCTGGAACGGTGGGCGCATTTGGTGACGCGGCGAGTGGAGGAGCAGGATTGACCGATCACGCAGCCACTCTCGCAGATCTGGAATAGATGGAAATCGCGACCACGATCCTGCCACCTGTCCCGCGACTCCGCGGGCTTTAGTTAAGCCTACCTAGTTGTCCGGGCCATATGCGTCGGGTAGCATCTTCCCGCAGTCTACCCCAAGTAAGATTGTTCAACTCTCCTCCCCGGCGCGGTGACGTGTCGGGGCTTTTCATTTACTAGACAGGCTCACCGGCACCCTGCAATCGTTTATCTGTCGGGACTGGAACCGGCGGGCCCTGCCGATCACGGAAACCATCGGTGGGGCCAATTGCACCCCATGCAACTCGCCCCTGAGCTCTAACTCTTTGTTGACTATACATGTCTTGCACATCTGTGGCAGTTTATAATGGTCGCTTCTGCGACGGCCCCGCTGCGTGCGCATCTCGGGCGGGGCCACATATCTGCTTTCCGCTAGTATCAAAAGTTAATGCGGTCTAGCGTCTCGTCATGGGGGCAAGCGCACGCCCCTCATGGGAGGCCCTTGCACCTGTAGGGTGTGAGGGTCTTTCGGTGGATGATTTCTCTTTGCTGGCCTTGGGACGAACCGGCCATGCTAGACGCCGGACACATCCGAAGACAGCATCGCACCAGCGTGCTCTGTCGAGCTTACCCCAAAATGTCCCGCTAATCAGGCCATCTGGTGGAGACGCCCGACAGGCACCCGTTGCGGGAACAATCGGCAATACCCAAGGTTGGCGCTGAGTGAGGACGACACCACTCCCCTCATGGGAGACCCTTGCTGTCTGGGGCGGTGAGGGTCTTTCCGTTATCAGCCCGCCCCAACAAGGCGGGCCTTTTCATAACTTACTTTTAAGTTATGTAAGCACAATTCATTTGCACGATGCGCAGAATTACCATACCCTATAGTTGCATTGAGTTAGTCACTCACCCCAGAATGCAGAGACCCCCGGCGCCACGACACGCCGGGGGTTTTGCTATGTGAACTTGCCAAATATTCCCGGTGCGTTAAACCTTCCCTTGCCCATCCACGACGAGGGCTGTGGTCACGAGTGCGCCCCGTCTTCCCCGGCGGGGCTTTTTGCATCTCAGCAGGCCACCGTTAGTCTTTTCTTAATCCTCCCAGCATAGGCAGATGCAAGGTGAGGAGGCAAACATGACCTACCGCGTGACCACTTATGAAGCCCTGCAGACCCACCTGTCCGCAGCCGGGACCACGCTGATGCTCTGCCGCGCGAACATCGGGCGGATAGACCTGTCAGACGAAGAAAAGGCAGACACATTGTGGCGGATCGAACGTCAGATTGCAGAGCTTGAAGCGATGCGTCTGGAACTGACCCGCCCCGCCACCCATAAGCGCTGCGCTCCGACAACGAGGAAGCCCCACCTTCGCCCGGTGGAATGATCCTCTCAGCTTCACCATGCTGCTCTTCCGGCAATTGCGGAAATCGCAAGTATCGCAGCACCAAGTCGAATGTCGAAGGTAGTTTGATGATACAAGGTAGCCGGTTCTCCGCGCCTTGTGCGGAGGTCCAGGCGACCTAGCCAATGCCGACGCCTCTTGCGCAGTCCGCATTAGTTGGAGGAGCCTGCGGCCGGCGACTGTTCGGCTGTTTATGCAGCGCAGGGCGTCAGCCCCACCGCAACAGAAGCACAGTGCTGGGGCCGCTCTCCATCTGCATGGGATGGCACTGATGCTCCTGAGGAGGGGCAGACTTTTCGGCAGCGCGACGGACGCCCTTGGGACCGTGGAAGCGCGACCACGGCTGCCTTAGGCGAGATGATTGAAGGCCAAACCTGGGAATGCGGCTCGATCGATACGGACGCCTATGGTCGGATCACCGTACGCTGCCTCGCAGGTATCCGCGACCTCGGCCGCGAAAAGGCTGCGCTGTGTATAGGATGGGCCTACTGTCAATGTTCCGAGGACTATGTCGAAGCAAAGGCTGGGACACGCCGTCCGCGACTCAATTGGGGAGGAGGCGGCACCGGGCGGTTGTCAAGCGAACGTTGGCAGGGCGCCCCATTCGGACGCCCATGCTGCTCAATGCGCCGCAGATATGCCTCAGGGTGGCTGGTGACCTTGAACTCCTGACAACTCCGGCCATCCTCATCGACGATGCCGACCGAGGTCTCTTTGACCGATTCATCCAATCCGGCATAGGGCTCTTATGCTGCGCTTCATTCGCTGATGCTTGTGGCTGCTTCATACAGACCACGTCCTACCATCAGGCCAAAGCGCAGCAACTCACAATGATCGGGATAAAAAGTCGAGCGCTAAGCTGAATACCCATCATGAGGCTAGTCCTACTCAACAGAAGAAAATATTTCCCATGCTTGGCCCATAATATTATCCCCATACTCTGAAAAACCAAGACCTGAATGGGAGTATGACGTGATCTCACCCAAAACAGGGCCTTCTGGAGAAGCGTAAAAATCTAGTCTGACATAGTCCTTCAGCCGACCAGCTAGTTCGTCTGCGAGGTTCAGCATCTTCGGGAAGCATTCAGGACGTCGGATAGGGTCGTTCGGATGTTCTCCAGTTTTTCTAAAGGGAACAGGCGTGTGCGACCAATCCCGCCCGAGCCAAGATTGTCTCCGGTGTAAGACATCCCGGGAAATCGCATTTTTGTCATCAACATGAATAATTCTAGCCTTTCCTCCAAAACAGTGGAACTTGTAATCTAGCGGGATTATTGGCGAACTTGTTTCTGTGCCTTCCTGCTGAACGAACTCTTCTACAATAAATTCTCGGCCCGATCCTTCGGAAATATATTTCCCCACTTTATCTCTTATCGCTTCTCTCGAATATAAGAATCCGTCAAATAGATTGATATCGTCAGCCATTAGATATAGCTCCACGCCGGAGGCAAAATCCGGCTTGAGGACATACCGCGACGGGAAATCAAACCTATCGAAATCAGCGATGCTTTTAATGATACCCAATGTTCTTGGGGCCTTAACTCCCATTGCGCTTGCAAAATCCATTGTGAGTTTCTTTGACGCGAAGTGACGGATAGGCATTGGGCAACGCGACAAAGGTCCCCCAGAAGTCCATGGACTGTCAGAGTGTATCTGATCAAATTTAGTATTGCTTGGCGAAGAAATCCTATTGTAAGGAAGCTCCAAGTTTTTGCAGCAGTGTTCTTTGAGGTGGCAGCTTTCTCGCCCAAAATGCTCTCCCCAACGTCTGCGCAAACGATGTCCAAACGTTTGAAATAGGTCATCCTCAATAAGACAACGGTCTTTAACACCAAAGTCTAAAAATATTGCGCGAGGTTTGTGGTCGATGAAATGTGCTGCCCTAGCAAGGGCGGCAGGATAATCCCCGTTTAAAACGCTATCCCTAATGTTTAGATACTCAGCTTCGTCCGACGCTGTCCATGTATACGAATGCTCCTGCCCACTTCCGATCCATGGTCTTTCTAAATTAAAGTGGAAAGGGAATTTCGTAGTTTTTTCCGCCTTGGCTAATACATTAACGTTTTCGTCATCCGAAGCTATAAGCTCGATCAACAAGTGATGTGATTTTCCATCAAGAATCCGATCAGGGAGGCGATTTGAGAATCCATGACATCCAGTACCGATACCTGCATTAAGCAGGTCAACACGAAACCGGTTCACAGGAAATGTGCCGATTAGGCCCCCATCGACTGAAATTCGAACATCACATGGCTTACCGTTTGATTGCCAACCCCACCCCCGAACGAGTCCGTTGGGAGAGACCCCGTCGATATGAATTGAATCCGAACTCATTCTATGAGCTTTTGGGCTAAGGAAGTATAGCCCTTGGAATTGTCCATTTTTTACATGAGCCAAATTTTCCTTTGCGATGCCGTCAATAATAAATGGTTGATTTTCAATTTCCTCCATAACTCTTTTGTCATCAAGAATAACTGCAAGCCAATGGCTTTCATATTTAGCTACATAACCAATTGCTCCGATTTTTTCAAAAAAGAACTTAACGCTTGCGTCGTCTTTAGCTTTAAAATCGAGTCTGGTAATGCAAGTTTTCATTTATAGCTCCTGCTGGAATGGTCCCTCCTCCTATCAACTCCGTCACGACTGGAAAATAGCGTGTTGGCTATTCTTTCAGTAAGTGGCGCTTTTGTCCGTCGATGCACGCATCTCTAGCCGCCTACGGTGAAGGAGGTCTCTTCAGACATAGCTTTCATCGACTTGCGAGTATGTTCCTCTTATGTTCTTGGTGGCATCGAAAGGAGCCACCTCATGCCACGTTTCCACGACCCCGAGTTCCCCGACGACCTTGCCCCTCACATCATCTGGGCTGAGCCACCGAGGGGGCAGCGCTGGTCAGTCGCGGCGGGGACGTTTCGTGCAATGGTGGCAACTTGGCCTGCCATACAGGACCAGCACAAGCAGGAGACCCTGACATTGCAGCAAGGCGCTCTGATCCTGGAGAAGCGCCCGCCGCTCCAATGAGCCGGGTCAGCATCCGCGACATGGCGCACGAAGCCTGTGCTGCGACAAATCACTCCGTAGCCGAAGTGATGGGCAAGAGCCGCAAGGCCGCGCTGTGTCGGGTCCGCGAGAGGATCTGGTTACGGGCTTACGAGGCAGGCTACTCCTCCGTTCGGATCGGCCGCGTATTCGATCGGGACCACACCAGCATTCTGCATGGTATCAGGAACGCGCGGCGATCAGTAGAGGATGAAGCGGCGGGGCAGCCGATGTCATTAGCATGACACATACCGGGTGATATGGTGCCAGCACGTCCCCCGAGTAAAACAGGAAGCCCGTCTGGCAGGATGGGCTTTTCTGTTTCTTGCCTTGTTGCGCGGTGAATAACATAAGGTTAACGGGTATCGCAACCAGCGCTTGCAGATGGTGCACGATTATCGCCCGCCCCCTGCCATCACCATCAGCAGAAACAGCGTCACCAGAGCGGCAACGCTGAGGATGGTGGTGATCACCGGACCGCCTGCGTCAGGGCCTTGCCGATGGCGATGCCCTTTTCCAACGCAGAGACCTGAGCCGACTGCGCAGAGATGCGCTTGGCAAGATCGCCATCCGACGCCTTCAGCTTGCGGATCGTGCCAGTCATCGTCTGCTTGACGTAGCCCATGATCCAAGCCTTCGCCTGTTCGCCGTTCAGGCCCTTGGCTTCGGCGTCAGCCTTGGCCCTCTCGATCGCATCCCCCAGCTTGTCGCTCAGGATCTTGGTCCGCTTCTCGCCCAGCAGGCGGGTGAGCTGCACCATCGCAAACGTGCCCGCTGCGCTGATGCCGGCCAAGGCCAGGGTGATGATGATCTCGGTAAGCTGTTCAGCAATGATTGCAGTGATGATGTCCTGCATGTCAGTTCTCCAGTTGTTGCTGCCAGGCGCTCACATCGGCGCTGATGGCGTTAAAGGCGGTCAGTGCTGCTTGGGTCAGCCGTCCGTCGATGCCGTCCACGCGGCCCGTGTAGAGGCCGAGGCGCTTGAGGACGGTTTGCAGTTCGATCAGGGGGTTAGGGGCTGGTTCGGGAGCAGTGGGTGCACCAGCTTTCGTTGCCAGTTCCAGCGCATGGCCCACGACGCCGGGCTGATCCGCCCATTCCCCTTTCGGATCTTTTCCGGTGACGCGGATCGTCCAACCGCGCCCGTTGACAGGAAAGCCGGTCTTCTTGCTGGTCAGCGACTCCAGATACGCCATTCGGCCATCGCAGTAATCGCGGATCAGGTTGGCGATGCCGCCTTGGTAGGCCTCGACGGCAGCGAGTGTGGCGAGGCCGATCCAGCCGTCTTGCGTCACTCCTAGCACCTTCTGGAGCGTCTTAACTGCGCGCGGTGGCCCTGAATTGACGCCGAAGTCGAAGGCCGCATAGTCTAGGCCTGCGGGCAGCAGATCGCCGCCACTCTGGACCCAGTAGCTTTTGCGGTAGATGGCCTCCGCCTCCGCCAAGGTCATTGCCTTGACCTGATCTGCCGTCACCGACTTAACGCCGCGATGGACTGCCAATGTCTTGTGGGTGATGCCATACTTGGTTGGCCCACCTCGATCGGTCTTGGCGTTCACATAGCCGCCTTCATGGCCGAACATCAGCCCAAGGGCTTTCGGTAGAGTTTCACGCATTGAGGTGTTTCCCTTATGGATGCTCAGCCACGGCCAAGCCAAAGGCGATCAGCGCCGTCAGCGCGAACGCTGCGGCCTCGATCAGGATGTCGCGCATGTTAGTAGCCTGGGTCCGGCCCTCGCCTGCCAGTGATGGGCGGCGGGTCATATTGGATCGGCCCTCGCAGCAGGGAGCAGATGGCGTAGGTGTCAGCTATCCGCCCGCAATGTCGGTCCTCGTAGAACACGGCATTCATGCGCCGGGCGTACGCTGTGCGAGGTCGGCAGTCTGGCAAGTCCCACACGATCGCGCAGACGGGCTTGAACCGCCCGGTCAGCACGAAGCCCAGGCAGCTACTGACGATCCAGTGGCGCATGATGTCACTTCCACGGCAGCAGGCGGATGCTGGTTGGATGCAGCCAGGCCTTCCAGACCGGCCAATAGGGCTGCTCCTCCTCCGGGATCAGAAGCTGCCGGCATTTCAGGGCGCAGTAGAACGACGCCATCTTCATTGCGCTGAACACGAGGTTGATCAGCCGCCCCCTAGTCGCATCTGACCATTGGTCAGCGAACTGCGGCCACCACAGCCGCATGAGAGGCATGGTCACATCCCAATATAGACCTCGCAGGATGATCGCCCCGGCCAAGATCATGAACCCCGTGGCAAACCACCAAGTAGCGGTGCGCAACTCCCGGAAGGATGCGCGGAAAGCCCAGACGACAGCCAAATAGCCCAGGGCGTTGATGATGGCGAAAAGCCCTAGCGCAATGGCCATGAATTTGCTTCCTTCTCCAATTGCTCCACTAGCCGCTCAATCGCTGCGACCCGCGTCTTGATGGCGCGCTTCTGCGGGGCTGCTTCCGCCTCGTAGTCGCGCATGATCTCGTCGGCCTTGGCCTCTCTTTGGCCATGCCCTGTCAGTTGCCGGATAAGCCGTCCCATCATCGCTTATCCTCCAAGAGCATCACGGCGCGGCGCATGATCTCGGTGTTCGCGCTCGTGGTCTTGTTTGTTTCGGTGAGGATTTCCCGGCTTTCCTTCACCGAGTTCTCAGCCATCGCCAGCATCTTGTCCTGCAAGTCGCTGTTCCGCCGATATTGGATCCAGTTGAACCAGCCCTGGACGACGATGACGACGCCAGCCAGGCCACCGCCCACCTCTTTGATGAAAGCCGCTACATCCATCGGAGTGCGGTCCTTACGCGATGAATGAACATATCAGGCCTATCGTGCTGTTCGGAGAAGGGTTTCGCGCGCCGGTTGCTTCACGGTGTGCATATTCTCGGAGACTCGCTCGCAGATAAGTGCAGATCATTCACACAGTGGTGAGTGATTCGATTTCAGGGGGTTAGCGTGAAACTAGGTGCGGTTATTGCGGCTGCGGTCGTGGCAGTGGGCGTGGGGCAGGCAGAGGCGGCGACGTATACGGCTGTCGATTACGATCTTTACCTTCGCTATGAAGGGACTGCCTTCAGTGATTTAGTAGCTTATGACCAGTGGGATCTGGATAACACATACAGCAGTCCGTATTACCCGGCTGAGGATCCTCTCAACCTCGATATCTCCAACAAGATGTTTCCTAGTCTGGCCATCGGGGACATTGTTCGTTTCATCGCCACCATTGTCTTTCCAGAAGACCCTGATCAGCTTCTTGGACAATATGACAACGGCGGACGTGCCCCGGTGTGTGCCATTGGGAAAACATCTTGCACAAACACCACAGAAGCATATCCGAAAGGCCCCTATGATGCTTTTGATATCAGATATTCTGACCTAATCATGATCACGGGAAGCACGCAGGTGGGTTCTGCTTTCACTTATAACCAGGCATATCCAGGAGACTGGGCAAGTGATGATGGGCGATGGAGCTACCATGCTTGGTATAGTGCGGCCAAGTTCACTGTCGTAGAGATTGTGGACACTCCCGCGCCCGTCCCTCTGCCCGCCACTGCCGCCCTTCTACCGCTTGGGATCGGCGCCCTCGCTACGATGCGAAAGCGCCGTAAGGCTCAAGCAGTATAAACCAGCTTCCCGCCCTCTGGCGCTACACCAGCGGGTAGGTTGCCAAGGTCTCCGAGGATCACGCCGGCAGCAGTCAGATCATGCTTGCTGCCGGGCGCTAGCCCGGTCGGGACAATCACCTCGTTGATGTTCACGGTGGGGCTGACGGTCGGCTCCACAAGGCCGGTACCGATCGCGCCGGACCGGAAGCGTTGCAGGGGCGTGATGCCGTTGCTGACTACCGAGGAGATGGTAAGCAAGGTTTGAGGTTCGCCCGCGGTGGTGCGAACCGGAGCGACGGCGAACACATCGCCTGCAACCGGCATGCCGATTACGTCATAAAGCCAAACCCTGTAATCGCCCCCTCGGTTTTCGGTGCGCTCGACTGCTCCGATCCGTGCGCTAAAACCACTGACGGAGCCAGTGACCTCCTTACCGATGTGCTGGTAGACAAAGCGGATCTTTCCTGCGCCACCGCCATTGATCTGAACGATAGCACCGCGCTTGAACTCCAGCCGGTTGACCGTCAGCACTGCGCTGCCGCTACCATCCCAGCCTACCCTGGCACGGGAACCGCTGATAACCAGATCGTCAGCCGTGCAATCCGGCCCAAGGAGAACCTGCGTTTGCCCGCCTGCGTGAAGGTCCAGGTTCGCCGCCGTACCCGTCAAGGCGAGACGGCCGCTAATTGCCGTGGCGGACAACGGATGGTCCGCATCTCCGATCCAGACCTGACCAGCCTTGCGGATCATCATCTCGGCGGCATCAGTCAATACGCCTGCTTCCAGTTTGCCCGACACCACGTCCAGCTTCCCGCCGCTGGTTTGCAGGGCAGCAATGTCCGCGTTGGTGTTCCCGAACCGAACGAAGTTTCCCGCCAAATCGGCACTGTCAGCTACATGCGCGCCGGGCAGGTCTTTCGTGGACCAGTTGTAGCGGTTGTCCCAGCGGAAGCCCTCAAGGCGCGGATCGGGCTGGAAGAACAGATTTGCAGGGGTGCTGCGCTCGGGGATCGGTGTCCCGAAGCGCGACTTGACCCAACGTACATCCTCACGAACGAGGTTCCCGATGCTGGCCTGCGCAGCGATGTGGTCCACATATTCAGCAATCGTTGCGCTCGACTTGCTCAGGCGTTGCCCGGCACGACGCTGGATCGTGGTCTGATCCAGAATTGTGGGATCGATGCCTTCGACATTGCGGGCGGGAACAGGATCGCTCCATTTCCACGACTGCGTGTCGTCAACCAGCTTCACGTCCTGGCTGACACCATAATCATGCCACCCGTCAGTCTTACGCCCAAGTTCTTCAGCGTCATCAGGATTGGCCCGATGCGCGAGAACGTTCCCGACCATAGATGATTGCGGGCCGTTGACATCAAAGCCGTAGTTATAACCTCCCTCCTCTCCGTAGGAGGATCGCCGGTAGCCCGCCGAGAACGCCACGTTGTCCAAGACGTTGTTGAACTGCCAACCCCCGCCAAAGCTGTTGACTGCGGCGGCGATGTTGTTGTCCACCAGCAGGTTGCCTTCCAGATGGAGCCCTGTGCGAAGCTGGGTTCCACCCGACGCAGATCGAAACAAAGCGCTAGACCGGATCGTGTGATCCAACTGACGATCTGTGTAGATAGCATGGGAATACTTGCTCTGCGGCATGGGGGAGGTCGCCGAGCCTGCTGGATCGTAACCTTCAGCCCATCCGGCATGATCGATGAAGCAGGAGTCGATCAGCAGACCTTCACTGTCCGCTGAGTAAATGCCGGGAGAATGGTTGCCATTCGCAAGCCACTTCCCATCAGCCGTGATTTTGTCTGGTTTAGGGAAGTCCCGCCAGGGGGCGAGAGCTGTCGCCTCCCGGACCGTAGTGAACATGGTGTTAGAGAGGTTCATAGTGAACCCTGCATCTATGTGGTCATAGATCGTGGCATAGCCATACCAAGCTTGCACAGGCTGGTGCAAACCACTGACGAAGCGGACGGTCTTTACGTCCTGAACGACGCCGTAGGGCAGGTGCAGGAAGTTGCTATAAATATCGATGACTGGATCGGCACCGGCACCCCACGCGCCAAGTACGAAGGGGTGCAATTCATCCTCGCCGCACAGACCGCCTAGGTGGAAGTCGAGATATTGGTAACCCCGCTCCAGATAGTAATGATCCGACCGGGACGGCGCGCCCGTTGCCCCGGCATAAGCGAGGTGGATTTTCATCACGTCCAGATGGACCGCAGTCTCGGGAGACCCGCCATATTGAGGCTTGTCCAGCAGCCATGCAGCGGTGACGGCGCTTTCTGGAACCCCGGCATTGGCCGCGATCTGCGCCCTTGTTAGTGCAGATGGCGATTTGGAAGCATACCACTTGCGGTGACGCTGGCCTGGCTCACACACAAAGCGGTCGTCGCCAGCAATGGGCAACCACATGTGCTCACCGGATGGGTGCCCGTATTTTTTTGCAGCAGCCTGCGCGTAAACATTTGCCTGACCGCCGCCCGTCATGACAGCCGTGATTGTCTGTTGGGAGGTCGTTCCTAGCAGGTTAAGCGTAGTCTGTCCCGCGCCGCGCGGAACGGCGATCCCCGCCGATGGACTGCTGATTTCCGCATCAAGCACATTGACCCGACCGCCGAACGCAGAGAACTCCGAGATTTCACCCGCCTCACCCCAAGCCTCGACTGAAACAGCCGCGCCTGTCATGCCTGCGCCGGGGGTCACTTCAAACGGCTGACCTTCAAGCAGCGCACTGTGAAAATACATGGGCATCAGGCGATCTCCGTAACTTTGCGGACGAGATATGTGGCGCGGGTGGTAACTGTGCCTTGCGACGTAACGGATAGGGTGCGGGGGCTGGTATCGCCAGATGCAACCGTTGCCGTCCCGATGTAGAGGTTGGTCCTGACATCATCACCCTTGCTAGGCGCACCGGCAAAATCGGCGACTTCGGCATGGCCGACAGGGGTGCCCCACCAGCCTCCAGATGCCTTGCCACCGTTGCTACCGACCGTGAAGACAATGCGATCCCCAGGTGCGGTCGTGACGGTGGTCGAAAGGACGCTGCCGGTGGCGACAGATTGGGTTGTCACGACGGGCGTTCCCGAGATCATGCGTACGGCGCGGAATGCGTGGCACCCGGCAATCAGGGCGCTCGGCTTGTCCAGCGTGATGACGACATCGCCGGTCGTGCCGGTGGGGACCGCGGCCCACCACAGGCCCGTGCGCAGCTTGGGGTCGTTGCCGTTCGTCTGCATTGCCCGCTGCGTCGCCGCAACGCCCCTGATGCTGATCCCTGTGATAACTGCCGTTGTGTCGGTGATCAGGTAGGCGTTCAGGTCCAGTTCGATGAAGCGATCTGCGTTCGCCTCGCCCAGGGGCACGGCAGCAATCGTGTGCTGGGTCTGAGACGTGGTGTTGTAGACCGCGCCCGTCCCCGCCGAGGTATAGGAGGCTGGCTGTTGCGACGGCACTACGATGGAGTTGCTGGACACCATCTCGGATGTTCCGGACGCATCCGTTCCGGCTTCGCGATAGGTTAGGGCTTTCCCACCATCTACGGCGCTATCGATCAGGTAATCCAGCGACGTGATGCCGGTTTCATCCTCGCCCCGATACCATTCCCCAAAGATGGTCGCACTGCTGTGCAGGGATCCGTACAGGCCTGGCCGCGCGGTCAGTTTCTGCCCGTGGGCAGGCGTGCCGCTGATGGACGGCGCAATGAGGGAGACGGGGCCGGTGCCAAGATCAGAAGGCGCGGCAACCGTTAGATCCCCGGCATAGGCAGGAT
This sequence comes from Paracoccus aerius, assembly GCF_014656455.1. Classification (GTDB taxonomy): domain Bacteria; phylum Pseudomonadota; class Alphaproteobacteria; order Rhodobacterales; family Rhodobacteraceae; genus Paracoccus; species Paracoccus aerius. The sequence goes on from NZ_BNCL01000001.1 coordinate 338,047, forward strand.
GCTGGCCGATCGTGAAACTGAACGGATCGGACTGCGGGGTCACGTTGTTGAGGATGACCTTGTTGTCGGCTGTCGTGGTGGCGGAAGGGCTTGCGGGCACTACGTCATAGACAAAGGGCAGCGAGGTATATCCAGCTTTGGTGGCCGCGCCGCTGACGTTCACCGTGTCGTCGGTCGGGGCCGTCCCGCTGCGTGCCGTGCCAGCACCCACCAGAGGGACGCTGGCTGAAACCTCATTCGCGTCGAGGCTAACGTTGAACGTGATGGTGAAAGGCTGGCCCGCGACCAACGGGCTTGGTTCGATGCTGACAATCTCGATGGCAGGCTCCTGCTGGGCTGCTTCGATGGTCAGCTTGAACGACACCGGGTCAGACTGACCGGCCGCATTCACCCCGCGCACTGCGAAGGATGTTTCCTCCAAGGCCGATGAAGCATCGAAGACCAGATCGTAGCCGTCGATCACAGCCGCAGCAACTGCGGGGCTGATGACGTAGCTGGTGGCGCCCGCGAACTTGGTGCGCAGATCGGTCGCGGGAACAGACTGACCCACGGTATAGCTCCGGTCCGCGATGCCGCCGATAATCGCGGGCACCTGACCAGAAGGCGGCTCCTCAACCGTCAGGCTCTCCGTCTTGGCGACGGAAGGCAGGACGCCATCAGAGGCCATCCACGTGGCGACGTATTCACCAGCTGGCGCGTTCAGGATGCGTCCGCCAATGATCTCGCTGGTTACATCGATGCCATCGCGGGTGAGTAGCAGGGTTACTGCTATGTCATCAGCCATTGCGAACTCCGGAGTTGATGCGGTTGCAACCGCGCATGAAAAAGCCCGCCGCAGCGGGTGGATGGGATGCGTCTTGGCGTTAGCGTCTATGCGACCAGAACCACCCGCCAGCCTGCGGGGCAGTTTCGATCTGCGGTCAGCGCCAGGTCAGGCCTGGCCGCCTGCCACTCGCGGGCGATGCTGCCATCAGGGTGGATCAGGCGGGCAGTCATTTCTTTGCAGGCTCCTGCGCCTGCTGCTGGGCCTCGATCTGCTGGCTGATATGATCGATCACCGGCCGGGCAATGCGGTGGGGCATCTCGTTCAGCGCGGCGCCGATGATCTGCAGTTGCTGGTCATCAAAGGTCAGGGTGATCACGGTCATGCTCCAATCAGGCCATGAGTTGTGTTGTCGTCAATGAGCGCCTTCACCCGCTCAGCAAGCTGGGAAAGTGTCACGGTGGCTGTGTCGAATGTGGCTCGGGTGGCGGTTCCAGTGGGCACCCCCCAGCCCGTACGCCGCGTGGTCAGAAGGCGCACACCGTTCCGGCCAAAGTCCATCTCATTGATGCTGAGGAGACTGACGCCGTCATAGGAAAGGCGCTGAGCGGCGCCAGGCCGATTGCCGAAGACGATCCGCTGGCTAGCGCCTAATATGATCGCCGCATTGCCCGCGAAAGTCGCTTCGGCAAAAGAAACTCCGTACTGGAAATTACCTTTTTCAAAACGGAGACCGCCATAACGATTGGCATAGGTTGATGCACCTTGGAGGCGCAGGGCTTCGCCATTTCCCAGAACACTAGAGGGATCGCCAGGGTTAGGCATAACGGCATCTTGCAACACCATAAGCCCAGTGTACCACTTGGACATGGGGTTAGTGGCACCTCGACCGCCGATATAAACGCCCATAGTGCCTGGGGCGGTCACATCATGCTCAAGCGTCACGGCAACGCCACGCGACGTGTTGAAGACCGTAGGAGTAGACTGCCACCCCGCATCCGGCCCTTTCTTGACGACGTTGACCTCAATGCCAATCAGGTGACGGCTGCCTGCCTCGGTGTCGGTCGCGTAGAACCAGCCGCCCCACCCGCCCTTGTCGCCAGCAGCTTCAACTCGCGCTCGGCCATGAACCCCGACCAAATCACCGGAGCCATCCGTGAAAGTTGCCACGCCAGTAACGGCCGCTCCACCGAAAGCACTGCCGCCGATCCGGTTGAGCGAACCGTAGATCGCCCCTGAGTCCCATCCCCCATTGGGCGCGTCCGTGTCCGAAACTTTGGTAGCCATGAAGATCGGTTCAGCGGCATGGGATGGATACTGAGCCGTGCCTGCCGAGGCGCGCTTCCATAGGGCCGTCTGAATGAAGCCAGACCCATAGATGCTGCGGATATTTTCGATGCCGATGTACTTTTTGTTCTCGTACTCAACCGCCTGAGCGCGCAACAGACCAGTTGCCCAAGCATGCGCCGCGCGCTCAACGTTGATGTCGTTGGTGACGCCATCGCCGGCCGCGCCAAAGTGCTCAAGCGCGGCTTGTCCCGCAGTCCATCCACCGCCAAGCAGCTCCCCGTCCGGATCGCTCACCCATTCGACTAGCCGACCCCCAACGAGGGCCGAAATGCGTTTTTGTTCTGCTCGTTTGGGCGCGGCGAGAGCGGCGGCATAGCTGGCGTGGGGGACAGCGGCAGCGCGACCATCATCTGCGGCCTGCTTGGCCTCTGTAGCCTTTCCATCAGCATCAGCTACAGCCTGCTGCGTGTCGGCTAGCACCTGATCCTGCGCCCCCTGGGTTTGGCGGATGACCTTGATGTCCCCACCAATGGCCGCAGCTAGGGCGGCTGACCGTTGATCGCTCATTGCTGTGCCTGCTCATAAATTGCGACAAGATCGATGCCGCCCTGGATCGAGGCGGCGGGCGGGATGATGACGAGGTCGAGGCCGTCCATGGTTAGGGCGCCGCCGGTCAGGACGATTTCCGGATCATCGACAGGATCAGACACTTTCGGGCCTTCATCACGTGACCCATCAGCCCGCACAAAGATCAGCCGGCCGTCTTCGAACTCGATATTGACGATCGTTCCGTCAGGCAGTTGGATGCCGTCCAGCCGGGAAGCCAGTTCTGCGATCTTCTCATTCAGGCCAGGCACTACGCCCATGTCCTGCAGCACCTGAACAGCGGCGCTGATCTGCGGCGACAGGTCGTTTGCCGTCGCAGCCGTACTGGCTGCCGCTTGCGCCCGTTCAGCAGCCTTCGTGATGCTGACCAGCAATGAGATAAGGGACGCCGGCAGGCCAGCGGCCCGCAGCGTGCGTTCATCCAATGTCATGAGGGTTAGTCCTTTATCGAACCGCTGATGTCGGTTGTGTAGCCGTTGGCCTTGCTGAACCGGTGGGTGGCTTCTTCGATGATCAAGGGCAGCCCATCCACGCCAGGCCGGACGCCAGAGAATTGCACAGGTGCCCCGGCCCTGATGGTCGGATCGCCAATCAGAGACGCCGTGAACTGCAGCTTCTTGCGGCCCAGCGATCCGGCCTTGGCTTCGGCTGCCGCCTTTGCCTCATCCCGTGTGGCGAACGGCTGACCGATCTCGAATTCCGCGTCTGAGTCTTTGTCACCCTGAACCGTCACCGACCGCTTGCGGCCCGTGGTCCGATCCATCCAGGTTGCCTTGACTGTCCGATAAACAGACCGGGTTGAAAACGTGACCCTGCAGGATCCTGTGATTAGCGTTGCCGGGGTGACGACCAAGCCCGTCAGAGGCTTTCCTGTTGCCGACTGCCCTGCCCCGCGTTTCGCAAAGACCAGCCGGCCATCCTTGATCGAGAACAGCGCGCCGTGGCGCTCTGCCAGACGCTCCAGAAAGGCGGCATTGCTTTCCGCGATCTGCCCTAGCCATTCGTAGTGAAAGGCCCCCAGAGCGGCGTCCACGACCGGCTGAACGCCAATCTCGCCCGCGATATCCGCGATCACGTCTTTCAGGCTGACCTGATCCCAGTGGCGGCGCCGCATTTCCTTGACGGGTCCGCCCATCTCGGCTGCCTTGCCGTGGATGGTGATGGCATAAGGCAGGCATTCGACTTCCACTTCCTCGGCCAGATAGCTGCCCATCGGAACGAGATTTTCGCCGTAGCCCAACGACACTGCGATCCGCGCGCCTGGCTGTGGAATTTCAGCAGGCGGATTGTCGTCCAGCTTGAGGCGCACGCTGTCAGACGAAACGCCGTCACGATCCACGATCTCGCATTCAGACAGCCGGCGCAGGAAGTCATTCGTGACGGCCTTGCCGTTCACGGTCACAACACATTGCGGCTTCATCGGTCAGTCCCAGAGCCGGATGACAGGGTCGGTCTGCACAGCCGACGCGACCTCTGGCAGAACGATCGCCACGCCACCTGGAAGGATCGCGCCCAGCGCGGCAAGGCCACGGTTGGCGTCATAGACCGCCTCGGCAAAGCCGCTCTCATCGCCGTAGTGGCGGCGGCAGATCAGGTCCACGGTTTCGCCCGCGATGCTGGTGACGATCATAGCAGCTGCAACACGGTTCCGACTGCGGCAGACATCAGGTTCATTTCTCCCTCATAGCCCCGTAAGTCGATCGTGTAGGCGTTCTTCATCGGGCGCCCGTTCTGGTCGATAAAGCCGTGGTCCTCGGAAATCCGCTCCACGACAAAAATCCCGAAGGCGTTAAACGGTGCGCCGCCCAGGCTGACCAGCGTCAGGGGTTGGCCCTGCTTTGCCGCCAACTTGATCCCTTCGAGGGACCAGTCGCCGCCGAACTCGTCGAACAGTGCGCCGCTGATCGTTTCCGTGCGCCCCCTGCCCCCGGTCCATTGCAGGCGGTCGAAGCCACCAGCAACCGGTGTAGAAACCCAGCTTGTGTCCTGATCCCGGCAGCGTCCGTCAAACGAGAAGCCGCGCGCGGTGAACTGGAAAAAGCCCAGCGACATGACGACAGGACCAGCCATCAATACGGATCCGTGAATGTGCCACGCAGTTCAGCCTGCACTTCGCGGCCGATTTCGCGGGAGATGTCGCGGGCACTGGCGTTGGCACCGCCCTGTACGATGATGTTGCCAAAGGTCACGTTCATTGGGCGGCTGCCTTGCGAAGGCGCAGACCGCGAAGGCATAGCCGAAGGACGGGCGCGGCGGGACAGGTCCGCCAGCCGCTTGGCCTGGTTGGCATGGGCCACCCAGCCCGCACGGGACGGATAGACGATCTCGGGGCCGCGCTCCCCGACCAGTGTAGGGACTCGACCTCGCATATGACCGCCTACCGCCTTGGCCTGTTCGAAGGTGCCGGTTGCTGGGTTATAGGTTCCAAGGTCAGGCTGATCGGACCGGCCTCCGGAAAGGATGCTCCTCCACGGCCCGCTGATCTCGTCGGCCATGGCTTTAACTCGCTCAAGAAGCCCGCTGAACTTTGCCTCCATGCCATCCCACAACTTCTGGATCATCTCGCTACCGATCGTCAGCAGCTTTCCAGGAAGCGCAGCGAAGTAATCGATTAGATCAGACGTCATCTTGGACGCACGGGCGCGAAGATCGGCTTGTTCCCCTTCGGTTAGGATTTCTCGGGTGAACAGCCCGCCAACGAGGTTTCGGGCAAACTCCGCTGCCGCCCTGATTTTCTCGTCCACGAAGGCGAAGGCTTCGCCAAGATCCTCAATAACAGGGCTTAGGGGCTTCAAGATCGGCTCTAGCTTTTCCATGACCGGAGCAAACTTCTCGCTAATCGCTGCGCCTACTCCGCTGACAATTGCGCTGACCCTGTCCCAATATTTCCAGGCCAGTCCTACCGCACCGACGGCGACTGCTACGCCAAGCCAGACCGGGGCACTGATACCCGCGATGACGGCCCCAACAGCAGCAAGACCTTGTGACACTGCGGTAAGGCCCGTCACCCCCGCAAGACCGCGCAAGCCAGCACCAATCTTGTCGATCAAGCCGACTTTGGACCCGTCCATTTTAGCAAGTGCGCATCGCAAGCGAATGCTTTCTCCCACTGCCCCGGCCATGGATGCCCCCGCTCTGCCTATTGTTCCCATGCCAAGGGCAAGAAGGTTCAGAACGCCGGCCCTCCCTGTCAGACCGGCAAAGCGCAGGGCCAGCAGAGCCACGCGCAGGCTGATCAGCGCGCCCGTTACGGCAATGATGCGGGCGGTCAGTTCGGGGTTGATCCTGATCCAGTCGCGGATGGCGACGATGATCGGTGTGATCTGCTCCATCACCTGCGTCAGGATCGGGAACAGCGTTTCTCCCAAAGCGATGCTCAGGGCGTTCAGGCGGTTCCGGAAGGTTTGCACGGTCGCGCCAAAGGTCTTCATCCTATTACGGAACTCGGCAAGCGACGATCCGGCATAGAGAGACTGATCCGCCACCATGCCGACGCTATCATGCACTAGGGAAAGGTTAGTCAGCAGGGGCCCCAAGGCACGAGCTTCATCCCCGAACAAATCGCTGGAAATAGCCGCCTGCATCTCTTTCGGAAGTTGCGACAGCCGTTCCATCACATCGACTGTGGTGCCGACTGCATCTTCCTGCATCCGCTTAGCCACGTCACTCGCATTCAGGCCCAACTGAGAATACGCAGCGTTTTGACGCTTGGTGGCGCTCGTGCCTCGTGTCAGCGCCCGCCCCATGTTCATGAAGCTGGTTGCGGCCACATCACTCTCTGCGCCGGCAGAAATCATGGCCGAGGCAAAGGCTGCGGTCTGTTCGGCTGTATAACCGTATTGCCTGCCCTGAGCGCCCGCCCGCCTCACTACGTCAAGAACCTGTGCAGCACTGGATGCCTGGGCGTTCGACAGATGGTTCATGGCATCTGACAGGCTGACCACCTCATCAATCGTCAGGTCAAGGCCGGTCATCATCTTCGCCATCGCATCTCCGGCTTCCCCGGCGCTGATGTCGAAGGCCACGCCAATCTGCGCGGCCTCGCGCGTGAACCGCGTCAGGTCAGCCCCTGCGATGCCCGCCTGCCCCGCTGCCGCCGCGATTTCCGCCAGGCCCGTGACGGCAATCGGCAGTTCCGTGGACATCTGAACCAGTTCATCCTGAAATTGCCGGAAAGCTTCAGGTGTTGGGAAGTCCACGACCTTGCGAACATCAGCCATTGCTGACTCAAGATCCATTGCCGCGCGCACCGGCTGAGCCATCGCTAGCGCAAAACCAGTCGCCTGCGCTGCTGCCGTTACCAGCTTGCTGCCGATTTGGCTGGCGCGCTCATTCGTTGCCGCGATCCGGCTATTAAGCCGATCCATCTGAGCCTGAATGCCACGCGCAGGTGCAGTCACGCGATCAACTAGCGACAGGATCAATTGAGACTGCAGGGTCTTTGCCATACGGCACCTCTCGAAAAGAGATAAGCGGCCCAGGGGCCGCTTGAGTTGAGGCAGTGGTAGTTCCATCATTGCCGAGCATCAGTGTGGAGACCGGCAATGGATTATCTTGGGGCTATCTTGTTTTTCGTCGGCATAGCAGCGACAGGAGTTTATCTGCTGCGAGCCATATTTATTCATAATCGGAGCCGAAAGCTGAGCCGCGCGGGGATCAGCTTTGGATTGGCGCTAGTCGGATTTATTATAGTCGGTACCTCCGACAAACCAACAGAGCCCACGGCAAGCACCACGGCCGCGTCCAAAATCGATGGGTCCAAGCCCCCACCAACAGAAGTGGCCGCTGAAACCTCTCAGTCTGAAAACGGCGAGGAATACTTGATCACCCTCCAGCAGTTCATGGACCTTTCGCAGGATGACCGACTAGGGCCCGTGGACATTCATGGTTCACATGCCATCTGATCTGTGATTCAGGCCTTCCAAATGGAGGTCTGAATGGACGAGCAGCGGTTTGTGGTGACGGATGATATTTGGGCGCGTCTTGAACCTCATCTCCCCGGCAAGAAGAGCGACAGCGGTGTGACGGGCAAGGACAATCGCCTGTTCCTGGAGGCCGTTCTCTGGCGGGTGCGAACCGGTTTGCCCTGGCGGGATCTGCCATCGGAGTTCGGGAACTGGAACAGCGTGTTCCGCCGGTTCGCAGATGGGCCAAAGGGGGTGTTTTCGAGCGCCTTTTCGAAGAGATCCCCGGCGAGCCCGATTTCGAATACGCGCTGATCGACGGCACCATTGTCCAGGCTCACCAGAAGGCGAGCGGCGCAAAAGGGGGACTCAGGCTCAGGCCATCGGGCGATCGCGCGGCGGACTGACTACAAAGATCGTGGCCTTGGTCGATGCCTTGGGCAACCTGTTCGACTTTGTTCTGCTGCCCGGCCAGGCTCACGACCTGAAAGGCGTGGCACCGCTGATCGAGGACGTCGCCTTTGACGCCCTTCTGGCGGACAAGGCGTTTGATGCCGATGGGCTGCTTGCAGAACTGGACGGGCGAGGTGCGAGTGCAGTCATCCCACCGAAGGCGAACCGCAAGATCAAGCGTGACTACGACAAACACGCCTACAGATGGCGGCACTTGGTCGAAAACTTCTTCGCGAAAATAAAGGAGTTCCGCGCCATCGCCACGCGCTACGAAAAGACCGCATGCAGCTACGCCGCCAATTGGCATCTCGCCGCAACCATCATCGCCTCACGATGAATGTCCACGGACCCTAGATCTGATCACTGCGATTTCGGACGCTCAAGGCCACCCGCGCGATGATCTTGAGCATTTCGTTTCCTGCATGGGTGATTTCGCGCCCAATAAAAATCCGGACCTACTTTTTCGTGACGTTTTTGGCTGGTGCGAGACTGAGCGCACCAACAACCGAGAACGGTTTACCAGCCACTTCAACCATCTTGATGCGTAAGCGTTAGCTGGACAGCACCTACTGCTCAGCTTGACGGTCTTAAGTTCCAGGGCAGCAGATCGTCGAGCCGGCTTTGCGGNGCCGCTCCAGATGATTGGCCATGAAAGGCTGGCGTCTCGCGATCCAGACATGGCGCAGAGCGGCGACGTCCTTTCGCTTCTGTTCAAGCGCCTGCAGAGTTTTTTTATGGGTCAATCCGAGACCCCGCAGAACGCGCCAGACGGTGGCGCGGTGAACATCGATGCCATGCGTCTCAGCCAGTTCGGTCACGAGTTCATCAAGCGTGATCCCGCTTTTGGCCGTGACGCGGGCCTTGAGCCAACCGGTCACGTCCACCAGCTTGCCATGTCCGCCGCCATTGCCTTGGCGCCTCGGCGTCAAACATCCGGTCTCGCGCCGCAGCTTCACCAGATCATTGACGAACTTCGGCGATACCCGAAAATGCCGAGCCGCCTGACGGTGTCCGTGACCTTCGTCCACGTAGCCGATAACCCGGCTACGAAGCTCTACTGGATGTGGCTTGCCCATCTGAAATCTCCATCTTCCCTAGCAGAAGAGAATCACATCATTGGCAATCCTGAATCTTGATGGCGGAGATACGCTCTAAGGGGTCATTCTTGATGTCCCCTATTTGGGCGGGGTTTCTTCTATTTTGTTTCTTCTATTTTATAGTTTGTAAGCCATTGTTTAAAAATAATTATTCGCTCTGACTGTGACATATTGGGCGAGGTATTGTGACTTTTTGGGCGAGGGTAAATGACTTTTGGGGCGAGGGATTGTGACTTTTGGGGCGATCCTGCCTCAGGGACTACGAGCAATGGTGACTTTTGGGGCGAGGTCAGCCGGTTTTAGGCTCCTGGATCGCATTTCTCTTCCCAAAGCCAGTGAGTTCTCCCTATTGTGACCCCGCACGCAGTACAGGTTACAATAAATGCAGGACGAACCTCGCCCCAAAAGTCACAATACTAATGGCGGCACGCTCAATGCATTTCAGCGGCGCGGAGAAGTCATCAAGCCCGCCGAACTAATCGAGGTGCGTGGAGGTGAGAAGATTACCCTTGCTGCACGCCGGATCTACAACCAGCTGCTGTCTAATGCCTTGGGCCAGATATGGCAGCTGAAGGGCAGGAATACCGAATCCCATTTGCTGAACTTCGGGGTAACCACACATCAAACGATCGCGTCACTGAGGCTATTCTTAGCCTCATGCAGACGGTCGTACGTGTGCGTATGTCGGACGGATCGACGCGCAACGTCCACCTGCTCGGGCCAACTGACATCGAAAAGTTTGGTCCCGGCATTGCCACGATGCTGACTTATGAACTGCACCCCAAGCTTCTGCCAATCCTACAAGACAGCCAGATTTTTGCGCGGCTCGAGATGCAGATTCTGCATGGCTTTGCGACGAAGTACGGTATGGCCCTCTATGAGATCATCGCAAAGCGGATCGGCTTGAAGCACGTCTTCTACAACGACTTTGAAACCGAGGAGCTGCGCGACTATCTCGGTGTGCCGGAAGGCAAGCTAGTTTCGTTTGCCGCCCTGCGCAGGAAGGCCATTGAGCCTGCTGTCGCAGAGGTCAATCTACTTGCTCCCTTCTCGTGCCGCGTCGATGTAGTAGAGAAGCAGGGCAGAAAGATCACTAAGCTTAGGGTATCGTGGTGGCTTAAAACCATCGATGAACAGAAGGCGCAGTGGCAGGCTCAGAAAGGGCAGCAGGCAGACTTGTTTCCCCCCGCCCTGCCGAACGCGCTGATTGAAGAACTGAACGGATGATCCAGATAAACCCTGCTGCTCAGCGGAAACGCAGGAACCATGACGTGGGCTTCAAGGCGCGCGTGGCGCTGGAGGCTTTGAAAGGCGAGCGCACGGGGTCGGAGCTAGTAGCCGAATACGGCGTGCATCCGACAATAATTCATCAGTGGAAGAAGGAGTTACTCGACGGTGCGGCGGACATCTTCGAGCGGGGCAGCCGAACACCCGCGGAGGTGGACGAAGAAACGGTCCGGTCGTTGCATGCCAAAATCGGAGAACTGGCCGTCGCCAACGATCCTCCGCAAGGCTTACGCGGCCCCACTGGGGCCACGGTCTTTGCTTCGATGTCACGAAAGCTCAAGCCGTGGATCGGCAAGTGAGGCGCGGGATGATCGAGCGAGACCACCCGGTGCTGTCGATCGGGGCGCAGTGCCGCCTTCTGTCGATCTCGCGCTCGTCGTTCTACCACGAGCCATTGGGTGAGACGGAGGTGAACCTGGCTCTGATGCAGCTGATCGACCGGCAGTCCCTGGATACGCCCTTCTACGGCGTCCGGCAGATGACCTGGCATCTGCAGAACGAGGGCCACGGTGTGAATCAATCGGCATAACCAAGTGCCTGGTGCGCCGCTTGCGGCCCCTCGAAGGCCAGCGCTCATACGATATCCTGTGGGGCACACTACCTCGGCAGACAGTGCCTGATTGAAAGCGGCAACTTACAACATCGAGCGCCAGCTATCAGCCTTGACGTTATGTTTCCCAGGACGGCGCGAAGGTAAAGGTGGTGCTGGAGTTTTATACAAGGCTGCAGTCATCAGCCCGCTCATTACGCCACATCCCACTGCGATCAATGTTGCGTAAAAGGGCAAGCCCAGGAACCATCCGACTACGAATACGGTCACTGCACTGACCAGGATCGCTCGTACTGCCACGATCAGCCTCATGTTGCTGCCTGTAATGATGTTCTTTGGCGCAGACGTTCCTCTTGAACAAGAGAAACATGATATTGGGTTCAACATTCAAGACGCTCATCGCGTTGGCTGGTAGCCTTGCCCGGCTTCACCCTTTCTTCAGCATTATGAGCATTTTGTCCACTGAAGAACAAGAATCAGTTCAAGTATATGAGATGCGCCGAACCATGACTACTTCATTGCTGAAGGACTACTGACCTCCGCCCATGTCGCAATTATGCTGTGCCGCGCGCATGCGGATAACTTCAGATTGTCGCATGACGACAATCAAGACGCTAATCTGCAGATCGACCTACATATTGCCGAATTGGAAGCCTTACGCGCAAACGTCACTGCTCGGACACCTAGGTCCCGGGCATACCAGGAAGCTGTTCAGCTGACCTATACTTGATAATCCAGGAGACACAGGCTGATGAGCTACCGTATCACCACCTATCAAGCGCTTCACTCCAATCTGTCTGTTGCCGGAACAATGCTGATGCTGTGTCGCGCAAAGATTGGTCGGCTGCACCTCTCCAAGAAGGAAAAGGCCGATACTTTGTGGCGGATTGAGCGTCAGACCGCAGAGTTTGAAGCCATGTGCCTGAAACTAGCTGCAGCGTCATCCGGGACGCAGATTAACTGTAGTTAGCGGGCCAGGCCACAAACCAGATATTGAATCTTAACAAAAGTTTTCGGAAGCAAGTTACTGGCCGGAAAAGCTACCAATTCAAGGTTCTTTTGGATTGGCTGCAGCGTATTTCCTTCACTCGTGACGTTCTACACACTGCTCTATACGAAGTGGCTCCTGCACCCCTCTACGGCGTGTTGGGATAGCATAAACTAGAGAAAGCCCGATGCCTTTCCGCCGCCAATTGCTTCTCACCTTTCTTGCAGCCGGTATGCCCTGGCCTTTTGCTTCGGCGTCCGGTTCCGCCTGGTGGCAGATCTGGTGCGAACAATATCTGCGGAACGGCCGCGTTGTCGACTGGCAGCAGGGCATCAGCCATTCCGAAGGTCAAGGCTACGGCCTCCTGCTGGCCCAAGCCATAGGGGATCGGAACGCTTTCGAGCAGATAGAGGCGTGGACGCAGGCTCATCTGGCTGTGCGACAGGACCGGCTGATGGCCTGGAGCCGGCGGCAAGAGGATGGGCGGATCGATTGGCGCAACGCAACTGATGGTGATCTTTTCCGGGCATGGGCGCTGTTGCGGGCGGATCGGGATTCGGGCTGGAACGGCTATCGGGATACGGCTCTTGCGGTTGCCCGCGACATTGCCGACCTTTGCCTTTCCCCCGATCCCCGTGCCCCTGCCGAGTGGCTACTATTGCCAGGTGCCGAGGCGCGGCGGACCCCAGATCGGGTGCTGTTCAATCCGTCCTATATCATGCCTCGCGCTTTACGCGAGTTGGGCGAGGCTGCTAGCGATCCACGTCTTCTGCAGGCTGCAGATCATGGCGAAACGGTACTGGCCGAACTCGCCGCTTCCAGTCAGTTGTGGAATTGGGTGGACGTAACTGGGTCGAGTTTTCTGCCTTCAGAGGAGCACCGGGCTGGCTGGGGCTTTGACGCGTTGCGGATCCCGCTTTACCTGGTTTGGTCGGGATATAGAGCCCACCCGGCCGTTGCGGCTGCTCTGCAAAATCTGATGATGGATGCCCAGCCCGGCCATGTTGTAGTGGCGCGGGATGAGGAGGGCCATCTTATCAGTCAAAGTGATCGTCCGGGTTTTCTTGCTTTGCGCGACCTTACGCACTGCGCAACCCTTCCAAATTGGCTGTCCGGGGCTGGAGATTACTATTCTGATATCTTGTTGGCGCTTTGCCATGTGGCGCTGCGTGAAGGGGAATGCTTCGCCTGAGGCCTTTTGAAGAGCACCAGAAAAGACGGGTGACATTCCTTAAAACACCCTTAAGTTGCAAAGAAGCGCAGACAAAGCTGGGGCCGCCAATCTGATGAAATACAAGAGACTGATCCTTGGCTCACTGGCCATCATTCTTGCCCTATGGATCATTGTAGGCGAGCAAATGTCCGGAGCGACCGCCGATGCTGTGGTGAACGCGCCCGTTGTCACTATGCGCGCGACTGTGTCTGGCAACCTGACCGTACCCGCCCGCCAGCTAGGTGCTCGCGTAACGCAGGGCGAGGTTCTGGCAAGCGTGGAGGATCCCGTTGTCGATCGGGTCCGGCTGGACGACCTGCTGATGGAGGTCCGGCTGGAGGACGCCGCGCGAGCCCAGATTGAAGCGCTGCTGGCCGAAACCGAGGCGGTGCGCGAGACCCTGATCGAGCGGACGCAAATTTTCCGCGACCGGCGGCTGGAGGAATTGCGCGCGCGTCTATCCCACGCTGAGGCACGGCTTGCGATCCTCGAGACCGGCGGCGGAGCTGTGGACGAGACGCAGCAGCAGATTTTGACCGCTGTTGAGGAAGGGATTGAGCGGCTGCCGGGCGAACCCCGGCTGGACGCCCTGGTGCTGGATCACGCGCGCGAGCGGGTCGAAGTGCTGCGGATCGCGCTACAAGCGGCTGAGGAAAACGTCTTTCTTGGCGATGGCTACAACGACGCACCAAATGCCGAGCAGCGCGCGGTCGAACTGTCCAGCGAGATCGCAGCCCTTCAGACTCGTCTGGCCGAGGCCAAGGAACGCGTCGCCGCCCTGCACGAACGCGTGGACCGTGAGCGCATCCGTGTAAATGGTCTGACCGGTGGCGAACTGCAATCTCCCGTCACGGGTCTTCTGTGGGAAGTGCTAGAGGCGAACGGGGTCAATGTTCAACGGGGCGATCCGCTGCTGCGCCTTGTCGATTGCCGGGCAACAATGGTCACCGCCTCGGTGACTGAACGCGTTTATAACAGCCTTTCGGTCGGAGATGCGGCACGGTTCCGCCTTGGCGGCTCGTCGACGGTTTATGATGCGACCGTAGCCCGGCTGGCAGGAAGCGGGGCAGAAACGGTCTATCGCAACCTAGCCGTTGCACCCAGCCAGCGTCATCTGGAGCGATACGACGTGGCGCTGATCGTGCCGCAACTGGCGCAGCTTGGGGCCGAAGGCTGCATGATCGGGCGCACCGGTCGGGCCTTCTTCGACGGGCGGCCACTGGACGGTTTGCGCCGTTTGCTGCCGTAAGATGCTGAACTTTCCGTTCCTAAGTGATCTCGGTTCCAGCATCGCGCATCTGCTGCTGGCGCTCGGGATCGGGTTGACGCTGCCCTTCTGGGTCGACGTCCGAAGCAACCTGCACCGCGGGTTGCTGCTATTCACTGCCTTCCTGCTTGCCTTGCGCTATATCTGGTGGCGCGGGACAGAAACTCTAGCCCCGGCGGGCCTGACCCTTGACATGCTGGCCAGCTATTCGCTGTTCGGCTTCGAGCTCTTAGCGATGGTCGGGACGGTGAGTTCTTATTTTATCATGTCCCGCATCAAGCTGCGCTCGGACGAAGCTGACGCCTATGCTGGCTGGTGGGGCGAGGATGAGCCGCGCGTCGCGATCCTGATCGCCACATATAACGAAGAGCTGGAGATCCTGGAGCGCACCATTGTCGGTGCCCGTGCCCTGCGCCACCGCAACAAGGAGGTGCTGGTTCTGGACGACAGCCGCCGTGACTGGCTGCGTGACTACTGCGCTGAGCAGGGTGTGCGTTACATGCGGCGCCCGGACAACAAAGGATCAAAAGCAGGCAACATCAACCATGCTCTCGACCGGCTGGCCGAGGATCCGGTGCCGCCCGATTTCGTTGCCGTCCTCGACGCCGACTTCGTACCGCATCGCGGCTTCATCTCGCGGTGCCTGGCATTGTTTCATGACCCCAAGGTCGGTCTGGTCCAGACACCACAGCATTTCTTCAATGCCGATCCGATCCAGCACAACCTAGGAATCAGCTACTCCTATCCCGACGAGCAACGGTTCTTCTTCGATCATATGCAACCTGCGCGCGACGGATGGGGCATCGCCTTCTGCTGTGGCACATCGTCGGTCTGCCGCTGGACAGCGCTGCGCGAGATTGGTGGTCTGCCGACCGAAAGCGTGACCGAAGATTTCATGCTGACGCTGGAGCTTCAGGACAAAGGTTGGAAATCGGTGTATTTGGCCGAACCCTTGACCGAGGGACTCGCCCCCGAGGGCTTGAAGGAATATGTCACGCAGCGTGCCCGCTGGTGTCTAGGGCTGATGCAGATCGCCCGCTCGCGGCTTGGTCCGCTGGCCCGGAACAACCTGCGCCTGCGCGACCGCTGGAGTGTGGTAGATTCAGTCCTGTTCTGGACCACCAGCTTTCCGTTCCGCATTGCCGTTGTCGTTTTCCCACTGCTCTACTGGTATTTTGGTACAATTGTTGTCGATGCGCAGTTGGCCGAGGTCATAACCTATTTCGGCGTTTTCTTTCTGTGGGGACAAATGGTTCAGCGGGTGCTGATGCCGGGCATGGTGGTACCAATCCTGCACGATGTCGGCCAGCTAATCGGCGCCATCCCAATCAGCCGTGCCGCCTTCACCGGCCTGTTTAAACCCAAAGGGCATCCGTTTTCTGTCACGGCTAAAGGCGGGGATCGCGCAAAGATCACTGTGCAATGGCAGATGATGATGCCTTTTCTGATCCTGCTGGTCCTGACAACCATTGCGCTGCTGCTCGGCATCTTCATCGAACGCTTTTCGTATCAGGATGCAGGCGATGGAAAATGGGTGGTGCTGTTCTGGACGATCTACAACCTCTTTGTTCTGGCGATGACGGTCCTTGCCTGCATTGAACTGCCCCGGCGCGAGCGTCATATCGCAGATTTGCCTGACCGCGGCATTCTGGTAACCGATGGCGACATTCGCCGCTTGTGGATCAGCTCTCTGACCATGGACCAGGCGCGGCTGCGCGGCAAAAGCTATCCGGTTGGAACCCAAGGCACCCTGCGGCTGCGCGATATCGGCGACATCCCGGTTGAAGTAATCGTCCCCACGGTGGACGGCTGTCGGGTCGCACTGCGCCCGACGGCCCAGCAGCGGGAGGCGCTACTGGTGCGCTTTTATGCCGAAGGCGCGGCGCCCGGCACGGCGCGGGCACAGCTCAGTGGCCTGCTTGCGGGCCTCGGGCAGCGGTTATCCTTCAGCTCTCGTCGCTGATGCGATCATGCTGAAGCCGCATCAGCGCCAATGACAGCTGCGAGGCTTCCCGTGTGCCACGCGAGATCGCCGGATAGTCCTGCGACCCGTCCGCAATCTTCTCGGCGGATGCGGCCAGTCGGCTCAACGGCACCATGATAGCACGGACAAAAACAAGCGTCAGCAGCCCGATCCCAGTGATCATTGCCAAGAGAGCCCAATGTGCACCGCTTTGCATCAGGTCTATGCCGAACGGCAGCCGGCCTACCTCAAGCCGCCCGATCATTCGCCAACCAAAGTTTGGTAGATCGCCATGAGTCACTTGCGGCACGACTGTCGAGAAATAGTCGCGCCCGTCCGGCCAACGTTCACGCCCGCCCGTCTCGATCCCGGTTTGGGCCGCGCGCAGGATCTGCATCTCGCCAGTCGAGGGCGTCTCATCGGCCGAAGTGGCGGACACGTCGCCGGTCGGGTTCAGCAGGTAAAGATCCAGTCCATAGAGGCGCGCGGATTCGCGCAGTTCGTTTGTCAGCCAGGCGGCATTGATATGGAGCCCGAGAACCCCCGCCGGATTACCGGCCTGATCCAGCACTGGCAGCGCGAGATCAATAAAGCGCAAAGGCTCACCATCCCCGCTTCCCAAGAGCTGGGCCAGCAACACCGCGTCATGAACATCGCCGGCAAATCCGCCGCTCAGCCCACCCCTGAACCACGGTCTTTGATTGACATCTTGACCCACTAGCAGGCCATTTGTCGCCGCCACAACTGTGCCTCCAAGATCTGCATAGCCCAACCATGAAATACGGCTGCCATCGCCGCTGGCCCCTGTCAGCATATGGCCCAGTTCCTCAGGGTTAAGCTGCGGCACTCGTTGCGCCAAGGCAAGCAAATCACGCCAGTCTTGCTCGAGCGTGCGAGCAAGCTCCTCTGCTGCGGCATTGGTCCGGAAGCGCGCTGTATAATCCAGCGTGCTGTCAGTGAAGCGATCCCCTCGGAGCAGCACGAAGATCGTAGGTATAGCCAGCATCAACAAAAGGCAGGCAAATCCAAAAGCAATGCCAGCCCTGCGGAGCGTCAAGCGGGGATTATCGGTCATGTTGCCTCAGAAGGTGTTGATGGAGAAGCCAGCGAAAAGCTCGTCCGAACTGATCTTGTAGCCTATGCGCAGGCTGACTGGGCTTCCGGTCAGCCGCTTTTGCACAGCAAGCGTGGTCTCGTGATAAGTCTCACTCCCGCCCCGCGACAGTTCTATCCCAATATCGGCCGGCGCATAGGTCAGCTGGCCCAACAGGAACCACGAGCGGTTGACCGTGCTGAAATCGCCTAGAAGATAAGCCGACCCGAAATCCGCTGGCACATAGCGTTCAGCGACCAACCGGAGACCGACAGTGACCTCGCTATCTTCGTCGTCGTCCTCTTGGAAGCCAAGCGAGGGTCCGAGCCTCAGTGTCGCGGGAGCATCGATTGGCAGGGCATATGTCACGTTGGCTGCGCCCGAGCGGCCATCCTCGTATTTTGAGACGTTCAGCCCGTAGCTAACAGGCCCGCGCACTACTGTAGCGACGGCCGATTGCGTACTCCTTCCCACATCAGCCTGTAGAAATTCTCCATCCGCTGCCGCCGGCAGCGCCTGCCCCAGGGCAACACCAATAGCAAAAGCCCCCAGTCCGGCTGATTTCGTCCAAACTGCCATTGCTGCCCCATATCACCGCCGTTGCACAGATTATGCACGACTCTGCACTGCATCGAAGGGTTGTGGAAGGGGGGTTCTTTGCACGTTCTACAATAGCTGTGCTTGCTTCCAGAAGCTTCACTACCTCAAGCGGTCCTTGGGTAATCTGCCTGCCGCTGAATGGCTGATCGCGGATCACCGATCCGATGTCGTCTGATTCAGAGAGGCGTTGAAAAATATGGATAAACCCTTCCATCCCATGCCGGAGGTCCTGAGACAAGATCATCCTATACGAGAAAGGCCGCTACAAGCAGCCAAACCGGATCAAGATCATGTTCGGCAGACTGAGGACTGGCGCTTCATTGCTAACAGCATAGGTTTGTTCATTCGCCAAATATATTCAACTTCAGATTCCAGGATCTGGTATGCCGCAAGAAAATCGAAGGAAGCACAATGCGCCGCACGATGACTGCCCAGGCCTTGAAAGACTATCTGTTGTCAGCCCAGGGCCAGTGTGGCCGCAGGTTCAGACTTCCGAACTCACCAGAGGGTCATATGCGCCTGATCGGGATCCTTCAGGACCTGCCCGCGCCTTTGAGGATCGGCTTTAAAGCTACAGGAGGTCAGAGGAATGGGCCCTTTGGATGCGGCTTGTCTCAGCGGGAATGGATGCCACGCAGTTGCCTCCGGCCCAGATCAAGGCTTTTGCCCTTTCCCGGGGAAGGCGGGCAAAAACCGGCCGGATTGATGCCGAACTCATTGCTCGGTTCATGGCCCTTCGTCCTAGGGCGGGGCGAAGACTGCCAAATGAAAAGTTGCGTGTGCTCAGAGCACTGACAACTTGCAGGGCGCAGATGGTCGAGTTGCGCAAGCGGCTCGTGGCTCAGATCGGAGCGCGAATGAGACAAGACGTCGCGGCGGAATTGGACCTCATGGACGAGGAACTCAGGACAATGCTCGAGGCCCAGATCCGGGAGTTGGAGCAGCGGATCGCAGGCATCCTCGCGCAGGAAAACGCCTTGGCCGCCAAGGCAAAGCTTCTCCGCTCCATTCCAGGGAGCGGGCCGGTTTGCGCAGCCATGCTGCTTTCCGAGATGCCGGAACTCGGCCATATGAAAGCAGGTGAGGCAGCCTCAATGACCGGCCTTGCGCCCGTGTCCCATGACAGCGGCGCGATGCGCGGCCGCCGCATGATTGCGGGAGGACGACGAGCACCGCGACATGTCCTCTTCCAAGCCGCACTCGCCGCCCCATGTCACAACCCGGCCTTGAAGCCGATTGCCAAGCGCCTCAAGGAAAAGGGCAAGCCGCACAAGCTGGTCATCATCGCAATCGCCAGACGGCTCATCACCATCGCAAACGCCGTCCTGAAAAGCGGTACGGCTTGGCAGCACCGGGCCTGCGCCTAGACACAGTTGCTAGTCCCTTGAGTGCCGGCATTGCTAATCATAGTAAAATTATAGTAACAATCTACAATCCCTTGTCCGATATGGTGGGATCGTAATTTGCTCTTGTCATATTGGAGTCGTTCATGGTTACTGAGAATACTTCTTCCTTGCTTTCGAATATAGAACCAAATCGCCGGTTTCGCGTATCAGATGACCTCTCCGCCTTGCGTTTAGGATTTACTCTTGCAAGCGTGGTTGTTGTGCTAGTTTTGGCACATATAGTTTCTGAGCATCTCCATTTAGCATCTGGACGAAACGATGGGTTTGCGTCAAAGATATATGGCTTGGTCATCCTGAGCGGCGATCAGTCGCTGTCTGAAAGCTTCAATCACGGCATGCTGTTTTTGGCCGCAGTACTGTTTACTTTGGCCAGCTATGAAACTCGGTCGCGTCTGGCGTTGTTCTTGGCAGCTCTCTTTGCGTTCGCTTGGCTTGATGACTCCTCACAATATCACGAGCGAATGGGGGCAATACTTGTCAAAAACATAAATCTACCCTCTGCATTTGGTCTGCGCGCACAAGATTTTGGTGAACTGTTGGCATGGGCATTAGCCACCACGCTTTTGTTTCTGCTGGGAAACTGGGCATATAGTGGACGGCGTAATGGGGACGGGTTGGTTCTTCGGTTGATCTCGCTTCCCATCGCCGCCCTGCTCCTGTGTGCAGTAGTCTTCGATATGATCCACATCATGGTCCAAGGGCGCTTAGCCAACCGTTTGTTGAACATTCTTGAAGATGGCGGTGAGATGCTGGCCGTGGCAGCTATCGCAACTGTTGCTCTAGCCGTGGCGCGAAACCCGGAGCGTATCTGGCGCCACGACCAGCTCTAGGTTCGAGCCTAACGCATAACATCCATTACGACCACAGCAGCGCCTGCCAAGGTTGAACAAAGGAAGCGCAGGAGAGGGAAGGTGACAAGAGGGCAAGGGTGTGGCCATGGGCGTATACGAGCAAGGCGCTACAACGAAACATCCAATGAAAACCAATGCTGGTTCTTGCATATTACTTTGTTACGGATAATGCAGCGCTTGGAGGTTGAAGAGGAGAGTGCATAAGGGAGTAAAAGGACTTGGCAACAAATCGATGATATCTGCAGTCGAAGCATGTGAGGACCCGCAGCCGAATCGAGACGAAGATGCAGGGTCTCAGGCTTCGGGAACGTCGTTCGTGTGGAGTGAACCAACACATATAATGGACAGTAATAACTCAGGCCTGAATTGCACAACAATGCTCATGAGCCGAGAGTAAACATGTTTTACTGAAGTATAGAAGCAAAGCTTTCAAGCTTACACAAGGGAAATTTAGGACCTTTGAAGATGAAAAAGAAACTATTTATACTTTCTGATCGGTCTCGAAATTTACACCCTGCCATGTGCTGTGTTGTAGAGATGGAGAACGCTATTTCAAATGGATTTGAAGGTAAAATTATAAACAACATAGGTCTTCTTCAAAAAGATCTTTCCAATTCCTGCCTTCTTTTTACTGGGCTTAATTTCCGTAACATTGAAGAACACAGATCTTCTCTGGTCGAACTAAAGCAGCGAGGTTGTACTGTAATCATTTATGTTTTTGATGCTTGGAATGCAAATTCCTATTTTTACAACTATCGAAGAAAACTAAAGTCTCTAGTGCATCCATCTTATAATATATCATCTTTCTGTAGTATAATGTGCGTTCCGTTTCCGTGCGCAAGAGATCATTTTTCTGAGAGTGATAAGAGGCTTGTCCGCTATGTACCGCTAGCAGTAGATACTACTCTGGTGTCGGGATTAAATGCACAACGACCAATTACAGTTCTAGGTTACGGACGCCAGCCCACAGATCTGACACAGGTATTATCTAAGTTTCTTAATGCCCCCCATAGGGAAAATATTTTCCATCACACGGATCATATGAAGATATCCGAGGTGAGCGATTTTTTGATGCATCGTAGGCATTTTTGGAAGCTTGCGCAGAGTTCTCTTTTTGCGCTTGCTTATGACCCATTTTGCACGCATCCGCAACGCTTCCCCTACTCTATTGTCGGACAGCGTTGGTTTGAGTGCCTGTCTGCTGGCTGTGTAGTAGTCGGACGCCGTCCAACTGCTTCTGATACAGATGAGCTAATTGGATGGCAGGACGCGACCATAGAGGCTCCTAACGACCCGCAGGATATGTTTTGTTTTCTAAGTGATTTAATTGCTTCACCTGCCCGGATTGCGGAAATCCGTGCCCGGAACGTAGAGCAAATGAAGGCAAGACATGACTGGATCCACCGATTCTCTAATCTTGTTGCCGCAGAAGGAATTTGATCTGTTTAGGCTCCAGATGGGTATTCGGCTTGCGCCCCACTTCCTGTCCTGGACGTTATGAGGTGCTGCGCTTCGAGTGCGCTGCTCCCCCACCTTGGACCGCCGAATTCTGGATTTTTCCGGCTCCTGCCCACTGTGCGCCTGTCGCAGGTGACAGCTTCAGGCGCACGGCTAAGGCACGGCCATTCAAACTCTCTTCAATATACCGCTGAAACGTAAGCGTTAGCTGGACAGCACCTACTGCTCAGCTTGACGGTCTTAAGTTCCAGGGCAGCAGATCGTCGAGCCGGCTTTGCGGATGACCGTTGGCGATGGCCTGCAGGGTTGCGTTGAGGTAGGCGAAGGGCTCGATGCCGTTGATCTTGCAGGTCTCGATCAGCGAAGCGATGCGACCCCAAGCGATGCCGCCTTCGTCATGGCCTGCGAAGAGCGCATTCTTGCGATTGAGGGCAATAGGACGGATCAGATTTTCGACCCGATTGGAGTCGATCTCGACGCGACCGTCCGCCAGGAAGGTCTGCAACCCGTCCCAATGATTGTGGATATAGGCAAGCTTCTCGCCGAGCCGGGACTTGACGGAGATCCTGCGGCGCTGAGCTTGCAGCCACTCTCCGAAGGCAGCGACCAGCGGCGCGGTGCGGGTCTGGCGGGCTGACAGGCGCTGACCGGGTGAGACGCCGCAAATATCGGCCTCGACGGCATAGAGTTCAGCAATGCGGCGCAAGCCCTCGGCGGCGATCTCTGATCCGTCGCGGTCGAAGACTTCCTTCAGTTTGCGTCGTGCGTGGGCCCAGCAATGCGCCACATGAATAGGGGCGCCACCCTTGCGCGAGAGTTTGGACAGCCGGTTGTAGCCGGGATAGCCATCGATCTGCAGAATGCCATCGAAGCCTGACAGGAAGGTTTCGGCATTCTCGCCCGCGCGACCGGAGGCGTAGAAGTAGACCACGCCAGGCGGGTCATCGCCGCCCCACGGCCGGTCATCTCGGGCGAGAGCCCAGAGATATCCGGTCTTTGTTGTCCCGCGCCCTGGATCCAGCACCGGGGCTGTTGTCTCATCCATGAACAGCTTGCCGGACCGCTTCAGATGTTCCGCCAGTCTGTCCACCACCGGCTTCAAATGGAACGCGGCCTTGCCGACCCAATCGGCAAGCACGGCACGATGCAGCTCAAGGCCGGCCCGCGCCAGGATCTGGCTTTGGCGATACAAGGGCAGATGGTCCGCATACTTGCTCACCAGCACATGGGCGAGGGTCGCCTCTGTCGGCAAGCCACCCATGATCAGGTGGGAGAGCGCCGGTGCCTGGGTCACCCCATCGGTGCAAGACCGGCAGGCATATTTGGGGCGCACGGTGACAATGACGCGCAGCTGCGCCGGCACGATGTCCAGCCGTTCCGTGCGGTCTTCGCCGATCTTGTGCATGACACCGCAGCCACAGGGGCAGTTCAGGCTGTCGGGGTCGATGACCTCCTCGATGCGGGGCAGTGCAGCAGGAAGGTTACCGATGGTGCGCTTGGGAGTGGGTCTGGTTGCTCCGTCACCTGCTTTGGCCGCGCGCTTTTCCTTTTCCGCCTCGACCTCAGCCAAGGCGATGGACAGATCCTCGAACGCCAGTTGCCGCTCGTCCTCGGACAGCTTTTCCGACCGCTTGCCATGCAGGGCATGGTTCAATTCGGCAATCAGATGCTCTTGCCGCCGGGTGATGTCCTTGAGCGCAGCCACCTCTTCCATCAGCGCCTGAACCGCCGCGCGCTGCGCGGCAGGGATGGCGAAAAGATCGAGGACAGGGGCGGCTTGCATGGGCCATAGCTATCACAAAAGCCCGGCAAAAACACGTATAAACAGTCGGTTGATTTACTCTGCAGTAGCCGGTGGACGTATTTCCAGCGACTTGACCTTGCGCCAGTCAAGCCCGGAAAACAGCGCCTCGAACTGGGCATGGTTCAGCGCCATCACCCCGTCCTTGACGGCGGGCCAAGTAAAGGTTGAAGCCTCCAGCCGCTTGTAGGCCATCACAAGACCAGTCCCGTCCCAGTAAAGCAGCTTCAGCCGATCGGCCCTACGCGCACGGAACACAAACACCGTGCCGGTGAACGGATCCTTGCGCAGCACCGATGACACCATCGCGCTCAGACCATCATGGCCCTTCCTGAAGTCGATGGGCTTTGTCGCCACCAGGATCCGCACCCGATTGGACGGGAAGATCATGAACTGGCCGCCAGGGCACGCACGACTGACGCAATCCGCTCAGCCGAGGCCTCGGCTTCCAGACGGACCAGCACTCCGCCCGTGACAATCTCCGGCCGGACCAAGGCGCCACCATCAGCACGCGGCGCAGGCTCAGCTGGGCCTACCATCAAGGCGGCGAACTCTACCGGGTCTTCCGGAGCAGGCAGCACCAGCCGCCCTGTCCGCGCCAGTGTCCGCCAGGAGGAAACATGGTTTGCAGGAATGCCGTGCCGCCGCGCCACTTCATTCACGGTGACCCCCGGCATCAGCGTCTCCGCCACGACCCGCGCCTTCACCTCATTCGGCCACTTCCGATTCCGACGGCTGCGGCCGTCAGCCGGGAGAAACTCCAATGCAGGCTCCATGGAGATACTCCATTCCAACAATCATCCCAGTCCAAAGAACCGATCAGGTCGCAAGTCGGAAGGTGGGGAGCAGAATACGCTTACGCTGAAACCGTGTCCGGAGTGCATTAGGCAAAGGTACTTAAATGATCCATCCTCCCTGAATAAGAGGAGCACAGACCGCGCCTTGTGGGAATCCCTTCGCGATTCACGTTTTTACCGAAACGCTTTAGATGACAACTTCGGCTTTACTAGAGAGACAGTGGGTCATCAACTGGGGATAAGTGTGGATCATGCAGAGCCTGCCACAGATCCTGCATGTCCGCTTTCTGTTGCCAGTTCGTGGCACTATCTGCTCCAATGACGAGCGTGCTGATCTCGCCCGTACCGGTGCCGTTGGCAGGGCCCATCACGAAGCGGAACTCGTCGGCATCATAGTCGATGACGATGGTTGCATTCCGGTCGCCGAGCATGCCGATCACCTCAATTGAGTCGAAGCTACCCAAGATTTCGTCAGCCTTGATCAGCGTCTCGCTGACGCTGGCCGAGCCGGCGGCCCAGGCGGACACGTCAATCTTCAGATCTCCATTTAGGCGGATGGCCGTGTCAATCTCCGGAGCCTTTCCAAAGGTACCCGAACGAAATTCGCCCAAGGTAGACAGGCCCGCAACATCGGCAGTGAAAGAGAGCGTCGAGCCGTCATGCATGCGCAGTACACCGGTGTCGCCGTTATGGCCATCGAAGCCCACCTTAACCCGGCTGCCCTCGATGACGAGGCTGCTGTCATCTATTAGTTCGAAGGAGCCGCCGTGAATGGCCAGCAATGCCTGAGCATTATTGCTTACATGCATGTCGATCATGCCGATTATGTCGCCCTTATTGGCAAAGCGTCCTCCCGCTATGTCGATCTTTAGGATGTCGCTGTCGCGGTAGCCGTCGATCCAGATCTGTCCGGCCCGCTCGATTGATAACGAGGCGCCCATTTCGCTTACGCCGATATTGCCATCAATGGTCAGCTTGCCCGACGTGGCAACAAGCTTGCCGAAGTCGCCGAACTCAAAGTCGTCCACGGTCTCCGTATAGTTCCCGAAGTAAACGGCATTGCCGGCAAGATTGACGCTGTCGCCCTCCCGAGTGCCGGGCAGATCGTTCGTTGACCAGTTTAGCCGGTTGTCCCACCGCATGCCGTCGCCTCGCTCGTCAGGCGTGAAGACTAGCGTCTCCGACCCAGTCCGTGCCGAAATATCCAGCCCAAAGCCTTCGCGGAAGAAGGCGATGATCAGATCGGCATCGACGACGGCGTCGAGCTGGCCATGTGCCTGGGCGCGCAGCAGGGCTGCCAAGTCGGCAATCGTAGCGCCTTCCTTGACGAGCAGTTGGGATGCGAACTGCTGGATGGTAGTCTTGTCCATCCTGACAACATCACGTCCTTCAGTATTACTATCCAAAGAGTTGCTCTGGCTCTTGTGGCCTGATGCCCACCTGTAGATAATGGTGTCATCGAAGAAGCGCGTGTCATTCTTGCTGAGAGCATGATGCGTGACGAATTTCGCAGCAATTTCGGCCGCATTGGCCGGATCGGCCATGTGGGCGATGATGTTTTCGATCAGCGAGGTCTGCTTGCCAAAATCATCGATCCCGAAGGCCAGTGCGCCTTCTTGAGACGACACACGCTTGTGGCCAGCCGAGGTGATGAGGTTGCCGTTCATCAGGGTGTAGTTGCCTAAGGACTGACCTGCTGCATTTTTGTCTCCACCGAAGAAGTTCACCGCAGCGTTGTTGTCGATGAAGGCGTTGTCCTCAATGAAGCCGCCGGACCGGACCTGGGCTCCGAAGGAGGCACCCCGCATGATGATGTTGTCCACCAGCGAGACGTCGTAATTGTTCGACTGGATGTAGATATTGTGGCTATACATTGACGGCGGCATTGGTGAGGTAGCGGCCAGATTGTAGTCGTAGCCGTCGGCCCAGCCATTGTGGTCGAACAGGTTGCTCTCCAGGCGGACGCCCTTGCTGTTTGCGATATAGGTTCCGCTTATCCGGTTGATGTGCTGAGCCCATGTGTCAGTATCGTTCAACGGGACCTCGCGGAAGATGTCAACAAAGTCGCTTCTGCGGATAGTCAGCCCGTTGACGTTCTGGAAGTTGCCCTCCTTCGTCACCGTGACGTTGTCGATGAGAAGGTTCGCTCCTAGCAGTGCCTGAGCACTGCCCAACTTTACTCCGGTTATGACCATGTTGGCCGACTGGTTCTGAACGATGTTCATGTCGCCCAATTGAGGGTCCTCACCCTCGCCATATGCTGTTACAACGAGCGGGTTCAATTCTGATTCGCCATTCGCGCCGCGGGTGAATAAGCGCTGGGCCTCCGAATACTCGTAGCCGCGCTCGAAGAGGAGCCAGTTGGATGTCGTCTTGAAGGCGGTGGTCGCGTTCCAAAGCGCCATGCCCAGATCGGCGGTCAGGGCCATATCCTCGGTAGCGCCGTATTCTGAGTTCTTAGAAAGCCAGTTTCCCCAGCCGCCATAAGTCTTCTCGATTGCAGCGACTGTTGTGCCCTCCATCGCAGCAATGTCTTCCTTGGTGAGGGCATGCTCACCTCCGGAAACAAAGATCTTGCGGTGGTTGTCGCCATGCTCAAGGATCAGATTGCCATGGGATTCGGTTTCCAACATGTAGCCTTCACCAAGACTCCAGCCATCGGCATTCTGAGCCGGTGTCAGATCGACATTGGCGTCCACGCGGACGACCGTGTTGTCGGCGAGGGTCACCTCATAGGAAAACGCGACCTGGGCAAAACCTTTCTGTGCATCCGTCATAACCAGGGTGATCCCGTTGTCGGGAGACACGCTGACATGGCCAGTTTCGGGCTGCTCCAGGATGCGGATCAAACTGATTTGCTGTCCATTCGTGACGGAGCCGGGGATTTCCAATTGCGCGACGCGGTCTTCCTGCGCGGTGGCGCTTATAACTGCTTGGATTGGCTCGGCAGGAGCGGGGTTAACTGGCGCAGGATCAGTCGGAGTCTGCTCGACGGGAGCGGAGTCCACAGGTGCAGGGTCAACGGAATCGGGGTCTACCGGTTCAGGCTGGGGCTGAGGTTCGGGTTGGGGGACCACGACTGCATCAATTACATGTGAGACATGATCAGCATTGAGAGGAGTGCGCTTGCCGCCGGTATCCGGGCCGCTCCAAGAGAGCTCAAGAACCTGACCTCCGTTTCGCTCAAAGTATATCACTTCTAGCGGGATAGCCCCTGCTTTGAGGTCAATCGTCACCGACTTCTCAACCATCCTATGGGCGCCATCATTGTCGATTGCAGTTTCGCCCCCTAGGCGGAGAGCCGAGCCATCATCGGAGTTCAGATAGAAGGTGTAGGTCCCGGTCTTCTCGATTGTCAGGTCGCCCGCGATGCGACCCGCGAAGTGATCCGCCGGACCATGTTCCCAGAAAGGAGCCGAGCTGGACTTGAACG
Organism: Paracoccus aerius; assembly: GCF_014656455.1. Lineage (GTDB taxonomy): Bacteria > Pseudomonadota > Alphaproteobacteria > Rhodobacterales > Rhodobacteraceae > Paracoccus > Paracoccus aerius. The sequence goes on from NZ_BNCL01000001.1 coordinate 365,867, forward strand.
AAATGCTGTCCAGAATGCCAACATTCTCGGGTTCGACATCAAAATTTACATCCGAAAGGCGGTTTACGCTCCCCGACGTCACGAACCAGAATGCCTTGAAGCCATCTGCCCTGACAGGTGCGGGTTCCGGCTCAACAGGTTCGGGTTCCACCGGAGCCGGGTCCACCGGAGCGGGTTCTACCGGCGCGGGCTGAGGTTCAGGTTCTATAGGCGTGGGATCAAGGGGATTCGGCTCGACAGGCTCAGGCTCAGGCTCGGGTTCGAGCTCGGGCTCAAGGGGAGCAGGATCAACGGGGATTGGCTCGGCGGGAACAGGTTTTACCGGAGCAGGAGCAAGCAGCAGCATGTCCGGCACGGCATCTGCTTCACCGATGACATTGATCTCGATATCGGCTTTGCCGTCTCCATCGACGTCACCCTGCAGCGTCGTGACACTGCCGCTGCGCAGAACCAGCATCTCGCCGGCCTTGCCACTGAAAGCGCTTTCTTCCGCATGGTAAAGGTCAAGGTGGGTCAGGTCGATTGTATCATCCTTGTCCACCATCAGGGTGGTCGTGGTTAGACCAGTGCCCAAGCTGTCTTTTGTGAAAACGTAGAGGTCTTTGCCGTTCCCGCCGATCAACAGGTCACGACCCGGCCCGGCAACCAGCACATCGTCACCGTTGCCGCCATTGAGCGTGTCATTTCCAGAACCGCCCACCAAGTAGTCGTTGCCGTTGCCGCCATTAATCAGATCATCTCCGGCCCCACCGTCGATTTCGTCATCACCATTGCCGCCCAGAAGGGTGTCTGCTCCAGCCTTGCCAGTGATGATGTCATCGCCGTTGCCACCGTCGATCTGGTCACCCTTTTCGGTTCCCGTCAGCACATCATCGCGGTTAGTGCCCGAGGTAACGGCGACCTTCTTGTCGGCAGGGGATGCAACATCATCCTTTTTTGCACTTTCATTTGTCTTGTTAGATGCGTCGCTCGCCTTCTCATGGCCCTTCCCAAGAATATTTTTCGTGTGATCGGCAGTTGTATCGGCATTCGGAGCAGAGGCGCTTGCCTTGCGGGTGATTGCGTCCACGTCCAGACCCATCACGGCATATTTGCCGTTATTCCCATAGGAAGCATGATCGAGTGGCTTATTTACATGGGCGCCAAAAATGTCGTCCTGTACGGTCTGTGCGCTCGCCACGATGCTCATCATGGAAGGATCTGCATCGATTATTTCAGGCGCTGCCGAGGGTTCAGCATCAATCTTAGTAGGAGCGATCACATTGTTCCGCTTTAGCGTTTCTGGCTGGGAGCGGGCAGGGGATTTTTTCATTCACTGTCTCCGGAAAACAAAGAAAGATGTCTGCCGCTGGTGCAGCCTTGAGGTGCTTATTTTGATAAGTTCACTACGTAGAAAAACAACCTATGAGTGTCTACAAGTTTATTATTCTTTTAGGGGTTGTGCGTATCATCTCACCACTGCATTTTTCGGGTAATTGCCTGGGGCTAGACCGGCAGCTTCGACATCCTGGCTCATCGGCGCAAACATCATGCACTGCTGGTGCCGCCTATTGGCGTCATGTGGCCAGCTATCGCGACAGTCGTGCAAAGATATCCACTGCCATCGTCAGAACGAAGCGGAAGGACATCGTAAGCGAGAGGGTGACGCCCCAGACGGCATCGATGTGCCATGGTGGCGGGTGTTAAAGCACCGCTACAGAGAGGAGCGTCCACAAAGAAGTTAGCATCATCGGCCTAGATCCGGCGAAGAACGTATTCGAAGCGCATGGCGCCGCAGCTGACGGCTCGGTGGTCTTCCGCCACAAATTGTCATGGGCGCAGATGTTGAAGTTCAATGCGCGCAGGCGCGAATTATGCAAGCGCGCGACCGATGACGATACCGCGGTGACTGTCGACGATCCCGGGAGTGGGGACTGTAACCGCAGCGGTGATCGCCACCTTTCCACCGCCGGTAGAGACCTTTTGAAAGGAGCGGGACCTTGCCGCCTGGGTCGGCCTCCCGCCGCGACAACATTCGTGCGGCGGCAAGGACCGGCTGGGCCGCACTTCGAGGAATGTAAGGCAGACGGTCACCAGACCCGCTCGGGAGAATTGTCACTACCGCCGATGCGCCTCTGAGCGCGGGTAAGCAAACTGAACCTGACTTGCATATATCCATAAGGCCCGCGGCAAATGAAGGGTTGCATTTTTCGAGGCCGGACACATGACCGCACCTGATCACATGCCCAATCGTGTTTAAGATCCCACTTGCATTCAACCAGGCATCCACACACGGCGGCTGCGCCCCACTTGCGTTCATCTTGACGGCTTGAAGTTCCAGGGCAGCAGGCCGTCGATTGGGCCTGCGGGTGGTCGACTGCCATCATATTGACCGGCTTCAGGTCTGACCATAGGACCTAGCGGTCCTGAGCCTGCGCGCCATCACCACCCTAAAATGGTCAGGCCCGGCTGATTTCCCTGGGGACCATTCGGATTTTTGGCTATTAGGGCGATAAGCCTCTGGCTCGTTCCTGTCCTTTGCTCCGATGGCCATCATCATGCCTTCTTCTATAGCCGTTATCATTATCAACTATGGAACAGCCGAGCTGGCTATTGCCGCCGTGGAAAGCGTTCTGGCGCGCGATCACGGCCATCCCGTCCAGGTGCACCTCCTGGATAATGCCTCTCCTGGCGGGGATGGTGCTGTGCTGGTCGACGCCCATGCTGGGAGGAGGTGGGGGGACCGCGTCACGCTATGGTTAGAAAAGGAAAATCATGGCTTCGGGCGCGGCAACAATGTCGTGCTGCGCGCGCTTTGGGACAGCCCTGCACCGCCCGATTACGTCTTCCTGCTGAACCCGGACGCGCAACTAGAAAACGAGGCAATCGCCTTCTTGGCCGACCGCCTGGATGTGGAACCGCAGGCAGCTGCGGCAGGGGCGGGGATTGCCCTGCCCTCAGGTACGCCGGTCTCGGCCGCCTTCCGCTTTCCTTCGGCCTTGAGCGAATTTGTGGAAGCGGTGAACTTCGGCCCTTTGTCCCGGCTGTTCTGGGACAGCAAGGTCGCCCTGCCAGCCGATCATTCCGACGGGCCGGTCGATTGGGTTTCCGGTGCGGCGGTGATGATGCGCCTGCCGGTGCTGCGGGCTTTAGGTGGATTTGATCCCGATTTTTTTCTGTATTACGAAGAAGTCGAACTAATGTTTCGCATGCGAAAATCGGGGTATGAAATTTTGTATGTTCCCGCTGCTCGCGTCCAGCATGCCGAAGGCGTGGCCACGGATGTCAGAAGCGGTTCTGTCCGCAAGGCCAAGCCCGCCTACTGGTACGATTCCTGGCGCTTCTATTACCTCAAGACCTGCGGTCGTTCGGGAGCCGTCGCGGCCGGTTTGGCTTGGATGGCAGGGGCAGGGCTAAATGCGCCGCTGGCGGCGTTTCGGGGTCACAGGCTTCGTGCGCCGAAAGGATTTTTCCGCGATTTCGCCCGGCTTGTCATGCGCCCCCTGTTTTTTGGATGACAAAGAACCCGGCTTGATCGCCTATCGCTTCCTAGGGCTGACGTGCCACTGGCGTAGATGATGTCACCGCTCCCCTTGTGGATCGTCGCAGACCCACCTTGGCACATCAGATGCCGTCGGGGGGCGGTCACATCATGTGTGGGTAGCCCTAGGTTTAGGGGGCTAATGCCTTAGCAATGATATAATCGAATGCGCCCATGTGTCAGGCCTTTTTTCGAGGCGCTGCGCCCCTTGGCCGGTATGGGATCTGCGGGTCAGGATCAAAACATCAAAACGAGCTCGAAGCTCTTCATGTGACACTGATTTTCCTGGCCCTGATCTGTTCGATTGATTTCATACAGCTTCAGCTTCTCCCGCACTTCCGAGGTTGGGCTTCCGGTTCTTCAACGCGCTAGAAGCGGCCCCCTTCGAGACTCTTCATCCTTGTGATCATGGCCCACAGCATGCGGGCCATCTTGTTGGCCAGCGCAACCGCTGCCGGCATCTTCGGCTTCCTGGCCAGGATACGGCCCAGCCAGGAGTTCTCCGCTGGTAGCCGAACTTTGGCTCAGGAGATCACCGCCATCGCGCCGATGATCAGCAGACGCCGGATGTCGCACTGTCTGGACTTGCTCGTGCGCCCAAGCCTTTGCTTGCCGCCGCTGGAGTGCTGTTTCGGCACAAGCCCCAGCCAAGCCGAAAAGTCGCGGCCTCGACGGAAGGTTTCCATCGGGGGAGCAAAGGCAGCAAGAGCCATCGAGGTGATAGGACCAATACCCGGCATCTTCTGCAGACGCGCGGAAAACCGCGAGCGCCTGCTGGCCGCGGTAATCTGTGTGTCGAGTTCTGCGATCCTTTGGGACAAACTGTCGATCTGCTCAAAGCAAAGTTGTGCCATATGACGAACCGGGGCCGGCAGATCTGGAGCCTCCTCATCTTGTTCCAGGAGAGTGTCAGGTCTTCTGTGTATGACTGATCGGGTCCATGCTTCACCGAAAGGAAGCATGCATGACAATCTCCAAGGAACTTCTGGATGAACTGCTGAAGGGTGTTGAGCGCCCTGAGGATCTGCTCGGCGATGCCGGGCTGATGAAGGAGCTGAAGATCCGGCTGATGGAGCGGATGCTGGGTGCGGAGCTGACCGCGCATCTGGGCTATGAGGAAGGCAAGGAAGCACCTCCGGGCCAGGCGAACCGGCGCAACGGCTCGTCGACGAAGGTACTGAAGGGCCAGGACGGCGAACTGCCGGTGGCTGTGCCCCGCGACCGCGACAGCAGCTTCGAGCCGGAGCTGGTGAAGAAGGGCCAGACCCGCATTGATGGCATGGATGACAAGAGTTCGCCATGGAAGCCGCCACTGGTCCGAGGCCCATGGCGGACGGGCTCTATGCCGCCGGGCTGACGGTGCGCGACATCCAGGCGCATCTGCTCGATCTTTACGGCCTGAAGGTCTCCCCCGACCTGATCAGCCGCGTCACTGACGCGGTTCTGGACGAGGTTCGGGAATGGCAAGGCCGGGCACTGGACCGGATGTATCCGATCCGTCGTCGGGAAAACGGGGCCCCACCCCCGTTTTCTGATCCTCCTCCATCTTCGACGCGCTGCGGGTGAAGATCCGCGATGCCGACAGCCGCACCGTCAAGAACAAGGCTGTCTACATCGCCCTTGGCGTGACCCGTGACGGCCTGCGCGAGGTCCTGGGCCTTTGGATCGTTGAAAACGAGGGCGCCAAGTTCTGGCTGTCGGTGATGAACGAGCTGAAGAACCGGGGTGTTCAGGACGTCCTGATCGGGGTCGTCGACGGGCTGAAGGGCTTTCCTGAGGCTATCACTGCCGCCTTTCCCGAGGCCATGGTCCAGACCTGCCCTCGCCATGGTCACTCGGACCAGTGGCGTTCCCATGGCTCGATGCATCTGGTCCGCCATAGCCTGAGCTATTGCTCCTGGAAGGACCGCAAGGTTGTGGCTGCCGATCTGCGCCGGATTTACAGCGCCCCAACCGCCGCAATGGCCGAGGCCGAACTCGATGCCTTTGAGGAGAAATGGGCCGGGAAATACGCGTCCATCGCCCCAGCCTGGCGACGAGCATGGGCCGAGGTGATCCCGTTCTTTGCCTTCGATCCGGCGATCCGCAAGATCATCTACACCACCAATGCCATAGAAAGTCTGAACCGGGTCATCCGCAAGTCGATCAAGACCGGAGGGTCATTCCCCACAGACGAGGCGGCGACAAAGCTGATCTACCTGGCCATCCGCAGCTTCGAGAAAGACGGCCGAAACGTCCGGGAATGGTTTGCGGCCCGCAACCAGTTCGCCATAATGTTCGGCGAGCGCTTCGACGCTTGAGTATCTGAAACCGCATGGACCGGGCTAGATACACAGTTCAGGACACTCCCTGTTCCAGAGCCAACCGAAGTCTGCTGACGTTCTCCCGCCCCTTGCCTGCAATGATGCCAAACTCGGCGAGGTGACCGCGCAGCGCGTTGATCGTCTGCGTGCGCTGCCCAATGAGCAGGTCACGTAACCGGAAGACCATGCCTATGCCTTGCTGTTCTGGCGTCTTTACCTAGACAAAGCACATGGTGGGACGGCTGGCTGCCTCCACGATCGCTTCTGCGTCCGCTATGTCGTTCTTCTGGTTCTTCACATAAGGCTTGACGAACTTCGGTGCAATCAGCCGCACCTCATGGCCCAGATCTGCTAGTGTTCGAGCCCAGTAGTGCGCTGTGGTGCAGGCCTCCAGTGCAACCCGGCAGCCAGGGTGCGCCTGCATGAACGCCAGGAACTGTTTGCGCGACAGCTTCTTGCGAAACACAATCTCTCCCTCGGCCGTCGCTCCGTGGAGTTGAAAGACCTGCTTGGCCAGGTCAACGCCGATGATCGATACTTCCTTCATAGCTCAAACCTCCTGATCCAGCCCGGACCACAGTGGCACAAGTGCCGTCAGGAGGGGCTACCCAACCCATCATCAACGCCATCTCTGTTTCTCAATAATACCTAGCGTAAGGGTGGATGCGGCGCTTCGGATTTGCCTTTTTACACTTCTGCGCAAGTTGGCAGAAAACGCTAAATTACGCAGTGGTAGGGGCAAGAATCTGCCGACATTAACTTTTTCTCTACCTGCGCATGTGGATCCTTTCTACACACTGTCTGCCATCGTGAACTGTACCAAATAGTTCGCTTTTTCTGAGCCTGCTACCAAAGGAATTTTTATGCTGCGCGATCTGCTTGTTGCTTTGCCTGGACTGATCGGGCCCACCGGCACTATGTCACGTGTCCCAGAAATACAAGCGCAGGACGCTTCACAGGTCATCGTGCCGGCCGCGGTGACCAGCAGCCGGGCCATTGCCTTGCCAGAGATAACTGCCTCGTCGGACTTTCTGCGTCAGGCGATGATTGACTATTATAAGCAAACCGGTTTTCAACCCCCTGCGGCGCTGGAACCCCAACCAGAATCCGACTCGCCTGTCATCTCGACGCCGGATCCCGAACCCACGCTCCTGCCCCAAGGCACCGAAAACCTAACCGCCGAGGCTGGCCGCGTCCTAATGATCGAACCGACGGAAAGCGGGATCGCCAGCATCAAGATCCTGTCTCAGACCAGCCATGGACATGTCAGCGTCAGTCCCGACAAGACCCTCTCTTTGGTCCTTAGCGAAAATCCGGATAACCAGACTGATACCGCATTTAGCTATGAAATTACCTATCAAAACGGCAAGACCCAGCAGGTCCAGGCAAAGGTCGACGTCATGGCTGGCCAGGAGCCGGAAGGCTGGGGCAAGGGCGATTTCTACATGCTGGAAACAGGCGCGGATGGTCGCGTTGTGGTCGAGCATGGTGATCATCACAGAAAGATTCATGTCACCAAAGGCGAACATGGCTTAACGGCGGCCGAGATCGCTAAGACCGAAGGGATCGCGATCAGCAAGGTAACGGGGAAATGGCTACTGGACCATCCTGAATACGGAGCTACACCTGACAAGGCCCTGGATGCCAAAATCGGCATGGAGTTGTGGTATGCCTCGACTGGGCGCGGGGTCAGCCCGAATTCAAACTGGCTGCTGTTCGAGCGCGGCTACGACTATGGGGATGTTGGCCAGGTCGTGAACCGCGGCGCCTCGGGCGAAAGTGCGCTTAATCCGCTTTACATCGGCGCCTATGGTCGAGGAGATGATCCGCTGATCAGGGGCAAAATCAACATCTTTCAGGATCAGGTCAGCCACGTCGTCATCCAGAATATCGACACTACGCATGTCAGCGCGCTGCTGGGCGAGAACCTGCTGTTCGACAATATCAGCGTGACCCTGAACGGGATGGCCGTGCAGAATGTTAAAAACTTCTCGCTGGTCAATTCCGACATCATCGACGTGGCACGTCTAAATCCCATCAATGGCGGAAAGGTTTGGGATGCGGGCGCGAACAAGGTCGCCGGTGTTTATGTAGCAGATAGTGATGGCGTTTTCCTGGCCAGCACCTTCTTCGACCACAACGGTTGGGCCGACGGATACGATCCGTCTATGTCCACATCAGCCGCCATGCCGCCGAGCAAGTTCAACCACAACCTTTACGTCCAGAACGACAACCTTGACGTAACGGTGCGCGATAACATCTTCATGCGCGGGTCGTCCTTTGGCGCCCAGGTCCGCCCAGGTGGCGTCATCGAGAACAATACCTTCATCGACAACAATGCCGGCCTGAACTTCTTCGGGGGCAGCAGCTATACTCTGGCCTTGGACAACATCGTCACATCGGCCGGATACAGGCAACTCTCCCTCCTGGATGGCGCGTTGTCGATGGGCATCGACAACAACGGCAAGCAGAATTCGCTGATCGGCAACATCGTCGCCCATTTGGCCGATCCCAGCAATCGAGCCGAACAGGCGATCAAGAACATTGCTCATACCGCGCTTGCAAATACCGAGGACTTCGTAAACGATACTATCGTCTATAACTGGACCGGGGGCGGAAAGACGGGAACGTCCCTAAATACGGCCGGACTTTCCACGACCGTCTTGAACCAGACAACCATCCAGAAGTTCACAGCGCAACTGCTGGGCAAGAAGACAGCCACCATTGCCGATCTGGCAAACCATCTGCGTGAGCAGGCGGATGGAAAATTGGATGCCACTGTCGACGCCGATGTTATCAATGCCTTCTTCCGCAACGGCTTTGGGCTGGATACTACGCTACGCGCCGAAGCTGAGACGGTTCGCTTTGCACCCGATGACCGGGCCGAGGGCATGCGGTGGGACAACCGCCTGAACTGGTCAAGCGAAGACCTGCCTGGCACGCAGGATGGCGACAGCGTCCACCTGGGCGGCAACCGCGTGCTGTTCGGGGCCGAGACAGCCACGATCGACGATTTCATCTTCGGCGATTTCGGGCAGATGAAGGCGACATCGGGGCGCCTGAACATCGAAGGCAAGATATCGACCAGCAAGACCGGAAACCTGCTGCAGATCGACAATGCCGGCCAGGTCTGGGTTGATGGCTATCGCGACCGGGACCTGCTGACGCTGGATCTCGATGGTGGTCGCTTCGCCAACACCGGGGAATTTGTAGGCAAGGCCAGCATCGACGTTTCGGATGATGCGCAACTGCTTCTTGCCACGGCCGGAGGGCGCTTCGATCTGGCCAGCGGCAGCAGCCTGTCGATCTCCGGCAGCAAGGCCAAGGTGGGCTTCGACGGTGGCGATAGCAAGACGGCCGCTCTGCACCTGCATGAGGGGGGCGAACTGTCCTTCGTCGCCGATGCGACCGGACTGGGCCAGTTATCCGAGTTCTATTCGGGTGCCTTCGAGACCTCAACGGTGACATCGGGAATTCGGCTAGGCGGTGACCTGTCGATCGACTTGACGAGCCTGGACCAGCAAACCGGCAACAGTTGGACGCTGATTAGCGCCGACCAGATCATCGGATCGTTCGACGACATCAGCGTTTCGGGCTTGGGCAGGGACCGCGACGCCCTGATCCGCATCGACTATGTCAAGGACGAGGTCGTTCTTCTGATCAGCGACGCGGGCAAGGGCAGCGGCCAGATCCGTACGAGCAGCACCGGCGAGGCAAATTTTATCGACTATACGAAGGATGCAGCCCTAAAGGCGCTCTGGGAGGATCTGCAGGCTTCGATGCCGCAGGTGACCGACGACCCGATCTGATTAGGAGTTGGTCACGACTTTCTCATGCGAAACCTTAGGCGCGACCTGCAAGCCAGTCCTTGAGGTCGCGCAGGAAATCCGCTGTCACGCCCCGGCCCGTCAGGATGACGCGTCCGGGGCTGGCCTTTATCCGAACCCCCTCCTCGACCTCCAGACTGTCTTGTCGCCCGCGTTCCACGCCCAGGACGGACGGCTGGGGACGCAGGGTGCGTATTCCACGGCATCCGACCGCTTATTCCAGCAACATCCGACCAGCCGTTCCACGGGCATCAGACCGGTCGACGGTAGCGGTCTGAGGCAAAGTCTTCATGGTTGATCCGGGGGCATCCGGTCAAGGGTGACGGTGGTGCGGAGGGTTGTCCGCGGGAGGGTCCCGCGCGCCCGGCGCCGCGCCCGCCAGGAGGCTGGCGGTGTCGGGCGCGTAGGAGGGACCAGTGGGCAACCTGGGGCTGGGGTCCTGCTCATTGGCTGGCCTCGGAGCGGTTGTCGATGCCGGTCTTGCGCAGCGACGGACCATCCAGGGGAATGCGATAGGCATTGTGAACCAGCCTGTCGAGGATGGCGTCGGCGAAGGTGGGCTCACCGATGACATCGTGCCAGGTCTCCACGGGGAGCTGACTGGTGACGATGGTTGAGCGGCGGCCGTAGCGCTCCTCCACGATCTCCATCAGGTCGCGGCGCTGCGTGGCGGTCAGGCGTTCGGGACCCCAGTCGTCAAGGATCAGAAGATCCACACGCGCGATCTTGCGGAACAGCCGGTCGAAGCGCCCGTCGCCGCGCGCCAACTCGAGGTCGGAGAAGAGCCGCGGCAGCCGGTGGTAAAGAACGGTGCGGTCCGCGCGGCTGGCCCCGTGGCCGAGTGCGCAGGCCAGCCACGACTTGCCGACCCCGCAGGGCCCGGTGATCAGGACCGAGCGGTGCCGGTCGATCCAGTCTGGGCTGGCGAGGCTTTGGAACAAGGCGCGGTCGAGGCCGCGGGAGGTCCGGTAGTCCACATCCTCCATGCAGGCGCCGCCATGGCGCAGGTTGGCGGCACGCAGGCGCGACTGGAACCGGCGGGTGCCGCGCCGGGCTTGTTCGCGGTCCAGCATCAGCCCGATCCAGGCGACGGGGTCGAGGCTGCGGCCGCGATCTTCGCTGATCAGCTCGGCAAAAGCTTCGGCCATGCCGTCGAGCTTCAGTGCGTTCAGCGCTTGGTGGGTGGGGTGGGTCAGCAAGGGTTTGTCTCCTTTGGTCAGTGGAAGAACTTGGCGCCACGGATGTTGGCGTGGGTGATGGGCGGGGCTTCGGGTGGCCGGTCCGGGGGACGGCCGTCGAGGCGGTTCAGCAGGATCGACTTCACCGACGTCATGGTGCGGGTGTTGATGGCGAGCGCGCGGTCACAGGCGGCCTCGACCCGCTCGGGTCCATAGCTGCGGGCCAGACGCAGGATGCCGAGGCAGGAGCGAAAGCCCTGTTCGGGGTGCGGCCTGTCGCGGAGGATGACGTCGATCAGGATCCCGGTGGCAGGACCGATGCGGGCGGCCCGGTCGCGCAGCTGCTCGGGCGTGGTCTCGGCATAGCGGCGATGGCTGGCAGGACGATGGTCGTTCAGCGTCGTTGCGCCCGTGTCGCCCGGGCCGGCGCGCCTGTGGCAGGCCACGCGCTTGCCGGCGCGGAAGATCTCGACGGTGCCTGCCGTCAGCCGTGCCCAGAGCTGCTGGCGGATCAGATCATGGGGCACCGAGTAATGGTGGCCTTCCAGCCGGACGTGATAGTCGACCCCGACGGTGGCGCGGCGCCAGTCGGCATGGACGAAAGGCTCCGGAGGCAGCGGCTGCATGGCCGGGCGATCGAGCGTCTCGAAAAGGTCCTGACGCGCAGCACCAAGGTGACGGCTGACACGGGCGTTCAGGCGAGCAAGCTCTTCGCGGATGGCGGCGTTGAGTTCGTCGAGGGTGAAGAACTGCCGGTTGCGCAATCGCGCTATGATCCAGCGCTGAGCAAGAAGAACCGCCCCTTCGACCTTGGCCTTGTCACGTGGCTTGTAAGGACGTGCCGGAAGGATGGCTGTGCCGTAGTGCGCTGCCATCTCCGCATAGCTGCGGTTGATCTCGGGCTCGTAGAAGCAGGCCCGGATCACGCCGGCCTTGAGATTATCCGAAACGACAAGCGCCGGCACCGCCCCAAACGCGGCAAAGGCACGGGTATGAGCGCCGATCCAATCCGGCAGCGCCTGGCTCCAGGTCGCCTCGGCGTAGGTCATGTTCGAGGCGCCCATCACGGCAATGAAGATCTCCGCTGGACGGGCAGCGCCGGTCACCGGGTCGGTCACCGTCATTCGGGTGCCCGAGTAGTCGACGAACATCCGCTCGCCTGCGACATGGCGTTGGCGCATGATGGGCGAAAGCCGCCCGACCCAGCGGCGGTAGTGCTCGCAAAAGGCCGAGTAGCCATAGCCGTCGGGGTGCTGGCCCCGATACTCGTCCCAAAGCAGCGCCAGCGTGACGCCCGGCCGCTTCAGCTCGCGATGAACCATCGCCCAGTCTGCAGCGGCGAATTGCCGGTCCTGCGAGGGCGGCGGAGGCGGAAACACTCGCCGCTCCAGTGCCTCCTCGTCCAGGCCCTCGGGCAGCGGCCAGGACAGGCCAGCCACCGCGGCACGGCGCAGATACTCGATCACCGTTGTCTTGCCGACGCCGGTCGCAAGTGCGATCCGCCGGGTCGACATTCCCTGCGCATGCAGGCGCAGCACGTCCTCGATCTTCCTCATCGGCAGTCTCCTCATCGCGCCCCTTCTTCCGCTGTCGCAACAGCTTCTGGGTAGCGCAGGTGGTCTGCCTCAGACCCGCCCCGCGTGACGGAGCCCGCTCAGATCAGCCTGGTCGGATGCGGCTGGAACGGGTGGTCGGATGGTCGTGGAATGGCCGGTCGGATGTTCATGGAATGTGTGGTCGGATCACCGTGGTGCGCGCACGCAGGGACCGTTCAAGAATAACCTGTTCGGCCGAGGCACTCGAAGCTCATGCGTCTGGTGCCGATCTACCAGGAGCCGAAGACCAGCAAGAAGCACCCTGAGCACAAGATTTACCCTTACCTTCTCAAGAACCTGTCCATCACCCGCCCCAATCAGGTCTGGTGCACCGACATCAGCTACATCCCCATGCGCCGGGGGTTCCTTTACCTGGTAGCCATCATGGACTGGCACAGCCGCAAGGTGCTCAGCTGGCGGCTGTCGAACTCCATGGACGCAAGCTTTTGCGTCGAGGCCCTGAAGGAGGCGCTGGCCAAATACGGGCCGCCCGAGATCTGCAACTCCGACCAAGGGTCGCAATTCACCAGCACCGAGTTCACCGAGGTGCTGCTGAATGCCCAGGTGAAGATCTCCATGGATGGGCGTGGCCGCTGGATCGACAACCGGATGATTGAAAGGCTGTGGCGTTCCCTCAAATACGAGTGCGTCTACCTGAACGCTTTCGAGACCGGGACCGAGGCCCGCAGGGGCATCGGCGCCTGGATCAGCTATTACAATGAAAAACGTCCGCACTCAGCGCACGGGTTGCTGACGCCAGCTGAAGCCTATGATACTGCCAACCAGAACCTGAGAATCGCTGCCTGACATGAACCCATGCCCGAGCTTAGCGAAGCGGCAAACTGGTTGAAAATCCCGGACCACCTCTGGCTGAGTGATTGGGTTCCTTGCTCCGCTCTTTCAATGTTGCCTACTTCGCATACAAGGAGAGGAACACGTGAGACCGGTTATTTCAGGGGTTAACGTTAAAAATCCTGCTTCTTAACCTCAAGAAGTGTGTGGATCCGCGGGCTTGGTGCGGTATGTCGTACTCAAATTCGGTTGGGGTTAAGATATTGAAACTGTCGAAACATTTTCAGGGTGAGGGGTTGCGTAGCCGCGCAATGCGCGGCATTGCCATCAGCCTAGGAACCACGGTCGCGCAGCAGCTAATCCGCCTGGGCTCGAACCTGATCCTGACGCGGCTGCTGTTTCCCGAAGCATTCGGGTTGATGGCGCTGGTTCAGACTTTCATGACCGGGCTAGCGATGTTTTCCGATATTGGCATCGGTCCCTCAATAATCCAGAATCGACGCGGCGAGGACCCAGATTTCCTTAATACCGCTTGGACGATTCAAATTGGGCGCGGCGTGATGTTGTGGCTGGGTGCCTGCGCGCTAGCTTGGCCCGCAGCCCAATTCTACAACGAACCGCAACTGCTTTCTCTGATGCCGGCTGTAGGGCTGACGGCCCTTATTGCGGGTTTTCAGACCACCAAAGCCCTGGTGGCCAACCGCCAGCTCCGGCTGGGGCGGCAGTCTGGGATTAGCCTCGCCATCCAATGCATTGGCACCCTCGGAATGGTGATCCTCGCCTGGATCTGGCCCTCGATCTGGGCACTCGTGATTGGTTCGCTGCTCAGTGGCCTGCTGGGGGTGCTGGCCGGACATCTGTTCCTGCCAGGCGTGTCGAACCGGCTGCGGTGGGATCCGTCGGCCGCGCAGGCCCTGATGTCGTTCGGCCGCTACATCTTCCTCAGCACGATGGCGGGATTCGTCGTCAACCAAGGCGACAAGGTGCTGATGGGCAAGCTGGTCGGATTCGGCGATCTGGGGATCTATAACATCGCCTTCTTTATGGCGAGCTTTCCGGGAATGCTGGGCGATATGCTTGCTACCCGGATTCTGTTCCCCCTGTACCGGGAGATTCGCCCTTCCGAGAGCGCACTGAGCCGTCGCCGGATCGGACGGGCGAGAATGCTGTTGGCAGGAGCGTTGATCGTCATGTCAGGCACCCTGGCGGTGATCGGCGATTGGCTGATCGAGCTGCTTTACGACCCACGCTATGCTGCCGCCGGGCCAATGATGATCGTCCTGTCGATAATGGGCTTTCCTGCCGCACTGATCAGAGGCAACTCGCAGCTTTTGCTGGCCGAAGGGAATTCGCGCAATTTCTCGATCCTCACAGTGACTCAAGCAGTGCTGACCATTGTTTATATGTTGGTAGGCTTCTGGCTACTGGGGCTGTTCGGTATCCTGCTGGTTGGTGGATTGGTGGTAATCACCGTTTATCCTCTGCAACAGGTCTTCCTTAATCGCCATAATGGTACTGACCTGCGCCGAGATGCAGTCCTCGCCTTAGTCGGCCTCGCCTTCGCCGCGTTGGCAATCTGGGTGAATTGGGAAGCGCTACGTGACTTTGTCTTGATTTCGCGCGCTACTGCGCCCTCCTTGACGGATGTTTGGACAGCACGAGACATGTTTGGGACAAGCGGAAGGTGATAAGGCTGATGTCTTCATGCCAAGAAGCGTTGGTGGGTAAGGTTGACGAAGTTGCGGACAGTCTCCAGGCTTTCCTCTTCTTTCCGTTGCAAGTCCTTCAGAAGTAGATGACGGGTGGTGCGGGCGTGTTCCAGTTCAGTGGGATGGGTTCCGTAGGCAATTCCAAACCTTCCGTTTGGATGTTGGCCCGCCCACTCCTCTCGGGAACTGAACATGCCTGGTATGACTATGCTAGTGCAGCCGCAGATTGCGGCAAACTGGGAATACATCGTTGCTTCGTCGTAGGAATAGAAGGTATCGCAGCGATTGAAGATTTCGTTGATCTCGGCATGCGATAGGCTGTCAATCTGGATTGCATTAGGGGCTTCGGTCTCAGGAATGCGTGGTTTGTTTTTTCCCTTTCGTACCATGTAGCAGACGCCCTTGCGGTCGGGACGGTTCTCGTTTTGGTAAGCCGGATTAATTTTCCACAAGTAGAGATCTGGTGCACCGCCGGTTATGTCCAGCACATCTGACATGCCTCCAGCGCGGAAGAACATTTCCTCAGGGCCAAAGCTAAAGGGATGCAAGAGATTAGGTTTGTAAAGAAGCCATCGCACGACATTCCGCGCCTTTAGCGGATTACCCCGCACAAGTTCGGGATAGATTACGATTGAGTCCGCGGAAAGATCGCGTCGATGCGCAATGGGTGTGTCTAGCAGGGGGTTGGTGAGCATCGGCGTCGGGCGCAGCCAGTTGCGCAGGCGTTGACGGTAACTCTGCTTGTAGATCGGCGCTCCCTTCCACAGGAAAGCGCGCTCCCCCATCCGATTAAGCTCATGCACGAGATTGTGCATGAAGATGATGCCGCCGATGTTCTCGTCCCAAGAAAACGTGTAGACAATGTAGTTCCGTTTATTGGCCAAGTCGATTTTCCTTGGCTAGATATTCACGTTCCAGTTCTAGCAAATTGCGTTTGCGGTCATGGAGTCTTCGAGCCGGGTTGCCGACATAGATTGACCATGCATCTGTCGATTGCAAGACAAGCGACATGGCACCTATGGCAGTTCCTTCCGCCAAGGTTACGCCGGGACAAATTATGCTTCCTGCTCCCACAATAGCATGGCGACCGATTTCGACTTTGGCGAACTGCTCCGACTTCCACTGCGCAGGAACTGTCGGATTGGTCATGGTCTGCCCGCTATAATCATCAGACTGTGAGAATGCCTTTACGCCGTAGGCAAACCCTGAAAAATCTCCGAAAACTATTCCTGGTTTTCCGCCAGCGACTAAGCAACCTGGAGCCAGGTGAACATTTCTTCCTAGTTCCACATTCCCCGAAACTACACAGAAATCGTCAATACGGCTATTGTCCCGAATCCGTATCTGGTTGGCCCCATAGATAACGGCCTTGTCGCTGATCTTCACGTTCAGTCCGAGCTCTGCAAAGTCCATTGCGCGTAGTGCGTCTTCCGAAAGATAAGCCATTGTCAGACCTCAAACATTCTCGATTAGCCAGCTTCGTGTGACGTCGATTACGTGTTCGATCTCATTGCCCAATGTGAAGTACATGGGGAGGCGGATCAGGCGGGAATACGTGTCGTTGGTTACCGGGAGGTCGCCTTTGGCGCGTCCAAACCGGCGGCCACCTGGCGCACTGTGCAGCGGAACGTAATGGAACGGGGCATTGATCCCGGCTTTGTGTAGATGCCCGATCAGCGCATCGCGATCGTCGATATCCCGCATCAGGAGGTAAAACATGTGACCATTGCCGGTCACATCATCCGAGTGCCATGGCAGTGAAACCCGCTCGCGCTGTTCTAGATCGGTGAAAGCGCTGTAGTAGCGGTCGAAGAGGGCAAGGCGTGCCTTGCGGATCACCTCCTCCTGTTCGAGTTGTCCAAAAAGGAAGGCTGCGACCAATTCGCCGGGAAGAAACGATGAGCCGATATCGACCCAAGTATACTTGTCCACTTGGCCTCTCAAGAAGCGCGACCTATTTGTACCTTTCTCTCTTATAATCTCGGCTCGTTCAACGAGGTCCCGCCGGTTCAGCGTGATGGCACCGCCTTCACCGCTAATGATGTTCTTGGTCTCGTGAAAGCTAAAGGCAGCAATGTCTCCCAGGCTGCCGGCCGGCCGTCCCTTGTAGGTAGAGCCGAGGGCCTGGGCCGCGTCCTCGATTACCATTAGGCCGTGGGTCTGTGCGATCTGGTTCAAGCGGTCCATTTCTGCAGGGAAGCCGGCATAATGGACCGCGAAGATTGCACGGGTCTGCGGCGTGAGTGCTGCTTCGATTTGGTCTGGATCGATATTTAGAGTCCGTGGATCAATATCCACGAACACTGGTGTGGCGCCACGCAATGCAACGGCATTTGCTGTTGATACAAAGGTGAATGAGGGCATGATGACCTCATCTCCCGGTTTGAGATCACACAGAATGGCCGCCATCTCTAGTGCGGCAGTACAAGAGTGAGTTAGCAGCGCGGCTGATGAACCAGCGACTTCAGCGATGCGTTCATTACAGCGTTTGGTGAAGTACCCGTCTCCTGACAGTTGTCCCCGTTTGAGAGCTTCTTCAAGAAACGAGAACTCACCTCCAACTACCGAAGGCTTATTAAAAGGAATACGCTTCATCATACTAAATTCCACTTACCTTCCAGGCAGCTTGAGCACTTAAAATCCATACAGCGGTTCGGCAAGCGAGTAGATGTACTGCCGTTTGGCAGGTCGTCGCGGCACTCCGCACTGAGGCTTACACAGTATCCGTTCTTGGCTGCAGAATACCAGCCGCTAACTGATGTAGCATGAAAAGCTTGTGTGGCCGGATCTAACACTACGCACATATTGTGCTAAACATATCAACTTATTATACCAATCTTTGCAAGCTTGTATTTTGAAGCGCGTGCAGAACAACCACCTTCAGGTCTTAGCTCGTCTAGACTAGCGGTAGGTCGTTGAGTGTGCAGGCTGACCTGTGATCTGCCTTCGTTTCTGGACCGCTGGACGCGGGGATGCCCGCGAGTTCAGATAAATGCTCAGCAACTTCTGCGGCCAAGCTGGCGCTCAAGTTCATGGATGCGGTTTTCCATCTCCCCGACCACGCATTTGCTGGTCACATCGTCGTCCTCATTCACCGCGACGCTTTCTCCTTCAAGCATCAGACGCCGTCAACAATATAACAGGTTCGGCGCTACGCCATTGCGGCGCGCCATGACCGAGATGCTTCGCTTGGCCATCCAGTGTCTCCTCGACGATCCGCAGCTTCTCGGCGGCGGTCCAGCGGCGCCGGCGGCCATCATCGGTGATGATTTCGATCTCTGAAATCAGCACGTGCTTAGGCATATGCATAAGCCTCCATGGTTATGCCTGGTGTCTGGTCGAAATGGGGGCCAGTTCATGAAGTAGTCCGCACTGTCGTATCCGGTGCTTGGTTCTTCCACGGTTCGGCCAAAGGTCTGGCTCGCTGAGGCGGCCTTCAGGACAGCCTTGATCCACAGACTGCCACCGTAACGCAGATTTTGAGGCCGCCGCTTTTCTTTCTGTAGCACAGTGGCAGGCTGGTCCCCAAGGGCTGAGGTCAGATTTGATTTAGGATCGCGCGCTGTTGGCCAGGATACCATCTATCCAGCTCTTCGACGGGAGTTTTCCAGACCTTGTGCCAGTTGCGCATGGCGGTCAGCACGCCACGTGCCTGCGGAAAATCCCAGCGGCGCGACAGGCCATCCTTGATTGCTTCACCGAGAAGGCGACGCCACAGCATACGGCGATAGGTTCCTAGCCATACGCCGGGCCGGTTCGTGTTGCGTTTGATGAAAACCAGCATGTTCAGCAGCTGGAAGGTCGTAGCAGTCCGTCGTTTCACACGCCCGCCTGCTACCTCGAAGTGGTGCAGCAAGGCATCGTTGGCGCGCAGCAGGATGCCGTGCCGGCCATAGCGATAGGAGGCATCCAAATCCTCCAATGCCGCATAATAGCGCAGCGACCGATCCAGGGGCTCGGCTAGGGCGACAGCGCGCCGTACGCTGAGACCGTGGCCCGCCATGAAGGTCATCGGAGTGACATCCAGATGCGCGAAATTCGAAGGAACCGACAAGACCCGCTCACCCTCGTATTTTAGAAACAGCGCGTGCATGTCCTGGAACAGGATCCGGCTGCTGATCCAGCGGCCCAGGCGGTATCGCATCACTCGGTCGCGCATCCCCGTGATCTTTTCCCGGCTGTCGGCCTTGCGCGCCAGTCCCGTCGCGGCCTGGGCATCGGGCATGACGGAGACGTTCACGCCATTGACCGCTGCGAGCACGCCTTGAGAATCGGCCGCATAGACCGCTAGGATCCGTTCAACGTAATCAGGATAAAGGAAGCTGTCGTCGTCAATCATCACGACGATATCGCCGATGGCCTCTTCGACTCCCTGGTTGCGCTGCGTGGCCGAGGACGGCGTGTTGGCCTGAAGGTAATCCAGCCGGATGGCGGGGTGATCTGCCGCCAGCTTCTGCACCGCCTGCCGCGTCATTTCCCAATCTTCTGACGAATCGACGATCACCACCTGGACTGGGGGTTCGGTCTGGCGCAGGGCTAGGGGCAGAGCCCGCAGCAGCACGTCGCGGCGGTTATAGGTGGGGATCACAAGGGACCAGGTCAACATGGGTGCACTCTTGATACGGGACATGTTGCGAATGATGAGCTACAAGACCATCTTTCACCAGCGGATACGGCCCTTAGGAAATTCCTTTGCCTGGCGGCCATAGCCTTGCCGCGTATTTTCCGCTTAGATGCCGCTGAACAAATTTCAAGAGTTCACTAATAATGCCTTCCTCCCGCATTGCCTATCTGGCCGGTGAATATCCCGCTGTCTCGCATACCTTCATCCTGCGAGAGGTGGCGGCGCTTCGGGCGCAAGGGCTTGACGTTTTCACATGTTCTGTCCGCTGTACTGGGCCTGCCCATCATCGCGGCCCGGCCGAACGAGCCGAGGCGCATGCGACCTTCAACGTTCTGGAAGCAGCGAAGAACCCGCGCCGCCTGATCGGCGCCCAGTGCGCGGCGCTGAAGAAGCCCGGCCTTTATTGGAAAAGCTTGCGTAAAGCTTGGGCAATGCGAGGGCCAGGATTGCGAGCAACGATCTATCAACTGTTCTATTTCCTGGAGGCCACGGTGCTGGCGCAGCACCTGAAGGCGCAAGGCGCAACCCATCTGCATAATCATTTTGCTCAGGCTAGTAGCAATGTGGCACTTCTGGCCGCGCGGCTGGCGGGCATTCCTTTCAGCTTCACCTTACACGGGCCCGCCGACTTCACCGATCCCAGGCTGTGGCGGCTGGATGCCAAGATCGCCGATGCGGTCTTCGTGTCCTGCATCTCTCATTTCTGCCGGTCCCAGGCGATGCTGGCCAGCCCGGCCGAGCATTGGTCCAGGCTGCACATCGTCCATTGCGGGGTCGAGCCCGCGCGTTATGACGCGCCCCCGGCCACGGGCAAGGGTCTTCTTTTCGTGGGGCGCCTAGCTGCGGCCAAGGGGGTGCCGGTGCTGATCGAGGCAATGCCGCAGATCCTGGCCGCCCATCCCGACGCGCATCTGACCCTGATCGGCGACGGGCCAGACCGGGAAAGGCTGCAGGATCAGGTGCAACGGCTAGGCCTGTCCGGCGCGGTGCGCTTTGCCGGCTATCAAAGCCAGGACGAGGTGGCCCTGGCCTTGGCCCGTTCGGCGGCCTTCGTGCTGCCGTCCTTTGCCGAAGGGGTTCCGGTTGTGCTGATGGAGGCGATGGCCGCCCGCCGCCCGGTGGTAGCGACCCGTGTTGCAGGCATTCCCGAACTGGTCGAGGACGGCATATCGGGACGAGTTGTGGCGCCGGGCGACGGCGCCGCCCTGGCCGCAGCGGTCTGCGACATCCTCTCGGCCCCGGACAAGGCCGTCCGGATGGGCGAGGCCGGGCGCAGGACGGTCGAGGCCGAGTTCAATATCGCGTGCGAGGCCAAGAAGCTTGCCGCGCTGTTTCAGGGTGAAGGAAACAAGGCATGACTCTTCCCGGCCGGATCGCCGTCCTGATCCCCGAATTCCCGGGACAGACCCATTCCTTTTTCTGGCGCGAGATCGAGGCCCTGCAGGCGGGTCAAGGCATCGGCGCGCAGATCATCTCGACCCGGCTGGCCCCCAAGCCGGTCTGGCACGATTGGGTCGAACAGGCCAGCGCGATCCAGCTTTACCCGCTGCCCAAGGCGGAACTGGCGCGGCTCATGGTGGATCTGCCCGCGGCCTTGCCGCGATTGGCGTCGGATCCCGATATCCGCCGGATCCTGCGCCAGCCGAAGGCCTGGGCCTTCGTGCTGATGGCGCTGCGCCTGGCCCGGATCTGCCGGACACGGGGGCTGACCCATCTGCATGTCCATTCCTGCGCCAATTTTGCCCTGATCGCCGCCTTGTGCCACCAGATCAGTGGCTTAACCTACAGCCTGGTCCTCCACGGACCGCTGGCCGATTACGGCCCAGAGCAGCCCTTCAAGTGGAAGAATGCCGCCTTTGTCTTCGTGATTACCGAAACCCTGCGCGCGCAGGTGGCCGAGGTCATGCCCGATATGATGGACAAGGTGCAGGTCGTACCGATGGGGGTGAACACCGATCATTTCAGCCCCCCCAAGGTGCCGCGCCAGGACAGCCCCGTACCCTTTACCTGGTTCTGCTGCGCGCGACTGAACAGGGTCAAGGGCCACGAAACCCTGATCGAGGCGGCAGGTCTTCTGCGCGCCCGGCATCCCGATCTGCCCTTCCGCGTCCGCATCGCTGGCGAGGACGAGCAAGGCGGCACCGGCTATCATCGCGACCTGGACGCTGTCCTTTCGGCAGCCGGGCTTGGCGACATCGTTGCGCTTCTGGGATCTGTCACGCAGGCCGATGTGCGCGATGAACTGCAAGCGGCGGACGGCTTTGTCCTGGCCAGCCGCCATGAACCTTTGGGCGTGGCCTATATGGAGGCGATGGCCTGCGAACTGCCGGTGATCGGGACCGAGGCCGGCGGGGTCCGGGAACTGATCACCCAAGGCCAGGATGGCCTTCTAGTTCCACCCGACGATGCCCTGGCCCTGGCCCTGGCCATGTTCAGGCTGATGGAAAATCCCGACCTGCGCAGAACCGTTGGAACGGCGGCACGAAGACGGATCGTCGAAGGCTTCAGTTCGCGTCGCAGCGCCGATGCCCTTGCCGCCGCCTTGAGGGACTTGCCATGACTCCCTTTCGTCCTCGCGTCCTGGTCATTGCCGAGGCCGCCAATCCCGAATGGGTCTCGGTTCCCCTGGTCGGCTGGTCCCTGGCCTCGGCCCTGCGGGAGGTTGCCGATGTTCACATCGTGACGCAGATCCGCAACCGCGAGGGGATCCTGCGGGCCGGCCTGGTCGAAGGCCAGGACTTCACGGTGATCGACAGCGAAGCGATCGCCCGTCCCATGTTCCGGGTGGCCGAGGTCCTGCGCATGGGCAAGGGCAAGGGCTGGACCATGACCACGGCCATAAACGCGCTGACCTATCCCTATTTCGAGCGCCTTGTCTGGAAGCGGTTCGGCGACCGGATCTGCGCGGGCGAATTTGACCTTGTCCACCGGGTGACGCCCTTGTCGCCGACCGTGGCCTCGCCCATCGCCGCCAGGATCGCGGCTGCCAAGGTGCCCTTCGTGCTGGGGCCGCTGAACGGCGGCGTGCCTTGGCCCAAGGGCTTCGAGGCCGAACGGCGGCGCGAGCGCGAATGGTTGTCCTATGTCCGCGGCGCCTACAAGCTGAACCCGTTGCGCGGCCGCAGCCTGGCTGCATCTGCGGCCATCCTTGCCGGCTCCCGCCATACGGAAAGCGAGATCCCGGCGGCCTATTGGTCCAAGACCATCTGGTTGCCGGAAAATGCCATCGATCCCGCCCGCTTCAACATGACGGCACCGCAGGATCTGGCCGGGCCGCTTCGGGCCTGCTTCATTGGCCGGCTGGTGCCCTACAAGGGCCCCGACATGCTGATCGAGGCGATTGCGCCGCTGGCGCGGGACGGACGGCTGGTGCTGGACATGATCGGCGACGGGCCGATGAGGGAAGGGTTGCAGGCGCAAGTCCGCAACCTAGGTATCGGGGCCGCCGTGACCTTTCACGGCAACCTTGCACACGAGGCCGTCCAGGACGTGGCCGTGCGTGCCAACCTGCTGACCTTTCCCTCGATCCGCGAGTTCGGCGGCGGCGTCGTCCTGGAAGCGATGGCGCTTGGCGTGGTGCCGATAGTGGTCGACTATGCCGGCCCGGGTGAGCTTGTGACCGAAGAAACCGGCTTCAAGATCCCGATCGGTCCGCGCGACAGGATCATCCAGGATCTGAGGACCACCCTGGAAACCGTCCTGGCCGATCCGTCGGTCCTGCCGGATCTGTCCCGGGCTGCACGCGCCCGGGCGACCGGCGATTTCACTTGGCCCGCCAAGGCCCGCCAGATCGCCAGGATCTATCGCTGGATCCTGGAAGGAAAGCCAGGCTCGCCCCCGGGGCTGCTGTCCTGATCAGTCTTCCGGCATGAAGCGCGGCAGGGGGTCGATGACACCACGGGTCATCTCAAGCAGCCGTGCCTCGGCCGAATCCTCGGATTCCTCGGGGCCCATCGGGGTGGTCAGGCGCACGATGCCGCCGTCGGTCTGGCCGGTGCGGACGCCGTCCATCAGCAGATGGAACTTGGCCGCGACATCCCAGGCGACGCGACGATCACCCTGCTGGAACCAGTAATAGACCATCATCCGCGATTCACCCTTCTGGATGATGGCGCGGTTCAGCATGAACTGCCCCTCGACCCCCAGCTTGGACGAGATGTCCACGCGTTCCAGCTTGGCGATTTCCCACCCCGAGGAGGGCAGGCAGATTTCGGGGGAATGGACGCCGCCCTTCGATTGATCGTGATAGAAGGCCATGAACAGCCCGACCGGCGGGGTGGCTGCGTCCCGAATCATCGTTGCCTGGCGATAATCGTCGGCGCCGAGCGTCTTAGCGATCTCGGGGGTCAGGCGTTCCTCGGGGCCGCGTTGCTCCCATTCGCCAAGGCGGGTGGGGAACATCGCAAAGGCGCTGCGCTGAACCTGGTGGCCGCGGTCCTGCGGCACTATCTGCCAGGCGGCCAGGGCTGCCATTCCCGCCAGGGCCGCCGCGGCCAGCGCGGCGGACGGACGGATCATCCGGATCCGCCCCGCTTGCGCCAGCAGGCCCGACGTGTCCAGATCCAGGGCATCGGCCAGCTTCGGGCGGCCCGAGTGGAACAGCAGCATCAGCCGGGCAAGCCCGAACAGCAGCGCGATGCAGATGATGAAGATCACCCAGCCTTCGAAGAAATGGGTGAACCCTTCCAGCCATTCGATGCCGTAGACATTGGCGATAATCCCGGCCACGGCGATGCGGACCGAGTTCATGAAGACCGTGATCGGCACCGCCGCCAGCAGCAGCACCGCCTTGTGCCATTTCGGGCCCTGGTAGAGGACCGCGAAGATGTAGGAAAATGACATGATCGGGAACAGGTAGCGCAGGCCCGAACAGGCCTCGGCCACATGCAGGCGCATCACGCCCAGGTCGATGATGTTGCCTTCCAGGAAGACCGGCACCGACAGCAGCTTCAGGATCCCCACGCCGATTTCCGACGACACCATCTGCAGCCAGATCGACACCTTGTAATAAAGCGTCGCGGGCAGGGGCAGCATGTAGACCAGGTGCAGGACCGAGGGCCAGAACAGCCAGCCCCGCGACCAGCCCATCGTGACCAGGATAATCCCCGCCACCCAGATGATCGTGGCATAGGCGACGATGTCGTCCACCTGCGCCAGTTTGCCAAGGGCACCGAACAGGAAGGCCAGCAGGATCACTGCGACCCCCGGCCAGCGATCAGTGACGGGGCCTTCCTGGGGTGGATAATGCTTCAGTTCCCGCAGGAACATCAGCGCCGACAGGACCGGGATCAGAGGGCCATGGCTGTATTCGGGCGTCTGCCATGCCAGCAGCAGGGCATCCAGGCCATCGATGAAGAACCAGCCTGCAACAACGGTGGCCAAGGCCAGCAGGAACATCCCGGCAATGTTGAAGGATGTCTGGTTCGATACGGCTGCGATGTTTTCGCTGGAGGTCATGAACTGCGATACCTTTGAACCAATGACAATGAACAGGAAGATTCCCTTATGGCGCGATACTAGCCTGCCGATGAGAAGGTTTCATGTTGTCCATGCAGACAAGTTGGTCATATTCCTGTTGCCGGTCCGGCATGACGGACGAAGATGGCAAAAAGCCCACCCAGGGATGGGCGGGCTTTTGTAATTCGTGATGCTTGCGGATCAGGCAGCGGTCTTGCGACGGCGCATGGCAGCCAGACCACCTAGGCCTGCCAGCAAAAGAACGCCAGCAGCCGGCAGCGGAACGGCCGAAACCTTGACCGCGCTTAGGTCGAACCCGTCAAAGCTCGAGGTCGTCGGGAACTCCCGCAGCGAGACGTCAACCAGCTTGATAGAGTCAAAGTCCGTTCCAGCAAAAAGGCTGTTGCCATCGATGAAGTTGGTGATCGTGCCCAGGAAGGTTTCGACGCCACCCAGGATTGAGTAGACGTCAGCCGCCTCATCATGGCCAACCATGCGGTTGAAGGTGACTTCGAAAGCCGAAACATTCTGTGCTTCCGTGAACACCGCTTTTGCGAAGCTGACGACGATCTCGCCGCCAAATCCCAAGGCATAGAAGGTATTGTCGTCCCCATCGACAGCATTGTTAACGTTTTCGCGGTCGTTCCAGGAGCAGGCCGCTTCCGAACCTGTGCAGGTGCCCGGAGTCACACTCACAATGTTGTTAGCATAATACGTTGCGGCATTGGCACCAACGGTGGAAGCGGCAAGAACCAGGCCGGCCAGAAGGGTCTTGATAGCGTTCATGATACACCTTTTACTAGTTATCGGCACAGGCCGACATCCTTTAAATTTTTATCATTTCCGTCCTGCGACGAACAAGCCTTAAAAGCCAATAATGGAAGCAGGAAAAGAAATATTAAGCCCACTGCAAAAAAAAAGGCGAAGGATGCTTCTTCAGGGTTGATTGAATGAATCGCATACAATTTTTGCGCGAGACAGCGACCTTCTTCCACCCATGCCTTTCTCCTTGCGGTGGTGCGGCTTGTCCCCTTCTTGTGATTCGACAAGGCGCAGGGCAAAACCGCAGGTGACAAATCCCTGTCGGAAAGGTCTGCCGTGCACTCTCTGATCCCGCAAAGGGCTAATGATACTCGCGCCTATCTTCTGGTTTCGCCATGCCGGAACGAGTCTGATTACATGCGCCGAACGCTGGACAGCGTAACTGCACAAAGCGTGCTGCCGGCGAAATGGATCATTGTCGATGACGGCTCGACCGATGACACGCCCGCCATCCTGGCTAATTACGCCGCCCGCCATTCCTTTATCCAGGTCGTGACCAAGCCCGATCGCGGCCATCGCGCCGTGGGGCCGGGGGTGATCGAGGCCTTCTACTATGGACTGGATCAGGTGGATGCGTCCGCCTATCCCTATCTGTGCAAGCTGGATCTGGACCTGGATCTTCCGCCCAGATACTTCGAGATCCTGATGGCGCGGATGGAGGAAAATCCCCGCATCGGCACCTGTTCGGGCAAGCCCTGGTTCCGCAATGCAGCCGGCAGCTGGATATCGGAAAAATGCGGCGACGAGATGTCGGTCGGCATGACCAAGTTCTATCGTCGCGAATGCTTTGCCCAGATCGGCGGTTTCGTCCGCGAGGTGATGTGGGACGCGATCGACTGCCACAAGGCCCGCCAGCTGGGTTGGATCGCAGTCAGCTGGAACGACGACGACCTGCGCTTCGAACATCTGCGGCCGATGGGATCGTCGCAGAAAAGCGTCTTCACGGGACGGCGGAGGCACGGGTTCGGCCAATATTACATGGGTTCGGATCCTTTGTATTTCTTGGCTACCGGGCTTTACCGGATGGCCCATCCCCCCTATGTGCTTGGCGGCCTGGCCACCATCCAGGGATTCCTGGGGGCCTGGCTGCGCCGTGAACGGCAGCATGGGGATGACGATCTGCGCCGCTTCATTCGCGCCTATCAGCGCCGCGCGCTGACCGTCGGCAAGGCCCGCGCCGTGGCCGAGATCGAAGCGGATCGTGCCGGAAATTGGCAGCCGCCTTCGCTTTCGCCCTGATCGTTTCGCTCAGATCTTGCCCAAATTCCTGTCGATCCGACGCTGAACAAGGTCCAGCTGGTCGCGGATCCGGTCGATCCGGTTGG
Organism: Paracoccus aerius; assembly: GCF_014656455.1. Classification (GTDB taxonomy): domain Bacteria; phylum Pseudomonadota; class Alphaproteobacteria; order Rhodobacterales; family Rhodobacteraceae; genus Paracoccus; species Paracoccus aerius. The sequence goes on from NZ_BNCL01000001.1 coordinate 393,019, forward strand.
CCACGACACCTTCCCGGCTCAGACAGGGGGATGTTCGGCTGACCCGTTTCAGATCGCGCCCGATGGCAAGTTCCAGCACAGGGGCAAGAGCCTTGGCCATTGTCTTGACCCGCCGCCTTCCGGCATCACCAAGGTCAGCCGGCACCGAGCCCGCCTGCCGCGCGGGAACGGCGTCTGGAGGAGAAGACGCTTTGATCGCCTTGCCGGCAGCCAGCCTGGCCTTGGCATCCCTCAGCAGGAACCACAGCTTCCGGGGCAAGGCCAGGGCTTCCTGGACCTGCATCTGGACTTCAACACTGTCGGCCCAGTCATGCCATTTGAAATCGTTGAATTCGTTTGATATTCTTATCGGTATCCATGGAACCCGGAAGGCATCGGCGAAAATGGCTCCGTGCATAGATTCCGTGACGACCAGCCCTGCGCTGCCGATTTCGGCAATGACATCACGAGCTTCGTTTGAGGGCAGGACTACGCGCAGCCCGGCATGATGCCCGATCGTCTTCCAATCCAGCTCCAGACGCGCCGTTGAGCGATGCGGGATGAAGATCGTCCCGCCCGATCCCCGGGGCAGGTCCGAAAAGCCGGGCATTGTCGTGACCATGCAGGCTGGATCGGTGATCGCAAGCTGGCGGTCCAGGCCGATCATCGCTGCTGTGCGGGGTCCCCGCACCCAGGCCACATCGACCTTGCCATGATCGATCCCGTCCAGGGCGCCATAGCCCGCCCCACTGCCGCAGACCAGAACGCGCCGGTGATCCGCCAGGATCTTCTGTCCCAGGATGGTGCCGATGCCGAACATGGTGACATCTGGCTCAGCTTCCCGCCAGCCGGTTAGCATTTCATCCCAAAACCATTCGTTCATATCGTCGCCGAAGTTTCCCGACGATGACACGGAATAATAAAGACGCATCACTCTTCCTTTGGCTGCCTTGGCGCTCAGGCAGCCATGCCAGCATCCTCGTGCCTGTTGCAATTGGGCTGCCGTTCGAAAGCATGTCTATTTCCGTCAAGCTTGTCTGGGTGAATGTTCCTGAAGATTCATCAACTTGGAATTGAATCCAATATTACCAGAGGGTTGCGCGAGAATAATTTCTAGCTCAGCCAGGGGGCTGTCCCCGGATCTTCGCCTGCAGGTCTGGCGCAGATCCCCGTGGCCTCGCCGGCCGGGTTGTGGCAGGAAGCAGCCATGATCTCGATGATTGCTGTCCTCTCCTGGCCTGTTGTGGTGTTCTGGCTTTTCGCCAGCCGGCCCCCTGCGGCGGCGGTAACGGCGGCGATCGTAGGAGCCTATCTGCTGCTGCCCCGGAATTTCTCGATCGAGCTTCCGGCGGTTCCCAGCCTGGACAAGGACTCCATTCCGGCCCTTGCGGCAGTCCTGGCTGCCGCAACGTTGGCAAGACCGATGCCGCACAAGGCCCTTGCGCCGGGCATGGTGCTGCCGGGCCTGTGGCCGCGCAGCCGTATGTTGCGGATCCTATTGGTCATGATGCTGGCGGGCGCGGTGGCTACTATCCTGACGAATGGCGACACGCTGCGATACGGGCCGATAATCCTACCCGCCCTGCGGCCCTATGATGCAGCGTCCTTCCTGGGCATCACCTTGTTCACCCTTCTGCCGTTTCTCTTAGCGCGGAAGTACTTGGCCCATCCAGTTGCTCAAAGAACTCTGCTGATCGGGCTGGTGGTCGCAGGGTTGCTTTATTCTCTGCCTGCGCTGTACGAGGTGCGCTTTTCGCCCCAGCTCAGCCGCGACATCTATGGCTATTTTCCCCATGACTGGCGCCAGCACCTCCGCGCCGGTGGCTTTCGCCCTGTGGTGTTCCTTCACCACGGGCTGTGGCTGGCGATCTTCTTTTGCGGATCGCTTCTAGCATCCTTGGCCTTATGGCGTAGCAGTTCAGGCAAGGACAGGATGCGCTGGCTTGTGGCCTCGAGCTGGCTGTTCATGACGTTGGTCCTTTCCAAAGGGGTGGGTGCCTTAGGAATCGGGCTGTTGCTGGGGGCGATTATCGTATTTCTGCCGGTCCGCCTTCAGGTCATCGGCGCCTCGGCCTTGGCTGCGACGCTGTTGGTCTTTCCGATGCTGCGGGGTGCGGATATGGTGCCTACCGACACCGCGCTGATCCTAGCCGAGGGTGTCGATCCAGATCGAGCGGCTTCCCTACGCTATCGCTTCGACAACGAGGACATACTGCTGGACAAGGCCAATGACCGCCCGGTTTTCGGTTGGGGGGGCTGGGGGCGCAATCGGGTCTTTGACTCCGAGGGCGAGGATCTCAGCGTCACTGATGGTTACTGGGTGATCGTCATCGGCACTCAAGGCTGGGTCGGGTACCTGGCCCAGTTCGGATTGCTGCTGCTTCCGATGATCTTCCTGGGGATGCGTTGGAAGCAACTGGCATTGACCCCCGAGACGGCCGGGCTGACGCTGGCTTTGACAGCTAACATGATCGACCTGATCCCGAATGCGACCCTGACCCCTGTGACATGGCTTCTGGCGGGGGCACTAGCAGGACGACTGGAACTGGGGCGCATTACTGACACAGTAGGACAGCTCGGCCCGGCGGAACCGGGGCATCGGAGCGCCTATACTCGGCAGACACGCCGTCATCCGGCCCAAACGTCTGCCTTACGAGAGGGATGATGGTATGTCTGTGATCGATGCCGTGGCTATCGGCCGCAACGAGGGACAGCGGTTAGTCCGCTGCCTGGACAGCTTGCTGGTAGCTGACTTCCGGCAAATCGTCTATGTTGATTCTGGGTCAACCGACGACAGCGTTGCCCAAGCCCACGCGCGGGGCGTGACAGTGGTGCCGCTGGACATGTCCCGGCCCTTTACGGCAGCACGGGCGCGCAATGCAGGGATTGCCGCCTTGGTAGGACCTCCCGCGGACTATATCCAGTTCATTGACGGCGATTGCATCCTGGATCCCGGCTGGCTACCTTTGGCGTCCCGGTTTATGGCTGAAAACCCGCAGGCCGCGGTAACTTGCGGCCGGCTGCGCGAAATCGCGCCCGACGCGTCTCTGTACAACCGGCTGATTGACTACGAATGGAACACCCCGGTTGGGCAGGTCGAGGCTTGCGGCGGCATTGCCCTAATCAGAGCTGAGGCCTTGCACGAAGCCGATGGCTTTAATCCCGCCCTGATTGCGGGCGAGGAGCCCGAACTGTGCCTGCGCCTCCGCCGGGCGGGCTGGTATATCTGGCGCCTAGACGCCGAGATGGCGCGCCACGATGCGGCTATGCATCGCTTTGGACAATGGTGGCGGCGGACCCGGCGGGCGGGCTATTCCTATGCCCTAGGCGCAGCCCTGCACGGGCGGGCGCCGGAACGCCACAATATTGTGCAAACCCGCCGCGCCCTGGTCTGGGGCTTGGGCATACCGCTGGCCGCGATTCTTGGGACGATCTTTGTCCATCCAATGTTGCTGGCGCTTCTTCTGGCTTGGCCGCTTCAGGTTCTCCGACTGTGGCGCCGCGATGGCAATCTGCTGCGGGCGGTCTTTACTACCTTGGGTAAGCTCCCCGAGGCACTTGGTGTGCTTGAATATAGGCTGAAGCGCCTATTTGGCCAGCAGACGGAGCTGATCGAATATAAGTAATCCATCCTGCTGGGAATGTCTCATCGCCCGGCCTTCTCAGATGCCGCCCTCGGCATCGGCCATTCCGTCGCCGTGTCGGTATCCGTTCAGCACCACACCTAGAACATTGGTATATTCTCCGACCTCGCGTTCGCAGCTGTCGAAATCGCCATAGCGCGTCTGGTCGGCGCGGGCCAGGATCAGAGCGCAGTCAACATGCTGCAGGAAGGCACGGGCATCATCACCGATCAGAATCGAGGGAAGATCGAAGATCATGATGTCGGGCTCGTAATCGGCCTGAATCCGGGTCAGGGTGTCGCGGGTGGTGTCGGCCATCAGCAGCCGGGTTGGGTCTGTTTCCGCCTCGCCTGACAAAGTCAAAGACAGATTGGGGCCGATCCGCCGCGCATGTTCGGCAAAGTCGCGATCTCCGCGCAGCAAGGGTGCGATCGAAGGCGGTTGCGGCAAGCCCAACTTTTCGGCTACCGAGGGCGCGCGCAGGTCGAAGTCGAACAAAATCGAACGCAGTTCCGGCTGGCGGCCAAGCGCCAGGGCAAGGTTTACGGCCGTTGTAGACTTTCCGGATTTGGACAAAGGGGATGTGATTGCCAGTCTGCACCAACCATTCTGGCGCATCTGGTACAGGATCTTCGTTCGCAGCACGTCGAAGGGAGTGGATTCTTGGGACGCGCTTTGCGACAGGATCCGTGACCGGATCAGGGCGGTGTGATCCAAGTCGACTTCCGGGAGCGCCTGCCATCGGGCGGCGGTATCGGGCACCGGCGCGAAGATTGCGGCATCTCCGGAAGACGAGGTAGAGGACAGGGGCGCCCCGCGTTCGGCCTCGCGCTTCTGTCGGGCGATTTCAATGGCGGCTTGCAGCTTTTCCATGACCGGATTTTCCTTTGCTTCAGCCCAAGCCCAAGCGGTTGACGATCTTCTGCGCCAGGATATCCAGCGGCATGTATTGTGTATGCAGTGCCCATAGGCCCAGCGGTATGATGACCACCACTGCAAGGATCGCGGCTAGCCGGACAGCTTGGCGATGTCGACGCTCCCGCTTTCCTTCGATAAAGGGTATCACGGCAAGGGGCATGATCTGGAAGCGGGATTGCAGTTCTGCCGGCCGACGGATGGTATTGTTTAGAAACTCCATGAGGACAAAGAAGCCACCAGCTAGCCCTAGGCCCAGGGCAATTCCCGCCAACGCTATCTTCTTGCGGTTTGGGCCCGACGGCTGGCTAGGAACGCTGGCGGCTTCGATGACGCTGATGCGCTGGCCTTGTGCCGAGGTTTCGACCCGTTCAACCTGACGGGCCTGGTCCAAGCTGGCCACTGCCGCATTGTAGCGGGCCTGGATGTTCTGCTGGTCCCGTTCTAGGGCGCCAAGCGCGATGGCATTGGCTGCCGTGGCGCTGATTGAGGCAGACAGATCTTCCAGCTCTTGGCCAGCCTGCGCGCGGTCATTTTCTAGCATGGTGACTCGGCTGTCGATCTGGGACAGGTTTATGTCCAGAAGCGAATTGCCGGTATTGCCGGTCTTAGCGGTCATCCCCTGCGCCTGAACAGCGCTTTCGGCATTGGCAATGCGGTTTTTCAGCGCGCGGACACGGGGACTGTCCTCGGCATAGACGCCCAGAACGCTGTTCAGCTCGGCCCGCAGGCCGCTAAGCTGCTGTTCCTCGGGGGACTGAGGCGTGGCATTCGCGGGCAGGTTACCGGTCTGTTCGAACAGCCGCACCATTTCTGAGCGTTGCGCCTGCAACACGGCGAGGTCGCTTTCCAGCCGGGCTACCCGTTCCTGAAGCAAAGATTGGCGGTCTTGGCGGTATTGCAGGTTCTCCGGCAGCGCGGCCGAATTTTCCCGCTTGAATTGCAGGATCCGGGCGTTCTGCGCGTCCAGATCCTGGCCGAGCCGGTCAACTTCTTGCTGGAAGAAGGCCAAGCGGTTCTCGGCCAAGCCCACGCGGTTGCGAGTGTTGGTACCTAGGATCAGTGTTGTAAATTCGGTGACCACGGCAGCGGCCGTGCGTGGGTTCTTCGAGGTGAAGCTGACCAGCATCATCGTCGCCTCGTCCCGCCCTCCGGTCCGGGTGATGCGAGTGTTTGCGCGCATCTCGTCTAGCTTTTCGTCGACGCTTAGCGTGCTGTCCTGACCAAAGACATGGAGCTTGTTGGCCACGTCGATCAAGTTGGCTCGGGTCAGAAGCTGCTGTTCGATCACCTGCAGCATCTCATTGGCAGAGTCGGCACTAGTGTCGCGACTTTCCAGAATGCGCGGGTTTTCCACCAGCAGCCGGGCCGAGGTGGAATAGGTCGAAGGCGCGCGGATCGCCCAGACCGCGCCGAAGACCGAGCAGATGATGAAAAGCGCCAGCATCACCGGCAGGCGCCGCATCAGAAGGGACCAGTAGAACCGCAAGTCGATCATGTCGCGTCCCGCTTGACCTCTTGTTCATGGGCCAGAACAAGCCGCGCGGGCCGTTCGGGCAGGGTTGGTTCGGGGGCCGCCGTCAGGATCAGCCCGTCGCGGATCAGTTCGTCGACGATGTCGGCCCCGACGGACTGCCGGTCGGCCGCCGCGCCATAGACCAGGGCCAAGTCGGCGATCTTGTTGATCATGCGCGGCACGCCACGCGCCTCGGCATGGATGCGGGCCGCGGCGGGGGCGTCGATCTCGTCCCCCCGGCCGCCAGCCTTCTGCAGCCGGTGGCGGATATAGGCGGCGGTGGTATCGGGATCGAAGCTGCCCAGGTGGAAGGTGGCGCTGACGCGTTGTGCAAACTGGCGCAGCTCAGGCCGGGTGATGATCTCGCGCAGCTCGGGCTGACCCAGCAGGATCAGCTGCAACAACTCGTCCGTGCCGGAATTGATGTTGGTCAGCATCCGCAGTTCTTCCAGGGTGTCGGCCCCCAGGTTCTGCGCCTCGTCGAAGATCAGGACGACCAGCCGGCCCGCGCCATATTCCGACAGCACGAAGTCCTGGAAGGTCTGGAACATCCCCACATAGTCGGACCCGGCCGGCGTGGCGATGTCAAAGGCGTTGAGGATCCATCGCAGCAAATCGCCCCGGTCGCCCCGCGCGTTTGAGATCAGCCCGATCCGCGTGTCGGGATCCACACGGCGCAACAGCGCTTGGATCAGCGTGGTCTTGCCCGCCCCCACCTCGCCGGTGACGACGGTCAGGGGCGCGCGGGTCATCAGCCCGTATTCGAGAACGGCAAAGGCCTTCTTGTGGCGATCCGACCAGAACAGCATCCCAGGATCCGGCAGGATCGAGAAGGGGCGAACCGAAAAGCCATAATGGTCAAGATAGAACTGGCTCAAGCGGTACGCACTCCGGAAAGATCCCTGCAGAATGGCTATACGCCCCCGAACGCCGTTATGCCAGCCTGACGCCCGGTCGCGCCGCAGCAACTGCCTAAAAGAGAGGATAAAAGCCGGTGAGTCGGACAGGCCATGCGACATGTCCTTGGCCATTTTTCTACTTCGGATTGTTTGGACCGGGAAAAACTATTCCTTAGCCAGAATTTGCCCTGCCTCGGCACAAGGCAAATGCCCCAAAAGGATAAAATTTTAGTAAATCTTCAATCTGAACATTCAGCTTGCTTCCGGCGCATGGTAGCCTTGCCTTGTCTTGTTCAGAGGGTTTCCGGACAGGACTGTATCTGCTGACGGCCCGGGGCTCTGGCTCCTTCGCCAAATTTTGTTTCATGGTGTTTCCTCGATGGAGGGAATTTTGACGATCAACACGCGGATGACCGATTTCAAGCCCAGTCTGGTTCTGCCGGACATGGCTTTGCCCGAAGTCGCCGAGGAACGCGGTCTTTATCGAAATGGCGCAAAGCGCGTGATCGAGACCCTGCTGGTCCTGCTGACCGCTCCGGTCACCCTCCCGCTGATCCTGCTGATGGCGTTTTTGGTGGCCTGCGACGGCAACAATCCCTTCTTCGTGCAAAAACGCCTGGGCCGGAACGGCCGGGTGTTCCGCATCTGGAAGCTGCGCAGCATGGTGGTGGATGCCGAACGCCACCTCAAGGCGCATCTTGAAAGCGACCCCGAGGCGCGCAGCCAGTGGGACAGCACCCAGAAGCTGAAAAAGGATCCCCGCGTCACCCGGCTTGGCCGGCTGCTTCGGAAAACTTCGATGGATGAGCTTCCGCAGCTTCTGAACGTGTTGAACGGCACCATGTCGCTGGTTGGGCCGCGGCCGATGATGGTCGATCAGCGGCACATGTATCGCGGGCGGTCCTATTATCGGTTGCGGCCGGGAATTACGGGATTGTGGCAGATCTCGGCAAGAAATGAATCGGAATTCGTCGCAAGAGTACGCTATGATGAGGAATATCATCGCGACCTTTCGGGTTGGCTGGATCTGAAGATCCTGGTCCGGACCGTGATGGTGGTTCTGCGCGGCACAGGTTACTGAGGCCGCGTCATTCCGTTGCAGGGGCCAGAACGGCGCCTGCCGCGCCCAAAGCGACGAGACGTTTTCGATCATGATTGCCGAAGCCATTTCCAGCCCCACTGCCTCCCGGCGGGGCATTCGTCTTCTTTTGTCCACCACGCTGGCCCTTGGGCTGGGTTTCTCGCTTGCAGGCTGCAAGACCTCGGCCGAAAGGGCCGACGAATATTACCAGTCCGGCCTGGAACTGCTGGAACAGGGGGACACGGACCGCGCCATCGTGCAGTTCCGCAATGTCTTCGACATCGAGGGCACCCATTACGAGGCCCGCAAGGCCCTGGCCGAAACCTTTCAGGACCGCGGTGACGTGGCACAGGCCTATAGCCAGTATCTGCGCCTGGCCGAGCAGTATCCCGACGATCTGGCGACCCGGATCGCTCTTGCCCGTCTGGCCTTCGCGGGCCAGCAGCGCGAGGAATTCGTTCGCCACGCCACCCGCGCAGCCGAGATCGGCCCCCAGGATCCCGAGGTTCAGGTGCTGGATCTGATCCGCCGCTATCACGATGCCGCGGAGGCCGGGAACAGCGCCGAGCGCGGACGGCTGGGGGAAGAGGCCGCCAGGCTTGCCGAAGGCCGCCCCGACGACCAGATGCTGATGGGGGTCCTGCTGGACCGGGCCGCCCAGGCAGACGACCTGGATCAGGCAGACCGGCTGACCGCCCGGCTTATGGAACTGCAGCCAACCAATCCGCAACGCTATCTGCAGCGCCTCGCGCTTCTGGTGGAACGGGACGACAAGCCCGCGATCGAGGCGCATCTGCGTCTGACCGTGGACAAGTTTCCCGAAAATCCCGAGGCCAAGGCGGATCTGGTCCGCTTCTACATGGGGGAAGGCCAGCCCGACAAGGCCGAGGCCTTTCTGCGTGAACTGGCCGGCAAGGCGCCCGCCGACGACCCGGCCCCCCGCGCGGATCTGGTCCGCTTTGTCGAAATGCAGCGTGGCTCCGAAGCGGCCCGCGCCGAACTGGACCGCATCATCGCCGAAGGCGGCGATCCTCTGCTGTTCCGCACGCTGCGCGCAGGCTTCGACTTCCAGGACGGCAAGACAGCCGAGGCCATCGCCGAGATCCGGTCGGTCCTGGAAGGGGTGACGGAGCCTTCGGAAACCTCGCTGAACGTCAAGATCCAGCTGGCGCGGATGCTGGTGGAAACCGGCGATCAGGCCGCGGCCCGGCAGCAGGTCGACGAGGTCCTAGCCCAGAACGCGGCTCATCCCGGCGGGCTGAAGCTGAAGGCTGCCTGGGATATCCAGGAGGACCGGGTCGACGATGCGGTGCTGGGCCTGCGATCTGTTCTGGATCAGGCGCCCGAGGACAGCGAGGCGATGAGCCTAATGGCCGACGCCTATGACCGCGCGGGCGAGCCGGATCTGGCGCGCGATTACCTGTCGCAGGCCGCCGCCGCCTCTGGAAACGCGCCGGTCGAGACGCTGCGCCTGACAGCCCGCCTGGCTTCCGAGGAACGCTGGCGCCCGGCCGAGGATGCAATCCTGCCCGCCTTGCGCCGGGCCCCGGAAAACCTAGATCTGCTGACGGCGCTTGGACAGGTCTACCTGTCCATGCCCGACCTGCCGCGAGCCGAGGGCGTGATCGACCGCCTGCGCGAGATCGGCACGGACCAGGCCATTGCCGCGGCTGAAAGCCTGGACTTGAACCGCTTGGCCAACGAGGAAGGCGAGCAGGCCGCGCTTGACTACCTCGAGGAACAGGCCAATGCCGCCAATGCCGGAATCGGCGCCCGCATCAGCCTGGTCCGCGCCCAGCTGGCCACCGGCCAGGCGGCCGCCGCGCTTTCGACGGCGCAGAACATGGTCGCCGCACAGCCCGACAGCCGCGCAGCGCGGATGGTTTTGGCGATTGCCCAGACCGCCAACAATGACTTGCCCGGCGCGCGGGGCACCTTCCAAGGGCTGATCGACGAACAGCCGGACGACCTGCCCCCGCATCTGGCGCTGATCCGCCTGGCCTCGCAGGAAGGGGATCTGGATAGCGCCCTGGCGCTGACCGACCGGGCCTTGGCGGCCCTTCCCGACCATCCCGACCTGTTGTGGAGCAAGGCGGGCCTTGTCGAGCGCAAGGGCGACATCGATGGCGCCATCGCGATCTATGAACGGCTTTACGCGCAGAACTCGTCCTCGGTGGTGATCGCGAACAACCTGGCCAGCCTTCTGGCGACCTGGAAATCCGCGGATCCCCAGGCGGTGACGCGGGCCTCGGCCGTGGCGCGGCGGCTGAAGGACACCCAGGTGCCCGCCTTCATGGACACCTATGGCTGGATCCAGCACCTGAACGGCGACAGCCAGGCCGCGCTGCCCTATCTGGAGGGCGCGGCGGCGGGTCTGGCCGAGGATCCCATCGTGCAGCTGCACCTGGGCGTGGTCCAGGCCGCGGTGGGCAAGACCGAAACCGCGAAGGCGCAGCTGCAGAAGGGGCTGGACATGCTGCTCGAAGGCCAGGACGGCCCCTCGATCACTGCTGCGCGCGAAACCCTGGCCCGGCTGAACGCCCCCGCCGCACCCCAGGAGGTCGGGCAGGGCGGGACCACCCAAGATGGGTCATCGGGGGACCAGGCCGCCGCACCCGTGGCGGAACAGGTGAACAACTAACCTAACCGCCACCTTGAACCCCTCCGGCAAGCCTGTGATCCTGTGGTGACAGGAGGGAATTTTTTCTCCTCCTTCACCTCCTGCCCATGGCATTGTGGTAACAAGTGATCCCGAATGGACAAAGCGGCCAAAGGCCTGACCGGACGGGAAACAGACAAAGGGACTGATCCATGACCATCCTGCTGCGTTTCATGCTGGCGATCCTGCTGGCCTTGCCGCTGGCCTTCACCCAAGGCGCTTCGGCGCAGGAATACCGCATCCAGTCGGGCGACCGCCTGACGATCGAGGTGCTGGAAGACGAATCGCTGAACCGGACGCTGGTGGTGCTGCCGGGCGGCACCATCGACTTTCCCTATGCCGGCAGTATCCGGGTCGCGGGCCAGTCCCCGACGGCCGTGGGCAGCCAGATCAGCCAGTCGCTGGCCGGCGTGCTGGCGTCGCCCCCCACCGTCTTTGTGACCGCCACCCCCCTGATTGAGCCTGTGGTGCCCACCGAAACCGAAGAAGCCGTGGTCAACATCTACATCATGGGCGAGGCGAGCGCGCCCGGACCCAAGGCCGTGCTGCCGGGAACCACCTTCCTGCAGGCCCTGTCCCAGGCCGGGGGGCTGACGCCCTTTGCCGCCACCAAGCGCATCCAGTTGCGCCGCGTCTCGATGCCGGGCCAGGTGATCACCGTGAACTATGCCGCGATCATGCGCGGCGCCGGCATGAACCAGGATCCCGTCCTGGCCGAAGGCGACGTGATCATCGTTCCCGAGCGCGGCCTGTTCGAGTGAGGGCAGCAATGCGGCACCGCTGCGCGACGGCAGGGCTGGCGGGGCTTCTGGCGGCCCTGCTGCCGCTGGCCGGCCTTGCCCAGGAAACCGACCCTTCGGCCCCCGAGGCGCGGCTGACCATCGGCCAGCAGATCGCGGTCGAGGATGGCGACCTGATCGGCATCACGCCTCTGGACATCAACCTGCGCACCGGCACCCGTGTCCAGACGCTGCAGTTTTCGCTGTCCGCGCCCTTTCGCCTGAATGACCCTGAGGAGGACAAGACCTTTGCCCTGGGCGATCCGCAGGCACGGATGCTGTTCCGCCGCGGCGCCCGCAATTCCGCCATCGAGGCCGAACTGGGCTATCGCGAGAACGACCTGGACGAGGAAGTCCTGTTCGACAATCTCAGCAACGAATTCGTCACCCTGGACAGGGGGCGGGTGGCCCAGACAGACGCCCGGCTGACCTATGTCTTCGGCCGCGAGGCCAAGCTGGGCGGCGAATTCGGCCTGTCCTGGCTGCGCCGCGATTATACCGACACTAGCGATCCCGACCTCAACGACAGCGAAACCCGTAGCGCCAACGTCACCTTTTACCTGGAGCCGACGCCGCTGATCCGCGCCCGCGTCTTGGCCCAAGCCAGCCGCACTGATGGCGACAACGACACCGACAGCCGCTCTGACCGCTATGGCGTCGGCGCCTCGCTACAGGTGGACAAGCTGACCAACCTGGATGTCGAACTGGCCCGCAGCAATATCCGCCGCCAGGAAGATGACGGAACGCTTGAACGGGCGGAAGGCCCTTCGGTCCGGCTGGGCCTGACCCGGTCGCGGCCCCTGGGGGACTGGTCGCTGTCCTTCGGATCTGAACCGGGGACCAAAGGCCGCCGCGAGAATTTCAACATCGGTCGCACTTTGGAGATGCGGGGCTACAACCTGTCCGGCCAGGTCGGCGTGACGCGCTTTCAGGGCAATTACGACCCGATCTTCCAGATCGCCTACAGCCAGCAGCTGAACCGGCTGTCGCAGTTCCAAGCCTCGCTGCGCCAAGCGGCGGCCACGGATGATGACGGGGACGAGGCGCTGAACACCGACATCACCGCCAGCTACAGCCGCCAGTTGTCCGAAGTGTCCAGCATCGGCACCAATATCCGCTATCGCGAAAGCCAAGTGCAAACCGGCGACCGCGAGGATGCGCGATCCGTGTCCTTCGGCCTGGACTACAACCGCGCGCTGCCCAACGACTTCTCGCTGGTCGCGGGTGCCAGCATCATCCGCAGCAAGGACAGCGACGGCGTGCGCGACGACGAGGAACGGATCTATGTCGGCGTGAACCGCAGCTTCAACTTCCTGCCCTGATCCTCAGGCGAAGGGGTCCAGGATCCGGCAGCCTGTGGGGCGGAAGTCCGACACATTGCCGGTGACGACCGTCCCGTCGTGGGACAAGGCGGTCGCCGCGACCTGCAGATCCGCCCCGTCATGCCCGATCCGGGCCGACAGCGCCCCCCAGATCCGCGCCTCGGCCGCGCCGAAGGACAGCAGGCGATCCTGGAACAATGCCTGGGTGCGGTTGGCCCAATCGCGCAGGTCGGCCGCGAAATCCGAATTGCGGCTTTTCTGGTGGATAATGCTGCGCTCGATTTCCCCCAATGTGATGACCGACAGGAACAGGCTGTCCTCGGGCTGGGCGGCCAGAAAAGCCACGACGCGGGGGCTGCGATCCGGACGGCGCAGGGCCGAGATCACGTTCGTGTCCAGGATCATCATTCAGAAATCGACATCGCGCGGCCGGGCCTGGGGCCGTGAAAGGGGGGCCGGATCATCCTCCAGCCCCCCCAGAAAATTCAGCAGGTGCTGCAGGAAGCTGCCGCGCCGGTCCTGGGCCGCCTGCCGCATCCGGTCGTAATCGGCGGCTGACAGCACGACCACGGCCGGCTTGCCCCGCCGTGTCACCTGTTGCGGCTGGCCCGCCAAGGCCGCGTCGACCACGGCGGAAAAACGGTTCTTGGCATCCTGAAGCGTCCACATGGACGTTACCTGTCTAGCTATCTGGCTAGATAGCAATTGCTGGGGCAGGTTTCAATCAAATGACCGCCAAGTTGCCGGTGGCTGCGGCCATGGCGAAGACGATCGGGTTGGCCAAGGCATGAGCGGCGACGGCATCGGCGATCTGGCCGCTGCGGCGGGCCAGCAGCGAAAAGGCCAAGCCCGCCACGAAAGCCTCGGCCCAGCGGTTGTGAAGCGCCGCGAACAGCGCGGCGGTGACCAGCATCGCCGCGACCGCCCGCCACAGGGGCACCGCGGAGCCCGGACCTTCTCCGCGCAGCCGGCTTTCCAGGTAGTCGCGGGTATTGGAAAACGTAGTGTTAGAAAAAATCTCCGGTTGTTTTTCAATCAAGGGTTGCGCCACTTCCGGTACGATTTCACCGCCGGGACAACCGTCTTCACCTTTCGCTAATTCCTGTCGCCAGACTGGCCGCAAAAGGCGAATTACGGTGGAACCGAGTGATTGAATATTTCTTGGAAACTCTACCTTTAGGTGATTAAAGCAATCAAAGCAGACCAGAAGGTGCCTTCGCCAATGGCCCTACCCGCACAGGCCACGACCCTTTTCTTATTCGGTGTCGCGTCATGATCATCCTGGCGCTTGCCTTGATCCTGGCCGGCTCGGTCGCGGGGGCGGTGACGATGTGGCTGCAGGATGCATCCTTCTGGCAGGTCGTCCTGGGCTACTTCGTGGGCGGCTGGTCCGGCCTGCTGCTGGGAATGCCGGTGGTTCTGGCCATTCGCGCCTTTTGCCAGATGCATAAGGCACGCCTGGCCCGCAGGCGGATCCTCCAGGAACACCAGCAAGCCTCGAACACGCCGTAAGGGTGGTCTAGCGACTTGTGGCCGGCTGGCCTTTCCGGAGGGCAGGCTTGACGCGCAGGGTCAGGAAATACCGCTCGAAGCTGCGGAAGCTTGCTTCTGCGATGGCAATGGAGATGAGAGGATAAACCAGGGTCACGGCCCATTTGGCCTGCGGTCCGGCAAGACCGCCAAAGAAAGCCAGTTCGTTCGCAATGTGCAGGCCGATCAGGTGATACAGGTAAAGGCCGTAGCTGATCTCGCCGACGCGGGCCACTGGGGCAAATGTCAGAACCGGCCGCAGCGCATGATCCTCGCGCATGACAAGCGATGTAAGGCACAGCGCCATCAGCATGTCCATGCCCAGGGCAGGCCAGCCCAGAAGCGATTCTGGCGTCAGGTGCAGATACAGCAGAAGCATAGCAAACAGGACCACTGGGGCGCCGTTCCAGCCACAGAGCCGCCACAGGCAGCGGAAGCCCGTTGGGTGGTTCAGCAGGACCGCCACAAGCGATCCGGACAGGATCGCGGCATAGGACATGCTGGGCCAGACAAAGATGGCCTGCGACGTTTCAAGGCGCGGCAGATCCAGCCGTTCGCCCAATCCCAGCATGGCCAGCAGGCACAGGACGACAAGACCCGACAGGACAGCCGCCCGCAGCCGAGTGGCGGCCGGAAGCAGGATCAGCAGGGCAGGCCAAAGCAGGTAATATTGCTCCTCGACCGACAGCGACCACGTGATCGACAAAAGGGGAATGTCGGATTTTAGGAAATTGGCCAGGAAGACGTAATAATAAGGCACGAGGCCTAGCAGCTCTGTTTGGCCCTTCACGCCGATCCAGTAGACCGAGACCGCGGTGACCAGTAGAAGATAGGCGGGCAGGATCCGCAAGGCCCGTCGCCGATAGAAGCCTGCAAGGGAAATCGCACCTTTTCGGCGCTCTTCGCGCAAAAGCAGGGTCGTGATCAGGAAACCGCTGAGGACAAAGAAGAAGTCAACGCCGACAAAGCCACGTTCCAGAAGCTGGACCGAATTGACCTGCCCGTTTCCAGGGGCGTGATGCCAGAGAACCGCGACGATGCACAGAAAGCGCAGGCCGTTCAGGGACAGGAAATACTGCTGGTCCAGATAGGCCTGATAGGGTGCGGCCCAATGATCTTTGGAAAACGAGACTGTCATCGGAAAGAAACCTGCAACAACACCCTTTCAACTTAGCCAATGGAAGCCCCCAAGGCCATCGGTTAAAGACCACGGCTTGCGTCCCAGCTCCGATTGGGGCAACCCGCCCCAAGGCGGACAACCGGGCAAGGACAAAACGCATGACCGGCATGACGGCCGCAGGTGCGGCGATCAGTTTTGAGGGGGTTGGAAAGGCCTTTGACGGGCCTGGCGGCGCGTGGATCGCGGCCTTGCAGGACGTGACGCTGCAGGTCGAGCCGGGCGCCATCTGCGGCATCATCGGCCGATCTGGGGCGGGTAAATCGACGCTGCTGCGCATGGTCAACGGGCTGGAACGCCCGACCGCCGGCACCGTCACCGTCGCGGGTCACGACGTGGGCCGCGCGGGGGGCGCCGCCTTGCGCGCCATCCGGCGCGAGGTCGGGATGATCTTTCAGCATTTCAACCTCTTGGCCTCGCGCACGGTGGCGGGCAACATCGCCCTGCCGCTGGAGATCGCAGGCACGCCTGCCGACCCGATCCGGGCGCGGGTGGCGGATCTGATCGCGCGGGTGGGGCTGGACGGGCTGGCTGGACGCTATCCAGCGGAACTGTCGGGTGGTCAGAAGCAGCGCGTGGGCATCGCGCGCGCGCTGGCCACCAGCCCCAAAGTGCTGCTGTCGGATGAGGCGACAAGCGCGCTTGACCCCGAAACCACACAGACGGTCCTGCGGCTTCTGGCCGACATCAACCGCGAGCTGGGCCTGACGATCCTGCTGATCACCCATGAAATGGCCGTGGTCCGCGACATCGCCAGCCACATGGCCGTGATCGAAGGGGGCCGGATCGTGGAAAGCGGGCCGACCTATGACATCTTCACCCGGCCCACCCATCTGACCACGCGGTCCTTCCTGGGCGGCGTCACCGGCCTGACGCTGCCCGCCTTCATCGCCGGAAAAATGCTGGACCACCGCCCCGACGGCCCGTCCGAGGAGGTGATCCGCGTCACCTTCGCCGGAACCCACGCCACCGATCCCATGCTGTCCAAGCTGGCCACCGAATTGGGCATCGCTTCCAACATCCTGGCCGGCGCGATCGAGGAGGTGGGGCCCCATCCCTTCGGCAACCTGCTGATTTCCGTCGATGCCGCGCGGGGCGCCGAGGCGCGGGCCTATCTGGAACAACACGGGCTTCTGACCGAGGTGCTGGGCCATGTCCGCTAACCTGATGTGGCTTCTTTACGAAGCAACGCTGCAGACCTTGTACATGGTTGCGGCCTCGACCTTGCTCGGCACTGCCTTCGGCCTGCCGCTGGGGGTGTTCCTGGCCACGTCCCAGCAGGGCGAATTGCTATCGTCTCCGTGGCTGAACAAGGTGCTGGGGCTGGTGGTGAATGCCACGCGGTCCGTGCCCTTCATTATCCTGGTCGTGGCGATTATCCCTCTGACCCGCGCCATCGTTGGTACCTCGATTGGCACCAACGCGGCCATCGTGCCGCTGACCCTGGCCGCGATCCCTTTCATCGCGCGCCTTGTGGAAAACGCCATCCGCGAGGTCGATGCAGGCCTCATCGAGGCCGCTCGCGCCATGGGCGCGACGCCGATGCAGATCATCACCAAGGTCTTGGTGCGCGAGGCCCGGCCGGGCATCACGCTTGGCCTGACGCTGGCCGTGGTCAGCCTGATCGGTTATTCCGCCATGGTCGGCGCGGTGGGTGGCGAGGGCCTAGGCGATCTGGGCATCCGATACGGATACCAACGCTTCATGCCCGAGGTGATGGTTTCCGTGGTCGTGATCCTGATCGTGCTGGTCCAGCTGGTGCAAAGCATCGGCGAATGGATCGCCGCCCGCTTCGACAAGCGTGCGCCCCGCAACCGGGGCCACTAAGGTTTTCTTCGCAGACAAGAAAGGAACCCATCCGATGCTGCGTCTTGTTACCCTGACTTCCGCCCTTGCGCTGTCCGCCGCCGCTGCGGTGGCCGAGGACATCAAGGTCGGCGTCTCGCCCGGCGAACATGCCGAGATCATGGAAGAGGTGGCCAAGGTGGCCGAGCCCATGGGCCTGAATATCGAGGTGGTCGAGTTCTCGGACTACGTGATCCCGAACACGGCCCTGGCCGATGGCGACATCCAGGCCAACAGCTTCCAGCACCGCCCCTATCTGGAAAACCAGATCAAGGACCGGGGGTTTGAACTGGTGGAAATCGGCACCACCATCACCACGCCCATGGGCATCTATTCCGACAAGCTGGAAAGCCTGGACGCCCTGCCCGAGGGGGCCAAGATCGGCATTCCCAACGACCCGACCAATGGCGGCCGCGCCCTGCTGATCCTGCAGGATCTGGGCCTGCTGACCCTGGCCGAGGGCACCGGCCTGGTGCCCACGCCCCTGGACATCACCGAGAACCCCAAGAACCTGGAATTCCTGGAACTGGATGCCGCGCAACTGCCCCGGTCGCTGGCCGACACGGATGCGTCCATCATCAACACCAACTATGCGCTTGCCGCGGGCCTGAACCCCAACACCGACACGATCGGCATGGAAAAGGCCGACAGCCCCTATGTGAACATCATCGTGGTCCGCAAGGGCGACGAAGAACAGGACTGGGCCAGAAAGCTGGTCGAGGCCTATCACAGCGCCGAGGTAAAGGCCTTCATCGACGAGAAATACGAAGGCTCGGTGCTGACCAGCTGGTAAGCGGCATTGTCTTGAAGAACCGCAGGCCGCAGGTCGTTCCTGCGGCCTTTCTCATGGCTTGATGAAGATCGGCGTGCCGGGGGCGACCAGGTCGAAGATCTCGGCCATCTCCCGGTCGGTGACGGCGGCGCAGCCGCGGGTCCAGTCGCGGGGCGGATTCCGGACCCGCGGGCCGCGGCCGTGGATGAAGATGTCGCCGCCGGGATCGCGCCCCAGGGCATGGGCCCGCGCCCGGTCCTGGGCATTGGGATAGGAAATTCCTAGCGACAGGAAGAAGCTCGATCTCGGGTTGCGATGGGTGATGTGGTACAGCCCCTCGGGCGTGCGGCCGTCGCCCCGGTGCTGCTTGTGCCCCCTGGGGTTCGGACCCAGGTCCACCGCATAGGACCGGACCGGCGTCCGGCCCTGCAGCAGGTAAAGCCTGCGGGCCGACTTATCCAGAAGAAGCTGGGTGATCCGGGGGCCGTTGTCCTTGCCCCTGGGATCGACTTTGGCCGCGGCCGGCGTCGTCACCAGGAATGCGGCCAT
Source organism: Paracoccus aerius (assembly GCF_014656455.1). Lineage (GTDB taxonomy): Bacteria > Pseudomonadota > Alphaproteobacteria > Rhodobacterales > Rhodobacteraceae > Paracoccus > Paracoccus aerius. Next base: position 411,665 of record NZ_BNCL01000001.1, read on the forward strand.
CACAAAGAATGCGCAGAACGCCCGTTTCATGCTGTCCCTCGTTCTTTTTCTGCAAGCCCGGCCTTGGGACCGGCTGAAAAAGATACGGGGGACAGCAGGGGTTTATTCCCGCGCCCCGTCAGAAAAGGCACGGAAAGGCCGCGTCAGGCCAGGCCCAGCGTCCTGCGCCCGCGCCCCACAAGCGCGGCCAGATCCGCGCGGGACTGTTCGCCGAAGACCGCCTCGTCGCCGGCGATGAAGGTAGGGGTGCCCATCAGGCCCATATGCTCGGCCAGTTGGAAGGACAAGCCGATATGGCGCGTCACGGGCTCGGCCTCCATGCCCCGGCGCAGGGCGGCCTCGTCCAGGCTCAGTCGGCGCGCGGCGCGCATGACGCTGGCTTCCTCGGCCCGTCCGTTCAGGGCCATCAGGGCACTGTGGAACTGCCAGTATCTTCCCGTCTCCAGCGAGGCAAGAGAAGCACGCGCCGCGAAATCCGAGCCTTCGCCAAAGACCGGCCATTCGCGATAAACCACCCGCAATTGCGTATCCAAGGAGATCAGCGCCTGGATCGGCCCGACCATCTTGCGGCAATGCGGGCAGTTGTAGTCGAAGAAGACGGACAGGGTGATGTCGCCGTCTGGATTGCCCAGGACCGGCGCAGTCGGGTCGCGTTCAAGCGCCTTGCGCAGTTCCTCGGGCATGGGGTTCGGTCGGTCCGGATCGGAAACAGCTGCGCGCAGCGGCAGGGCGGCAAGCGTCCCGCAGGCGGCGGCACCGGTCAGGACAAGGCGGCGGGGGATCATGGGCAGGGCCTTTCGGAAGGAGTCAGGCCTACCTAAGCCGCTGCTCGATGCAGAGGAAACGGCCCTTGTGGTCACGATGCTGTAGGACAAGCCCTTAACGGCGCTCGACGTTTTGCCTAACTAGACTAAGGCTATTGAACTAACAGGGGGTGTTATGAAGACCGTAAACATCCACGAGGTCAAAACCCATCTGTCCCGGCTGGTCGAGGACGCCGCGCGGGGGCCAGCCCTTTGTGATCGCGCGGGCGGGCAAGCCCCTGGTCAAGGTAACCATGATCGAAACCGAGGCTCCATGCCGCTTGGGCTTTCTGGCCGGCCAAGCCGACATCCTTGATGATTTCGACAATATGGGCAGCGACCCGATCCGCGCCCTGTTTGAAGGCGGTGATGCCGCCCCATGAACCTGCTTTTGGACACGCATCTGCTGCTGTGTGCGGCGTTCCGGCCCGGCCGGCTGTCGCGGGATGCCGCGGCCATGATCGCCGATCCCGGCAACCGTCTGTGGTTCTCGGCGGCCTCGATCTGGGAGGTGGCAATCAAGCGCGCCCTGGACCGGCCCGACTTCCGGGTGGATCCGGGCGTGCTGCAGGCGGGGCTACTGGCCAACGATTATACCGAACTGCCCATTGCTGGGCGTCATTGCCTGGGGGTGTCTGGGCTGCCTGCACTGCATGCCGATCCCTTCGACCGCATCCTGATCGCCCAGGCCTTGGCCGAGGGGATGATGCTGCTGACTGCGAATGCGCGCATTGCGGCCTATCCGGGACCGATCCGGGCCGTCTGAAACATTCGTTTACAAACTTCACATATCCGCAAGCGCGTCGATATCAGTTGTCCCCTGGGGCATGTTAAGGTGTTCTATCACCAACCCATCTCTGATCACCAAGGGGAGAAAGGCATGCGCGCCGTCAAGGCCGTCTTGGGATTGGTCGTGGTCCTGGCCGCGGCGGCAGGCGGCCTGTATCTGACCGAACGGCTGCTGGCGGCTTCGGAACCGGCAGCAACGGCGGGCCAGGGCAATGCCGGGCCCCTGCGGGTCGAGACCATCACGCCCGAGCCGGTGACCTTTGCCGATGCCGTAACCGCAGTGGGCACCGCCCGCGCGCGCCAGGCGGTGGACCTGCTGCCCGATGCCAGCGGCCGCATCAGCCGCATCGCCTTTCAGCCCGGCGACCGGGTCGAGGCGGGCGCCGTTCTTCTGGAACTGGACGACCGGGCCGAGCAGGCCGATCTCAAGGCCGCCGAGGCCACCCTGGCCGAGGCCGAGGCCGCCTTCGACCGGCAGGAAACCCTCAACCGTTCGGGCAGCGCGTCCGACGCGGCCTATCAGACCGCCCGCGCCGCCCTGCTGCGTGCCCAGGCCGAACGCGACCGCGCCCTTGTAGCCCTGGAGGACCGCAGCCTGCGCGCGCCCTTTGCGGGTGTCATCGGCCTGACCGATCTGGTGGAAGGCCAGTTGATCGACACCGCCACCCCCATTGCCACCCTGGACGACCTGTCGGTGATCGAGGTCGATTTCAGCGTGCCAGAAATCCTGCTGCCGCGCCTGCTCCAGGGCCAGCGGGTCGAACTGACCTCGGCCGCCTGGCCGGGCCGGGTTTTCCAGGGCGAGATCAGCCGCATCGACAGCCGCGTCGATGCCGCGACCCGCAGCCTGGCGCTGCGCGCGGAAATCCCCAATAACGACCGCGCCCTTGCCGGCGGCATGTTCCTGCAGGTCCGGCTGGTCCTGGACGAACGGCAGCGCCCGGCGATCCCCGAAAACGCTGTGACGGTCGAAGGCGACAGGGTCCTGGTCATGGTGGCCGATGGCAACAGCGCCCACGAGGTCGAGATCGACACCGGCCAGCAGCAGGACGGGCTGATCGAGGTTGTCTCGGGCTTGGCGCCATCCGCGCGGGTGATCGTGACGAACCTGCACCGCGTGTCCGACGGCGCCCCCATCGAGGCCGTGCCGCAGGAACGGCGGGTCGATGCCGCTTCAGCCGCCCCCGCCCCCGCACCGTTGGAGGGTGGCGGATGAGCCTGCCCGACCTGTCCCTGCGCCGGCCGGTGATGGCCACGGTGCTGAACCTGCTGATCGTGCTGATCGGCGCGGTCGCCATGTCGCGCCTGCCAGTGCGCGAATTGCCCCAAGTCGAGGCGGCCCAGGTCACCGTTCGCGTCGATTATACCGGCGCCGCGCCCGACGTGGTGGACAGCCAGGTCGCATCGGTGATCGAGGGCGCTCTTGCAGGCGTCAGCGGCGTCACCTCGATGGCCACGGAATCCGAACGGGGCCGGATGCGCACGGTCCTGACCTTCGATTCCGGTCGCGATATCGACGCCGCCGCCAATGACGTTCGCAATGCCGTCGAACGCGTGGTGGGCCGCCTGCCCGAGGAGGCCGAGCGTCCCCGCGTGGACAAGAACGACAGCGAAGGCGACCCGGTTGTGCGCCTGTCGCTGTCCAGCCCGAACATGACGCCGCTGGAGTTGTCGGACTACGCAACTCGCTTCCTGGTAGACCGTTTTGCCCGCCTGCCGGGCGTGGCCAATACCGCCACCTTCGGCGCGCGATCCCCTGCCATGCGCATCTGGCTGGACCAGTCGCGCATGGCCGCCTATGGCATCACCACCGGCGATATCATATCGGCGCTTGAAGCCAACAACATCGAACTGCCTGCCGGCGAGATCGAGACCGGCGCGCGCCAGTTGCAGGTGCTGGCGCAGACCCGCTTTTCCAGCCCCGACACCTTTCGCCAAGTCGTGATCCGCAACGATGGGAGGCCGAACGCGACCGGCCGCCCGCTGCGCTTGGGCGATGTCGCGCGGATCGAGGAAGGCCCTGAGCAGCGGGAATCGATCTTCCGCGCCAACGGGGTGATCTCGCTGGGGATGGGGGTCCAGCCCCAGGCCCAGGCCAACACGGTCGCGATCTCCGACGCCGTGAAGGCCGAGATCGAGCGGATCCGCCCGACCCTGCCCCCCGGCATGAGCCTGGACATCACCGCGGATGAGGCGGTCTTCATCGAAAGCTCGATCGCGCAGGTCGTCAAGGTCTTCGCCGAGGCCGTGGCCCTGGTGATCGCGGTGATCTTCCTGTTCCTGGGCTCGATGCGGCTGTCGATGATCCCGGTCGTGACCATTCCAATCTCCGCGCTTGGCGCGGGGCTGGCGATGCTGGCCCTGGGCTTTTCCATCAACATCCTGACGCTGTTTGCGCTGATCCTGGCCATCGGCCTGGTGGTGGACGACGCCATCGTGGTTCTGGAAAATATCCAGCGGCACCGCGCCATGGGCAAGTCGCGGCTTGAGGCCGCGCGCGACGGGGCGTCCCAGGTCAGCTTTGCCGTCATCGCCACCACCGCCGTGCTGATCGCGGTCTTCGTGCCTGTCAGCTTCATGGAAGGCGAGATCGGCAAGCTGTTTGCCGAATTCGGCATCGTGCTGGCCGTGGCGGTGGCCGTCTCGGCCGTGGTCGCGCTGACGCTGTCGCCGGTTCTGGCTGCCAGGATCATGCCGCGCGAGGAACGCCCGAACGGGCTCACGCGCGGCGTGAACCGAGTGATCGGCGGGCTTGAACGGGGCTACGGTGCACTGCTGGACCGGCTGATCGCCCGGCCCGTGCCGATCCTGGCCATCACAGCTTTTCTGATGGCAGGCGCCTTTGCCGTTTACCAGCACCTGCCCCGCCAGCTGACCCCCGACGAGGATCGCGGCCAGATCCGCATCACCGTGACCGCGCCGCAGGGGTCGAACCTGGCCTATACCGACGCCGCCACCCGCCAGGTCGAGGCGCTGCTGGAACCCTTGCGCGAAGACGGCATCGTCACCAACGTCACCACCATCGTCGGCACCTGGGGCGAATTGCGCCGATCGCTGCTGTTCGTGAACCTGGCCGACTGGAAAAACCGCGATGTCAGCGTGGACCAGGTCATCGCGGAGTTGCGCCCGCAACTGTCCCGCATCACCCAGGCTGAGACCTTTGTCCGCGCCGCGGGCGGGCTGGGCCTGGGCAGCGGCCAGGGCAACATCCGCTGGATGCTGGGCGGCCCCGACATGGAACGAACGGCCGCCTGGGCCAATGACATGGCGGCCACGCTGGAAAACGATCCCCGCCTGGCCTCCGTCGAGGTGAATTATTCCGCCAACCAGCCCGGCGCCAACCTGTCCATCGACCGCACCCGTGCCCAGGATCTGGGCCTGTCGGCCGAGACCATCGCCCAGACCCTGCAGGTGCTGTTCGCCTCCCGCAGCGTGGGCGAATATACCAGCGACGGGCGGCAATATCCGGTGATCCTGCAGGCCTCGCCCGAGGATCGCGACTCCGTCCAAGACATGCTGTCGGTCTTTCTACGCAACGACCGGGGCGACCTGATCCCCTTGTCGGCCTTCGCCAGCATCGCAACCGGGGCCACGGCCCCTGCGGTGAACCGCTATGACCGCCTGATCTCAGTCGAGATGGAGGCCGATATTGGCCCCGGCACCGATCTGGCCGGCGCCATGGCTGCGGTCGAGGATGCGATGGCCGAAATGCCCGCAGGCGCAGTCCTGGCCTGGGAAGGGCAGGCCAAGGATTACCTGGAAAGCTCGGCCGGGATCGCCACGGTCTTTGCGATGTCGCTGCTGATCGTCTTCCTGGTCCTGGCAGCCCAATTCGAAAGCTTTCGCACGCCCCTGACCATCATGCTGACCGTGCCCCTGGGCCTGGCGGGGGCGGCGCTGACGCTGCTGATCACCGGGGGGACGGTTAACATCTTTTCCCAGGTGGGGATGATCCTGCTGATCGGCATCATGGCCAAGAACGGCATCCTGATCGTGGAATTCGCCAACCAGTTGCGCGAGGAAGGAAAGCCCTTGGTGGTGGCTGCCCGCGAGGGCGCGGTGACCCGCCTGCGCCCGGTGATGATGACCACCATCGCCACCGTCTTGGGCGCGGTGCCCTTGGCCATCGCCAGCGGCGCGGGGGCCGAAAGCCGGCGTGCCATCGGCGCCGTGATCGTGGGCGGGCTGTCGCTGGCCTTCGTGTTGACGCTGCTGATCACCCCGGTGATCTATGTCCTGATCGAGGGGCTGCGGCGCAAGCCCGTCGAGGAAGCCACGCCGGTGGCAGCAGAATAGGTTGGCGTCCCGCGCCGGCCGGGGGCGCTTCGCCCTAGCCTGCCGCATAACGGCAGGCGTTCGTCGCTGAAAAAGTCCACTGCACCTTTTCCCGGGCGCGCCTCACCCCCCCGAGGATATTTGCGCCAACGTGAAGACATTCATGCATCTCCGCACTAGTCTGCGGATATGCGCGAATCCGATCTTTCATGGCAGAACTTCAGGGACGGCGATCAGCCTGCCCTGCCTCGTCCCGCCGACTGGCTGGCGGCGCAATCGGCCTTGGCCGTGGAACTGGCCGGGGCGGCGCTTGCCGTGGGCCGGCTGGAGGCGCGGCTGACGGCGATGGACGACAAGGCCCGCGCCGGCGCCACCCGCCGCCTGGCCCTTGTCGAGATCGAGGAAATGCTGCGCGCCCAAGGCACCCCCCTGTCGCGAGAGGAGATCGGACTGGACGCCATGGCGGCCCGCGCGGGCACCGACCTGCAGGCCATGGCCCAGGCCCGCTGGGCCTTGCGGCGGCTGGAAGGCCAGTCCGATCCCACTCGGCTGCGTGACTTCCTGGCCCTGCACCGGGCCGAGGACCGGGCAGAGCCTGCCTGGTCGGATCGCCCCTCGGGCGCGGCCTTTGACGCGGCGGCGGCGGATTTCCTGGACGCGGTCGAGGGGCTGTCGCGCCTGCATCCCCTGGTCCGCGCGCCCGCGGCCCGGATGCTGTGGCGGCTGGCCGAACTTTCGCCGGACGACGCCGCGATCGAGGGCGCGGTTTGGGCCGCCCGCGACATGGCCCGTGCCACGCCTGGGCTGGCTTTCCTGCCCCTGGGCCGCCACGGCCGCGCGATCTGGGCCGATGGCGGCCCGCCCGAAGCGCGCCTGTCGCGCCACCTGGCCGCCCTGGCGCGCGGCGCCGAGGATGCCTGCCGGATGCTGGACCGCCTAGCCGACTGGGCGCAATCCGCGCGCGAGGCCACCGCCGCCATCAAGGGCCAGAACCCTGCCCGCATCATCGAGGCCCTGGCCGCCCACCCGGTCCTGCACACTGCCCAGGTGGAAGAGCTGGCCGGAATCAGCCGCGACACCGCCGAACGCCTTTTGTCGCGGATGCGGAAGATGGGGCTGGTCCGCGAAATCACCGGCGCGCGGCGGTTCAGGCTGTGGGTGGCGGCGGCCTGACCTTCGGCGCGACGCTTGCCGCCGGGGGCTTATGGCTCTAGCAGTCCGGAAGCCCGAGGAACTGGAAAGCGCGTGCTGATGCCCCATCCCGACCCCACCCTTGCTGCCGTTGTCGTCACGCATGACCGGCTGGATCACCTCAGGATCACGCTGGACCGGCTTCTGGCCCAGCGGGTCCGGCATGTGGTGGTGGTCGACAACGCCTCGACGGACGGAACCGCCGACTGGCTGGCCCGGCAGCAGGACCCTCGCCTGATCCTGCACCGGTCGGACCGGAACCTGGGGGGCGCGGGCGGCTTTTCCGTGGGCCTGGAGATCGCGCGCGACCGCACCGATGCGGACTGGATCGTGGCCATGGACGACGACGGCCGCCCCGAGCCGGGCGCCTTCGACGCCTTCCGCGCCATGGACCTGGCAGGCTGGGACGCCATCGGCGCAGCGGTGTTCCATCCCGACGGCAGCATCTGCGAGATGAACCGCCCATATTGCAACCCCTTCTGGAATCCGGGCGCCTTCCTGCGCACCTTGGCCCGGATGCCCCTAGGACGGGGCCGCAAGGGCTTTCACCTGCCCGATGCGGCCTATGGTGCGGAAAGCCCGGTCCTGCCCATCGACATGACCAGCTTCGTGGGCTTCTTTTTGTCGCGCGCTGCGCTGAAGGCCGCGGGCCTGCCCGACCCGCGGTTGTTCATCTATGGCGACGACCAGCTTTACACCCTGCAGATGCGCCGCAAGGGCCTGAGGATCGGCTTTGCCCCGCAGGTCCGGTTCGAACACGACACCTCGGCCCGCCAAGGCCAATCCGGCGTGGTGCTGCGGCCGATGTGGAAGGTCTATTACATGTACCGCAACGCCCTGATCGCCTATCGCGTGGCGGCAGGCCCGTGGTTCTGGCTCCTGGTCCCGGTTCTTTTGCGCAAATGGCGGCGCAAGGCCAAAGACTATAGTCCCGACGCGGCCCTGTTCCGCAAGATCCTGGACCAGGCGGTTCGCGATGGCATGAAAGGGCGGCTGAACCGGCCGCATGAGGAGGTCCTGCGGCTGGCAGAGAGTGGGTGAGGGATTCGATTAGGGCCGCAGTCGCAGGGATGCTCGGCTTAGGGCGCGCAGCGGCGAGGTCACGCGCCACGAGGTGCTGCCGAGCAATTCGGCTTCGCGACGCCGACCCCATTCAAGCGCCTCTTGGGCTTCTTTCCGTGCCTGATCGCGTGCGGCGATGGCGGTGGATACTTCTTCCTTCATGCGTTCTACACGGTTGGTCAAGACATCCAGGCGATCAGCCATAGCTGCTGGGTCATCCAGGGCAATGGCCAAACGCAGGCGTTCCTTGATCTCGCGTTCACGCTGTTTGGTCAGGTGGCGCAACTGAATCAAAGCAACATGCAGCCGCCGGTCCATTGATGCCAATCTTTGCAAGAGATCGACGCTTTCCTCCTCGCAGCGTTTGTGCTCCTGGGCTGCATCGGCCAAGTTGGCCTGAGCTTCCCGAAGCTGCTCGGCAAGTTGTGCATATTCGGTCTGCATGGCCTGGATACAGCCGGTCATGCTGTTGATTTCACCGACAAGGTCGATCGTGCGAATGGCCAGGGGGTGGAAAAGAGGCACACTAATTTCCAAGGCCATCCGAAACTGATCCAGGCGATCGCTATCTCGGGCAGGATCGGCACCGCCTACCCAGGAACCAAGCATGTCCTGCAATTCGGCGACCACCGGCGGCAGGGGTGGTTCGGTTCGATCTTCGGCCGATGCCGCCTTGAGATGCTGGAGATCACCGCTGAGGAAGTGGTCAATGGCCGCTTTTTCTTGATCTGTTTCCTGCGGCCAAGTGATGTCGAGATCGCGAGCAAGGCCTTGTGCCACGCTGCGCCAATCATCGATCAGTGCCTCATAGCAGGTGAAGCTGCGTCTCATGTCGCGGCTGCCTTTCTCAGCATCAAGAACATGGAGTGCCCACAGGACCAAACCATAGTCGGTTTCATGATCTGCCCAATGGGTCAGGGAAGCCGCGACATCCAGAGCTCTGCTATGCATATGTACAACCAGTGCCTGGGCTCCGAAGCGGCCTAGAGCAGTGCGCCAGAACGGCAAAAGGCGGCAGATACGGGGATCTTTCATCACGAACAGGGATGCATTCCCGTAATCGGCCTCAAGCGTCGCGACGGCTTCGTCCAGAAGGGCGGCAGCCTCGGAGCTGGAGAACCAGGTCAAGGGAACTGGACGCGGATCCCACCAACTGCGCTCGGCCTGTTGGAGCAGGCGCTCGTTCAGGTCGGTGATGCGATCTGCTTCGAAGAAACCCCCGGCATTCATTTCTGTGAGGCCTATCGGACCCTTCGGCAGTGCTGCACCCAAATGACCTAGGACTTCAGCCAGGGCCGAGGCTCCAGAACAGTGCATCCCCAGCACGATCAATGCAGTCCGGTCTTGGCTTTGGCTCATCTGGCAACTCTCCGGGCAAAGGTCAGCGGCAAACTGTTTTCCTACCTCAAGGTCCCGGCTTGATCCTGCCGGCAGTCTGCATGACGATTGTGTAGCCTTTCACAAATGGCAAAGCTTGGTTCAAGGGAAACTGTTGCTCCAAGGGTTCGTGTAGCGTCTCCCTTTGCGTGCGCACCACATGCTTCGCTGATTGAACGACTCCCAATCTTTGGGCAGATTTCCGGCTCGTTTTAAGCGATTGCCTGCGCCTGATGAGCAGTTTCGATGCTGTTGAAGTAGACCACGCAGGCGGACTGCCTGCATGGGCGGTCTGAGGTCATTGGTGATTGTAGAAGGTGATCCAGCAATCGATTGCAGCCTTGGCCTGTACGCGTTTTCCTAAGCCTGCAGATAGACACATTCATACTTCAGGGACCGCCACAGGCGCTCGATGAAGACGTGTCTATGCAGCGCCCCTTGCCGTCCACCGAGATCCACTGCCGGCGTGCTTCAGCCGGTCGATCCGGGCGAAGGAGGTGAATGCGCCTTGGACGCTCCTCGGTTTGTCAACAAGCGAGGCAGGTCGTGTTGATTTCTGGCGGCGCATGATGCTGCCATAGACTGCGCGGGCGATGCAGCACTTAAGAACCTGGGTCGCCTCTGTTTGAAGTATGCTTTGGTGACGCGGCGCGCGACATAGGCTTTGATCTTTTCGTCGGTTCGGAGCCGCCGATGGCCATGAGATGCAAAGCGCTGTTGGCAGTCCGGTCTCCACCACGGTTGAGCCGATGCCGGATGGCCTTTCCGGATGATGCGGGCATAGTGCTGACGCGTACAGGGTCCAAAGCTTGCCCTGAATCGCCGCCTGCAGAGAGCAGGAGCCGTGCCGCCCCGTTGTAGGCGGTGGAATTGCGCGCGATGAGACCGCGGGCAGTTCCTTCATCATCGCGCGGATTATCATGTCAAATTCAGGCTGTAATCATGCCTTCGCATTGAAATATAATCAACAATTGCGCTTCCGGTCGCCCAGATTGGCTCCTGCTTGACTCGGGGCTTCGCATCGACGCCTGGATGCAAGGCAGCACCCAAGTCAATAACGCTTCTACGACCAGAGATGCCTATCCTGACGAGCTCAGCAAGGCAGGGTACACTCACAATGGTTTGATGCAATCACTGACGCACATTTCCCACAAAGTTGAGCGTCTGCAGCTTTGAAGCGTCAAATTATCTTGACCCAAGTCATTTTGACTGCGCAATACACTACTAAAAGTTGATTAAATTTGGATCGGACAATGCCCTCAGTTGTACTTTCTTCGGACGTGATTTTTTCTGAGAACACAGCGGCTCAGATGGTAGATCCCGGCATCACCATTTCGGGCGGGGGAACCTACACTGAAGGATACATTGAATTTTCCGCAACCAACTCGACAAGTGGGGACAATTTCTTCCTGACAAGCGCCCAGGATCCTGATGCTGTGGGCGCGATTTCGGTCGAAGATGGGGATGTGTATCTGGGCAACGGCACAGGCCGCGACCGAATTGGCTCCCTTGACGAGACGTATAACGGACAAGACGGGCAGCCGCTGCGCATTCTCTTTTCGAGTCCGCTCCCCAATGCAGGCTTTGAGGAAGGTGCCGCCAACTGGTCGATTCAGAACCAAGAATATGGCGACAACGGCAACGAACTAAATCTCGACGCCTTGCGCGTCACGCTAGCCAGTGACACTGACTACAGAGGCGGGACTGGCACCGTGAATATTCAGGATCCCAACGGCATGTCCTGGAACGGCTCTGTGCAGGCCGGACAGGGTGTAGACAGCTCGCAAGCGCTTTATCTTGGCAGCAATGGTAGTATCGCCTCTGGCGACCAGAATCCACCGGGCTCGTTTCAGCCAGACGGCTACGGCTCGATCCACGGGCCTTACGCCACCAGTTCTGTGATCAGTGTTCAGGCTGGCGACAACATCACACTGGATTTCCGCGCCGTCGGCAGTGGCGACGACTATGAGGTCTTCGGTTTCCTGCGCCGGGTCGATGCTGACGGAAACTTCATCAGTAACGATGTGAACAATACCACTGATAACATCCTGCTGTTTGCGCAGCGAGGTAACGACACTGGTGGTTGGGTCAACATCTCCGAAGAAAACCTGCCTGCTGGTAACTACCGTTTTGAATTCGTAGGCGGAACGTATGATGGGTCTGGTGGACTTGTGGTCGGCTCGAACCTGTACGTGGACAATATCCGCCTGGTCTCGGCAACGACTGTAAATGATACGGTCGCGCAAACCATTGCCCGTCAGGTTGCTTATCAGAACGATGCCGAAGACGCGCCGCTGAACCGCCAGATCACTGTCACTGCGGTAGACTCCAATGGAACCTCCGGAACCAGCTCCACCGGGCTTACCTTTGTGTCCGAGAATGACAGCCCGACCCTTTCCGACACAGTCTTGAGCCCGGTTAACGAGGATACGCTTCCGGTAGGCGAGACTGTCGCCAGCATCTTCACTCCGGTTTTTGATGATCCCGACAACGGCTTTTCGCCCACGGATTCGTTGGCTGGAGTGGTGATCAGCGGCAATGCAGCGACAGCCGATCAGGGTGAATGGCAGTATTCAACCAATGGTACCGACTGGTATGCAATCGGGACGGTCAGCGCCAACAATGGCCTGGTATTGAGCGACAGCAGTTTGATCCGCTTTCTTCCCGCTGCTGATTGGAATGGAACCCCTGGTAGCCTGACGGCACATGCTGTTGACAGCACCTATGAAGGAGACTTCACGCAGGAAGGTGTGCGTGCGGTATTCGATACAAATTCGGATAGCGCCACCTCGCCTGTCAGCGCAAATGGGGCATCCGCCTCGATCACGGTCATCAGTGTCAATGATGCGCCGGTCTTCACCTCCGCTGCCCAGCAGTTGTCCGTCGCGGATAGCGAAGCAAACGATACATCCGCTGCGCTGACCGGCACTATTGCTGCATCGGATCTGCATGATGGAGCCCCAGGCGAAAACAGTGTGATCACCTACGGGATCATTGACGGGACGGCTGCGGACGGTATTGCCACCCGGACCGATGCCTACGGGACGCTGAGCTTGGACCAAGCGTCTGGCACCTACAGCTTCCTTCCGGATGCTGAAGCGCTCAACGCTTTGGCCGAAGGCCAGGAGGTGGTCCGCAGCTTTACTGTCACCGCTTCGGATGGACAGGGCGGGGTGACGCAACAAACCCTGACGGTGACTTTGACCGGCGCCAACGATGCCCCGGTCGCGCAAGGTCATAGCGGTACGGCGGTCGAGGCTGCCGGGATCAATAACGATATTGCAGGAAGCCCGGCCTCGGGCAGCGTATTAGGAGGTGTGTCGGGCGATTTCGATCCCGACACTGGCGACACGGTAAGCCTCTCCGGCGTGCGCACCGGCGGCCTTTCCGATACGGGTGCGGATGGCACCTGGAGCCAGGATGTAGTCACGCTTTCCGGCACATATGGAACGCTGACGATGCAAGCAGACGGCAGCTGGACCTATGCTCCTGACGAGACGAATGCTGCGGTTAATGGTCTCACGAGTCCGTCCGATACCCTCTCCGAAGTGTTTACCTATACAATTACCGACGCTTCAGGGCTGACATCTTCGGCTGAACTGACAGTGACGATCGAAGGACGCAATGATGCTCTGAATGTTTCGGGCAACATCGATGCAGAACTTGTTGCGCCGGAAGATACCGACAGAAATATCGACCTTTCCGGGTTGACCTTCGAGGACCCTGATCTAGGCGGCGAGGTGTACGACATCGTTGTCAGCGCTCAAAGCGGGAGCCTTTGGACTGAAGATTTCCCCGGGCTCACGATCAGCGGAAACGGCACAGAAGAATTGGTCCTGTCCGGTTCTGCCACCGATCTTGGCCAATGGATGGCCGCGAACGATCTCGCTTATCGTTCGCCCATCGATGGGGCTGCAGGAAGCGATACGGTCACGTTGGCCTACGCGACAGCAGGCGAGACGACGCGTACGCCACTCGGAAATGTGGACGTCACAATCACTGAAACCAATGATCCAGCCATTATCGACACCAATGGCTCGTCCTTGGTCCAAGGCGACGAGACCACTGCCGAGTCTTCCGTCATTACCTTTTTGCCAACCGCTGATGCACAAGTGCTGAACTTTGATGGCATCAGCCTGGTAATCGATGCTGCCAGCACGGCTGAAGAAATCGCTGAGGCCTTTGCAGCACAGAGCAGGCCTAATTGGGTTGCAGTACATGAAGGCAATGGTCGCGTTGTCTTGACCGCAACCGCTCCGGGCAATCGCCCTGATTTGACGGCCGATGACTTCACCGATGCAAACGGAAACATCTCGGACGTGGTGGGGACATCCGGTGGATTTGATGGCCAGGCGCGCTTCACGGCCCGCGGCGAAGCGGTCGCAATCCTGTCCAATCTGGAACTCACCGATGCGGACAGCGATACCATGTCTGGTGCAACTATCAGCATGGTCGAGGGCCTGCTCGACAATCGTTTCGGCGTTGTTCATGAAAGCCTGTCTCTGACAGAGGGAGCCCAAGCGCTCGCGGCCTCTCATGGCATCAATGTCACGATCACCACATCTGCAGCCGCTGGATCGTCTGTTGTGCTAACCGGCGAAGCCTCGGCTGAGGTTTATGAAAGCATTCTCCAGGGCGTTCTTTATAACAACACCAATCCAAATGCCGTGGCGGGCAGCCGACAGGTTCAGGTCGAGGTAACCGATGCCGAAGGACAGGTCTCCAATCTTAGCGCCGTAGCCTTGACCGAAGGCAATGATGCAATTGCCGTAGGCCAGAGAATTTATATCGATGGCGAGGATAGCGGTCAGGTCGTTGCCGCAGTGCGCGACGCCCGCAGCTTCGTGGCCAGTGGGCCCTTGGCTGGACTGGACGAAGGCGCAACTTTGAGCTTCCGGGATGCCAGCGGACTGGTCACCACCGCAATCTCGGCCAATGACGGCCGGGCGAGCGTAACGGTTGACGTAATATGGGCACCGGTCATTGATATGAACGGTCCGCAGCAGGGTGGGGACATCCATCGCATCAGCTATCTCGAACAGCAGGCGCCGGTGGCGATTGCGACCGCAGATGCGCGCGTCGAGGATCAGGAAGGGCTGATCCGGACATTGGACGTCGAATTGACCAATCCGCTGGACAACACTGCGGATCAAGCGCCTGAAGAGTACCTAGGCGTGCGCAAAGCCGTCCTCGATTTGTTGGCTGCACGTGGCATCACCTTGGGCGATCATAACGGCACGATGGACGCCTCGGGCAACCTGACCGGAGCGACGCGGATCAGTTTCGAAGCACCGGGCGGTAGCACTGCGACAAACTTCCAGATTGCTTTGCGTGGTGTCACCTATGCCAATATGGATGACGCACCGACTGCGGCGACACGGATTGTGACGGCACAGGCAACCGACATGTCAGGCAATGTCGGGTTGCTGACGCATACCGAGATCAACCCACAGGCCGTGAATGATGCTCCTGTAGGCATCGACAGCAATGTCACCGGAAGCGAAGATGTCGAGCATGTCTTCTCGGTGGAAGATTTCGGCTTCAGCGATCCGTTGGATGAAGGGGCGAACCAACTTGCCTCCATCACGATCACCAGCCTGCCAACGGACGGCCAACTGCTCCTGAACGGCCAGGAAATCACCGTAGGGACCATTGTCAGCCGCGCAGACCTGGAAGGCGGTGCACTGGTCTATGCTCCGCCGGCTGATGCCAATGGATCGGATTTGGCGCGCTTCGGCTTCCGCGTGACCGACAACGGCGGCACAGCGAATGGCGGGCGCAACACTGACACGACTGACCGGATCATGGTGATCAATGTCGATCCGGTCAATGATGCCCCTGTGCTGGTCCCTGGGACCAGTATGGGTAGTACCCTCACCGAAGATGACATCGATAACTCGGGCAATCTGGTGTCCGATCTTCTCGGCTCGGTCTCGGATGTCGATGGCAGTGTAACGCCTGGCATGGCGGTTCATGGAGTTGCGTCTGAAGGCCCGGGAGGCGGTCAGTGGCAATATCGTTTGGACGGCGGTTCCTGGACCAATATCACCCTTTCCGAAGGGGAAGTTCTCTTGCTGGGCGCCAATGATGCGGTCCGCTTTGTTCCCGATCAGCAAAACGCGACTGAAGCCCAACTGTCCTATTATGCTTGGGATGGAACGGACGGTATTGCTGGCACTGTTGTTGCCGGGATCGCGGGGTCCGATAACGCGGCCAATCGTGGCGGAAACTCGGGCTTCTCAGTAGACAGCGCTGATGTTTCCATTGAGGTCACCGCAGTAAACGACAATCCTTCGATCGAAGTCGGACAAGGCAACACCTTCTATGCCCGCGGAGCGGCCGTCGCTCTGTTTGGAACCGAAGAGCTTGTTCTGACAGATCCTGATGAGGGCGCAGCGCTAACCCAGGCTGTTGTAACGCTTGATCCGGAAACCACGACGGACAATGTCTTCGGGACACTCTACGAGACAATCTTCTCGACGGGGGGAGCCAGCTTCACGACTTCCGGCGGGACGCAGCTGACCATCACGGGGACCGGGCTTGCGGGCGACCCAATTGTCATAAGCGGCACCGGATCGCTTGAGGATTACCAAGAAGCGCTACAAAGCCTGCGTTACGAGAACGCCAACCCGAACCTGTTCACAGGCGAACGCAGCATATCACTCCGTGTTACCGATGAGACCGGCGCGATCTCGCAGGAAACCAGCTTCGACCTGGCCGTGGAATGGGCCACCGTCGCCGATCTCAACGGTCCTTCGAGTGAGGGTCGCGATCATACGACAACATATGTCGAGGGCGGCGTTGGAGTAGCAATTGCGACTGCAGACGCAGAACTGATCGATGAGGAAGGCAATACTGTTGAAGTCGTCGTTACGCTTGAGGATGGCGTGAACGGCACTGATGAGCGTCTGATTGTCGACCCGGCAATGCTGAACGCACTGGCGGCGCTCAACATCACCGTCCTGGGCAACGGAACGCATGAAATCCGGCTGCAAAACCTGGACGGTCTGGATCAGACTTACTTCCAGTTGGCGCTGCGGGCGATCCGTTATGTGAACGACTCAAGTGCTCCGACCGACGCTGCCCGCCATGTCACCGTGACCTCGACAGATAGCGAGGGCAATCCCGGTGTCGCCGCAACCACAACAATCGGCATCGAGCAGGTCAACGATGCGCCTGTCAGCACCTTGTCGATCAGCCATCCGGGCAGTGGAACTCGGACGCCGTTTGTGGGCGAAACACTAACCCTGACCGGCATGGTCACCGATGCCGACGGTTTCCCCGGCTTGGCTGGCGCGCAAGTTGAATGGCTGCGCAACGGAACTGTTATAGCAACGGGTCTCGAATATGTGCTCAGCGCGGCAGATACGGGACAGGCAGTCTCCGCTCGACTGGTGTATACAGATAGGGAAGGCAATGCTGAGCTGATCGACATTGCGACGCCAGGCATTGCGGGCCTTCACCTTGTCGGCGGTAATGCGGATGATGGGCTGTCGGGGTCAATTGGCAACGACTCCCTCGAAGGGGGCGCAGGCCGCGATACGTTGGCTGGTGGTGTTGGAAACGACACGCTTGTCGGGGGAGCGGATGCAGATACTGCATCTTACCAGTCCGCTACCTCAGGCGTGACTGTCGACCTGAACCTTCAGGGTGTTGCGCAACTGGTCGGCGCCTCGGAAGGCAGCGATACGCTGATCTCGATCGAAAACCTGATCGGCAGCCGCTTTGAGGATCTTCTGACAGGGGATGCGGTAGCAAATGTTGTCTCAGGGGGTGCTGGCAACGACACCATCCGGGGTGAGGCAGGCAACGACATGTTGTTCGGCAATCAAGGCGACGATCTTCTC
>NZ_BNCL01000002.1 GCF_014656455.1 Paracoccus aerius
TGTATGGCTATGCCCATGTGCCCTGGATGTCCAAGCGCCAGGTGATGATCCCCGAGGACGCCCTGCCCGGCAACGAGGATCGGTTGACCCTGTTCAACACCGCCCGCGACCTGTTCGTGGCCGATGGTTACGCCGAGATCGGCATCGACCATTTCGCGCGCCCTGGCGACGGGCTGGCGGTTGCGCAAAAGGCGGGCCGGTTGCGGCGCAACTTCCAGGGCTATACCGACGACGGGGCGCAGGTGCTGCTGGGCCTTGGCGCATCCTCGATTTCCCGCTTCCCGCAGGGTTACGCGCAGAACGCCCCCGCGACCGGCGCCTATACCACCCATATCCGCGAGGGTCGCCTGCCCCATGCCAGGGGCCATGCCTTCACGCCCGAGGATCTGTGGCGAGGCCGGATGATCGAGCAGGTGATGTGCGATTTCCGGGTGGATGCGGCGGAAATGGCCCGTGACTACGGCCTGACGCCCG
Source organism: Paracoccus aerius (assembly GCF_014656455.1). GTDB lineage: Bacteria > Pseudomonadota > Alphaproteobacteria > Rhodobacterales > Rhodobacteraceae > Paracoccus > Paracoccus aerius. The sequence continues at coordinate 475 of NZ_BNCL01000002.1, forward strand.
CTCAGTTGCAGCAGGCTTTCGATCCCGTTGTCGCGCAGTTCGGCAACATGGTCCAGCTTGGCCCCTGGGGATTGAGGATCACGCCAGAAGGCCGGCCGCTTGCGCGCATGGTCGCCAATATGCTAGACGCCTATACGGCCGCGCCGACCAGCCATTCGTCGGCGGTATAGGGGGCGGTTCACAGGCACCGCATCTCAGGCGTGGCGATGGCCCTTGTGGTCGGCGCAGGCTTCCGACGGCTCGATCTCGATGGTGGCATGGGCTATGCCGTGGTCATGGGCCAACATTTCCTTTGCCGCGCGCGTGATGGCAAAGGGATCATCGGCCCCGACGACCAAATGGACGGATGCCGCCGCGCGTTTTTCGTCGATCTGCCACAGGTGCAGGTGATGGGCATCCGTGACGCCCGGCAGGCCGCGCAGGGCTGAAAGCACCGCGCCGGGATCGCTGCCCGGCGGGGCGGCCAGCATCAGCATCCGGAAGACCGGGCCGATTTCCATCCCGATATGCCAAAGGATCACGGCCGAGATCGCCAGCGTCAGGATCGGGTCGGCAAGGTTCCAGCCAAAGGCCCAGATCAGCCCCCCGCCCCCGATGACGGCCACCGACACGCCCGCATCCGCCAGGTTGTGCAGGAAGGCGGCGCGGATATTGGCGCTGTCCTTGGCCGCCCGCCAGACAAGCGCCGCCGTCGCCAGGTCCACGACCAGGGCGAAGGCCGCCAGCCCCATCACCAGCCCGCCCGCCACCTGCGGCGGATCGGTCAGGCGGGCAAGCGCCTCGACCGCCAGCCAGATGGAAATCGCGATCAGCGCCAGATAATTGACGAAGGCCGCGACGATTTCCGCCCGGCCCCAGCCATAGGACCAGTCGGGCGTGGCGGCCCGGCGGGCCAGCCTGCGCGCGCCGAAGGCCAGCACAAGCGCCAGGGCGTCGGAAAGGTTGTGGATCCCGTCGGCGATCAGGGCGGTCGAATCGGCGGCATATCCGCCGACGATCTGCGCCGCCGTCAGCGCCAGGTTGACGACAACGGCCCAGCCGATCGCCGCATCGCCGTGGCCGTGGTGATGGCCATGGGAATGGCCGTGCGCGTGCGAATGGCCGTGGCCCATCAATGCGCCTCGGCCCAGTTCATGCCGGTGCCCGCATCGACGACCAGCGGCACCGACAGCTTCACGGCAGGCTCGGCGGCGTTTTCCATCACCGCGCGGGCGACCGTGATCAGGTCGTCCACGGCATCCTCTCGCACCTCGAAGACCAGTTCGTCATGGACCTGCAGCAGCATTCGCGCGGGCAGATGGGCAATGGCGGCGGGCATCCGGATCATGGCGCGGCGGATGATGTCGGCGGCGGCACCCTGGATCGGCGCGTTGATCGCCGCGCGCCGCGCGCCCCCCGCCGCAGGTCCGGACTGGTTGATGCCCGGCGTGTTGATGCGCCGCCCGAACAGGGTGCGCACGCTGCCGTCGGACTTCGCATCGGCGATGGTGCGGTCCATGTAGGCGCGGATTTCGGGGAAACGCTGGAAATAGGTGTCGATGAAGTCCTGCGCCTCGGCGCGCGGGATGCGCAGGTTGCGCGACAGCCCGAAGGAGGAGATGCCATAGATCACGCCGAAGTTGATCGCCTTGGCGCGGCGGCGGATCATCGGGTCCATGCCCTCGACCGGGACGCCGAACATCTGGCTGGCGGTCATGGCATGGATGTCGATGCCCTCGCGGAAGGCCTGCTTCAGCGCCGGAATGTCGGCCACATGGGCCAGGATCCGCAACTCGATCTGGCTATAGTCGAGGCTGACGAGGCGATGCCCTTCGGCGGCGATGAACGCCTCGCGGATGCGGCGGCCTTCCTCGGTCCTGACGGGGATGTTCTGCAAGTTCGGGTCGGTGGATGCCAGCCGCCCGGTCTGCGCCCCCGCGATGGAATAGCTGGTATGGACGCGGCCCGTGTCCGGATTGACGAAGGTCGGCAAGGCGTCGGTATAGGTGGATTTCAGCTTGGAGATCTGGCGCCAGTCCAAGATGCGCGCGGGCAGGTCATGACCCTCGGCGGCCAGATCCTCCAGCACATCGGCGCTTGTGGAAAAGGCGCCGGTCTTGCCGGTCTTGCCGCCGGTCATGCCCATCTTGTCGAACAGGATCTCGCCCAGCTGCTTGGGGCTGCCGATGGTGAATTTCTGGCCCGCGAGAGCGTAGATCTCGTCCTCCAGCGCCGCCATCTTCTGCGCGAAGGCGCCCGACATGCGGCGCAGCACCTCGGCGTCGATGCGGATGCCGGCCATCTCCATCTCGGCCAGGACGGGGACGATGGGACATTCGGTCGTCTCATAGACGGTAGTCACGCGTTCCACCGGCAGAAGCGGCGCGAAATGCTGGAACAGGCGCAGGGTGACATCAGCGTCTTCCGCCGCATAGGGCGCGGCCTTGTCAATGGGCACCTGGGCAAAGTTGATCTGCGACTTGCCGCTGCCGATCAATTCCTTGATGGCGATGCACTTGTGGCCCAGGTAGCGTTCGGCCAGTTCGTCCATGCCGTGGTTATGGGTGCCCGCGTTCAGCGCGTATGACATCAGCATGGTATCGGCCAGGGGGGCCATGTGGATTCCGTGGCGGGCCAGCATCTTCCAGTCGTATTTCAGGTTCTGGCCGATCTTCAGGATCGCCGGATCCTCCAGCAACGGCTTCAGCGCGGCCAGCACATCGGCCAGCGGCAACTGGCCCGCGACCGGGGCAGACTGGCCGAACAGATCGTCGCCGCCTGCCACATGGCCCACGGGGATATAGCAGGCCCGGCCCGGCGCCACGGCCAGGCAGATGCCCGCCAGATCGGCCTGCATTTCATCAAGACCCGTGGTCTCCGTGTCGATAGCCATCTGGCCGGCGTCGCGGATCATCTGGATCCAGCGGTCCAGACCTGCGCCGTCGGTGATCGTTTCATAAGCCGCCCGGTCGATCGGCGGCAGGTCGGGGACAGCGGGCGCATCGCGCACCGGGGCGGACACGACCGGCGGCGCCTTTGCCCCCAGCTTTTCCGCCACGCGGACGGTCAGGGTCCGAAACTCCATCTCGGACAGGAAACCCAGCAACTGGGCTGCATCGGGGGCCTTCACCTCAAGGCTGTCCAGCGTGAAATCCAGCGGCGTGTTGCAGTCCAGTTCGACCAACCGCTTGGAGATGCGGATCTGTTCGGCATGGTCGATCAGGGTCTGGCGGCGCTTGGGCTGCTTGATCTCGCCTGCCCGCGCCAGCAGGGTTTCCAGGTCGCCGTATTCGGTGATCAGTTGCGCGGCCGTCTTGATGCCGATGCCCGGCGCGCCCGGCACGTTGTCCACGGCGTCCCCCGCAAGCGCCTGCACGTCCACCACGCGGTCGGGCCAGACGCCGAACTTCTCGAACACCTCGTCGCGGTCGATGGGCTTGCCCTTGATCGGGTCCAGCATCTGCACGCCGTCGCCCACAAGCTGCATCAGATCCTTGTCGCTGCTGATGATCGTGACCGCCCCGCCCGCATCGCGTGCCTTGCAGGACAGGGCGGCGATGATGTCGTCGGCCTCGTAGCCCTGGGTCTCGATGCAGGCGATGTTGAAGGCGCGGGTGGCGTCGCGGGTCAGCGGGAACTGCGGGCGCAGATCCTCGGGCGGCTCGGGGCGGTTGGCCTTGTAGGCGTTGTAGATGTCGTTGCGGAAGGTCTTGGACGAATGGTCGAAGATCACCGCCGCATGGGTCGGCGCGTCCGACCCGCGTTCGTCAGTGACGTATTTCCACAGCATGTTGCAGAAACCGGCGACCGCGCCGACCGGCAGGCCGTCGGACTTGCGCGTCAGCGGCGGCAGGGCGTGATAGGCCCGGAAGATGAAGGCCGATCCGTCGATCAGGTGCAGGTGGCAGCCCTTGCCGAAGCCGTCGCTCATCGCCATGTTCCTTTCCGATTCCGGACCCGGTTCTGGCATGATCGCGCCGTGGTTTCCAGACGCGCCTTGGTTCCGGCGAAATGCAGAAGGTGGCAATGCCCAGAATGGTTCGCAAGGGCGACCTGCCCAGCAAGATCTGCGCCTGCTGCGGGCGGCCCTTCACCTGGCGCAAGAAGTGGGCGCGGGACTGGGACCAGGTTCGCTATTGTTCGGATCGGTGCCGGGGCACCAAGGCGCCCGGGCCCGTCAAGACCTAGTGGTCGTCGTGGGCGTGGTCGCGGTCGATCACGAAGCGCTTGTCGCAATAGCCGCAATCGACGAAGCCCGTTTCCGGGGAAATCGCCAGCCAGACACGCGGATGGCCCAGGCCCCCGGCATCGTCGCCGTCGCAGGCGACCTTCCAGGTGGTCACGGTCTGGATCGCGGGCGGGGGCAGGCGCAGTTCGGACAGATCCGTCTGTTCGGTCGACAACGAGTTTTCAGGCGGAATGTGTTGGGTCATGGCTGGCCTTCTTGTGGCGGCGGGCGGCATCTGGTCTAAGGCCCCATACCGCAGCGCAGCCTGCCTTCGCAAGCCGTCGCAACCCGTCAAGGGGGATCAGTGAAATGCCCAACGCCATCGAGATCGCAGGGTTGCAAAAGACCTATGCCGCCCAAGGCAACGCGCCCGCCAAGCAGGCGCTGAAGGGGATCGACCTGACCATCCCATCAGGCAGCATCTTCGGGCTGCTGGGGCCGAACGGGGCGGGCAAGTCCACGATGATCAACATCCTGGCGGGGCTGGTCAACAAGACGGCGGGCAAGGTGACGATCTGGGGCTTCGACCAGGACGTGAACCCGCGCCAGTCGCGCGCGGCCATCGGGGTGATGCCGCAGGAACTGAACATGGACCCGTTCTTCACCCCCCGCGCCAGCCTGGAGGTGCAGGCGGGGCTTTACGGCGTGCCCAAACGCGAACGCTGGACCGATGAGCTGCTGGATCTGGTGGGCCTGACCGACCAGGCCAACGCCTATGCCCGCAACCTGTCCGGCGGGATGCGCCGCCGCCTGCTGCTGGCCAAGGCCCTGGTGCATCGCCCGCAGATCCTGGTCCTGGACGAACCCACGGCGGGCGTGGACATCACCCTGCGCGAGATGCTGTGGAACAACGTCCGCGAGTTGAACCGCCAGGGCATGACCATCATCCTGACCACCCATTACCTGGAGGAAGCCGAGCAGATGTGCGACGAGATCGCCATCATCAACCACGGCGAACTGGTGGTGCGGCAGGACACGCGCAGCCTGTTGTCGCGGGCCGACGGCAAGACGCTGGTGCTGGACACGGGCGGGCGCACAGCCCTGCCCCCGCTGCCGGACGGCGCGCATCCCGAATGGCGGGGCGACGGGCGGCTGGCGATCAGCTATCCCCCGTCGGGGATCCGCGCCGATCAGTTGCTGGACGCGCTGCGCGGCGCAGGTGTCCCCATCCTGGATGTCGCGACCGAGCAGCCCGACCTTGAGGACGTGTTCGTCGAAATGACGCGCCCCTAGCCCTGGCGCGCCCCTAGCCTTGGCGGGACAGCATCGGCCCCATCACCCGCCCGCCCATGATGTGCAGGTGGTAATGCGGCACCTCTTGCACGCCGTGGTGGCCGGTGTTGGCGACGGCGCGGAAGCCCTGGTTCCCCCCGGCCAGGTCCACGCCCTCGGACATGCAGACCTGTGCGCACAGCCGGGTAAAGCCCAGGATCTCGGCGTTAGAGGCATTGGCCGCGAAATCGTCGAAGCTGACATAGGCGCCTTTCGGGATCACCAGAACATGCACCGGTGCCTGGGGCCGGATGTCGCGGAAGGCCAGGGCGTGGTCGTTCTCGGCCACCTTGTCGCAGGGGATCTCGCCGCGCAGGATGCGGGCGAAGATGTTGGTGTCGTCATAAGCAAGGGCCATGGGCGTTCCTTTGGTCAATCGGCAAACAGATGCGGCGTCTGCGCCAGATCATGCGCGACGTCGGCGGGCAGGTCCAGAAACCGCGCGATGGCATCGGCATTGGCAGGCAAGGGAGCCGAGGGTGAAAGCACTGCCAGACGCGCACCGGCCATGTCGCGCAGACGCTCGGCCTCGTGGGCCAGGTCGCTGGCAAGGATCGGCAGCAACTGCCGGACCACCGGATCCGGCGTGGCGGGACCGGACAGGCCGATCCGGCGCATATGGCCGCGCAGGTAATCCTCGTCGAACTGGCCATCGATGAACAGGATCCGCGTCTGGGCCCGGTCATTCATGAAATCGGCGATCAAGGTCAGGGCCGAGGGGTCGAGGCACAGCACAAGCCGGTTCGCGCCGAAATCCTCGAGCAGCAGCCGGACCAGGGCGCGGCGATGCCGTTCCCGCTTGGCGACGGTGGAGGCGATCCCGCCCAGGTCGGGCAAGGCGGCCTCGCGTTCGTTGAAGATGTAATCCACCGCCGGAACCTCGGTCCGCGCGCGGATCGCCGCCGTCAGCCGCTTGGCCCAGTGCCATTTCTTTGCGACCACCAGGCAGATCACCCGGTCGCGCCCCGCCCCGTCGTCCTCCCAGAAGCGGGGAGCGAAGCGCCGGCCGACCCGGCCCCGCCCGGTCAGGAAGCGGAACAGGCGCGGCGCCTCGTTCGAGATGGCGAAGCTGACATCCTTGGCCTGCCACAGGGCGCCCAGCCTTGCGCGCAGATCCTGCGCCTCGGCGCTGATCTTGCGGGCGAACAGATAGTCCTGGCGGATCAGCAGGTCGTAATGGTCGTTGTAGAATGTCACCGGCATCCCGTAGTCGGTGAACATCAGGCAGGTGGGGGACCGGCGGCGGATCTCGGCCTTTGGAACCAGATGGGCGACAAGCGTCTGGAAGAAGGTCTCGTCCGGGATCCAGGTGGTGCGGAAGAAGCGGACCAGATCCGGCCGGTCGGCGATCAGGCCCAGCACGGCTTCGACCGTCTGGCGGCGCAGGCACCACCATTGCGACCCGATCATCACCTGGATGCCGCGCGGCAGGGGACGGTCCAGCCGCAGCCATTTCTGCACCCTCATGCTGGCATAGAACAGGCGCTTGTTCCTGCGCTCGTTGAACCAGTGCCGATAGGCCAGCCGCTCACCCTTGATGCCGGTCTTGATCCAGTCGCTGTCGAAGAAATCGAAGGATTCGACATAGTCGCAATCGTCGCGGTCCAGGAAATCGCGCGCATATTCCGCCGACTTGATCGGCATGCAGTCGCCCGACAGCATGTAGAAATGCGTGGCTTCCGGAAAAGCACGTTCGGCCGCGCGCAGGGCGGCCAGTGTGGCGGCGACCAGCGACCATTCGCCCCAGCCGCAGCGGATGCGAACCGGCGCAAAGGTGACGCCCGGATGGCCCGCAAGCGCCTCGCGGATCAGGCGATAGCCATCGGCCGGCGCGCCGCGGTCATAGTGGATCGAGACATAGTCGCCTGCGGCCGTCAGCCGGCGCGCCTGATCAACCACACCTTGCGGATCCTTGTGGGTCAGCAGAATGAAGGCGATACGGGCCATCGGCAGCGGGCTTTCGGTTCTGGTCACAATTCCATTGAAGGCGTTGAATCTTCCGCCAGCATTTGGTTTTTGTGTCTAGCCGCGTTTGACGCGAAGGAGCAAGCCGGGCACCCCAATAAGGAGAATGGCGATGGGTTTTCCCGGCGTCTGGATGACCGAAAGCGAAAGCCTGATCTATCGGGTGGTGCCGAAATGCGCCTGCTCGACCATCGGGCAGATCATGTTCTATTCCGATCACGGCCGGTTCTTCGACGGCGACATCCATGATTCGACCGACGGGCTGCACAAATGGTCCCAGGACCGCAGCAAGCCCTTGATCGAACAGGCTGTCGTCCGGGCCGATGCCCTGACCTTCACTTGCGTGCGCAACCCATATGCCCGCATCCTGTCGTCCTTCTTCGACAAGATCGCTGGCATCCAGCGGAACGGCCGGCGCTATCGGGGCAACCTGGTGCCGCAACTGGCCCAGCGTTACGGGATCGAGGTGGGCAGCCCGGAAAACGGCTTCGACTTCGACCAGATCGCCAGCTTCCGCCGCTTCCTGCTGTTCGCGCGCGACACGATCCGCTTCCGCCGCCCCATGGAACCCGACATCCACTGGTCCGCCATGTCTGGCCATGTCGGCACCTTCATCGCCAACGGCGGCCGCTACGACCGGATCTTCTTCACCGAAACCTTCAACGACGGGATGGCCGGCGTCCTGTCGGGCGCAAGCACCCCCGTGCCCGTCGATCTGGCCGCCGTGCCCCGCTTCAACGAATCCGAGGGGCACGGCCCCAAGCGGGCACACAAGGTCAGCGACTACTTCGACGACCTGGCGCGCCACCTGACCTGGGAGATATACAAGGACGACTTCCAGCTGTTCCGGTACGACTTCGACAACCCCGACAACAAGATGCCGCTGGGCGAGATCGACCTGGACGAGGTTCACGCCAAACTGGGCCGCTAGGACGCGGCCCGGGCCGTCACTCCTCCAGATGGCTTTCCATGAACCACAGGTCCTTGTCCAGGCTGCGGGACGCGGCGGTGAAGATGTCGGCGGTATCGGCATCGCCCGCCTCGTCCGTGGCATCGATGGCGATCCGCAGCCTTTCGCCATGGTCGCGGAAGCGGTCGCAAAGCGCGCGGATATGATCCTCGGCCCGGGTCAGGCCGGTGGGGTATTCCGGCAGCGTGGTCGCGCCCGACACCTTTTCGGCCGTGCCGATGGCCACGCCGTCCAGTTGCTGCACCCGTTCGGCCATGACGTCGATCTGTTCGCGCAGGTTGGTGTGAACGGTGTCGAACAGTTCATGCACGGCGATGAAGTTGCGCCCCTTCACGTTCCAATGCGCCTGCTTGACCGCAAGCGCCAAGGCGATGGAATCGGCCAGCCGCCCGTTCAGTTCCGAGATCGAGGTCTTGCGGGCGTTGTCGGAAAGCCCCTTCAATGCGACGGCCATGATCGTCTCCTTCATCCTTTGGTTCGCGGACCAACGGCGGCCCGGCGCAGCCGGTTCCGAAGCAGCAACTTCAAAGGAAAACGGCGCCCCTGCCTGTGCAAGGACGCCGTTTCGGAATGCCGTTCGTGGCAAGAATGCGGATCAGACCGCGCCCTTGATGAAGGTCACCGCATCGCCGACGGTCTGGATGGTTTCGGCGGCGTCGTCCGGGATCTCGATCCCGAATTCTTCCTCGAACGCCATGACCAGCTCGACGGTGTCGAGGCTGTCGGCCCCCAGGTCGTCGATGAACGAGGCGGATTCGACCACCTTGTCTTCCTCGACGCCCAGATGCTCGACCACGATCTTCTTCACGCGATCAGCGATATCGCTCATGTCACATCCTCATTCTCGCGGGCATCCGCCCAGTTTTCCGCGGGCACAACAGGCCCGGTTCAGCCCAGGGCGGTTCCCCTGCTGCTAAAGCGGGGGATATAGCACCCGTGAACCCTCTTGCAACCGCTTTCGATTGAAAGGGTTGCCTCAGACCATGGCCATGCCGCCGTTCACATGCAGCGTGGCGCCGGTGACATAGGCCGCCTCGGGACTGGCAAGATACAGGACCGCCGCCGCGATCTCCTCGGGCGTGCCCATGCGGCCGGCGGGGATCTGGGACAGGATCTTGCCCTTCTGGTCGTCGGTCAGGCTATCGGTCATGGGCGTCGCGATAAAGCCCGGCGCCACGCAGTTCACCGTGATGCCCCGGCTTGCGACCTCGTATGCCAGCGACTTCGACATCCCCACAAGGCCCGCCTTGGCCGCGGCATAGTTGCCCTGCCCCGGATTGCCCGTGGCCCCCACGACCGAGGTGATGTTGACGATCCGCCCCCAGCGGGACTTCATCATGCCACGCAGCGCCGCCCGCGACAGGCGGAAGACGCCGGTCAGGTTCACGTCCATGACCTGGCTCCATTCCTCGTCGGACATGCGCATGAACAGGTTGTCGCGCGTGATCCCGGCGTTGTTGACCAGGATGTCGACCGATCCCATGGCGGCCGCGGCATCCTTGATCAGCCCTGCGGCAGCTTCAGCATTCGACAGGTTCGCGGGCACCACATGCGCCCGATCCCCCAGGGCCGAGGCCAGGTCGTTCAGCGGCCCCTCGCGCGTGCCCGACAACGCAACCGTTGCGCCCGCGCCGTGCAGAGCCTGGGCGATGGCGCCGCCGATGCCGCCCGATGCGCCCGTCACCAGGGCCGTCTTGCCTGTCAGATCGAACATGGCTGATCCTTCTTCGTTGTCCAAATACCCAAAAAGGCCCGGTCAGCCCTTCAGCGCCGCGATGTCCGCAGGGGCGCCCACGTTGCGCACGACCGCGTCCTTGGCGATGCGCTTGATCATGCCGGACAAGGCCTTGCCCGCGCCGATCTCCCAGAACTCGGTCACGCCGGCGGCGGCCATGTTGGCGATGGATTCGCGCCAGCGGACGGTGCCGGTCACCTGCTCGACCAGCAGCCGCCGGATCGCGCCGGGCTCCGTCACCGCCTCGGCGCGGACATTGGCGACCAGCGGCACGGCCGGGGGCTGGATGTCCACGCCCGCAAGCGCGTTGGCCATGACCGCCGCGGCGGGCTGCATCAGCACCGAATGGAAGGGCGCGGAAACCGGCAGCATCAGCGCCCGCTTGGCCCCCGCCTCCTTCATCGCGGCGGCGGCGCGCTCCACGGCGTCCTTGTTGCCCGAGATCACGACCTGCCCAGGATCGTTGTCGTTGGCGGCCTGCACCACCCCCTCGCCCCCGGCCTCTCGCGCGATGCGATCGACGGTCGCGAAATCCAGCCCCAGGATCGCGGCCATCGCGCCCTGCCCCACGGGCACGGCCTCTTGCATGGCCTGGCCGCGCAGGCGCAGCAGCCGCGCCGTATCCTCCAGCGTCAGGGCCCCCGCCGCGCAAAGGGCCGAGTATTCGCCCAGCGAATGCCCCGCCACGAAATTGGCGTCCCGGATGGTGATCCCCTCGGTCTCCATCGCCCGGAACGCCGCCATCGAGGTCGCCATCAAGGCCGGCTGCGCGTTCTGCGTCAGCGTCAGGGTCTCGATATCGCCGGTCCAGATCAGGTCCGACAGCTTTTCCCCAAGCGCCTCGTCCACCCGGTCAAAGACCTCGCGCGCGGCGGGATAGACCTCGGCCAGCTCGCGCCCCATGCCGATGGTCTGCGCCCCCTGGCCTGGAAAGACGAACGCGCGCATGTGGGGTCTCCTGCTGGTCTGGGTTCAAAAGGGGATAGCGCGGATGGGGGTGGGGGTGCAACGGGGGGATATTTCCGCAAGGTGCGGCCGCCTCTACAAGAAAAGGGGCCTTGCGGCCCCTTTCCATCTCACCACTCGTCGAACCGATCAGCCGACCAGTTCAAGCCCCGAGAAGAAGAACGCGATCTCCTCCTTGGCCGTTTCCGGCGCGTCGGACCCGTGGACCGAGTTTTCGCCGACGGACAGCGCGAATTCCTTGCGGATGGTGCCCTCGTCGGCTTGGGCGGGGTTGGTCGCGCCCATCACTTCGCGGTTCTTGGCAATCGCGTTCTCGCCTTCCAGAACCTGCACGACGACGGGTTCGGATGCCATGAACTCGACCAGTTCGCCATAGAAGGGGCGGTCCTTGTGGACCTCGTAGAACTTGCCCGCCTGCTCGGCCGACAGCTTGATGCGCTTTTGCGCGACGATGCGCAGGCCCGCATCCTCGAACTTGGCGTTGATCTTGCCGGTCAGGTTGCGGCGGGTGGCGTCGGGCTTGATGATGGAAAGCGTGCGTTCGATGGCCATGGGGCGTCCCTTTTGCTGTGGCAGGCGGGACAGTCCCGCCCGGTCAAGACATCCGCGCCCGGTTATCAGGGATGGTATCTGCGGGCAAGGCAGGCATGATGCGGGCGAAACAGACGAAAGGCCAAGGCCATGACCGACCGCCCCGACGCCCCACGACCGCGCCTGCGCCCCGGCGGGATCGTTCTGGCCTTTGCCCTGGCGCTGCTGCTGGGCGCCATGTGGCAATGGTCGAACGTGCTGCTGATGGGCTTTGGCGCGATCCTGATCGCCATCGCGCTGCGGGCGGGGGCCAGCCTGCTGAACCGCCGGACAGGGCTGGGCTTCAAGCCCGGCGTGCTGCTGTCGGCCCTGGCGGCGGCACTGGTGATCGCGGGGGTGGTTGTCTGGGCGGGGCCGTCGATTTCGGAACAGTTCCAGCAACTGCTGGGCAGCCTGCCCGCCGCCTGGGACCAGGTCAGCGACTGGCTGTCCGGCAGTTCGGTCGGGCAGTTCCTTGAACAGCGGATGGAGAACGCCCAGAGCGGCGGCGGCAGCCCCGCGCCCGAAGGCACGCTGCCATCGCTGTTCGGCTATGTCACGGGGACGCTGACCACGGTCTTCGGCAGCGTGGCGAACCTTGTGCTGCTGGTGACGGTGGCGATCTTCCTGGCGCTTGACGCGCCCTTGTACCGGGGCGGGGCGCTGCGGCTGGTGGCGCTGTCCTATCGGCCCCGCGCCGCGCAGATCGCGGACGAGCTTGGCCGCGCGCTGGCCCGCTGGATGGGCGGGCAGGCGGCCGACATGCTGCTGGTCGCGGTCGCCACCGGCCTGGGTCTGTGGCTGCTGGACGTGCCCCTGGCTCTTGTCCTGGGGCTGATCGCAGGGCTGACCAACATCATCCCGGTCGTCGGCCCGTTCCTGTCGGGGATCCCGGCGGTGCTGTTTGCCTTGACCCAGGGGGTCGATCTGGCCATCTATGTCGCGCTGCTGTTCGTGGTCATCCAGCAGGTCGAGGGAAACCTGCTGATGCCCCTGATCCAGCGCTATGCCGCCGACCTGCCGCCCGCGCTGACCGTGCTGGCGATCCTGGCCTTCGGCGGCTTGTTCGGCTTCGGCGGGATCATCCTGGCGACGCCCTTGCTTCTGGTGACGATCATCCTGGTCAAGCGGATCTATGTCGAGGATGTGCTGGGCGACCGCATGGGCGACTGACGCGGCGCAGTTCTGTCACGGCATGGGTCGGAACAGCCTGTCTAAGCCTGAAGGGGCCGCCGCATGACACCATTCCGCAAGGGCCGCTATCTGGCGCGGCTGGCCGCCTCGGCCGACGACCTGCGCAGGGCGCAGCGCCTTCGCTGGCTGTGCTTCGTCGCACGGGACGGCGATGCCGCCAGCGGCGACGAGATCGAGTCCGACGCCCATGACGACCGCTGCGGCCATATGCTGATCAGCGACGCGGCAAGCGGCCGGCTGGTCTGCTGCTTCCGCTTCCTGCCGCTGCCGGGCGGGCGGGACATCGGGGCCAGCTACTCTGCCCAGTTCTACGACCTCGGCGCCTTCGAGGCCTTCGACAGCCCCCTGGTCGAAGTAGGCCGCTTCTGCGTCCACCCCCATGTCCAGGATCCGGACGTGATCCGCCTGGCCTGGGCCGCGCTGACGCGCGTGGTCGAGGCGACAGGCGCGCGGATGCTGTTCGGCTGCTCCAGCTTCCGGGGAACCGATCCCGCGGATCACGCCCAGGCCTTCGCCCTGCTGCAGGCCCGCCACCTGGCGCCCCGCCGCTGGTGGCCGCGTATCAAGGCGCCCCATGTCTTCCGGCTTGCCCGCGCCCCGCTGGCCGGTCCCCACGATCCGCGGCGGGCCATGGCCGGGATGCCGCCGCTGCTGCGAAGCTATCTGGCGCTCGGCGGCTGGGTCAGCGACCACGCGGTGGTGGATGCCAGCCTTGGGACCATGCACGTCTTTACTGCGGTCGAAACGGCGGCGATCCCTCCTGCCCGGAGGCAGAGGCTGCTGGCCTCTGCCAGCCAAGCATTCCCCGACTGATCGTTTGGCGGGCATATTGCACGCTTTACTGGCAATCTGCCTTGCCCTGCGCAGCAACCGGGCATCGGCCCAATGACGCGCGATTGACCTTTGCCGGGCCCCGCCGCCCCTTCAGGGCATGTTCGATGCCTCCGCCCCAGCCCCCCGTCTTCAGCGCAGCACCGGCGCTGCGCATGTGGTCATGGGCCCGCGAGGGCTTGTCGATCTGGCGCAGTCGGGTTCCGCCAAGGCCATGCTGCCGCGCATGACCGCGGGCCTGCCCGAGATCGCCTTTCTGAACACCTCGGGCGGGCTGGCCTCGGGCGACCGGCTGTCCTTTGCCGTGACCCTGCAGCCCGGCGCCCGGGTGCTGGCGACCACCCAGACGGCCGAGCGCGCCTATCGCGCCAAGGCGGCCCCTGCGCGGGCCGAGGTTCGGCTTGCCGTGGGCGCGGGCGGCTGGCTTGACTGGCTGCCGCAGGAAACCATCCTGTTCGAGGGCAGCGCGCTTTGCCGCGACACGCAGGTGGATCTGGCCCCCGGCGCCGGCTGCCTGCTGCTGGAAATGATCGTGCTGGGCCGCCTGGCCATGGGCGAGGAGCCGGCCCGCATCCGCTTTCGCGACCGCCGCACCGTGCGCCGGGACGGGCGGCTGATCCACCACGACGCCCTGGCCCTGGACGACGCCGCGCTGCTTCGGCGGAACGGCCCCGCCCTGCTGGGCGATGCCCGCGCCCTTGCGACGCTGGCGGTGGTCGCGCCCCATGCGCCCGACCTTCTGGCGCGCGCCCGCGCCGTCCTGGACGAACCCGGCGTCGCCGGCGCGGCAAGTGCCCCGCCGGGGCGGCTGGTGGTCCGCTGCCTGGCCCGCGACGACTGGCCGCTGCGCCGGCAGGTCATCCGCCTTCTGGCCGCGCTGCGGCCCGATCCCCTTCCCCGCATCTGGCAGGTCTGACGATGAACCTTTCCCCGCGCGAACGCGAAAAGCTGCTGGTCTCGGTTGCCGCAATGGTGGCGCGCGGCCGGCTGGCCCGCGGCGTCAAGCTGAACCACCCCGAGGCGATCGCGCTCATCACCGATTTCGTGGTCGAGGGCGCGCGCGACGGGCGCAGCGTAGCCGACCTGATGCAGGCGGGCGCGCATGTCATCACCGCCGATCAATGCATGGAGGGCGTTCCCGCCATGATCGAATCCGTCCAGGTCGAGGCCACCTTCCCCGACGGGACCAAGCTGGTCACCGTCCACCACCCGATCCGCCACGAGGCTTGAATGAAAAAGATTTCCATTGCCGCCGCCCTTCTGCTGCCGCAGGCCGCCCTGGCCCATGTCGGCCATCATGACGAAGGCCAGTTCCTGTCGGGCCTGAGCCATCCCTTGGGCGGCGCCGATCACCTGCTGGCGATGGTGGCGCTTGGGCTTCTGGCGGCCCAGATGGGGGGCCGTGCGCTGTGGGCGCTGCCGCTGACCTTCGTGGGCAGCATGGTGGCAGGCGGACTGGCGGGCTTCGGCGGGCTGTCCTTTCCGGCGGTCGAGCCGATGATCCTTGCCTCTGTCGTGATCCTGGGCGCGCTTGTCGCGATGGCCGCGCGCCTGCCGCTGGCGGCGATGGTTCCCGGCGTGGCGCTGTTCGGCATGGCGCATGGCTGGGCGCATGGGGCGGAAGGCCCCGCGGCGGGGCTGGCCGCCTATGCTGCGGGCTTCGCGGTGGCAACACTTGCGCTGCATGGGGTGGGCATCGGCGCGGCGCGGATACTGGAACGCGGCACGGCCCTGCGCGCCCTGGGCGGCGGCACGGCGGCGGCGGGCTTGGCCTTGGCGATGGTGGGCTGAATGACCCGCAAGATTGTTCCGGGCGAAATCCTGCCCGCACCCGGCGAGATCGTCCTGAACCAGGGGCGCGATTCGGTCACCGTCATGGTCGCCAATACCGGCGACCGCCCGATCCAGGTCGGCAGCCATTACCATTTCGCCGAAACCAACCCCGCCCTGCACTTCGACCGTGCCGCCGCGCGCGGGATGCGCCTGTCGATCCCCGCTGGCACCGCCGTCCGGTTCGAACCCGGCCAGTCGCGCGAGGTGCGCCTGATCCCCTTCGCGGGCGAACGCATCGTGCAGGGTTTCCGCAAAGACATCATGGGGGTGCTATGACCCGCCTGTCTCGCGCCGACTACGCCGCGCTTTACGGCCCCACCACCGGCGACCGCATCCGGCTGGCCGATACCGATCTGCTGATCGAGGTCGAGCGCGACCTGACCATCCCCGGAGAGGAGGTCAAGTTCGGCGGCGGCAAGGTCGTCCGCGACGGCATGGGCCAGTCCCAGGTCACGCGCGAAGGCGGCGCGATGGACACGGTCATCACCGGCGTCGTGGTCTTCGACCACCGAGGCATCGTGAAGGCCGACGTGGGCCTGCGCGACGGCCGCATCGCGGGCATCGGCAAGGCGGGCAATCCCGACACGCAGCCGGGCGTGACGCTGATCATCGGTCCCGGCACCGAGATCATCGCGGGCGAGGGGCGCATCCTGACGCCCGGCGGCTTCGATTGCCACATCCACTACATCTGCCCGCAGCAGGTGGACCATGCGCTGCATTCCGGCGTCACGACGCTGCTGGGCGGCGGCACCGGGCCTGCGCATGGCACGCTTGCCACAACCTGCACCCCCGGCCCCTGGCACATCGCCCGGATGATGGAGGCCTGCGCCGACCTGCCCGTCAACATCGGCATCGCGGGCAAGGGCAACGCCAGCGTCCCCGCGCCCTTGGAGGAACAGATCCGCGCCGGCGCCTGCGCGCTGAAGCTGCACGAGGACTGGGGCACCACCCCCGCCGCCATCGACAACTGCCTGACGGTGGCCGATGCCATGGACGTTCAGGTGATGATCCACACCGACACGCTGAACGAATCCGGTTTCGTCGAGGACACGATGGCCGCCATCGCCGGCCGCACCATCCACGCCTATCACACCGAGGGCGCGGGCGGCGGCCACGCCCCCGACATCATCCGCATGGTCGGCATGGGCAATGTCCTGCCCTCGTCCACCAACCCGACGCGGCCCTATACGGCCAACACGGTCGAGGAACATCTCGACATGCTGATGGTCTGCCACCACCTCGACCGCCGCGTGCCCGAGGACGTGGCCTTCGCCGAATCCCGCATCCGGCGCGAAACCATCGCGGCCGAGGACATCCTGCACGACCTGGGCGCGTTCAGCGTCATCTCGTCCGACAGCCAGGCCATGGGCCGGATCGGCGAAGTCATCATCCGCACCTGGCAGACCGCCGACAAGATGCGCCGCCAGCGGGGCCGGTTGCCAGAGGAGACGGGCCAGAACGACAACCTGCGCGCCCGCCGCTATATCGCCAAATACACGATCAACCCGGCCATCGCGCATGGCGTTTCCGCCCATATCGGCAGCATCACGCCGGGCAAGCGGGCCGACCTGGTGCTGTGGTCGCCCGCCTTCTTCGGCGTGAAGCCGGAAATGGTTCTGGTCGGCGGGCAGATCAGCGTGGCGCAGATGGGCGATCCGAACGGCTCGATCCCCGTGCAGCCGATCTTCTCGCGCCCGATGTGGGGGCATACGGGCCGGGCGTCCGCGCTGTTCGTGTCGAAGGCGGGCCTGGAAAACGGCGCGGGGGACAACTTGCACAAGACCCTGATCGCGGCGGAAAACACCCGAGGCATCGGCAAGGCCGACATGGTCCTGAACGCCGCCATGCCCGCCATCGAGGTGGACCCAGAAACCTATGAAGTCCGCGCCGACGGGCAGTTGCTGACCTGCGAACCGGCTACGGAACTGCCCATGGCCCAACGCTATTTCCTGTTCTGAGGGACCCCATGATCACCGCCACCCGCATCATCCGCAACGCCCCCGCCCCCTTTGACGGCGAAATCGCGCTGGACTACGAAGGCCGCCTTCTGCGACGCAAGAAGCTGGCCAGCGGCACGGGCGACTTCCTGGTCGACCTGCCCGAGGTGACGAGCGTCGAGGACGGCGATGCCTTCGAACTGTCGGACGGCCGCCGCATCGTGATGCGCGCCAGGCCCGAACCGGTGCTGGTCATCCGCGGCCACCTGGCGCGCCTTGCCTGGCATATCGGCAACCGCCACACCCCCTGCCGGATCGAGGCCGACCGCCTGATCATCCGCCAGGATCATGTGCTGGAAGCCATGCTGCGCCAGCTTGGGGCAGAGATCCAGCACGCGGACCTGCCTTTCCGTCCGGAAGGCGGCGCCTATGGACATGGCCGGACCTTCGGCCATGACCACGGATCTTCGCACCATCACGCGCATGACCACAGCCACGCCCATCACCACGCCTGAGGCCGCGCGCCTGCATCTGGCCCAGGTCCTGTCGCCCGCCTTTCCGGTAGGCGGCTTCGCCTGGTCGCAGGGATTGGAATGGGCGATGGACGGCGGTGTCGTCACCCGCGCCACCTTGCCGCAATGGCTGGCCGACTGGCTGGACCATGGGGCGGGCTGGACCGATGCAGTGCTGGTCGCGCTGTCGCTGCGCGCCACGGATCACGCGGCCCTGGACGATCTTGCCCGCGCCGCCTGCCTTTCCTCGCAGCGCCTGGCCGAGACGGTCGAACAGGGCACCGCCTTCGCCGCCAACATAGCCGCGCTGACCGGACGGCAGCAGCCCGCCGCCGCCCTGGCGGTGGGGTTTGGCCGCGCTTGCGCCGCCATGCCGCTGCCGCACCCGGAGATCATCGCGGCCTTCCTGCAGGCCCAGGCTGCTGCCTTGATCAGCGCCGCCGTCCGCTTCATGCCGCTGGGCCCCCTCGAAGGCCAGAAAATGCTGGCGGCGCTTCAGCCCACGATCCTTGCCGCCGCCGCGCGTGCCGCCACGGCGACCGAGGACGACCTTGCCTCTGCAAGCTGGGGCGCCGACATCGCCGCCATGCGCCACGAAACCATGCCCGTCAGGATATTCAGATCATGAGCAACACCGGCCCCCGCCATGGACCCTTGCGCGTCGGCATCGGCGGCCCTGTCGGCGCGGGCAAGACCACGCTGACCGAGCAACTGGCCCGCGCGCTTGCGCCGCGCCTGTCGATGGCGGTTGTCACCAACGACATCTATACCCGCGAGGATGCCGAGGCCCTGATGCGCGCCCAGGTTTTGCCCGCAGAACGCATCCGGGGCGTGGAAACCGGCGGCTGCCCCCATACCGCGATCCGCGAGGATGCCAGCATCAACCTGGCCGCCATAGCCGACCTGAACGCGGCCTTTCCGGACCTGGATCTGGTGCTGATCGAATCGGGCGGCGACAATCTGGCCGCGACCTTCTCGCCGGAACTGGCGGATCTGACCATCTATGTCATCGACACGGCGGCAGGCCAGGACATCCCTCGCAAGCGCGGGCCGGGCCTGGCGCGGTCCGACCTGCTGGTGGTGAACAAGACCGACCTTGCGCCCCATGTCGGGGTCGACGCCGGACTGCTTGAATCCGATGCGCGGAATGCGCGCGGTGCCCGCCCGGTGGTCATGGCGCAACTGCGCCACGGCCGGGGCGTGGACCAGATCGTCGATTTCCTGATCGACCAGGGCGGATTGCAGCCTCGCGCAGCCTGAGCCTGCCTGCGGCGCGGGCAACCGCCTGCGCGGCTGCCCGTTGTTCGCCCAGTTGCCGCATCGCCGGCCCGAAACCTGCCCAAAGCCTGTTCAGCCCCCGCAAATCCCGGCTTGCTGCACCTGCGAAGGCCACTGTGCTTTCACGGAAAACAACAGGGACACGGGCCGAACGGCTGGGGAAGGTGATGATGAGTAAACTGTCCGCGATGCTGACGCTGACCACCGCCATGGTGCTGGCGACGGGGGCGATGGCGCAGGAAGGCGAACCGATCAAGATCGGCGTGCTGCATTCGCTGTCGGGCACCATGGCGATTTCGGAAACGACGCTGAAGGACACCGTCCTGATGATGGTGGAACAGCAGAACGCCAAGGGCGGCCTTCTGGGCCGCCCGCTGGAAGCCGTGGTCGTGGATCCGGCATCCGACTGGCCGCTGTTCGCCGAAAAGGCGCGCGAGCTGCTGACCGTCAGCGAGGTGGACGCGATCTTCGGCTGCTGGACCAGCGTGTCGCGCAAGTCGGTCCTGCCGGTGATCGAGGAACTGAACGGCCTGCTGTTCTATCCCGTCCAGTACGAAGGCGAGGAATCCTCGAAGAACGTGATCTATACCGGCGCCGCGCCGAACCAGCAGGCGATCCCGGCGGTGGATTACATGGCCGAGGAACTGGGCGTCGAGAAATGGGCGCTGCTTGGCACGGATTACGTTTATCCGCGCACCACGAACAACATCCTGGACGCCTATCTCAAGGGCAAGGGCGTGGCGGAAGGCGACATCTTCGTCAACTACACCCCCTTCGGCCATTCGGACTGGTCCAAGATCGTGGCGGATGTCGTGGCGCTTGGCGCGGACGGCAAGAAGGTCGGCGTGGTTTCCACCATCAACGGCGACGCCAATGTGGGCTTCTACAAGGAACTGGCGGCGGCGGGCGTGTCGGCCGACGACATCCCGGTCATGGCCTTCTCGGTCGGCGAGGAGGAGCTTGCAGGACTTGATACGACCAACCTGGTCGGTCACCTCGCCGCCTGGAACTATTTCCAGACCGCCGAATCCGACGCCAACACCGCCTTCATCGAGGAATGGAAGGCCTTCATCGGCGACGACGACCGCGTGACCAACGACCCGATGGAAGCCACGGTGATCGGCTTCAACGCCTGGGTCGCCGCCGTCGAAAAGGCCGGCACCACCGATGTCGATCCGGTGCTGGATGCCATCGTCGGCGTCGAGGTTCCGAACCTGACCGGCGGCACCGCCACGGTCCTTCCGAACCACCACCTGACCAAGCCGGTCCTGATCGGAGAGATCCGCGAGGACGGCCAGTTCGACATCGTCAGCCAGACCGAACCCGTGCCGGGCGATGCCTGGACCGACTTCCTGCCCGAATCCGCCAAGCTGGAAGCCGACTGGCCGGGCAAGGACTGCGGCATGTTCAACACCGAGACGAACACCTGCGTGCAGGTCCAGTCGAACTATTGACCCTTGCGGGGGCGGCGCTGCCGCCCCCCTCGCCCAAGGAACGCGCCCATGATCCGCCCCCTGATCGTTCTTGCCCTGGCGCTGCTGCTGGCGCTGCCCGCCGCCGCGAACCCCGCGCTTGAGGCGGTCATTGCCGGCAACCTCGACCAGATCGAGAAACCGTCGCGCCGCACGGTCGAGCCGCTGGTGGCGCAGATCGCCGCCACCGGACCCGAGGGGCTGGCCCTGCTGTCCGCCTGGGCAGACCGCTCGCTGGGGGTGACGGATGACGGGCGGCTGCTGATCGTGGACGGCGACGCCGTCACCGATGCCGTGACCGGCCAGCCCGTTCCCGGCGCCGATCCCAAGATGCTGCGCCCCAATTCCGGCGTGCGCGGCGTCATCGAATCCGCCCTTGTCGCAGGCGAGATTTCCAGCCCCGATCCGGCCCGCCGCGCCGCCGCCCTGGCCAGCATTGCCCGAGACGGCACCGCCGAACACCTTGCGGCCCTGCGCGCCGCCCCGGCCGAGGCCGATCCTGCCCTGGCCGCGCAGCGGGACCGGGTGACGGCCCTTCTGGCGATCCGCTTCGATCCCGACCCCGCCGCCCGCGTCGCGGCGATCGAGGCGATGTCTGGCGATGTCGGCCTGGACTTCCGGGCCGCGCTGAACCCGCTGCTGGCGACGACCCGCGTCGCCGCCCCCGCCGGGCCGGAGGCCAACATCGCCCGCGCATTGTCGGCGGGCGAGGCCGACTTCCCGAGAGAGGCCGCCATCGCCCTGCTGACCAGCCAGGGCATCCTGCAACCCCGCCTGACCCCCGCCGATCAGCGGAACGCGCTTGCCGCCAATATCGTGGACGGCCGCGTGGGCGGCATCCCTGTAGCCGAACTCTCGGATCCCGCCGCCCGCGACCGCGCCTACGAGGCGCTCGAGGCCGCAGGCGCCGTTGCCCCCGCCGCAACCGAGGCCGAGGTCGAGGCAGCCATTGACGCCCACCGTTTCTTCGAAATCTACGCTGAACCGAACAGCGACGTGACCGACGCCGCCCGCGCGGCGGAGACCGGCGCGCAGGTGCGTCTGGCGGCGATGACCGGGATCGACCTGGGGCTGGACGCGCTGTCCTTGGCCTCGATCTACTTCCTGGCGGCCATCGGGCTGGCGGTCACCTTCGGGGTGATGCGCGTCATCAACATGGCGCATGGCGAGTTCATCATGATGGGCGCCTATACGGGCTATGTCGTCCAGACCCTGGTCGCCAACCGCACCCTGTCCCTGGTCGTGGCCCTGCCGCTGGCCTTTGCCGTGACCTTCGGCGCGGGGGTGATCCTTTACCGGCTGGTGATCCGGCATCTGGCGAACCGTCCGCTGGAAACGCTGCTGGCGACCTTTGGCGTGTCCATCGCGCTTCAGCAGCTTGCCAAGAACATCTTCGGCACCCAGGCCCGCCCGCTGACCGCCCCCGCCTGGCTGGAAGGCGCCATCACGATCAACGACGTGATCTCGATCAGTTCCATCCGGGTGGCGATCTTCGTTCTGGCGCTGCTGTTCCTGGGCCTGTTCCTGTTCATCATGAAGCGCACCCGCCTGGGGCTGGAGGTTCGCGCCGTGACCCAGAACTCCGGCATGGCGGCGTCCATGGGAATCAACCCCGACCGCATCGCCATGATGACCTTCGGCCTGGGGTCGGGCATCGCGGGCATCGCGGGCGTGGCCATCGGGCTGTTCGCGCAGGTCACGTCGGAACTGGGACAGCAATACATCGTGCAAAGCTTCATGACGGTGGTCGTGGGCGGCGTGGGCAACATCTGGGGAACGCTGGCGGGCGCCGCGCTGATCGGCGGGCTGTCCAAGGTGATCGAGTTCATGAACCCCGCCAACACGCTTGCCGCGCAGACCTTCATGATCCTGTTCATCATCATCTTCATCCAGTTCAGGCCGCGTGGCATCATCCCGCAGCGCGGCCGCGCGGCGGAGGCGTGACCCCATGACCGAAAAGCTGACCCGGCAACCCTTCATCCTGCGCAATCCGTCCATCCTGGTCGTGCTGGCGGTTCTGGCGGTCTTTACCGTCGCCGTCACCCTGCTGAGCCAGGCCTACGGCAACGGCACCGTCCCGACCTCGACCGTGAAGGTTCTGGGCAAGACGCTGTGCCTGGCACTTGCGGCGGTGGCGATGGACCTGGTCTGGGGATACCTGGGCATCCTGTCGCTGGGCCAGATGGCCTTCTTCGCGCTTGGCGGATACCTGATCGGGCAGTGGCTGATGTATGCCCGGACCGAAAGCATCGTCGCGGCATCGCTGGCCGGAAACCCGATCCCGCCTACGCCTGCCGAATTGCAGGAAGGTGTCGCCAACCAGATCTTCGGCGTGGTGGGATCGTCCGACCTGCCGCTGGTCTGGGCTTTTGCACATTCGCTGCCGATCCAGCTTCTGCTGGTCGTCGCAGTGCCCGGCCTGCTGGCCCTGGCCTTCGGCTGGCTGGCCTTCCGCAGCCGCGTGAACGGGGTCTATCTGTCGATCCTGACCCAGGCGATGACGCTGGCCTTGGCCTTGTGGCTGTTCCAGAACGACAGCGGGTTCCGGGGCAACAACGGGTTGTCGGGACTGCAGAACATCCCCGGCCTGGACGCGGTCGATCAGGCCACCCTGTCGGTCTGGTTCCTTTGGGCCTCTGCCCTGGCCCTGGGCTTGGCTTACGTGCTGGCGGCCTGGCTGGTCAGCGGCAAGTTCGGCAGCGTGGTCCGGGCCATCCGCGACGACGAAACCCGCGTGCGGTTCCTGGGCTACCCGGTCGAGGGTTTCAAGCTGGTGGTCTTCACCCTTGCCGCGATGATCACGGCCGTGGCGGGCGCGCTGTATTATCCGCAGGCCGGGATCATCAACCCGGCGGAACTGATGCCCATCGCCTCGATCTACCTGGCCGTCTGGGTCGCCATCGGCGGACGGGGCAGGCTTTACGGCGCGATCATCGGGGCGGCGTTGGTGTCGCTGTTGTCAAGCTGGTTCACCGGCGGGCGCGCACCCGATATCAACCTGCCGGGCTATACCGTCAACTGGGTGGATTGGTGGCAGGTGGCGCTTGGCATCGGCTTCGTGCTGGTCACGCTGTCCGCGCCCAAGGGCATCGCAGGGATCGTGGACCACCTGGGGGGCATCCGCCCGCCGCGTCGCGCCACGGGCGAGGTTCCCCAACCGGCACAGGAGGCCAAGGCATGAGCGCGCTGCTAGAGGTGGACAGCATCTCGGTCAGCTTCGACGGGTTCCGGGCCATCAACAACCTGTCCTTCAACATCGGCGAGGCTGAATTGCGCGCCGTGATCGGCCCCAACGGCGCGGGCAAGACCACCTTCATGGACATCGTGACCGGCAAGACCCGGCCCGACGCGGGCGACGTGAAATGGGGCACGCCGCCGAAATCGCTTCTGAAGATGAACGAGGCGCAGATCGCCCGGGCCGGCATCGGCCGCAAGTTCCAGCGGCCCACCGTGTTCGAGGACCAGACCGTGGCCGACAACCTGACCATGGCGCTTAAGGCCAATCGCAACCCCTTCGCGGTGCTTGGCTGGCGGCCGTCGGTGGACTCGGCGGGCAAGGTGGCCGAACTGGCCTCCGAAGTCGGATTGGCGGCCCAGATCACACGCAAGGCGGGCGAGTTGTCGCACGGCCAGAAGCAATGGCTGGAGATCGGGATGCTGCTGGCCCAGGAACCGCGCCTCCTGCTGGTCGACGAACCCGCCGCCGGCATGACCCTGGCCGAACGCGAGCAGACCACCGCGCTGCTGGTGCGTCTGGCGCAGACGCGGGCCGTGGTGGTCGTGGAACATGACATGGACTTCGTGCGCCGCCTGAACTGCAAGGTCACCGTGCTGCACCAGGGCTCCGTCCTGGCCGAGGGCTCGCTGGACCACGTGACCCGCAATCCCGACGTCATCGAAGTCTATCTGGGGCGATAGGACATGCTGGAAGCCACCAACCTGACCCTGCATTACGGCACCAGCCAAATCCTGCACGGGATCGACATCGCAGCGCGGCCTGGATCGGTCACCTGCGTGATGGGCAACAACGGCGTGGGCAAGACCTCGCTGATGAACCTGCTGGCCGGGCGGCATCCGCGGTCCGGCGGCGACATCGCCTTCGACGGCAAGCCCCTGGGCCGCATCACCGCCCAGCAAATGGCTCGCCTCGGCGTGGGCTATGTCCCGCAGGGCCGCGCGATCTTTCCCATGCTGACCGTGCGCGAGAACATGGAGACGGGCTTTGCCTGCCTGCCCCGCGCCGACCGCCGCATCCCGGACGAGATCTTCGACAGCTTCCCCGTCCTGGCCGAGATGGCGCACAGGCGCGGCGGCGACCTGTCCGGCGGCCAGCAGCAGCAGCTTGCCATCGCCCGCGCACTGATCACCCGGCCGCGCGTCCTGCTGCTGGACGAACCGACCGAGGGGATCCAGCCCAACATCATCGCACAGATCGGCCGCGTCATCGCCGCATTGCGCGACCGAGGCGACATGGCAATCGTGCTGGTCGAACAGTTCTTCGACTTCGCCTGGGATCTGGGCAACGACTTCCTGGTGCTGGAACGGGGTCGCGCGGTGATGCAGGGCGCCAAGGCCAGCCTGCGGCGCGCCGACCTGCACGCCCGGCTGGCCGGCCACGCGGCGGCGTGATCAGCCCGTTGCCCGCCCCTGCAGCAGATCACGTGCCACAAACAGCGCCAGGCTGACCCCCAGAACCGGCAGCGCCCAGCCGACGGCCACCGCCAGCACCGCCCAAAGCACCCGCTGACCTGCAGACAGGCGCCGCCAGCTTTTCCACAGCGGCTCGTCCGCCACAGGACGGCGCGTCCACCACATGCGATAGCCGTAAACGATCATCACCATCAGCCCGATTGCCAGACCCGCCATCAGGATCTGGTTCGCCACGCCGAACAGCACGCCCATATGCGCGTCGATGCCCCAGCGGATCAGCTTGGGGATCAGGGTAAAGGTGGCGAAGTCGGCGCGGCTGGTGATCTGCAACGTGTCGGGATGGATTGCCACGGTATCCACCTGGGTGGGCCAGCGGCGGTCGTATTCGCGCACCACCCATGCCTGACCGGGCCTGGGCAGGCGGATCTCGACCAGGGGGGAACCGATGCCCCCTGCCCGGGCCGCGGCGGCCACGGCGTCCAGCTGGTGCAGGCGATCCTCTCGCGCGGCGGGATCGTGGTGGTTCGCATGGTCGCCATGTCCCGCGTGATCGCCCGCAGATGCTGCGGGGCCATCAAGGGCCGCACTGGCCGAGGGCGTCACCCAGCCCAGTTCGCTGCGCAGCGCGTCGATCCGCGCGCCGGCCTGCTGCGACCAGGTCAGCCCGGTGACCGACACGAACAGCAGGACCGCCGACAAGATGACGCCGATGGTGGAATGCAGCCAGCGGCGGCGTTGCGGGGGCGGCATCTCCGCGATCTTGCGGCGGCGGCGCGGGCCCGTGGCCCAAAGCGCAAGACCGCCCAGAACCGCCACCCACAGCCAACTTGCGGCGAGTTCGCTGTAGTATCGGCCCACATTGCCCAGCAGCAGGTTCCGGTGCAGGTAATCCAGCCGGGTGCGGAACGGCAGGAGGCCGGTGGTGCCATAGGTGGTCAGGTCGCCCCGTACCGCCAGCGTGACGGGGTCGATGAACAGCGTCCGGTTTTCCGAATCGCCAAGCGAGGGGTCGGAGAACATGATCCGCGTGGTCCTGCCCGGCCCGGTCGCCGGGCGGACGGCGGACACTGCCAGATCCGCCCCCAAGGCATCGCGCGCGGCTTGTGCCTGATCGGCCAGGCTGCGGGGCGTTCCGGTGCTGTCGGTGAACAGCGCGTCGCGATAAAGCCAGGTCTCGATCTGCGGCGTCAGGACATAAAGCAGCCCGGTCAGGGCCGCGACGAAGATGAAGGGGCCAACGAACAGCCCGATGTGGAAATGCATCCGCAGCAGAAAGGGACGCAGCGTGGCGCGGGCGCCGTCGGCCCGCGGGGTTTCGGTCAGATGTGTCATGGATGAACCTGATGTGGACAAGACGATGCCACCCGTCGACGGGCGGCGGCTTTGTTCAGGTCAGGGCCGGAGGTCCGCGCTTGGGGAAGGCGGGATCACGGGCGCGCCCCTCGGCCCGGCGGATCTGGGGCAGGACGATGCGGGCCATGATTTGCTGGTCGGCATCCGTCAAGGAAGCCGTCACCTCGTGCAGCCCGGTCGGTGCCGTCAGGTTGCACAGCGGGCAATGCCCGTCGCCATGGTCACCATGGCCCGCACCGTGATCCTCGCACAGGATGTCTTCCAGGCCGACGCCGGCCATTACCCAGGCCTGAAGCCGCAGGTCCATCTCGGTCGGGACGGGGCGTGCCGTCATGCCTGTGGCCATGGCAAGCGCCAGCAAGGCCAGAAAGGCCAGGCCGAGGATCCGGGGTGAACGCTTGCGCCGCATGACCGGGCGATGCCAGATCCCGCGCCCGCCGCGCAAGGGTCAAGTTGCCGCAAGCCTTATCGCTTGCGTTCCCAGCGGCCGGATTCCTCGGACCAGTATTCGGCCTCGACCCCGGCGCCGGTCAGGCTGCGCCACTGGTCGCGGGCGCGCGCCGTGGCCGCCGCGTCGCCTCCGTCGAAGATGATGCAGGTGCGGGTCAGGGCCTGGCATTCGGCGGGCGCGACCTCGGACCCGTCAAGCGCCATCAGGCAGGCGGGGCCGTTGGCGGCCGCCTGCCCCGCCACCGTCAGCAGGACAGGCTGGCGCGCGTCATGTGGCCCGCCCGCCAGCCCGTGCGGCAGGAAACCGTCGCCCTGCCACAGGTGCAGATCCAGCCGCTCCATCCGGGCGGGATCGGTGCCGCGCAGTTCCACCTGCCAGCCCGCCGCCAGCGACTTGCCGATCAGCACCGGCAACAGGCTTTCGGCGGGCGAGCGGGTCAGGTGATAGAACAGCGCGTTGCCCATCGGGCCTACTTCGCCTCGTAGGTGTCGCGGATCAGGCGGTCCAGCGTCATGACCCCCCAGCCCGTCGCGCCCTTCGGGGCAAGGTCCGTCGCCCCCGGCGGCAGGGCCACGCCCGCGATGTCGATATGCGCCCAGGGCGTGCCCTTGCGGATGAAGCGCTGCAGGAACTGCGCTGCGGTGATCGATCCCGCCGCGCGGCCGCCCGTGTTCTTCATGTCCGCCAGGCGCGACTTGATGAGGTTGTCATAGGGCTGGCCCAGGGGCAGGCGCCACGCACCCTCTCCCTCGGCCCGCGCGGCGGCCAGGATGTTGTCGGCAAGCGCGTCGTCGTTCGAAAAGACGCCCGCATTGTCATGCCCAAGCGCAATGATGACGGCGCCGGTCAGCGTCGCGAGGTCGATCACGGCGGACGGGTCGAAGCGGGTCTGCGCGTACCACATGACATCGGCCAGGACCAGGCGCCCTTCGGCATCGGTATTGATGACCTCGATCGTGTCGCCCTTCATAGACCGCACGATGTCGCCGGGACGCTGGGCCTTGCCGTCGGGCATGTTTTCCACAAGGCCCACCAGCCCCACGACATTCGCCTTGGCCCGGCGCAGGGCCAGGGTGCGCATCACGCCCGCGACGACGCCCGCGCCGCCCATGTCCATCGTCATCTCCTCCATGCCCGCCGCGGGCTTGATCGAGATGCCGCCGGTGTCGAAGACCACGCCCTTGCCGACCAGGGCCAGGGGCGCCTCGTCCCCGCCGCCGTTCCAGTGCATCACCACGACCTTTGACGGGCTTTCCGACCCCTGCCCCACGCCCAGCAGCGCGCGCATGCCCAGTTCGGCAAGCTGGTCTTCCTCCAGCACCTCGACGGTCAGGCCGATCTCCTCCATCGCCTTCAGGCGGTCTGCGAAATCGCTGGTGGTCAGGACATTGGCCGGTTCGTTGACCAGATCACGGGTGAAGAAGACGCCCTCGGCCACGGCGGCGGCGGCCTGCGCGGTCTTGGCCAGGACCTCGGGATTGTCCGCCATGAAGGTCACGCGCGCCTTTTCGCTGACCGGCGCGTCGGGGGATTCGGGCGCGCTGTCGGCCTGGGCATCGGCCAGCACGGCGTTTTCAGGTTCATGCGTAACGCTTTGCGGGATCGGGTCGGCGCCTGCCTCTCCGTCGCCCTCGACCGGCTTGGTCTGGTAGACCGAGAAGTCATAGCCGCGCAGCGCGATGCCAAGCGCGATCTCGTTGGCGAGCGGATGCCCGCCCGCCAGGACCAGCGTATGTGTCTTGCCAAGCTTTGCACCGATGGCCGCGCCTGCCTTGCGGGCCTGGGCCACGCTGGCATCATCAGGCAGCGCCACCAGGGTCAGCGCTTCGGCCTCCATGCCCGCGGGGAAAGCCAGTTCCAGGGCGGCGCCGGGCTTCAGCCCCTTACCGGCCTTCGATTCCATCGCGCGACGCACGGCCTGTTGCGCGGGATCGGGCAGGCCGGACGGCAGGTCGGCCCCTGGTGTCACGATCATCGCCACCCGCCCCTCGTGGCTGGCCAGCCGGTCGGTGGCGATTTCGGTGAAGGTGATCTCGACAGGCTGGGTCATCGCGCGCTCCTCATCTTTCGCGGAGGGCAGCCTAGACCCGCCGCGCACCCTTTTCCAGAGCCGCCCTTGCCGCTAAGCAAGACGTGACCGAAGCCGCCCGCCCAAGGACATCCCCCGCCCCATGCCCCGGATCGACCGATACATCCTTGGCCAGATGCTGACCCTGTTCGGGTTCTTCGCACTGGTGCTGGTGTCGGTCTACTGGATCAACCGCGCCGTCAGCCTGTTCGACGACCTTCTGAGCGACGGGCAGACGGCCCTGGTAGTGCTGGAATTCACCGCGCTGACCCTGCCCCTGGTGATCTCGGTCGTGCTGCCTGTCGCGGCCTTCGCGGCCACGGCCTATGGCACGAACCGCATGGCCGGCGAATCCGAGCTGGTGGCGATGCAGGCGGCGGGCCTGTCGCCCTGGCGGCTGGCGCGGCCGGTCTTGGTCTTCGGGGTCTTCGTGGGGCTGATGGTCGCCGTGCTGGTCCATGGGCTGGTGCCCCTGGCACGCGCGCGCCTTGCCGACCGCCAGGCGGAACTGGCCCAGGACGTGACCGAGCAGTTCCTGCGCCCCGGCAGCTTCCAGTATCCCGCCGACGGGATCACCCTGTTCATCCGCGACATCGCCACCGACGGCCGCCTGCTGGATCTGTTCATCGAAGATGCGCGCGACCCCGCCAACCAGACCATCTACACCTCCGAGGAGGCGCTTGTGGTCCGCGCAGAAAACGGCCCGGTGCTGATCCTGCTGCGCGGCATGTCGCAGAACCTGCGGCAGAACGGCGACCGACAGGCCCTTGCCGTCACGCGCTTCCAGGAATTCAGCTATGACATCGGGGCCATGCTGACGGGCGGGGGGCGAAGGGGGCGCGACCTGCGCGATTACGGCACGCTGCGGCTGCTGGACCCGGACGCGGACTTGCTGTCCGCGACCGGCGCCACCGCCCCCGACGCCCGGCGCGAGGCGCATGAGCGCATTGCCCAGCCGCTCTTGTCCCCGGTTGCGGCGATGATCGGCTTTGCGACGCTGCTGATCGGCGGCTATTCGCGCTTCGGCGTCTGGCGCCAGGTCTTCTGGGCGATCCTGGGACTGCTTGTCGTGCAGTTCCTGTCCAATGCCGCCGCCAACCAGACCGGGCGCGACCCGTCGCTTTGGCCGCTCGTTTACCTGCCCGCGCTGATCGGCGCGATGCTGTGCTGCGGGCTTTTGTGGTGGGCGGGCAAGCCGCGGCGGTTGAAGCACCGAACGGGGGCTGCGGCATGATCCTGGCCAGCTATGTCGCGCGGCGCTTTCTGCGGTCCTTCCTGACGGTGGCAGGGGTGTTCCTGCTGATCCTGCTGCTGATCGACATGATCGAGATGATCCGCCGCTTTTCCGACGACAATATCGGCCTGGCGGGTGCCCTGGGGCTGGCGGCGCTGAACATCGCTTCCAGCTTTTATTCGATCCTTCCGCTTCTGACCGTGCTGGCCGGGATCGCGCTGTTCCTGAACCTGGCCCGCACGTCCGAAATGGTTGCGATCCGTGCGTCCGGCCGGTCTGCCCTGAAGGTCGTGACCGCCCCTGCCGTGACCGCCGCTCTGGCCGGCTGCCTGACCGTCGCGCTGCTGAACCCCCTGGTGGCCGTGACAGGCGCGCGCTTTGACGAGGCGGTCGCCCGGATCGAAAGCGACAGCCGCCAGACAGTTTCGGTGGGCGACAGCGCGGTCTGGCTGCGCCAGGCCGTCATCGAGGGGTCCGAGGAATCGGGCCAGATCGTCATCCGCGCCCGCCGCGCCAGCCCCGACGCCACCACGCTTTACGACGCGACCTTCATGGTCTTCGATGCTGCCCGCGGCCCCGTCCGCCGGATCGAGGCGCGCGAGGCCCGGCTGCTGCCCGGCAAATGGGAACTGCGCGACCTGCGCGACTATCCCCTGACCGAGCCCAATCCCCAGGCTGCCGCAATCTCGGCCCCGCAGATGGAACTAGCCTCGGACCTGACTGCGCAGCGCATCCGCGAAGGCTTCGGCCGCCCCGAGGCGGTGCCAGTCTGGCAACTTCCCGGCTTCATCGCGGGGCTGGAACGCGCGGGCTTCTCGGCCGCGCGCCACAAGGTCTGGCTGCAGATGGAACTGGCCCGGCCCTTCCTGATGGGGGCGATGGTGCTGGTCGCCGCGGCCTTCACCATGCAGCATGTCCGCGGCCGCAGTACCGGAACCGCGGTGCTGCTGGCCTTCGGCGCGGGGATCGGGCTGTTCTTTCTGCGCAATCTCGCGCAGGTTCTGGGCGACAACGGCCAGGTGCCGCCGCTTCTGGCCGGATGGACGCCCCCCCTGGTCGGCGGGCTTCTGGCCATGGCGCTGATCCTTGCGCGGGAGGACGGATGACACGGCGCGTGCTGAAAGCCTGTAGACTGGGACTGGGATTGGCCATTCTGCCCGGCCTGGCCCTTGCGCAGACCATGCTGCCGCAGGATCCGGGCCTGGGCGCGGGCGGCATGGGCGGAACCAGCCCCTTGTGGAGCGACGAGGCAGCCCTTGCCCCCACCGCCACTCCGCTGGGCAATGAGGTCCTGGGCGACCGGACCCCTGGCGCCGCTGCCTTGAAGGCGGTGGATCCCGATGCCGACGTGACCCTGCCCGGCCGCGATCCCGGCGGGACACAGGACGATGCGGCGACGGTGCTGGCCGACAGCATGGTCCTGCAGGGCGACCGCACGCTGATCGCGGCGGGCGGCGTGGTGGTCTGGTACCAGGGCGCCCGGCTGGTCGCGTCGCGCATCGTCGTCGACGGCGCCTCGGGCAACCTGACGATCGAGGGGCCGATCCACCTGTCCCGCCCCGGCGCCGCCGATCCCGAGGAGGAGGCCGTGCTGGTGGCCGATTCGGGCCAGCTTGACCGCGAATTGCAGGACGGCATCATCCGCGGCGCACGGCTGGTCCTGGCCCGCGAATTGCAGCTTGCCGCGACCGAACTGACGCGGACCGGCAACGGCCGGATGACGAACCTGCGCAACGTGGTCGCGTCCTCCTGCCAGATTTGCGCCAGCGACCCCACGCCCCTTTGGGAAATCCGCGCCCGCGCCATCACCCATGACGCCGAAACCCGGCTGATCACCTTTGACCACCCGCAGTTCCGCGCCCTGGGCATCCCGCTGGCCGCAGCACCATTCGCCCTGACAGCGCCCGATCCCACTGTGGAACGGCGCACCGGCTTTCTGCGGCCCGAGTTCCGGACCACCTCGGGCCTGGGATTCGGGGTGAAGCTGCCGTATTTCGTGACGCTGGGCGATCATGCCGACGTGACGGTGACGCCCTATGTTTCGGCCAGCCGGACGCGGACGCTTGAACTGCGCTATCGGCAGGCCTGGTCGAACGCCGTGACGGAATGGAACGGCGCCATCACCCGCGACGACATCCGCCCGGGCGAGACGCGGGGCTATGTCTTCGGCAATGCCCTTGTGGACCTGCCTCGCGGCTATCGGCTGGGCGTGCAGCTTCAGGCGGCTTCCGACCGGGGCTATCTGCTGGACTACGACATCACCGAGGCCGACCGGCTGTGGAGCGGCTTCACGCTTGAACGCATCACACGCGACAAGCTGTTCTTCGGGCGGGTCGGCAACTATCACTCGCTGCGCGACGACGAGGACAACAGCACCTCTCCCGCGCAGGTGGCCGACGTGATCTGGCAGCGGCGCTTCACCCCCGATTACATCGGCGGGCAGGGGCTTCTGGAATGGTCGATCCATGCCCATCGCCGTCCGTCCGACCAGGACGAACTGGGCCGTGACATGGCCCGCGCCTCGGTTGGCCTCAACTGGCGGCGCAGCGAGATCCTGCCGGGCGGCGTGGTGGGCGCGGCCCTTGCCGGGATCGACGCCGACATCTATCGCATCGCGCAGGACAGCCGCTTCGACGACGTGGTGACGCGCGCGGACCCGATGGTCGGTGTCGAGCTGCGCTGGCCGCTGATCGGCGGCAAGGGCGGCGTGACCCACCTGGTCGAGCCCGTGGCCCAGATCCTTTATTCCCCTGCGGGCGACGACGACGATATCCCGAACGAGGACAGCCGCCTGATCGAGTTCGACGAAGGCAACCTGTTCTCGGAAAGCCGTTTCCCCGGTTGGGACGCCCGCGAAGGTGGCCTGCGCGCTAATCTGGGGGTGACCTGGACCAGGCTGGACCCGACCGGCTGGTCGCTGGCCCTGACCGGTGGCCGCGTGCTGAGGGCCGATCCGGAACGCGCCTTCCCCGATGGCTCGTCCTTGTCGGGAACAAGTTCCGATTGGCTGGTGGCGGCGCAATACGACAGCGGCAACGGGCTTGCCATCGCCAACCGGGCGCTGTTCGACGACGGCTTCGACATCTCGCGCAACGAATTGCGGTTGGGCTGGCTGCGCAATGACCTGCAACTCTCGGCGGGGCATTTGTGGCTGGACGGCGACGTGGCCGAAACCGAGCGTGCCGATATCAGCGAACTGGTCGCCAATGTCGGCTGGCAGATCCGCGAGGGCTGGTGGGGCACGGCTGAAACCCGCTATGACTTCAACGCCGACCAGGCGCAGCGCGCGTCCCTGGACCTGACCTATCGCAACGAATGCCTGACGGTGGACATGGGCGTGTCGCGGCGCTTTACCAGTTCGGACAGCGTGCGGCCGGAAACCAGCATCGGGCTGTCGGTCCGGCTGGGTGGCTTCGGCGCCTCGGAAGACTTGCCGGGCACGGTGGCGCGCCGGTCCTGCATGCGCTAATCTTCGCCAGCACATGATACGCCAACAAAAGACATGCCATAAAAGACACGGGGGCCAGCAGATGCGGCAATTCCTTTCACGCCTTGCCTTGGCAGCGGCCCTGGCTGCGGCGCCCGCGCCGATCCTGGCGCAGAACCTGTTCGAGCCGGTGATCTATATCAACAACGCCGCCATCACCCGCTACGAGGTCGACCAACGCCAGCGGTTCATGCAGATCCTGGGCGCCCCCGGCACAACGGCCGAGGAGGCCCAGCAGGCGCTGATCGACGACCGCCTGCGCAACCATGCCGCCCGCCAGCTTGGCATCGTGCCGACCGAGGAAGGGCTTCAGAACGGGCTTGAGGAATTCGCCAGCCGTGCCGGCCTGTCGGCGGCGGAATTCACCGCAGCCCTGGAAAATGCGGGGGTCGAGCCGCAGGCCTATCGCGATTTCGTCAGCGCGGGCCTTGTCTGGCGCTCGGTCATCCGCGAACGCGTGGTGCCCCGGATCAAGGTGTCCGACGCCGAGGTCGACCAGGAACTGCGCCGCGTGGTCGAAACCCCTATCCTGTCGCGGGTGCTGATCTCGGAACTGATCATCCCCGCCCCTCCGGGCCAGGAACAGCAGGCCCTGAACCTGGCAAGACAGATCGCAGGCGCGGGCTTGTCCTCCGACGAATTCGAGGCCGCGGCCCGCCAATATTCGGCCGCCGATTCGGCGCAGGCCGGCGGACGGCTGGCCTGGGTGAACATTGACAACCTGCCGCCAAGCCTTCGCCCGGTCATCACCGCCCTGCAACCCGGCCAGACGACCCAGCCCCTGACAGTCGAGGGCGCGGTGGTCTTGTTCCACCTGCGCGACAGCCAGGGCACGCTGCGCCCCGGCGCCACGGAACAGGTGGTCGACTTTGCGACCCTGCGGCTGCCGACGGCCGCGGATGCCGCGACGCTGGGGGCCAGGACGCGCAGCTGCGACGACCTTTACGTCCAGGCAGGTGCCCAGGCGGGCCAGGTGCAGCGCCAGACCCTGCCGCAGGGGGCGATCCCGACCCTGGTCGCGCAACGCCTTGCGACGCTGGACGCGGACGAGACAGGCGTGGTCGATTACGGCAATGCGGCCGATCTGGTGATGCTCTGCTCGCGTCAGCCTGCCCTGGTCGCGCAGATGGAAAACGACGTGGCCACCACTGCCCTGCCCGATGACGGGGTCGAGGATGCGGTGCCCGGCGGCGATGCCCTGCCCACGCGCGACGCCGTCCGCGACCAGATCTTCAACCGCAAGGCCAATGCCGCCGCCGATGCCTATCTGGCCGAGCTGCGCGCCGAAGCCCTGATCCGCCGCCCGTGAGCCCAGGCCGCATCATCCTGACCTGCGGCGAACCCGCAGGCATCGGTCCCGAACTTGCGCCGCTGGCCCTGGCCTCGGGCGTCGACTTCGCCTGGATGGGCGACCCGCGCCATCTGCCGGCCGGCACCGCCTTCACCGAAATCGCTGCGCCGGGGGATCCGGTGCCGCCGGGCAGGCTTCCGGTGCTGAGCCATGACTTCGCAGCAGCCGCGGTGCCCGGCCAGCCCGATCCTGCGAATGCGGCAAGCGTGATCGCCGTGATCGCCCGGGCCGCCGACCTGGTCATGCGGGACGAGGCCGCGGCCATCTGCACCCTTCCCATCAGCAAGCAGGCGCTGAAGGAAGGCGCTGGCTTCGCCTTTCCCGGCCATACAGAATATCTGGCCCATCTGGCCGCCGCCCGCCTGGGACAGGACGTGCCGGTCGCGATGATGCTGGCCTCGACCACGGTGACGCCGCCGTGCCGGGTGGTGCCCGCGACCATCCACATCCCGCTGCAGGACGTCCCCGCCGCTCTGACGGGCGATCTGCTGGAACAGGCGATCCGCATCACCCATGCGGCGCTGATCCGCGACTTCGGCATCAGGGCGCCGCGCCTGGCCGTGGCGGGCCTCAACCCCCACGCAGGCGAAGGCGGCACGATCGGCAGGCAGGAAGCCAGCTGGATGATCCCCCTGCTTGACCGACTGCGGGCCGAGGGGCTTGATCTGGCCGGCCCCCTGCCCGCCGACACGATGTTCCATGCCCCGGCCCGCGCTCGGTACGACGCCGCCGTCTGCGCCTATCACGACCAGGCGCTGATCCCGATCAAGACGCTGGACTTCGCGGGGGGCGTGAACGTGACGCTGGGCCTGCCCTTTATCCGCACCTCGCCCGACCACGGCACGGCCTTCGACATCGCGGGCAAGGGCATTGCGGACGCCGCCTCGACCATCGCTGCCCTGCGCATGGCCCGCGACATGGCGGCGGCGCGGGCGTGATGCCTCTTCTTCACACAAATGTCCCACGGGGGTCCGGGGGTGTGAAACCCCCGGCTTTTCCACGATGACTGCCATCGACAACCTGCCGCCCCTGCGCGAGGTGATCGCCCGCCACGACCTGCGCGCGAAAAAGCAACTGGGCCAGAACTTCCTGCTGGACCTGAACCTGACGGCCAAGATCGCGCGCCAGGCGGGCGACATGACGCAATGCGACGTGCTGGAAATCGGCCCCGGCCCCGGCGGCCTGACGCGCGGCCTTCTGGCCGAAGGCGCGCGCCACGTCCTTGCCATCGAAAAGGACGCGCGCGCGCTGCCAGCCCTGCAGGAAATCGCCGACCGATATTCCGGCCGCCTGACCGTGATCCATGGAGACGCGCTGCAGGTCGATCCGCTGGCGCACCTGACCCCGCCGATCCGCATCGCCGCGAACCTCCCCTACAATGTCGGCACAGAATTGCTGATCCGCTGGCTGACCCCGCCCGACTGGCCGCCCTTCTGGCAGTCGCTGACGCTGATGTTCCAGAAGGAAGTGGCCGAGCGGATCGTCGCCACCCCCGGCAGCAAGGCTTATGGCCGCCTTGCCCTGCTGGCCCAATGGCGGGCCGATGCGCGGATCGTGATGATGCTTCCGCCCGAGGCTTTCGTGCCCGCCCCCAAGGTCCATTCGGCAGTGGTCCACCTGACCGCCCTGCCCCAGCCGCGCTATCCGGCGGATCCGGCGGTCCTGTCGCAGGTGACGGCGGCGGCCTTCAACCAGCGGCGCAAGATGCTGCGCGCGTCCCTGCGCGGCCTGCATCCGCAGATCGAATCGCTGCTGCAGGATGCCGGAATCCCCCCCACCGCACGGGCCGAGGAGATCGACCTTGAACGGTTCTGCGCCCTTGCGCGGGCCTTGCAGGCCGCCCGCCAAGGCGCATGAAGAAAGGGCCGCTGGCTGATCGCCGCGGCCCTTTTCTTATTCCTCGCTCGCCTGGGGCTTGTTCTCGCCCCCATCCTCGGCCGGCTTGCGGCGGGCCCGGGGGCGGGGCGCCGCGGGCTTGTCGCCACGGGGGGCGCGGGGCGCGCGGGCGCGGGCGGGCCTTGCGGCCGCCTCGGGCGTCTCGACCAGACCTGCACCCTCATCGTCCGAGGTGGTCACAGGATCGGGCAAGCCCTTGGCATCGGGGTCCATGACAGGATCGGGCTGCGACGGTTCCTGCGGCGCAGGAACGGGCCGGGCAGCAGGGGCTTCCGGCTGGAACTCGGGCTGTTCCTCGACCAGCGGCTCGAGGCGCGGCTGTTCGCGATGGCCTTGATCGCGGTTGCCGCCCTGGTCGCGGGACACGTGGTCGCGCTGCTGGCCCTGATGGCCATTGTCGCGTCCGATATTGTCGCGGCCACCATTGTCGCGGCCGCCATGCTCGCGCCGGGCTTGGTCGCGGCCGTTGCCATGATCGCGTCCGCCGTCGTCGCGGCTGCCCTGCTCGCGCGCGCCTTGGTCGCGGTGCTGCTGGCCGCCATTGCCGTTCGGCTGGGCCTCGCGCCCATCGTCGTCTTGGCGGGGCTGGTGAAATTGCTGGCGTTCGGCCATTTCCTTTTGCGCCTCGCCCAGCATCCGCGTGTAATGCTCGGCATGTTGCAGGAAGGATTGCTCGGCCACCCGGTCGCCCGACAGCTGCGCGTCACGCGCCAGCGTCAGGTATTTCTCGATGATCTGCTGGGGCGTGCCGCGCACCTTGCCTTCGGGGCCAGAGCTGTCGAAGACGCGGTTGACGACATTGCCCAGCGAACGCTGGCGGTTCGACTTGTTGCGCGAACGGGATTTCGATGATCTCATCAGTTTGTCTGTCGTGATTCCAGTAAATCCGGGATCCAGTGATCTGGACGGCATCGCGGGCGGCACGGGCATCGCAGATGAATGACTTTGCCGTTCAACCCGGCCTTCGCCCGAACGAACGCGGCAGGCGTCCATAAGGGAATCGGCTTTTTCAGGCTGACCCGTGCGGTGGCATCGCTGCCCCCTGCACAAGGGCGACTAACCATGCCCGGCGCAGGGTGACAAGCGAAAACTTGCATTTCGGCGGCGTTTCCCGGGTTTCACGCCCCGAAACAGGCCAGAACGACACGATCGCGACCATCCAGATCGCGGATCACCTGCGTCTTTGCCCCTGCTTGCGCAAACAAGGCCGCCACGGCCCCGGCCTGTGTCGGCCCGATCTCGACCAGGACATGACCCCCCGGCGACAGATGGCCCGCCGCCCCCGCCGCGATGGCGCGAAAGGCCGTCAGCCCGTCGGCCCCGTCGGTCAGGGCGCCATGCGGCTCCCACGCGCGGACATCGGGCGCAAGGGATGCCATCTCGTCCAGCGCGATATAGGGCGGGTTCGAGACGATCAGGTCAAAGCGGCCCGTTATCCCGTCAAACCAGTCGGCCTGCGCAAAGCCTGCCGTTACGTCGATGATCTGGGCATTGCGTCGCGCCACGTCAAGGGCGGCAGCCGAGATGTCGGTCCCCAGCCCGCTTGCTCCCGCCCGCGCCGCCAGAAGCGACAACAGAATGGCCCCCGTCCCCGTCCCCAGGTCCAGGACGGTGGTCCACGGAAGATCAAGGGCGGCCTGCACCAGCACCTCGGTTTCCGGGCGCGGGTCCAGCGTGTCGGGGGTGACGGCAAAGCGATGGGCATAGAAATCACGGAACCCCACGATCTGCGCAACGGGCTGGCGGGCGGCGCGGGCGGCAATCCCGCTGTGCAGCCTGACCGCTTCGTCGGCCGTCAGGTTACGGTCGTCGAGGATGCGCAGCCGGGCG
Source organism: Paracoccus aerius (assembly GCF_014656455.1). GTDB lineage: Bacteria > Pseudomonadota > Alphaproteobacteria > Rhodobacterales > Rhodobacteraceae > Paracoccus > Paracoccus aerius. The sequence continues at coordinate 39,537 of NZ_BNCL01000002.1, forward strand.
GGCTCGATTCCCAGCACGGCCGCAAGGATGCGGTCGGCATCGCGGGCCGCCCCCTCGATCCCGGCCGCAGCCAACCGGCGGGCAGCATCAGCGCGGGCCTCGGAAAGCCTCATCCCTCGGCGGCCAGGCGGGCGGCCTGGTCATGCGCGGTCAGCGCGTCGATGATCTCGGTCAGATCGCCCGCCATGATCCGGTCGAGGGCGTAAAGCGTCAGGTTGATGCGATGGTCCGTCATCCGCCCCTGTGGGAAGTTGTAGGTGCGGATCCGTTCGCTGCGGTCGCCCGAGCCGACCTGGGACTTGCGATCCGCCGCTCGTTCCGCATCGGCGCGCGAGCGCTCCATGTCGTAAAGCCGCGCGCGCAGCACGGCCATGGCATTGGCCCGGTTCTGGTGCTGGGACTTCTCGCTGCTGGTGACGACGATGCCGGTGGGAAGATGGGTGATCCGCACCGCCGAATCGGTGGTGTTCACATGCTGTCCGCCCGCCCCGCTGGCCCGCATGGTGTCGATGCGGATGTCGCCGGCGGGGATGTCGATATCGACCTCCTCGGCCTCGGGCAGGACCGCCACGGTGGCGGCACTGGTGTGGATGCGCCCGCCCGATTCGGTTTCAGGGACCCGCTGGACGCGGTGGACGCCGGATTCGTATTTCAGCCGGGCAAAGACCCCCTCGCCCTCGATCCTTGCCACGGCTTCCTTGACGCCGCCCAGTTCGGTTTCCGTCAGATCCAGCATCTGGAAGCTCCAGCCCTGCTGTTCGGCATGGCGGCGATACATGGACAGCAGATCGCCAGCGAACAACGCAGCCTCGTCGCCCCCGGTGCCGGGGCGGATCTCGATCATGGCAGGGCGGGCGTCCGCCGCGTCCTTGGGCAGCAGGGCGATGCGCAAGGCCTGCTCCAGTGCGGGCATTTCCTCGCGCAGCCGGGCCAGTTCATCTGCGGCCAGGTCGCGCATCTCGGGGTCGGCCAGCATCGCCTCGGCATCGGCCAGGCCGGCGCGGGCATCGCGCCAGCGGGCGATCTGCTCGACCACGGGCTTCAACTCGGCATATTCGCGGCTGATCCGGGCGATCTGGTCGGGGGCCGCGCCGGCATTCAACTGCGCTTCGAGAAACTCGAACCGCTGGACGATCTGGGACAGGCGATCTTCGGGCAACATGGCGGGGGATTACCCGCGCCCGATCAGGCAAACAAGGACTTCTTCGTTGCCGAAATACCCTCGGGGGTCCGGGGGCAGACAGCCCCCGCCACCGCGGGACCAAGGTCAGCGCCGGGTCCAGCCGTAAAGCGCGATCAGTTCCATCGCCACATGCGCCCCCGCAATCGCCGTGGCCCCGGTCGTGTCGTAAGGGGGAGAAACCTCGACCACGTCGCCGCCGATCAGGTCGATCCCCGCAAGCCCGCGCAGCAGCGCCGCCGCCTGCCAGCTTGCCAGCCCGCCCCAGACCGGCGTGCCGGTGCCGGGCGCGAAGGCGGGGTCCAGGGCATCGATGTCGAAGGTCACATAGACCGGACGGTCGCCGATCACCTGCCGGATCCGGGCCAGCGTGGCGTCCACCCCGTCGCGATGCACCGACGGCGCGTCAAGGATCGTCACGCCAAGCGTATCGGGATTGTCGGTGCGGATGCCGACGCTGACGCTGGCCGCAGGATCCACGGCCCCCTCTCGGATCGCCTTGTAGAGGAACGTCCCGTGGTCGATCCGGTCCGGGTCGTCATCCACCCAGGTGTCGGAATGGGCGTCGAACTGGATCAGCGCCACCGGACCGCGCCGGGCGGCCACCGCGCGCAGGATCGGCAGGGTGATGGAATGATCCCCGCCCAGCGTCACCGGCGCCGCGCCCGCGTCCAGGATCGCGCCGACATGCGCCTCGATCCGCGCGGGCACCTCTCGCGTGTTGGCGTAATCGAAGGCCATGTCGCCGTAATCCACCACCGTCAGCAGGGACAGCGGGTCATAGCCCCAGCCATAGGGCGCATCGAAGGCTTGCAGGGCGGACGCCTCGCGGATGGCGCGCGGGCCGAAGCGCGTGCCGGGGCGGTGCGTCACCGCCTGGTCGAAGGGGATGCCCGTCACCGCCACATCCACCCCCGCCAGATCCTTGCTGTATCGCCGGCGCAGGAAGCTGGTGGCGCCGCCGAAGGCGTTCTCGAAGGACAGGCCGCGCGGATCTTTCCGGGTAAAGGCCTGATCGACCTGATTCTTTGCATCCTCAAGCGCCATCCAAGCCATCCCGCCCTGCTGCCATGCGGCATCGTGGCGCAGCGCAGCGCGCATCGCAAGCGCCCCGGTTTGATCTGCATCAGGGCGGCGGTCGCGAATGGCCGGCATCATCCATCCCGGGCGCGCGAGACATGAAACGAGAAACAGCTATGAAGACATCCCTTCTTGCCATCGCGGCACTGGGCGCGCTTGCGCAGCCCCTGCTGGCCCAGACCGCGCTTCCGCCGGATGCCGACCTGCGGGCCGCCGCCTTGGAGTGGTTCGAGCCCATTCCCCAGACGCCCCAGGCCCCGGCCAACAACGTGCTGACCCCGGAACGGGTGGATCTGGGGGCCAAGCTGTTCTTCGATCCGCGCATGTCGCTGTCGGGCCTGTTTTCCTGCCAGACCTGCCACAACGTGGGCCTGGGCGGCGTGGACGGGCTGACCACCTCGATCGGGCACGGCTGGCAGCAGGGGCCGCGCAATTCGCCCACCATGCTGAACGCGATCTTCAACATCGCGCAGTTCTGGGACGGCCGCGCGCCGGACCTTGCCGAACAGGCGAAAGGCCCCGTCCAGGCCGGGGTCGAGATGAACAACACCCCCGAGAACCTGATCGGCACGCTGAAGTCGATGCCAGGCTATGTCGATGCCTTCGAGGCGGCCTTCCCCGACGAGGCAACGCCCGTCAGCTTCGACAACTTCGCCCGCGCGATCGAGGCCTTCGAGGCGACCCTCATCACCCCCGACAGCGCCTTCGACCGCTATCTGAAAGGCGATGACGCGGCGATGACGGAACAGGAAAAGCGCGGCCTTGCATCCTTCATGGACACGGGCTGCACCGCCTGCCATTCCGGCGTGAACGTGGGCGGCCAGGACTATTATCCCTTCGGCGTGGTTGAACGTCCCGGCGGATCTGTCCTGCCCGAAGGCGACCGGGGCCGCTTCACCGTGACGCAGACGGCTAGCGACGACTATGTCTTCCGGGCCGCACCCCTTCGCAACGTCGTGCTGACCGCGCCCTATTTCCATTCCGGCGCCGTCTGGGACCTGCGCGAGGCGGTGCAGATCATGTCCTCGTCCCAGCTTGGCACCGAACTGGCCGAAACGCAGGTCGACGAGATCGTGGCCTTTCTGGGCACGCTGACGGGCAAGCAGCCGCAGGTGGTCCACCCCATCCTGCCGGTGCGAAACATGGACACGCCGCTGCCCCAGCCGATGGTGCAATGAGGCACCACCCGGCCTGGTCCTGCCAGGCCGGGCAGCCGCGAATCACCTTGCATCCCCAGCATTCGCCGCTATAAGACCCCATCCTTCCGCCGAGACCTTGCAACCGGCGCAGCCTCTCGTGACGGGTGCGGAAGGATTGCCCGTCGATGAAATGCGCCTGAATCTGAAAGGGATGCCATGCCTCTGTACGAGCATGTGCTGATCGCCCGCCAGGACCTGTCGAACACGCAGGCCGAAGGGCTGATCGAACATTTCTCGACCGTGCTGGCCGACAACGGCGGCAAGGTGGTCGAAAACGAATACTGGGGTGTCCGCACCCTTGCCTACAAGATCAACAAGAACCGCAAGGGCCACTATGCCTTCCTGCGTTCGGACGCGCCCTCGGCCGCCGTGCAGGAAATGGAGCGTCTGGCCCGCCTGCATGACGACGTGATGCGCGTCATGACCGTGCGCGTCGACAAGCACGAGGAAGGCCCCTCGGTCCAGATGCAGAAGCGCGAAGAGCGCGGCGAGCGTGGTGACCGCGGCGACCGTGGCGACCGCCCGCGCGGCGACCGCGGGGACCGTGACCGTGGCGACCGCGGTGATCGTGGTGGCGACCGTGGTGATCGCGGCGAACGCCGCGAGCGGACTGAAAGGATCTGAACATGGCGAACAAACCGTTCTTCCGCCGCCGCAAGGTTTGCCCCTTCTCGGGTGAAAACGCTCCGGCGATCGACTACAAGGACACGCGCCTGCTGCAGCGTTACATTTCCGAACGCGGCAAGATCGTGCCTTCGCGGATCACCGCCGTGTCCGCCAAGAAGCAGCGCGAGCTGGCCCGCGCCATCAAGCGCGCCCGCTTCCTGGCCCTGCTGCCCTATGTCGTGAAGTAAGGGGACAAGGACATGCAAGTCATCCTGCTGGAACGCGTGGCGAAACTTGGCCAGATGGGCGAAGTCGTCAACGTGAAAGAGGGCTTTGCCCGCAACTTCCTCTTGCCGCAAGGCAAGGCGCTGCGCGCATCGGACGCCAACATCAAGGCGTTCGAAGGCCGCAAGGTGCAACTGGAAGCGCAAAACGCTGAATCGAAGGCCGAAGCGCAGAAGATCGCCGACAAGCTGGACGGCCAGACCTTCGTGGTCATCCGTTCCGCCTCGGATGCCGGCGCGCTTTATGGTTCCGTGACCACCCGCGATGCGGCCGAAGCCGCGACCGAGGCCGGCTTCACGCTGGACCGCAAGCAGGTCGTGCTGAACCAGCCGATCAAGGATCTGGGCCTGCACCAGGTCAGCATCGTGCTGCACCCCGAGGTTGACGCAACCATCGTGCTGAACGTCGCCCGTTCGCCCGAGGAAGCCGAGCTTCAGGCGCAGGGCAAGTCGATCCAGGATCTGGCCGCCGAGGCCGATGCCGAGGCCGAATTCGAGATCGCCGAACTGTTCGACGATATCGGCGGCGCCTCGGACGACGGGGACGACGACCGGAACTGATCCGGCCGCACACGCAAACGTCAGGGCTGCGCCGGGAAACCGTCGCGGCCCATTTTCGTTCATGTGCAAATTGTTTCCCACCGGAACCAGACGTATCATGGACTTGATGATTGGTAGCCGTCCCTGGACGGATATTTCGCATTTTACCGCAGGACAGGTGATGCCCGACCCTCTCAGCCAGCTTCTTGCCAGCCGCGACTGGCTGATGGCCGACGGCGCGACGGGCACGAACCTGTTCAACATGGGCCTGGCTTCGAATGTCGCGCCCGAATTGTGGAATGCCGATCACCCCGAAAAAGTCCGTCGCCTTTACAAGGATTCGGTCGATGCGGGCGCGGATCTTTTCCTGACCAACACCTTTGGCGGCAATGCCAGCCGACTGCGGCTGCAAGGCGCCGCCCACCGGGTTCGCGAACTGAACCTCGCAGGCGCCGCAATGGCCCGCGACATCGCGGATGCCAGCGGCCGCAAGGTCATCGTGGCAGGCAATATCGGACCCACGGGCGAGATCATGGCCCCCATCGGCAGCCTGTCCCAGACCCGCGCGGTCGAGATGTTCCATGAACAGGCCGAGGCGCTGAAGGAAGGCGGGGTCGACATCCTGTGGGTCGAGACCATCAGCTGCGAACGAGAGTTCCGCGCCGCGGCCGAAGCCGCGCGCCTGGCGGACCTGCCCTGGTGCGGCATGATGAGCTTTGACACCGCGGGCCGCACGATCATGGGCGTGACCTCGGCCCAGCTTGCGGCCCTCGTGGAACGCCTGCCGAACCCGCCCGTCGCCTATGGCGCCAATTGCGGCGTTGGCGCGGCGGATCTGCTGCGGACGGTGCGCGATTTCGTGGCATCGGGCAATGAACGCCCCATCATCGCCAAGGGCAATGCCGGTATCCCGCATCTGGAGGCCGGGCACCTGCATTACGACGGCACGCCCGAGATCATGGCCGATTACGCCTGCCTGGCCCGCGACCTGGGCGTGCGCATCATCGGCGGCTGCTGCGGCACCACGCCTGCCCATCTGCGTGCCATGCGCGAGGCCCTGGAAACCCGCCCCGCAGGCCCGCGCCCCTCGCTTGAGGAAATCGCCGCCCGGCTTGGCGGCTTTTCCTCGGTCGGCGGGGTCTAGAACCGCCTGCTCTGCTGACAGGCGGCAAGCCATTGGCTAGATTGGCCCCATGGCACGCCGCACCCGCTTTCTTCGCCCCCTGACTTCGGCAAAGGTGCTGGTCAGCCACCGCCGCAGCCGGGGCAGCGATCATGTCCTGGCGCTGTTCCTGGCAGGCATCGCGGGCGCGTCGAATGCCGGCGGCTTCTTCGCCCTGGGACAATACACGTCACATATGACAGGCTATCTGTCGCAGATCGCCGATAGCCTGGCCGTCGGCAACCTGCTGGTGACGGGTACGGCGCTGCTGGCAATCGGCGCCTTTACCGCGGGGGCGGCCTTTTGCGCTTTTCTGGTCCACTGGGCGCGGCACCGGATGGGCCGGCAGCAATTTGCCCTGCCGCTTGCGGTCCAGGGCTTCTGCCTGGGCTGCTTTGCCTTCGGCGGCATCTTCACCACCACGTCGGGGCGGCTGTTCGCGCTTGCCTGCCTGTGCTTCATCATGGGGATGCAGAACGCCACGATCACCAAGATCTCGGGCGCGCGGATCCGGACTACCCATGCTACGGGGATGATCACCGATATCGGGATCGAGGGAGGTCGGGCGATATACCGGCTGGTTCAACCGGGACGCGGAGCCAGCGCGGACCTGCGGAAACTGCGCATCCTGCTGTCGATCGTCGGAACCTATGTGCTGGGCGGGATCGTTGGGGCCATGGGGTATGCAATGGTTGGTTTCTATTTCTCGCTGCCGCTGGCGGTTCTGCTGCTGGCGCTTGCGGCGCCCGGCCTTTCGCCGGGGCCGTTGACGCGCAGGGGACCGGCCGCAAAGCCAGAAGGACCACGACCATGACCGAGGAACGCGACGCCCAGACAGCAGTCCTTCGCGGATTGATGAACAGATGCCCCAATTGCGGCAAGGGCAAGCTACTGCGGGGCTATCTGGGCGTGCCGCCGGAATGCGAGGTGTGCCATGCCCCCTTGGGCCGATATCCGGCGGCGGACGGCCCGGCCTTCTTTGCAATGACCATCATGCTTTTGCTGCTGATCCCGCTGATCGGCTTTACCTGGGTGCTGTTCCGCCCCTCGCCCGTGATGCTGCTGCTGATCACCGGGGGCATCACGACGGTCGTGACGCTGATCCTGCTGCGCTTCGTCAAGGGCGCCTTCATCGGCTATCTCTGGGCCAAGAACGAACAGGACCGGGGCGCCTAAGGGGGCGCCTAGAACAGCGACAACTGGTCCCCCGCCCGCTGGGGCGGCCCGAAGCGGCTGCAATCCAGCGTCGCGGCGTCCTTGTGATAGCCCAGCCGCCGGCGCGCCAGCCGAAACCGCTGCAGGGCCAGATCCGCCTCGACGCCCTCGCCCCGGAAACGATGGCCGAAGCGCGGATCGTTGTCCCGCCCGCCGCGCATGGCCGCAACGCGGTTCATCACATGGGCGGCCATGCCGGGATGGTGGCGGTCCAGCCAGTTGCGGAACAGGGGCGCGACCTCATGCGGCAGGCGCAGGGGGATCATGCTGGCGGTGGTGGCCCCTGCCTCGCGCGCGGCAGCCAGGATCGCCTCGATCTCGGGCTCGGTCAGGACAGGGATGACGGGGGCCACCATCACGCGCACCGGGACACCGGCGGACGACAACTCGCGGATCATCCGAAGGCGCGTGGCGGGTGCGGGGGCGCGCGGCTCCATGGTCCGGGCGAGACCGCCATCCAGCGTCGTGATGCTGACGCCGACCGCCGCCATCCGCTTGGCCGCCAGTTCCGCCCACAGGTCCAGGTCGCGCAGAACCGTCTGACCCCGCGTGACTAGCGTCACCGGATGGTTCCAGTCCGACAGAACCCGCAGGATCCCCGGCATGATCGCCAGCCGGGATTCGACCGGCTGGTAAGGGTCGGTATTCGTGCCAAGCGCGATTGGCGCAGGCCGATAGCTGGGGCGCGCCAGTTCGCGGGCCAGCAATTCGGCGGCATCCGGCTTGGCGGTGATGCGCGTCTCGAAATCCAGGCCCGGCGACAGGCCGAGATACGCATGGGTCGGCCGGGCGTAGCAATAGATGCAGCCATGTTCGCAGCCGCGATAGGGATTGAGCGAGCGGTCGAAGGAAATGTCGGGCGAGGTGTTGCGCGTGATGATGCTGCGCGGCCGTTCCACCGTGACCTGGGTGCGCAGCAAGTGGCTGTCCTCGGGGATGTCCCAGCCGTCAGATTCGCGCAGCCGCTGGTGCGGCTCGAACCGCCCGTCTGGTCGGGTATCGGTGCCTCGGGCCTTCAGGCGCTTGTCGGGATCGCGGGGCGGCAGCATGGCCCAGTTTTAGAACATTTCACGAACATCTGCCAGCATTTTTGATGGTTGATGTTCCATCCGACCACCGCCATCCTGCGCCCATCACAGTCAGGAGGCCGTCATGACCGACGATTACACCCCGCCAAAGGTGTGGAGCCAGAAGGGCCAGAACGGAGGCCAGTTCGCCAGCATCAACAAACCGACCGCCGGGGCGCAGTTCGACCGCGACCTGCCCGTGGGCCGTCATCCCCTGCAGCTTTATTCGCTGGCCACGCCCAACGGGCAGAAGGTCACGATCATGCTCGAGGAGTTGCTGGAGGCGGGCCATGACGCCGAATACGACGCCTGGCTGATCCGCATCGGCGACGGCGACCAGTTCGGCAGCGGCTTCGTCGCCGCCAACCCCAACTCCAAGATCCCGGCGATGATGGACCATTCGGTGACGCCGCCGCGCCGGGTCTTCGAATCCGGGTCCATTCTGGTCTACCTGGCGGAAAAGTTCGGGGCCTTCCTGCCCGCCGATCCCACCGCACGGACCGAGGCGATGAACTGGCTGTTTTGGCAGATGGGATCCGCCCCTTTCCTGGGCGGCGGCTTCGGGCATTTCTACGCCTATGCGCCGGTCAAGATCGAATACGCCATCGACCGCTATACGATGGAGGCCAAGCGCCAGCTTGACGTGCTGAACCGCCATCTGGCCGACAACCGCTTCATGGCAGGCGACGAATACTCCATCGCCGACATGGCGATCTGGCCCTGGTATGGGCAGGTCGTGGCAGGCAAGCTGTATGGCGATGCGGCGACCTTCCTGGATGCGGACATCTATGCCAACGTCCGCCGCTGGCATGACGAGATCGCGGTCCGTCCCGCCGTGCAGCGCGGGATCATGGTCAACAAGACCTCGGGCGATCCGTCGCAGCAATTGTGGGAACGCCACGATGCCAGCGACTTCCAGACCCGCACGCAGGACAAGATCGGGACGCAATGAAAGAAGGGGGGCGTCGCCCCCCTTCTTCGGACTCCCCCAGGATTGAGCATAGAAGATAAGCCAGCCTCATCTTCTGTGTCCAAATATCCTCAGGGGTCTGGGGGCAGACAGCCCCCAGCCTTTCTGACGGATCAGTTCCGCGCGCGGTCCACCATCTTGCCCTTGGAGATCCAGGGCATCATCTCGCGCAGCTTCGCGCCGACCTGTTCGATCTGGTGTTCGTCATTGGCGCGGCGCGAGGCCTTCAGCGTCGGCTGGCCCACGGCGTTCTCCAGCATGAAGTCGCGCACGAACTTGCCCTGCTGGATGTCCTGCAGAACCGCCTTCATGCGGGCCTTGGTTTCCTCGTAGGGCAGGATGCGCGGGCCGGTCACATACTGGCCGTATTCCGCCGTGTTCGAGATCGAGTAGTCCATGTTGGCGATGCCGCCTTCATAGATCAGGTCCACGATCAGCTTCACCTCGTGCAGGCATTCGAAATAGGCCATCTCGGGCTCATAGCCCGCCTCGACCAGGGTTTCGAAGCCGCAGCGGATCAGTTCCACCAGGCCGCCGCACAGGACCGCCTGTTCGCCGAACAGGTCGGTTTCGCATTCCTCGCGGAAGTTGGTCTCGATGATGCCCGAACGGCCACCGCCGATGGCCGAGCAATAGGACAGCGCCACGTCAAGCGCCTTGCCCGTCGCGTCGTTGTGGACCGCCACCAGGCAGGGAACGCCGCCGCCTTTGGTATATTCGCCACGGACCGTGTGGCCGGGGCCCTTGGGGGCCATCATGATGACATCGACGCCCGGCTTCGGCTCGATCAGGCCGAAATGCACGTTCAGGCCGTGGGCAAAGGCGATCGCCGCGCCTTCGCGCAGGTTGTCGTGGACGTATTTCTTGTAGGTTTCGGCCTGCAATTCGTCGGGCATGGTGAACATGATCAGGTCGGCCCAAGCGGCTGCCTCGGCGATGCCCATGACCTTCAGCCCCTCGCCTTCGGCCTTCTTGGCCGAGGGGGAACCCTCGCGCAGGGCGACGACGAGGTTCTTGGCGCCCGAATCGCGCAGGTTCAGCGCATGGGCATGGCCTTGGCTGCCATAGCCCAGGATCGCGACCTTCTTGTCCTTGATCAGGTTAACGTCGCAATCGCGATCATAGTAAACGCGCATGATGTGATCCTTTCATTCTGCTGGTGCCGTTCTAGCGTTCCGGTCGCGATGATGCCTGCACAGTGACTGCATAATCTTACCCGTCTTGCGAAAAGATCATGCCGTGATATGGGATTTCCCATGACATTCATGCCTGACAGCACCGATCGTCGGATCCTGCGCCAGCTTCTGGCCGAGCCCGAGGCCGCGAATGCCACCCTGGCCGAACGCGCGGGCGTGACATCCGCTGCTTTGTGGCGGCGGCTGGAACGGATGCGCGAGGCGGGCGTCCTGAAGGGCGTGCAGGCGCGCATCGACTGGCGGGCGATGGGCTGGGCGGTCGAGGTGTCCTTGCGCTTCACCCTGGACAAGACCAACCCCCGCGCCTTCGACGAATTCCTGGCAGCCCTGCGCCAGGTGCCCGAGGTGATCGAAATCCAGTCCTTCCTGGGCAGCGTGGACTGGCGGGCATCCGTTATCGCGCGCGACATGGCCCATTGGCAGCAGGTCTATCGCGACCGCATCCTGACCCTGCCGCATCTCGCCGAACTGGACGCCCTGATGCTGGTCGCCACCATCAAGGACAGCGGGGAACTGGCGCTGTGACCGAAGTGGATGCGACCGACCTGGCAATCCTGCGCGTCCTGGCCACGGATGCCACGCGCAGCGCCGCCGATGTGGGCCGCGCGGTCGGCATCGGCCAGCCTGCCGCCTGGCGGCGCATCAAGCGGCTGACCGACCAGGGCGTGATCGCGGGACGGCGTGTGGTGCTGGACCAGGCGGCGCTTGGCTTTGGCGTCACGGTCTTTCTGGGCATCAAGCTGGCCGCCAAGGGCCGCACCGGTCTGGAGGACTTCGAGCGCGCCGTCACCGCCATCCCCGAGGTGCAGCTTGTCCAGCACGTCCTGGGCCAGTTCGACTATCGCCTGCGGGTCACCGCCCGCGACATCAGCGATTTCGAGCGCATCCTGCGCCGCCGGATCATGACCCTGCCCGGCGTGGGCCAGGTCGAGGCGAATGTGATGCTATCCGAGGAACGCAGACCGGGACCCCTTAGCGCCTGAGGCGCGTTTCGTCTGGCCCCGTCCCTTGTCCCGCGCTACAGATCCGCTCATGCAAAAGATCACCCTTCCCGAACGGCCTGACTGGCGCGACACCGCTAAAGAGGTGGGCTTCACCTTCGCCGACATGCATGGCGAGCCCTATTGGGACGAAAGCTCGGCATACCAGTTCACGCTGCGCCAGATCGAGGACGATATCGAGGAACCCTCGACCGACCTGCACGCCATGTGCCGCGACGCCGTGGCCGAAATCGTGACCAGCCAGGAAATGATGGAGCGTCTGGGCATCCCCGACCCCCACCGCGACCTGGTGGCCGACAGCTGGCGCCGCAACGAGCCCGAGATTTATGGCCGCCTGGACCTGGCCTATGACGGCACCGGCCCGGCGAAATTGCTGGAATACAATGCCGACACGCCGACCTCGCTTTACGAAAGCGCGGCCTTCCAGTGGCAATGGCTGGAGGACCAATTGGCGGCGGGCGTCCTGCCGCGCGGGGCGGACCAGTTCAACGGCATCCACGAGGCGCTTGTGGAACGCTTCCGCGCGCTTTTCGACCGCAACACCGACATCCACTTCACCGCGATGGCCGACAACCCCGAGGATTACGCCACTGTCGAGGCCATGGCCTGGGCCGCACGCGAAGCCGGGATGGGCGCGCATTACACCGACCTCGACAAGCTGGGCGTGACCAAGCAGGGCCAGTTCGTCGATGCCGAGGATCGGGTGATCGGCACGCTGTTCAAGCTGTATCCTTGGGAGGATCTGCTGCGCGACGATTACGCGCGCCACATCAAGGGCTCGGGCTGCCTGTTCCTGGAACCGGCCTGGAAGGCGCTTGTGTCGAACAAGGGCATCCTGCCCGTCCTGTGGCAGATGTTCGAAGGCCATCCGAACCTGCTGCCCGCCTTCTTCGCCGATGACGTGGCCGATGCGCTTGTGGCCGGCGGTCGCCCCGTCCCCGGTGTCGCGGCGGCCTTTGACAAGGTTGCCGACCAGTTCAAGCGCGGCCATGTGGTCAAGCCGATCTTTTCGCGCGAGGGCGCGGGCGTCAGCATCGTCGAGGCTGGCGATGTGACCGAGGCGTCCCCAAATACCGACTATGACCAGCATCCGCGCATCGTTCAGGCCTATGCGCCCTTGCCCGACTTCGACGGCTTCAAGCCGATCGTCGGCGCCTGGATCGTGGGGGACGCCTGCGTGGGCATGGGCCTGCGAGAGGACCGGGCCCGCATCACGCAGGACCTGTCGCGCTTCAAGCCGCATTTCATCGCGGACTAAAGGGGGAAGACATGAGGAAACGTTCCAGAGCCGTTGCCCTGACCATCCTTGGCGCCGCCAGCTTCGCCATCGCCGGCTGCCGCGAGGAACAGGTGGACGCGCAGGCCTTTCCCGATCTGGCCAGTTGCCAGGCCGCCGCGGCCCAGGGCGGTTTGTTCACCGAGGCCGAATGCCAGCAATCCTTCGCCGAGGCCGAACAGCTTCATGTCGAATCCGCGCCCCGATACGACAGCCTTCAGGTCTGCGAGGAACAGCATGGCGTCGGCAATTGCGGGTCCGAGGACCAGCAGGTCTCGAACGGCGGGTCGGGCAGCATCTTCATGCCGCTGCTGGCCGGATACCTGATCGGGTCGATGCTGGGGGGCGGCGGATTGTCGCGGTCCCAGCCGATGTATCGCAACGCCCAGGGGGGCTACACCAACGCCGCGCGCACCAGCACATTCTCCAGCAATACCGGCCGCGCGGCGCTGAACAGCAGCCAGTTCGCCCGGCCTGCGGCGACCGCTGGCCAGCCGCCGATGTCGCGGGCAACCGCCGCGTCGCGCGGGGGCTTTGGTTCAAGCGCGGGCAGCCGCAGCTTTGGCGGTTGACCCCTCGCGGATTTGAGTGAACCTTGGCCGGGCCACAGCGTCTTGCCTTGTCCCGTCAGGAGTTTGCCATGCCCCGCCTTGCCCCGCTTGCCGCCACCCTTCTGATGGCGGCCACACCCCTTGCCGCGCAGGACATCGTCGTATCCTCGAAGATCGACACCGAAGGCGGGCTGCTGGGCAACATGATCCTGCTGGCGCTGCAGGACGCGGGTCTGCCGGTGCAGGACCGCCTGCAACTGGGCGGCACGCCGATCATGCGCGACGCCATCGTGGCAGGCCAGATCGACATCTATCCCGAATATACCGCCAACGGCGCCTTCTTCTTCAACGAGGCCGACAGCCCGGTCTGGAAGGACGCGGCCCAAGGCTATGCCCGCGTGGCGGAACTGGACCGCGAACAGAACAACATCGTCTGGCTGACGCCCTCGCCTGCAAACAACACCTGGGCCATCGCCCTGCGCCAGGAGGTGGCCGAGGAAAACGGCCTGGCCACCATGAGCCAGATGGGCGAATGGATCGCGGGCGGCGGCCAGGTGAAGCTGGCGGCCTCGACCGAATTCGTGACCTCTCCGGCGGCGCTGCCGGCCTTCCAGGAAACCTACGGCTTCGCGCTGACGCCTGACCAGCTTGTGCAGCTTGCGGGCGGCGACACGGCGGCGACCATCGCGGCGGCGGCGCAGCAGACATCGGGCGTGAACGCGGCCATGGTCTATGGCACCGACGGCGCCATCGCCGAGGCGGGACTTCTGGTGATGGAGGACGACAAGGCCGTCCAGCCGGTCTACCAGCCCGCCCCCATCGTCCGTGCCGAGGTGCTGGAGGCCCATCCCCAGATCGCCGAGGTGCTGGAGCCGATCTTCGCCTCGCTGACGCTGCAGACGCTCCAGACACTGAACGGCCGCATCCAGATCGGCGGCGAGCCGGCCTCGGCCGTGGCGCAGGACTATCTGACGCAGGCGGGCTTTCTGGACTGACCGGGCAGTGCTGCTGTCGCCCCCAGGGGTTCTGTTCGCGCTGATCGGCACGGCGGGGCTGGCCCTGCCCCTGGTGCAGTTCAAGCCCAACCGGATCGTGACGGGCGAGGGGATCGGGCTGCACGCTCTTCCCCTTGGCCTTCCCTTGGCGGCGGCCCTTTGCGGCCTTCTGCTTGCCACCTGCCTTGGCCGGTGGCCTGCCGCATTGCGTCTGGCGGCCGCGGTGTCGGGGTTTGTCACGGTGATCCTGTCGCTGGGCTTGGCCGCGTCCCATCTGACGCCGGAAGGGAACACCATTGCGCGCGTGTCCCCGGCCTCGGGCTTCTGGCTGCTGCTGCTGGCCTTCGGGCTTATGCTGGCCGATGCGGTCGGCCGCCTGCGCCCGTCGCTGGCGATGCGGTGGCTGATGCTGGCCGCGGCCCTGGGCCTGGTGGCCGCGATCCTGGCGTCTGGGCTGCTGGACGGGGTGTCGGTGATGCGGGAATACGCCAGCCGCCGCGACCTGTTCGGGCGCGAGGCGCAGGCGCATCTGATGCTGGCTTTCGGGTCGCTGGGCGCGGCGCTGCTGGTAGGCATCCCGGCCGGCATCGCGATCTTCCAGGCGCCCCGCTGGCGGGGGCCGGTGCTGGGCGTGCTGAACATCCTGCAGACCATCCCGTCGCTCGCGCTGTTCGGGATCATGATCCCGGTCTTTGGCTGGGTCGCGGCCAGCCTGCCCGGCGCGGCAAGGCTGGGGGTGGCGGGGATCGGCGTCTTTCCGGCGCTTGTGGCGCTGTTTCTGTACTCGCTGCTGCCGGTGGTGTCGAACACGCTGGCGGGCCTGTCGGGCGTGCCCGCCGCCACCCGCGACGCGGCCCTGGGCCTGGGCATGACCCGGCCGCAGGTGCTTGCGCAGGTCCTGGTGCCGCTGGCCCTGCCGGTGCTGCTGGCGGCGGTGCGGATCGTGCTGGTCCAGAACATCGGCCTGGCAGTGATCGCCGGGCTGATCGGCGGCGGCGGCTTCGGCACCTTCGTCTTCCAGGGCCTGAATCAGACTGCAATGGATCTGGTGCTTCTGGGCGCGCTGCCCACCATCGCCCTGGCGCTTGTCGCGGGCATCGCGCTTGACCTGCTGATCCAGGCGGCGCACAGGGGAACCCCGTGATCGAGATCCGCAACCTGTCCCGCCTTTACGACGGCCTGGCCGTGGTCGATGACGTCAGCCTGACGGTCGAGACCGGGCAGCTGGCCGTGCTGGTCGGCACCTCGGGGTCGGGCAAGACGACGCTGCTGCGGATGATCAACCGGCTGGTGCAGCCGTCATCCGGGCAGGTGCTGATCGACGGCGTGGACACGGCGACCCTGCCTGCCCATCTGCTGCGCCGCCGGATCGGATACGCGATCCAGGGCCATGGCCTGTTCCCGCACCGGTCCGTGGCGCAGAACATCGCCACCGTGCCACGCCTGCTGGGCTGGCCGCGCCGCCAGATCGACGCGCGCGTGGACGAGCTGCTGGCCCTGTTCCAGCTTGATCCCGCCGCCTTTCGCGGCCGGATGCCCCACCAGCTGTCGGGCGGGCAGGCGCAGCGGGTGGGCGTGGCACGCGCCCTTGCCGCCAAGCCCGACCTGCTGCTGATGGACGAACCCTTTGGCGCGCTTGACCCGCTGATCCGGGCCAAGGCGCAGGACGACCTGCGCCAGATCCAGCGGCAGCTTGGCACCACGCTGATCCTTGTGACCCATGACATGACCGAGGCCGTGGACCTGGGCGACCGCATCGCGGTCATGGACGGGGGCAAGCTGCTGCAATACGACGCGCCCGCCCGCATCCTGACCGACCCTGCGACGCCCTTCGTGCGCGACCTGATCGGCACGGCGGACCGGGCGCTGCGGCTGCTGTCACTGGCCCGCGTCGGCGACATCGCCGCCCCTGGCCAGGCCGAGGGCCCCGCCATCGCCCCCGGCGCATCCCTGCGCGACGCGCTGGCCGAATGCCTGTGGAGCGGGCGGGACGCCCTGCCCGTCGAAGGCGGAGGCATTGTCACGCTGAACGCGCTGCGGGCAAAGGCCCGGCCGCGATGACCGGCCGCATCCTTCTGGGGCTGGCGGGGCTGGTCCTGCTGGCCTTCCTGGCCGCGCCCTCTGCCTTTGCGCCGCTGTTCCAGCCCTTCACCCGCAACAATGCGCCCGCGATCTATACCCAGACCAGCCTTCTGTCGCTGACCCTGTCGCATCTGGCGATCGTGGCGGTGGCGGTCGCGGCCTCGACCCTGGTGGGGCTGGTGCTGGCGGTCCTGGTCACGCGCGGTGCGGGGCGCGAGTTCCTGCCCCTGGCGCGCACGGTGACTGCCGTGGGCCAGACCTTTCCGCCGGTCGCCGTGCTGGCGCTTGCCGTGCCGGTGATGGGCTTCGGCACCGGCCCGACGCTGGTGGCGCTGTTCCTTTACGGCCTGCTGCCTGTCTTCGAAAACGCGCTTGCGGGCCTGACCGGCCAGACCGCGCAGGTCACCGAGGCCGCGCGCGGCATGGGCCTGACGCCCCGGCAGCGGCTGTGGCAGATCGACCTGCCGCTGTCCCTGCCGCTGCTGCTGGCGGGAATGCGGCTGACGGCCGTGATCTCGCTGGGGACGGCCACCATCGGCTCGACCGTGGCCGCCCGCACCTTGGGCGAGGTGATCATCGCGGGGCTGCTGTCATCAAACACCGCCTTTGTCCTGCAGGGCGGGCTGGTGGTCGGCATCCTTGCGGTGCTGATCCACCAGGGCTTCCAGGCCTTGGAACGGCGCATCCGCGGGCGGATGGGCCTGGCCTAGCGTTTAGGCCCCACCCTCAGATCGCCACGGGCCGCACCTGCCAGATGTCGTTCATATAGCCCCGGATCGTCCGGTCGGACGAAAAGAAGCCCGACCGCGCGATGTTGAGCGCCGCCATCCGGTCCCAGGTCGCGCTGTCGCGATAGGCCGCGTCGATACGCCTCTGCGTGGCGAAGTAATCGTCGAAATCGCTGGCGACCAGGAAGGGGTCGTCGTTCCAGGTCCGGTCCAGCAGCGCGTAATAGGACTCGGCCCGCCCGAAGCGCCCTTCCGAGATCAGGTGCAGCGCGTTCTTCAGATCCTGGCTTGCCTCGATCGCGCGGCGGGCATGGCCGGGGGTCGCGGCCTCGGTCGCGGCGCGGCCGGCGGTCAGGCCGAACAGGAAGAAGTTCTCGGGGCCGACCAGATCGCGGATTTCGACATTGGCCCCGTCCAGCGTGCCGATGGTCAAGGCGCCGTTCATGGTGAACTTCATGTTGCCGGTGCCCGAGGCTTCCTTGCCGGCCGTGCTGATCTGCTCGGAGAGATCCGCGGCGGGGATCAGATCCTCGGCCATCGAGACGTTGTAGTTGGGCGGATAGGCGATCTGCAGAAAGCGCCGGGTCACCGGGTCGTTGTTGATCGTGGCCGCGACGTCGTTGATCAGGTGGACCACCGATTTCGCCAGCCAGTATCCCGGCGCGGCCTTGCCGCCGAAAATCTTGACCCGCGGGGTCCAGTCGCCGTTCGGATCGTCGTGGATGCGCTGCCACAGCGCGATGGCTTCCAGGATGTTCAGAAGCTGGCGCTTGTATTCGTGGATCCGCTTGACCTGGATGTCGAAGATCGCGTCGGGATCGGCCTTCACCCCCAGATCGGCCAGTAGCCCGTCGGCCAGCCAGACCTTGTTCGCGCGCTTGACCTCGCCCAGCTTCTCGCGGAAGGCCGCGTCATCGGCATGGGGTTCCAGCCGGCGAAGCTGTTCCAGATCCGTGGTCCAGCCCTCGCCGATGCTGTCGTCCAGAAGCTGCGCCAGGCCGGGGTTCGACATGCGCAGCCAGCGGCGCGGCGTCACCCCGTTTGTCTGGTTCACGATCCGGTCCGGGTGCAGCCGGTGCAGGTCGGCGAAGACCGTGTCCTTGACAAGGTCGGTGTGCAGCGCCGACACGCCGTTCACCTTGCTGGCCATGATGAAGGCCAGTTCCCCCATCTGGACCTGGTCGTGCTGCACGATCCCCACATGGGGCGGTCGGCCCGTGGCCCTGCGGTGATCTTCGTCGATCATCTGGATGATCTGCATGTGGCGCGGCAGCACGCCCCCCATCAGCCAGGTGGACCAGCGTTCCAAGGCCTCGGGCATGAGGGTGTGGTTGGTATAGTTCAGCGTCCCCCGTGCCAGGTCGCGCGCCTCCTCGAAGGGCAGGCCGTGGTCGTCCATCAGCAGGCGGATCAGTTCCGGCCCGGCGATGGCGGGATGGGTGTCGTTCAACTGCATCGCCACCTTTTCCGGCAGCAGCCGCAGGTCGCCATGTTCCTGGAGGAACCGGCGCAGGATGTCCTGAAGCGATGCCGAGGTCAGGAAATATTCCTGCTTCAGCCGCAGTTCCTTGCCGGCATCGGTCGTATCGTCGGGATAAAGGACGCGCGACAGGGTCCGGGCCAGCGCCTCGGGCTCGGCCGCGGCGGTGTGGTCGCCCGCGTTGAAGCGGTGCAGGTCCAGAAGCGTCGTCGGATGCGCCCCCCACAAGCGCAGGGTATTGGCCCAGTTGCCGCCCCAGCCGATCACCGGCGTGTCATAGGCCCGCGCGATCACGCTTTCGCCGGGACGCCAGACGGCCTTGCCGTCCACGGTCTCGACATGGCCCTTGAAACCGATCGTATAGCTGTAATCGACCTTCACGAACTCCCAGGGATGGGGCTGGTTCAGCCAGTCCTCGGGGGTTTCGACCTGCTGGCCGCCTTCGAACCGCTGGCGGAACAGCCCGTGCTCGTAGCGGATGCCATAGCCGAAGGCTGGGCAGCTCAGCGAGGACAGCGATTCCATGAAGCAGGCCGCCAGACGCCCCAGCCCGCCATTGCCAAGGGCGGCATCGGGTTCGTTGTCCAGGATCTGCTGCTTGTCCAGGCCCAGCATCTGCAGCGCCTGGTCCATCGGCTGTTCCAGGCGCAGGTTGATGATCGCGTCGCCCAGCATCCGCCCGATCAGGAACTCCATCGACAGATAGCAGACCCGCTTGGCCCCCTGGTCGCGGGCCGCGCGGAAAGCATCCACCCAGGTGCCCGCCATCAGGTCGCGCACGGCATAGCTTATGGCCATCCGCCAGTCGAAGGGCGTGGCGAATTCCGGGCCGCGTCCCTGGCTGTGGGTCAGGTGGTGAAGAATCTGGTCATGCAAGTCTTGGGCCGAGGGAATGTTCTGCAACGTCGAGCCTCTTGGGGCTGTGAGAAATGGGAATCACCCTCGGGCTGCAGGAATACCGCCCGCGGTTGATTTCTGTTGCCAGCTTTCAAGGGGGTTGAAAAGGGCTGGCCCCCCGTGCTGGCAGGCAATGATGCCGCGATGCCCACCCGGCAGGCGCGGGATCAGCCTTTCGCGTGACAGCAAAGCACGAAGGCCACGACGCTTTCGGCCGCGATCGGTTCGACCGCCGCGGCGGGATGGTCGGGCGTCCGATCCTGCGCGCTGTCAAGTCGCCTGCGCCAGTGCCCGCCCTGTGTCGGCTGCGGCAGGGCCACGGCGCTGTCCGCGCCATTGTTGAAGACCAGAAAGACCGCCCCCGGCAGCGCCGCGTAGGTGGGTGTCCCCGAGGCCATGCGCATTTCGGCCGCGAGAAGGCGCAGATGGGGATCGGACCAATCCTCGGGCTCCATCGGCCGGCCGTCGGCGCGGCGCCAGAACAGGTCGGGCAACCCGTCCTCGTCCCGCGGCTGGCTGTGCAGGAACCGGCGCTGCCGCAGGATCGGATGGGCCTTGCGAAAGGCGATCACCCGGCGGCAGAAATCCAGGAAACCGGGATCCGCGCCGTCCCATCGCACCCAGCCGATGGGATTGTCCTGGCAATAGGCATTGTTGTTGCCGTCCTGCGAATTGCCCAGTTCATCCCCTGCCAGCAGCATGGGCGTGCCCTGGCTCAGCATCAGGGTGGCGATCAGGTTGCGGCGGCGGCGGTCGCGGCGGGCGGTGATGGCCGGATCATCCGTCGGCCCCTCGACGCCCATGTTGTCCGAGATGTTGTGGTCATGGCCGTCGCGGTTGCCTTCGCCATTCGCCTCGTTGTGCTTGTGGTCGAAGCTGACGCTGTCCATCAGCGTGAAGCCGTCATGGGCCGCGACGAAATTGACGCTGGACGTTGCGGCCCGACCGTCGTGGTCGAACCGCGCCGCCGATCCGGCGATGCGCTTGGCCAGGCGGCCGACATGGCCCGCATCCTCCCGCCAGAAGCCGCGCACCCCGTCGCGGAAGCGGTCGTTCCATTCGCAGAAGGGCGCGGGATAGGCACCCAGCTGATAGCCGCCCCGGCCCAGATCCCAGGGCTCGGCAATCAGCTTGATGCGGTTCAGCACCGGATCCTGCTGGACCACGCGGAAGAACGGCCCGTTGCGGTCAAACATCCCGCGCGTTCGGCCCAGGACGGAACACAGGTCGAAGCGGAAGCCGTCCACATGCATCGCCTCGACCCAGTATCGCAGGCTGTCCATCACCAGCCGAAGGGCAAAGGGGCTGTCCAGGTCCAGCACATTGCCCGTGCCCGCGTCGTTCACATAGAAGCGGCGATCCTCGGCCAGGCGGTAATAGGAGGCGTTGTCGATGCCGCGCAGGGACAGGGTCGGCCCCAATTCGTCCCCCTCGGCGGTGTGGTTGTAGACCACGTCCAGGATCACCTCGATCCCGGCCTTGTGGAAGCGGGCGACCATCTGCTGGAACTCGGCGATGTCGCCCTCTTGCAGATAGCGCGGGTCGGGCGCGAAAAAGCCATAGGACATGTAGCCCCAGTAGTTCGACAACCCCCGCCGCGCCAGGAAGCGGTCGTCGGCAAAGGCATGGACGGGCAGCAGTTCCACGGCGGTGACGCCCAGCCGGTTCAGGTGGTCCAGGATCGGGTCCGAGGCCATCGCAAGAAAGCTGCCGGGCCGGTCCACCCCCGGATGCAGCATGGTCAGGCCCTTCACATGCGCTTCGTAGATGACGGTATCCGTCAGGGGGCGACGCAGGGGGCGGTCATCGCCCCAGTCGAAGACAGGGTCCGCCGCCACCACGCAGCGCGGCATGAAGGGGGCGCTGTCGCGGCGGTCGAAGGACAGGTCCGCATCGGCATGGCCCGCCCGGTATCCCAGCAGCGCGTCATGGATGCGGGGGCTCCCGGTCAGGCTGCGGGCATAGGGGTCGACCAGCAGCTTGTTGGTGTTGAAGCGGTGCCCGTCGCGGGGGCGATAGGGGCCCTGCACGCGGTAGCCGTACCGCTGCCCCGGCCCCAGTCCGGCGATGTGGCCGTGCCAGACATAGCCTTCGCGTTCGGGCAGGGGGATCCGCGTCTCGCGGCCCGCCTCGTCGAACAGGCACAGCAGCACCTGTTCGGCGTGCCGGGAAAAGAGGGCGAAGTTGACGCCGTCCCCGGCGACACTGGCGCCCAGGGGAAAAGGATGCCCGGCCGACAGCGGATAGGTCATCGGCCCGTCGAAAGCCTTGCGTAAAGCGCGGCATAGGCCCGGGCCGACTGGTCCCAGCCGACCGGGTGGGACATCCCGTTCGCCACAAGGCGCGACCATGTGTCCCCGTCCCGGTAAAGCTGGCAGAGGCGCGTCAGCGCGCCGCGCAAGGCCTCGGCCGTCACGGGCGAGAACTGCACCCCCGTCGCCGCCCCGCGCGCAAGCGCCGCGGGCGAGGCGTTGATGACCGTGTCGGCCAGCCCCCCGGTCAGCGCCACCACCGGCACCGTGCCATAGCGAAGCCCATACATCTGCGTCAGCCCGCAGGGTTCGAACCGCGACGGCACCAGGATGGCGTCGCCTCCGGCGATCATCCGGTGCGACAGCCCCTCGTCATAGCCGATGCGGACGGCGACGTGCGGGTTCTGGTCGGCCGCCTGGCGGAAGGCCTGTTCCAGCCCCGGATCGCCCGATCCCAGCACCGCTAGTTGCCCGCCGTGATCCAGAAGCGCGAGCAAGGCCTCCAGCACCAGATCCAGCCCCTTCTGGTGGCTCATCCGGGACACGATCACGCAAAGCGGGCCATCGGTGTCGGGCAGGCCCATCTCCGCCCGCAGGGCGGCCTTGTTCGCGCCCTTTCCTTCCTGATCGCGATAAGGCCGGATGGCCGGATCCGCGCCGGGATCCCAGGCATCCGCGTCGATGCCGTTCAGGATCCCCGTCAGCGCCTCGCGCCGATGGCGGATGACCCCGTCCAGGCCCATGCCATATTCGGGCGTCATCAGTTCGGCGGCATAGGTGGGTGACACGGTGGTCAGCGCATCCGCCCCCATCAGCCCGGACTTCAGGGCCGAGATGCCGCCATAGAATTCATAGCCTTCGGGGTGGAAATGCCAGGGATCCAGGCGCAGTGACTGCACCCGCCCCGGATCCGTGGATCCGGTAAAGGCGATGTTGTGGATGGTCAGCACCGTGGCCGGGCCACCGCCCATCTGGCGCAGGTATTGCGGCACGAAGCCCGCCTGCCAGTCATGGCCATGCAGCACCTGCGGATGCCAGCCCGCCACGCCGTGGATGCCCAGATGCGCGCCGATCCAGGACAGCGCGGCAAAGCGTTCGGGATTGTCCGGCCAGTCGCGCCCGTCCGGCGCCATGTAAGGCGACCCTGCCCGCGCATAAAGATGCGGCGCGTCGATCACCACCAGATCCAGGCCCGCGGCCCGGCCCGACAGGATCCATGCCTGGCCGCCGAACAGGTCATGGAAATGCGCGACTTCGGCCCGGTCATGCAGCGCATCCATCACCGCCGGATAGCCGGGCAGCAGGGTCCGCATCTGCACCCCCTGGGCCCCAAGCGCGGCGGGCAGCGCGCCCGCCACATCGGCCAGCCCGCCGGTCTTGACCAGCGGCGCGCATTCGGATGCGATCGACAGAACCCGCGTCAAAGGCTTGCCGCCCGCCTGTCAAGCATGTCCTGGGTGATCAAGGTGATGCCTCCTTCGCTGACGCGGAACCACTTGGCGTCTTCCTGCGGATCCTCGCCCACGACAAGGCCATCGGGAATGACCACGCCCCGGTCGATGACCGCGCGGGTCAGCCGCGCCCTCCGGTTCACCGTCACATAAGGCAGCGCCACGACATGATCCAGCGATGCATAGCTGTTCGTATGCACCTGCGTGAACAGCAGCGAATTGCGGATTTCCGTCCCCGAGATGATGCATCCCCCCGACACCATCGAGGATATCGCGATCCCGCGCCGGTCCTTCTCGTCATGGATGAACTTGGCGGGCGGGGCGCTTTCGGAATAGGTCCAGATCGGCCATTCCTGGTCCCACAGGTTCAATTCCGGGGTGAAATCGGTCAGGTCGATATTGGCCTTCCAGAAGGCATCCACCGTTCCCACGTCCTTCCAATAGGCGGGGGCGCCCGCGTCCCGCACGCAGGACACGTCGAAGCGGTGCGCCATCGCCTTGCCGTTGCGAACGATCTCGGGGATCAGGTCATGACCGAAGTCATGGCTGGAATTGGGATCCTGGGCATCCCGCAGCAGCAGATCGCGCAGGAAGGGCCAGCTGAAGACATAGATCCCCATGGATGCCAGCGCGCTGTCGGGATCATCGGGCATTCCCGGCGGATCGGCGGGCTTTTCCAGGAACGAGGTGATGCGCCCGGTTTCATCGACCGCCATCACGCCAAAGGCGGTTGCGTCCATCCGGGGCACGGTCAGGCAGCCGATGGTCACGTCGGCGCGGCTTTCGCAATGCTCGCGCAGCATGATCTCGTAATCCATCTTGTAGATGTGGTCGCCCGCCAGGATCACGATGTAATCCACGTCATAGCTGTCCACGATGTCGATGTTCTGGGTCACCGCATCTGCCGTGCCGCGATACCAGTGGTCTTCCGACATCCGCTGGCTGGCGGGCAGGATGTCCATGAACTCGTTGCGCTCGGCGCGAAAGAAGTTCCAGCCCCGCTGCACGTGGCGGATCAGGCTGTGGGCCTTGTATTGCGTGGCGACCGCGATCTTGCGGATGCCCGAATTCATCGCATTCGACAGGGCAAAGTCGATGATGCGGGTCTTGCCACCGAAATAGACCGCCGGCTTCACCCGGCGGTCGGTCAGTTCCCTCAATCGGCTTCCGCGTCCTCCGGCCAGAACAAAGGCCATCGCGCGCCGGGTCAATCTCAGTTCGCTCATCAACCATCCTCCCCCATATCACCATCGCCTGCGACAAGGATCACCGCCGACTTGCGCAACGGATTGATGCCCCGCGCCAACCGCCTCCTGGCCCCTGCGGCGCCACCGCCGACGCGGACGGTCATCCAGCTGTCATTGAATTGCGGAATGCCCGGCCCGCTGCCTCGTCCCCCGACCAGGGCCGGGATTTCGTCATTCGTCAGTGATGACACATCAGGCACCTGTCCCATGATCCCACTCTAGCCCGCCGTTTGATCAGGGCAATCCATCACTTAACGCCCGAACCGCCTTTATGTTGCCCGCCCGGATGTGTTCTATCGCCCCGAAGCCCGACCAAGCAGGAGAGTCTCATGACGGAATGGTGGCGCGACGCGGTGATCTATCAGATCTATCCCCGCAGCTTTCAGGACAGCAATGGCGACGGGATCGGCGACCTGCCGGGCATCACCCGGCGGCTGGACCATGTGGCCTCGCTGGGGGTGGACGCGATCTGGCTGTCGCCCATCTTCACCTCGCCCATGAAGGACATGGGCTATGACGTCAGCGACTATTGCGACATCGACCCGCTGTTCGGCACGCTGGACGATTTCGACGCAATGGTGGCGCGCGCGCATGAATTGGGGCTGAAGGTCATCATCGACCAGGTCATCAGCCATTCCAGCGACCGCCACCCCTGGTTCGCCGAAAGCCGCGCCAGCCGCGACAACGACAAGGCCGACTGGTATGTCTGGGCCGACCCGAATCCCGACGGCACGCCCCCCAACAACTGGCCTTCCGTCTTTGGCGGCCCCGCTTGGGAATGGGAACCGCAGCGGCGGCAATATTACCTGCACAACTTCCTGATCGAGCAGCCCGACCTGAACCTGTGGAACCGCGAGGTGCAGGACGCGCTTCTGGGCACCATGCGCTTCTGGCTGGAACGCGGCGTGGACGGCTTCCGGCTGGACACCGTCAACTTCTATTTCCACGACGCCCGGCTGCGGGACAACCCGCCCAATCCCGACAGCACCGCCCCCGACACCTACAACATGCAACGTCATGTCTATTCCAAGAACCGTCCCGAAAACATCGCCTTCCTCAGGCGGATGCGCAGGCTGACCGACGAATACGACGCCCGCATGATGGTGGGCGAGGTGGGCGAAAGCGGCGACACCTCGATCCGGATCATGGCCGAATACACGGCGGGCAGCGACCGGCTGCACATGTGCTACAGCTTCGAGATGCTGAGCCACGATTTCACCGCCCGGCATTTCCGCCACACGATCGAGGGCGTCCACAAGGGCGCGCCCGATGCCCATGCCTGCTGGTCCTTTTCCAACCACGACGTGTTCCGGCACGTGACCCGGTGGATGCCCCATGCCGAAGCGTCCGAAGCCCTTGCCCGGCAGGCGGCGGCGATGCTGCTGTCCTTTCCCGGCACCATCTGCCTTTACCAGGGCGAGGAACTGGGCCAGACGGAAACCGAACTGGTCTATGACGAACTGACCGACCCCCCGGCGCTGCGCTTCTGGCCCCAGATCAAGGGCCGCGACGGCTGCCGCACGCCGATGGTCTGGGACGACAGCCCAAACGCGGGCTTTTCCGCGGCAAAGCCCTGGCTGCCGGTCAAGGAACCCCAGGCCGCCCGCCATGTCGCGGGCCAGCAGGGCGACAA
This sequence comes from Paracoccus aerius, assembly GCF_014656455.1. Taxonomy (GTDB): domain Bacteria; phylum Pseudomonadota; class Alphaproteobacteria; order Rhodobacterales; family Rhodobacteraceae; genus Paracoccus; species Paracoccus aerius. Next base: position 65,629 of record NZ_BNCL01000002.1, read on the forward strand.
TGACAGCGTGCTGTCGGCCTATCGCGCCACTCTGGCCTTTCGCAAGGCGCAGATGCCGCTGCGGCGGGGCGAGACCTCGTTCCTGGACCTGCCCGAACCGATCCTGGCCTTTCATCGCGGCATCGGGGGCGAGGCGCTGACCTGCGTCTTCAACCTATCGCCCAAACCCGCGCGGCTGACCCTGTCGGACGACGCGGCGCTTGCCGGGCCGTCGCGGGGTTCGCTGAATGGCAGGGTGCTGGACCTGCCGCCCAACGGCTTTGCCTGGCTGGACCGCGCGGTCCGCCTGTCGCTCTAGGTCAGTCCGGCTTGCGGCGCAGGAACAGCTCGAAGGCCAGGTAAAGCCCGGCAGCCCCCGAGATCGCCGCCCAGAAGGGGTTGCCGGTGTAAAGCTCGACCCCGGCCCAGGCCAGGGGAACGATCACGCACAGGATCCGCACCCAAAGGTGGCGGAAGAAGGGGGCGTTCGGGTCAACCAGCATGTCCTGCCTCGTGTCTTTCGCTTTGGTCCAAATATCCCGGGGTCCGGGGCAGCGCCCCGGCCTTGCCTACAACCCCGCAAGCCAGGGCGGCTCTCCGGCGAAGGCGGCGGCGACATGGTCGATGAAGGCGCGGGTCTTGCGCGGCATCGGGCGGATCGGCGGCCAGACCAGGCTGACCGGCAGCGGATCCTGCGGCAAGTGGGGCAGCAGCCGCACCAGCCGCCGGTCGCGCAGCGCGTCATGGACGATGAACATCGGCAGCAGCGCCAGCCCCAGCCCGCCGATCGCCATGTCGCGCATCGCCTCGCCATTGTTGGCGGTGATGCGGCCCAGGGGCGGCTGCGCCACCCCCGCAAAGGGCCAGATGTCGCCAAGCCGCGCGTTCAGATAGCCGATGGCGCTGTGGCGCGCCAAGTCGGCCGGGTCGTCAAGGCCTCCATGCACCGCCAGATAATCCGGGCTCGCCACAAGGGCGCGCGGATCGGCGCAGACCCGGCGGGCCATCAGGCTGCTGTCGCGCATCTGCCCGATCCGCAACCCCACGTCGAAACCCGCCCGGCCCAGGTCAGTCAGTTGGTCGTCGTAGTCCAGCACCACCTCCAGTCCCGGATGGGCGCGGGCGAAACCTGCGATCACCGGGCCCATGTGACGGATGCCGAAGCTCATCGGCGCGGCGATGGCCAGCCGCCCGCGCAGATCGGCCTGCCCGCCCAGGCTTTCGGTCGCGGCCACCAGTTCGGCCAGGGCGGGCCGCACGCGGTCGGCCAGGGCCAGGGCGTTGTCCGTGGGGGCGATGCGGCCCGCGTGACGGGTGAACAGGGCCACGCCCAAGGCGGCCTCGAAATCGCTGATCCGCTTACTGACCACGGATTTTGACAAATCCGCCCGCGCCGCGGCGCCGGAGATGCTGCCCGCATCCAGCACCGCCAGAAATGTCCGAATGTCGCTGATCGACCAATCCATTCCGCGACCATAGCCAAGGGCCGGCCGTTCGCAAGAACCGAACGCCGCATTGCCCGCACGGCGGGTGCCACGAACGGTCGCCTTGGGCCATATTGTCGGCAAGCAAGGAAAGGATCGGCACCCATGCAACTGACCGGCATTCACCACCTGACCGCGATCACCGCCGACGCGGCAGGCAACAACCGCTTCTACACCGACACGCTGGGCCTTCGCCGCGTGAAGAAGACCGTGAACCAGGACGACACCTCGGCCTATCACCTGTTCTTCGCCGATGGCGCGGGCACGCCCGGCACCGACATCACCTTCTTCGACTGGCCCGCCCCGCGTGAACGTCGCGGCACCCATTCCATCAGCCGCACCGGGCTGCGGGTGTCCGGGGACAGCCTTGACTGGTGGGCCGCGCGCCTCTCCGACCTGGGGGTGTCGACCGGGCGGATCGAAACGCTGGACGGCCGCGCCAGCCTCGATCTCGAGGATCCCGAAGGGCAGCGCCTGCGCCTAGTCGCGGCACCCGAACCCGCGGGCCAGCCCTGGGATCAAAGCCCGGTTCCCGCGCCGCACCAGATCCACGGCCTTGGCCCGATCACGATCTCGGTCCCCGAACTGGCCCCGACCCAGGCCGTGCTGACGCAGGTCATGAACATGGCGAAGGTGCGCGACTATGCCAGCCCAGACGGGCAGGGCCAGGTCCATGTCTTTCAGATGGGTGAAGGCGGGGCGGCGGCCGAACTGCATGTCGCGGTCCAGCCCGGCCTGCCCGCCGCCCAGCAGGGCGCGGGCGGGGTCCATCACGTGGCCTTCCGCGTGCCCGACACCGCCGCGCTGACGGAATGGACAAACCGCGTGCGAGGCTTCCGCGTCCCGAACTCGGGCGAGGTGGAGCGCTTCTACTTCCGCTCGCTTTACTTCCGCGAACCGGGCGGCAACCTGTTCGAACTGGCGACCGACGGTCCCGGCTTCGACGTGGACGAACCGCGCGACACGATGGGCCAAGGCCTGTCGCTGCCGCCCTTCCTGGAACCCCGCCGCGCCGCGATCGAGGCCGGGCTGAAACCTCTGGACTAGGCGACACGCCGGGGGCACCCTGCCCCCGGTTCTTCCACGGAGATGCGCATGACCACCATCCTCGGCCTGTCGGGCAGCCTGCGCCGCGCCTCGATCAACGGCGGCCTGCTGCGCGCCGCCCGCGACACCGCGCCCCAAGGCGTGACGGTCGTGATCGGCGATATCGCGGACGTGCCGCTGTATAACGGAGATGACGAGGCCGCGCACGGCACGCCGCCTGCCGTCGCGCAGCTGAACCAGCAACTGGCCGCGGCCGACGGGCTGCTGCTGGTGACGCCTGAATACAACAACGGCATCCCCGGCGTCTTCAAGAATGCCATCGACTGGATGTCGCGGGGCGAAGGTCTGGGGCTGTTTGTCGGCAAGCCGGTCGCGGTCATGGGCGCCTCCCCCGGCGGCTTCGGGACGACCCAGGCGCAAAGCCATTGGTGGCCCGTCCTGCGGACGCTGAAGATGCGCCCCTGGTGGGACGGGCGGCTGATGGTGTCGCGCGCGGGCGGGCTGTTCGACAGGGACGGCAACCTGACCGACAACAAGACCCGGCAGGCGGTGGCCGATTTCATGTCAGGATTTGCAGCCAGCCTTTGACGATCGTGCATCTGCGCACAGAGCCCCTGCGCCGGCGGGGCTTTTCGTAAGGCGGGCGGGGCTCCATCTTGAGCCCAAAGGGGGGCGGCACGCCCGACCCTGAAGGAAAGGACCGGCCCCGTGACCGACAAGACCATCGACCATGTCGCGCTGACGGTGCGCGACCTGCCCGGCATGACCGGCTTTTACCGTGACGCGATCGGGCTGGACCACCTGGGCGGCGACGGCGAGACCGCGCGCCTTGGCGCGGGGAACCGCCCCCTTCTGGAATTGCGCCGCGACAGTGCCGCCCGCCCGCGCGATCCTCGCCAGGCCGGGCTGTTCCACACCGCCTTCCTGTTGCCCCGCCGCGCCGATCTGGCCCGCTGGCTGCGCCACGCCGCCGACACGGGCACGCGCTTGACCGGCGCCAGCGACCACGGCGTCAGCGAGGCCCTGTATCTGGACGATCCCGAAGGAAACGGCATCGAGATCTATTGGGACCGTGCGCCCGACCGGTGGACCCGCAACGGCGACCGGATCGAGATGTTCACCCGCCGCCTGAACCTGGATGACCTGCTGTCGATGGCCGATGGCCCGTGGCAGGGCGCGCCCGATGGTAGCAGCCTGGGCCATGTCCACCTGCAGGTGGGCGACCTGGATCAGGCTGATGCTTTCCTTGTGGGCGAGTTGGGCCTGACCCAGACCTTCGACGCGCCTGGCGGGGCCTGGTACGGCTGGAACGGCTATCACCACCACCTGGCGGGGAACACCTGGAACAGCCGGGGCGCGGGGATGCGCGAAAAAGGAATGACGGGCCTGGCCGAGGTGGTGATCCGGGACCTTGGCCGGGCAAGCCAGACCATAACCGATCCGTGGGGAACACCGTTCCGGTTCCTGTAGGGTGCGTGCTTGCACGCACCAAGCTGCCTGCCAAGGTGCGTGCAAGCACGCACCCTACGGGCGTTCGACCGCAAAGGCATCCGCCCAGTCGGGGTTCTTCGCCAGCCGGTCCGCGACATAGGAACAGGCCGGGATGATCCGGAAGCCTTCCTTGCGCGCATCCGCCACCATCGCCTCGACCAGGGCGGCCGCCGCGCCGGTGCCGCGCAGGGCATGGGGGGCACCGGTATGGTCGGCGCTGACCCGGTCATTGCCCCGGCGGGTGAAGGTCAGTTCGGCCTCGGCGTCGATGCCCGCGATCCGCGCCACATAGCGGCCGTGGCGCGGGTCGGCCTGTTCCCTTGTGATGGTGATCTCAGCCATTTGTCCTCTCCTTCATCCAGTCGATCGCGGCCGCCAGGTCGTCGGCGGTCAGGTCATGTCCCGCCTGCACGACCCGCGCATCCAGGTCCGCCCCCTGGCGGGCCAGCCAGTCGTTCAGGCGCGGCGCGTGAGGGCCGTATGGATCGCGCGCGCCGGTCAGCGTCAGCACCGACAGGCCGGACAGGTCAGGTGCGGGCAGATCCTCCAGCACGGCCATCGGCCGCATCAGGATCGCGCGCCGGATCAGCCCGGGATGCAGGCCCATCACGGCGGCGGCGAAGTTCGCGCCGTTGCTGTAGCCCATCACCGTGATCCGCGCCGGTTCCAGCCCATAGGCGGCAACCGCGCCCTGCCAGAAGGCCGCAAAGGCCCCGGCCTCGGCCCGGATGTCGTCCTGGTCGAAGCTGGTCATCGAGGTGCGGCGGAAGAACCGCGCCACTCCTTCCTCGGTTGACCGGCCGCGCAGGCCCAGAAGCGTCGCATGGGGCGCGATGCGATGGGCCAGGGGCATCAGGTCGGCTTCGTTGCCGCCGGTGCCGTGCAGCAGCAGCATGGTCTGGCCGTCGGGTTTGTCGGGCTGGCGCAGGCGGTGAACGAAGGGCAGATCTCTCATCACGGTCCTTTCCTCGCCCGGCCGGGCGAATTGCGGCAGAAGCAGGGGCAGGTCCCCGGTCTCCGCGACATGCGGGGGAAACATCAGCACCCGGCCCAGGGCATCGGCGGGTTCGTCAATGGCCATGCCAGGGCCATCCGTCGCCAGTTCGATCAGCGTATCGCCCGGCTCGCGGACGTAAAGCGAGGCGAAATACGTGCGGTCGTGAACCGTCACATCGCCCGCATTTCGCCGCGCCAGGGACTGGTGATGGTCCTGCAGTGCCGCAAGATCGGGCAGCCGCAGCGCCACATGGTCGATGACCCCCGTCCCCGGGATGCCCGGCACGAAGCCCGATGCGTCGCGGATGTCGACGGCGTCCGTGTCCGACACGAGCCGCGTCAGGCCCCCCTCGGTCCCGCCGTGCCGATAGCCGAAGGGGACAAGGAAGGCCGCAGTCTGTTCGGGCACCGCGGACCAGATCGTCACGGCGCGCAGGCGGGCGGGCGCGGCGGGCCAGCCGGTATCGGGCGCGTCCGTGCCCACCAGCTTGACGATGATGCCGTCGGGATCCTTCAGCCGCAGCACAGGCTCGGCCCATTCGCGCACCGGCCCCTCGACCCGCAAGCCGCGCTGCATGGCGCGGGTCAGCCAGTCGCCGATCCGGGCACGCGGCACGGCCAGGGCAATTTCAGCCACACGGCCATGGCCGACCCGTCCCGGCGCGCCGTCCTGCCACACAAGGAAGCTGACAAGGCTGCCGGGGCTGCCCTGTGGGTCGCCATAGAACAGGTGCAGTTGCTCGGCATCCTCGAAGCCCGCCGTCTGCTTGACCAGGGACAGGCCCAAAAAGCCCATCCAGAAGTCGACATTGGCCTGCACGTCGCGGGTGATCGCCGTCACATGATGGATTCCGCTGGTCATCGCGCACCTCTGGGTCGTGAAACATCTGGCTGGAAGATGCGGTTCCTGCACCGCCTGGGCCAGCCGGCGGCCAGTCAATCCGGCGTTCGCAATTCCAGAACGCCTTTTGTCTTTGCGTTCGGCCCGGGCAGACATACCCTTTCAGCCAGCAACAGGAGGAACACTATGAGTTGGAACCCCGCCCTTGCGCCCGGCTGCCCCGACGAGATCGGCCCGGACGCCATCGAGACGCTGATCATCCCCCGCGCCCGCGACCTTGGCGGGTTCGAGGTGCGCCGCGCCCTGCCCGCGCCCAAGCGCCAGATGGTCGGTCCCTTCATCTTCTTCGACCAGATGGGCCCGGCCGAGTTCCTGACGAACCAGGGGATCGACGTGCGTCCCCATCCCCATATCGGGCTGGGCACGGTCACCTATCTGTATCGCGGCAGCTTCCAGCATCGTGACAGCACCGGCGCCGACCAGATCATCACGCCTGGCGCGCTGAACTGGATGGTCGCCGGACGCGGCGTCACCCATTCCGAGCGCAGCCCCGAGGCGGTGCGCCAGGGGCCCAGCAGCCTTCTGGGCATCCAGACCTGGATCGCCCTGCCCGACAGCCACGAGGACATGGCACCGGCCTTCGAGCATCACGGCAAGGATGCGCTGCCCGTGATCCGCGACACAGGCATCGAGGCCCGGCTGATCCTGGGCCGCGCCTATGGCGAAACCGCGCCCGCGACGATGTATTCGGACACCTTCTACCTGGACGTGACGCTGGACCCCCGCGCCCGCTTTCCCCTGCCCGCCGATCACGAGGATCGCGGCATCTATGTCACCGAAGGCTCCATCCGCATCGCGGGCCAGGACTTCGAGGCCGGGCAGATGATGGTCTTCCGCCCCGGCGACGCGATCACCGTGCAGGCGGGCGACCGGGGCGCGCGGCTGATGGCCCTGGGGGGCGAGACCCTGAACGGGCCGCGCCATATCTGGTGGAACTTCGTGGCCTCCTCGCGCGAGCGCATCGAAGAGGCGAAACGCCAATGGCAGGCGGAACGTTGGGGCCAGGGGTGGTTCGACCTGCCGCCCACGGACCGGGCCGAACACATCCCCTTGCCCGAAAGGAACTGACCCATGACGATCAAGACCGCGCAGGACGTGCTGGACTTCTGGTTCTCGCCGCAGATGGAGCCGATGTGGTTCGCCAAGTCCGACGACGTGGATGCCCAGATCCGCGACCAGTTTGCCGCCACCTACGAGGCCGCGCACCGTCGCGAGTTCGACGACTGGGCCGAAACCGCCGAAGGCGCGCTTGCCTTGGTGATCGTGCTGGACCAGTTCCCGCGCAACCTGTTCCGCGGCAGCGGCCGGGCCTTCGAATCGAATGATCTGGCCTTGGAGCACGCCCGGGCCTCGTTGGACGCCGGATTCGACACCCAGGTCGATCCGCAGCGGCGGCAGTTCTTCTATCTGCCCTTCATGCACAGCGAGGATCTGCCCGACCAGACCCGCTCGGTCGAGCTTTACGAGGCCCTGGGCAACGATAACAGCCTGCGCTTCGCGATCGCGCATCGCGACATCATCCAGCAGTTCGGCCGATTTCCGCACCGCAACGCGGCCCTGGACCGGCCCAATACGCCGGACGAGGCCGAGTTCCTGAAGACGCACAAGGGTTTCTGAACGCTGGACCTTTGGGGGCGGTCGGATTATCTACAATCCATGCCGCCCGAACCCCTTGCCCATCGCATCAGCCGCGAACTTGCCGCGCGCATCGTTTCCGGCCGGATCGCGCCGGGCGAGCGGCTGCGGCAGGATCACGTCGCCGCCGAATTCGGCGCAAGCCATGTTCCCGTGCGCGAGGCGTTTCGCCACCTGGAAAGCCGCGGCCTTGCCGTCAGCGAACCCCGCCGCGGCTTTCGTGTGGCGGGATTCTCGCTGGCCGAGGTGCGCGAGGTGGCCGAGATGCGCGCCGCGCTGGAGGTGCTGGCCCTGCGCCATGCCGCGCCCCATCTAACCCCTGCGATCATGGACCGGGCCGAGGAAGCGACGCGGGCAGGCGACTGCGCGGGCGATGTGGAAACCTGGGAAGAGGCCAACCGCCACTTCCACCGCCTGATCCTCGATCCCTGCGGGATGCCGCGCCTGCTGAAATCCATCGCCGATCTGCATACCGCAAGCGCCCGCTTCCTGTTTTCGGGCTGGCGCGCGGAATGGGAGGCGCCGACCGACCGCGACCACCGCGCGATCCTGCACGCGCTGCGGTCGGGCGATCTGGACCGCGCCTGCGCCGTGCTGGCGCGGCATGTCCAATTCAGCGGCCAACGGCCCCGGACGCGGCGCTAAACGATCCCACTTGATCCGATAGATAATTCATGGACTATCCTCGCACGACGAATCCATAATTATCTATAATTCAGGATAGGGACGATCAATGACGCCAACTCCAGCCTTCAGCCCCGTGAACCCGCACAGCCTGTCCCTGCCCATCCGCCTGCTGGCGGTCGCTTTCGGCACGGTCCTGCTGGCCATTTCCTCGCGGATCGAGGTGCCGATGGTGCCGGTGCCAGTCACCATGCAGACCTTCACTGTGGCGATGATCGGCGCGCTTTACGGCTGGCGGCTGGGGACGCTGACGGTGCTGGCTTGGCTGGGACAGGCGGCCTTGGGCCTGCCGGTGCTGGCGGGCGGCGCGGGGGGCCTTGCCCATTTCGCGGGACCGACCGGCGGCTACCTGGTAGCTTTCGCGGTCATGGCCACGCAGATCGGCTGGCTGGCGGAACGCGGCTGGAACGGCGACAGGGCCGGGCTGGCCTTCCTATCGATGCTGGCGGGCAACCTGATCTGCCTGGCCATGGGCGCGGCCTGGCTGTCGCGCGGCATCGGCTGGGATGCGGCGATCGTCCACGGCGTCACCCCCTTCCTGATCGGCGCGGTCTTGAAATCCGCCGTGGGCGCGCTTGCGCTGCGCCAGCTGGGCCGCCCGCGCCGGGCATGACGATCCGCCTTCGCGCGCATCACCTGCTTTGCCTGCTGACTTGGGCGGGCAAGGGCTACAGCCCCGCCTTCACGGCGGGGTTCACCGCCATCGCGGGCCGTATCGCTGCGGGCGAGGCGGTGGCGATGGTCGAAGGCCCCGACGATGTCTGCGTGCCGATGCTGGCCGATCCCGGCTGCCATTGCCGGGGCGGCAGCGTCGCCCGTCGCGACGCGCAGGCCGCCCGCGACCTGGCCGCGCTTCTGGGCCGCCCGCTGGCGCCGGGGCAGCGGCTGGTGCTGGACCCCGCGACCCTGGCCCGGATGCGCCGCGCCTTCGCGGGCGGGGCGATCCGGACGGCCTGCGCAGGCTGCGAATGGTCCGGCCTGTGCCGCGACATCGCCGATGACGGCTTTGCCGGGACGGTGCTGCCCGCCCCTCAGCCGGGCAGGCTGCGGGCCTGATCGCGCAGCACGAACTTCTGGATCTTCCCGGTCGAGGTCTTGGGCAGCGGCCCGAAGACCACCGTCTTCGGCGCCTTGTAATGGGCCATGTGGTCGCGGCAGAAGGCGATGATATCGGCCTCGGACGCGTCCTTGCCGGGCCGCAGGTCCACGAAGGCGCAGGGGGTTTCGCCCCATTTCGCATCCGGTCGCGCGACCACCGCCGCCTCGTTCACCGCCGGGTGGCGGTACAGCACATCCTCGATCTCCACCGACGAGATGTTTTCCCCGCCCGAGATGATGATGTCCTTGCTGCGGTCCTTGATCTCGACATAGCCGTCGGGATGCATCACGCCCAGATCGCCCGTGGCGAACCAGCCGCCGCGAAAGGCCTTGGCGGTGGCCTCGGGGTTCTTGAGGTAGCCGCGCATCACGTTGTTGCCGCGCATGAAGATCTCGCCCAGCGTCTGCCCGTCATGGGGGACGGGGGCCAGCGTCTGGGGATCGGCCACCATCAGCCCGCCAAGCGCCGCGTTGCGCACCCCCTGCCGCGCCTTCAGACGCGCCCTTCGATCCGGCGGCAGTTCGTTCCATTCCGGCTTCCAGACGCAGACGACCGAGGGGCCATAAACCTCGGTCAGGCCATAGACATGGGTGACCTCGACGCCCATGTCCTCCATCGCCTGGATCACCGCGGCGGGGGGCGAGGCGCCGGCGGTCATCACCTTCACCGGGTGGTCGAAGCGTTTCAGATGCGCGTTCTGGGCCAGCATGTTCAGCACGATGGGCGCGCCGCAGAAATGCGTGACGCCTTCGCCCGCGATCAGTTCGAAGATCGGCTCGGCCCGCACCGCGCGCAGGCAGACCGAGGTGCCGGCATTCGCGGCCATGGCCCAAGGGAAGCACCAGCCGTTGCAGTGAAACATCGGCAGCGTCCACAGATAGACCGAATGCGCGGGCATCCCCCAGTCCTGCAGCTGAGAGATTGCGTTCAGCGCCGCCCCCCGGTGGTGATAGACCACGCCCTTGGGATTGCCGGTTGTCCCCGAGGTATAGTTCAGCGCGATCGCGTCCCATTCGTCGGCGGGCGGCTGCCAATCGAATGCGGGATCGCCTTCGTCCAGCAGGGCCTCGTAATCCAGGTGGCCTATGGGATCGCCATGGGTGATCGTGGGGTCCAGAATGTCCACGACCAATCCGATGTCGCATCCCTTCAGCGCCTCTCGCGCAAGGGGGGCGAATTCGCTGTCCACCAGCAGGGCCTTGGCCTCTCCATGCTGCAGGATGAAGCGCACGGTGTCCGCGTCCAGCCGCGTGTTGATCGCGTTCAGCACCGCCCCCAGCATGGGGATGCCGAAATGTGCCTCGTAAAGCTCGGGGATGTTGGGGGCGATCACCGCCACCGTGTCGCCCCGCCCGATCCCGCGCGCCGACAGCGCGCTTGCCAGCCGGCGACAGCGATCCTGGGTTTCCGCCCAAGTCCTGCGGACCGGGCCGTGGACCAGGGCCAGCCGGTCGGGATGGATCGTCGCCGTGCGGGCCAGGAAGTCCAAGGGCGTCAATTGCGCGAAATTGGCCGCGCAGGCGTCAAGGCCCTGGTCGTAGATCGTGTTCGTCATGTCCCCCTCCCCTTTTTCGCGATCAGCCGGCCCGGCCGATATGCTGGATCGCGGTGAAGCCTTCGAAGCGGGGGCCGCCTTCGTACAGCTTCTTCGTCTCGCCCGCCCTCGCATGGGCGTCGCGGAACTGCTGGCTGCGGGTCCAGCCGATGAAGTGATCCTCGGACTCCCAGACCGTGTGCGAGGCATAAAGCCGCCGCCCGTTCTCCTCGGGGCCCTTCAGCATGTGAAATTCGACAAAGCCCGGCAGGCTGTCCAGCTTGCTGTCGCGCGACAGCCACAGGGCCTCGAACTCGGCGGCGTTTTCGACGGGGACGGTGAAACGGTTCATGGCGATGAACATGGCGCAACTCCTCTTTGCCGGCGATCCTGCCGATCCTGCAGCCATGGATAAGCCCCGGCCCGCCCCCTGTCACGCGCTTGTGACGGGGGTTCCGGGCGTTCCGGGTTACGCTTCCGCCGATCTTTCCGGGGGACGACCATGCGCCTTGCCCTTGCCACCGCCGTGATCGCCGTTCTGCCGCTGGCCGCGCAGGGCCAGGAACGCAGGCCCAGCCATTGTATCGCCATCGCGGGCGGACCCGAACGCATCCAGCAGGCCGCTTGGTCCGACCCGGTGCCGGAACGGTCGGTCAGGCTGTCCTTTCTGGGACATGCCATGTTCCTGATACAGACGCCGGGGGGCCTGGACATCGTCACCGACTTCAACGGCAACCTGCATCCCGACGCGCCGGTGCCGGACGTGGTGACCATGAACCGCGCCCATTCCAGCCACTGGACCGAGCGGGTGGACGGGATCCCCCATGTCCTGCGCGGCTGGTCCGAACAGTTCGGGGTTGCTGCCGACCACTACCTGACGCTGGGCGACGCGCTGATCCGCAACGTGCCGACCGACATCCGGTCCTTCGGCACGGTCGAGGAAAGCGGCAATTCCATCTTCGTCTTCGAGGCGGGCGGCCTTTGCATCGCGCATCTGGGCCACCTGCATCACGAACCCACCGACGAGGATTACGCCCGCCTGGGCCGCGTTGACGTGCTGCTGGTCCCGGTCGACGGCAGCTACACGATGGAGCAGGCAGCGATGATGCGGGTGGTCAGCCGCCTGAACAGTTCGGTGGTGATCCCCATGCACTGGTTCGGCCCCGCCCGGCTGGAGGCCTTCCTGACCGGCATGTCGGGCCAGTTCGACATCCAGCGGCCGGGTGGCAGCGAATATCTGGCGTCCTTGCGGGGGCTGCCGGACCGGCCGACGGTGGTGGTGCTGGAACCGGCCTCGATGGGGCGAAGCTGGCCTTGACGGGGCATTGCGGGCGCGGGACAGTCCGCCGCAACCCAGCGAAAGCCCCCTCCCATGTCCGACTTCGTCATCCCGCCCGCTGCCCTTCCGTCCCTGCCCGTGGTAGGCGACAGCCGCCGCTTCCCGGTGCGGCGCATCTATTGCGTCGGCCGCAACTATGCCGACCACGCGCGAGAGATGGGACATGACCCTGACCGCGAACCGCCCTTCTTCTTTTCAAAGCCCGCCGACACGCTGCTGGCGGGGGATGCCGACCTACCCTATCCGCCGCAGACCGGGGATCTGCATTTCGAGGCCGAACTGGTCGTGGCCCTTGGCGCGGGCGGCACGGACATCGCGCCCGCCGACGCGCAGGGTCTGATCTGGGGCTATGCCACCGGCAACGACTTCACCCGGCGCGACCTGCAGGCGGCGGCGAAGAAGGCAGGGCGGCCCTGGGATCTGGCCAAGGGCTTCGACCTGTCGGCGGCCTGCGGGCTGCTGCATCCGGTCGGCCAGACCGGCCCGCTGAACGCAGGCCGGATCGCGCTGTCGGTCGACGGCGCGTTGCGCCAGGAAGCGGATCTGTCGCAGATGATCTGGCCTGTGGCCGATGTCATCGCCCATCTGTCGCAATCGGTGCGGCTTCAGCCGGGCGACCTGATCTTCACTGGCACCCCGGCAGGGGTTGGCGCGGTCACACGCGGGCAGGCCGTGACGGTCGAGATCGAGGGGCTGACGCCGCTGGTGACGCGGATCGTCTGACGGGCGGGCGCAGGGTGCGTGCAAGCACGCATCCTACGGTCGTGGCGGCGTAGGGTGCGTGTTCACACGCACCATGCCTTACCGCGATCCTGCCCCCGTGGCGATCTGCAGCGTCGCCCATTCCTTGGCGGCAGCATTCCGGGCCTGGGCGGCGGCAAGCCGGGCGCTTGCACGGGACCGGTCAGCCTCCAGCAAATCAACCAATGCCAGGGCGCCTGCCTCGAAGTTCTGGCGGGCCAGCGCATAGGCGCGGTCATACGACGCCGCAGCCCCTTCCAGGGTCGCGGCCCGCTGGCGGAAGCGGCGCAGGTTCGACTGGGCGGTCTGCACATCCTCGACCGCCGCGGCGATGGCGGATTTCCAGGCGATCTCGGCCCCGCGCGCTTCGGACAGGCGGCGGGACCGGGTGGCCTGCAGCGCGCCTTGGTTCAGGACCGGCAGCGACAGGCCGGGGCCGAAACCCCAGGCGGTGGCCCCGCCCTGGTCCGTGACCCGCCCGGTCAGCGAGATCGCGGGCAGCAGGTCGGCCGTAGCCACCCCCACCGCCGCAAGCGCGGCCGCATAGTCGGCCTGGGCCACGCGGATGTCGGGGCGCGAGCGCAGCAGGTCGGCGGGAACGCCGGTGCCGGGACCGGGGGGCGTGCGCAACTGGGCCGATCCACCGCGCATCTGCCCCATCAGCGGCGCGGCCTGCAGGTTCAGCAGCGTGGACAGGCGATAAACCTGGGCGTTGAACTGCGCTTCGTAATTCGGAAGGTCTGCGCGGGCCGTTTGCAGCAGCGCCTCGGTCTGGGCCACGTCATATTCGGTGGCGATGCCCACCGACTGGCTGTTGCGCGTCACGTCCAGCGTGCCTTCGCGCGTGCGGATCGTGTCGCGGGTCAGGGCCAGGGCCTGCTGGAAGAAGCGCGCGTCGGCATAGGCGGCGATCACCTCGGCCAGCCAGGCCAGGCGGACGGTCTGGGCTTGGGCCTCGGCCGACTGCAAGCCGGCCGCTGCGCCTTCCCGGGCGCGCCGCGCGCCGCCAAACAGGTCGAAGACGAAGCTGGCCGACAGGGCGGCGGTGTTGGCGGTGCCGGCGGCGATGCCGTCGCCGCCCGTGCGTTCCCGCCCGGCCGTGGTGGTGCCGCCGATCTGGGAAGCCCAAGGCTGGGCCGCCCGCACATCGGCCTGAGCCGCGCGGATGCGTTCGTTGGCGGCCATGATGTCGAAGCTTTGGCCCATGCCCTGGCCGATCAGGCGGTTCAGTGTGGCGTCGTTGTAGCCCGACCAGAAGGCGGTTTGCGCAGGCGTCGCCGCCCCCTCGCTCTCGTCGAAACCGGCAGGGACGGCGGGGGTCGGCAGGGCGTTCGGATCAGGTCCGACCGCCGCGCAGGCCCCAAGCGCCAGAACGGAACCAAGCATCGCGCGGCGGTGCAATCGGAAACTCATGCGGGTTTTCCCCTTCTTTTCTTGACCAGCTCGACCGCCTTCAGCACGGCCACATAGAAGACCGGCACCAGGAAGATCCCGATCACGGCCGACGAGGCCATGCCGCCCAGAACCCCGATCCCGATCGAGTTCTGCGCCCCCGCCCCCGCGCCGCTGGCAATGGCCAGGGGCAGCACGCCCAGCATGAAGGCGAAGGTGGTCATCAGGATCGGGCGCAGGCGCATCTTGGAGGCCTCGATTGCGGCTTCCAGAAGCGGACGGCCCTGCGCCACCAGCGATTGCGCGAATTCCACGATCAGGATGGCGTTCCGCGCGGCCAGGCCGATGGTCGTCAGCAGGCCCACCTTGAAATAGACATCGTTCGTCTGCTCGAAGAACAGCGCGGCAGCCAAGGCCCCCAGAATGCCCACCGGCACGGTCATCATGACCGCCAGGGGAACGGTCCAGCTTTCGTAAAGCGCGGCAAGGGCCAGGAACACGACCAGGGCCGACAGCGCGAACAGCAGGGGCGCCTGGTTGCCTGACAGCCGTTCCTGGTATGACAGGCCCGTCCAGGCGCTGCCATAGCCGCCCGGCAGTTCGGCCACCATCTCCTCCATCGCGTCCATGCCGGCACCCGACGACAGGCCCTGGGCCGCGGCGCCCGACAGTTCCAGCGCGCGGGTGCCGCCATAGCGGGCCAGGGCCTGCGGCTCCTGGTCCCAGACGCGGGTGGTGAAGGCGCCGAAATTGACCATGTCGCCTTCGGCATTGCGGGCAAACCAGCGGTCGATATCCTCGGGCTGGGACCGGGCATCGGCCTCGCCCTGGACGATCACAGGACGCAGTTCCGTGCCAAGCGCAAAGTCGTTCACGTCGCGCCCCGAGAAGATCACCGACAGCATCGCGTTCACCTCGGATATCGACAGGCCGAAGGCCGCTGCCTTCTGCTGGTCGATGTCCAGCCGCAGCGAGGTCTCGAAGGGCGCATCGTTGCCGCGCAGGTTGGTGACGCGGCCGTCTTCCTGCGCGGTGGCGACAAGCTGGTCGGCTGCGGCCGTCAGCGCCTCTTGCCCGCGGCCCGACTGGTCCACGAGATACATCGAGAAGCCCGAGGACGCGCCCATGCCGGGAATGGCCGGCGGTTGCAGGAAATAGGCCTGGCCTGCCCGATTGTTCATGAAGAAATAGCCGTTGGCGCGCGTAACCAGGGACGCCACGTCCAGGTCCGGCCGTTCGTCATATTCGCGCAGCTTGGCAAACAGCATGGCCTGGTTCTGGCCCGAGCCGCCGAAGCTGAAGCCCAGGACCGAGAAGGTCGATTCCACCGTCTCGGCTTCCTGGACGCGCAGGTATTCCTCGACCTTCTCGACCAGGGCCTGGGTCTGGGCGGTGGTCGATCCCTCGGGGGTTTCGATCATCACCAGCATCACGCCCTGATCCTCGTCGGGCAGAAAGGATCCGGGCAGGCGTTCGTACAGCGCGGCGGCGCCGAAGCCGATCGCCACCAGCACGATCAGCATGCGGAACGGACGGCGCACCAGCCGGGCCACTGCATTGCCATAGCCGTTGGTGGCGCGGTCCAGGTTGCGGTTGAACCAGCGGGCGGGCGCGATCCCGTCGCCATGCTTGCGCGGCCGCAGAAGGCTTGCGCACATGGCGGGGGTCAGGATCACGGCCACGCCCAGCGACAGGACCATCGCCGTGATGATCGTCAGCGAGAACTGTCGATAGATCACCCCCGTCGCGCCCGACATGAAGGCCATGGGCAAGAACACCGCCGACAGCACCATGACGATGCCGACCAGGGCCGAGGTGATTTCCCCCATGCTCTTCTCGGTCGCTTCGACAGGGCCGAGGCCCTCCTCCTCCATCACGCGTTCCACGTTTTCGACCACCACGATGGCGTCATCGACCAGCAGGCCGATGGCCAAGACCAGGGCGAACATGGTCAGCGTGTTGATGGAAAAGCCCGCCGCCGCCAGCACGCCAAAGGTGCCCAGCAGCACGACCGGGATGGCGACGACCGGGATGATGGTCGCACGCCAGCTTTGCAGGAAGGCCAGGATCACCAGGAAGAC
Organism: Paracoccus aerius; assembly: GCF_014656455.1. Lineage (GTDB taxonomy): Bacteria > Pseudomonadota > Alphaproteobacteria > Rhodobacterales > Rhodobacteraceae > Paracoccus > Paracoccus aerius. The sequence continues at coordinate 82,032 of NZ_BNCL01000002.1, forward strand.
CAGTACCACGGCCTCGGCCAGGGTGTGGTAAACCTGGTTGATCGATTCCTCGACAAAGGGGGCCGTGTCATAGGGATAGACAACCTCGACGCCCGCAGGCAGCGAGGGCGCGATGCCGTCGATGACCTCGCGCACGGCATGGGCGGTATCGACGGCATTGGCCCCCGTCGCCAGGTTCACGCCAAAGCCCGCCGCCGGATTGCCGTTATAGCGCGCGGCCCCGCCATAGGATTCCTGCCCGATCTCGATGCGGGCGACATCGCCCAGGAAGACCGTCGAACCGTCCGGGTCCACCCGCAGCAGGATCCGCTCGAACTCGGGGACCGAGGAGAACTGCGACTGCGCCGACAGGGTCAGGGTCAGCCGCTGGCCTTCGGCACTGGGTTCGGCACCCAGATCGCCCACCGTGACGTTGGTGTTCTGTTCGGACACGGCGGCGGTCACGTCGGCGGGCGTGACCTGGTATTGCGCCATCTTCATCGGATCCAGCCAGATGCGCATCGCGTAGCCCGACCCGAAGGTGTTGATGGATCCCACGCCGGGCGTCCGCTTGACCGGATCCTCGATCATCTGGGACACCAGGTCGCCCAGCTCCACGGTCGAATGGCTGCCGTCGCTGCTGGTGAGCGCCCCCACCAGCAGGATCGAGGAGGTGGACCGCGAGACGTTCACGCCCTGCTGCTGCACGATGTTGGGCAATTGGCTGGTCACCAGTTGCAGCTTGTTCTGCACCTGCACCTGCGCGATGTCGGCATCCACCGTGTCGTCGAAGGTCAGCGAGATCGAGGCCGAACCCGGCGTCGAGTTCGAGGTCATGTATATCAGCCCGTCGATCCCGGTCATCGCGTCCTCGATGACGGTGGTGACCGAGTTCTCGACGATCTCGGCCGAGGCGCCTGTATAGGTCGCGCTGATGCGGACGGTGGTGGGGGCGATCTGGGGATATTGCTCGATCGCCAGGGTCTGCAGGCCAAGGCCGCCGACCAGCATGGTCACGAAGGCCAGAACCCAGGCGAAGACGGGGCGGTGGATGAAGAAACGGGCCATGCGCTTACTCGGCCGGGGCGGCGTCGGCGGGGGCCGGATCGGCCCCGGTTGCGGCGTCTGGTCCGGCGTCTGGTCCGGCGGCAGTTTCGGCGGGCTGTTCGCGCACCACGCCGTTCTCGTCCAGCGTGACGGGCACGGTTGTCACCGTCGCGCCGTCGGACAGCGCCGCAAGGTTGTCCACTGCCAGCAGCTCGCCCGGTTCCAGCCCGTCGGTCACGATCCAGTGGTTCTGATAGGTGCCGTCATCGACCAGATCCACCTGCGTGGCCTTGCCGTCGCGGATCACCCAGGCCGTCAACTGGCCGGTCTTGCTTCGGGTCGCGGCGTTCTGGGTGACCAGGAAAGCCTCGGTCGTGCCCAGGTCGATCTGGCCGCGCAGGAACATTCCGGGCAGGATCAGGCGGCGCGGGTTGTCAAAGCGGAAGCGCGTGTCCACCGCCCCGGTCGAGGTCGAGACGGTGAAGCCGGGCGCCACCAGTTCGCCCGTGGCGGCATAGGTTTCGCCCGTTTCCAGCGTCAGCGTGGCCTGCAGGGTTTCCTTCAACTGCAACCGGCCCTCGCTGATGTCGTCGCGCAGGGACAGCAGGCGGGCCGAAGGCTCGTACATGTCCACGTCGATGGGATCCAGTTGCGTCACGGTCGCCAGCGGGTCGGCCTGCCCCGCCGTCACCAGATCGCCTATCGACACGGCCGCCACGCTGGCCAGGCCGTTGATGGGGCTGGTCACGGTGGTCCAGTCCAGTTCGGATTGCGCCAGGGTCAGCGCGGCCTCGGCCGATTGCAGGGCGGCCTCGGCCTGTTCAAGGGCGGCGCGCGATTCGTCGACCTGCGCCTGGGTGGTCCCCGATCCCAGCAGCCGTTCCGTCCGGCCGAACGAGGTGCGCGCCTGGGTCAGGGCCGCATGGGCCGAAGTGACCTGGGCTTGGGCGCTTTTCAGGTTCGCCTCGTAGGTGGTGGGATCGATGCGGAACATCGGCGCACCGACATCAAGCGCCGCACCCGGTTCATAGAGGATCTCGGTCACCAGGCCGGTCACGCGGGGCCTGATCGCGGCTTCGGACTGCGCAATGGCGCGTCCGGGCAAGGTCACGATGCGCGGGACGGACTGCGGCTGCAGCGTGACGACGCCCACCTTGGGCGGCGGCATCTGCGCGTCCTGGGACAAGGCAGGCAAGGACAGGAACCAGAGCGCCAGAAAAGACAGGCACACCACCGGGCGAATACGATACATCAGAGATTCCTACAAAGATGGCCGCCGGGACGACGGTGCTTGGCAGGCTTGTTGCACAATAATGCATTCTGTGCAATATTTGCTTGTAATGAATTGCGAGGGCTGACATGGCTTTGAAATCAACGCTTCGTGACCGCAGGCGACTGCAAACCTCGCGAGAGATCCAGCGGGCTGCCCTGTCTCTGGCGCTGAGCCAAGGCTACGAGGGCTTGACGACCGAGATGATCGCGGCCGAGGCCGGGATCAGCCAGCGGACCTTCTTCAACTATTTCCTGAACAAGGAAGCCGCGATCATCGGCGAGACGGTATCCTTCGACGAGGAAACCGTGGCCTGGTTCCGCGAATCGTCGGGGCCGCTTGTGCCGGACCTTCTGCAGGCGCTGCGCAGGCTGTTGTGCAGCAGCGACCTGGACCGGGGGATGTCGCAACTGATCGACCGGCTGCTGAACAAGGCGCCCGAACTGGTGCCGATCTTCTATGGCTCGCTGAAGCGGCTGTCGGATCAGTTGTCGGACCTGGCCGTGCTGCGCTTGGGCCAGGACGCCCGCGCCGACGCGGATCTGCTGGCCGAGGCGATCTCGCACGCCTTGGCGGACACGTTCCGCATCTGGGCCAATGACGACGCCATGGCGCCCGACAGCATCGTGGACGTGACAACCGCGCGGCTTCTGGTTCTGCGCGGCTTTCTTGATCAGCTTTGACGGTCAGGCCAGCCTTGATCGTCAGGTCAGCGCGGCGGCAAGCAGGGCCAGGCCCGTTACATTGGCCAGGACCAGCAGCATCCGGCCGTGGCCGGGCCGGGCGCCGCAAGCCTGGTCGTCCCGGCCCGCGCGACGCAAGTGCATTTCAGTCTGAAGATCGAACATGCAGGGCACTCCGAAATCAATGATCGGGCAGGGTTCGGTCCGCTGATCGGCGCTGCGGCCGGATCCGCGTCCAAAGCCGGGGGCGGGCATCACGCGCCTGGCCGCCGCGCGGCCGGGGTCTGCCCCAACAGCCTGCGCAGGATCGACGGGCGCGCGGTCTGGTCCATCAGCCGGTCGCGGATGACCTTGCCGCCGGGCCAAGGCCCGAAGCCCGAGGCGACGTTGATATGGCCCGCATGGCCCATGTCGATCAGGTCGGCACCCAGATCCTCGGCCAGGATCTGGCTGCGGTCAAAGGACATCCAGGGGTCGTTCCGGCTGGCTACAAGCACTGCCGGCACGTCCAGGGGCCGGTCCGGCAGGCGGCCGAACCGCCGGATGCGGTGGCAGTCGCCGGTCGAGGCCTGGGGATCGGCCGGGGCCACCAGAACGGCACCGCGCACCCGCAGGCCGGTCCAATGGGTCAGCATCTGCGCGATCAGAACCGCGCCCAGCGAATGGCCCACAAGGATGCTGTTCGGATGGCGCAGGATCATCACCGCCAGGGCGGCCTCCCATGCCTCGCGGACAGGGCGGCGCGGATCGGGCAGGTCGACCAGCATGGCCTCGGGATCGGTCCGCGCCCACCAGTCCTGCCAGTGGGGCGCGGGGGATCCGTCCAGGCCGGGAACGATCAGGGTCTTCGACATGTTGCGATTCCTTTTCCTTCTGTTCCGATAACACTACTAGGTTAGTCGTGATTTAGTTCCCAAAGATCCCCGTTGCAGGAGAAGATCAATCTCTCAGCGGTCACGGGTATTGATGGGATAGGCCGTGGTGTGGCGCAGCCGCTCCATCGCGAAATGCGAGGTCAGGTTCTTGATCGGCACGGCGTCGGTCAGGCGGCGGTAGAAGTCGTCATAGGCTGCCATGTCGGGCACCGCGACGTGCAGCAGGTAATCCATCTCTCCGGCCATGCGATAGGCTTCCATGATCTCGGGAAAGCTGCGGATCGCGGCCATGAAGGCGTCGCGCCAGGTCGCGCCGTGATCCGCAGCCTCGATCCCGACGAAGACGGTCAGGCCGAATCCCAGCTTGGCGGGATCGGCCAGGGCCACGCGCCCGGTCAGAACGCCCGCCGCTTCCAGCTTCTGGATGCGTTTCCAGCACGGGGTCTGCGACAGGCCCACGCGGTCCGCGATCTGCGCGATCGGCTGGGTCGCATCCTGCATCAGGGCGGCGACGATCTTTCGGTCGATCAGGTCCAGGGTGGTCATGCATGTCCTCGAAAGCAGTTCCCGCATCCAGAGTGACAGATAAACAGCAAATGTCCACCGTCTTAGTCGTATATATTGGAACGGCCGGCTTGCCTTAAATCTCGACCTTGATGTGGGTATTTTACCAGCATAGGGTGGGCCATGATCACGCAGAAGATGAAATACGCGCTGAAAGCGATGCTGGTGCTGGGGGACGAGGCTGCCCAGCCCAACCCCGAGGCCTTGACCATCGAAAAGATCGCCCGGCGGTCGGACACGCCGAAACGCTTTCTGGAACAGATTCTTCTGGAGATCCGCAACGCGGGCATGGTCAGTTCGATCCGCGGCCGGTCGGGCGGCTATCTGCTGATCAAGCGGCCCAGCGACATCTCCATATCGGAACTGCTGCGTCTGATCGACGGCCCGATTGCCCCCCTGCCCTGCCTGTCGCGCCGCGCCTATCAACGCTGCGAGGACTGCCGGGACGAGGCGTCCTGCCGCATCCGCAAGGTCTTCGCCGAAATCTTCTGGTCCTACCTCATCCTAATCGAATCGCTGACGCTCGAGGACATGCTGCGGTCCGAACAGGTCGCCGAACAGGTGATCGGCGCCTAGAACGGCGCGGGCTGGCTGAAGGTGACCTGCACGCCGCTGTCGGGATGGCGCAGGCGCAGGCTTTCTGCGTGCAGCATCAGGCGCGGATGATCGGCGGCGGCACCGGTCGCGTAAAGCGGATCGCCCAGGATCGGATGGCCGGTTTCGGCCATGTGGACGCGCAACTGGTGGCTGCGGCCGGTCAGCGGGAACAGCCGGACCCGCGTTTCGGCGTCCGTGGCGCGGATCACCCGCCAGTCAGTCTGCGCCGGGCGGCCCTGCTCGTGGTCGACTTTCTGGCGCGGCCGGTTCGGCCAATCGACGATCAGCGGCAGATCGACGGTGCCGGCCTTGGGTTCCAGCCGTCCGGCCAACCGGGCGAGATAGGCCTTCTTGACGCGGCGTTCCTCGAACTGCCGGGACAGGGTCCGCTGCGCGTGGGGCGTCAGCCCGAAGACCATCACGCCCGAGGTGTCCTGGTCCAGCCGATGGACCAGCAGCACGGTCGGGAAGGCGCCGCGCAACCGGTTGATCAGGCAGTCGTCCTTGCCCTCGCCCCGGCCCGGCACGGACAGAAGGCCGGCGGGCTTGTCGACCACCAGGATCTCGTGGTCGGCGTGCAGGACCTTCGGTGCCTCGGACGGCGGGGCATAGGGAAAATCGCTCACTTCGCGACCAGCCGGAACGCCAGGCCCGCGAACATCACCGCGGCGATCTTGTTGATCAGCCCCAGGCGCTTGCCGATCACGTGGCCCGCATAGCCCGCGACGATGCCATAGCCCATCGTGACCAGCGTGCCGGTAAAGGTGAAGATCAGCCCCAAGCCCAGGATCTGCTGCCAGACCGGGCCCCAGGCGGGATTGGTGAACTGCGGCAGGAAGGCCAGCAGGAACAGCACCGGCTTGGGGTTCAGCGCATTGGACAGGAAGCCGCGCCGGATGATGGTCCAGGGCCGGACGCTGCCCCGCGCCGAAGGATCCGCCGGACCCGCCCGCCAGCTTCTCCAGGCCAGCCACAGCAGATAGGCCGCGCCTGCATACTTGACTGCCAGCAGCGCCTCGGGATGGGCGGCGACGACCGCGCCCAGGCCCACGGTCGCCAGCGTCACATGCATCAGGACGCCCAGGCCCACGCCAAAGCCCGCAAGAGCGCCCGCCCGCGGCCCGCCCTGGATGCCGCAGGCACTGGCGAAGAACACGTCCTGCCCCGGCGCCACGTTCAGCATCAGCCCGCCCGCGACAAAGGTCGCCAGTTGCGCCAGGGGGATGTTCGCGACGGTGTCCCAGATCATCCCTGCGGATCCTGCGGCAATCCGTCGGCAATGTCGTAGTAGTCGCCCTTGTCGGCAACGAAGATATGCCCCGCCATCCGCAGGCCGGTGGGGCTGTCCACGGCGCCCGGCGCGACCTCGATCCCGCCGCGGTCCCGCCTGCGCCAGAACAGGCTGCTGCCGCATTCGGGGCAGAAGCCGCGCTCGGCCTCCTCCGAGGATCGGAACCACTTCACCTCGCCCCGGATCGTCAGGTCGGCGGTCTCGGCCGCGGCCCAGACATGGCCCGACCAGCGGCGGCACTGGCTGCAATGGCAGGCGCGCAGGTCATCGCCGCCCCAGCGGCCCGCAAAGGTGACGGCGCCGCACAGGCAGCGCCCGGTGAAGTCAGACATGGGCAAAGACCTCCTCCAGGATGGCGGCCAGACGGGCGGCGTCTTCGTCGGTGAAGGCGTCCGGCTGGTCGCTGTCGATGTCCAGCACGCCGATCAGCCGCCCGTCCTTGCCCCAGAAGGGCAGCACGATCTCGGACCGGGTGGAACTGGCGCAGGCGATATGACCGGGAAAGGCGTCCACGTCGGGGACAAGCTGCACCTGACCCGTGCGCGCCGCAGCCCCGCAGACCCCGCGCGAGAAGGGGATCACCAGGCAGCCGTGGCCGCCCTGGTAGGGACCGATCTTCAGCAACTCGGGCGCGACCACGCGATAGAAGCCGGTCCAGTCGAAGCGGTCGTCGGACTGGTGGATTTCGCAGGCCAGCGTGGCCATCAGCGCGACCTCGTCGGTCTCGCCTTCGGTCAGGGCGCGGATTCGGGCGGCAAGGGCGTCGTAGTCGGTCATGGCTTCCTTCTATGCCGGGCGCGCGGGCGCGAAAAGCGGCGATTGCGGCATTTACGCGACCGGGCCGCTCGGCCAATCTGCGCGCCATGAACCGGCTTTCCCTGACGCAGCGCATTCTTCTGGTGATCCTGGCCGTGCAGGCGGCGCTGTTCGCGGCGCTTGCCGCGGCCAGCCTGGAAGGCGCGCGCCGCGACATCGCCACGGAAACCCGGCTGGCGGTGGACACGGCGCGCGCCCTGGTGCTGGCGACGGTCGGGACCATGCATGGCGCCGTGCCGCCCGACCGGATCATGCAGCTTCTGCCCGAACGCCTGGTCGTGCCCCGCCACGTGACCCTGGGCACGGTGGACATCCTGGACGGCGTCGTGCGCCGCGCCCCCGCGCCCGCCGCCGCGCATCGGTCGGCGCCGGGATGGTTCGCCCTGCTGGTTGCGCCGGATCTGCTGGAAACGCGGCTGCCGGTGGTGATCCAGGGCCGCCCGCGTGGCTATGTCTTCATCGCCACGGACCCCGCCGAGGAGATCGCCCTGGCCTGGCGCAACCTGTCGGCCTTCCTGGGGTTGGCCGCACTGGCATCCGTGGTGCAAGGGCTGCTGATCCTGCTGGCGACGCGGCAGGCGCTGCGCCCGGTCATGGCCATCGCCAGCCGCTTGGCCGACCTGCGCCGCGGAGACCTTGCGGCGCGCGTGGGGCCGGTGGCACAGCGCGACCTGACCCCCATCGCGGCAGGTGTGGACGACCTGGCGCAGGCCTTGCAACAGGCGCAGGCCGACCGCGCCCGGCTGCAGCGCCGCGTGGTGACGCGCGGCGACGAGGAACGCAAGGCGGTCGCCCGCGACCTTCATGACGAGATGGGCCCCTGCCTGTTCGGCCTGCGGGTCGAGGCCGACGCCCTGCGCCAAGCCGCAACCACGCCCGCCATCGAGGCCCATGCCCAGGCCATTGCCCAGATCGCCGAGGAAATCGCCCGCGTGAACCGCGCCCTGCTGGGCGACCTGCGGCCGATGGCGATCGGGCAGTTGCCGCTGGCCACGGTCCTGGGGGATTACGTGGCCGACCTGGGGCGGCGCTTCCCGGATCTGGATATCGACCTGGACCTGGCCCCCGGCATGCCCGAACCGGATGAGGCGACTGCCCTGACCCTGTTCCGCATCCTGCAGGAAGGCACCACCAACGCCCTGCGCCATGCCGGGGCGGAACGCGTCATCGTACGGTTGTGGACAGATCCCGCGCATTGGCGGATGGTGCTGTCCGACGACGGCCGTGGCATGGCGCCGGGCAGCCGCGAAGGCACCGGCTTGACCGGGATGCGCGAACGCATCACCCTGCTGGGCGGCGATTTGACCTTGTCCTCGGGGGCGGGGGGAACCACCATCAGCGCCAGCCTGCCCCTGCCGCAGGCGGAATGAAGGCCAAGACCAGATGAAATCCGCGCTTGTCATCGACGACCACCCGATCACCCACCTGGGCGCGAACCGCCTTTTGCGCGACCTGGGATACGACCGGATCGGCCAGGCCATGTCGGGCGAGGATGCCCTTGCACAACTGTCGGACGGCGAGGCGCCGGACCTGATCGTCCTGGACATCAGCCTGCCGGGGGCGGGGGGGCTGGACCTGGTGACGCCCTTGCGCGACGCCGCGCCCGATGCGCGGATCCTGATCTTCTCGATGAACGACCAGACCGGCTTTGCAGCCCGTGCCCTGCAGGCCGGCGCGCAGGGTTTCCTGTCCAAGAACGCGCCCCCCGCCGATTTCCGCGAGGCGGTGCGGGTTCTGGAAACGGGTGAATTCTATCTGTCGCCCAAGCACGCGATGGCGCTTGCCACGCTGCGGGCGGGGGCCTCGGCCGATCCGCTGGGGGCGTTGTCGGACCGCGAGCGGCAGGTTCTGGCGCTGATCGGCCGGGGCTTCAGCCTGCAGGCCATCGCGGACGAGCTGGAGGTCAGCTACAAGACGGCAGCCAATACCTCGTCGGCGCTGAAGAAGAAGCTGGGCGTGGACGGTATCAACGGGCTGATGAAATTCGCCCTGGACAGCGGGGTATGACGGCCATGCTGGGATGGTTCAGCCTTGAAGACGACGCCCCGCCCGGCGAGGCCGACCGGATCCTCGCCCGCCTGACCGCCAGCCTTGCCGATGCGGGGCTGCGGCTGGCCGGGGCCGTGCAGGTAAACACGGATCGTGGCGCCGACTGCGCCTGCGACATGGACGTGCTTGTCATCGGCGAGGAGGACATGCCGATCCGCATATCCCAGTCACTGGGGGGCGGGTCCAGCGGTTGCCGGCTGGATCCCGGTGCGCTGGAAGTGGCAGCGGCGCGAGTCTCGGTCCGGCTAGCGGGGGCGGAACTGCTGATCCTGCCCAAGTTCGGCCGGCAAGAGGCCATCGGCCGCGGCTTTCGCAGCGTGATCGCGCAGGCCGTGGCACAGGACGTGCCGGTCCTGCTGCATGTGCCCCCTGAACAGCGCGAGGATTTCGCCCGCTTTTGCGACGGGATGGGCCAGCATGTCGCCCCGGGGGCCCTGGCTGAATGGTGCCTGGATCAGGTCACGGGCGTGCAGTGACCGAAGACCCGGTGATCGATGCGCGCGGGCTGTTGTGCCCGCTGCCGGTGCTGCGGCTGCGCAAGCTGCTGCTGGACCAGCCGCCGGGGGCACGGGTGCGGCTGTGGGCCACCGATGCCATGGCGCAGGTCGATGTTCCGCATTTCTGCGACACCGGCGGGCACCGTCTGGTCAGTCAGAGCGACATCGGCGGCGGCGTTCGCGAATTCACCGTGGAAAGGGGGACTTCCGCCCCCGCGGCTGCCGTGGCGGCCTCACCCCCCGAGGATGTTTAGGCACAGAAGATGCTGGCGGTCTTTCTGAAAACCCTGCCCTTCTTCGGGCTGATCGGGCTGGGCTGGCTGGCCGCCCGCACGCGGTTCTTTCCGCAGGAAGGCGCGGCATGGCTGACGAAGTTCGTCTTCTATTTCGCGCTGTCGGCGATGCTGTTCCGCTTTGGCGCCCGGCTGGATCTGGCGGCGCTGTTCGACGGGCGGTTCGTCCTGGCCTATCTGGGGGGGTCGCTTGCGGTCTGGATGATCGGCCTGGCCGCCGCCCGGGCCCGCGGCCTGCCCGTGGCCGAGGCGGCGATGGAGGCGCAGTGCTGCATGATCGGCAACACCGGCTTTCTGGGGGTGCCGATGCTGGTGGTGCTGCTGGGCGAACAGGCCGTCGGGCCGGTCCTGATGGTGCTGACCATCGACATGCTGGTCTTTTCCACCCTGATCACCCTGATCATCCATGCCGGCCGCAGCGGCGGGCTGCGTTTGGCGACGGTGATCCCGATCCTGCGGGGCATCGTCGCCAACCCGATGATCCTGTCGATGGTTGCGGGCCTGGCTTGGGCGCAGATGCGCCTGCCCCTGCCCGTCCCCCTGGACGAGTTCCTGGCCATGCTGGGTGCTGCGGCCACGCCCGGCGCGCTGTTCGCCATCGGCGCCAGCCTGGCGGGGCGGCGGATCGGGCGACTTGCGGCCTCGGCCTGGCTAAGCGGAGCCAAGCTGGTCCTGCATCCGCTGGCCGTGGGACTGGCAGCCTGGGCGCTGCGCGTCGAGCCGGTGGCGGCAGGCGTCATGGTCGCGGCGGCGGCCCTGCCGGTGGCGGGCAATGTCTATATCCTGGCGCAGTATTTCGGCGTGGCCCAGCAGAGGGTATCGGCGGCAATCCTGATTTCGACCGCAGCCAGCATCGTGACGATACCGCTGGTGATGCTGCTGATCGGGCAGGCCTGAGGGGATTATCGGGATAAATGGTCGGAGCGAGAGGATTCGAACCTCCGACCCCCTGCTCCCGAAGCAGGTGCGCTACCAGGCTGCGCTACGCTCCGACCGTGACGGGGCAGGTAGCGCGGGGCCGGGCGGATTGCAAGCCCCGTCAGGGCCGCGGCGGCCATATTCTTTGCAGAAGCGTCGTGCGTGGCGCCGTTACCGTTTCCGCCCGGATGCGCGAGGCGATTACCGGGCGGTTGGCCGAATTGCCGCCGCGCCCCTCGCGCCAGACGATATAGATGCCCGATGCGATGATGATGGTGGCGCCCCCGAAGGTGGGCAGGTCCAGAACCTCGTTGAAGAAGATCCAGCCATAGGCGGTGGCCCAGAGGATCTGGGAATACTGCATCGGCGCGACGATCGCGGCCTCTCCGGCCCGGTAGGCCAGGATCAGCAGGAAGCCCGCGACAAGGCCAAGGCAGGCGATCACCCCTGCAAGCGCCAGATGCGCCAGTTCCATCGGCCGGTAATCAACCGCAAGCGAGGCGCCGGTGGCCAGGAAGTTGCCCAGCATCGGCCACATCAACAGCACCAGCGGGCGTTCCGACCGGCCCAGCTTGCGCAGGATCACCGCCGTCGTGGCCGAAGCGATGGCCGAGGCGAGCGCCGCAAGGTGGCCCCATTCCAGCGGCTGTGCGCCCGGGCGCAGCACGACCAGCACCCCCAGAAGGCCGATCACCACCGCCGCCCAGCGATGCAGGCCAACCTTTTCCCCCAGGATCGGGATCGACAGGATCGTGACCAGCAGCGGCGCCGCGAACAGGATCGAATAAACCTGCGCCAATGGCAGTCGGGAAAAGGCGAAGAAGCTGCCCATCCCGGCGATCACCCCCACCACCGTGCGCACCGCGACCCAGCCGGGATTGGCGGGACGCAGCGTGCCGGGCGTCGGGTCGCGCATGATGATGACCATCACCAGCGGGAAGGACAGCAGGGACGAAAAGAACAGCACCTGCAGCGCAGGATACTGCGCCCCAAGCACCTTGATGACCACGTCATGCGTCGCATAGATGCCCATCGCCAGCAGGGCCAGGGCCGCGCCGCGGACGTTGGACGCGGTTTCCATCAGGCTTGCGACAGGGCCGCGACGATCCGGTCGCCCATCTCGGCGGTGGACACGGGCGTGCCGCCTTCCGGTCCCATCAGGTCTGCGGTCCGCACGCCGTCGGCCAGCACCTTTTCCACCGCCCGTTCCAGATCAGAGGCGGCCTGGCCCTGGTCGAAGGAATAGCGCAGCGCCATGGCGAAGGACAGGATGCAGGCGATGGGGTTGGCCTTGCCCTGGCCCGCGATGTCGGGGGCGGATCCGTGGACGGGTTCGTACATCGCCTTGGGCCGGCCATTCGCCATCGGCGCGCCCAATGATGCCGAGGGCAGCATTCCCAGGCTGCCGGTCAGCATGGCGGCGGCATCCGACAGAAGGTCGCCGAACAGGTTGTCGGTCACGATCACGTCGAACTGGCGCGGGTTGCGCACCAGCTGCATCGCGCCGTTGTCGGCATACATGTGGGTCAGGTCCACGTCGGGATATTCGTTGTCATGGACCCACTGCACCTCCTCGCGCCAGAGGATGCCGGATTCCATCACATTGGCCTTCTCCATCGAGCAGACCTTGTTGTTGCGGCGCCGCGCGAGTTCAAAGGCCGAACGGGCCACGCGGCGGATTTCGCCGGATGTGTAACGCTGGGTGTTGATGCCGACGCGGCCGCCCTCGTTGTCGGGATTGTTGTCATCGGAATGGATGCCGCGCGGTTCGCCGAAATAGACGCCCGAAGTCAGTTCCCGCACGATCAGGATGTCGAGGCCCGCCACCACCTCGCGCTTGAGGCTGCTGAAATCGGCAAGCGCGTCAAAGCACTGGGCGGGGCGCAGGTTGGCGTAAAGGTCCATTTCCTTGCGCAGGCGCAAAAGGCCGCGTTCGGGTTTGACGCTGAAATCCAGCAGGTCGTATTTCGGCCCGCCGACCGCGCCCAGCAGCACCGCGTCCACCACCTGCGCCTTGACCATCGTCTCGTCCGTCAGGGGCGTTCCATGCGCGTCGTACGAGGCGCCGCCGACCAGGCCTTCGCTGATGTCGAAGGACATGCCGCGATTGGCCCCGAACCAGTCGATGACCTTTACGACCTCGGCCATGACTTCGGGGCCGATCCCGTCGCCGGGCAGGATGAGAAGCGAATAGCTGTCGGACATGGTTCCTCCGGTCCTTGGTCGCGCCGTCGCGTTTGGTGCTAGTCCGCTGGCCGGGGCTGGTCAAGTTGACGCGCGGGGACGATTGCACATCTTGCACCTTTTGCGGCGATCGCACAGCCTGCGCCCGAAACGCGAGCGGAGAGCGCAAAGAATGCCGGTCCTATCCCTGGGCATCGTCAGCCTGGTGCTGGCCTATGTCCTCAGCCAGTTCTACCGCGCCTTCCTGGCGGTCCTGACGCCGGTCCTTGGCGTGGAACTGGGGGCCAGGCCGGGGGATCTGGCGCTGTCGTCGGGGCTGTGGTTCGCGGCCTTTGCGGCCATGCAGATCCCGGTGGGGCGGATGCTGGATCGGATCGGGCCGCGCCTGACGGTGGCCCTGCTGCTGGGCGGGGCGGGCGGCGCAGGGGCAGCGGTCTTTGCCCTGGCCCAGGCGCCGTGGCACCTGCATCTGGCGATGGCGCTGCTGGGCGTGGGTTGCGCCCCGGCGCTGATGGGGTCCTATTACATCGTCGCGCGGGAATATCCGGCCTCGGCCTTTGGGGCGATGGCGGGGATGATCGTGGGCTTCGGCTCGCTGGGCAACATCCTGGGCGCGACGCCGCTGGTCTGGGCAATCGACACGCTGGGCTGGCGCGCCAGCATCGCGGGCCTTGGCCTTGCCACAGTCGGCGTGGCGCTGCTGATCCTGGCAACCGTGCGCGATCCTGCGAAGCTGGGCGCCGGTCATCCGCAGGGGTCGCTGGCCGAGGTGCTGCGCCTGCGCGCCCTGTGGTTCATCCTGCCGCTGTTCTTCGTGAACTACGCGGCTTCGGGCGCGATCCGGGGGCTTTGGGCGGCACCCTACCTGGAACGGGTCTTCGACGCGGATGCGATCCTGATCGGGCGGGCGACGCTGGCCATGGGCGTGGCGATGATCCTGGGCAATTTCCTGGTGGCCCCGGCCGTGCGGCTGGTGGGCAGCCTGCGCCGGACGGTGCTGATCTTCACCGGCTGCACGCTGGCGGTGATGGGGTTCCTGGTCATGAACCCCGATCCGGGGCTGGGGCTTGCGGTGGTGATGCTGGCGCTGATCGGGCTGTCGGGGGCGGGCTATGTGCTGCTGATGGCGCATGGGCGGTCCTTCCTGCCGGATCACCTTGTGGGGCGGGGGGTGACCTTCCTGAACATGATCTCGATCGGCGGCGTCGGCGTGATGCAGTTCGCTTCCCGGCCCGTGTTCCAGGCAGCCGCTGCGGCCTATGCCCCGCCGCAGGCTTTCGCTATGCTGTTCGGGTTCTTCGCGGTCCCGCTTGCCATCGGGTTCGCCCTGTACTTCCTGACGCCCGAGGCCCGGAATGCCTGATCCGATGACGGACCCGCTGGTCGTCGCCCCCAACCTCAAGCGCCGCCTGTCGGGCGTCACCGCGACCGTGGTCCGGCTGATCCCGGTGCAGGCCCGCACCATCGCGATCCGCGCCACCGGCCCCGGCCTTCCGCCCGAGGTGCCGCACATCCCCCTGGCCCGCGCCGCACTGATGCCGCGCGACCGCTGGCGGGTCTGGCACGCGCGGCGCAACACGGAAATGGCGCTTGGCCTGATCCTGCGCCACCTGCTGCGGCGCAAATACCGGCTGCTGTTCACATCCGCCGCGCAGCGCCGCCATACGGGCTTCACCAAATGGCTGCTCCGCCGGCAGGACGCGCTTGTCGCGACATCGGACAAGGCGGCCAGCTATCTGGACCGGCCCGCGACGGTGGTCATGCACGGGGTGGATACCACGGTCTTCCAGCCACCCGCCGACAAGGCCGCGCTGCGGCGCGAACTGGGCCTTGACCCCGATGCGGTGCTGATCGGCTGCTTCGGCCGGGTGCGCGCGCAGAAGGGCGTGGATCTTCTGGTCCGCGCGGGGCTGCGGCTGCTGCCGGACCGCCCGCGCGTGAAGATCGTCTTCACCGGCCGCATCACGCCCGACAACCGCGCCTTCGCCGACGAATTGCTAAGTGAAATCCGCGCGGCGGGGCTGGAAGACCGCATCCGCTTCCTGGGCGAACTTCCCTGGGACCAGGTGGTGCGCCATTACCAGGCGCTCGACCTGTTCGCGGCCCCCGCCCGGTGGGAGGGCTTCGGCCTGACGCCCCTGGAGGCAATGGCCTGCGGCGTGCCCGCGGTCGCCGCCCGCGTCGGCGCCTACGAGACGCTGATCCGCGACGGCGTGACCGGCAGCCTTGTGCCGCCGGACGATCTGGATGCGCTGACAGAAGCACTGCAGCACTGGCTGGATGACGAGGGCGCGCGTCAGGCGGCGGGCCGCGCCACCCGTGAGCATGTCGCCACCAACCACGCGATCGAAGGCGAGGCCCGTGCCCTGGTGGCAATCTACAACGATTTGCTGGCCCGGCCATGAACAAGCTGTTCTTCTATTCCGCCCGCCTGATGCGCGATGAAACCGCGCTGCAATCCCTGTCGGTCCCGCAGGGCAACCTGCTGGCGGATCTGGAAGGCAAGCGGGTCGCGCTGATCGGCAATGCCCGGTCTCTGGCGCAAACCCGTCACGGCGCGGCCATCGATGCCGTGGATCTGGTGATCCGCATCAACCGTGCGCCGATGCCCGGCCCCGACAGCCACGGCACCCGCACCGACTGGCTGGCCCTGGCGGTCCGCCTGGCGGACGAGGATCGCACCCGGCTGAACCCCTCGCGCCTGTTGTGGATGTCGCCCAAGCGCAAGAGGCTGGGCTGGCAGGTCGCCAGCAGCCCCGGTTTCTATCTGCATCCCCTGCCCGACTATCACGCGCTGAAGGACAGGCTGGCCGCGCCGCCCACCACGGGGGCGATGCTGATCGACCTGCTGCTGCGGTCGTCGCTGGCAAGCCTGACCCTTTACGGCTTCGATTTCTTCGCCAGCCAAAGCCTGTCGGGCCGGCGCACCGCCGATCAGGTGCCCCACGACTTCGGCGCCGAAGCCGCCTGGGTCGCGGATCTGCGCCGCAGAGACGCCCGCCTGACGCTGGCCTAAAGAAACCCGATCCAGCGACCCGCCAGCAGCACCGACAGCCAAAGCCCCGCCGAGATCCCGGCCAGCACCCGCATGGCCGTGTCGGCAACCCCGGTGACCACGACCCTTTGCCAGCCCAGCCGGTGCAGCAGGGCGACATTGCCAAGCGCCGCCACCAGCAGGACCAGCTTCCAGCGGAAGGCGGCGTTGCCCAAGTATTCCGTCGCGCCGACCGACCACAGGCAGAACCCCGTCAGCATCGCCAGGCCAAGCCCCGCGCCCGCCATGCGCGACAGGAAGGGGCCGATCACGGCCAGGGACGGCCCGCGCAGCACGCCCAGCATCCGCAGGTCCAGCGGCAGGATCGCGCCCAGCAGCAGCCCGATCCCCAGGATATGCGTGGCGTTCAGGACCATGTAGACGGTGCCGGACCCGCGCAGCATCCGGGCCAGGCTTGACGCCTCGATCCAGGCCGCAAGCTCCATCACCCGTCAGTCAGACCGGATGCGTTCGGGATACATGTCATAGTTCCGGCCGTCGATGACGATGCGGACGGCCTTGATATGCGCCTCGGCCCGGTCGCGGTCGCGGTTGCCGATCACGGTGACGGCGTCGCCCACGGCGGCGGTGTCCGGCCCGAAACCCGACCGCGTCGTCCGGCCCGGATTGCCCAGTTCCACGAACCAGACGGTGCCGTCGGCCGCCCTGACCCGCAGGCTGGGATGGGGCGGAGCCATCGAGATCTCCTCGATCACCCCTTCCAGGCGCGATTGCTCGGGCTCGGCCCAGGACCAGCCGTGATGGGCCAAGGCTGGGTGCGCCGCAGGAACCATGACCGCAAGGGCCAGAAGCGCGGGGCGAAGGATGCTGAACATGAGCCGGCCTTTCCCGTTTGACCGGCCAAGGATAGCGCGCCCTGCCCGGCCGGCGGATGACATTGGCGTGACCCCGGCGCCGGTCCGGCTGCCGGGCCTTTCCCCTTTCCTTGCACCCCCCCATGCGCTAAACGCAGCCGACCGCCAGAAAAGGAGTCCCAAGGAGATGGGCTACAAAGTCGTCGTCGCCGGCGCCACGGGGAATGTGGGCCGCGAAATGCTGAACATCCTCGAGGAACGCATGTTCCCGGTGGACGAGATTGCCGCACTGGCCTCGCGCCGGTCGCAGGGCACCGAAGTCAGCTTTGGCGACAAGACCATCAAGGTGAAGGACATCGAGCAGTTCGACTTCACCGGCTGGGACATCGCGCTGTTCGCGATCGGATCGGACGCGACCAAGGTCCATGCCCCCCGCGCCGCCCAGGCCGGCTGCGTGGTGATCGACAACTCGTCGCTGTATCGCTATGACCCGCAGATCCCGCTGATCGTGCCCGAGGTGAACCCCGACGCGATCCACGACTACAAGAACAAGATGATCATCGCGAACCCCAACTGCTCGACCGCGCAGATGGTGGTGGCGCTGAAGCCGCTGCACGATCGCGCGCGCATCAAGCGTGTCGTCGTGTCCACCTACCAGTCCGTGTCCGGCGCCGGCAAGGAGGGCATGGACGAGCTGTGGGACCAGACCAAGGGCATGTATGTCCCGGGCCAGGAAGTCGCGGCCAAGAAGTTCCAGAAGCAGATCGCCTTCAACGTCATCCCGCAGATCGACGTCTTCCTGGACAGCGGCGACACCAAGGAAGAATGGAAGATGACGGCCGAGACGAAGAAGATCCTCGACCCGTCCATCAAGGTCACCGCGACCTGCGTGCGCGTCCCGGTCTTCGTCGGCCATTCTGAATCCATCAACGTCGAGTTCGAGGATTTCCTGGACGAGGACGAGGCCCGCGACATCCTGCGCGAGGCGCCGGGCATCCTGGTCGTCGACAAGCGCGAGCCGGGCGGCTACACGACGCCGGTCGAATGCGTGGGTGATTTCGCCACCTTCGTCAGCCGCATCCGGCAGGACGTGACGGTCGAAAACGGCCTGAACCTGTGGTGCGTCAGCGACAACCTGCGCAAGGGCGCGGCGCTGAACGCGGTGCAGATCGCCGAACTGCTGGGCAACCGCGTCCTGAAGAAGGGCTGACCCGGTGTTCGACTGGATCACCAGTTTTCTGGACAGCGGCGGGGCCCTGGCCATCGCCGCGCTGATGCTGCTGGAAAACGTCTTTCCGCCGATCCCGTCGGAACTGATCATGCCGCTGGCGGGCTTCAACGCCGCGCGCGGCGGCACGCCCTTGTGGCTGGCGATCCTGGCCGGTGGCCTGGGATCGCTGGCGGGCGCCTATTTCTGGTACCTGGCGGGCCGCGCCTTTGGCGCCCACCGGCTGCGCCGCCTGATCGCAAGCCACGGCCGCTGGCTGACCCTGACCCTGTCCGAGTTTGAGGCGGCCGAGGGCTGGTTTCAGCGCCACGGTCGCGCGGTCGTCTTCTTCGGCCGCTTCATCCCGACGGTGCGCACGCTGATCTCGATCCCCGCCGGGATCGAACGGATGCCGCAGGGTCAGTTCCTGCTGTTCACCGCGCTTGGCAGCTTCATCTGGTCGGGCGGGCTGGCGCTTGCAGGCTATCTGCTGGAAGACCAGTACGAAAGCGTGGAACACTGGATCGACCCGCTGTCCACGGCGGTGGTGATCGGGATCATCGCGCTTTATCTGTGGCGCGTGATCCGCTGGAAGCCCGACGCCTGAAGGGCGCCGGGCGACCTTCTTCCCGATCAGACTTCCACCCAGTTGCGGCCGCCTTCGACGGCCTGGACCAGGGTGCCTTCGCTGATGTCGTGGACAAGCCCGTGAATCGACATTTGGCCGGATTCGACCGCCTGCTTCACGAAGGGGAAGGTCATCAGGTTCTCGATCGAGACCAGCACCGCCTCGCGTTCCAGGGCCGCGACCTGCTGGTCCTCGGGCAGGTCCTTCACGCGGTCATAGCCGGGGCGCAGCACATCCATCCAGCGGCCGACGAAGCTGGTCTTCTCCTCCAGCTCGGGGGCGCGGCCCGAACACATCGCGTGGCATCCCGCCACGCCACCGCAGCTGGTATGGCCCACCACGATCAGATGGGCGACCTTCAGCGCCGTCACCGCATATTCGACCGCAGCCGAGGTGCCGTGCTGCAACCCGTCGGGCGCATAGGGCGGCACCAGGTTGGCGATGTTGCGGTGGATGAAGAACTCGCCCGAATCCGCGCCGAAGATGCTGGTGACATGGACGCGGCTGTCGCAGCAGGAAATCACCATGGCCCGCGGCCTCTGGCCGTCGGTCGCCAGGCGGCGATACCAGGCGCTGTTTTCCGAATAGGACGTGGCCCGCCAGCCGTGAAAGCGGCCAACAAGATATTGCGGCAGAGGACGGATGTTGTGCATGTCTCACCCCTTTGATCCCGCGTTTGATAGGCGGAGATTGAGATAAATTCGAGAGGTTTCTTTCGGCGCCATCAAGGCTTTTTTCACGGCAAAAGGCCATCTTGCCGGGACTGGACGTGCAAGAAGGCAAGGGTAAGGCAGATGGCACAGATCATGGCGTTGGCCGTATCGGAACCGGTCCGGGTGGATTCCCGCCGGCTGGGCGACATCGTCACCGAATTGGGCGAAACCGCGGCGCAGAACGTCATTGGCCTGGCCCTGGAACAGTTGGCCACGGCACTGACCCTGGCCGACAACGCAATCCGCGCGAACAACCTGCCCGAGGCCGTGCGGCAATGCGACCTGCTTGCGCGGCTGGCCTGGCAGATCGGGCTTCTGTCGCTGGCCGGGGTGGCGATGGATCTGGGCTTCTGCGCCGAACGGGGCCAAGCCGTGCCGATCGGGGCGGTCCATGCGCGGCTGATGCGGGTAGGCAATCGCTCGCTGACGGCGATCTGGGACCGCAGCCAGTTGGCCTGAGGCCGGGGTTGCGGGTGAGCATCCAGCCTGTAATCTCGGCCCGACAGATCAAGGACAGGCCATGACACCCGATTTCGCGCCCGATTCACCCGATGCCCTGCCGCTCTGGGCGGTGTGGAAAGGCGATCCGCTGGCCGAACAAGCCGGCCCCTGGCCCGCGGCCAGCGGCTTTTCGGGCAAGCTGGGGGAAATCTGCCTGCTGCCCGATGCGTCGGGCGGGCTGTCCGGGGCGCTTCTGGGCCTGGGGGACCGGGCGCAGGCCAGCCGCCACCGCTTCGCGATGGCCCATGCGGCAGGCCTGCCCAAGGGCCTGTGGCGGCCATTCCTTCCGGACGACCTGGACCCGGACGAGGCCGCGCTCGCCCTGCTGCTGGGTCAGTACCGCTTCACCCGCTACAAGGGCACGCCCCATGACGGGGCGCGTTTCATCTGCCCCCAGGGCGCCGACGCGCACAGGATCGCGGCCCAGGCGGCAGGAGAGTTCCTGACCCGTGACCTGATCAACACCCCGGCCAATGACATGGGCCCCGACGCCCTGGAAGCCGCAGCCCGCGCCCTGGCAGGAGAAGCGGGCGCCAGCGTCGCCGTCACGACCGGCGGGGATCTGCTGGACGCGAACCTGCCGATGATCCATGCCGTGGGGCGGGCGGCGGAACAGGCCCCGCGCCTGATCGACATCCGGCTGGGCGATGCCGGGCCGCGGCTGACCATCGTCGGAAAGGGGGTCTGCTTCGACACGGGCGGGCTGGACATCAAGCCCTCGGCGTCCATGCTGCTGATGAAGAAGGACATGGGCGGCGCGGCGACCGCGCTTGGCCTGCTGAAGATGCTGGCCCTGACTGGCGCAGCGGACCGGATGCGGATTCGCGTGCTGCTGCCGGTGGTCGAGAACAGCGTCGCGGGCAACGCCTTCCGACCGGGCGACGTGCTGACCAGCCGCAAGGGCCTGACGGTCGAGGTGAACAACACCGATGCCGAAGGCCGCCTGATCCTGGCCGATGCCCTGACCCTGGGGGCCGAGGAATCGCCCGACCTGATGATCTCGCTTGCGACGCTGACGGGGGCTGCGCGGGTGGCGCTTGGGCCCGATCTGCCGCCCTTCTATTGCGACGACGATGCGACGGCGGATGCCCTGTCCCGCGCCGCGATGGCCGCGCGCGATCCCCTGTGGCGGATGCCCTTCTGGGACGGCTACGAATCGCAGATCGAGCCGCCGATCGCGGATCTCGACAACGCCCCCTCGGGCGGGATGGCAGGGTCGATCACCGCCGCGCTGTTCCTGCGCCGCTTTGCCCAAGGCGCCGGGCGCTATGTCCACATGGACATCTACGGCTGGCAGCCGGTCCTGGCCCCAGGCCGTCCCAAGGGGGGCCTGGGCCAGGGCGCGCGCGCGATCCTGGCCGCCCTGCCCCGGATCCTCGCATGACGCTGGACCGCCGCCTGACCCCTGCGACCGACCGCGTTGCGCTTGAATGCCTGGCGGGCGTGCTGGAACGTCCCGCCTACACGCCGGGCCATGCCGCGCGGCTGACCGTGCCGCTGGCCGACCTGATGACCGCCCCCGAGGGCCGCCGCGACCGGCAGGTCAATTTCGGCGCCGACGTGACTGTGATCGAGACCCGGGGCGACTGGTGCTTCGTGCAGGCAGCCCTTGACGGCTATTGCGGCTGGCTGCCCGCAGCGTCTCTGGGCCGGGACCTGCCGCCGATCACCCACCGCGTCACCGCCCCCGCCACCCATGTCTATCCTGCACCGGACATGAAGCAGCGGGAACTGGCCAGCCTGTCCATCGGCGCGCGCCTGTCCGTGACGGGGGCCGAGGGGCGCTTTGCCCGCCTGGCCACCGGCGGCTTCGTCCCCGCCCAGCATGTGGGCGACGGACCCGCCACGGACCCAGTACCCGTCGCCGAAAGCCTGCTGGGCACGCCCTATCTGTGGGGTGGCAACGGCCGCTGGGGGATCGATTGTTCGGGCCTCGTGCAGGCCGCGCTGACCGCCTGTGGCATCCCCTGCCCCGGCGACAGCGATCTGCAGCGCGATGCCTTCCCTGCGGCGGATGACATCCGGCGCGGCGACCTGCTGTTCTGGCCGGGCCATGTCGCGCTTGCGATGTCGCCCGACCGGATGATCCACGCGACGGCCTTCGCCATGGCGGTGATCGCGGAACCCATCGCGGGCGCCCTCGCCCGGATCGACGCGGGCGGCGACGGGCCCTTCCTGGGCATCCGCCGCCCGCCTCTGGCGCAGCCTGCCGCCTTGGCCTAGACCCCGCCGAAAAGGAGGCCCGGCCCATGTTCACCGTTTCGCTGATCGCATCGCCCCTGCGCGCCAACCTGGCCCGGGATGTGGCGCAAGCCCTGGCCGATCGCTGGGGCGGCGGGCCGCTGCGGTGGCTGAACCCCGGCGTCGCGGCCGAATTCGACGTCGAAGCCCGTCCAGCCGATACCGAAGCCGCCTGGGCTGCGCTTCAGCAGCAGACGCTGGATCTGGCGGTCCAGCCCGCGCAGGACCGGCGCAAGCGGATCCTGCTGGCGGACATGGATTCGACCATGATCGGCCAGGAATGCATTGATGAACTGGCCGACATGGCGGGCGTCGGTCCCCGCGTGGCCGATATCACCGCCCGCGCCATGAACGGCGAACTGGACTTCAACGGCGCCCTGACGGAACGCGTCTCGCTGCTGGCCGGGCTGAAGGACAGCGTGATCGCGGATGTGCTGGCGTCGCGCATCACCATGGCATCGGGCGGCGCTGAACTGGTGGCGACGATGCGGGCGAATGGCGGCTATGCCGCGCTTGTGTCGGGCGGCTTCACCGCCTTCACGGAAGCCGTGGCCGCCCGCCTGGGCTTCGACGAACACCGCGCCAATACCCTGCTGGCCGAAGGGGGCCTGCTGACCGGGCAGGTGGCGCTGCCGATCCTGGGTCGCGAGGCCAAAGTCGAGGCGCTGATCCAGATCGCCATGGCACGCGGCCTGACGCCGTCGGATGTCATTGCCGTGGGCGACGGGGCCAATGACCTGGGGATGATCCAGATGGCCGGAACCGGCGTCGCGCTGCACGCCAAGCCCGCCGTCGCCGCGCAGGCGCCCATCCGCATCAACCACGGCGACCTGACCGCGCTTCTATATCTTCAGGGCTATTCCGCCGCCGAATTCGTCACGGGCTGATCGCCAGAACCGTGTCCGCCGCAGGCCGCGCGAGGCTGGCCGCGGCACCCGTCCCGGCCCAGAAGGCGCCGTATCCGTGATGCCCTTGTGCCGATGCGGCAGCGTGCAGCGCCTTGCCGATGCCATAGGCGACCGGATAATCTGCGGCCGCCGCATCCGCGATGGCCGTAAAATCGTTGACCAGGCATCGCGCAGGACGTCCCGAAATCGCGCGCGTCATCACGGTCCGGCCGCCCGACAGCGCGGCGCGATGCGCCGGGGGCGTTGCGGCCTCGGGCGCGCGCAGGAAGGCGGTGCCGCATTGCACGGCCGCCGCGCCCGCATCCATCGCCGCCCGCGCCGCGCCGCGGTCCATGATCCCTCCCGCCGCCACGACCGGAAGTCCCAGCGGCAGCAGCGCCCGCGCCAGGGCCAGATGACCCAGCCGTTCGTCCGGGCCATCCGGTTCGAAGATGCCCCGATGCCCGCCCGCCTCGAAGCCCTGCGCCACGATCACGTCGAAGCCCGCATCGACGATCGCCTTCCCCTCGGCCAGCGAGGTTGCCGTCGCCCAAAGCGCGCAGCCCGCAGCCTTTAGCGCCACGATCTGGTCGGGGCCGGGCAGCCCGAAGTGACAGCCAACGATGGCAGGCCGTTCGGCCAGCAGGACCGACAGCATCGCGTCATTACCACGGAAGCTGGGGTAAATCTCGGCCAGTTCACGCGGCGGGCTGGCGCCGAACCGGGCGAATTCCGGTTCAAGGGTCTGAATCCAGGTCGCTTCGCGCGCAGCATCGCGGCGGGCAGGGGCATGGCAGAACAGGTTGACGCCAAAGTCCCTTTCCGTGCCCTGCCGAACGGCGCGGATTGCCTTGGCCGCGCCCACAGCATCCAGGGCACCCAAAGCCAGAAAGCCAAGCCCGCCCGCTTCGCAGACCGCCACCGCCATCTCCGGCGTCGAGGTTCCCGCCATGGGCGCCTGCACCACGCGATGCGTCAGGGTGTTTAACATCGGCCGCCTCCATCTTCTGTGCGCAAGTATCCCACGGGGGTCCGGGGGTGTGATACCCCCAGCTTTACAAACGCCTGCCAAAGGCGCATGGCGCGGATCATGCTGAACCTTTCCCTTGAGCTTGTTGTTCTTCTGGCCGCCGCGGGCTTTGCGGCGGGCTTCATCGACTCCATCGCGGGCGGCGGCGGGCTGATCACCCTGCCCGCGCTGATGCTTGCCGGCATTCCGCCTGCACAGGCCCTGGCCACGAACAAGGTCCAGGGGGTCTTCGGGGCCGCCACGGCGGCGATCAGCTATGCCTCGCGCGGGCTGGTGGATCTGCGCAGCCAGTGGAAATCCGCATTGATCGCGGGGGCTGCCGGGGCAGCAGGGGCAGGCCTTGTCAGCTTTTTGCCGACCGACCAGTTGCGGCTGGTCCTGCCGGTGATCCTGATCGGCATCGCCGCCTTTTTCGCGCTGAAGCCGGGCCTGAACGACCTCGACCGCGTCCAGAGGGTCGCGCCCGCGGTTTTCGCGGCAACAGCCGTTCCACTGGTCGGCTTCTATGACGGCGTCCTGGGGCCGGGTGCGGGATCGTTCTACATGATCGCCTTCGTGACCCTGGCGGGCTACGGCGTGCTGAAGGCGACCGCCCATACGAAGCTTCTGAACTTCGCCTCGAACCTGGGCGGCCTGCTGGCCTTCGCGCTTGTGGGCCAGCCCCTTTGGGTGGTGGGGATCGTGATGGGCGCCGCGCAGATCGCCGGGGCGACGCTGGGGTCGCGGCTGGCCTCGCGGATCGGGGCGCGGCTGATCAAGCCGCTGCTGGTCGTCACCTCGACCGCGCTTGCGCTGCGGCTGATCTGGCAGATGATCTAGGCGGGAAAGCCGGGCGAGGTCCGCATCTCTCCGGTGACGATGCCGCGCCAGTTGCGGATCGGGTCCGTCAGGAAGCGGCCGACCGCGGGGTCGTTGTCGCCCAGCACGCCCAGATGGACCAGCAGCGCGGTGATCGCGGCCTCGGCGGCGCGGGTGCCGCCGTCACGGATCTTCAGCGCGACGCCCAGGCCCTGGTCGGGAAGGATGGCGACGAAGACCGCCTCGGCCCCGGTCTTGGCGGCGACGCGGCCGCCCATGGCACGCATCAGGATCGTGCAGGCCCGCCCTTCGCCCGCGACCATCTCGGGATGGGTGCGCATGGCATCCACCAGCCGCCGCATCGCCTGGCCGCGCCGATCCTGGCCCGGATCGGCAAAAGCCGCCATCGCCCGGCCAAGCCCCGCCAGCGAACAGGACCAGTTCGGGGCCGAACAGCCGTCGATGCCGTAGCCGGGGCTGACTTCACCCGTGACTTCCTCGAAGGCGGCCTTCACGGCGGTCTGGACCGGATGGTCCGGCTCCACGTATTCCGGCCCGCCCTGCAGATGCCGGTTCAGCGTCAGGAAGCCAGCGTGCTTGCCCGAGCAGTTGTTGTGCAACTGGCAGGGGCTTTCGTCGCCGCAGGTCAGGCGGCGGTTTTCATCCGCGTCGCGGGGCATGTGGCAGCCGCAGCGCAGGTCAGGCTCGCCCAGATCCAGCCCGCGCAGCCACTGGTCCACCGCATCGACATGGATCCGCGCGCCGCTGTGGCTGGCGCAGGCAAGGGCAAGCTGGCGGTCGGTCAGCCCCGCCGCGTCGGCCGCGCCGCTTTCGATCAAGGGCAGCGCCTGGATCATCTTGCAGGACGATCGCGGAAAGACGATCCGGTCGGGCCTGCCCCAGGCTTCGACCACGCCCTTGGTGTCGCAGATCACCGCATCGCCGCGGTGCAGGCTTTCGCGCTGACCGCCGCGCCACAGTTCGATCAACTCGGCTGAACGCATCGCCTGTCCTTCCCCTGACAATTGCGCGATTTCCTGCCTTGCGCTCTTTCTCGCGCAATGATTTTGGCTATCCTGACCGCAGAAGGTTGAAAAGACCACAGCAATCGGGAACAACGCCCGCAGATGAGGCGAAACCCATGGCAGGAGGCCAGAGCATGACCAACACCACGCTGCGCGGCATGACCGCCGCCCTTGTCCTGATGGCCGGACTGGGGACAGCAGTGGCGCAGGAATCCACCAACGTCGTCGCGACCGAAGGCGACTGGACCGTCTTTGCCGCCGAAAATCCCAAGGAATGCTGGGCCGTGTCGCCGCCCAAGGCCACGCAGAACACCGACGCCAATGGCGCCCCGCGCGAGGTGACGCGCGGCGACATCCGCCTGTATGTGGCCTATCGCCCCGGCCAGAACGGCGAGGTCAGCTTCAGCGGCGGCTATCCCTTCGCTCCTGACAGCACGGTCGAGGTCGATATCGGCGGCAACAAGTTCAACCTGTTCACCGAAGGCGAAAGCGCCTGGACCGGCAGCGCATCCGATGACGAACGCCTGATCACGGCCCTGCGCGGCGGATCGAATGCGGTCATTACCGGGCGGTCGTCGCGCGGCACCGTGACCAAGGATACGTTCAGCCTGGCGGGCATCACCGCGGCCACCAATACGGCCCGGTCGCGCTGCCAGTAAGGCATGGGGGCGCTGCCCCCGTCCCTTCGCTGGGCTTCGCCCGTTCATCCCTGAAAAAAGGTCCCCTGGACCTTTTTCCTGGTGCTCCTCACCCCGGGATATTTGAACACAGAAGATGCAGCGGGGCCGGGTTGATTTTCGGCCTCGTTTCGCTTATCTGCGGGTCTTTCGCCCCAGATCGGTAATGCCATGAATGCGCCCATCACGCAGGACGTCCTGACCCTTCCCCGCAAGCTGCCCGACAGCGGGCGGGTGAACATCGTCGGGCTGACGCGCGACCAGTTGCGCCAGGCGCTGATCGACGCGGGCACGCCCGAGAAGCAGGCCAAGATGCGGGTGGGCCAGGTCTGGCAGTGGGTTTATCACTGGGGCGTGCGCGATTTCGCGCAGATGTCGAACCTTGCCAAGGATTACCGCGCGCTGCTGGCCGACAGGTTCGAGATCACCCTGCCCGAGATCGTCACCCGCCAGATCAGCAGCGACGGCACCCGCAAGTACCTGGTCCGCATTGCCGGGGGCCACGAGGTCGAGACCGTCTATATTCCCGAGGAAGGGCGCGGCACGCTGTGCGTGTCCAGCCAGGTCGGCTGCACGCTGACCTGTTCCTTCTGCCACACCGGGACGCAGAAGCTGGTGCGCAACCTGACCGCCGGGGAAATCGTCGGCCAGTTGATGCTGGCGCGCGACGACCTGGGCGAATGGCCCGAGCCCGGCGCGCCGAAGGACGAGACCCGCCTTGTCAGCAACATCGTCCTGATGGGCATGGGCGAGCCCCTCTACAACTTCGACGCCGTGCGCGACGCGATGCGCGTCTGCATGGACAACGAGGGGCTGTCGCTTTCGCGCCGCCGCATCACCCTGTCCACCAGCGGCGTGGTCCCCGAGATCGCGCGGACGGCCGAGGAGATCGGCTGCCAGCTTGCCGTCAGCTTCCACGCCACCACCGACGAGGTTCGCAACATCCTGGTGCCGATCAACAAGCGCTGGAACATCGCAACGCTGCTTGACGCGCTGCGCGATTATCCGCGGCTGTCCAACAGCGAGCGGATCACCTTCGAATATGTGATGCTGGCCGGCGTGAACGACAGCGACGAGGACGCGCATCGCCTGGTGGATCTGATCCGCGGCATCCCCGCCAAGATCAACCTGATCCCCTTCAATGAATGGCCCGGCGCGCCCTACAAGCGATCCAGCAACAACCGCATCCACGCCTTTGCCGACATCATCTACAAGGCGGGCTATGCCAGCCCGATCCGCACGCCCCGGGGCGAGGACATCATGGCCGCCTGCGGGCAGTTGAAGTCGGCGACGGAGCGGGGGCGCAAGTCGCGGGCCGAGATCGCGGCAGAGGCGGCGGGCTGATCGGGTTTCCATTTCCCGTCCACTAGCTCGGCGCCGCCGAGCCTTGGGATCGTCATGACCTGGTCCCTTGGCCAGGAAGCCATTTCCTCGGCCGTTTGGCCATGTTGACAGGTTCGCGACCGTCGGCAACCCTCGTCCAGTCTGATTTCAAGGACCGGGGTCCGGCGGGACGTGGGCAACATGAACATCCTGAGGTCTGCACGCCTTCATGCGTCCCGGATCCGGTCCGCCGCGAAGCTCCGCTCGACCGACCGACTGGATGTGGTCCCAAAAGTCAGGAAGAGGCGCCTGAGCTATCTGGCCGATGACAAGCTGAGGAACCTGATCTCTTCGCTGGACGAGATCGGAAGGAAAGGTGTCCAGGGGCAGGTGATCGAAGCCGGTTGCGCGCTTGGCGGATC
Source organism: Paracoccus aerius (assembly GCF_014656455.1). Taxonomy (GTDB): domain Bacteria; phylum Pseudomonadota; class Alphaproteobacteria; order Rhodobacterales; family Rhodobacteraceae; genus Paracoccus; species Paracoccus aerius. Next base: position 110,396 of record NZ_BNCL01000002.1, read on the forward strand.
GCTCGTGGTCATCGCGGCCTATGCCCAAGGCAGGATCATCAACGAATACGACACGTTCGAGATGATCCCGCCTCCGGGTCCGGAGGATCCGCCGGATGTTCACGAACGCTACGCGATCATCGCAAGCGGCAACAGCAAGGGCATCGGCGGCGACGAATATTACGGCTACAGGCAGGATCTGCTGGCATTCGTCAGGTCGCAGGTCGCCGAGATCCTGGGCGACGAGGCGCTGGACAGCATCCTGTTCCACAAGGGCCTGTTGCAGGACACCATGAAGATCGACGGCCCGGTCGCCTTCGCCCATATCGACGTCGACTGGTACGATCCCGTAAGCTTCAGTATTTCCAGGATCTGGCCCGTCCTCTCGACCGGCGGCATCCTCATCTTCGACGATTACTTCGACTGGGGTGGATGCAGGAAGGCCGTTGATGAGTTTTTCGGTTCGAGAACGGATTGCCGCCTCGAGACGGCCTGCGGGCACCTGAAGGTCACCAAGATCTAGCGCCTTCGCTGCCTTTGCGCAAACCGCCCGGAACGCTGGGTATCAGCGCGGCTTTTCCCACCCGTCGATGATCTCCACCGCCTCCTGCGCCGTTTCGACGTAATGGATCAGGCCAAGGTCTTCTTCCGAGATCGTGCCCGACTCGGCCAGGGCCTTCCAGTTGATGATGCTGTCCCAGAACTCGGCCCCGAACATCAGGAAGGGGACGCGGGCCATGCGGCCGGTCTGGATCAGGGTCAGGGCCTCGAAGGTTTCGTCCAGGGTACCGAAGCCGCCGGGGAAGATGGTGATGGCCCGCGCTCGCATCAGGAAATGCATCTTGCGGATCGCGAAATAGTGGAAGTTGAAGCAAAGCTCGGGCGTCACATAAAGGTTCGGCGCCTGTTCGTGGGGCAGCACGATGCCCAGGCCGATGGACTTGCCGCCGACCTCGTGCGCGCCCAGGTTGCCGGCCTCCATCACGCCCGGGCCTCCGCCGGTGGTGATGACGAAGTCGCGCCCGCCGGTTTCCAGGCTGCGCCGGGTCATCTCTCGCGCGAAGAGGCGCGCTTCCTCGTAATAGGCGGACAGCTTGGCCAGCGCCGGGGTGCGGGCGGTCGCGGCGTTTTCCGGCGAAGGGATGCGCGCGCCGCCGAACATCACCACCGTCGATTCCACCCCCGCTTCGTCCAGCAGCATCTGCGGCTTCAGCAGTTCCAGTTGCAGGCGGACCGGGCGCAGTTCCTCCCTCAGCAGGAAATCGCGGTCGGTGAAGGCCAGCTGGTAGGAAGGCGATCGGGTCTGGGGCGTGTCGGGGATCTGGCTCGCGCGCGCCGCGTCCTCGTCACTGTGCGGAAAGGGATGGGCGCGGTCTTCGGCGGTCTTGCTGGCGTCGTTCATCGGATCCTCTGATTGCACGGGCCTTGTCCCAGGCTTATAGCCCCGGGGTGACAGTTTCCACCCGCCGCAGTGATCCAGGAGAGGCCATGACCCAAGCACTTGAGACCGCCATCGAGGCCGCGTGGGAGGCCCGCGCCGATATCGACAGCGCCACGACCGGCTTCGTGCGCGAGGCGGTCGAGGAAACCTTGGCGCAATTGGACAGCGGCGCCCTGCGCGTGGCCGAAAAGCGCGGCACCGACTGGCACGTGAACCAGTGGGCGAAAAAGGCTGTGCTGCTGTCCTTCCGCCTGAACGACATGGAACAGATGTCGGGCGGCCCGCAGGGGTCCAACTGGTGGGACAAGGTGCCGACCAAGTTCGAAGGCTGGGGCGACAACCAGTGGCGCGCGGCCGGCTTCCGCGCCGTGCCGGGCGCCATTGTCCGCCGGTCCGCCTTTATCGGCAAGGGGGCGGTGCTGATGCCCTCTTTCGTGAACTTGGGCGCCCATGTGGGCGAGGGCACGATGGTCGATACCTGGGCCACCGTCGGCTCTTGCGCGCAGATCGGAAAGAACGTCCACCTGTCGGGCGGCGTGGGCATCGGCGGCGTGCTGGAACCCCTGCAGGCCGGCCCCACCATCATCGAGGACAACTGCTTCATCGGCGCCCGGTCAGAGGTGGTCGAAGGCTGCATCATCCGCGAGGGTTCGGTCCTGGGGATGGGCGTCTTCATCGGCCAGTCCACCAAGATCGTCGATCGCGAGACCGGCGAGGTGATGTATGGCGAGGTTCCGGCCGGATCGGTCGTCGTCGCGGGGTCGATGCCGTCCAAGAACGGCGTCAGCCTGTATTGCGCGGTGATCGTCAAGCGGGTGGATGCGCAGACGCGGTCCAAGACCTCGATCAACGAACTGTTGCGGGATTGACGACGCTTTATATCGACGCCGACGCCTGCCCGGTCAAGGCCGAGGCCGAGCGCGTGGCGACGCGCCTGCGGGTGCCGATGGTGCTGGTGTGCAACGGCGGGCTGCGGCCGCCAGCCAATCCGCTGGTCACGCTGAAGGTCGTCGCCGAAGGCCCGGACGAGGCCGACAAGTGGATCGCCGAACAATGCGGGCCGGGCGATGTGGTGGTGACGGCCGACCTGCCACTGGCCGACCGCTGCCTCAAGGCCGGGGCGCGGGTCGTCACCCATGACGGCGAGGTGCTGAGCGTCGCCAATATCGGCCCCCGGCTGGCCACGCGCGACCTGATGGCGGATCTGCGGGCCTCGAACCCCTTCATGCAGGGCGGGGGCGCGGGCTTCTCGAAGGCTGACCGGTCGCGGTTCCTGCAGGTGCTGGACCGCGAACTGGGCGCTGCCCTGCGCGGCTAGGCACCGGGGATCCGGGTGCTGTGGTCGATCCGCTGACGCCCCTGCCCTCCACGTCCCTTGCAGAAACCACGGCCGGCCTTCCGGCAGCGGAATGCCTGTCGGGGCGGGTTGTCCACCCGTCAGGGATTTGCCATCCTGCTGTCGATTGGCTGCGGCCTGTTCTGGTTTCTGCAACAAACGGGCAAAAGCCCGTTGTCTTGCCTTGCGGTCCCACCGCGCATGGCTATAACCCCGGACGATTTGCAAGCCGCCAGCCCCGAGGGACCACCATGCCGAAAAGAACCGATATCAAGTCGATCCTGATCATCGGCGCAGGCCCCATCGTGATCGGCCAGGCCTGCGAGTTCGATTATTCCGGCGCCCAGGCCTGCAAGGCCCTGCGCGAGGAAGGTTACCGGGTGATCCTGGTCAACTCGAACCCCGCGACCATCATGACCGACCCGGAAATGGCCGACGCGACCTATATCGAGCCGATCACCCCTGAAATCGTCGAAAAGATCATCGCCAAGGAACGCCCCGACGCGCTGCTGCCCACGATGGGCGGGCAGACCGGGTTGAACACGGCCCTGGCCCTGGCCGACATGGGCGTGCTGAACCGCTATGGCGTCGAACTGATCGGCGCGCAGCGTGCCGCCATCGAGATGGCCGAGGATCGCAAGCTGTTCCGCGAGGCGATGGACCGGATCGGGCTGGAAAACCCCAAGGCCACCATCGTCGCCGCGCCGAAGCTGCCCAGCGGCAAATACGACGTCAACGCGGGCGTCCAGCAGGCGATGGACGCGTTGGAGGAAATCGGCCTGCCCGCGATCATCCGTCCCGCCTTTACCTTGGGCGGGACCGGCGGCGGCGTCGCCTATAACCGCGACGATTACGAACGGATCGTGCGTTCGGGCCTGGATGCCAGCCCTGTGGCACAGGTTCTGGTCGATGAAAGCCTGCTGGGCTGGAAGGAATACGAGATGGAGGTGGTGCGGGATCGCAACGACAATGCCATCATCGTCTGCTCCATCGAGAACGTGGATCCGATGGGCGTTCATACGGGCGATTCCATCACCGTGGCCCCGGCGCTGACCCTGACCGACCGCGAATACCAGATCATGCGCAACGGAAGCATCGCCGTGCTGCGCGAGATCGGCGTGGAAACCGGCGGATCGAACGTGCAATGGGCGATCAACCCGGCTGACGGCCGCATGGTCGTGATCGAGATGAACCCGCGGGTGTCGCGGTCCTCGGCCCTTGCATCCAAGGCCACCGGCTTCCCCATCGCCAAGATCGCCGCCAAACTGGCCGTCGGCTATACGCTGGACGAGCTGGACAACGACATCACGAAGGTCACGCCCGCCTCGTTCGAGCCGTCCATCGACTATGTCGTCACCAAGATCCCGCGCTTTGCATTTGAGAAGTTCCCCGGCTCCAAGCCCGAACTGACCACGGCCATGAAATCGGTGGGCGAGGTGATGGCGATCGGCCGCAGCTTCCACGAATCGCTGCAAAAGGCGCTGACCTCGATGGAGAACGGCCTGACGGGGCTGGACGAGATCGCCATCGAGGGGGCGGCCGAACAAGGCAAGCCCGCCGTGATCGCCGCGCTGTCCCGCGCCACCCCGGACCGCATCCGCATCATCGCCGAGGCCATGCGCTTTGGCATGAGCAATGACGAAATCCAACGCGTCACCAGCTTCGACCCCTGGTTCCTTGCGCGGATCCGCGAGATCGTCGATGCCGAGCATGAGGTCCGTCACCAAGGGCTGCCCACCGATCCCGAGGGGCTTCGCCGTCTGAAAATGATGGGCTTCACCGACGCCCGGCTGGCCCATCTGACCGGGCGCGACGAGGCCGAAATCCGCCGCGCCCGCCGCAATGCCGGCATCTTGCCGGTCTTCAAGCGCATCGACACCTGCGCCGCAGAATTCGAGGCTCAGACCCCCTATATGTATTCCACCTATGAAGCCCCGGCGATGGGCGACGTAGAATGCGAATCGCGCCCAACGGCGGCCAGGAAGGTCGTCATCCTGGGCGGCGGGCCGAACCGCATCGGCCAGGGGATCGAGTTCGACTATTGCTGCTGCCATGCCTGCTTTGCCCTGACCGAGGCGGGCTATGAAACCATCATGGTCAACTGCAACCCGGAGACGGTCTCGACCGACTATGACACTTCGGACCGTCTCTACTTCGAGCCGCTGACCCTGGAGCATGTTCTGGAAATCCTGCGCGTCGAGCAGGAGAACGGCACCCTGCATGGCGTGATCGTGCAGTTCGGCGGCCAGACGCCCTTGAAGCTGGCCAATGCATTGGAAGCCGAAGGTATCCCGATCCTGGGCACGACCCCCGACGCCATCGACCTGGCCGAGGATCGCGAGCGGTTCCAGAAACTGCTGAACGACCTTGAATTGAAGCAGCCGATCAATGGCATCGCCAGCAGCGACGAACAGGCCATCCGGATCGCCGAGCGCATCGGCTTTCCGCTGGTCATTCGCCCCTCCTATGTGCTGGGCGGGCGCGCGATGGAGATCGTGCGCGACATGGACCACCTGCGCCGCTACATCACGGACGCGGTCAGCGTTTCCGGCAAGAATCCCGTCCTGCTGGACAGCTATCTGTCCGGCGCGATCGAAGTCGATGTGGACGCGCTGTCGGATGGCGAGAATGTCCATGTCGCCGGCATCATGGAACATATCGAGGAGGCTGGCGTCCATTCGGGCGATTCGGCCTGCTCACTGCCTCCGCACACGCTGGATGCCGCCACCATCGAGGATCTGAAACGCCAGACGGTCGCAATGGCCCGGGCGCTGAGGGTCAAGGGCCTGATGAACGTGCAGTTCGCGCTGAAGGACGGCGCGATCTATGTGCTCGAGGTGAACCCGCGCGCGTCGCGCACCGTGCCCTTCGTCGCCAAGGCCACCGACAGCGCCATCGCCAGCATCGCAGCACGGCTGATGGCGGGGGAACCCTTGTCGAACTTCCCGCTGCGCGATCCTTATCCCGCGGGCGTCGGCCCCGAAACCGACCTGCCATTCGCCGATCCGCTGACGCTGGCAGATCCGATCACACCCTGGTTCTCGGTCAAGGAGGCGGTGCTGCCCTTCGCGCGCTTCCCCGGCGTCGATACGCTGCTGGGCCCGGAGATGCGTTCGACGGGCGAGGTCATGGGCTGGGACCGCAACTTCGCCCGCGCCTTCCTCAAGGCGCAGATGGGGGCGGGCACGCAACTGCCCTCCGAAGGCCGGGTGTTCATCTCGGTCAAGGATACCGACAAGACCGCCGCCCTGGCCGATGCCGCCCGCGATCTTGTCGCCATGGGCTTCACCCTGGTCGCGACCAGCGGCACCGCCGATTTCCTGGCCGACGCCGGTGTCGCGGCTGTGCGCGTGAACAAGGTCTATGAAGGCCGTCCGAACATCGTCGACCGTCTGAAGAATGGCGATATAGCGATGGTCCTCAACACGACCGAAGGCGCCCAGGCGATCGCCGACTCGCGGGAAATCCGTGCCGTAGCCTTGTACGACAAGATCCCTTACTTCACGACCGCAGCCGGCAGCATCGCCGCCGTTGCCGCGATCAAGTCGCGCGAGGAAGGGGAAGTGGGGGTCCGCAGCCTCCAAGCCTGACGGGCCAGAGGGCGGTCTGCTTGTTCAGGTCGCCTCCGCCATATTCAGCCCTGGACCATCGCGGGGTCCGAGTTGACCAGGTCAGACTCGGACGTTTCCTCGCGCGGGACCACCTGCCCAAATCACTGGCGGCCGCCGCCCAGCCGCCACCCGCGGCTTGGGGCATCTACAGTTCGCCCTTGCAGTGCCGATGCCTGACAGGGGAAGCGAAGTCCTGCTGGCAGACATTTCGTTCCTGCCACCGTCGTTCCATCATCTTTGACGGGACAACAATGTCATGGCAGCGGCATAGCGGTTGCTGGAGGTATTGGCCTGTACCTGGGACAGGGCAAGATAGCGCGTCACCAGCTTGTCAATCGAGGCCTCGTCGGCGATCTTGGAAAAGCTGCTGCTTCCGAGCACCCGCTCTGATGCCGACATGAACAGTTCCAGTTGCCGATCAACGGGAAGGTTGGCGACCGCCTTGTTCAGGCCGAAGGCCCCGGCAAACACCGTCCGCAAAGGTTCGTTGCCCAAAACCTCGAACCACATTGTCCGGTCGCTGGACGCGCGAGCAGCAAAGGCCTTCACCTCATTGCGGGCGTTCAGCGCCAGGCGATATGTTTCATTACCCTCGCCTACCCGCTTTTCGAACTGCCGCTGGACATAGGCCTCGGCTATGGCTTGGCTTGCTGCCCCTGCGTTGCTGCGGCCTTGGAAAGCCTTGGCAAGCTTGAGGTATCGCTTGTCCCCCAGACGATTGGCAAGGGACGCCGTATCGGCCAAGTCGGATTCCAGGACCTTCCGAATGAAGGCCTTGTTCGCGGCGTCCTTGTCCAACCCGAAAGCGCCCAGGGCGACCTGCAGCATCTTGTAGTCGCCCACAAGATCCTCGGCCGAGGTCGCGGCAGTCAGGTTTTCGCGGAAATAGCCGGTGGCTCGCTGGACAAGGGGATCCTTTGCCGTGGTTTCGACATGCCGCGCCTCCATTCGCTGCAGGACACGCCAACCGGCCAGCCCCCCCAATCCCACCGCGATCGCTGCGCTCATGATGTTCTCATGAGCGGCGCGCCTGGATCAGCAGATCTTCCTGCGGCAGCAGATCGCGCAGCCTTCGCAAAGCCGGATAGATTGCGCCGTCTTCGGCATAGCTGCGGGCTTCCTGCAGGATGGCATGGCTGGGGCCATCCGCGAAAACCATTGAAAGCTGGGCCATCGACAGCAGCAACTGGCGTTTGCCCTCGGCCAGATCGGCATCGCCGGACAGGATCAACTGGGCGATATAGCAGGCCCTGCCGACAGGGGTATTTGCCCGGTCCGGATGGATCGCATCCTTGAGCCGAAGGACATTTGCATTGGGCGTGCGAATGGCAATCTTGGTCCGACGATCGCCGTTTTCGACGACTGCACCATTGATAAGCACCCGCTCGTTCGGGGCCAGCTTCAACACAAGGCCGCTCATGTCGCAGCCTCTTGGCGCAAGCCGCGCATGACGGCCAGGTTGATGTCGATCAGCGGGGCAAGTTCCGCGCCGTTCGCCAAGGCGCGGTGGCCGTGACGCAACGCAAATCCGGCAAGCGACAGCAGCCCGGCGCGAAGCTGGTCAGGCAGGCTGTTCCCGTCGCTGGCCAGGTCCGAGGCCAGAATGGTCCAAAGTTCATTGTTCTTGTGGACGGCCTGGATCAGGTCGGTGTGACTTCCCCCTGCTGCATGGCGCAGCATCCGGGTGACACGAGAGAAGACGTCATATTCCGCATCCCGCGCAGTGCGAAGGATGCCGTTTCCATATCGGGGGGTGGAAAAAGACGAAACCGCGTTCAAGGTGGATCATCCTGATCTGAAGGCAAGCAAGCAGGGGCGCCGCCAGGGCGCCCCCATGAGCCGGTCGATTAGCGGAACAGGCTGAGGATCGCCGAAGGCGCCTGGTTGGCGATCGACAGCGCCTGGATGCCCAGCTGCTGCTGGGTCTGCAGGGCCTGCAGGCGGGCCGAGGCTTCCTCCATGTCGGCATCGACCAGCGAACCGATACCCTGCTTGAGCGAGTCCGCAAGCTTTCCGACGAAGTTCGACTGGTCAGCGATCCGCTTTCCGGCCGCGCCGAGGGCCGCAGCTCCGACTACTGCGACGTTGATCAAGGCTTCGATCTCGCCCAAAGCCGTAGCGGCCGACGCCCGGTCGGTTACTGCGGTGACGGTCGCCGCCTCGATCGAAACTTCAAAACCTGCCGACGCTACCTCGATGTTGTTTTTCGAGGTAGCAACAGTGCCGTTCGTGCGGTCCAGCGAACCCAGCACGGTGAAGTTGGTCTGGCCCGGAACAGGGTTCGTCTTAAGCAGTTGGACACCGTTCATCTGCGTCCCGTCGATGATCGCCGTGATCTGGTTCTTCTTGTTGACAATGTCGGTGTTGATCTTGGCGAAGTCGGCGCTATCGCTGTCAGCGCCAATGGCTAGGGTCTTCATCTCGTTCAGAAGCTTCGTGATCTCCTCCGCGCCAACCCGTGCCGTGGCCACGGTGGCCTCGGCGACGTTCAGCCCGGCCTGGATTGCCTTGAAGGACGACTGGTCAGTTTCCATGATCTTGGAAACAGCCCAGATCGCGGCATTGTCCTGGGCGTTGTTGATCGACTTGCCGGTCGAAATCTCCGACTGCGCCTTGTTCAGGCTGGAGTTCACGTTCTTCAGGGTCTGCAGGGCAACAATGGCGCCGTTGTTGGTCAGAATACTGGACATCTTATCCTCGTGAATAATGGATGCTTTGCATCCGTGATTGTGACGATCGGCCTTCTGACCTTGGGCGTTTATCCCTGTGCCGCTTTTGGCATGACCACAGTCCTAGCAGTCGGTGATTTACGGATAGTGAATATCGCCCCCTGCCTCAAATCCTTAGAACAAAGGATTTTATCTAAAACCGTTGCGGCAGCACGGCATTGGTTGGCGTGCTTTGGCGATGTCCCGCATGGTCATAGGTCTGCAGGCTGCGCGCGTTCCGCACGATCTCGCGGATCTGGTCGATGGCCCGCTGCGTGCCGCGTGCCGAATCCTGGGCCAAGCGCAGCAGGTGTTGCAAGGATTGGTCGATCTGGGCCTTGGCGTCGGCGTCCAGGCCGTCACGCTCGAATCGTTTGGCAAGGGCGTCGATCCGGCCAAGGGCCAGGCCGCCGTCGCCCGCGATGATCGCCTGGCCGATGCCATCCAGCAGTTCACGATGCCTGGGTTTCATTGACTTACCCATTTCCCGAAGCCCAGGTCGATCCGGCTGGCGAGGGCCGCCGCCTGTTCCTGGATCATGAAGGAAGAAAACTGATCCTCGCCGATGCCACCGCCGAACGACCCAGAAAGCGACTTGGGGCCGCAATACTTCAACATCTCCTCGAGAAACGCCTGCTCCAGCTGTTTGCCGGGTGAAGGCGGGACCGGAGCCGGAGTGCTCACCGTAAATCTTGAATTAACCTGCATGAATGTTTTCCCAATGGCGATGATTTCCACTGCTATCCGTTTGCGGTAAATAATTCGTAATGACTTCCCTTTATTTATGCGGTCATCACGAGGGGAATCGGGATATGTCAGAAAGTTTTTGTTTACCGATTGCAGGCATGGTTCATGCCGCAATTCCCGCCGAACCCGTTCAGGAGGGGGAGGAGGCGGGCACAGAATTCACGATCGAGGAGGAACCGGACATACTGGTTGCAGAGGATGTCGCACCCGACCTGCCGGTCGAAGCGCGCGCGCAACCGGACCGGCTGCAGATGTTGATCGAAGAGTTGTCAGGGATCACGAGTGCCGTGGCTCCGTCGCCGCAGACTGGGCCCAAGGCAACGCCGGCGACCCTGCCGGAGCCTCGCATGGTTGCAGAAGCAAAGGCCGCGGTCACCACGGCCATTCCCGCCGAGCCCGCCACTACGCCGGCTGCATTGCCTGCATCGCCCGCCCCCATCCCCTTGCCCGACCCGGGCCTTGCTGCGGATCCGGGCGCCATCCAGATCGACATGCCGGTTTCAGACCCGGCACCCCCCCTGCCCATTGCGGCGCGCGAGGCGAATGGCGCCCCGCCGGACCAGCCGGTCCGCAGGGTTCCCGTGGCGGCCATCGTGCGCCAGATCGCCGAGGCAGTGGTCACCGCGCGCGAGGACCGGATCGAGATCGCCCTCGCCCCTGAGGAACTTGGCCGGATCCGCATGGTGATGTCCGGTCCCGATCACAATCCGCATGTGGTGATCTGGGCCGAACGGCCCGAGGTGCTGGACCAGTTGCGCCGCAATTCGGCGTTCCTGCAGGAATGCCTGGGCGATGCCGGCATGGCCGAGGCTTCGTTCGAGTTTCAAGGCGACGGCGGGACCGGAACCGGACCGGACGACCGGCAGCGCCTGCCTGATTCGGCCGGGCCCGGCGCCGATATCACCGACATGATCCCCGCACCGCCAACCTGGACGCCCCTAGCGATCCCGGCCCGGCTGGACATCCGCATCTGAAAGGAAAGCACCTTGGTTTCATCAATCGGCAACATGCCGGCCACCAACGCCACTGCGGCCTTCGGCTCACCGGCCTCGGCTGCCGGGGCTGCGGCCTCGGCAAATTTTGACACCTTCCTGAAGATGCTGACCACGCAGCTGAAAAGCCAGGATCCCTTGAACCCGATGGAGGGCAGCGACTTCGCGGTCCAGCTTGCGACCTTTTCCGGGGTCGAACAGCAGGCCCAGACGAACAAGCTGCTGGAAATGATGATCATGCAGACCGGCAGCAGCCTGGGCCAGGTCGCCGACTGGATCGGGAAAGAGGTTCGCACCGCCCGTCCCGTCTGGTTCGGCGACAAGCCCCTGACGCTGGACATCGCCCCCGACAGCCGCGCCGACAGCGTCACGCTGGTCACGCTGAACGAATCGGGCCGAGAGGTCCTGCGAGAGGAGATCGGCACCGGGGAAGGGCAGATCGACTGGCTGGGCCGCGACGACATGGGGCAAAAGCTGGCCGATGGCCGCTATTCCTTCGTGATCGAAAGCAGCCGCGCGGGCGAGGTCATCGCCAAGGCGCCCGTGGGCGCCTATGTCCGCGTGGCCGAAGCCGAAGTCGGGCCCATGGGGATCGAGCTGATCTTCCAGGGCGGCGGCTCGGCCTTGGCCAGCGAGATCGAGGCGCTGCGCGACCCGGGCTAGGACTGCCCGCCGCCGAAACAGGCGCTGGATGTTTGGAAGGTCGTGTCCTTCAACCATGCCTCGGCCGACGCTCCCTCTTCGCGCCCGGCTCGCGGTGTCGATGCGAAACTGAAAGAACATCCCCATGAAACTGGGCCAAGGACAGTTCAGCTTTCTTCCGGATCTTTCGGATGACGACGTCCGCGGGCAGGCCCACTTTGCTAGCGACAAGGGCCGGGTGGTATCCGTGGAACGCCCGGACGACCCGCATCCCCGGAACACCTGTGGAAATCGCCTGTTCAACGAAGCCACAGGCCGACCGCATGTCCCTGATCTCTGACCCCGGCATCAACGCCAGCCGCGTCTTGCGGGAAGTCTGGATGTGGACAGGCTTGACGGACGGAACGCAAAGCGCCAATCCGCTGCCGAATGATTGGGAAAGGGACTGCCATGACCTTCGACCGCAGCATCAAGATCGCACCGTCGATCCTGTCCGCCGACTTCGCCGATTTCGGGCGAGAGATCCGGGCGATCGAGGATCAGGGCGCAGACTGGGTCCATGTCGATGTGATGGACGGGCATTTCGTGCCGAACCTGACCTTCGGCCCCCCCGCCGTGAAGGCCTTCCGCCCGCATGTAAAGACCTTCATGGACGTTCACCTGATGATCGCACCCGTGGATCCCTATATCGAGGCCTATGCCGAGGCCGGCGCCGACATGATCACCGCCCATGTCGAAGCCGGGCCGCATCCCCACCGCACCTTGCAGGCCATCCGCGCGACAGGGAAGAAGGCCGGCATCGCGCTGAATCCTGGCACCCCGGTGGAAGCTGTCGAATACCTGCTGGATCTGGCCGACATGGTGCTGGTGATGACCGTGAACCCCGGCTTCGGCGGGCAGAAGTTCATCCATTCCCAGGTAGACAAGATCGCCCGCCTGCGCGGCATGATCGGCGACCGGCCCATCCATATCCAGGTGGACGGCGGCGTGGATCCCAGGACCGCGCCCATCGTGGCGAAAGCCGGGGCCGATGTGCTGGTGGCGGGATCGGCGGTGTTCAAGGGCGGGTCGGTCGGGCAGCCGGGGGTCTATGGCAGCAACATCCGCGCCATCCGCGAGGCGGCACAGGGGCTGGCGCTGTCTGCCTGATCACCAAGCCACGTCGCCCGGTGCGGTTTGGCCAAAGATGTTTTCCCGATGCCAGCGCAGGTTTTCGGGATGGGGCGCATCTGTTGGGTCGCGAGGCGGAATCAACTTGCCGCCGGGCAAGAGCAATCGGTCGACAACATCGGCCGGAACCTTGTTGCGCGAGACAAGGATGGAACAGTCTTCCGCAACAGAAATCAGACCGCGGTCGAACATCCAGTGCAGCGTCCCGGACAGGGCAAGTCCGTTGCGAACGGAATCGCTCCCCCCATGCTCGACAGGACGGATATGGGCCGCCTGAACCTCGGGTCGGCCGCCGCCGTTGCGCAGCCGCAACCCCGAAATGGCGCAGCGATAGTCATAGGCGTCGCGAACCTTACGGCGGAAGGCGATGTCCCGATAGGATCTGCGCAACAGACGCTCGACCACCGGGCGCTCGAACGCTTGGGCGCCTTCGGCCATGTCGAAGGAACGGGGATCGTAGCGCCTGGCCTCGATCTCCTCGAGTTGCTGCGGCAGGCCAAGGTCGACTATCCTTGCAAAGTCTGGTTCGGGAATGCGGCGGACAGCCGACTGGTCAAGCCCTCCCGTTAGCGGCGTTCCGTCAAGGGCTGTCAATGCCGACTCCAGCGGGCTACCGTCAAGCAGCCGCGGCACCTCTCTGTCGAAAGGCAAAAAGCTGCCGGGGCGGATCAGTGCAAGAAAGCGCCCGTCCTGATCCGGCTTCGGAATGACCCGGTCGATCTGCGCGGTGGCAAAATAGCCGCGTGGTCCCGCCTTCACCGGCTCGTAGTAAACGATCCAGTCGCCAACAGCCTCTTTCATGGCCTTAAGATACTGCCGCGGGAAATCGTAAACCTGGTCGGGCAGATCGTCATAGATCGACCCCGCCTTGTGCATCAGGACCAGCTTGACCATTCTTCCCCCCGCGCCAGCCTCGCAGCCCGTCCCTGAACCGCCGCTTTCCAGAAGACAGGGGACGAGGCGACGGGATGCCACTCAACCCTTATGGCGGGCAATGTTTGACATTCCCCATTCCACGCGCATCCTGCGGCCAGCAACAGGAGATGGCAATGGATCTGGGCATCAGAGGAAAACGCGGGCTGGTCTGCGCGGCGTCGAAGGGCTTGGGACGCGGCTGCGCCGAAGCGCTGGCCGAGGCAGGCGTGGATCTGGTCATCAACAGCCGGACCGAGGCTGACATCACCCGCACCGCCGATGAAATCGCGGCAAGATACGGCGTCAGCGTTACCCCCGTCGCCGCCGACATCACCACGGACGAAGGCCGCGCCAGGGTGCTGGAGGCGGTAGGCCAGGCCGATATCCTGGTGACGAACGCAGGCGGCCCGCCGCCGGGCGACTGGCGCGACTGGAACCGCGACGACTTCATCCGCGCCATCGACGCCAACATGCTGTCGGCCGTGGCCCTGATGCAGGCGCTTGTGCCGGGCATGATGGACCGGGGCTGGGGCCGGGTGGTCAACATCACTTCGCAATCCGTCCGCTCTCCCATCGCGGTGCTGGGGCTGTCAAACACGGCGCGGGCCGGGCTGACCGGCTTTGTCGCCGGCATGTCGCGGCAGGTGGCGGGGCACGGGGTTTGCGTGAACAACATCCTGCCCGGCATTCACGCCACTGACCGGGCTGACAGCCTGGACAAGGGCGTGTCGGACAAGCAGGGCATCAGCATCGAGGATGCACGCCGCCAGCGGCAGGCGGGCATTCCCACCGGCACCTATGGCACGGCCGGCGATTTCGGCGCGACCTGTGCCTTCCTGTGCAGCCAGCAGGCCCGTTTCATCGTGGGCCAGAACATCCTGCTGGACGGCGGCGCCCTGAACGTGACGATCTAGGCCCCCTGCCCGGTCGCCAGGCGATAATGGCGCAGGATCCGCGCAAGCTGGTCCTGCCGCGCCCGGCGGTCGCCCAGCAGCCTGCACAGCGCCCGGGCGCGGGCAGAGATTTGCTGGCATTCGCCAGGGTTTGCCCGCGCCCAGGCCAGCCTTTCGGGCAAATCGCCCCCACCTGGGCGCAGGGGGATGTAATGCTGCCAGGGCTTGAACAGTGCCCGGGAAAACATCTCCCACCCGTCCTCCTCCAGCAGGACGACAGAATGGCTGTTGGCAAGCGGCAGGAAATCCTCGGGGCCCGAGGTCGCGCCCAAGCAGACCAGATAGCGGTGCGACAGCAGGAAATCGTCGCCCCCGCGGGCTGCGATCAGATGCGACAGGCCCGCGCGATGCATCGCCCTTTCCCCGCGTGCGTCGGGGGTCAGGCCGATGTCGATATCCGCCGCCCCTGCATGGCGCAGGGCCAAGGCCACCCGCGTCACCGCGCGCAGATCGGCTTTCGATGCGCCTGCCAACACGTCCCCCACTACCTCATGCGCGGGCCGCAATGGCTGGCCTTCGGGATCAAGCGCATACCCCGACAAGCCGCCGCGAAAGACCGCGCGATCCTGCTTTGCGGGGAAGGGCGGATCTGCGCGGCCGGGGCGACCCAGATGCCCGTCATTGCCCAGCCGGTGGATCCAGGGCATTGGACACAGGAAGACATTGGCAGCGCCCGCCCGGCGGCATCCTGCCAGCAGCGGCCCATCCTGATCGCCCGGAAAGCCCGGCGTCATGTCGATGTGGTAGATGCCCCGGTCCGCAGCCTGCGCAATGTCGTTGGCGGCGGTCGCGATCCGCAACAGGCGCGGGAACGCGGGATCGGCATGGAAGAAGCCGTCAGGACCCCGCCGCAGCGGCAGGGCCGCGCCGCCCGGATCACGGACCTCGTCCCGGTCGAGATCGACCACCGCTGCCTGGGGCGAGGCATGGCGATGCACCGCCGCGGCAAGGCGCGCCGGACAGGCGGCCGCGACCACCGCGTCGGACATCGCGTCACGCTCGTCCGCCGCGATTGCGGGTTCGTCGGCGGTCAGCATCCTCGCCAGCCCCGGCAGATAGGACGCGCGGTTGGCGCGCGCTTTGGCGTCGGGCCGCGGCGGGCATTGCGGCAGGTGGAACCAGGGCGCAAGCGCGTCACGATAATCGCCGGGGGCAGCGCGGTCGATGTCGATTTCGACGAACTCGGCCCGGCCCGCGAAATAGGTCCGGCAATCAGCCAGGTGACTTTCCCATTCCGCGGCCCAGATGTCGGCAAGATCGCCCAGGGCCACGCCGCGGATCTGGGCCTGAGCGCGGGCATAGCTGCCGCCGCGGTGACTGTAGCGGCTGATGATCCAGTCCTCGACACGGCGTGTGTTGAGCAGGAAGACCGAGCCCGGATAGCTTTCGTCAAGCAGGCGGAACTCTCGGAAGCCCTGGACGATGGGCATGTTCAGGTAGCGCACCGATTCCATGTCGGTAAAGGCCACCGTGTCGCCGGCCCAGGGTTGCAAGGGCTTGCGCCCGACCAGCTTGGAATAGCCGATGTCCTCGGCCAGGGCGCCCTCGGCCCAGTGGACAGCAGAATAGCCGTTCATCTGGAACAGTTTGGCGATAAAGGTCGTGCCGCATTTGTTGAAGCCGATCTGAAAGAATTTCCGCGCCACGCCGCCCCCCTTGCTGCGCGGCGACCCTGCGGCGGGTGCGGCGGGCTGTCAATCGCGCCAAGGTTGCCGGCTACGACAAAAGGCTTGCCTTGGAATCGGCGCCCGGATAGCTGTCAGCCATCGGAACTCGGGAGAAGCTGGCCCCGCGCCAGTGCCGAAGGAGCAGCCGCCCCGGCGAACTCTCAGGCAGAAGGACCGTTTTCCGTCAGAACTCTGGAGAGTGGCCGATCCGGCCCGCCGAAGGGATAACGATCTCAGGCGCCCCGCGGGGGCAGGGACAGAGGGGGCATCGAACGGGCATCCGCCCGCAATCCGATGCCGGCTGTCCGGCTGTTTGAGAAGGAGGTCACATGACCGACGATCCGCGCCGGACCGAGAGCCGCAAGACAGGGCTTTACGATCTGCATGTTTCGCTGGGGGCCCGCATGGTGCCCTTTGCGGGTTGGGACATGCCGGTGCAGTTTCCGATGGGCGTCATGGCCGAGCATCTGCACACCCGCGCCCAGGCCGGGTTGTTCGACGTCAGCCACATGGGACAGGTGCTGGTCACGCCCAGGGACGGCAACCTGGAAACTGCCGCCCTGGCCCTGGAAAGCCTGATCCCCGCCGATGTGCTGGGCTTGCCGGAGGGGCGGCAGCGATACGGGCTGTTCACCAATGATGCCGGCGGGATTCTGGACGACCTGATGTTCGCCAACCGGGGCGATCATTTCCTGCTGGTGGTGAATGCGGCCTGCGCAGACCAGGACATCGCGCATCTGCAGACGATGGAGGGGGTCGTGGTGACGCCGGTGACCGACCGCGGCCTGCTGGCGCTTCAAGGCCCCCTTGCGGCTGAAGTGCTGGCGCGACTGGTGCCTGCCGTGGCCGACATGCGCTTCATGGACAGCCAGATCCACGGCTGGGACGGGGCCGAACTGTGGATTTCGCGGTCCGGCTATACGGGTGAGGACGGGTTCGAGATCTCGGTCCCCGAGGCGCGGCTTGCGGATTTTGTCCGGGCGCTTCTGGACCAGCCGGAAGTGGCCCCCATCGGCCTTGGCGCCCGCGACAGCCTGCGGCTGGAGGCGGGGATGCCGCTTTACGGGCATGACATGGACGCGGCCGTGACCCCGGCGCAGGCCGCGCTTGGTTGGTCCATTCCCAAGGCCCGCCGCACGGGTGGCGCGCGCGCGGGCGGCTTTCCCGGTGCCGATGCGGTGCTGGCGGAACTGGCTGCTGGGCCTGCAACGACACGGCGCGGACTGCGCCCCGAGGGTCGCGCGCCCATCCGCGAAGGCGTCGCGATCTATGCCGAGGCCGCGGGCGGCGCATCTATCGGCCAGGTGTCGTCGGGCGGCTTCGGCCCCTCGGTCGGCGGTCCCGTCGCCATGGCGCGCCTGCCCGCCGATCTGCCGGAAGGCGCGACCGTTTATGCCGAGCTGCGTGGCAAGCGCGTTCCCGTCGCCATAGCCGCCCTGCCCTTCGTCACCCCGTCCTACAAACGCTGAGGATCCCATGCTGAAATATACCGAAGACCATGAATGGCTGCGCGCCGAGGGTGACGAGATCGTCGTCGGCATCACCCCCCATGCCAGCGAGCAACTGGGCGATGTTGTATTCATCGAACTGCCCGACGAGGGCCGCGAGGTCGAGGCGGGCGAGGAGGTCGTGGTGATCGAATCGGTCAAGGCCGCATCCGACATTTCCGCACCGATCGCGGGCGTCATCACGGCGGTCAATGCGGCCCTGGCCGATGCGCCGGGCAGCGTGAACGACGACCCCCAAGCCGCCTGGTTCTTCCGCATCAAGCCCGCCGATCCGAAGGCCATCGAGGGCTTCATGGATGAGGCCGCCTATCAGGCGCTGATCGGCTGATGTCGCCCGGGGGCTGTCTGCCCCCGGACCCCCGAGGATATTTTAAACAGAAGATGTGGCGCGCATGACCCGCTGGAAACCGACCGATTATAACCCCGACGATTTCGCGAACCGCCGCCATATCGGCCCTTCGCCCGCCGAGATGGCCGAGATGCTGAAGGTCGTGGGCGCCCCAAGCCTGGACGCGCTGATCGACCAGACCGTGCCCGCCGCGATCCGGCAGGACAGCAGCCTGGACTGGCCCGCGCTGTCTGAAGCGGCGCTGCTGGACCGGATGCGGCAGGTGGCCGCCAAGAACACCGTGATGACCAGCCTGATCGGCCAGGGCTATTACGGCACGGTGACGCCGCCCGCCATCCAACGCAACATCCTGGAAAACCCGGCCTGGTACACGGCCTATACCCCCTACCAGCCCGAGATTGCCCAAGGACGGCTGGAGGCTTTGCTGAACTACCAGACCATGGTGGCAGACCTGACCGGGCTGCCGGTTGCCAACGCGTCCCTGCTGGACGAGGCGACTGCGGCGGCCGAGGCGATGGCGATGGTCCGGCGGCAGTCGAAATCCAAGGCCGACGCCTTCTTCGTGGCCCATGACCTTCATCCCCAGACCATTGCCGTGATCGAGACGCGGGCCGCGCCGCTGGGCATCCGCATCGTCAAGGCCTCCATCGACGATCTTCAGGCCGATCAGGTCTTCGGCGCGATCTTCCAGTATCCGGGCACCTATGGCCACATCCGCGACCTGACGCCCGAGATCGAGGCGCTGCACGCGGCAGGCGCGCTTGCCGTCGTGGCCACCGACCTGCTGGCCCTGTGCCTGCTGAAGGAGCCGGGCGCGATGGGCGCCGATATCGCTGTGGGATCGGCGCAGCGTTTCGGCGTGCCGATGGGTTATGGCGGGCCACACGCGGCCTTCATGTCCTGCCGGGACGAGTTGAAGCGGGCCATGCCGGGCCGCATCGTCGGCGTGTCGATCGACGCAAAGGGCAACATGGCCTATCGCCTGTCGCTGCAGACGCGCGAACAGCATATCCGGCGCGAGAAGGCCACATCCAACGTCTGCACGGCGCAGGCGCTGCTGGCGGTGATGGCGTCCTTCTATGCCGTCTTCCACGGGCCGGTTGGCCTGCGCGCTATTGCGCAGCGGGTGCATCTGCACGCGGTCACCATTGCCGATGCACTGCGCGCGGCGGGGGCCGAGGTTGCACCCGAGGCGTTCTTCGACACGATCACCGTCAAGGTGGGCGTGGGACAGGCGGGCATCATGGCCGCCGCGCGCCATCGCGGCATCAACCTGCGCAAGGTGGGCCGCGACCGGGTCGGCATCAGCGTGGACGAGACCACAGATGCAGGCGTCATCGCGCGGCTGCTGGACGCCTTCGGCATAACCGAGGCGGCGGCTGCCGCGACCGGCCCGGCGATTCCCGATGACTTGCTGCGGGAAAGCGACTACCTGACCCACCCGGTCTTCCACATGAACCGCGCGGAATCCGAGATGATGCGCTACATGCGCCGCCTGTCGGACCGGGACCTGGCGCTTGACCGGGCGATGATCCCGCTGGGGTCCTGCACCATGAAGCTGAACGCGGCGGCCGAGATGATGCCGATCACCTGGCCAGAATTCGGCGCGCTGCATCCTTTCGCGCCCGCCGACCAGGCCGCAGGCTATGCAGAAGCGATCGGCGATCTGACCGACAAGCTGTGCCAGATCACCGGCTATGACGCGTTCTCCATGCAGCCCAACAGCGGCGCGCAGGGGGAATATGCAGGGCTTCTGACGATTGCCGCCTATCACAGGTCGCGCGGCGAGGATCGCGATGTCTGCCTGATCCCGGTTAGTGCCCACGGCACCAACCCGGCCTCGGCGCAGATGTGCGGGATGAAGGTGGTCGTGGTCAAATCGGCCCCGAACGGCGACATCGACCTCGAGGATTTCGCGGACAAGGCGGCCAAGGCCGGTGACAAGCTGGCGGCGGTGATGATCACCTATCCTTCCACCCACGGCGTCTTCGAGGATACCGTGCGCGAGGTTTGCGACATCACCCACAAGCACGGCGGCCAGGTCTATATCGACGGGGCCAACATGAATGCGCTTGTCGGGCTGGTGAAACCGGGCGAGATCGGCGGCGATGTCAGCCACCTGAACCTGCACAAGACCTTTGCCATCCCGCATGGCGGCGGCGGTCCGGGCATGGGGCCGATCGGGGTCAAGGCGCATCTGGCGCCCTTCCTGCCGGGCGACCCGCAGACGGGCGAGGGCGCGGTTTCGGCGGCGCCCTATGGCAGCGCCTCGATCCTGCTGATCTCCTGGGCCTATTGCCTGATGATGGGTGGGGCGGGGCTGACGCAGGCGACGCGGGTGGCGATCCTGAACGCGAACTATATCGCGTCGCGCCTGGCCGGGGCCTATCCGATCCTGTTCATGGGCAATCGGGGCCGGGTGGCGCATGAATGCATCATCGACACGCGGCCCTTTGCCGATCACGGCGTGACGGTGGACGACATCGCCAAGCGGCTGATCGACAACGGCTTCCATGCGCCGACCATGAGCTGGCCGGTCGCGGGCACGCTGATGGTGGAACCCACGGAATCGGAAACCAAGGCCGAGATCGATCGCTTCATCACCGCCCTGCTGGCAATCCGGGACGAGATCACGGACGTGGCCGAAGGACGCATCGCCGCCACCGACAGCCCGCTGCGCCATGCGCCGCACACGGTCGAGGATCTGGTGGCCGATTGGGACCGCCCCTATTCGCGCGAACAGGGCTGCTTCCCGGCGGGTGCCTTCCGCGTGGACAAGTACTGGCCGCCGGTGGGCCGGGTTGACAATGCCTATGGCGACCGCAACCTGATCTGCACCTGCCCGCCCCTGGAAAGCTATGCCGAGGCGGCGGAATAAGATGGCAGGCACCGGCGTTCAGCCGGTGCCGCCTTGGGCATTACAGGCTGAGGCCTTCGTCCACGCCCAGCATGATGTTGAGGTTCTGGACCGCCGCGCCTGACGCACCCTTGCCCAGGTTGTCCAGCACCGCCACCACCGTCGCGCAGCCGTTCTGGGCATCGCCCTGCACGGTGATGCGCAGGCAGTTTGTGTTGTTCAGATCCGTCGGCACGATGCGTGCGCCAGATCCCTGCGCCACCTCCACGAAGCGCTGCCCGGCATAGTGGTCATCGAGGGCGGCGGTCAGGCCGTCAATCGTGCGGCGTTCGTTCAGGAACAGCGGCACCTGCACGGCCATGCCTTGCGCGAAATTGCCCACCGCGGGCGCGAAGATCGGCTGCCGGTCCAGGCCCGCATGGACCATGATTTCCGGGATGTGCTTGTGCCGCTGGGTCAGGCCATAGACGAAATGCGCCGGAGCCTCGCCACTGTCGTATTCCGCGATCAGAGCCTTGCCGCCGCCGGTATAGCCGCTGACGGCGTTGATCGTCAGTCCCTCGTCCGGCGCGATCAGGCCGGCGGCGACCAGGGGCGCAATGATGGCGATGGCGCCGGTCGAATAGCAGCCGGGATTGCTGACCAGCTTCGCCCCGGCAATGCGGTCGCGCGCGCCAGCATTCAGTTCCGGAAAGCCGAAGGCCCAATCGGGATCCACCCGGTGCGCGGTGGACGCGTCGATGATCCGCGTGTCCAGATCCTGCGCCAGGGCCACGGCCTCGCGCGCGGCGTCGTCGGGCAGGCACAGGATCGCGACGTCGGCCGCGGCAAAGGCTTCGCACCGGGCATCGGCATCCTTGCGTCGTGCCGGGTCGATCCCGATCAGGCGGATGTCGCCGCGCGTTTCCAGCCGCTCGCGGATCTGCAGGCCCGTTGTGCCTGCCTCGCCATCGATGAAAACGCTGTATGCCATGGTCCTGTCCTCTGCAGAATGTGCAGGGGTTATAGGGGAGCCCTGGCCCCCTGCCAATCGGCGCGGAGTCAGATCTGGCAGATTTCCGACCGGGTGAGGAAGCGCTTTTCGCGCCCGTTGTCCAGGCTGAACATGCCGCCGCGCCCCGGCACCACGTCGATGATCAGGTCGGTATGGGCCCATGCCGCGGCCTGCGATGCGCTGATATAGAAGGGCGCGCCGCCGATCTCGCCCAACTTCACGTCGCGCTCGCCCACCCGGAAATCGCCCTGCGGATAGCACATGGGCGAGGATCCGTCGCAGCAGCCGCCGGACTGGTGGAACAGGACGGGGCCGTGATCGGCCACGATCTCGGCGATCAGGTCCAGGGCGGCGGGGGTGGCGGAAACCGTGCTCATGCCTTCAACCTCTTTTTCAGGAACTCCAGCACCTGCCGTTCCTCGGGACGCAGGCCGGATCGTTGCAGATCGTCCTCGATTTCTTCGCGCAATTCCAGCTTCAACTCGTCGGCCAGATAGGCGTCGATCACCTGCGGGTGGACATAGCATTTGCGGCAGATCGTGGGGGTGTTGCCCAAGCGGCTGGCGACGCGTTCGATCGCCTCGCGGATGTTTCGCTTGGCGGCGGCCTGGCTGTCGCATTTCTCGTATTCCATCAGCGCCAGCGCCGCCAGCACGGTCCCCGTCCAGGTTCGGAAATCCTTGGCGGTGACGTTCCGGCCCGAGATTTCGCGCAGATAGGCGTTCACCTCGGTCGAGGTGACCTTCTGCCGCTGCCCCTCGTCATCCAGATACTGGAACAGGTGCTGGCCCGGAATGTCCTGGGCCGCGCGCACGATCCCGGCGACGCGGCGGTCGCGCAGTCCCAGCTTCCATTCCTTGCCGGACTTGCCCTTGAAGCGGAACCGGACCTCGTTGCCTTCAAAGGTCACGTGGCGGTCGCGCAGCGTGGTCAGCCCGTGGGACTTGTTCTGCTTGACGTAATCGGCATTACCCACGCGGATCATGGTGTTTTCCAGCAGATGGACAACGGTGGCCACGACCTTTTCGGCGGGCATTCCGCGCCGCGACATGTCCTGGTCCACCCGTTCGCGGATCTGCGGCAGCACATGGGCAAATTCCAGCATGTGGTCGTATTTGGCACTGTCGCGGACCGCGCGGAAGTCGGGGTGATAGCGGTATTGCTTGCGCCCCTTGTCGTCGCGCCCCGTGGCCTGGATATGGCCGCGCGGATCGGGGCAGATCCAGACGTCGGTGTAGGCCGGCGGGATCGCGAGGGATGCCAGGCGCTGGCGTTCGGCCTTGTTGGTGATCGCGCGCCCGTCGGGGCCGCGATAGGAAAAGCCCTTGCCCGATTTCCTGCGCGTGATGCCCGGCATGTCGTCGTTGACATAGACCAGCCCTGCCTCCTTGGCGGCGTCGCGCGGGTCCGAGATGACGGCATCCTTGGGCATGATGGCTGTTCCGAAAGCGGGATGGGCTTTGGGATCAACGCTGCAGGCGGTGGTTGGTTGCGCGGACGGGGCGGGCCTCGGCGGCCCGCCCCTGCTTGTGCCGGATCAGAAGAAGCCCAGCTTCTTCGGGCTATAGCTGACCAGCATGTTCTTGGTCTGCTGATAATGGTCCAGCATCATCTTGTGGTTCTCGCGCCCGATGCCCGACTGCTTGTAGCCGCCAAAGGCCGCATGGGCCGGATAGGCGTGATAGCAGTTGGTCCAGACCCGGCCCGCCTTGATCGCGCGGCCGAAGCGGTAGCAGGTATTGGCCTCGCGCGACCAGACGCCCGCGCCCAGGCCGTAAAGCGTGTCATTGGCGATCGACAGCGCCTCGTCCTGGTCCTTGAAGGTGGTCACCGACACCACGGGGCCAAAGATTTCCTCTTGGAAGACGCGCATCTTGTTGTTGCCGCGGAACACGGTCGGCTTGATGTAATAGCCGTTTGACAATTCTCCGCCGTGATCCGCAGCCTCGCCGCCGATCAGAACCTCGGCGCCTTCCTTGCGGCCGATGTCGAAGTAGGAAAGGATCTTTTCCTTCTGTTCCGACGACGCCTGCGCGCCGACCATGGTCGCGGCGTCGCGCGGGTCGCCCAGCTTGATCGCCTCGACGCGCTTGAGTGCGCGTTCCATGAAGCGGTCATAGATCGATTCGTGGATCAGCGCGCGCGACGGGCAGGTGCAGACCTCGCCCTGGTTCAGCGCGAACATCACAAAGCCCTCGATCGCCTTGTCGAAGAAATCGTCGTCCTCGCGAACGACATCCTCGAAGAAGATGTTGGGGGACTTGCCGCCCAGTTCCAGCGTGACCGGGATCAGGTTTTCCGACGCGTACTGCATGATCAGCCGGCCGGTGGTGGTTTCCCCGGTGAAGGCGATCTTGGCGATGCGCGGATTGCTGGCCAGCGGCTTGCCGGCCTCAAGGCCGAAGCCGTTGACGACGTTCAGCACACCCGGCGGCAAGAGGTCGGCGATCAGGTTCACGAAGACCATGATGCTGGCCGGCGTCTGCTCGGCGGGCTTCAGCACCACGCAGTTGCCGGCGGCAAGCGCAGGCGCCAGCTTCCACACCGCCATCAGCAGCGGGAAGTTCCAGGGGATGATCTGGCCCACCACGCCCAGCGGTTCGTGGAAGTGATAGGCGATGGTGTCGTGGTCGATTTCCGAGATGCCGCCTTCCTGCGCCCGCAGGACACCGGCGAAGTAACGGAAATGGTCGATGCCCAGCGGCAGGTCGGCTGCCATCGTCTCGCGGATGGGCTTCCCGTTGTCCCAGGTCTCCGCCGTCGCCAGCAGTTCCAGGTTCTGCTCCATCCGGTCGGCGATGCGCAGCAGGACCAGCGAGCGTTCGGCGGCCGAGGTGCGGCCCCACTTGTCCTTGGCGGCATGGGCCGCGTCAAGGGCAGCCTCGATGTCGTCGGCGTTCGACCGGGCAATCTCGCCGATGGCGGCGCCGGTGATGGGGGTCGTGTTGGTGAAGTACCTGCCCGATTTCGGCGCAGTCCACTGCCCGCCGATGAAGTTGTCGTAGCGCTTGGCAAAGGGCATCACGCCCACGCCCTTGAACTCGTGCGTCTGGTCGTTCGGCATCGTTTCCTCCTCTGGATAGACCCCGGAGTCTCTCCCTCTCCGGGCATGGAAGAAAGCTTGGCAAGCGCGCGATTCGTTGCAACAGGGCTTCGCCGCGCCCGGCCTTCACACTGTCTCACGTTTGAGACAGTCAGCCGGATTTTTCGGCCAGACCCAGCTTCGCCATGCGCCGATACAGCGTCGCGCGCCCGATCCGCAGCGCCCGCGCGGCGGCCGAGACGTTACCATCTGCCCGCGCAAGCGCCCGCGCCACGGCGGCGCGTTCCGCATTGTCGAAACCCGTCAGGTCGTCGTCGCGGCCCAGCAGGTCGGCGGCCGGGCGCGGGCGGATCGCGCCCTCGCGTTCCAGGCCCAAGGCGCGGCGGGCGGCGCGGGTCGCGCCGATGGCCAGGTCGTCCTTGTCCACCGCCAGCAGCACCGTCGCGTCGCAATTGTCCTCGGAGGCGACGATGATCCGCGCCTCGGGGAAGCTGGCGCGGAAGAACACCGCCTCGATGGCACGGGCGGTCTGGGCTACCTGGGCGCCGATCAGGCGGTTGTAACGCTCGGTCTGGTCGGCGCGGGCCGAACTGACATCAAGCGCCGCCAGCAGCCGCCCGTCCGGTCCCCAGATCGGCGCGTCCATGCAGGACATGGCGGTGTTTCGGGTGTGGAAATGTTCGTCGCGGTGGATCGTCACCTGCCGACCTTCAGCCAGGCAGGTGCCGATGCCGTTGGTGCCCTGCGCGGCCTCGGACCAGTTGGCCCCCTGCCAAAGGCCCCAGTCCCGAAACTGCTCGGCATCGGCGCCGTTCACCCGCTGGTCCAGGACCACCCCGTCGGCATCGGTCAGCAGGACATTGCATCCCGACAGGCCGACCAGGCTGAACAACTGGTCCAGCTGCGGGCCGGCCACGCGCAGGAACTGCTCCATCGCCTGGCGGCGGCGGGCAAGTTCCTCGAAGGTCAGGCGTTCGGGGCGACGCCCGTCCGACGGGTCCAGCCCGTGCTTCAGAAGCGATCGCCGCCATGACGCGGCAAGGGCAGAGGTCGCGGAATTGGACTGCGACTCTCTGGCGACGTGATCTGCGTGACGCATACCGGGCCGGCTCCTCCTCGGTCGGTAGCTGGCACTATAGCACGCGTCAGTGCAATTCGACCAAGGGCTAATTGGCCCCCCTGGCATCAGGCAGCCGCCAGGCCAGCACGTGATCGCCCAGATCCGTTCCTATGGACCCGTGACCCCCCGCCACCAGCACGACCATCTGGCGCCCCTGGCTGTCCAAATAGGTCATCGGCGTCGCCTGCCCGCCAGCCGGCAGGCGGCCGCGCCAAAGTTCCTGTCCAGTGGTCAGGTCATAGGCGCGGAGGTAGTTGTCCACCGCGGCCGCCATGAAGACCACGCCCGATCCGGTGATGATCGGCCCGCCGATCCCGGGCATCCCCAAGGGCAGCGGCAGGGGCAGCGGCGTCATGTCCATGGTCGTGCCGTTGCGGTGCTTCCAGGCGATTTCGCCCGTGCGCAGGTCCGCGCCCGCCACGAAACCCCAAGGCGGCTGCTGGCATGGGACGCCCAGGGGCGACAGGAACGGCCCCATCTCGATCGCATAGGGCGCCCCCGCGTTCGAATTGAGCCCCTGTTCGCCCGAGTTCGTGGCGCGGCCGGCGATCTCCTCGGCCGGAACAAGCCGAGAGGTGAAGGCCAATTGCAGCGGCATCCCGAACATCACCTGCCGGCGCGGATCGACAGCGATGCCGCCCCAGTTGAAGACGCCGAAATTGCCGGGATGGACAAGCGTGCCTTCCAGCGACGGCGGGGTATAGCGCCCTTCATAGCGCAACTGGCGGAACTGGATCCGGCACATCATCTGGTCGATCAGCGTGGCGCCCCACATCTGCGATTCGGTCAGCGGCTCGGGTTCGAAGGACAATGCGGACACGGGCTGGGTCGGTGCCGCGAAATCCTCGGGGATGGTGCCCTGGGGCGCGGGACGTTCCGTGATGGGCAGGATCGGCTCGCCGGTTTCGCGGTTCAGGACGTAGATGTCGCCCTGCTTGGTAGGAACCACCAGGGCCGGCACGCGGCCTCCCGGCATGTCCAGGTCCAGCAGCGTCGGCTGTGCAGGCGTGTCCATGTCCCACAGGTCGTGGTGGACGAACTGCTGGACCCAGCGGGCCTGGCCCGTCGCCGCATCCAGGGCCACGACGGAACTGGCATAGGTTTCCTCGGCCTCGTTGCGGAACATGCCAAGCTGGTCCGGCGTGCGGTTGCCCATCGGCACATAGACCAGCCCCAGGCCGGGATCGGCCGACAGCGGCGCCCAGCTGTTGGGCGAGGAGGGCGTGTAGGTCTGGTTCGGGTCGTTCACGTCGAAAGGTTCGGTGGCCTCGGGATTGCCGGAATCCCAGTTCCACAGCAGCCGCCCGTCCCGCACGTCATAGGCGCGGATCACGCCCGACGGTGCGTTGACGCTGTAATTGTCGTTGACCGCGCCGCCGACGACCAAGGCGTTGCCGACGATCACCGGGGGCGAGGTGGAATAATAGAACCCTTCCTGCCGGAAGGGCATGTTGTGGATCAGGTTCAGGATGCCGTTGTCGGCGAAGTCGCTGCACAACTGGCCCGTCTGCGGGTTGACCGCCAGCATATGCGCGTCCGAGGTCGGCATGAAGATCCGGTCGGTGCAGGGCCCCGAGGACTGGGTGTCCGCGCTGACGGCGGGGCTTTGGGGGTGCTCGGTGTCGGCAGGCAGCACGGCCGGGGCCGGTGCTGGCGCAGGGGGTGCGGCAGGGGCGGCATCGGGGGCCGCGGGAACGGCGGCCTGCGCCGCAGCCGGGGCCGCGCCCTCGCCGGGCCAATAGCTGACGCCGCGGCAGGTCTGGTGCTGACGCTGGGCCAGCGGGCCGATGGCGGCCTTGTAGACCCAGCGTTCCGCCCCCGTGTCGGCATCAAGCGCCACCAGCCAGTTGTGCGGCGTGCAAAGGTAAAGGGTGTTGCCGACCTTGATCGGGGTAGCCTGATAGGTTGTCTCGTCCGTGTCTTCTGGCAGACGGACGTCGCCCGTCTGATAGGTCCAGGCCGCCTCGAGCGAGGAGACGTTCTCGGCCGTGATCTGGTCTACGGGCGAAAAGCGTTGGCCGAAGCTGGTCCGGCCATAGGCCAGCCAGTCCTCGGGGCCGCCGGGCGGACCCATGGCGGGTTCGGCATTGGCGACCTGTTCGGGAAGCGCGCCCTCGATCCGGTGCGGGTCGGTGGTGATGCTGCCCAAAAGGGCCAGGCCGGTGACCGCCGTTACGGCGAACAGGCCCAGCCGGCTGGATCGCTGGTTCCGCGCCCCGAAGGGCAGAAGCAGCAGCAGGCCCAGGACGAGGAACAGCCCCATGCGCGAGGCAAGCGCCCACCAGTCGTATCCGGCATCAAGCCAGGACCAGACCGCCAGGACGACCAGGAAGGCCGCATAGATCCAGCGCGCCACCGGGTTGCGCCGGAAGACCAGCACCGCGACCGCCAGCAGGGCCAGACCCGAAAATCCGAAAAAGAGGCTTCCGCCAAGGGTCGCCAGATAAACCCCGCCCCCCAGCAAAACGGCCCCGATGATGCCAAACAGCAAGGTCATGAAAATGCGCATGGTCCTGTCCCCTTTCGGTCACCGAACCGTGTGCGGTCAGCATTGTTCCCCGAAAACGCCTTGGGGCTATGCCGGAAGGCGCGCAGCCTGCCCGGCGACGCGGGGTTGATAGGGCGGCAGGTCGACCCCTGCCCGATAAAGCAGCGACTGCCCGTCGTGGAACAGGTGCAGCGCCGCGGGGTCGGCCGTCAGGCGGACTGACCGGCCGTCCAGGCCCGGATGGATGCCCGGCAGCTTGGCGATCACAGGGGCCTTCTCGCCCCGCGTGCCGAAATACAGCAGCGTGACCTCGCCCAGGGCCTCGGTCAGGTCAACCGTCCCCTCGAAGATCGCTGGACCGTCGGTTTCGCGCATATCCTCGGGGCGGACGCCCAGGTTGACGCGCATCCCCTCGTCCCCGGGGCGGGTCGGTATGGCAACCTGGGCGCTGCCGCCGCCCGCCAGCTCGACCGTTGTCACCGGGCCGATGCCGGTGACGCGTCCGGGCAGCAGGTTCATGGCGGGGCTGCCGATGAACTGGGCCACGAATTCGTTGACGGGCCGTTCGTAAAGCTCCAGCGGCGCGCCGACCTGGGCGATGCCCCCGCCCGCCAGCACGACGATGCGGTCGGCCAGGGTCATCGCCTCGGTCTGGTCATGGGTCACATAGATCATCGTGCGGTCGGGCATCGCGGCCTTCAGTTGCGCGATCTCGATCCGGGTCGCCACGCGCAGCGCGGCGTCCAGGTTCGACAGGGGTTCGTCGAACAGATAGACCTTGGGATCGCGCACGATGGCCCGGCCGATGGCGACCCGCTGGCGCTGCCCGCCCGACAGGGCCTTGGGCAGGCGGTCCAGATAAGGGGTCAGTTGCAGCATCCGGCCCGCGCGGTCGGTGGCCTCCTGCACCTCGGCCTTGGACTTGCCGGCGATCTTCAGGGCAAAGGCCATGTTGTCGCGCACCGTCATGTGCGGGTACAGCGCATAGGACTGGAACACCATCGCGATGCCTCGCTGGCTGGGCGGGATGTCGTTCATCCGTTGCCCGTCGATCTCCAGCGTGCCGCCGCTGATCCGTTCCAGCCCCGCGATCATCCGCAGCAGCGTCGACTTGCCACACCCCGAGGGGCCGACGAAGACGATGAACTCGCCGGACCGGATATCCAGGTTGATGTCCCGAAGCACGTTCACCTCGCCATAGGACTTGGCGACATCGGTCAGTTTCAGATCGGCCATCGGCGTCCCCCCTGTTGAACCCTATCCCTCGATGATCTGCACCTGCCAGGGGCGGAGGCCCCCTGCCTCTTCGGCCGACAGGTTTGCCCGGATCTGCAGCGATTGCTGGCTGTCGGCGCGGTTGAAGGTCAGGACCGGCCCTTCGGCATGGATGTCGGTCATGTCGCCCCCGCGCAGCGCCGAATGCTTGCGCCGCAGCCCGATGGCCCACCGGTAATGGTGCAGCATCGACTGCGCGTCGGCTTCCTGGCCCACGACGGTGCGTTGCAGATGGGCATGGGGCACCGGCAGCCAGGGCTTGGCCGTCGAGAAGCCGCCGTTCACGCCCATGTCCCAGACCATCGGCGTCCGGCAGCCGTCGCGGCCCTTGAACTCGGGCCAGAACTCCTTGCCATAGGGATCTTGCAGATCATCATAGGAAATGTCTGCCTCGGGCAGGCCCAGTTCCTCGCCCTGGTACAGGCAGACGGACCCCTTCAGGCACAAAAGCACCGTGGCATAGGCCTTGGCGGCCTGGTCGGTCAGGTTCCAGCGGCTGATATGGCGCACGACGTCGTGGTTCGACATCGCCCAGCAGGGCCAGGAATTGGGCGCCACCGCGTGCAGGCTGTCGAAGACCTCGCTGATGCGGGCTGCGGCCAGGTCGTTGCCGGACAGGAAGTCGAAGACATAGGACATCTGCATCCGGCCCGCGACGCCGGTATATTCCTCCAGCAGCTCCAGCGATCGTTCGCTGTCGCCGATCTCGCCGATGACGGCGGCGCCATATTGGCGCAGCAGCGCCGCGAAGCGTTCAAGGAAGGCGATGTTCTCGGGCTGCGACTTGTCGTATCTGTGGCTTTGGTGGTTGTAGGGGTTCACGGCAGGCGCGGTGTCCGCCTTGCGCAATTCCCTGGGCAGGGGCGGGTTGTCGCGCAACTGAGCGTCGTGGAAATAGAAGTTGACCGTGTCCAGGCGGAACCCGTCCACGCCCCGGTCCAGCCAGAAGCGCGCCATCTCCAGCAGCTCGTCCTGAACGGCCGGGTTGTGGAAGTTGAGGTCGGGCTGCGAGGCCAGGAAGTTGTGCAGGTAATACTGTTCCCGCCGCGCATCCCATTGCCAGGCCGGTCCGCCAAAGATCGACAGCCAGTTCGTGGGCGGCGTGCCGTCCGGTTTCGGGTCGGCCCAGACATACCAGTCGGCCTTGGGGTTGTCGCGGCTGGCGCGGCTTTCGACGAACCAGGGGTGCTGGTCCGAGGAATGCGACATCACCAGGTCGATCATCACCTTCAGGCCCAGTTCATGGGCACGGGCGATCAGGGCGTCGAAATCCTCCATGTCGCCGAACAGCGGGTCGATCCCGCGGTAATCGGACACGTCATAGCCGAAATCCTTCATCGGCGACGTGAAGAAGGGCGAGATCCAGACTGCATCCACGCCCAGCGACGCGACATAGGGCAGGCGCTGCGTGATGCCCGGCAGGTCGCCGATGCCATCGCCCGTCGTGTCCTGGAAACTGCGCGGATAGATCTGATAGATGACCCCACCCTTCCACCAGTCGATTTTCACTTCCGTCAAGTCTCATCCACCTTTCACGGACCCGGCCAAAAGGCCGCGGACCAGATATTTCTGCATCGCGAAGAACACGATCAGCGGCACCGCGATGGAAATGAAGGCCGAGGTGGCAAGGATTTCCCATTCACCGCCCTTGGATCCCATCAACTCGCGCAAGACGCCGGTCATGACCAACTGTTCGCGTGTATTGCCAAGGAACACGGTCGCGACAAGCAGGTCGTTCCAGACCCAAAGGAACTGGAAGATGGCGAAACTGGCCAGGGCCGGGAAGGACAACGGCAGGATGATCTTGCGGAAGATCTGGAACTCGGTCGCGCCGTCCACGCGGGCGCTCTCGATCACCTCGCGCGGCAGGCCGACCATGTAGTTGCGCAGCAGGTAGATTGCCAAGGGCAGGCCGAAGCCCGTATGGGCCAGCCAGATCCCCAGATATCCCTTGCCGATGCCCAGTTCGTTGTGCAGCCGCAACAGCGGAATCAGCGCCACCTGCAAGGGCACGACCAAGAGGCCAACCACGGCGGCCGTCAGCAGGGCACGCCCCGGAAACTCCATCCAGGCCAGGGCATAGGCCGCGAAGGCCGCGATCAGGATCGGGATCACGGTGGCGGGGATGGTCACGGTCATGGTGTTCATGAAGGCCCGGCCTAACCCCTCGGCGGTCAGGACGCGGTTGTAGTTTTCCGTGGTCAACCGGGCGGGCGCGCCGGTCGTGACGAAGATCCGCTCTCCCCTCCGCATCTCGAAGGGCGTGTCCGAGGTCAGGCGATAGCTGCCGTCCTCGGCCACGGTCAGTTGCCAGCCGTCCTCGATCTCGGTCGTCTCGCCGGGCTGGAAGGCGGCCGGTTCACGGGCGCGGATGCCCCAGCCGATCAGGCTCTGGCCTTCCTCCAAGACGGTGCCCTCGATGACATACTGGCCGTCCTCTTGGACCGCGTCGTCGCCGGTGCCGGTGCGCACGAAGCCCGTCGCCTCTTGCGCGGAAAAGGATTGCCACCAGCCCGAGGTCAGGATCTGGTCGCGGTCGCGGAAGGACGACACAAGAAGCCCCAGCGTCGGGATCGTCCACAGCAGCACCAGCAGGAAGGCGGCGATGTTGACCGCCCAGACCAGCGAGGATTTCTGTCCGGCCATGCCTTCCATCAGCGAACCTCTCGACGCGCGTTGACGATGTTCCAGATCATGATGGGGGTGACCAGCAGCATCAGGATGATGGCGATGGCCGATCCGCGGCCATAGTCGGGCGTGCCGCGGAACATCCAGTCATACATCAGGTTCGCCAGCACCTGCGTCCCCCACTGCCCGTTGGTCATCACGAAGACGATGTCGAAGACCTTCAGGACCACGATGGTGATGGTGGTCCAGACCACCGCGATGGTGCCCATGATCTGCGGCACCTTGATCTTGAAGAACACCTGCCAGGGGGATGCGCCGTCCAGGATCGCGGCCTCGATGGTTTCCTCGGGGATGCCGCGCAGGGCGGCGGACAGGATGACCATGGCAAACCCTGTCTGGATCCAGACCAGCACGATCATCAGGAAGAAGTTGTTCCAGGGAATCAGCGTCAGCCACAGTTGCGGATCGCCGCCAAGCGCCTGCACGATGGCGTTCAGAAGCCCGATCTGTTCTTCGCCGGGCGCGCGGTATTCATAAATGAACTTCCAGATTACGCCAGCGCCCACAAAGCTGATCGCCATGGGCATGAAGATCAGCGACTTGCCGATATTGCCCCATTTCAGCCGGTCGGTCAGCTGCGCCGCGATCAGCCCGAACAGCGTGGACAGGGCCGGTACCACCAGCAGCCACAGCATGTTGTTGCGCATGGATTCGCGGAACTTGCCGTCGCCCATGTGCCAGGCATAGTTCGACAGGCCCACGAATTCGCTGCCCCTTGCGTTATGCATGGACCGCCACAGGCTGTCGAAGATCGGATAGACCAGGTAAACGCCCAAAAACAGGATCGCCGGCCCCAGGAACAGCCAGGGCCGGATCTGGTTGGCCTTGCGGATATTGTCGCCCGCGTTGGGGCCGCGCGGCGGATAGACGCGGTCCAGGATCATGTTCGATCCCCAGAACCACGCCACGCAGCCGAAGACGCCGACGACGATCGTGCCGATGGCCAGCCAGAACAGTTCCATCCTCACCCCTCACCCATGATGGAAGGCGGCGGAAGATCCGCCGCGCCCGGCCGTCAGTTCAGCGCAGCCCAGGTTTCCTGGACGCGATCGGCGACATCCTGTGCCGAGGCGCCGCCCACGAAATCCACCATGGCCGTCCAGAAGGCGCCCGCGCCGATGGCGCCCGGCATCAGGTCGGACCCGTCAAAGCGGAAGGTCGTGGCATCCAGCAGGATCTGGCCCATCTTGCGGCGGGTGTCGTCGGCATAGGCCTCCATGTTCACGCCGGTATGGGGCGTGGTAAATCCCGACTGCGCCATCCACAATTCATGCGCGGCGGGCGTCTTCAGGAACTCGATAAAGGCCGTGGCGACCGGATTTTCCGAAAAGACCGCGAACAGCGTGCCCCCGCCCAGGACCGGCTGGCCCAGGCTGCCATCGGCCGGCGCCGGGAAATAGAAGAAGTCGAAATCCTCGCCCACCATCATGTCTTCGGGGAAGAAGGACGGGATGAAGCTGGCCTGCCGGTGCATGTAGCAGGCGGGCGGGCTTTCAAAGAGACCGTTCGGGCTTTCGCGGAAATCGGTCGAGGAGACCGAGGCCGGCCCGCCCGCCACGTAGTCCTCGTTCTTGGCGAACCAGCCGAACTCCTCGATGGCGGCCACCACCTTGGGGTCGTTGAAGGGCAGCGCGTTGGTGGTCCAGGCGTCGTAATCCTCGGGGCTGTTCAGGCGCAGCATCAGGTCCTCGACCCAGTCGGTCGCGGGCCAGCCGGTCGCGCCGCCCGACCCCAGGCCGATGCACCAGGGGGTTTCCCCGTCGGCAGCGATCTGTTCGGTCAGTGCCTTCAGATCCTCGTAGGTTTCGGGGATCTCGTAGCCCGCATCCTCGAAGTTTTCGGGGACATACCAGACCAGCGACTTCACGTCGGCCTTGTAGGGGAAGGCGAAGAACTTGTCGGCCCCGTCTGCGCCTGCATAGGTGCCAAGCTCGGCCCAGCTGTCGCCTGCCGCGTAATTGTCGCGCACCCATTGCGCGGTTTCCTCGCCCAAGTCGCGCAGATGGCCCTTGGCGGCCAGTTCCGCCGCCAGGCCCGGCTGCGGCAGGACGGCGATATCGGGGGGCGACCCGGCCTCGCTGTCGATGACGATCTGCTGTTCGAAACTGTCCGACCCGGAATAATTGACGGTCGCGCCCGTCGCGTCCTCGAAATAGGCGATGATCGAGGCGAAAAGCTCCTGGTCCGCGCCCAGCCAGGGGCCCAGGATGGTGACGCTCTGGCCGTCGATATCGGCATGGGCCGCCCCGAAATCCTCGAGGCTTTGCCAGTTGATGCGGTCGTCGCTGCCTTTTTCGATCACAAGCTGGGCCTGCGCAGATCCCGCCAGCAACGCGGCCAAGGCCACGGTCGTGTGGAAAATTGCCTTCACCTTCTCCCCCCTTCCATCTGCCCGCAACCTTTGTGCGAGCCTTGGTTGCAATGGTCGCCTGACTAGGCGCGATCTGTCAAACCCTTACTCCCATTCCAGTTCCTTGAAGGCTGCAGTGGCATTGCGCGCCGCCGAGTCCGGAAAGGAAGCCCAATTGCCCGCAAAGGGTTGCAGGGCCTCGACAATGGCCGGCACCGCCTGGGACATCGGCAGGCCATCGCGGATCGCCTTTCGGGTCTCCTCGGCCAGCGTCGTCAGAAAATCCCGCTGGGCCGCAACAGCCTCGGACCAGCTTGCGGCGACGGGGCCGTGGCCGGGAACCACGGGACCCCCGGCCTGCGGCACCGCCATCCAGTCCAGCCAGCCGGGCAGCGACCCGTCCACGATCGGCGTCAGGCCGCGAAACACCAGATCGCCCGCGAAGAAGGTGCCGGTTGCCTGGTCCAGCACCGTCAGGTCGTTGTCGCTATGGGCGGTGGCCACGGCCTTCAGCGTCAGGATCCGCCCACCCAGGTCAATGTCCAGGCTGTCCGCGACCGCGACATCCGGCAGGACGATCCGCGTCCCCGCCATTGCAGCGGCGCCGTAAAGCTGCGTCAGGTTTTCCAGATAGGCCGGTCCCCGCGCCTGCAAGGCGTCGGCCAAGCCTTCATGCCCGACGATCGTCGCGCCCGCTTCGCGGAAGACCTCGGCCCCGAAGGCGTGGTCGGGATGCATATGCGTGACGATCAGGTGGCTGATCGGCTTGTCGCTGACCCGGCGGATTGCCGCAAACAGCGCCTCGCCCTGCCGGCGCGAGGCGCCTGCGTCGATCACCGCGATGCTGTCCTGCCCGACCACGAAGCCCAGATTGGCGATCCAGCCGTCGGGGCTGTCCTCGAACTGGGCGATCTGGCCGATATGGACATGAACGCCGTCCGCGACAGACTGGACCGGCAGAATGAGAAGGTCGTCCAGCGTCGAGCAGGCCAGGCCGTCCAAGGTCCAGGGGGACTGGTCGCCAAGCCAGTCGCGGGCGATTCGCGGGGCGGCGGCCTTGCAGTCGGCTTGGGTTGCAAAAGCATGGCCGACCGGCGTCACCGTCCCGCAGGACCGGGAATCCGCCGCAAGACAGATGGTCAAAATGGCATAAAGCATTGCCGAAACTTCCCAAAGCATCCGCCAGACGGCCAACTTTTCGTGACCTTGCGACCTTAGTCGTGTTGAAAGGCGTTGTCTCTCCTCTAACATGACAAACAGTCGCCGTGATGGCGGCCGTGGATTTGGAGGAAATGCATGGCTTGGACGAAACCGACCCTGAAAGAAATCGCCTGCGGCATGGAAATCAACATGTACGCCCCGGCCGAGGACGAACCGGTCCTGTTCTGAGGCGCCACGCCTCGGGCATCATGAACGGCCCCGTCCGACACGATCGGGCGGGGCCTTTTCGTCAGGGACATCATGAAGATCATTCTGCTGGGTGCCGCAGCCGGCGGGGGCCTGCCGCAATGGAACTGCGGCTGCGACAACTGCCATGCCGCACGGGCCGGGCGCATCCCGGCGATGACGCAAAGCTCGATCGCGGTCAGCGCGGATGGGCAGGATTGGGCCGTGCTGAATGCCTCGCCCGATATCCGGGTGCAACTGGCGGCCACGCCCGCGCTGCATCCGACCGGGTTGCGCGACATGCCGCTGCGATCGGTGCTGTTGACGAATGGCGATATCGACCATGTGGCGGGCCTGCTGACGCTGCGGGAAAGCCAGCCCTTCACCCTGTTCGCGACACCCGCGATCCACGAGGTGCTGGCCCAGAACCCGATGCTGACGGCCCTGCGCGCCGATCTGGTGGCGCGGCAGCCGGTGGCCTTGGACCAAGGGGTCGAGATCGCGCCGGGCCTGATGGCGACCCTGTTCGCAGTGCCCGGCAAGGTGCCGCTGTATCAGGAAGGCGATATGGTCGAGACCGAATTGGTCGGCGAGACGACGGTGGGGGTCGAGCTGTCCGCGAACGGGCGGCGCGCGCTGTATATCCCCGGCTGCGCCAAGCTGCCGGACTGGCTGTCGGGCCGCATTGCCGGTGCCGATCTGCTGATGTTCGACGGAACGCTGTGGGAGGATGACGAGATGATCCGCATGGGCCTGGGCCAGAAGACCGGCCGCCGCATGGGCCACATGCCCGTGGTGGAAACCATGGCCGCGATGCGCGACCTGCCGGTCGGC
Organism: Paracoccus aerius; assembly: GCF_014656455.1. Classification (GTDB taxonomy): domain Bacteria; phylum Pseudomonadota; class Alphaproteobacteria; order Rhodobacterales; family Rhodobacteraceae; genus Paracoccus; species Paracoccus aerius. The sequence goes on from NZ_BNCL01000002.1 coordinate 147,449, forward strand.
CAGAGGGTCTTCGTCCACATGAACAATTCCAACCCGCTGGTCGATCCGGCCAGCACCCAGACGCGCGAGGCGGAAGCCAGCGGCTGGCAGGTCGGCCGCGACGGAATGGAGATCACGCTGTGAAAGATGTGCAGGAACAGGCGCAATCGCGCGAGGATTTCGAGGCCCGGCTGCGCGCCATCGGCGCCCAACGCTATCACGACCGCCACCCGTTCCACGAACGCCTGCATGGCGGCCATTGCACCCCGGACGAGGTTCGCGCCTGGGTCATCAACCGCTGGATGTACCAGTCCCGCATCCCCATGAAGGACGCGGCCTTCATGAGCCGGGTCGAGGATCCCGACCTGCGCCGCGCCTGGCGCAAGCGGATCGAGGACCACGACGGGGGCGTGACCGAAGGCGGCGGCATCCGGCGCTGGCTGGCGCTTGCACAGGCGGTGGGGCTGGACCCGGATTACGTCGCCAGCGGCGTGGGCATCATGCCCGCCACACGGTTCGCGGTGGATGCCTATGTCCGCTTCGTGCGCGACATGCCTCTGCTGGACGCGGTGGCGGCCAGCCTGACGGAACTGTTCGCGCCCAAGATCCACGCCCAGCGGATCGAAGGCCTGCTGGCCCATTACGATTTCGCCGACGACAGCAGCTTGTCTTATTTCAAGAAACGCCTGACCGAGGCGCCCGAGGATGTGAAGTTCGGCCTGGATTATGTGCTGACCAACGCCGACACCAAGGAAAAGCAGGACGCCGCGGCGGCGGCCCTGACCTTCAAGACAGACGTGCTGTGGGCGCAGCTCGACGCACTGTGGCACGGCTATGTCGAGGGCAACATCCCGCCGGGCGCCTGGCGGCCGGGCGAAGGAATGGCCCCATGAACGCCCAGCCAGCCGCCATTCGGCCAGCCGCCCTGATCCGTCCCCATGACATTCCCTATCTGCCGCGCGGGGTGCGGCTGCAGGATGACCGCGTGCGCGGCATCCGCGTGCTGCAAGCCCCCGAACGGGCGATGCAACTGGATGCCATCGGCGACGCGATCCTGGGCGAACTGGACGGCAGCCGCAGCATGGCGGCCATCGTCAGCACCCTTGCCGCGCGTTATAATGCGCCCGAAGACCAGATCGCGGGCGACGTGCGCGATTTCCTGACCGGGCTGATCGAACGCCGCATGGTCTTTGTGAGGCAGCCATGAAGGACCAGCAACACCAACCCCGCGACCTGGACGGCAACGCCGTCACCCCCGGCCTGCCCATGGCCATGCTGGCCGAGGTGACGCATCGCTGTCCCTTGGCCTGCCCCTATTGCTCGAATCCCGTGGAACTGACCCGGGCCGCCCAGGAACTGACGGCCGACGACTGGGGCCGCGTCTTCCGACAGGCCGCCGATCTGGGCGTCTTGCAGGTCCATATCTCGGGCGGGGAACCCGGCGCTCGGCGCGATCTGGCGCAGATCGTGGCCCATGCGCGGGATGCGGGGCTGTATGTGAACCTGATCACATCGGGGATCGGCATCACCCGCGACCGGCTGGAGGAACTGGACCGCGCGGGCGTGGATCACGTCCAGCTTTCGTTGCAGGGCATCCGCCCCGACATGGCCGACCGGATCAGCGGCCATCCGGGATCCTGGGACAAGAAGATGCACTTCGCCGACTGGGTGAAGGACATCGGCTTTCCCCTGACCATCAACGCCGTGGTCCACCGCCAGAACCTGGAACGCCTGCCCGAGATGATCGAGCTGGCGGAAACGCTTGGCGCCCGCCGGATCGAGGTCGCGACCGTGCAGTTCCACGGCTGGGCTGACCTGAACCGCAAGGCCCTGATGCCCACGCGGGAACAGGCGGCATTCGCCCGGCAGGTGGTTAACGACGCGCGGGTCCGGCTGCGGGGCCGCATGGTCATCGACTATGTTCCCGCCGACCACCATGCGGTCTTCCCCAAGGCCTGCATGGGCGGTTGGGGCTCGACCGGGCTGAACGTCGGGCCAGACGGGACCGTGCTGCCCTGCCATGCCGCGCAGACCATCACCTGGATGCGCTTTGAAAACGTCCGCGACCGCGACCTGGGCGACATCTGGCAGAACTCTGACAGCTTCAACGCCTTCCGCGGCACCGCCTGGATGCCGGAACCCTGCCAGTCCTGCGACCGCAAGACCGTGGATTTCGGCGGCTGCCGCTGCCAGGCCATGGCCCTTGCCGGGGATGCGCGGGCGACCGACCCGGTCTGCTCGCTGTCGCCGCTGCACCCGCAGGTGGTGGCGCGTGCCGAAGCCGATGCCGGCGCGGACACCGCCGACCTGATCTATCGCCGCATGAGGAAAGGAGACTAGCCATGAAGGAATACATCCTTGCCGCGCTGCTTCTGGCCACGCCCGTGGCGGCGCAGGACAACCCCCTGCAGAATTCCCCCACATGGGAGGATCTGCGCGCCTCGGTCCTGGGGATCGAGGCCGAGGTGCCGCTGGACGAGGCCGTCCTGGATCTGGACGCCCCCATCCGCGCGCATGAGGCAGCGATCGTGCCCATCCGCCTGACCCAGCCCGCCGATGCGCCACCCGTGCAGGCGGTGACGATGGTCATCGACGAAAACCCCGCCCCCGTGGCCGCCGAATACAGCTTTGGTCCCGCGATGATGCCGCTGGACTTCGAGTTCCGCGTCCGCGTGGACAGCTATTCCGACGTCCGCGCCATCGCCGATACGGGCAACGGCAACCGCGTCATGGCGGGCCGCTTCGTCAAGGCCTCGGGCGGCTGCTCGGCCCCCGCGGGCAAGGACATGGCCGAGGTCGAATCAACGATGGGCCAGATGCGGTGGAAAAGCGACAGCCAGGACGGCCGCACGGTCGGCACGCTGATGATCCGGCACCCGAACTTCTCGGGGCTGCAGCGCGACCAGGTGACGCTTCTGAACATCCCCGCCCATTTCATCGACCGGCTCGAGGTTCGGCAGGGGGACGAACTGCTGTTCACCATGCAGGCCGGGATCTCGGTCAGCGAGGATCCCGTGTTCCGCTTTGCCTACGCGCCCAACGGCCAGCCGATCCATGTCCGGGCCGAGGATACCGAGGGGAACCGCTGGGACCAGACCTTCGAAGCCGTCAACGGATAGGGAAACGATCATGTCCAAACGCGCCACCATTGCCGTCGATATCCAGAACGACTATTTCCCCGGCGGCAGGTTTCCGCTGGAAGGAATGGAACAGGCCGCCGCCAATGCGCGTGCCGTTCTGGATGCCGCCCGCGAACGCGGCGACCTGATCGTCCATGTGCGCCATGAATTCGCTGATGCCTCGGCCCCCTTCTTCCATCCCGGCAGCCCTGGCGCCGACATCAACCCCGCTGCCGCACCCCAAGGCGACGAGGTCGTGCTGACCAAGAACAACGTCAACGCCTTCAAGGACACCGACCTGCAGCGGATTCTGGACGACAACGGCATCACCGACGTGGTGATCGTCGGCGCCATGAGCCACATGTGCATCGACGCCGCCACCCGCGCCGCATCCGACCTGGGCTACAGGACCACGGTCATCGCCGACGCCTGCGCGACCCGCGACCTTGAATTCCAGGGCACCACCGTCCCCGCGGCCCAGGTCCATGCCGCGATGATGAGCGGGCTGGCCTTCGGCTATGCCACCGTGACCGACGCACGGGACTGGATCGGCAACCCCCCGGCAGCCTGACGCACCCGACCTTGGTCGCAGATGCGGGCTTGCTTTGCGGGGACAGAGGCCTAAACTCGGATGGATTGCCGCGGAGGGGAGATCGCGGCACCATCCGAGGAGGAGACCCATGACAGCCGCAGCCATGCAGGCCAAAGCGCCGCAGACGCCACGGCAAAGCGCCGATCAGGTGCGCGAAATCCTTATTGTCGATGACCATCCGCTGATGTGCGATGCACTTGCGCTGACGCTGAAGATCAGCTTCGGCCTCAAGAACGTCCGCACGGCCCGAAGCCTGGGCGCGGCCCTGGAAGGGATCAAGGCACAGGGCGCGCCCGACGCGGTGATCCTGGACCTGAACCTGCCCGACGCGCGCGGCGCCGAAGGCATCGTGACCCTGCGCCGGCAACTGCCCGACGTGCCGATCACGATGATTTCCGCCGACCTGGACAGCGCCATGATCTCGGCCGCGATGGCGGCGGGGGCGCAGGGCTATATCAGCAAGTCGCTGAGCCGCGAGGCCCTGGTGGACAGCCTGCGCCGCATGTGGGAGGGCGAGCATGTCACGCCCGAGGGCTATGCCCCCGACCAGGCCTGCGCCGAGGACGAGGCCAAGGCGGAACTGGCCCGCCGCTTCGCCACCCTGACCCCACAGCAGATGAAGATCCTGCGGCTGATCTGCCAGGGCAAGGCGAACAAGGAAATCAGCTATGACCTGTCCATCGCCGAGGCGACGGTGAAGACCCATATCACCGCGATCATGTCCAAGATCAACGCGCGGCGGCGCACCCAGGCGGTGCTGCTTGCCAACACGGTCCGGCTGTTCGAGGCGGGCTGATGGATACCGGCCCGGTCGCGAAGGAGGGCGCCATCGGGCCGGTGGCCGTGCAGGCCGACCGCGGAGAGGCCGATCCCGGCCGGATCCTGCTGGACGGCCTGCGCGGAGCCGACCCGGGCCTTGTCCTGGTCTTCGGCGCGGACGGTTCCGAACTGGCCGCGCTTGACGCAGCCCTCCGCGCGGGCCTGCCCGAGGGCTGCGTCATCGCCGGCTGTTCCTCGGCGGGCGAGATCGGGCCGCGGGGCTATGCCTCGGGCAGCATCGTGGCGATCGGCTTTCCGGCCGCGCATTTCCGGGCCTCGACCCTGGTGCTGCCGCGGCTGGACGCGCTTCCGGTGTCGGACTGGATGGCGGCGCTGCGCCGGTTGCAGGCGGGCTTTGGTCCCGATCCGCAGCGGTCGCTGTTCGGGCTGCTGCTGGTGGACGGGCTGGCGGGGCAGGAAGACGCGCTTGTGGCCACCATCGATGCGGCCCTGCCCTCGGTCCCGACGCTGGGCGGATCGGCGGGCGACGGGCTGTCCTTCAAGCAGACCTGGCTTCTGGCCAACGGGCAGGTCGTCACCAATGCCGCGATCTTCCTGCTGGTGGAAACCGACCTTTCGGTCAGCGAGGTGACCTTTGCCCATTTCAGCCCTACGGCGACCCGGGTCGTGGTGACCGCCGCGATCCCCGAAAAGCGCCGCATCCTGGAACTGAACGCCGAACCCGCGGCCGAGGAATATGCCCGCCTGACCGGCATCGCCACCGACGCCCTGACGCCCAGCGAATTCGCCCGCCACCCGCTGCTGCTGCGGATGGGCCGGCATCACCATGTCCGCGCCATCAGTGCCCAGACCGAGGATGGGGGCCTGTCGCTGATGTCGGCCATCGACACCGGCACCGTCCTGACCCTTGGCCGGGCCGAGGACATGACGCAGGGCTTTGCCGAGGCCCTGGCCGCCCTGCCCCGACCGCCGCTGATGGTGCTGGGTTTCGACTGCATCCTGCGCCGCCTGGCCCTGGAACGCGAAGGGCTGCGCGACCAGATGTCGGAACTGTTGACCCGCTATCGCGTGGCCGGGTTCAACACCTATGGCGAACAGCACAGCGGAATGCATGTGAACCAGACCTTCGTGGGCCTGGCCTTCATGCCCAATGCCGATGCGGCGCCCGATGCCGCGTGATCCCCATGCTGCGTGACGACGACGGTCCAGAACGGCGGGTCGAAAAGCTGGCCCGCATCAACCAGGTCCTGATCGACCGCATCGACAGGCTTGAGGAATCGCGCGGCTCGGCCTGGTCGATGTTCCAGGCCGCCGTGGCCCTGGAACAAGAGGTGATGGTCCGCACCCGCGACCTGGAACGCGCGCTGGCCGACCTGTCGCAGCGCAACCGCGAACTGGCCGTGGCCCGTGCCGGCGCCGAGGAAGCGAACCGGTCCAAGACCCGCTTCCTGCGCGCGGCCAGCCATGACCTGCTGCAACCGCTTTCGGCCGCGCGGCTGTTTTTGTCCGCGCTTGCCGACACGCAACTGGACGACCAGCAGCGCGAACTGACCGACCGGCTTTCGGGTGCCTTCGAATCGGTGGAACAACTGATGCACGCCGTTCTGGACATCTCGCGCCTGGACAGCCAACGGATCGAGTTCCACCGCCAGCCGGTCCCCTTGGGCGAATTGTTCCGCAGGCTGGCCATCGAATACGCGCCCCTGGCCGAGGCCAAAGGGCTGCGGTTGTCCTTTGTGCCGACCGATGCCGTGGTCGAAAGCGACCCGGTCTTTCTTCGCCGCATCGCTCAGAACCTCGTCTCGAACGCGATCAAGTACACCCATCGCGGCGGCGTGGTGGTGGGTGCGCGCAAGCGGGGCGGGATGTGCTGGCTATGCGTCTACGACACCGGCGTCGGCATCCCGGCGGTGGACCGCAATCGCATCTTCGATGAGTTCCAGCGGCTGTCCCACGACACCGCCACTCCTGGCATGGGGCTGGGCCTGTCGATCGTGCGCCGCGCCTGCGCCAAGCTGAACCACCCGATCCGCCTTGATTCCGAGGCCATGCGCGGCACCGTCTTCCGTGTGGGCCTGCCCGTCGTGGACCAGGAACAGGTCGGTGCGCCGCCCCGGCCCGAAAACTCGCTTCTGCCTTTGCGCGGACGCGTGGCCCTGGTGGTCGAGAATGACCAGGGGATGCGCCGGGGATACGAAATGATCCTGCGCGACCGGCTAGGCATGGTGGCCCGCCTTGCCGGCGGCACGGCCGAGGCCTTGGCGACGATGGGCGACGATCCGCCCGACGTGATCCTGGCCGACTACCACCTGGAGAACGGCGATACTGGCGTTCACGCCATCGCGGCCCTGCGGCAAGGGGCGGGGCAGCCGATCCCCGCAGTGATGATCACCGCCCATCGCGATCCCCAGATCGCCCGCAGTTGCGCGGCCATGCAGGTGCATCTGATGGAAAAGCCCGTGCGCCCAACCGAGTTGGCCGAGATGCTGGGCGGGATTCTGGCATGATCTGCGACCAAAGGCCGATGCACCGGGGGGCGGGCTTGTCCTTGGCCGCGGGCGGCGCAACTCTGACCCCTGGAGTGGGAGGAACATGATGAGAAAAGCCATTGCCGCGGCTTTGTGGCTGGGCCTGTCGATTTTGGGCGCGGGCCATGCCCATGCCGGCGAGGCGGGGGACGCGGTCTTCGCCGAACGCGGCCCCTGGTCGCTGGACGGAAAGGAACTTCGCTGGACGGTCCATGTCGAGGGACCGGAACAGCCCGGCTTCCTGCCCATCGACAACGGCAGCGTCACCTTGGCGGAAACGATCGATCCGTCAGACCAGCAGCCGGTTCTTCAACTGACCCAGAAGACCGACCGACGCACCCGGCAGATCGGGCCGTTCCCCATCTCGGGCGGGGATCCGGTGCTGACCTTCTTCCTGGAACAGACGGCCCGCGACATGGCCGGCCTGACCGGAGGAAGCCCCTTCTATATCCGCAACCGCATCAAGGACGCCTTGTTCCGCGGCGGCCAGATCACCCAGCAGGGCCAGCAGTCGGTCGCCAGCTTCACGCCCTTTGCCGACGACCCGAACGGCGCGCGGATGGGCGGGTTCCAGACGCTGACGCTGACCTTCGTGCTGGGCGATCCCAAGCAGCCCATCCGCGAATTCCGGGCGGAAACCCAAGGGGCGGAACCCGGCTATCTGAACAGGATGACGCTGCAATGAGGGGGGTCTTGATCGGCGTAGCGGCGGCCCTGGTTGCGGGGGCGCCGGTCCATGCGCAGGCGGTCAACGATTATCCGACCAATGCGCGGGCCGAATATGTCTTTGCCTGCATGGCCAGCAACGGCCAGACCCGGGACATGCTGGACCGCTGTTCCTGCTCGATCGACCAGATCGCCGAAGTCCTGCCGTTCGAGCAATATGTCGAGGCAGAGACCGTTCTGCGGATGCAGCAGATGAACGGCGAACGGGCCGGCATGTTCAAGAGCATGGCCCAGATGACCGAGATCGTGGCCCAGTTGAAACGCGCCGAGGCCGAAGCCGAGATCCTGTGCTTCTGACGCCGGCAAAGGGGGGCAGGCGCGAGCGGGGCGCGTGACGCCCTGCCCCATCCGGCCAATCGGCCCATCTTGGCGGGCGGACGCCGGGCCGGGCGCCTTGGACGACAAGGCGTCAGACCAGCGACATCCCAAGCGCGGCCCCGGCGCCAAGCGCCAGCACGACCGTCAGCCAGCCCGGCGCGCCGCGCCTGATAAAGACCGGCTGGGCCGGCCGCGCATCTTCGGGATGGGCGCGTTCCCACAGCGCCTGTTCCACGATGCGCGGCAGCAGCGGGCCATAGCGTCCCACGGTCTGGGCCACGCGGGCCATGTCGCCAGCCAGCGCCTTGGGCCCGATATTCGACCGGATGTAGTCTGACACAACGGGCTTTGCCGCGTCCCAGATGTTCAGGTTCGGATCGACCGACCGGGCCACGCCCTCGACCACGACCATGGTGCGCTGCAGCAGGATCAGCTGGGTCTGGGTCTGCATCCCGAAGCGTTCGGTCACCTCGAACAGATAGGCCAGCAGGTTCGCCATCGAGATCTGGCTGGCATTGACCCCGAAGATCGGCTCGCCCACGGCGCGCAGGGCGCGGGCGAACTGCGCCTCGTCGCGGTCGCGGGGGACATAGCCTGCCTCGAAATGGACGCGGGCGACGCGGCGGTAGTCCCGCTGGATGAAGCCATAGAGGATCTCGGCATAGATGCGGCGGGTATATTCGTCGATCTCGCCCATGATGCCGAAGTCATAGGCCAGCACGTCGCCATTCGCCCCGACCTTCAGGTTGCCGTGATGCATGTCGGCATGGAAGAAGCCGTCGCGCAGGGCGTGCTGCAGGAAAAGCTGGATCACCCGGGCGGCGATGCGGCCGGTGTCGTGCCCCGCCGCCACCAAGGCGGCCCGGTCGCCCATCGGCAGCCCTTCCACCCAGTCCGAGGTCAGCACCCGGCGCGAGGACAGGTGCCACAATGGCTGCGGAATGGAAAAGCCTGCATCGCCCTTGGTGTTTTCCGCGAACTCGGACGCGTTGGCGGCTTCCAGCCGCATGTCCTGTTCGGCGGTGACAGTCGCCTCGAAGTGGTGCACCACCTCGCGCGGGCGAAGGCGGCGGCTGCCCGGCGACAGCATCTCGATGATCCCGGCGGCAAAGTGGAAGGCGTCGATATCGCGGCGGAAGGCCGCGCCGATGCCGGGGCGCAGCACCTTGACGGCGACCTCGCGCCCGGTGGCGCGGACCCGTGCACGGTGGACCTGGGCGATGGACGCCGCCGCCACGGGTTCCGAGAATTCGGAAAACAGAAGATCCACCGGCTGGCGCAGGTCGGCCTGGATGATCTCCTTGGCCGTCTCGGCCGGGAAGGCTGGCAAGCGGTCCTGCAGCATCCGCAACTGGTTGGCCATCCCGATGCCCACGACATCGGCCCGGGTCGACAGGATCTGTCCGAACTTGATGTAGGCCGGTCCAAGCGCGGTGATTGCGCGGGTGATCGGCGGCAGGTTCGGGTCGCCCTTGTAGCCCAGCCAGCGGAAGGGCCAGCCCAGCACGCGGGCGGCGATGCGCAGGCGCGGCGGCGCCTCGACCGCGTCCAGCACCGCGCTCATGGCGCCCGTGCGCTCGAACGTGGCGCCCGTGCGGATCAGGCGCAAAAGATTGTGCGGACCCCGCATTACAGCTTCCAGCCGGAATGCAGCGCCGCAATGCCCATCGACAGGTTGCGATACTGCACGCGCCCGAAGCCCGCCGCCCGGATCATGTCGGCGAAGGTGTCCTGGTCGGGGAACTTGCGGATCGATTCGACCAGGTATTGATAACTGTCGCGATCACCCGTCACCGCCTGGCCCATCGCCGGGATGACATTGAAGGAATAACGGTCGTAGGCCCATTGCATCGCGGGCACCGGGATCTGGCTGAACTCCAGCACCATCAGCCGCCCGCCGGGTTTCAGGACCCGGTAAGCCTCGGCCAGGGCGTCGGGGATGCGGGTGACGTTGCGGATGCCGAAGCTGATCGTGTAGCGGTCGAAGCTGGCATCGGCAAAGGGCAGCGCCATCGCATCGCCCGTGACCCAGGCCAGCCGGTCGCCCTTTTCCACCGCGTCGGCGCGCTTTCGCCCTTCGACCAGCATGGATTCGGTCATGTCGCAGACGGTGACGCGCCCACCCGGCGCGCGATCCAGGAAGCGGAAGGCCACGTCGCCCGTGCCGCCCGCCACGTCCAGCAGGTGCTGGCCGTCGCGCGGGGCCAGCCAGTCCATCATGGCGTTCTTCCAGACGCGGTGGATGCCCGCGCTCATCAGGTCGTTCATCAAGTCGTAGCGCGACGCGACGCTGGAAAAGACGCCGTGGACCATGCTGGCCTTGGCATCTTCGTCCACGGTCCGGAAACCGAAATGGGTCTGCTTCTTGTCGCTCATCCGCTTGCCGATCCGCTGTTTCATCGCCAGATAAGCCCGGCCCGCGCGGCGCACAATGGATCGAAAGGGACCAGATTGCCAGAACTGCCCGAAGTCGAAACCGTCCGCCGCGGCCTGTTGCCGCACCTGGAAGGACAACGCATTGCGCGCGCCGAGGTTCGCCGCCCCGACCTGCGATGGCCGATGCCGGTGGATCTTGTGCAGGTCCTGACGGGCGCCACGGTCACCGCCCTGCGGCGCCGGTCGAAGTACCTGCTGGCCGACTTGGACCGGGGCGGCACGCTGCTGATGCATCTGGGCATGTCCGGGCGGATGCTGGTCCAGGGGGGGTCATTGGGCGATTTCCACCGCGACCCGGCGATCCTGCCGCGTCACGATCATGTGGTGCTGGTGACGGACGGGGGCAGCACGATCACCTTCAACGATGCGCGCCGTTTCGGCATGGTGGATCTGATCCGCGAGGGGTCGGCCCATCCGCTGCTGGACCACCTGGGGCCGGAACCCTTCGACGAGGCCTTCACGCCCGCCTATCTGGCTGGTGCCTTCGCGGGCCGCAGGGTGCCGGTCAAGCAGGCGCTGCTGGACCAGCGGATCGTCGCGGGCCTGGGCAACATCTATGTCTCCGAGGCGCTGCACCGCGCGGGCATCGACCCGCGTCGGGCGGCGGGGCGCATCGGGGCCGCGCGGATCGCCGCGCTTGTGGGCCATATCCGCGACGTGCTGACGGACGCCATCGCAGCGGGAGGGTCGTCCCTGCGCGACCACCGGCAGGCCAGCGGCGAACTGGGCTATTTCCAGCACAGCTTCCGCGTCTATGACCGCGAAGGCGCGCCCTGCCCCACCCCGGGCTGCGCGGGCACGATCCGGCGGATCGTGCAGGGCGGGCGATCCAGCTTCTTCTGCCCCGGCTGCCAGCGGTAGCGCGCTTGGCTTTCCCGCCGCAGGTTTGATAGGGTCCGGCAAAACGCTTTTGCAACGGGACGCTGCCCATGGCCTATGAAACCATCATCGTCGAGATCGAGGACAGCGTCGCCCTGATCCGGCTGAACCGCCCCGAGGCGCTGAACGCGCTGAACACCGCCCTGATCACCGAACTGGGCCAGGCCCTGGCGGACGCCGACCGCAACGACAAGATCCGCTGCGTCGTGCTGACCGGCAGCGAAAAGGCCTTCGCCGCCGGCGCCGACATCAAGGAAATGGCGACCAAGACCTTTGTCGACGCCTATGACGAGGATCTGTTCGGCGCCCGGATCGACGCCATCACCCGCATCCGCAAGCCGATCATCGCCGCCGTCAGCGGCTATGCCCTGGGCGGCGGCTGCGAGCTGGCGATGATCTGCGACTTCATCATCGCATCCGACACCGCCAAGTTCGGCCAGCCGGAAATCAACCTGGGCGTCATCGCGGGGATCGGCGGCACGCAGCGCCTGACCCGCTTCGTGGGCAAGTCCAAGGCCATGGACATGCACCTGACCGGCCGCTTCATGGACGCCGCCGAGGCCGAGCGGTCGGGCCTGGTCAGCCGCGTGGTCCCCGCCGCCAAGCTGATCCCCGAGGCCATGGCGGCCGCCCGCAAGATCGCCGAGAAATCCCAGATCTCGGTCAAGGCGGCAAAGGAATCCGTCAACCGCGCCTATGAGACCAGCATGACCGAAGGTATCCTGTTTGAGCGGCGCAACTTCCAGGCGCTGTTCTCGACCGAGGATCAGAAGGAAGGCATGGCCGCATTCCTGGAAAAGCGCGAAGCCCAGTTCCGGGACCGCTGATTCAAGCCGTTCTTTTCGGTCTTTCCTTTTCGGGTGCCATGCCCTATACGCCCCGGCTTACATGCGCGTGGGCCCGCTTAGGCAAGAATCATGACCGTCTTTTCCGGAAGGCGGGGTCTTGGGTCTTTTGCGCGATCGAAACGCTGAAAGACCGATAGGATCAAGAACCCATGGCCAATACGCCCCAGTCCAAGAAACGCGCCCGCCAGATCGAGCGCCGCACCGACGTGAACAAGGCCCGCCGCTCGCGCATCCGGACCTTCCTGCGCAAGGTGGAAGAAGCCATCGCCTCGGGCAATGCCGATGAAGCCAAGGCGGCGCTTCAGGCGGCCCAGCCCGAACTCATGCGCGGCGTGACCAAGGGCGTGGTCCACAAGAATACTGCATCGCGGAAAATCTCGCGCCTCGCGTCGCGCGTGAAGGCCCTTTCCGCGGTCTGATTCCAGGGCCGGATCCGGCCCGGATCTTGCTGGAATCGCGGGTCCTGCGGGGTCCCAAATGATGCTCGGGCGGGGATGAAAATCCGCGCCCGTTTTTTGTTTCTGCATCTGCAAATGTTGCAAAAATGCCTACATATCAAGGCGTTCAGGATTCTTTCCTTATGAGTCAAAGGCCTTGCCAGATTCGTTTGGGCAAAGCTTCTGTCAAGCAGATAGTTCGGTTGCAGCAGCCGCCGCGCCATTGCTAACGTCATGGGGCGATTCACGTCGCAGCGTTGGGGGACGGGCCGGTTGCCCGCGAATCCGAAAGGGCTCGCAGAACCGGTCGGGCCAGAAGGCAACAGGCGCCTTTTTCATGGCCCTCGGGTTTCTTGCAGACGGCTGCCACCGGCTGCGCGGATGCCCGTGTCTTGGATGGGATCTTGGGCGAAAGCCCCGTCAGGCGGCCCGCTGGGGCCGCAGGGTGGGGTGTTGCCGCAGTTCCGCCGTTCCGATGCGCGTCGCGGATCCTGTTTCGCCGGAAGGTCCGGCGAAGGCTGGGGACAGGATAGATAGGGCAAGACCATGGACGAGATCTGGGGACAGGCATGCGCCGCGCTTGAGACAAGCGTGGGGCCGAACAACTTCAACCACTGGATCAAGCCCCTGCGCCTGACGGGCGTGGACGAGGGCATCGCCCATTTCGCCAGCCCCACGCGCTTCATCTCGGACTGGGTGAACCGCCATTTCGCCAAGGACATCCTGGGCGAACTCAGCCGCCACGGCGCCCCCGTAGAACGCCTGCGCTTCGAGGTGGTGCCGCAGACCGCCCCCGGCCGTGCCCGCGCCGCAGCCCCTGCCGCCCCGGCAAAGCCGGCCCGACCCGTGGCATCGGCCGCAGCCCCGGCCACGGCCCGCGTGGGTCGCACCGACCTGGGCGCCCCGTTGGATCCCCGCTATACCTTTGGCAATTTCGTCGTGGGCAAGCCCAACGAACTGGCCCATGCCGCCGCGCGCCGCGTGGCCGAGGGCGGTCCCGTTGGCTTCAACCCGCTGTTCCTGTATGGCGGCGTGGGCCTGGGCAAGACCCACCTGATGCACGCCATCGCCCATGAATATCACCGCCGCCACCCGATGGCGCAGGTGCTGTATCTCTCTGCCGAACAGTTCATGTACCGCTTCGTCCAGGCGCTGCGCGAAAGCACGATCATGGATTTCAAGGGCATGTTCCGCAACGTGAACATGCTGATGGTCGACGACGTGCAGTTCATCGCCGGCAAGGACAGCACGCAGGAAGAATTCTTTCATACCTTCAATGCCCTGGTCGATCAGGGCAAGCAGATCGTCATTTCCGCCGACCGGGCGCCTGCCGAGATCAAGGGCCTCGAGGAACGCATCAAGTCGCGCCTGTCTTCGGGCCTGATCGTGGACGTGCATCCCACGACCTACGAACTGCGCCTGGGCATCCTGCAATCCAAGACCGAGGTGTTCCGCACCCAGCAGCCTGACCTGGAGATCGGCGCGGGCGTGCTGGAATTCCTGGCGCACCGTATCACCACCAACGTCCGCGTGCTGGAAGGCGCGCTGCAGCGCCTGTTCGCTCATGCCAGCCTTCTGCGCCGCGAGATCACGCTGGAAGTCGCGCAGGAATGCCTGGCCGACATCCTGCGCACCAACGACCGCAAGATCTCCATCGACGACATCCAGCGCAAGGTTGCCGAACACTACAACATCCGCCTGGCCGACATGGTGGGCCCCAAGCGCGCCCGAAACGTCGCCCGTCCGCGCCAGATCGCCATGTATCTGTCCAAGCAGCTGACCAGCCGCAGCCTGCCGGAAATCGGCCGCCGCTTCGGCGGGCGCGACCACACCACGATCATGCACGGCATCCGCAAGGTCGAGGAGCTGGTGACCGAGGATCACGCTCTGGCCGAGGATGTCGCCCTGCTGAAGCGCCTGCTGGAAGCCTGACACAGGAAACGCTTGTGAGCATCCGCAGGGCTAGATACTTTGAGGTGTCGGCAGCTTATCGGCCGGTGACGCAGCCTCTCAAGGTCTTGGCCGGGCAGTAAGCTTAGAAACCCGAGATGCATGCAGAAAGGAGAGGCAATGACGTATGAAGACGCCATGCTGATCCTGATGATCGCGCAGCTTTTCGTCGCGGTCGCGGCATTGGGTCGTTGACCTGATGCTGATGGCGAGACGCTATGACTTCGCTGCCGAAGTCAAAGAACGCCCCGCAACGCGCCAACGTTACGGGGCAACCTTTTGAAGGTTCGTCGATAGACAAAGCCATCCTACAGGACAGAAACCGATATGTAACCCCGGGAATCATCTCGGGGTTACACAATTCAGAATGACGAAACCCTTGTGAGCATCCGCAGGGCTGGTTACAAATCAGGTCCGTTTACGGGCCGGGATGGCCACAGGCACAGGGAAATGCGATGAAATTCTCGATCGAGCGCGCGGTTCTGGTCAAGGCCGTCTCTCAGGCCCAGTCGGTTGTGGAACGTCGCAACACCATCCCGATCCTGGCAAACGTCCTGATCGAGGCCACGCCCGACGGCGTCAGCTTCCGGGCCACCGACCTGGACACCGAGGTCGTGGATCAAGCCCCTGCCCAGGTGGAACGCCCCGGCGCCACCACCGTCAGCGCGGTCATGCTGAACGAGATCGCGCGCAAGCTGCCGGACGGCGCCCTGGTGCAGATCAGCAGCGACGATGCGGCCGGACGGCTGTCGGTGCAGGCGGGGCGGTCCAGCTTCAGCCTGGCCACGCTGCCGCGCGAGGATTTCCCCGTCATGGCGTCGTCCGAATACAGCGCCAATTTCAAGGCCAAGGCCGACATGCTGCGCCGGCTGTTCGACAAGGCCAAGTTCGCGATATCGACCGAGGAAACGCGCTATTACCTGAACGGCGTCTACATGCATGTGGCCCAGGTTGACGGCCAGCCGATGCTGCGCTGCGTGGCGACCGACGGGCACCGCCTGGCGCGGATCGACGCGCCCCTGCCGGTGGGCGCGGACGAAATGCCGGGCGTGATCGTGCCGCGCAAGACCGTGGCCGAATTGCGCAAGCTGCTGGACGACGACGATACCGATATCGCGGTGTCGGTCAGCGAGACCAAGGTGCGCTTCGCCACGCCCACGCTGACGCTGACCTCGAAGGTGATCGACGGGACATTCCCCGATTACTCGCGCGTGATCCCCCTGAACAACAGCCGCAAGCTGGAGGTCGATGCGACCGACTTTGCCCGCGCGGTGGACAGGGTGGCGACGGTCAGCAGCGAACGGTCGCGCGCGGTCAAGCTGGCCCTTGACCAGGACCGGCTGATCCTGTCGGTCAATGCCCCCGATGCGGGCGCGGCCGAGGAGGAACTGATCGTGGCCTATGCCGATGACCCGCTGGAGATCGGCTTCAACGCCAAGTACCTGCAGGAAATCGCCAGCCAGGTGGATCGCGACAATGCGGTGTTCATGTTCAACGGCTCGGGCGATGCCGCGCTGATCCGCGAAGGCGGGGACCAGAGCGCGGTTTATGTCGTCATGCCGATGCGCGTGTGACGCTGAGGCAGGTTTCGCTGGCGCAGTTCCGGTCATGGTCCCGGCTTGACCTGGACCTGAACGATCAGCCGCTGGCGATCTTTGGCCCGAACGGATCGGGCAAGACGAATATTCTGGAAGCCGTGTCCATGCTGGCCCCCGGCCGCGGCTTGCGCGCGGCCCCTGCCCCCGAACAGGCGCGGCAGGGCCCCGGCGCGGGCTGGCGGATCCACGCGGCCCTGGGCGATCACGCCATTGAAACGCAGGCACCGCCCGGCCAGCCGCGCGGCGTTGCAATCGACGACAAGCCGGTGGCGCAGACCGCGCTTGGCCGCCTGCTGCGCATCATCTGGCTGGTTCCCGCGATGGACCGGCTGTGGTCCGACCCGCCCGAGGCGCGGCGGCGCTTTCTGGACCGCGTGACGCTGTCGCTGTTTCCCGACCATGCGGATCTGGCGCTGACCTATGACAAAGCGATGCGCGAACGCAACCGCCTGCTGAAGGACCAGATCGCGGATCCGGGCTGGTATCGTGCGTTGGAAGCCCAGATGGGCGATGCGGGCGCGGCCCTGACCCGCAATCGCCAAGGGGCACTGACGGCGATCATGGCCGCGCAGGACGATGGCGATTTTCCCGCCGCGACCCTGCTGCTGCTGCCGGGCGAAGGTCAGGCCAACGACCCCGACCCCGACAGCATCGCCGATCGCCTGTCCGCCATGCGTTCGCGCGACATGGCGGCGGGCCGCAGCCTGTCCGGGCCGCACCGCGCCGACCTGGGCGCGCATTGGGGACCGCAGGACATGCCTGCCGCGCTGTCCTCGACCGGGGAACAGAAAGCGCTGCTCTTGTCGCTGGTGCTGGCCAATGCCCGCGCGCTGTCTGGCCAGCCGGTCGTGCTGCTGCTGGACGAGGTCGCGGCCCATCTGGATGCCGACCGGCGCGCGGCGCTTTACGACCGCATCTGCGGCCTGCCCGCGCAAAGCCTGCTGACCGGGACCGGCCCCGAACTTTTCGACGCCTTCGGACCCCGTGCCCGCCGGTTGGGGGTGGCAAAGACGGACGGGTTGTCCGCGGCCCGCGAAATTGCCGGCTGAACCCTGCCGGAATCGCAATAAAATCCCGTCTTTCCCGTGACTTTCCCCTGCCGGATGCTTATATCGGCTGCACAGGAACAGGACAATTTCACCCATGGCCGACACGATCCCGCAGACCGCCGAATACGGCGCTGATTCCATCAAGGTTCTCAAAGGGTTGGAAGCCGTCAGGAAGCGGCCCGGCATGTATATCGGCGATACCGATGACGGGTCGGGCCTGCATCACATGGTCTACGAGGTCGTCGACAACGGCATCGACGAGGCTTTGGCCGGCCATGCTGATTATGTGAAGGTGAAAATCCACGCCGACAGCAGCGTCTCGGTCCGGGACAACGGCCGCGGCATTCCCACCGACATCCATGCCGGCGAAGGCGTTTCCGCGGCCGAGGTCATCATGACCCAGCTTCACGCGGGCGGGAAGTTCGACCAGAACAGCTACAAGGTCTCGGGCGGGTTGCACGGGGTGGGCGTGTCGGTCGTGAACGCGCTGTCGGACTGGCTGGAACTGCGCGTGTGGCGCAACGGCAAGGAACATTACGCGCGCTTCGAACATGGCGACACGGTCGAGCATCTGCGCGTGGTGGGCGATGCCGCGCCGGGCGAGAAGGGCACCGAGGTGCGGTTCCTGGCATCGGCCAAGACCAACGATCCGGCCGGCACGTTCAGCAACCTCGATTATGTCTACAAGACGCTGGAAAACCGTCTGCGGGAACTGGCCTTCCTGAACAGCGGCGTCCGCATCATCCTGGAAGACGAGCGTCATGCCGAGGTCCAGAAGACCGAGCTTTTCTACGAAGGCGGCGTGCGGGAATTCGTGAAGTTCCTCGACCGCTCCAAGACCGCCGTCATGCCCGAGCCGATCTTCATGGCCGGCGAGCGCAACGGCATCGGGGTCGAGGTCGCGATGTGGTGGAACGACAGCTACCACGAAACCGTGCTGCCCTTCACCAACAACATTCCTCAGCGCGACGGCGGCACGCATCTGGCGGGCTTCCGCGGCGCGTTGACGCGCGTGATCGGCAAATACGCTCAGGACAGCGGCATCGCGAAACGGGAAAAGGTGGACTTCACCGGCGACGACGCGCGCGAAGGCCTGACCTGCGTGCTGTCCGTGAAGGTGCCCGATCCCAAGTTCTCCAGCCAGACCAAGGACAAGCTGGTCTCCAGCGAGGTGCGCCCGGCGGTCGAGAACCTGGTGGGCGAAAAGCTGGCCGAGTGGTTCGAGGAAAACCCGACCGAGGCCAAGTCCATCGTCGGCAAGATCATCGAGGCCGCCCTGGCCCGCGAAGCCGCCCGCAAGGCCCGCGAACTGACGCGCCGCAAGACGGCGATGGACGTGGCCTCGCTGCCCGGCAAGCTGGCCGATTGCCAGGAAAAGGATCCGGCGCTGTCGGAACTGTTCATCGTCGAGGGTGACTCGGCCGGTGGGTCCGCCAAGCAGGGCCGGTCGCGCCAGAACCAGGCGGTGCTGCCCCTGCGAGGCAAGATCCTGAACGTGGAACGGGCGCGATTCGACCGGATGCTGTCGTCCGAAATGATCGGCACGCTGATCACCGCGCTTGGCACGGGGATCGGGCGGGACGAATTCAACCTGAACAAGCTGCGCTACCACAAGATCGTCATCATGACCGATGCCGACGTCGACGGCGCGCATATCCGCACGCTGCTGCTGACCTTCTTCTTCCGGCAGATGCCGGAACTGATCGACGCGGGCCACCTGTATATCGCGCAGCCGCCGCTGTATAAGGTGTCGCGCGGCCGGTCCGAAGTTTACCTCAAGGACGAAGCCGCGCTCGAGGATTACCTGATCCAGCAGGGGGTCGAGGGCGCGGCGCTGAAGCTTGGTTCGGGTGAAGAAATCGTGGGCGCCGACCTGGCCCGCGTTGTCGGCGAGGCGCGGATCGCCCGTCGCCTGCTGCGCGCCTATCCCACGCATTATCCGCCCCATGTCACCGAGCAGGCAGCCATCGCCGGTGCCCTGCTGCCGGGTCGCGTCGATCAGGACGCGCAAGGCGCAGCCGATGCGGTGGCCGCCCGGCTGGACCTTATCGCCGAGGAATACGAACGCGGCTGGACTGGCCGTCCCACACAGGATGCAGGGATCCGCCTGACGCGCACCCTGCGCGGGGTCGAGGAAAGCCGGACCCTGGACGGGCAGATGCTGCGCAGCGCCGAAAGCCGCCGCCTGGGCGAGATGACGCAGGCCCTGCAGGACATCTATGGCCAGCCCGCCCGCCTGGTGCGCAAGGACCGCGACCAGCCGATCTTCGGGCCGCTGGGGCTGCTGCAGGCGATCTTCCTGGAAGGCGAAAAGGGCCTGTCGCTGCAACGCTACAAGGGCCTGGGCGAGATGAACCCCGAGCAGTTGTGGGAAACCACGCTTGATCCGGTCGCGCGCACCATGCTGCAGGTCCGGGTCGAGGACGTGGCCGAGGCCGAGGATCTGTTCACCAAGCTGATGGGCGACGTGGTCGAACCACGGCGCGAGTTCATCCAGCAGAACGCGCTGAGCGTCGAGAACCTGGACACCTGACGCTGTTGCGGAAATGCCGCGCCTTTGTTCAAGGCGCGGGGTTCCGGTCCACACGTATAGGATGTATGATCGCGTGACAGACAAATTGCGCTAAACCCCTTGTTCGACGGGGCGATCGGTGCTGCGATTGGGATTTCCTGAAAGAAGGAGCATCAGATGCGTCATTCCTCGTTCCTGGCGATTTCCGCCCTCGGCCTGATGTCAGGCACATCGGGCGCCCTTGCCGGGGGCTATATCGCCCCTGTTGCCGATCCGGTGGTGGCTGCCCCGGTCATCGAAGCAACGCCTGTCGGCACCTGGGCTGGAGGATATGCCGGCGGTTCGATCGGCTACGCCTTCGGCGGCGACGATGAGATCGGGCTGGACCTGATCGAAGGCGGAACCTTGATCGAGCGCGCGAACGACCTGGGCAATGTCGACCTCAAGGGGCTGAACGCAGGCCTTCATGCGGGCTATCGCTGGCAGCGCGGCAACTGGGTCTTCGGTCCCGAACTGTGGGTCGAGGGCGGCAGCATCGATGCTTCGGACCGGGTCAGCGTGGACGGTGTCGGCATCGATGTCGAATCTTCGGTCAACTACATCGCCGGCTTGCAGTTCAAGACGGGCTACAGCGTCGATCCGCAAACCCTGGTCTATGGGACGGCGGGGATCGTTCATGGCGACTTCGACTACAAGTTGGGCGGATCGGACGACAGCATCACTGAAAGCTATTCCGACACCGGCTACTCGCTTGGTCTTGGGGTCGAGCGGAAGTTGCGCGACAACCTGTCGATCTTTGCGGAATGGCAGTATCGCAACTTCGGCAAGACCGAGGTCAGCTATGATGTTCCTGGCGACCAGACGATCGTGACGCGCGCCACGCCCGAGCATCACAACGTCAAGGTCGGCGTGAACTTCAGCTTCTGACACCGGTCCTGTCCACGGATGAAAAGCCGGGCGCCCGCGGCGGCCCGGCTTTTTCATGACCTGCGGCGCGATGTTCCGCTGCGCATCGGGTGGCCCACAGGCACCGCCAGGGCGCGGTTGCCGCAGGCTATGGCAATGCCTTGCGGAACCAGGCCCGCCAGCACGGGACTGTCGATGGCAAGACCGCCGGTATAGGCGCCGAAGGCGGGCAGGATCAGGTGGTTGCGCCCGACAAGGAAACAGCGCCGCCGTTCGCCGGCCAGCCTGACACAGGGGTGGAAATGGCCCGACACATCCGGCCCCTGCCCCGCCTGGTGGCGCAGGGTCAGGCCGTCGGCCAATTCGTCCACCGTCTCTCCGGGCAGGCGCGGGCAGACCGGGGAAGGATCATGATTGCCGCTGACCCAGATCCAGCGGCGGTTCCAAGCCATGCCGCGCAGCCGGTCGCATAGCATGTCGGGCAGCGCAAGCGCGGCGGCATCGTCGTCGAAGCCGTCGCCCAGGCTGATGATCGCTTCGGGATCGGTTGCCGCAATCTCGGCCTCCAGACGGTCCAACGTGGCCAGAACCTCATAGGGGGGCAACAGCGATCCGCCCCGCCGGGCCATCCGTTCGGACTTGCCCAGGTGCAGGTCGGCCACGACCAGCCAGCGGCGTTCAGGCCAGAACAGGGCGCCGGACGGCCGCGCCTCGAGCGCGTGGCCTGCAAAGTCGAAGGCGTGGGTCACGCCAGCCCCGCCTCGGCCATCAGGGCCTGGGCCTCGGCCTCGGCCATGCGGTCGCGGCCCGCGCCGGTGATCGGCACGCGGCCGTATTCCAGCAGCAAGGGCGCGGCCAGCGGCGTGACGCGGCCGGTCATGCGGTGGTCGTGATGTGGCGAATGGTCCAGCATCTCCTCGATCCGGTCGAAGTCGACAAGGCCCCGCCGCGCCTCGTCCGCGGTGATGCGCAGCAGCAGGTGGTCGGGGTCATAGCGGCGCAAGGTATCGTAAAGAATGTCGCTGGAAAAGGTCGCCTGCTTGCCCGACTTGCGCTGCCCCGGCATGTTCCGCTGGATCAGGCCCGAGATCACGGCGACATTCTTGAAGGTCCGCTTCATCACGGCATTGCCCCCCAGCCAGTCGCCCAAGCCCGCGCGCAGCGCTTCGCGATCCAGCAAGGGCGCGGGATCGGTCACTGCATCCAACGACCAGATCAGCAGCGCATAGTCGGTCGCGATGAAGCCAAGGGGGCCAAGGCCCGCATCCTCCATCGTCTTCGTCATCAGCAGGCTCAGCGTCTGCAGCGCGTTGCGCCCGGCGAAGCCATAAAGGGCGAAGTGCCACTTGCCCTGGAAGGGAAAGCTTTCGCTCAGCAGCACGCCGGGCTGCGGCAGCGTGCTGATCTTTTCCTGCAGCGCCAGCCAGTCGGCGGTGTCGGGGGGCAGAACCCAGTGGCGCGACCGGTCGCCGACCAGCGCCTGGACCCGGTGCGACAATTGCGTGGATGTCGCCAGCTTCATTCCGGAATACAGCGCGATCCGTGGTTGCCGGGTCGGCTGCTTCGTCACCTCGACCACCATCTCGCGCAGGGCGTCGTACCTGACGGTCTGCCCGCCGATCAGGAAGGTGTCGCCGGGCACCAGGGTCGCGGCAAAGCCTTCCTCGACCTCGCCCAGCAGGCCGCCGCCGCGCCGGAACCGGACCTTCAGCATTTCAGCCTCGACGATGGTGCCCACGTTCATGCGCAACTCGCGCACGGCGCGCGGATCGCGCAGCCGCCATAGACCGTCGCGCTGCATCAGCCGCTGCCAGCGGTCATAGGCGCGCAGCGCGTATCCCCCGGTTGCCGCGAAATCCAGGCAGTCGTCGAACTGCGCCCGCGTCAGCCCGCGATAAGGTCCGGCGGTGCGTACCTCGGCCAGCAGTGCGTCGGCATCGAAGGGTCCCGCGCAGGCCGTCAGCAGGATATGCTGGCACAGCACGTCCAAGGGGCCGGGGCCGCGCGGATCGCCGTCAAGATCATGCTCGTGGACGGCTTCAAGGGCCGCGATGCATTCGACCACCTCGAAGCGGTTGGCCGGCACGATGCGCGCGCGCGAGGGCGCGTTATAGCGGTGGTTCGCCCGCCCGATCCGCTGGACCAGCCGCTTGACGTTCTTGGGCGCGCCGACCTGGATCACCAGATCGACCGCGCCCCAGTCGATGCCCAGATCCAGACTGCCCGTCGCGACAACGGCGCGCAGTTCCCCTGCGGCCATCGCGGCCTCGACCCGTTGCCGCGCCTCGCGGGCAAGGCTTCCGTGGTGCAACCCGATGGGCAGGTTGTCGTCATTGGCGGCCCACAGGGCCTGGAAGAACAGTTCGGCCTGGGCGCGGGTGTTGATGAAGATGATGGTGGTGCGGGCCTGCCTGATCTCGGCCAGAACCTCGGGGACGGCGTAATGGCCGCCTCCGCCGGACCAAGGCGCGGGGCGGGCGGTGGCCAGCATGGCAATGTCGGGTTCAGGGCCGGGATCGGCATGGATAATCGCCGCGCCGCCCATGAAATCGGCCAAGGCGCGCGGATCCTCGACCGTGGCGGACAGGCCGGTGGCGGTCAGGCCGGGGGCCAGGCTCCGCAGCCGCGCCAGGCACAGCATCAACTGGTCGCCGCGCTTGTTTTCCGCAAGCGCGTGCAATTCGTCCAGCACCACGCGGCGCAAACTGCCGAAGATCTGCGGCGCCTGCTCATAGGACAGCATCAAGGCCAGCGATTCCGGCGTGGTCAGCAGGATCTGCGGCGGATCGACCCGTTGGCGCGCGCGTTGCGAGGATCGGGTGTCGCCTGTCCGATCCTCGACCCTGACTGGCAGGTTCAGCTCGGCCACCGGGCGCGCCAGGTTGCGCGCGATATCCGCCGTCAGCGCTTTCAGGGGCGAGACATAGAGCGTGTGCAGCCCCTTGTGCCCGTCCTTCAGGTCGACCAGCGAGGGCAGGAAGCCTGCCAGCGTCTTGCCGCCCCCGGTCGGCGCGATCAGCAGCGTGTCGCCCTGGGCCGCCAGAAGGTCCAGTTGGTGCGGATGGGGCTGCCAGCCCTGGGCTGCGAACCAGTCCTGGAATTCGGGCGGAAGGGTCACGGGATCATGGCCTTCAGCGTGGACAAGTGATCGGCCTCGGACGCGGGCTTGTCCCAGCGGATGCGGCTGATGCGGGGAAAGCGCATGGCGACGCCCGACTTGTGGCGGCCGGATGCGTTCAGCCCCTCGAAGGCGACCTCAAGCACCAGCTTGGGCGCGACTGACCGGACCGGGCCAAAGCGTTCGGTGGTGTTGTTCCTCACAAAGCGGTCCAGTTCGCGCAGTTCCTCGTCGGTGAAGCCGAAATAGGCCTTGCCGACCGGGACAAGCTGGTCCGCCTCCCACAGGCCGAAGGTGAAATCGCTGTAGAAGCCCGACCGCTTGCCATGGCCGCGCTGCGCATAAAGCAGGACGGCGTCGACCACATGAGGATCGCGCTTCCACTTGAACCACGGCCCGCGCGGGCGCCCGCCGACGTAAGGGCTGTCGCGGCGCTTGATCATCACGCCCTCGATCACCGCCGCCGGGGGATCGGCGCGCAGGGCCGCCAGATCGTCCCAGGTGGTGAAATCCAGCAGGGGCGACACGTCGATGCGGTTGCTGCCGAAATCCGCGCCTTCCAGCACGGCGCGTCGTTCCATCAGCGGCAGTTCACGAAGATCGCGGCCCTGCCAGATCATCAGGTCATAAACGCGCAGACCGGCAGGGTGGCTTTCCAGCATCCCGCGTCCCACCTGCTTGCGGCCAAGCCGCTTTTGCAGGTCGCCGAAGACCGCGACATCCTCGCCGCGCCTGACCAACAGTTCACCGTCCACAGTGCCGTCGAAGTTCAGCGCCTCGATCAGGTCGGGAAAGCTGTTGCTGATATCCTCTCCGGTGCGGGAATAGAGCCTGCGCACCCCGCCGTCGTTGATCGCCTGCACGCGGATGCCGTCCCATTTCCATTCCGCGACATAATCGGCGGGATCGAAGGCCCCAAGCTGGTCCAGATCGACCGGCGTGGACAGCATCACCGGGCGGAAAGGCGCACGGGCGGCATGTTCGGGACGCGTGCCGCCCGCGATCCAGTCGAACAAGGGCTGATAGGGCGGGGTCAGCCCGTGCCAGATCTCCTCGATCTGGGCCACGTCGGGATCGCCCATATCCGCCAAGGCCATGCGCGCCATGCGGGCCGACAGGCCGATGCGCATGTTGCCCGTGGCAAGCTTCAGGAAGGCAAGGCGCTGCGACGGACCCAGCCGGTCCAGCATCGTGGCGATGGCCGCGGGCAGGCCCGCCTTGCCGGTTTCCGACAGCAGCGCCACCGCCTGGGTCAAGGGCACGTCCTCGTTCCGGTCCGTGTCCCACAACAAGGCGATGGTTTCGGCCAGATCGCCCACAAAATCATAGGACATCGCGAAAAGCTGTTCGTCCACGCGTTCCACCATCAGCCCGCGCAACAGGCCGGGCGTCACGGTGCGCAGCTTCAGATCGCCCGTCAGGGCGGCCAGGGCATAGCCCCGATCGGGGTCGGGCGTCTGTTCCAGGTAATGCCGCAGAAGCCGCAGCTTGGCATTGCGCGCGGGCGTGAAGGCCAGGCGTTCCAGAAGATTCGCGAAGGCTCTCATTCCGGCTCGTCCTCGTATCCGACAAGGCGCAGCGGGCGGGCCGGGATTCCCTGCAATTCGCACCACCGCATCAGCCCGTCCTCGGCCCCGTGGGTGATCCAGACTTCCTGGGGGGCCAGTTCACGGATGGTTCGCGTCACCTGCGGCCAGTCCACATGGTCGCTGATCACCAGGGGAAGTTCGACGCCCCTTTGCCTGGCACGCGCCCGCACCGCCATCCAGCCGGACGCAAAGCCGATGACGGGGTCGCGGAACCGCTGCACCCAAGCGGATGCAAAGGCCGAAGGCGGCGCGATCACCAGTTGCGCGTCCACCTGTTTCGCGGTGGCGGGGACCAGGGGGCCAAGGTCGATGCCCTGTTCCAGATGGTAATCGCACAAGCGTTGCAGCGCGCCGTGGATCGCGATAGGTCCGTCGATCCCCGCCTGCCGCGCCAGCATGATCAGCCGCTGCGCCTTGCCCAGGGCATAGGCGCCGATCAGGTGGTGGCGTTCGGGAAACTCGGCCATGCTCGCCAGCAGGCGGGTCATCTCGCCCGCCGGGTCGGGATGGCGAAAAACCGGCAGGCCAAAGGTCGCCTCGGTCACGAAGATGTCGCAGGGCACGGGTTCATAAGGCGCGCTGACCGGATTCGGGTGGCGGCAGTAATCGCCCGAAACGACGATTTTGGGGCCGCGGTCCGGCTGCACGGCGATCTGCGCTGATCCAAGGATATGGCCCGCCGGGTGGAAGCTGACGGTGGTGTCGCCGATCCTCAGCGGCTCGTCCGCCGCCTGACGCTGACCCGCGAAATCCTCGCCATAGCGGATCGCCATGATCTCCAGCGTCTGGCGGGTGGCAAGGACCGCGCCGTGCCCCGACCGGGCATGGTCGCCATGGCCATGAGTGATCAGCGCGCGATGCACCGGACGGACCGGGTCGATGTAGAAGTCACCGGGGGGGCAATAAAGACCGGCCGGGGTGGGGTGCAGGATCTGATCGGCGCGCATGGGTCCTAGATGGTGAACATTCCATGAAAATCAACGCCGCAGCGGGGTTGGCCGTTCCCGCGCCTCAGGCGGGGGGCGGGCGCCGGACGGGCACCACCGGGGCAGGCGCCTTGGACAGTTGCACCGCCAGGATGCCTGCCATGATGACCCCCACGCCGATCACGTCGCCCGCCGCCAGTTCCTCGCCCAAGAGCAGCGCGCCGGTCGCGACGCCGAAGAAGGGCGTCAGGAAATGAAAGGTCGCCGCACGGACCGCGCCGATGCGGCCCACCAGCTTGAACCAGATCCAGGTCGCAACCAGCCCCGGCACGATCACCGTATAAAGAAAGGCCCAGACCAGCCGCGGATGAAGATCGACCCGGAAATCCTCGACCAAGGGCGCGACGATCCACAGGGTCGCGGACCCGACCAGCATCTGCAGGCCCACGATCATCATCACGTTGCCGCCGGAACTGGCGCCGCGCACCGTCAGCGTGGCCACGGCCAGCGCCAGGGCCGCGGCAAAGCACATCACGATGCCGACCGGATCGCTGCCCCCGCCCTGCAGCCGCGCGCCCATGATGATCGCCACGCCCGCCAGCCCCAGGGCCAAGCCCAGGACGCCCATTGGCCGCAGCCTTTCGCCGAACAGGGACCAGCCCAGCATCGCCACGATCAGCGGCATGGTGGCTGCGATGATCGAGGCCAGTCCCGCCTCGATCCACTGCATCGCCACCCAGTTCAGCCCCAGGTAAAGCGCGTTCTGGCACAGGCCCAGGATCACCACGGCCCGCCATTGGGCGCGGGTCAGGGCCCGCCAGGTCTCGCCCATCGCGAGGGCGATGACGAAGGCCGCCGCCCCGGACATGGCGAAACGCAGGGCAAGGGCGAACAGCGGCGGCGCCTCGGTCACGATCATGCGGGTCGAGGTGAAGGCCGAGGCCCACATCACCGCGAAGAACACCCCCATGAGGATTGCGCGAATGTCCATTCCGGCCCCATTTGCAGATGATGCAGAAGGGCTAGCAGAGACGGATTGTCGCAGGAAGGCCAAAACAGAAAAGAGCCGCGCCCTATGGCGCGGCCCCGTTTCCTTGACCGGAAAGGTCGATCAGCTGTTGACGCTGTCCTTCAGCGCCTTGGCGACCGTGACCTTGACCTGCTTGTCGGCAGGCTTGGTCATCATTTCCTGGGTCTGCGGGTTGCGGACCTGGCGTTCCGGACGGGCGCGGCAGGCGATCTTGCCAATGCCGGGGATCGTGACCGAGCCGCCGGCGGCGACTTCACGGGCGACGACAGCGGCGATCGCGTCCAGTGCGGCCGAAGCCGATTTCTTGTCCGAACCCATTTCCTCGGCCAGGGTGGCAACGAGCTGGGTCTTGGTCATCGGTTTCGCGGATGGCGTTGCCATGAATCTGTCTCCTCTTGCCCGGTTCTGCGGGGGCTGCGAATTGCGCCTTTGGCGGCATATCGCCTGCTACACACGGTTTTGCCCAACAGATCAAGAGTTTTTCGCCGTTTCCTGGGAAAGCGGGCGCAGGCCAGCCGGTTGACGCAAGGTCAAAGAAAGGCCGTCTCGTGGAATGACCGCAATTTGCGCGAATGGATCCGTTCCAGCGGCATCTCTCGCAGCTTTTCCATGGCGCGGATGCCGATCAGCAGGTGGTTGGCGACCTGGCTGCGATAGAAGTCGGTGGCCATGCCCGGCAGCTTCAGTTCACCATGCAGCGGCTTGTCGCTGACACACAGCAGCGTGCCATAGGGCACCCGGAAGCGGAAGCCGTTGGCGGCGATGGTCGCGCTTTCCATGTCAAGCGCCACGGCCCGCGCCAGGGACAGCCGGTGGATCGGCGTGTCGCGCAATTCCCAGTTGCGGTTGTCGATGGTGGCGACGGTGCCGGTGCGCATGATGCGCTTCAGCTCGTAGCCTTCCAGCTGCGTAACCTCGGCCACGGCTTCCTGAAGGGCGACCTGCACCTCGGACAGGGTGGGCAGCGGGACCCAGACCGGCAGGTCGGCGTCCAGGACGTGATCCTCGCGCAGGTAGGCGTGGGCCAGCACAAAGTCGCCCAGCCGCTGGCTGTTGCGCAGGCCCGCGCAATGGCCGACCATCAGCCAGGCATGGGGGCGCAGAACCGCGATGTGGTCGGTCGCCGTCTTGGCGTTCGACGGGCCGACGCCGATATTGACTAGCGTGATCCCCTGCCCGTTCGCCCGCTTGAGGTGATAGGCGGGCATCTGCGGCAGCTTGGCCAATGCGGCCAGGGGCGCTTCGGGATCGGTGATCTCCTGGTTGCCGGGGGCGACGAAGCTGTCATAGCCCAGCGAAGGGTCGCCCAGGACGCGGCGGGCGAAGGCCTCGAACTCGTCCACGTAGAACTGGTAGTTGGTGAACAGGATGAAGTTCTGGAAATGCTCGGCCGCCGTTGCCGTGTAGTGCTGCAGCCGCGCCAGGGAATAATCGATGCGCTGCGCCGTGAAGGCCGCCAGGTGCTGCGATCCGTCGGGCATGGGACCCGCCACACCGTTCACGATGTCGTCGTTCATGGTGTTCAGATCCGGCACGTCGAAGACATCGCGGAGCGAGAAGTCCAGCACCCCTTCCTGCGGCACGGCCAGGTCGCTTTGATGCGCAACGGCGAAATGCACGGGCATCGGCGTCTCGCTGACGCCAACGGTCACCGGGACGCCGTGGTTGCGGATCAGCAGCCCGATCTGTTCGCGCAGGTAGTTGCCGAACAGGTCGGGCCGGGTGACCGTGGCGGAATAGCTGCCGGGGGCCACGACATGGCCAAAGGCCAGCCGCGAATCGACCGAAGGATGCGAGGTCACGGTCAGGCGCAGTTCCGGATAAAAGGCGCGATAGCGGGCCGTGGGCTTTTCACCTTCAAGCGCCCGGGTGAAGCGATCCAGCAGGAAGCCCGTTGATTGCGTGTAAAGCGCCTTCAGATGCGCAACCGCGGCGCCGGCATCGGTGAATTGCTGGCGTCCCGGGGCCGCCGGAGTGTCAACCGGAAGATAGCGGGTATCCGTGTCCATTCGTCTTGTCCTTGCTTTCCCTCGACCCTGCCAGCGACGCCCGCCGCAGGCAAGCGTCTGGCGTCCGGCAGAACGGGCCGTTACGGTGCGGTCATGAAGATGCTGGTTTTCGGTCATGGCTATTCCGCTGGCTTCCTGACGCCCCTGCTGCGGGCGCGGGGCTGGCAGGTTCTTGGCACGACGCGGAACAATCCCCGCCGCGTCGCGTCCGCAGGGGCCGAGCCGGTCCTGTGGCCGGGCGAGGAAGAACGGCTGCGCAGCGAAATCGCCGCGGCGGACGCGATCCTGGTGTCGGCCGCGCCGGGGCCCCAGGGCGATCCTGTGCTGGCGACGTTCCAAGACGATCTGGCCCGGGCGCGGCCCCGGTGGCTGGGTTATCTGTCCACCACCGGCGTTTATGGTGACCGCGACGGCGGTTGGGTCACCGAGGACAGCCCGCTGGACGCCACCGGCCCTCGCGGCCAGGCCCGCATCCGGGCCGAGGGCGACTGGCGCGCCCTGGCCGACCGGGCCGGGCTGCCCCTGCACATCTTTCGGCTGGCGGGTATCTATGGCCCGGGACGCGGCCCGTTCGAGAAGGTCCGGAACGGCACTGCCCGGCGGATCATCAAGCCGGGCCAGGTCTTTTCCCGCATCCATGCCCAGGACATCGCCCAGGTCCTGCTGGCCTCGATCGACCGGCCCGCGCCGGGCCGGGCCTATAACCTCTGCGACGACGATCCGGCCCCGCCGCAGGACGTGCTGGCCCATGCCGCGGCCCTGCTGGACCTTCCGCCGCCGCCCCAGGTGGCCTTCGAGGATGCCGAGATGACGCCAATGGCGCGGTCCTTCTACGAAGACAACAAGCGCGTCTCGAACCGGCGCATCAAGGAGGAACTGGGGGTCACGCTGCTTTACCCCGACTATCGCAGCGGCCTTGACGCGATCCTGGCCACCGAAGGGGGCGGGGGCGGATCGCCGCATGGACTTCGCGCCCGGCCCGTGCATGATCGCGGCCATGAGTGATGTGGATGTCCTGATCGCTGGCGGCGGGCTGAATGGCCCTACCCTGGCCCTGGCCCTGGCCCAAGCTGGGCTGCGTGTGGCGGTGGTCGATCCGCGCCCGGCCGATGCGCGGGCGGGCGACAACTTTGACGGGCGGGCCTATGCGCTTGCCGTGGCCTCGCAACGGCTGCTGAAGGCGCTTGGGCTGTGGGACGGGCTGGCGGGCGACAGCCAGCCGATCCGGCAGGTCAAGGCGTCCCAAGGCCGGCCCGGCGAAGGCGCCGCGCCCTTCTTCCTGCATTTCGACAGCGCCGAGATCGAGGAAGGGCCGGTGGGCTTCATGCTCGAGGATCGGTTCTTGTATCGCGCCCTGCTGCGGGCGATGCAGGACCGCGTGCAGCACCTGACCGGCCTGTCGGTCACGGACCATCAGGCCACCGGCGCGGGCGTCGAGGCCGTGCTGTCCGACGGGCGCCGCATCCGCGCCCGGCTCATGGTGGGCGCCGACGGGCGTGGGTCGGGCGTGGCCGCGCGCGCGGGGATCCGGCGGCAGGGCTGGGATTACGGCCAGACCGCGCTTGTCACAGCGATCGCCCATGACCGCCCGCACGAGGGCATCGCGCAGCAGTATTTCATGGCGACCGGCCCGCTGGCGATCCTGCCCCTGCCTGGCAACCGCAGCAGCGTCGTCTGGTCCGAAACCCATGACAATGCCCGCGCCATCGCCGCCCTGGATGACGAGGCCTTCCTGGACGTGCTGCGCCCGCGTTTCGGCGACTACCTGGGCCGGATTTCCCTGGCCGGGGCGCGCTTCACCTATCCCCTCAGCCTGTCGCTGGCCGAACGCTACGCCGCCGACCGGGTGGCCCTGGTGGGCGATGCGGCCCATGGCGTCCATCCCATCGCCGGACAGGGCCTGAACCTGGGCCTGCGCGATGTCGCGGCCCTGGCCGAGGTGCTGGTCGATGCCGCCCGGCGCGGCGAGGATATCGGGTCCGAACTGGTGCTGGAACGATACCAGGGCTGGCGGCGCTTCGACGCGACCGCCCTGGCGCTTGGCATGGACGGGGTGAACCGGCTGTTCGGCAGCGACAATCCGCTGCTGTCGGCGGCGCGCGGCATCGGGATGGGGCTGGTTACGGCCGTGCCTGCGCTGCGGCGTGGCTTCATGCGGCAGGCGGCGGGGCTGGCGGTCGAACCGATGCCGAGGCTGCTGACGGGGCAGCCTTTGTAAAGGGCCTGCAGTTCCACCCTGGCTGAACAAGGAAACAGGCTTCAGGCCGCGATCATCTGGCGGGCCTGCGCCAGATCCTGCGCGAACTGTTTCTGCGCCTCGGCCGCGCGGTCGCCGTCAAGCCGCAGGATCAGGCTGGGGTGCCAGGTCAGCAGCACCGGCCCGCCATCGAGCGCCCGTTCCACCTGCCCGCGCCGCGGCGTCAGCGGCCGGTTGTTTCCCGTCAGCGCAAAGGCCGCTGTGGCCCCCATTGCCAGCGTCAGCCGGGGCTGCACGAAGCCGCGTTCCAGATCCAGCCACCAGCGGCAGTGCTTGATCTCGGATACGTTGGGGGTCTGGTGGATGCGGCGCTTGCCGCGCGGTGTGAACTTGAAGTGCTTGACCGCATTGGTCATCCAGACTCGCCTGGCGTCCAGCCCAGCCTGTTCCATCGTCCGGTGCAGAAGCTGGCCTGCCGGTCCGACAAAGGGAAGGCCCTGCAGATCCTCCTGATCGCCGGGCGCCTCGCCCACGATCATCAGGGGCGCGGCGGGATCGCCCTTGCCCCAGACCGTTTGCGTGGCCGCATGGCACAGGTCGCAGCGCGTGCAGCGGCTTGCCTGCCGGCCGGCGCTGTCCATGTCTTGCGGCATGCTTTCGTCGGGCGCCTGGCGGATCCGCGCCGTGACCTTGGCCGCGAAACCCGGCGCGGTCGAGGCTCCGGCATCCCGCATCGCCTGCACCCGGCGCGGCGCATCGGCCAGCATCTGAGCGATCAGCCCGGTTTCCGGCAGGTTCTTCCAGTATTTCACCGGCATTTCCGACCGCATGGCCTGGGTCTTGATCCGGGCGGGGTTGAAGATGTTGGCGAAATAGGTCTGCCACAAATCGTGGCTGGCGTCCTCGGGCAGGTTTGGGCGGTCTGCAGGCGGGTCATAGGTGATCGTCCCGTCAAAGCGGGCAGTGCCTTCGGGCGTGGCGATCAGCCAGTCCATGTCGGCAAACCGTTTGACGAAGAACGGCGTCGCGGCCTCGAGGATCGGATGTTCCGGTTCGAACCAGGCGCCGAAGCTGCGGCGCGGACCCTGGGCCGGCAGTTCGTGGAACCGGACAAAGGCGTGCATCTTGTGGATGTCGCGGCGCACCGACTTGGCCATGCGCCCCAGCCGGTCGGTCAACGGATCGGCGGGGTTGGCGATGAAGCCGCGGTCGTCCTGCAGGCGCATCAGCGCGGTGTACAGCAAGGCCCAGCGTTCAGGA
This sequence comes from Paracoccus aerius, assembly GCF_014656455.1. Lineage (GTDB taxonomy): Bacteria > Pseudomonadota > Alphaproteobacteria > Rhodobacterales > Rhodobacteraceae > Paracoccus > Paracoccus aerius. The sequence goes on from NZ_BNCL01000002.1 coordinate 180,235, forward strand.
TCGGAATGGCTGGCGACCGAGCGGGCGAGGTCCAGGAAATCCTTGCTGGCGGTGACCGGCTGCGGACCGGGCGGCGGCACGGGATCGGACCCGAACAGGCCCCCGTCGTCCCAGGTCACGTCGGTCGGGCTGACGCGGTTCGATGCAAGCTGCCGCGCCGCGTCGCGCCAGGCCTGGAACCGGCCGAAACGGGGCAGGTCGACGCGGATCACAGCAGTTGCAACTGCTCGGGCGGAGGGGCAAAGCGCGCCCGCAGCGAGGCGCTGTCGGTCAGGGCACCCGGATGCCAGTCGGGCAGCGTCACGAAGGCCCTGGCCTTGGACATGATCGCGCCCATCCGAAGCAGGTCGGCATAGCGCACCGGGCCGTTCCGACGCGCGGCGAGGATGCGCTGCACCGTCTTGGTGCCGAAGCCAGGAACCCGCAGCAGCATCTCCTTGGTCGCACGCGCGACCTCCACAGGGAAATGCGCCCGGTTCGCAAGCGCCCAGGCCAATTTGGGGTCGATCGACAGGTCGAGGTTGCCTGACGGATGGGCCGCGCCGATCTCGTCGGCCTCGAACCCATAGAAGCGCATCAGCCAATCGGCCTGGTACAGCCGGTGTTCCCGGATCAAGGGCGGCTTGACCAGCGGCAGAATGGCCGAGGAATCGGGGATCGGGCTGAAGGCCGAATAATAGACCCGCTTCAGGTCATAGCCGGAATACAGGTTCGCCGAGGTCTTCAGGATGTCGCGGTCGGTGGTCGCGTCCGCGCCGATGATCATCTGCGTGGACTGGCCCGCGGGGGCGAAGCGCGCCGCGCGGCGCCCGGTATGGGTCTTTTCCTTCGCGGCCTCCCTGCCCAGGCGCACGTCCGCCATGGCGGCACGGATCGTCTCGGGGCGCTTTTCGGGGGCCAGCTCGCGGATACTGGCATCCTGCGGCAGTTCGATGTTCACAGACAACCGGTCGGCGTAAAGCCCCGCCTCGGCCACCAGTTCGGGCGAGGCGTCGGGAATGGTCTTCAGATGGATATAGCCCTTGAAACCGTGATCGACCCGCAGCATCCGCGCAATGCGGACCATGTCGCCCATCGTCTGGTCGGGGCTGCGGATGATGCCCGACGACAGGAACAACCCCTCGATCATGTTGCGGCGATAGAACTCCAGCGTCAGCGTCACGACCTCTTCTGGGGAAAAGCGGGCGCGTTCCACGTTGCTGCTGACGCGGTTGATGCAATAGGCGCAGTCATAGATGCAGAAGTTCGTCATCAGGATCTTCAGCAGGCTGATGCAGCGCCCGTCCGGCGTATAGGCGTGGCAGATGCCCGACCCGCCTGCCGACCCGATGCCGCCGCTGCGCGAATCGCGCCGCGTCGTCCCGCTGCTGGCGCAAGAGGCGTCGTATTTTGCGGCGTCCGACAGGATCGCCAGCTTCTGCTGAAGGGTTCGCTGTGCCATGTCGGGAATATATGTTCCCGGTGCGTTCCGTTCAACGTCTACGAGATCGGAACCCTCACATACACGAGAGCGTTCGCCGCCTGCGCATCCGCCAGTCGTGATGTGCAACCGGCATCAGGAAGGATATGATCGGCGCCATGAACATCAGATCGCTCGCCCTTGCGCCCGCCCTTGTCCTTGGCCTTGCCTTTCCGGCCTTGGCCGAGAAGATTCCGCTGAACGAATTGTCGCGTTACCTGAACCGGATGACGACAGCGACGTCCGAGTTCACGCAGGTCAATCCCGACGGCTCGATCTCGACCGGGACGGTCTTTATCCAGCGGCCGGGCCGGGTGCGCTTCGAATACAACAACGACAACACGCTGGTGCTGGCCTCGGGCGGCAACGTCGCGGTGTTCGATCCCAAGTCGAGCGGCCCGCAGCAATATCCGCTGTCGCAGACGCCCCTGTCGATCATCCTGGACGCCAACGTGAACCTGGGCCGCGCCAATATGGTCACGGCGCATACGGAATCAAAGAACGCCACTGTGGTGACCGCGCAGGATCCGCAAAACCCGCAATACGGCAACATCCAGATGGTCTTTACCGCGGGCCCCACGCAATTGCGCCAGTGGATCGTGACCGACGACAGCGGCCAGAAGACCACCGTCATCCTTGGCGAGATGCGCGAGGGTGGCTCGATTCCCGCGTCGAAATTCTCGATCAACAACGAGTTGGCGCGGCGCAACTGATCGAAGCGGGCCTTTCCATCAGCCCGCTTGATGAAAGGCATCACGCCGACAGGGCTTGATCTTGGGGCATGACAGGTTCAACGCTGGCCGCGACACATGGCCGCGCGGGTTCCGTCATGCCCTCTTCTCGTCTCTTCACACCCATCCTGATCGGCGGATCGCTGATCCTGCTGATCAACTTTGCCCTCCGGGCCAGTTTCGGCGTCTTCCAGATCCCCATCGCCGCCGATTTCGGCTGGCCACGCGCCGAATTTTCGCTGGCCATCGCCATCCAGAACTTGGCCTGGGGGATCGGACAGCCGATCTTCGGGGCGCTTGCCGAACGCTGGGGCGACCGCTGGGCGATCATCCTGGGGGCCATCCTGTATTCGGCAGGCCTGATCCTGACCGCCTTCGCAACCTCGCCTGCCACCATGCAATTGCTTGAGGTGATGGTGGGCTTTGGCATCGCGGGCACGGGCTTCGGCGTGATCCTGGCGGTCGTCGGTCGTGCCGCCAGCGACGAGAACCGCAGCCTTGCCCTGGGCATCGCCACCGCCGCCGGGTCAGCGGGCCAGGTCTTCGGCGCCCCCTTGGCCGAGGTTCTGCTGGGCTTCTACAGCTGGCAGATGGTGTTCGTCATCTTCGGGGTGATCGTGCTGGCCTGCATGGCCTTCCTGCCGATGCTGGGCGACGGCAAGCCCGCCAGCCGCCACGAGCTTGAGGAAAGCCTGGGCAGCGTCCTGGGCCGCGCCTTTCGCGACCCGTCCTTCCTGATGATCTTCGTCGGCTTCTTTTCCTGCGGCTATCAGCTTGGCTTCATCACCGCCCATTTCCCCGCCATGATCACCGAGATGTGCGGGCCGATCAATCCGATGGGCACGCTGGCCAGCATCGGCATCACCACGACCTCGGCCCTGGGGGCGGTGGCGATCAGCCTGATCGGATTGGCCAATATCGCGGGCTCGATCATGGCGGGCTGGCTGGGCAAGAGATACACGAAAAAATACCTGCTGGCGGGCATTTATACCCTGCGCACCATCGCCGCCGCCGCCTTCATCCTGCTGCCCATCACGCCCGCAAGCGTGGTGATCTTCTCGCTGGTGATGGGGGCGCTGTGGCTGGCCACCGTGCCGCTGACCTCGGGGTTGATCGCCTATATCTATGGGCTGCGCTACATGGGCACGCTTTACGGCTTCGTGTTCCTGTCCCACCAGATCGGATCCTTCCTGGGCGTCTGGCTGGGCGGCAAGCTGTACGACCTGCACGGCGACTACACAATGGTCTGGTGGGTCGGCGTGGGGGTCGGGGCGCTGAGCGCGCTGATCCACCTGCCCGTGCGCGAGGCGCCGTCCCGCCTGCCAGCAGCCGTTCCGGCGGTTTGACCTGGGGCGGGCGCGGCCCTAGGGTCCGGCCCGCGCCCAGGACAGGATTCGCCCATGACAAGCCCGCCCCGCCACCACCCTTCGGAACGCGCCATTGCGATCCGCTATCAGCAACTGTCGGCCGAGGTGAAGGCCCTGCAACGCCAATGCTATGCGCTGGCGACGCTGCGCCTGCGCGCGGCGGTTGACGCCAGTGGCACCGGCAAGGGCCTGGCCGTGGTCAGCGACATCGACGAGACGATCCTGGACAATACCGCCGTCATGGCCCATGCCATGACCCTGGGCGAACATCTGGACGGGTTCGAGACCTGGAAGATGTGGGAACGCGAGGGCACGCCGCATCTGCTGCCGGGCGCGAGCGATTTCTTCCACCTGGCCGACAGGCTGGGCGTGACGATCTTCTATGTCTCGGACCGGTTCGAGGAAAACAAGCTGGCGACCATCGCCACCCTGTCCCGCCTGGGCCTGCCGCAGGTCCATGCGGACCAGGTCCTGCTGTTCGGCCCGCCCAAGGCCGAACGCCGCGCTGCCGTGGAACGCGACCACCGCATTATCCTGCACCTGGGCGACACGCTGCACGATTTCCACGGCTGCTTCGCGGGCGTCACGCTGGAAGAGCAGCACCAACTTGCCAGTGACCACGCCGACCGCTTTGGCGAAGACTGGATAGTCTTCCCCAACGCGGCCCACGGCACCTGGATGGAGGCCGAACTGCGCCCGTGGGAGGCGCCCAAGCCCCGCTAGTCGCCCAGGTGACCTGCGATGGCGCGACCCAGGGCGAAGGCGCGCTGTTCCAGGATCACCGGCGTTTCGCAGACATAGGTCAGCGATTGCTGGCGTTCGGTGAAGATGCGCTGATCCCAGTCAAGCGCCTCTTCGGCGGCGTCGATGGCGTCGAAGTCGGGATCGGCGGCGGCTTCAAGTTCCGCCATCTGCGCGCGGCGTTCCTCGATCCGCTGGGACAGCGAAACCTGGCTGCGCCCGTATCGGGCGATGCCGTCGATCAAGGCGGACCGGTCAGGCTCGATCTTGTTGAAGATCGCGACCATCAGCGCGGTCAGGCGGGCATCGTCGGCCCCTGCGGCAAAGTCGGCGATGGCGGCCTCGGCCTCCTCGATTGGCAGGCGGCGCTGTTCCAGCCGGGCGGCAAGCGCGTCGATCTGCGGGTCGCGGGCCAGTTCGGCGATCCGGTCGTCGGGCACGGGACCCGTCCAGACTTGGCCCAGCGACAGATGCGGCTGCTTCCGCTGGATGCAGGGCCATTCGGGATCGGTCCCGGTGGCCGCGAAAGCGGGCGCGGCGGCGAGGATCGCCAGTGCGACAAGGTATTTCATCCCCTCTCCTTCCTTCTGGCCCACAGGCCCTTGGCGGGATCATACATGAAGACGGCGCCCCCGAAGAAGACCGCAAGGCAGCCCGCGACGATCTCCAGGGCCTGCCAGTTGATCTGCAGGTACAGCGCGAAGCGGATCAGTTCGACCGCATAGGTGAAGGGATTGGCCGCGCAGATGTCGTGCAGCAGGGGCGAGCTTTCCTGCATCCGCCACAGCGGATAAAGCGCCGATGACGCGAAGAACATCGGGAAGATCACGAAGTTCATCACGCCCGCAAAATTTTCCAACTGCCGGATCGCGGATGACAGGAACAGCCCCAACGCGCCCAGCATCAGCCCCGACAGGACCAGGGCTGGCAGCACCGCGACATAGCCCCAGGCAGGCGGCCGGATGTCCCAGAACCAGGCGATCAGCAGAAAGGCATAGGCCTGGATGATCGAAACGATCACCCCCGCCATCAGCTTCGATCCCAGCAGGAACCAGCGGGGAAAGGGGCTGACCAGCAGCGTCCGCATCGCCCCGGTCTCGCGGTCATAGACCATCGACAGCGATGACTGCATCCCGTTGAACAGCTGGATCATCGCGACCAGCCCGGGGGTCACATAGACCTCGTAGAGGACATAGGTCTGGTAGGGCGGCGTGATCGACAGGCCCAGCACGGCGCGGAAACCGGCCGCGAAGATGAACAGCCAGACCAGCGGACGCACCAGGGCCGCCAGGAACCGGCCGCGCTGCTGGACGAAGCGCAGCGTCTCGCGCCAGGCGATGCCGCGGAAGGCGGTGGCCCAGGCGGATGCGGGAAAACGGCGTTCCGTCATGCGGCGGTTCCCGTCAGGGCAAGGAAGGACTGGGTCAGGCCCGAGGGTCCGGCAATCGAGGATGCCTTGCCCTGGCTGAGGACGCGTCCCTTGTGCAGGATCACCAGGTCGTCGTCGGGCTGGATCTCGTCCATGATATGGGTGGCCCACAATGCCGACACGCCCTCGGCTGCGATCAGGCGGCGGGTCAGGGCCAGGACCTCGGCCCGCGACTTCACGTCCAGGCCCACCGTCGCCTCGTCCAGCAGCAGCAGGTCAGGGCGGTGCATCAGCGCGCGCGCGATCTCGGCCCGGCGCTGCTGGCCGCCTGACAGGGCCGAGACCCGGTCATCGGCCCGCGCCTCAAGCCCCACCTGGGCCAGGACCTGCCGGGTCCGGTCGCGGGCGGCGCGGCGGGCGATGCCGTGCAGGGCGGCGTGATAGGCCAGGTTCTGCGCGACCGTCAGGTCCGCATCCAAGGCGCGGCTCTGGAAGACGACGCCCAGCCGGGCCATCGCCTGCGCAGGCTGGCGGCGCAGGTCGTGGCCGGCAACCTCGATGCTGCCCGAGACATTGCTGTAGAGCCGCGTCACCAGCGAGAACAGCGTGGTCTTGCCCGCGCCGTTCACCCCAAGAAGCGCGGTGAAGCTGCCGCGCGGAACGGTCAGCGACACGTCCGACAATGCCTGGACGCTGCCGAAATTGTGCGACAGGCCGGTGATGCGAAGCGCGTCCATGGGGGTCCTGTATTGCTGTCGGGGCGGATTTGACATCCGCCCCTGCGCACCTCGTCAGGCGGGACCTGCGCTGTCAAGTCGGCGCATGGTCCCGGATCGGGTCATTGGATGTTGAAGACGGCCTGCTGGCTTTCGCCCGACGACCCCGGGATCGACAGCGTATAGCGGCCCGGCGTGATCGCCACAAAGCTGATCACGGCGGTTCCGGCATTGTCGAACTCGATGCTGTGGACACCCATCGGGCGGATCTCGATGTCGTTGATGACGATCTCGTTGATCCAGATCGACCGGAAGAAGTCGCCCCCCGACAGCGCAAGCTCCTGGCTGCCGTCGGCATTGATGGCGATGCGGTAGAAACCGCCCGATTTCAGCGTGTATTCGTCCCCCGCGACTGGCGAACCCGATGCCAGAGTCAGCGGCGCCAGGTCGGTGCGGTTGTCCCGCGCCATGATGCCCGAGAAGCCATAATCGAACTTGCCCTGGGCATCATAGGTGGCGGCCGCCTCGCCGCCCGCTTCCTCCTCCTCTTCCTCTTCTTCGTCTTCCTCGGGTGCGGCATCGGGCGCGGCTTCGGTCGCAGCGGCGCCTTCGTTGGCGGCGGCGTCCTGCGCGGCGGCGGGGACGGACAGGCCGGCCATGATCATCAGAACGGTCAGCAAACGGGTCATGTTTTATCCTTTGTTGATGAATCTGTTGGGACCGGATCAGTTGGGCGCGACCACCACGCCCCAGGGCTGCTGGCCCACCTGGACGGACTTGATCACCTCCTCGGCGGCGACATCGATGACCGACACGTCGTTCGAGTTGCCGTTGGTGGTGAACAGGTATTTCTCGTCCGGGGTGAAGGCCATCTGCCAAACCCGCTGGCCGACCAGAAGGTAATCCTTGACCTCGTCCGTCTCGCCGTCGATCACGGCCACGCGGTTCGACGGCCCAAGCGCCACGAAGACCTTCTTGCCGTCATTCGTCACCCGCACGCCGACCGGCTGGATCGCCTCGGGCAGCACGCCGGGCACCTCGAAGGTGATCTTCTTCGTGATCTCCTGCGTGGCGGGGTCGATCACGCTGATCGTGCCGCCGATTTCCGCGCTGACATACAGCTTCGTGCCGTCATGGTTGAACTCGGCAAAGCGGGGGCGGGAATCGACCAGGACATTGGCCACGATCTCGAATGTGTCGGTGTCGATGAAATGCGCCATGTTCGTCGTTTCCGACGTGTTGATGACGATCTTGCCGTCGGGGCTGACGCCCATTCCCTCGGGTTCGACGCCCACGGGGATTTCGGCCAGCACCTGCTTGGACTTCACGTCCACGACGGTGACGAGGTTGTCATCCTCGTTGGCGATATAGAGCGGGTTGCCGGACGGGTGCAGCACGAACAGTTCCGGGTCGGGGCCGGACGGCAGGGTATGCATCTCCTCCATCGTGTTCGGATCGAAGACCCGGACCAGGTTGTCGTCGGACGCGCAGACGTAAAGCTCGGTCCCGTCGGGGGAAATGGTGATGCCGCGCGGCCGGTTGCCGACGGGATAGGTGCCGATCACCTCCAGCGTCTCGCTGTCCAGAACGGTGACGTCGTTGCCCTTTTCGTTGGAGACGAAGACGCGGTTGGCAAGCGCGGGTTCGGCCAGCAGAACCATTGCGGGGGCCAGGACCAGAAGTCGCTTCATGGAACGCATGGAACCTCTCAGAATGAACATTCGGTTTCGGGACGGTCGATCCCCAGCGTGTCAAGCGCACTGGTCTGGTGCAGATACTGGTCCTGCGGGCTGACCGAGGTGGTCAGAAGCCCGGTGGTCAGCAGGATCGGCTGGCGGACCTGGTGGTCCCAGTCCCGCACGGTCAGCTTTTGCCCCTTGAAGCCCGCCACGTCGAACTGCGGGGACAGGATGAAGGCGCGCAGTTCGGCGGGATCGGCGGACTGGGTGCGGGTCGCGGCCTCGCCCACGATGCGCAACGCCAGCCAAGCTTGGTAATCTTCCTCTCGGATGGGGCGGTTCGCCAGGCGCTCGAAGCGGTTCTGGAACTGCATCCCGCCCCAGGCCTCCATCGCCGGGTGCCAACTGCGCGGAACCAGCCCCGCCGATCCGGCCACCGGGCGCGGATCCCAGGTCAGATAGGGCAGATAGGGCGCGAAGACGTCGCTTTCGTCCGTGGCGATCAGCACGTCGTAGTCGGGCGCGCGCTGCGTGAAGACGGGCATTTGCGCCTGAACCTGGACATGGCCGGAATCGGTGCTGCGGGCGCCGCCGGTATCCTCGAACACGCGTTCCTCGACGATCCTTGCGCCGAACTTAGCGGCCGCGCGGCGATAGGCGGCGGCAAGGGCCTCGTCCTCGGGGTGGCTGCCGGTGACCAGCAGCCAGTCGGGCCAGTTCTTCCACATCAGGAACTGCGCCAGCCCGTCGGCCAGCATGGCGTGGCTGGGCGCGACGTGGATGGTGTTGAAGCGGCAGTCGGCCCCGCGCAGGTTGTCCCCCCGCGCGCGGGCGTTCAGCAGCATCGCGCGGTCGCCCGCCTGGTCGGCAAGGGCCAGCGTGGTCCGGTCATCGGCCAGAAGAACGACGAACTGGATGCCCTCGGCCAGAAGCTTGTCCAGCTCGGCCCCCGCGGTGTCGGGGCTGGCGATGACCTCGACGGCCTCGAAGTCCTGCCCCATGAAGCGGCCGGTCGTGTCGTTGTCCTCGATCGCCAGGCGCGCGCCCGCGAATCCTTGATCCTCGACCGGCAGGTCGAGACGCGAGATGGGGGGCAATCTTTCCTCGTCAACGCGCAGGACGGCAGCCCGGATCAGCTGCATCTCGGGCTGGGGCTGCTGGGCCAATGCGGCCCCGGCCAGTGCCGAGGCACCAACCAAAAGTCCTATGATTCCCTTGAACATTTTACGTCTCCCTTGGATCATGTTGGGATGCGGCCGGCCCTGCGGCAAGACGGTTTTTGTTCCCGCGGCGGCCGGGAAGATTTGGATCAGTCTTAGGTCTTATGGACGGGCGGGGGCGGTCGTCGCATGGTCGACGGGGATTGGAAGGAAAGCGGAACAGATGATGCACAAGATCCTGGGCCTGGCCGTCGCCGCGACGCTGGCCCTGACCGTCACCGCCGAGGCGCACGGACCCTCTCGCCTGAAGACCGAGAAGTCGGTCGTCCTGAACGCCACCCCCGACGAGGTGTGGGAGGCCATCGGCAAGTTCGACGACATGAGCTGGCACCCTGCGGTTGACCGCACCGAAATGACGCCCGAAGGCGCCGCCGCCGATGTTCCCGACGAATCGACGCGGATCCTGCACCTGAAGGCCGAAAGCGGCGACCCGACTATCACTGAACAGCTGATGGCGATCGACCCTGAAAAGCGGCAATACAAGTACATGATCACCGATGTCGCGGTCGAGGTCTTGCCGGTGACGAACTATTCCTCGACCCTTCAGGTCAAGGACAAGGACGGCAAGGCCGAGGTGATCTGGAAGGGCGGCTTCTATCGCGGCTATCCCAACAACGATCCGCCGGCCAATCTGAACGACGATACGGCCATGGCCGCCGTGGACGGCATCTATCAGGCGGGCCTCGACGCCTTGGCCGAACGCTTCGGCAAGGCCGAGTGAGGCGCACGGTCCTTGCCCTGATCCTGTCGGCATCCCCCGCATTCGCGGGGGATTTGGCTTTCGTGACCAGCCAGAACGCCGAAATGGTGACACTGGTGGATCTGCAATCGGGCGAGGTTCTGGCCCAGACGCCGGTGGCGGGAAAGCCCGCGGCGGTGGCCTATGACCCCGTTGCGGCACGGGCTTATGTAATGGCCGCCGATACCGGGCGGCTTTACGTGCTGGACGAACGCGGCGGGGTGAAGGCCAGCCGCAACCTGGGCGAAGGGGCCTTCGGGCTGGCTGCAGCGCCGCAAGGCGGGCTGTTCGTCACCGACTGGTTCGCGGCGCGACTGATCCACCTGGACCGGAACCTGCAAAAGGCGTGGGAGGTCCCGACCGGCGCCGCACCCGCCGGGGTCGCGGCCAGCGCGGACGGCGCCCTGGTCGCCACCGCGGATCGCGACGACGATCAGGTCAGCATCTTCGACGGGCGGACCGGTGCCCTGCTCCACCGCGTCAAGACTGCCGGCCCCCATCCCTTCGGCATCACCTGGCACGACGGGCGGTTCTGGACGGCGGATGTGCAGGGCAACAGCCTGTCCGTGATCGACCCGGTGGCGGGGATGCTTGCGGGACAGGTTGCCACCGGCAGCCATCCCTATGCCGTGGCCTTTGCGGGGGGACGGGGTTTCGTGACCAACCAGTATGACGGCACGCTGACGGTCTTCGACCCGGCCACCTTGACGGTGCAGGATGAAATCGCCGTCGGCGACTATCCCGAAGGCATCGGCGCGCTGCCGGATGGCGACGGCGTGGTGGTCGCCAATTGGGAATCCGACACGCTGGTCGTGGTCGATGCCGAAACCCTGGCCATCACCGCCGAGATCGGTCTGCCATCCGGTCCCCGCGCCTTTGGGCAATTCACGGGTCGGCAGGTGTCGCCCTGACCAGCGGCGCGCCACCGGCCTGCTGCCACCCCTCGATCCCGCCCGGGAACCAGTGGACGGCGGTATAGCCCAAGGCAACCGCCCGGCGGGCGGCATTCCAGCTCATCCAGCAGTCGCTGCGGCAAAAGATCACCAGTGGCCGGGCGCGATCGCCCCCCGTCGCCTGTTCCAGCCCGCGTTCCAGCCGCGCCTGTTCGGCCGGGGCCAGAGCCTCCCATCCGGTATCGGACAGCCAGATGGCTCCGGGGATGGTGTCATGCGGCGGTTCGCGCCAGATCGTGCCCTCGGGCAGGCCTTCGGGTCGCTTCTTGCGCGGCAGGACGTCCAGGAACGGCACGCCTTCCGCGTGCAGGCGCAAGGCCTGGGCTGCATCCACGACAGTCGCGCCCTGCAGCGTTTCGGGCACGGGGGCCCGGTAGGGCTCGCCCCGGTAGCTGTCCGGTTCGGGCACCTGGGCGGCGGCCGGTCCCGCCAGCAGCAAGGCTAGCAGGACCGCACGGATCATTGGATCAGTTCCTTGCCATAGTCGTCGACAAGTGGCACGCCAGCCTCGGTCAGGATGGCGTTGATCTCGTCCTGGTGGCGGCGGATCAGGCTGTTCAGTTCCCGCTTCCATTCCTGTTCCGGCAGACGCACCCCCATCGTGATCCGATAGAACATCTTCGGCCCCGCGGTTTCCTTCAACAGCGGCGTGAACTGCAATTCGGGATCGGCCTTGACCCGGGGGCCCGCCAGCGGACCCCACAGCACGGCCGCGTCCAGCGTGCCGTCCTTGACGCCTGCAATCAGGTCGCCCACCGGATCCTCGACCCGACGGTCCACGAACAGGTCGGCGCCCCGCATGTCCTTGGCAAGCCCCGCCCGCGCCATGATCGAGGCGGGCGGCGATCCGGCGATCACGCCGATCGGATGGCCCTTCAGCGCCGGGTCGGACAAGTGGTCGACGCCCGCCAGGTCGCTGTCCTTGCGGGTGATGATGCCAAAGACCGAGGTGTAGTAATGGTTGGTGTTCTGCACCAGTTCGTCGCCCTGGGCATAGCCCATGACCACGTCGCATTCCCCCGCCCGCAAGGTCTTGGCGATGAAGCCCATGCCCGACGGGAACCAGGTATAGGCGACCGGCAGGCCCAGCCATTCACCGAAAGCCTCGGCCAGCTTGTTCTCGAACCCAGACCCGTCGCGCGTCGACATGGGCGCATTGGCGGGGTCCGCGCAGACGCGGAACTGCGTCGTCGAACGCAGATCCGCAACCTGGGCCGTGGCCGGAGCCGCGCCCAGGGCCAATGCCACCATCAGCCAGCGGATGACAGCCATCTTACATCGACATGCAGGAATCTTCCTGCGCCGTGTATTCCTCGGACTTGTCGGCGCGTTCCGCCGGCCGACCGCGCGGGATTTCGCCTGTCCCATGGGCCAGGAGATAGACATAGATGTCGTCGACATAGCACCAGACGTTCTTGTTGGTCCCGAAGGCCGGCATGACCGAGTTGGTGCCCTGCCTGCCCGATGCCACCACTTCCTGGAACTCGTAATAATCCATCCGCAGCACCGAATTCTTCAAGGCGGGCGCATAGGTCGAGCCTTCGCCGTCGGGTCCGTGGCAGACATGGCATTCCGCGTGATAGCGGCGGAAGCCGTTGAAGGTGGCGAAATCGACCACGCCGTTCTCGATCTTGAAGGTCGGAATGCCTTCGGCATTGTACCAGCGGCCGTTTTCCTGCGTGACAGCGGTGACGTCCATGCCGTTCGGCAGGGTGGTTTCACCTTCGGCCATCTCGACGGGCGCGTCGTTTCCGCCGGCCGTATCCCCGGCCTCGGCCGCAGGTTCCGCCGCCGGGGCAGCGCCAGAGGTCGCGGCAGCCGCGCCTGCGCCTGCCTCGGCGGCCGGCGGGGTCTGGGTTGTCGTGTCCTGCGCCAGGGCGGTCGTTGCCACCGTTGTGACAAGAACCAGCGACACAAGGCTGGTGATGGCTTTCATGCTGTCTTTCCTCCCAAAGTCCAATTTACCCGTCCTCTTCAGGCAAAATTCCCCCCGAGATTAACCTCGGGGGGAATGTTGGATAGCGCAACTTTACGTTAGCGGGCCGAAAGTATTAGCCGCTGGTGCCGCCTTCCGCCGGGGCCGGTTCCGCTGCAGGGTCGGCAGCAGGCGCGGCCGAGGCCGAGGCTTCGCCGGGCAGTTCGAACACGGTCAGCTGGCCGCCGAGTTCGGTATAGTCCGACAGCGCCGCATAGCCGCCAACGGCGCCCAGGCCTTCGTTCGGGTTGGTCAGACCAGCCGCAAGGCCGATGCCCGCCCAACCACCGACGCCCGACAGGATGCCGATATACTGCTTGCCGCCATGGACATAGGTCATCACGTTGCCGATGATCCCGGACGGGGTCTTGAAGCGGTAAAGCTCCTCGCCCGTTTCGGCATCGATCGCCTTCAGGTGGCCTTCAAGCGTGCCGTAGAAGACCACGTCGCCAGCCGTCGCAAGGGCGCCGGACCAGACCGAGAACTTCTCGGGCAGGGACCACTTGATCTTGCCCTCGACGTTGTCCCAGGCGATGAAGTTGCCCATGCCGCCATGGCTGTCGGGCGCCGGATACATCGACAGCGTGGCGCCGACATAGGGCTGGCCCGCAGTATAGGCGACGCGGAAGGGTTCGTAGTCCATGCAGACGTGGTTCGTCGGCACGTAGAAGGTCTGGGTCTTGGGCGAATAGGCCGCCGGCTGCTGGTCCTTGGTGCCAAGGGCCGCGGGGCAGATGCCGGTGGTGTTCGTGTCCTCGCCGTTCTGGGCGGTCGAGTATTCGGCCACGACCTGCGGACGGCCATAGGTTTCCGAGTTCGGATCCATGTCCACGCCGGTGGTCCAGTTCACCGCCGGGTCATACTTCTCGGCCACCAGCAGTTCGCCGGTTTCGCGGTCCAGCGTATAGGCCAGGCCGTTGCGGTCGAAATGGGTCAGCAGCTTGCGCGGCTGGCCGTCGATTTCTTGATCCGTCAGGATCATCTCGTTGACGCCGTCGTAATCCCACTCGTCATGGGGCGTCATCTGGTAGAACCACTTGGCCATGCCGGTATCGGCATCGCGGGCCATGATGGTCATCGACCACTTGTTGTCGCCCGGCCGCTGCGACGGGTTCCAGGTCGAGGGGTTGCCGGTCCCGTAATAGATCAGGTTCAGGTCCGGGTCATAGGAATACCAGCCCCAGGTGGTGCCGCCACCGATCTTCCACTGGTCGCCTTCCCAGCTGTTGAGGCTGCTGTCGGCGCCGATCGGCTTGCCCAGATGGGTCGTGTTTTCGGGGTCGACCAGCATTTCCGCGTCCGGGCCGGTCGAATAGGCCTTCCAGACCTCGGATCCGTCGGCCAGGCTATAGGCGGTGACGCGGCCACGCACGCCGTATTCGCCGCCCGAGACGCCGACGATCACCTTGTCCTTGACCGGCAGGACGGTCGCGGTGTTCGTCTCGCCGATGGCCGGATCGCCGGTCTTGACCTGCCACTTCACTTCCCCCGTCTTGGCGTCAAGGGCGACAAGCGTCGTGTCCGCCTGGTGCGACAGGATCAGCCCGTCGGCATAGGCCACGCCACGGAACACGGTGTCGCAGCACATGACCGCGATGACTTCGGGATCCTGCTGCGGCTCGTAGCGCCACAGGATCCTGCCCTCATTGGCCAGGTCCAGGGCGAAAATGTTGTTCGGGAAGGGCGTGTGGACATACATGATGTCCCCGATCACAAGGGGGCTGCCCTCGTGCCCGCGCAGCACGCCGGTCGAGAAGGTCCAGGCCACCCGCAGATCGCCCACGTTGTCGCGGTTGATCTGGTCCAATTCGGAATAGCGCGTGTTGGCATAGTTGCCGGTCTGGATCGCCCATTGTTCCGGCTTGGCGGTTTCGGCCAGGACGCTGTCATTGGCCCAGCCTGCCGTGCCCGTCAGAAGCAGCACGGCAACCGTGCTGTTCAGCAATCTTTTCATGGATGTGTTCCTCCGCTGTTGGAAGCGTGCGACGGGTTCCCTCCTCCCATCGCCGTCCTGGAGGTAGTCTTTGGTGGACAATGCCTTGCGTCAATCAGCCGTCCCGGCAATTGCCCCTAAAGTCTTAGGTCTGAATTGCCAGGACGGACGGGAAACTTCGGCAAGCTTTTACAGCAGCCTTTCGGCGTGCCACATCACATGATCGGCCATGAAGGACTGGACAAAGAAATAGCTGTGGTCATAGCCCGGCTGCATCCGGAACTGCCCCGGCTGGCGGCGTGCCATCATGGCCTGGGCCAGCGATTCGGGCCGCAGCTTGTCCAGGAACTGATCCGCGCTGCCCTGGTCGATCAGCACCTCGCCGGGGTAGCCGCGTTCCGTCATCAGGATCGTCGCGTCATGGGCGCGCCAGGAGCTGCGGTCATCGCCAAGATAGGCCGAAAGCTGCTTCTGGCCCCAGTCGGATTCGGTGGGGTTTGCGATGGGCGCGAAAGCCGAGACGGACCGGAAGCGTTCGGGATGGGTCATGGCGATGGTCAGCGCGCCGTGCCCGCCCATCGAATGGCCGGTGATGCCCATCGCCTCGGCGTCGATGGCGAAGTTGCCGGCGACCAGCTCGGGCAGTTCGTGGACGATGTATTGCCACATCTGGAAATGCGGGGCCCAGGGATCCTGCGTCGCGTTGACATAGAAGCCTGCACCCTTGCCCAGGTCATAGGCCTCGTCATCGGCCACGCCGTCGCCGCGGGGCGAGGTGTCGGGGAAGACGATGGCGATCCCCGCCTCGGCGCACCACTGCTGGGCGGCGGCCTTGGTCATGGCGTTTTCATGGGTGCAGGTCAGGCCCGACAGATACCACAGCACCGGCACGCGTTCATGCGCCACCAGTTCCGGCATGAAGACCGCAAAGGTCATGTCCGTGCCGGTCGATTGCGAACGGTGGCGGTAAACGCCCTGCGTGCCGCCGAAGCTGCGGTTTTCCGAAAGGGTTTCAAGCGTCATGCGACACCTCCAGTTTTTGAAACATGACCAGGCCGTCGACCGGCCCCAGGCTGGGGTGAAGAAACGCCCCCGGCAGGCGGCCGACAATGGCAAATCCGGCCTTCTGCCACAAATGGAGGGCGTCGGCATTGGTCGAGACGACGAAGTTGAACTGCATCGCGGCAAAGCCCTGCGCGGCGGCCCAGGACTTGGCATGATCGACCAGGGCGCGGGCGATGCCCTTGCCGCGCGCGTCTGGATGCGTGGCGAAGGACGCGTTGGCGACGTGGGATCCGCCGCCCGGCCGGTTCGCGCCGACATGGCTGGTGCCCAGGATCCGGCCGTCGGCCAAGGCCACGAAGGCCGTGAAGGGCTTGCCGAACCAGTCGGCCAGGGCGTCATCGCGGGAAATGTCGCGCGGGATGCAATAGGTTTCACCCGCGCGATAGACCGGTTCCAGGATCGCCCAGATGGCGTCTTGGTCGGCACTGGCGGCGGGGCGGATGGTGATTCCGCCCTGCCCCGTCATTTCAATTCGTCCACGCTGCGGATGACCTTGCCCAGCAGGCCATAGTCCAGTGCTTCCTGGGTGTTCAACCAGAAGTCACGCTGCGTGTCCTTCTCGATCCGCTCGACCGTCTGGCCGGTCGCGTCGGCGAAGATCTGGTTCAGCCGGTCGCGCATCAGGCGCACCTGTTCCGCCTGGATCATCATGTCCGACGACGTGCCGCCGATCCCGCCCGAGGGCTGATGGATCAGGAAGCGCGTGTTGGGCAGGCAATAGCGGTTTTCCTGCTTTGCCGCGACGAAGATCAGCGCGCCGGCGCTGGCGACCCAGCCGGATCCGATGGTGCGCACGGTGGGACGGATGAACTTGATCACGTCATGGATCATGTCGCCCGATTCCACATGCCCGCCGGGCGAGGAGATCAGCATGTTGATCGGCTTGTCGCTGTCCTCGGCCAGGGCCAGCAGATGGGCCACGGTGCGCTGCGCCAGCTTGTCATTGATCGTGCCCGCGACAATCACCGTGCGCGACTTGAAGTACAGCTTGCCGATCTTGTCGCCTTCGGGAAGGCCCAGGCCGCCGTCCTTCTCGCCCTCGTGGCGGCGGTCGTCCTCTTCCGGTTCGTCGTCGTCATCGTCCAGCCACTGGTGACGCATCGGCCTGCTCCTTTTATCTCATGGCGACGGCGGGACCATGGCCCCGCCGTTCTTTTACCTAAGCAGCCCTGAAGGATCAGTAAAGGACGACCGAGCGGATCGACTCGCCCTTGTGCATCAGGTCGAAGCCCTTGTTGATGTCGTCCAGCGGCATGGTGTGGGTGATCATCGGGTCGATCTCGATCTTGCCGTCCATGTACCAGTCGACGATCTTCGGCACATCGGTGCGCCCGCGCGCGCCGCCGAAGGCAGTGCCTTTCCAGACCCGGCCGGTGACCAGTTGGAACGGACGCGTGCTGATTTCCGCGCCTGCGGCCGCCACGCCGATGATGACCGACTGTCCCCAGCCGCGATGGGTGCATTCCAGCGCGTCGCGCATCACCTTGGTGCTGCCGGTCGCGTCGAAGGAATAATCCGCGCCGCCGATCTGGTCGAAGGGCGTCTTCGTCATCTCGACGATGTGCTGGACGATGCTACCGTCGATTTCCTTGGGGTTGACGAAGTGGGTCATGCCGAAGCGTTCGGCCATTTCCTTCTTGTCGTTGTTCAGGTCGACGCCGATGATCATGTCCGCGCCCGCCAGACGCAGGCCCTGGATCACGTTCAGCCCAATCCCGCCCAGGCCAAAGACCACCGCCTTGGCGCCGATCTCGACCTTGGCGGTATTGATGACCGCGCCGATGCCGGTGGTGACGCCGCAGCCGATATAGCAGATCTTGTCGAAGGGCGCGTCCTCGCGGACCTTGGCCACCGCGATTTCGGGCAGCACCGTGAAGTTCGAGAAGGTCGAGCAGCCCATGTAGTGGTGGATCGGCGTGCCATCCAGCATCGAGAACCGGCTGGTCCCATCCGGCATCAGGCCCTGGCCCTGGGTCGCGCGGATCCGGGTGCAGAGGTTGGTCTTGCCCGACAGGCAGGACGGGCATTCGCGGCATTCGGGCGTGTAAAGCGGGATCACGTGGTCGCCCGGCTTGACCGACTTCACGCCGGGGCCGACCTCGACCACCACGCCCGCGCCTTCATGGCCCAGGATCGCCGGGAACAGACCTTCCGGATCGTCGCCAGACCGGGTGAATTCGTCGGTGTGGCAGATGCCGGTAGCCTTGATCTCGATCATCACCTCGCCCTCTTTCGGGCCTTCGAGGTTGACTTCCATCACTTCCAGCGGCTTGCCAGCCTCAAGGGCCACGGCTGCACGGGTTCTCATTGTCTGTCTCCTGTTCGTTCGGGCGTCCCGTGGTGCCACGGGCGGTCAAGGCCGAAGGGGCCGCGTCGCGGCCCCCTGGTTTTGTTCAGGGATCTGCGGTCCGTCAAGCAGCCAGGGCGCCGGAACGCTTGGCCAGATGGGTCGCGATGGCGTCCATCAGGGGCGGCGAGAGCGCGTCATAGGGTTCCAGCCCCAGTTCGCGCAGCCGCGCCCGAATGCCGTCCATGCGCGACGGATCGACGCCGGACTCGATGACGGAACTGACAAAGGCCGCGAATTCGGGGGCCGACCAGCCGGGCTCGTCCGACAGTTCGGTATGGACGAAATCAAGGCCGTAGAAGGGATGGTCCTTGTTCTCGATCCGGCCATACATGTGAACGCCGCAGCCAGTGCAGGCGTAACGCTGGATCGGCGCGTCCTTGTTGACGACACGCAGCTTGTCGCCATTCTCCAGAACCTGGATCGCGTCGCGCGACACGACCGCCACCATGCTGAAGATCGCCCCATCGGGCTTCCAGCACTTGGTGCAGCCGCAAACATGGTTATGGGCGGTCTGGGCGCCGACCCGGACCTTCACGGGGTTCGTGGCGCATTTGCAGGTCAGCGTGCCGCCCGCAAAACTGGAATTGCCTTGCTTTATGCCGTGATCCACGGCGGGGTGTATCTTTACCCCATCAGTGCTGGCCATGGTCCTTCCCTCCCGATGAACCGAACGTCTTCCCAACGTCGCGCCATCGGGACATTTCGGCAAGTCAGATGAAGGTTGTAGCGCCCCGGCGGCCGGGGCGCCCCGATGGCCAGCTTGCCGGATCAGCTTGCGGGGGTCGAGGAAACGCCGACCTTGGCCGGGCGCAGCAGCCGGTCATGCAGGCGGAAGCCATTGTCCATCACCTGGATGATCTCTCCGGCGATGGTGCCGGGAACGGCAGCCTCGAACATGGCCTCGTGTTCGCTGGGGTCGAACTTGTCGCCCGCCGCGGGGGTGATGACGGTGATGCCGTGCTTGGCGAAGACGTTGGACAGTTCGCGCAGGGTCAGCTCGACCCCCTCGATGAGGGCGGCGGCCGCGGCGCGCTGTTCGTCGCCGGCCGCATCCAAGGCGCGTGTCAAAGCGTCGTGGACCGGCAGCAGGTCGCGGGCCAGGCGCGATCCGCCATACTGCTCGGCGTCGCGGCGGTCCTTGTCGGCGCGCTTGCGCGAGTTCTCGGCATCGGCCAGGGCGCGCATCCACTTGTCGCGCAATTCGTCGCGCTCGGCGGTCAGGGCCGCGATCTCGCCCGCCGGATCGGCCAGCGGATCCGCCAGGATGTCGTCAATGGGCTGTTCGTTCTGCTCGTTCATCGTCTTTCATCCTTTCCGGCCGGACAGCACCCGCCCGACCAGCTGCGCGGTATAATCGACAATCGGCACGATGCGGCCATAGTTCAGCCGCGTCGGTCCGATGACGCCAACCGCGCCTACAATCTTTCGGTCGGCATTCATATAGGGTGAAACCACCAGAGCGGAACCCGAAAGCGAAAAAAGCTTGTTTTCCGACCCGATGAAGATCCGCACCCCGTCGCCCTTTTCCGCCAGTTCCAGGAACTCGACGATGTCGCGCTTGCGTTCCAGGTCGTCGAACAGCACGCGGATGCGGTCAAGATCCGCGGCCTCCTGGTCCAGAAGGTTCGCGCGCCCTCGCACGATCAAGCGCGGATCGTGGGATTCGGTGTCCCACAGCGCCAGCCCCGACTGCACCAGTTCGGCGGCCAGCACGTCCAGTTCCTGCCGGCGCGAGGCAATTTCCCGGCCGATATGGCCGCGCAGTTCGGACAGGGTCTTTCCCTCGGCCATGGCGTTCAGGAAATTGCCCGCCTCGCGCATCGACGACGGAGTCTGGCCCACGGGGGGCGTGAACAGGCGGTTTTCCACATGGCCGTCGGCAAAGACCAGCACCACAAGCGCCCGGTCCGCCCCCAGGCTGACAAACTCGATATGGCGGATCGGCGCCTCGTGCTTGGGCATCAGAACCAGCGATGCGCCGCGCGTGATCGAGGACAGGGCGGTGCTGACCCGGTCCAGCAGCACGCCGGTTTCCGGGTCGTCGTTGCCCAGCGTCTGGTCGATGGCGGCGCGGTCGGTGGCGTTGACGGTATCGACCTCCATCATGCCGTCCACGAACAGCCGCAGCCCCTGCTGCGAGGGCATCCGCCCGGCGGATACATGGGGACTGTCCAGAAGCCCCATCAGTTCCAGATCCTGCATCACGTTCCTAACGGTCGCCGCGCTGAGCCGTTCGGACAAGGCACGTGTCAGGGTGCGCGAACCCACCGGCTCGCCGGTTTCCAGATAGATCTCGACCACGCGGCGGAAGATCTCGCGCGATCGGTCGTTCATGTCCTGCAAGGGTGTCTTCTGGTCCATGTCCCTCGAAGGGTTGCGTGATGGGCCGCCGGGGCGGTATGGGGCGGCATCTTCGCGAAAGGAATGAACCATGCGCCCGTCTGGCCGGAATCTAAGCCAAATGCGTCCGATTTCAATCGAAACCGGCGTCATGGCCCATGCCGAAGGGTCGTGCCTGATCCGCGTCGGCAATACCCATGTGCTGTGCACTGCCTCGCTGGAGGAAACGCCGCCGCGCTTCCTGAAGGGCACGGGACTGGGCTGGGTCACGGCGGAATACGGGATGCTACCGCGCGCCACCAACACCCGCAACCGGCGCGAAGCCGCGGCGGGCAAGCAATCGGGCCGCACCCAGGAAATCCAGCGGCTGATCGGCCGGTCCCTGCGGGCAGGCGTGGATCGCAGCGCCTTGGGCGAACGCCAGATCACCATCGACTGCGACGTGATCCAGGCCGATGGCGGCACGCGCTGCGCGTCGATCACCGGGGGCTGGGTCGCGCTGCGGCTGGCAGTGAACAAGCTGCTGAAGGCGGGCGCGATCACCAGCGACCCGATCATGGACCATGTGGCGGCCGTGTCCTGCGGGATCTATGCCGGCCAGGCGGTTCTGGATCTGGATTACGCCGAGGACAGCGAGGCCGGGACCGACGGCAATTTCGTCCTGACCGGCGCGGGTCGTCTGATCGAGGTGCAGATGTCGGCCGAGGGCGCCACGTTCAGCCGCGACCAGATGGGCCAGCTTCTGGATCTGGCCGAAGGCGGCATGGCCGAACTGGTCGCAGCCCAGAAGGCCGCCGTCGCATGAGGCGGTTCGACGGCAAGCGCCTGCTGGTTGCCACCCACAACGCGGGCAAGCTGGACGAGATGCGCGCCCTTCTGGCGCCCTATGGCGTCGAGGTCATGGGCGCCGCCGAGGCAGGCCTTCCCGAACCCGCCGAGACCGAGACCACCTTTGTCGGCAATGCCCGCATCAAGGCCCGTGCCGCCGTCCAGGCGACGGGCCTGCCGGCGCTGTCCGACGACAGCGGCATCTGCGTCGATGCGCTTGACGGCGCGCCGGGCGTGCATACCGCCGACTGGGCCGAAACCGGCAATGGCCGCGATTTCCGCATGGCCATGCAGCGCACCTGGGACGAGTTGGAAGCGAGGGGCGCCCCTAGCCCCAGGGCCGCGCAATTCCGCTGCACCTTGGTCCTGATGTGGCCCGACGGCCATGACGAGGTCTTCGAGGGCGTGCTGCCCGGCCAGGTCGTCTGGCCGCCGCGCGGGGTTGAAGGCCACGGCTATGACCCCATCTTCATGCCGGACGGGCATGACGTGACCCTTGGGGAAATGCCGCCCGACATGAAGAACAGCCTCAGCCACCGGGCGCGGGCGGTGGAACAGATGATAAGGGGCAGCTTTGCATAGGATCTCGACCGGATCGCCCTTCGAGGCGGCCATGGGATACAGTCGCGCCGTGGTGAAGGGCGACTGGTGCTTCGTGTCGGGCACAACCGGCTACGACTATGCGACCATGACCATGCCCGACGATCCCTGCGAACAGGCGCGCAACTGCTTTCGCACGATCTTCTCGGCCCTGGCCGAAGCGGGCTTCGCCCCCGCGGACATCGTGCGCGTGCAATACACCGTCACCGACCCAACCGTGATGGAGGCGATTACCCCCGCCCTGGGCGAGGCCCTGGGCGAGATCCGCCCTGCCGCCACCATGGTCATCGCGGGCCTGATCCGGCCCGAGATGAAGGTCGAGGTCGAAGTCACGGCGATGCGCGGATGATGATGCCGGGGCCCGACAGCTTCGCGGATGCCGACTGGCGGGCGGGGGGCTTTGGCCTTTATGTCCACTGGCCCTTCTGCCAGGCGAAGTGCCCCTATTGCGACTTCAATAGCCATGTTGTGCCTGCCGTGGATCAGGCCCGCTGGGCTGCCGCGCTGTCGTCGGAGATCGCCCGGCTTGGCGCGGAACTGCCCGGCCGTCACCTGGGCAGCATCTTCTTCGGCGGCGGCACGCCCTCGCTGATGCAGCCGGAAACCGTGGATGCCGTCCTGCGCGCCGCCCGCGCCGCCTGGGGCTTTGCCAACGACATCGAGATCACGCTGGAGGCCAACCCCACCAGCGTCGAACGCAATCGCTTCCAGGGCTTTGCCGATGCGGGCGTCAACCGCCTGTCCATGGGCATCCAGGCGCTGAACGATCCCGACCTGCGCCGCCTTGGCCGGATGCATTCAGTGGCCGAGGCGCGGGCGGCCTTTGACGTGGCGCGGTCCTGCTTCGACCGGGTCAGCTTCGACCTGATCTATGCCCGCCAGGGCCAGACGCGCGAGGCTTGGCGGGCGGAACTGGCCCAGGCCCTGTCCATGGCCGTGGACCACCTGTCGCTGTACCAGTTGACCATCGAGCCAGGCACCGCATTTGGCGCCCGCGCGGCCGCGGGCAAGCTGCGCGACCTGCCTGACGACGACCTGGCCGCCGACATGTATCTGGAAACGCAGGACATCTGCGAGGCGGCCGGCATGGCGGGCTATGAGACCTCGAACCACGCCCGCCCCGGTTCGGAAAGCCGCCACAACCTTGTCTATTGGCGGCAGGGGGATTGGGCGGCGGTCGGTCCCGGTGCGCATGGCCGGATCACCCTGGCCGGCGGGCGCTTCGCGACCGAGGCGCACCGCGCCCCCGGAGCCTGGCTTCACGCTGTTGAAGGACGGGGAACGGGCGAGTCGCTGCGCGAGTTGGTGCCCATGGATGAACAGGCTACCGAGTATCTGCTGATGTCGCTGCGACTGACCGAGGGGCTGGACGAGGCCCGCTATGCCCGGCTGGCGGATGCTCCGCTGGACGAGGACGCGATCCGCCGGCTGGCCGATCTTGGCATGGTCGAACGTCGCGACGGCCGCCTGCGCACCACGCGCGAGGGCCGCCCGCTTCTGAACGCCGTCTTGCGCGAACTTGCGGCCTAGGATGCGCACGCTCTGGTACGGTCTTGGGCTGATCGCCCTGGGGCTGGGCATCGTGGGGATCGCCCTGCCCGTGGTGCCCACGGTTCCCTTTCTGCTGCTGGCGGCCGCCGCCTTTGCCCGGTCCAGCCCGCGGCTTGAACGGCGCATCATGAACCACCCGACCTATGGCCCGCCCGTGCGGGCCTGGCGCGAACGCGGCGCGATCAGCCGCCTGGCCAAGATCTGGGCGACGCTGGCCATGGCCTGCGGCGTGGGTTTCAGCCTGTTTCTCGGGATGCCGCTGTGGGTTGTCGTCACCCAGGCGATGATCTGCACCGCCATCGGCGCCTATGTCGTGACCCGTCCGGAATACTGACATGGCCCCTGGTTCCAACCGCGATCAGATCGCCGGCATGGGTGCCGTGGATCTGGCGCGGCGGCTGATCGGAGCGACTTTGCTGGTCCGCGGCGCGGGCGGGACCATCATCGAGACCGAGGCTTACGCCCGCGACGATCCCGCATCCCACAGCTTTCGCGGACCGACGGCGCGCAATGCCTCGATGTTCGGGCCGGCGGGCCACGCCTATGTCTATCGGTCCTACGGCATCCACCTGTGCCTGAACGTGGTGGCCCGCCCCGGCGAGGCCGTGCTGATCCGCGCCCTTGACCCCACCACCGGAATCCAGGCGATGGCCACGCGCCGCAACAGCGCGATGCTGTGCAATGGACCGGGGCGGCTGACCCAGGCGCTTGGCATCCGCCCCGAAGATGATGGCGCGCCCTTCGACGGGACGGACCTGTCGATCACCTTGTCCGGGGACCGGCCGGACCTGCTGGTCGGGCCGCGCATCGGCATCAGCCGTGCGCAGGATCTGCCCTGGCGCTTCGGGCTTGCGGGGGCCAAGGGCCTCAGCCGACCCTTTCCCCCGCACCCGGGCTAGGCCATCACCCGCGTCAGTGCGCCGTCGATGGCATCGGTGATGCGGTCGATATCGCTCTCGGTGGCGATCAGGGCGGGCGAGAGGCAGAGGGTGTTGTTCAGCCCCGGCAGGCTGCGGTTCGTGGCGCCGATGATGACACCCTGCGCCAGGCAGTCGGCCACCACCGCCTGCACGCGCTTTTCGTCCAAGGGTTCCTTGGTGGCGCGATCCGCGACCAGTTCAGCCCCGCAGAACAGGCCCTTGCCCCGGACATTGCCGATCACCGCGTGCTTGTCCTGCAGCGCCCGCAGGTTCGCCAGCACCCGCTCGCCCATGGCGATGGTGTTGTCCAGCAGCCCCTCGTCCTCGATGATGCGCATGTTTTCCAGCGCCGCGACCGGGCCTGCCGTGCAGCCCCCGAAGGTCGAGATGTCGCGGAAATAGCCCATCGGGTCAGAGGCATCGTCCTTGAACATCTCGAAGACGCGCTCGGAGGTGACGGTGCAGGAAATGGCCGCATAGCCCGAGGCAACCCCCTTGGCCATGGTCACGAAGTCGGGCTGGATGCCGTAATGCTGGTATCCGAACCAGGTGCCGGTCCGGCCCAGGCCGCAGACCACCTCGTCTATGTGCAGAAGGACGTTGTACTTGCGGCAGATTTCCTGCACGCGCTGCCAGTATCCCTCGGGCGGGGTAATGACGCCGCCGCCTGCGGTGACCGGCTCAAGCACGATCGCCCCCACGGTGTCGGGGCCTTCGCGCAGGATCACCTCCTCGATGGCGTCCGCCGCGCGTTCGCCATAGTTTTCCACGTCCCACTGCGCCCGGTATTCCAGGCAATGGGGCACGCGGACGAAGCCGTCGGGATAGGGGCCGTATTGCATCGCCCGTTGGTCCTGCCCGCTTGTCGCCAGCGTGCCGATGGTGGTGCCGTGATAATCGCGGTCGCGGTAGAGGATCTTCCACTTCTTGCCGCCGTGATGGCGCGCGGCGATCTGGCGGACCATCTTGTAGACCTTCTCGTTCGCCTCGGACCCCGAGTTCGAGTAATAGACCCGCGTCATCCCCGGCATCTTCTCGATCAGCCGCTGGGCGAACAGCGCGCCCGGCACGGTGCCCGCCGCGCCCGCATAGTAGTTCAGCTTGACCAGCTGGTCGCGCACCGCATCGGCGATGGAAGTCCGCCCGTAGCCGACATTGACCGTCCAGACGCCGCCCGACACGCCGTCCAGGTATTCGCGCCCGTTGGTGTCCCACAACCGCATCCCCTTGCCCTCGACGAAGACACGCGGATCCACGGTTTCGTACTGCTTGTGCTGGCTGAGGTGGTGCCAGACATGGGCGCGGTCGGCGGCGACGACATGGGACAGGTCGTTGACGGGATGGTCGAGGGACATGGGGCAGGCTCCGGCAAGGCCAGGCGGCACCAGGGCCGCGCAGGGGGCGACAAGATCGCCACCAGTGTCAGCCGATCACCCCGTTTCGGCAATGGTGATTTTCGGCCATCGGCCAGCTTGTTGATTTTGCGTGTTTCTGGCAGCATCCGCTTCGGATGGGAAGCAGGCGAGCGATGGCCCGACAGGACGATGACGAGGATCGGCTGGTGGCCATGCGCCTGCGCGTGGTGCGCCGGTCGGTGGGCCTGTCGCAGCGGGAACTGGCGCGCCGCGCGGGCGTGGGCAGCGGCACGATTTCCCAGATCGAGTCGCTGTCGCTGAAGCCCTCGGTCTCGGTCCTCAAGCGGATCCTGGACGCGGTGCCGATGGATCTGGCAACCTTCTTCAGCTTCGATCTATCGGCCGACCAGGCGCAGGTGTTTCGCCGGGCGGATCACGTGAATATCGGCGCGCCGGGCATCCGCTATCTGTTGCTGGCCGCGCAGCGTCCCGGCCGGGCGATCCAGATGCTGCACGAATTCTATGAGCCATCCACCAGTTCCGGACGCCATGTCCTGTCCCATGCGGGCGAGGAATGCGGTATCGTCGTCAGCGGCACGCTGGAGGTCACCATCGGCGACGAGGTGAATGTGCTTCATCCCGGGGACGGCTACTACTTCAACAGCAGCCTGCCCCACCGTTTCCGCAACATCGGCACCACCGTCTGCGAGGTTGTCAGCGCCTGCACGCCCCCCAGTTTCTGAGGAACGGCCTACCGACCTGCCAGGGCTGCCACGACCTCGGCATCGCTGACTTGGTCGAAATCGGCGTAATGCAGGCCCACGGCCAGGAACGGCCGGGGCATGTGCAGGCAAACGATCCGGTCCGCCGCATCCCGCAGCCGGGCCAGTGCCTCGTCCGCAGCCACGGGCACCGCGACGATGACCTGCGCGGGGTCCAGACGGGCCAGCCCGCGCAAGGCCGCCAGCATGGTGGCACCTGTCGCGATGCCGTCATCCACGACGACCACGATCCGCCCCTGAACCGGCATAGGCTGCCGCCCACCCAGATAGGCCTTCCGGCGGCGCCTGATCTCCTCCAGCAGCAGCGGCACCTGGCTGTCCACGTATCCGCCGGGCGCGGCAAGCGGGGCGGGAAGATCGTCGTTCAGCACGACCTGCGGATCCGCCCCGTCCACCACCGCACCGATGGCATATTCGGGATGATGGGGTGCGCCGATCTTGCGCACGAACAGCAGATCCAGCGGCGCATCCAAGGCCCAGGCGACGGGAAGCGCGACCGGCACCCCGCCGCGTGGCAAGGCCAGCACAACGCAATCCCTGCCCCGAAAATGCCCAAGGCGTTCCGCAAGCTGCCGCCCGGCATCGGTCCGGTCAGCGAAGAAGGCCGGACCCGTCATGGCTAGAGCCCGAAGGGCCATGTGTCGGGAAGCGCGCCGTCATTGCCGGCATCCTCGGCTGCAACAAGCGCGGTTGTTTCATCGAACCAGACCCAGGCATCATATTGCCTGCCCGGATCGGCCTGCATGTAATGGCTATAGCGTTCGCTGTCGGGACGATAGATGACGCCGATGAACCGCTGCAGCAGATCCTGCGACAAGCGGGGGACCAGATCGGGCCGATCGCGCAGATCCAGCAGGAAGCGGTCGATGCCGGTCGCGTGGCAATGGCCCTCGAAGCTGTCCGGGCGCGATGGCCGCACGGTCATGACCCTGCCGGGGCTGTCCCAGTCGTCGGCAGCCGTGACCGTTCCGTGGTCCGTTCCGAACCCGATCAGCGCGGCCTGTTCGCCCCAGCGTTCGCGGGCCAGTTGGCCCAGATTGTGTTCGCGCCGAAGCGAGCCCATCTCGGTCGCACGGGCGTCGCCGATATGAGAATTATGGGCCCAGACCACTGCCTTGGCATCCGGTCCGCCTGCCCGAAGCAGCAGATCCAGCGTATCGGCCATATGCGTGTCGCGCAGGTTCCACGATTCCGGACCGCCGCGATACATCACGCGGTAATAGCGTTCGGCCGAGGCGACCAGTTGCGCATTGGCTGCCGCATCCAGCAGGTCATGGCTTTGGCCATCCTCGAACCTTTTCGCCAGCAGGTCCCGGCATTGCTGGACCACGGCGCGTTCGCAATCCCTATAGCCCGATCCAGCGGCGCGGCCATAAACCTCGGGACTGTCGGCCCAGGGTTCCAGGCAGCCGTAACGCTGGCGGGCCAAGCGGGCGGCATCCGGATCGGTGCGATCCAGATAATCCAGCACCGCCCGCAACGAGGCATGGAGGTTGTAGAGGTCCAGCCCATAGAAGCCCGCCTGGTCTTCGGCAGGCCGGGTGCTGTTCCAGTTGCGCATCCAGGCCAGCAGGCTTGAGATCTGCGGGTTGCGCCACATCCAGCGGGGAAAGCGTTGGAAAGCCGGGGCCGTGCCGTCGGGCAAGGACATTCCCCGGACAAAGCGGTTCAGGACCGCGGCATCGGGCCAGTCGGCCTCGACCGCGACGATCCGGGTACCGTGCCGTTCGATCATCCGCCGGGTGATGGCGGCACGGGCGGCGTAGAATTCCGATGTCCCGTGGCTGGCCTCGCCCAGCATCAGGACGCGGTGCCGGGCCCAACGGTCGAAGGGGTCTGAAAAAGCGTCGTCCTGTGGTGACGCCAGCCGCTCGCAGCTTTCCGCCATGGTCCGGGCAAGGCCGGGATCCCCCGCCCGGCTCTTCATGGCCTATTCCCCGCCCCGGCCGGAATCGTCTTTCCGGGCCTCGCGCTGTTCCGAGGCCTTCAGGTCGGGCCCGGGATCGAAATCGGGGCCTGCATCGGTGGTGTCCACCTTTTTCTGGATGATGCGCTGCTGCTGGTCATGGGTCTTCTTGCCGACCATGTCCGCCTCCTATCGGTTGGTGCGCCCGCGCTGATCGGGATCAATCCCGCCCTGCGGGTTGGTATCGTTCAGCACGTCGCCTTCGAAGGTATTGTCGCCCCCGATCTGGGGATCGTCCCGGCCGGCGCCCTTGGACCGGCCGATGCCCGGATCCTGGTCCAGATCCTTGTCGGTCGGGTGGTCCGTCTTGGGATGCTTGCCTATGGATCAGCCCTGCCCTTCTTCGCCGTCGTCATCGTCCTGGCGATTGGCGGCATGATCGTGAAGCTGCTCGTTCTGGACGTTGCGGGAATCCAGCCCGCGCTGATCGGAATGGCGGGATTTGTCCCGGTTCGACAGGACCTGGTTCTCGGACAGTTCGTCCATGGTGTCGGGGGACATGCCGCCGGTTCCGTCGCCCTTGCCCTGGTCCTGCTGGCCTGCGCCGAACTTCTTGCTGCTTGCATTCGCCATTCTCGATCCTCCTTCTGCGTATCGGTGGTGGCATGGGGTGAACCGGCGGCCTGCCCTTATGTTCCACTCGGGCCGTTCCCAAACTGTCAGGGAACCGCGCTTCCTGCGCGCCGTTACCAAGCCATGTCGCATCATCATGATCACCAGGACCATCCCGCCCCCGATACCGAGGGGCTCGAGCGGATGGATGTCGAGGCGGCCGCATCCGCAGCCAGGCATCGTCATCACCCGGTCATCAAGATGCTGGGCGCCACCAGCGAGATGGCCGACCAGATTCCCCTGGCCGTCATCTGCGGCGCGGTGATGGCTGCCGGTCTGGCCAGCGGGCGCCCGCAGGTCATGCAAACCGGGGCCCGCATGATGGCGGCCCATGTGCTGGCCAATGTCGTCAAGCGGCGGATCAAGAACCGCCTGCGCCGTACCCGTCCCGAGGAAGTCGTCAGGAAAGGCGACTATGCCTTCGAACTGGGCGAAAGCGAAGGCGGGCACGAAACGTCCTTTCCATCGGGCCATACGGCCGGCGCGGTGGCGGTGGCGGCGATCGTCGCGCGCGACATGCCCTCGCTTGCGGTGCCAGCGCTCGGGATCGCCGCGCTGATGTCCGGCGTGCAGGTCCCCCGGGCAAGGCACTATCCCGTCGATGTCGCGGCGGGTGCAGCCTTGGGCCTTGCCGCCGCCTGGCTGGTCAGCGCGATGCTGCCGGCCCCCCAAGAATCCCGACCCAAGGAGGAAAACCATGTCGGATAACGCCACCAAGACCATCTCGGCCGTCTTCGAAACCCGAGAGGCCGCGGATTACGCCATCGAGCATCTGGTCCAGCAGCACGGCCTGAACCGCGCCGATATCTTTGCCGAGCCGCAGGGTGACCAGAATACCGCCGGCAACCGCGTCTCGGGCGGGGATGCCAACAAGGGCGACATGCCGTCCCAGCCCGCCTTGCAGGGTGGGATCAAGGTTTCGGTGGATGCCGCGCAGGACGGCGCGGATTTTGTCCGGACCACCTTCCAGGAGATGGGCGGCCAGGACATCACCTCGCGCTGAGGCCTATTTTCCCGACACGAACTTGTTGAAGCGGCTGGTGTCTCCGCCGGCCGTCTTGTCCTGATATAGGAATTCCAGCCCGTTATCGTCGAAGATCCGGAAGAACTCGTCCCAGTCGATCCGGGTGAGGTTTTCTTCCGGTTCGCCGAAGTCGATGCGCAGGATGCCGCCCTTGCCGCCGGTATCGACCTTGGCGGGATGACCGTCGCGGGCCTCGGCCCAGGTGCGGATTGTGTCGTGGTCGCGGGTGGTGTGGGACTGGGACATGGCAGGCTCCGTTGGTTTCGGGCGGCAGGGTTGCGGGGTCGGAACGCCTGCCGGCAGCCTCTGTTCCGTGGCGGAAAGAGACGGGGCAATGGAACGCCCCGGCGCGCCGGTGGTTGAGGGCCTGCCACCAGCCAGCATCAAGGCCAGCATCAGGGGGATCCATGCAGATCAGACTTCACGTGAACGGCGACGCCCATGACCTGGATCTGGACCCGCGCACCTCGCTTCTGGACGCGCTGCGCCACCACCTTGGCCTGACCGGCACCAAGAAGGGCTGCGACCACGGCCAATGCGGCGCCTGCACAGTCCTGATGGACGGGCGCCGGATCAACGCCTGCCTGACCCTGGCCTGCATGGCCGATGACGTGCAAATCACCACCATCGAGGGCCTTGGCACCCCCGACCGGCTGTCCCCCCTGCAGCAGCAGTTCCTGGACCATGATGGGTTCCAGTGCGGCTATTGCACACCCGGCCAGATCTGCTCGGCCACCGGGATGCTCGAGGAGATTGCGGCGGGCTGGCCCAGCCACGTGTCCGACAACCTCGAGGGGCCGTTTGCCCCAAGCCACGCCGAGATCGCCGAACGGATGAGCGGCAACCTGTGCCGCTGCGCCGCCTATACCCATATCGTCGCCGCCATCCAGCAGGCCGCGATGGCCGGCAGCCAGCGCGAGGACGCGGCATGAGGGAATTCACCTATCTTCGCGCCAACTCGGTGGCCGATGTGCCCGCTGGCGCCACGATCATCGCGGGCGGCACCAACCTGCTGGACCTGATGAAGCTGGAAGTGATGGCCCCCGACGCCCTGGTGGACATCACCCGCCTGGACCTGAACCGGATCGAGCCGCACGAGGGCGGCCTGCGCATCGGCGCCCTTGTCCGGAACAGCGACCTTGCCGCCGACCCCGTGGTGCGGCGCGATTACCCGGTCCTGTCCCGCGCCTTGCTGGCGGGTGCAAGCGGGCAGTTGCGCAATATGGCAACGACCGGCGGCAACCTGATGCAGCGCACCCGTTGCCCTTACTTCTACGACCGCCGCATGGCCTGCAACAAGCGCGATCCCGGAACAGGCTGCGCGGCGCAAGGCGGCGTGACGCGGCACCATGCGATCCTTGGCGCCTCGGACCGGTGCATCGCCACCTATCCGGGCGACATGGCGGTGGCGCTGCTGGCGCTTGATGCCGTGGTCCAGATCGACGGCCCCGCGCCCCGCGAGGTGCCGCTGGCCGATTTCCACCTGCTGCCGGGTGAGACGCCGCATGTCGAAACCGTCCTGAAACCGGGCGAGGTCATCACCGGCGTCACCCTGCCCGCCCCCGTCGGCGGAGAGCAGCGTTACCGCAAGGTCCGGGATCGGGCGTCCTATGCCTTCGCGCTTGTGTCCATCGCGGCCGTGATCCGCATGGAGCAGGGCCAGATCAGCCACGCGGCCCTGGCCTTCGGCGGGGTCGCCGCCAAGCCCTGGCGCGACGGGGACGCCGAAGCCGTGCTGCTGGGCCGGGAACCATCGGACGCCTTGTTCGCGCAGGCGGCCGACATCCTGCTGAAGCCCGCCCGGGCCTTCGGCGATCATGCATTCAAGATACCCCTGCTGCGTCGCACGCTGATGGCGACGCTGCGCGATGCGACGGGGCTGGAGGCCACAGCATGACCCTGACACGTCACCTGCGGGTCGATGGCCCGAACCACGACGACCGGCTGGACCTCATGGCGCAGGGTGTGCTGGGCCAGCCCCTGAACCGCCTGGAAGGACCGCTGAAGGTCACGGGCCGCGCCACCTATGCCGCCGAGGCGCGGCCCCGGAACATGGCCTATGGCGTGCTGGTCCAGGCGACCGTGCCCGCCGGCAAGGTGCTGGAGATCGGCGATGCGCCGGGCGCCCTGGCCGTGATCCAGGACAAGCGGATGGTGCGCTATGCCGCACAAGGCATGGACGAGAAGGGGCCGACCTCGGGTCCGGACCGGATCGAATACATGGGCCAGTCCATCGCCCTTGTGGTGGCGGAAAGCTTCGAGGCCGCGCGCCATGCGGCCCAGAACATCGCCGTCCGCTACAAGTCCGAAGACGTGCCGGTCCTGCCGGACGCGGTGGCCCCGGAACTGCCGCCGAAAAAGCAGTCTGCGGTGGGCGACGTGGACAAGGCCATGCGCGATGCAGCCGTGACGTTGGATCAGGTCTGGCACACGCCCTCGCAGATGTCGGCGGCGATGGAGCCTCATGCCGCGATCGCGGAATGGGACGGGGACCAGGTGACGATCCGTGCCGCCCTGCAGATGCTGTCGTCCAACCGCAAGCAGATGGCCGATGCCCTGGGGATCAAGGAAAAGAACCTGCGGCTGCTGGCCCCCTATGTCGGCGGCGGCTTCGGATCCAAGTTGGGCATCAATGCCGAGGCGGTGGCCGCGGCCATTGCCGCCAAGCAGCTGGGACGGCCGGTCATGGTCGCCATGACGCGCCAGCAGGTCTTCGACCTGGCGCATCGCCGGTCCGAAACCCGTCAGCGAATCCGGCTTGCCCTTGATGGGGACGGCCGGCTGACCGGGATCGGGCATGACGTCCTGGTGTCGAACCTGCCCAGCAGCGAGTTCACCGAACCTGTCGCCCAGGCCACGCCCTTCACCTATCAGGCGGCGCAGCGCCAGGTGGTCCATGCCGTGGCCCGCATCCATCGCGGATGCGCCGGATCGGTCCGCGCCCCGGGCGAGGCCGTGGGCGTCACGGTCTTCGAATGCGCCATGGATGAACTGGCCGAGGCTGCGGGAATCGATCCGGTCGAACTGCGCCTGCGCAACATCCCCGATGTAGAACCCACCACCGAGCGTCCCTTTTCAAGCCACATGCTGGCCGAGGCCTTGCAGGAAGGCGCCCGCCTGTTCGGCTGGTCCGGCCGCAAATCCGTAGGCCAGCGGGTCGAGGGCGAATGGATGATCGGGATGGGCATGGCTGCAGCGGTGCGCGTCAACATGCTGATCGAATCGCGTGCCCGCGTCACCCTGTTGCAGGACGGCCATGCCATCGTCGAGACCGACATGACCGATATCGGCACCGGCACCTATACCATCCTCGGCCAGCTTGCCGCCGAGATGTTGGGCCTTCCGGCGGAACGGGTCGAGGTCAGGCTGGGCGATACGGACTTCCCGCCTGCATCGGGTTCGGGCGGATCCTTCGGCGCTGCGTCCAGCGGCAATTCCGTTTATCTGGCCTGCGAAGAAATCCGCAGCCAGATCGCCACCGTCATGGGCTGCAACGAGGCCGACCTGACCTTGCAGGACGGCGTTGCGCGCGCAGGCAATGTCTCAAGGCCGCTGTCCGAACTGATCACGGGCCAGGTTACCGCCGATGGCCATCTGCAGCCCGGCAAAACGGAAAAATCCCACCGTCAGGCCACCTGGGGCAGCCATTGGGCCGAGGTTGCCGTGAACCGCTGGACCGGGGAAGTGCGTGTCCGCCGCATGATGGGTGTCTTTGCCTGCGGACGGGTGCTGAACGAAAAGACCGCCCGGTCGCAATGCCTGGGGGGCATGAGCTTCGGCATCGGCATTGCCCTGACCGAGGCGATGGAACATGATCCGCGTGACGGTCATGCGGTCAGCCGCGACCTGGCGGAATACCATGTCCCGACCCATGCGGACGTGCCCGCGCTAGAGGTTCATTTCCTGCCGGAACGCGACGCCTATGTGGGACCGCTGCAGGCGAAGGGATTGGGAGAATTGGGCATCTGCGGGGCCGGCGCCGCTGTCCTCAACGCGATCCACAACGCTTGCGGCGTTCGTGTCCGCGATCTTCCGGCGACACCCGACAAGATCATCGCTGGGCTGGGCGGCTGATGCTGGCAGATCCCGTATCCGACTGCCCTGCCCCGGATGACGATGATCCGCTGGCTGCCGCCCTGGCCTGTCCGGATGCCGTTCTGGCCATCATAACTGGCATCACGGGTCCGTCCTATCGGCCGTTGGGAGCGATGATGGCCTTTTGCGGCGACCGCCAGGTTGGGTCGCTCAGTTCGGGATGCATCGAAAAGGATCTGGCCTCTCATGCAGCACACTGTCTGCAGGAAGGCCCCCGGCAGGTCCGCTATGGAGAAGGCTCGCCATGGTTCGACCTACGCCTGCCCTGCGGCGGAGGATTGGAGATCACCCTGATCCCTCGCCCCTGCCCCCGCTTGCTTGCGGATGTCCTGACAAGTCGGGCGTCGCGCCTGGACAGTGCCTTGCGCATCACGGCCGCCCAACGGCTGGAACCATGCGAACCCGGACCGACAGGACCGGATGGCAAGGGCTTCCGGATTGCCGTCCTGCCTCCGCCCCGCTTCCTGGTCTTCGGCCAGGGTGAGGAAGCGACCGTCTTCGCGGGTCTTGTTCGCGCGGCGGGCTATCCCCATCTGCTTCTTTCGCCTGATCCCACCACACTGGCGAAAGCAAGGTCGGGCGGGATGGACACGCGCCAATTGCACTGGCCGGCGCTGCCCACCGACCTTCAGATCGATGGGCGGAGCGCCGTGGTGCTGTTCTTCCACGATCACGACTGGGAACCACCCATCTTGGCGAAAGCCCTGGATTCGCCGGCATTCTATATCGGTGCGCAGGGATCCCTGCGCGCAAGGGACGTTCGCCTGGCGCGGTTGGGCCAGCTTGGGGTCACGGACGGGCTCGATCGCCTGCACGGGCCAATCGGACTGATCCGCTCGGCGCGCGATCCCAAGGTTCTGGCGGTTTCGGTTATGGCCGAGATTCTGGACCAGGTGCCGTGACGACGGCACTTTTGCTGGCCGCAGGGTCATCCCGTCGGTTCGGCCCGACGTGCAAATTGCAGGCGATATACCAAGGAAAGCCGTTGGTCCGGCATCCGGCCGACGCGATCCTGCAAGCAGGTCTGCAGGCTGTTGCCGTTGTCGCCGATCCCGCGGTCGAGGCCTTGTTGCCCGAGTTCCGCATCGTCCGCGTTTATCCGGGCCCGCAGTCCCAGTCCCTTCGCGCCGGCCTGGACATGATCACCGACGACCGCGCCTTGGTGGTGCTGGGCGACATGCCGCATCTGGACGCGGCTCTGCTGCTTCGCATCGCATCCGCACCTGCGCCGGCGGCGGCCTTTGACGGAAGCCGGATCATGCCCCCTGCCAGCATCCCGGTCACCATGTTCCCCGAGGTCACTGGCTTGACGGGGGATCGCGGTGCTGCGTCCTTGCTGCAGACCCGGGCCGACCTGTGCAAAATCCGGGTCTCGCGCCATGTCCTGAAGGACGTCGACCTGCTTTCGGATCTAGAGTGAAATCCAAGCCACGCGGTGTTACCTTGCAAGAGCCTGGCAGAGCCTGTCCAACTGCTCGAGGTTCTTATAGGCAATGCTGATGGTCCCGCCACCGTTCTTGCCGTGGTCGATGGTGACCTGCATCTTGAGCTGTGCAGAAAGATCGGCCTCCAGGGCGCGTGTATCCGCGTCCTTATTCCCGTCCCGCACCGCGCGATTTTTTTGGCTATCCTTGGTAGCCTCTGTCTTTCGGCGCACCAAATCTTCGGTTTCCCGCACGGAAAGTCCGCTGTCGATCACGCGGCGCGCAAGGGCGGCAGGATTATCGGCAGTAATCAACGCGCGGGCATGGCCTGCCGTCAGCTTCCCGTCCTTCACATAATCCTGGATCTGGTCCGGCAGCGTCAAAAGGCGCAGCAGGTTGGCGATGTGGCTGCGACTCTTGTTCAGCGCCTCGGCCAGCTTTTCCTGGGTATGGCCGAAACGGTCCATCAGCTGCCGAAACGACGCGGCCTCTTCGATGGCGTTCAAATCGGCGCGCTGAATGTTTTCGATGATCGCGACTTCCAGAACCTCGGTATCGGAAAGGTCGCGGATGATCACGGGCAACTCGTGCAGCTGCGCCATCTGGGCTGCACGCCAGCGTCTCTCACCGGCGACGATCTGGTAGAGGCTGTCGTCCTTGGGATGCTTGCGCACGATCAGCGGCTGCAGGACGCCCCGCTGTCGCAGGGAATCTGCCAATTCCTGCAAGGCCGCAGGTTCAAAATGACGACGCGGCTGATCGGGATTTGCAGTGATCTGTTCGATGGGGACCATCAGGCGTTCACGGATCGGCTTGGCCTCGACAGCACCGTCAAGGTCCAGGTCGGCCATCAGGGCGGACAGCCCGCGTCCAAGGCCGCGCTTTGCAAGCTTGCTTTCGGACATCAGGCTTCCTCCTTGACCAGTTTCAGACGCGCTGCGAACTCGGCAGCAAATTGGCGATAAGCGCCGCTTCCCTTTGATGTGGGATCGTAAAGCAGGACCGGTTGTGCAAAGGATGGTGCCTCGGACACCCGCACGTTTCGTGGGATGACGGTGGTGAAAACAAGCTCTCCAAGCGTCGCCCTTGCGTCAGCCTCGACCTGTTGGGACAGGTTGTTGCGGTAGTCGGACATGGTCAGCAGGACGCCATTGACCCGCAGGTCAGGGTTGCCACTTTGCCTGACCTTCTTGACGGTCGAGAGCAGCTGGGACAGGCCTTCCAGGGCATAGAATTCAGCCTGGAGAGGGACAAGAACCGCGTCAGCCGCGACCATGGCATTGACCGTCAAAAGGCCCAGGGCTGGCGGACAGTCGATCAGGACGATGCTGTCATCCTCACCCTCCTCCAGCTTTCGCCGCAGAAGCCGCGTCCGCTCTTTCGTCTGAGCAAGGTCAACATCGGCCGACGACAGGTCCGAGGTAGCAGGGACAAGCGACAGGTTGGGAATGTCAGTCTCGACAAGGCATTCCTTGAGCGACTCGGGTCCGGCAAGCAGATCGTAGACGGTCTTGTGCCGCTGACCGACTTCCACGCCCAACCCCGTCGATGCATTCCCCTGCGGGTCCAGATCGATCAGCAGCGTGTTATGGCCGTCAAGGGCAAGTGCCGCACCAAGATTGATGGCGGTCGTCGTCTTGCCAACACCGCCCTTCTGATTGGCGATGGCGATGATGCTACGCGCCATGTCGGACCCCGCTTACTTCCAGGATTGCAGCACCCGGCTCAGTCCGGCTCGGATGGGCAACATAGTCAAAATTCCAAGTTTTCCTTGCCTCCTCGACTTCGGATGTCCACTGGCGTCCCTTCATCAGAAACGCCTTCCCCGAAGCCGTAAGGTGCAACTCCAGATATGACATAAGTCTGGGAAGTGGGGCAAGAGCACGCGTGCTGATGCAGTCTGCGTTCAACGCTGGCACGGCCTCGATCCGCTTGTTGAGGACCTTGACCCGGTTCAGACCCGTTTCCCGGATCACTGTCCGCAGAAATGCTGCTTTGCGTTGGTCACTCTCGACCAGGATGAATGAGATGGGACGTTCGGCATGGGCAATGGCGACGACAATGCCTGGCAATCCGCCGCCACTTCCAATGTCTGCCCAGGATCCTTGTTCAGGACCTTGTAATCTTGCAACCTGGAGGCAGTCTTCGATGTGCCGTTGTCCTATATTCGCGACAGTCGACGGCGCAACGAGATTGATTTTCGGGTTCCACAACTTGATCAGGCTTTGGTAGATGCCGAGGCGTTCTGTTGTTTCACGTGAAACAATCATGCTCGGCGTTTGCCTTTGGACCGCGTTGCCGCGAGAATCAGTGTCAGTGCTGCAGGGGTCATTCCTTCAATCCGTGCGGCCGCAGCCAGGGTTTCAGGCCGAAGCTGAACGAGCTTACTTCGCAACTCTGACGACAGGCCCACCAGCGAGCCATAGTCAAACTCGGACGGTAGGCTGACAACTTCATCGTTCCGAAGCGCTTCCGCGTCCCGAGCCTGACGGTCCGCATACTGATGATACAGCGCGTCATTTCGGATCTGCTGCAACGTCGTCGTGTCAATGTCCGACAACCCTGGATACAGATCGACCAGTTGGTCTTGGTCGACCTCTGTTTGCGACAGCAACTGAAAGATTGACCTGCTTTGTCCATCCAGACGGACGGTAATGCCTGCCTTGGCTAAGGCAGTCGGCGTGAAAGTTGCAGCCTCGAGTTTTTGCCGCGCCGCCTCGTATTGTTCTTGCCTGTTGAGGAAGGCCACTCTCCTCTCCTCTCCAATACAACCAAGCTCAAGGCCCGTCGGCGTCAGTCGCTGATCGGCGTTATCGGCACGAAGAGTCAGGCGAAATTCGGCGCGAGAGGTGAACATCCTGTATGGTTCTGTCACGCCCCTTGTTGTCAGATCATCAATCATCACGCCGATGTAGCTGTTCGTCCGGCTGAAGACGACAGGCTCCCGATCGGCAGCGGCCGATGCCGCGTTCAAACCAGCAACCAAGCCTTGCGCTGCAGCTTCTTCGTAACCTGTCGTCCCGTTGATCTGGCCCGCGAGATACAACCCCTCGACCGCCTTCAATCTTAGGGCGGAGGTGAGTGCACGGGGGTCTACATAGTCGTATTCAACAGCATAGCCTGGCTGAAGAATATCGGCAGCTTCCAGACCCAAGATAGACCGCACATATTCAACCTGAACATCCGCAGGCAGCGATGTGGAGATACCGTTGGGGTAAACTGTATGGCTAGTCAAACCTTCCGGCTCTAGGAAGATTTGGTGCGAGTCCTTGTCAGCGAAACGGACGATCTTGTCTTCAATTGATGGACAATATCGTGGCCCCTTCCCCGAAATATGCCCGCCATACATCGCGGACCGCGACAAGTTCCGGGCGATGATTTCATGGGTGGTCGAGTTCGTGTGGGTGATGCCGCACGAAATCTGGGGGGCCAACGGCAGCCGGCTCAGATACGAGAACATCACCGGTTCCTGATCACCAGGCTGATGTTCAAGAACATCCCAGTTGATCGTTCGCCCATCTAGACGCGGCGGTGTGCCTGTCTTCAGTCGACCGAGCGGCAGCGCATACCTCAGCAGAGAATCCGCCAGCCGGTTTGAAGCCTGGTCCCCCCACCGACCCGCCGGACGGCTGACATCTCCGATATGGATCACGCCGTTCAAGAAGGTTCCGGTGGTCAGGACGACCGCCCGAGCGGGCAGAACCGTCCCATCGGCAAGCTCTATGCCGCAGACCCTGTTGTCATCCCCAACAAGGGAGGCAACTTCCGCAAAAAGCAGTTCAAGGTTTGGCTGGGTGGAAACAGCTTCAAAGGCAGCCGCACGATATAGATCGCGGTCCATTTGTGCGCGGGGACCTTGGACCGCCGCACCCTTCTTGCGGTTCAAGAGGCGGAACTGGATCCCGGCCTGGTCAGCAAGGCGGCCCATCAGCCCGTCCAAGGCGTCGACCTCTCGGACGAGATGGCCTTTTCCCAATCCGCCGATAGCGGGATTGCAAGACAGTGTCCCGATATCTTCCCGCCGCATCGTGACAAGCAGCGTTTTTGCCCCCATCCGAGCCGAGGCAGAGGCTGCTTCCAGACCCGCGTGACCGGCACCAATAACAATGACATCATGCTGTTTCACGTGAAACACCTATTTCCCGATGCAGAAGGAAGTGAAGATTACGTCCAGATAATCCTCGGCGCCGATTCTGCCAAGCAAACGATCCAGCGACAGCGCCGCATGCCTGATCGACTCTGCAACCAGTTCGGCAGGAAGTTCAGCCACACCGTCCAACGCGGCCCGAGCGTCAAGCAAAGCCTTCAGCTGTCGTTCATGACTGACCAAGGCTGCCCCTGCCGTTCGTTCAGAAAGAACGTCGAACATGGTATCAAGGAGTCGGTCCAGGCCTTCGCCTGTCAAGGCGGACACTGACAGGTCCGACGCAGCATCACCAAGGTCAGCCTTGCTGGTCACCACCAGGTCACCATCTACCCACAGTGCATTGTCCCGCTCCCCCATCGGCGACAGATGTATCCGCAGATCTGCCGCTTCTGCCCGGGAACGCGCACGGTCAATTCCTAGCCGTTCCACGGTGTCCTCAACATCCCGCAGACCGGCCGTATCCATCAGTGTGACTGCCAAGCCCTTTAGGTCCAGCCTGACTTCGATGATGTCCCGCGTGGTGCCGGCAACATCCGACACCAAAGCTACGTCACGCCTTGCAATCCTGTTGATCAGGCTCGATTTTCCGGCATTAGGCGGGCCGATGATGGCAACTTCGAAGCCGTTCCTTATCCTTTCGGCTGCAGAATAGCCGGCAATCTGATCGTCCAGTTCACGTCGAAACTGGGCCAGAAGCGTAAAGACTTCAGCCGGCACCTCATCGGGGACGTCCTCATCTGCGAAATCCACACTGCTTTCGACCAAAGCCCCCGCCCGCACCAGAAGCGTCCGCCACGTATCGGCTTTTCGGGTCAATTCGCCGCTGCTGACACGAACGGCCATGCGGCGTTGAGATTCGGTTTCCGCCACCAGAAGATCGCCAAGACCCTCGATTTCGGAAAGGTCCATCCTGCCATTGATGAAAGCCCGGCGCGTGAACTCTCCTGCTTCTGCCAGGCGTGCTCCGCCTTGCGACAGAACTTGTCCAAGACGTCGAACGATCACCGGCGCGCCATGCGATTGAATTTCTGCGACTTCCTCGCCGGTGAAGCTGTGGCCGGCCTTGAACCAGATGACCAAGGCCTGATCCAGGGTTTCTCCATCCATCTGGATGTCGCGAAGATAGGCCTGCCGCGGACAAGGCAAGGGACCAACCAGTTTCTCGACAGCCGCGCGGGCGCCATCGCCGCTTAGGCGAATGACTGAAACGCCACCCCGCCCTGGCGGAGTGGCTTCTGCGTAGATCAGATCCATGGTTGCCCCGTCAGGCGTTCATCGAGTCGAAGAATTCCGAGTTTGACTTGGTCTGCTTCAGTTTCGAGATCAGGAACTCGATCGCATCGGTCGTGCCCATCGGGTTCAGGATCCGCCGCAGCAGATACGTCTTCTGCAAGTCCTTGGAGTCGACTAGCAATTCTTCCTTCCGGGTGCCGGACTTCAGGATATCCATGGCCGGGAAGACCCGCTTGTCGGCGACCTTGCGGTCCAGCACGATCTCGCTGTTGCCAGTGCCCTTGAACTCTTCGAAGATCACCTCGTCCATCCGCGAGCCGGTATCGATCAGCGCAGTCGCAATGATGGTCAGCGAGCCGCCTTCTTCGATGTTCCGCGCCGCGCCGAAGAACCGCTTCGGCCGCTGCAGCGCATTCGCATCGACGCCACCGGTCAGAACCTTGCCAGAACTCGGCACGACGGTGTTGAACGCCCTACCAAGTCTTGTGATAGAATCCAGTAGAATCACAACATCTCGTTTATGTTCAACCAGGCGCTTGGCCTTCTCGATCACCATCTCGGACACGGCGACATGCCGGCTGGCCGGTTCGTCGAAGGTCGACGACACGACCTCGCCCTTGACCGAACGCTGCATATCGGTCACCTCCTCGGGGCGTTCGTCGATCAGCAGCACGATCAGGTAACATTCCGGATGGTTGCGCTCGATCGAATGGGCGATGTTCTGCAACAGCACCGTCTTGCCGGTCCGCGGGGGCGCCACGATCAGCGACCGCTGCCCCTTGCCGATCGGCGCAACCAGGTCGATGATCCGGGCCGAGCGATCCTTCAGTGTCGGATCCTCGATCTCCATCTTCAGCCGCTCATTGGGATAAAGCGGCGTCAGGTTGTCGAAGGCCACCTTGTGGCGGGCCTTCTCGGGATCCTCGAAATTGATGCGCTCGACCTTGGTGAGGGCGAAGTAACGCTCGTTCTCGCCAGGGGCGCGGATCACGCCTTCGACCGTGTCGCCGGTGCGCAGGCTGTGCTGGCGGATCATGTCGGGGCTGACATAGATGTCGTCGGGACCGGGCAGATAGTTCGCGGCCGTCGACCGCAGGAAGCCGAAGCCATCCTGGACCACCTCGAGCACTCCATCGCCGCCGATGTCGAACCCTTCCTCGGCATGTTCCTTGAGGATCGAGAACATCATCTCGCCCTTGCGCATGGTCGAGGCGTTCTCGATCTCCCACTCTTCGGCCAAGGAGAGAAGTTCGGCCGGGCTCTTGGCCTTGAGTTCGGACAGGTTCAAGCGTTCTTCGGACATGATGGCACCGCAATCCCGCGCGGCAGATCCGCACGGCTGGTCAGAATGTGGATCGGGAATCCCCAGGCCGGACGGCCGGGCTTGCGCCTGACATAGACAGGGACGCCGTCAGAGTCAATCTGGACCTTCAGAACTTGACGATGACCGACAGGACGATGCCGATCATCAAAAGCGTCGGCACCTCGTTCATGATGCGATAGCGGCGTCCCGGAAGCCCCTGGGCGGCCTTCAGGGAACGGCGCTGACCCGCACACCACATGTGAAACCAGGTCATCGCCAGGACGCAGCCCGCCTTGGTCCAGGGCCAGACCATCGACCAGTCGACGATGCCCGGCGTCATCACCAGGAACAGGCCGCTGATCCAGGTCGCGATCATCGCCGGATTCATGATCAGGCGAAGAAGCTTTTCCTCCATGATGACAAAGCTGCCGGCCGGCTCGGGCGCAGCGCCGCGTTCGGCATGATAGACGAACAGCCTTGGCAGGTAGAACAGCCCTGCCATCCAGGAAATCACGGCCATGACGTGAAATGCCTTGGCATAGGGATAAAGGGTCGAAAGGCCGTCCAGCATCGCCGTGCTTCTTCTTAAATATAAGGAAAAGATAAAGGATGATGTTGATGTAGGCCCTGTGGAGAAAAGGATAAAGGGAAAATCCCAAGCCTTTTCCCCGGAAGCGACGCTTGTGGATATATTCTGTAAAGAGCAGGGTCTATGAATAAAAACGTAAAAAATACAGCGACTTGATATGTGGATAAATCTGTGGAGACCGGTGCCGACGACGCTTTCTCCACAGATGCACGATCCCGACCCCGGAAGTTATCCACCTGTGTGTGTCCCGCAGCCGTTCAAGGGATGTTCCGGGCCGGAATCCGGGGCGTGACGCAAATCTTCCACCCACCCCCATGATTCGACCCGATTCCCCCCGGATCTTATCCACAAACAGGACGGCCACACCTGGCAGGGCTTTGCAAAACGACGCTTTTTTTCGTCCCCTCATGGGCTTAGGCTGATGGCAAGCCAAGGGATGCCACCATGATCGACGACCAGCCCAGCCGTCCTGCCCATGTTCCGCTTGCCGGAGTGATCGGGATGCCCGTCGCGCATTCCCGGTCTCCGCGGCTGCACGGCCACTGGTTGCGGCGCTATGGCATCGAAGGTCATTACATTCCCATGCCTGTCATGCCCGAGCATCTGGCCGAGGCATTGCGCGCCCTGCCCCGCCTGGGCTTTGTCGGCATCAACGTGACGCTCCCGCACAAGGAGGCCGTTCTGACGCTGGCCGATGCCGTTACCGATCGCGCGGCGCTGATTGGGGCTGCGAACACGCTGATCTTCCGCCCCGATGGAAAGATCCATGCCGACAATACCGACGGCTACGGCTTTATCGCCAATCTGCGCCAGAACGCACCGGGCTGGCAGCCCGAGGCAGGACCGGCGGCGATAATCGGTGCGGGCGGGGCCGCGCGGGCGGTGGTCGCATCGCTTCTGGACAGCGGCGTCAAGGAATTGCGGATCACAAACCGCACCCGCATCCGGTCCGAACAGATCAAGGCGGAATTCGGCGCACGGCTGGTCGTTTATGACTGGGCGCAGGCTGGCAACATGCTGGAAGGGGCCACCACGGTCGTGAATGCGACCTCGCTGGGTATGGAGGGCAAGCAGCCCCTGCGCCTGCCGCTGGATGCGCTGTCGCCCGACGCACTTGTGACCGATCTGGTCTACACGCCCCTCATGACGCCCTTCCTGTTGGACGCGCAGGCCCGCGGCTGCCGGGTGGTGGATGGGCTGGGGATGCTGCTGCACCAGGCCGCGCCGGGTTTCGAACGCTGGTTCGGGCACCGTCCCGAAGTCGACGACGAGACCCGCAGGGTCGTTCTGGAATGACCTTCCTGCTGGGCCTGACCGGCAGCATCGGCATGGGCAAGTCCACCACCGCGCAAATCTTCCGCGACCTGGGCCATCCTGTCTGGGATGCCGACCAGGCCGTTCATCGTCTTTACACGCCGGGCGGCGCGGGTGTCGGGCCGGTGGCCGCCGCCTTTCCCGGCGCGATGCGAGAGGGAGGTATCGACCGCGGGCCGCTCAAGGCCCTGATCGCCGATGATCCGGGTGCGCTGGACCGGCTGTCGGCCATCGTCCATCCCCTTGTCGCGGCCGATCGAGAGGACTTCATCGCCCGTCACCCCGATGCCGTGCTGGTGGTCCTGGATATTCCGTTGCT
This sequence comes from Paracoccus aerius, assembly GCF_014656455.1. Lineage (GTDB taxonomy): Bacteria > Pseudomonadota > Alphaproteobacteria > Rhodobacterales > Rhodobacteraceae > Paracoccus > Paracoccus aerius. The sequence continues at coordinate 224,934 of NZ_BNCL01000002.1, forward strand.
TTACGAAAACGGCTATGAGGCCTGGATGGATGGCGTGGCCGTCGTCTCGACCGATGCGGCGATCCAGCGGCAGCGGGTCATGGCGCGGCCGGGCATGACCCAGGATCTGCTGGCGCTGATCCTGTCGCGGCAGATGCCCGATGCGGAAAAGCGGGCGCGTGCCGACTGGATCATCCCGACCGACAGTCCCGGCGCCGCGCGCCAGGCCGTGGAAGATATCGTGAAGGAGATTGCCGCCCGTGCGTGAAATTGTGATGGATACCGAAACCACGGGTTTCGATGCCGACAAGGACGACCGCATCGTCGAGATCGGCGGGATCGAGCTGCTGAACCACCTGCCGACCGGGCGGACCTTCCATGTCTATATCAACCCCGAACGCCCCATGCCCAAGGATGCCTTCGAGGTGCATGGCCTGGGCGACGACTTCCTGCGCGACAAGCCGAGATTCGCGGACATTGTTCAGGGCTTCATCGACTTCATCGGCGACGACGCCCGCCTGGTGATCCACAATGCCAGCTTCGACATGAAGTTCCTGAATGCCGAATTGCGCCGCCTCGGGCGGCCCGCCCTGCCCTGGTCCCGTGCGCTGGATACCCTGGCCATTGCGCGCGAGAAGTTTCCCGGCGCCCCCGCCTCGCTGGACGCGCTGTGCCGCCGCTTTGGCATCGACAACTCGAACCGGCAGTTGCACGGCGCGCTTCTGGACAGCGAACTTCTGGCCGAGGTTTATCTGGAACTGATCGGCGGCAGGCAGCCGGACCTGGTGCTGGACCAGCCCGCGCGGGGCGGAGCCGTCGTCGGACAGCAGGGCAACGGGGGGCCGCGCCATCCCCGCCCTGTGCCCCTGCCGCCCCGCCTGACGGCGGCCGAAGCTGCCGCCCATGCCGAATTTGTCGCACGAATGGGGGAAAGCGCGGTCTGGGCACGGTATCGTGGTTGACAGATCACCCGGCCAATGACGCCATAAGATCGGACCGATCACCAAGGGCATAGGTGCCGATGCTGACCATCCTGCGCGAAATCTGGGCCTTCATCTCGGCCGTCTTCGAACGGATGGACAAGATCCACATGGGCCTGATCGCGGCGGGCGTGGCCTTCTACGCCATGTTCGCCGTCTTTCCCGGCCTTGCCGCGATCATGGCGCTGTGGAGCCTGTGGTTCGACCCCGCCGTGGTCATGACCTATCTCGATGTGGCCCACGAGTTCCTGCCCGAGGACGCCGCCGACCTGATCGACGCGCAGATCATGTCGCTGGCCTCGACCGGGCGGACGTCGGTCGGCTGGGCATCGTTCCTGTCCTTCATGGTGGCGACCATCGCCGCCCGCGCGGGGGTCGAGGCGGTCGTGGGGGGCCTGAACGCCGCCTATGGCGTCAGGGGCCATTCCACGATCTTCAGCTTCGTCCTGGCCTATGCCCTGACGCTGGCCATTGTCGGGATTTCGCTGGCAGGGCTTGCGACCATCGTGATCGTGCCGGTTCTGCTGAACTTCCAGGTCTTCGACCAGGTGCGTGGTTGGCTGGTCGCCGGCCTGCCCTGGGGGGCGATGTTCCTGCTGGTGATCCTGGGGATCGGCATCCTTTACCGCTACGGCCCCAACGTGAAGACGCCCCGCACCCCGATCTTCACCTGGGGGGCCTTCTTCGCGGCCCTTCTCTGGGCGCTCGCCTCGGTGGCATTTTCCGCCTATCTCAGCAGCTTCAACAGCTACAACCGCATCTACGGGTCCATCGGCACCGTGGTCGCGCTGCTGATGTGGTTCTATCTGGCCGGGTTTTCGGTCCTGCTGGGGGCGCTGATCAATGTCGAACTGGCCCGCCGCCGCCGCGTCCGCGCCGCCCGCGAGGCCCGCGCATCCCTGGTGGCGGATGTGAAAAAGGCGGCGGAATGATCCGCCGCCCCCTTGTCTGCTGGCCGGATGGCCTCAGGCGGCGTCCAGCCCTTCGGTCGACGAAAAGAACATCGCCTGGCTGACGGCCGAGCGGACCTGTTCCTCGGTATAGGGCTTCGAGATCAGGAAGGCCGGCTCGGGCCGCTCGCCCGTCAGCAGCCGTTCCGGGAAGGCCGTGATGAAGATCACGGGGATGTCGCCCATGTCGCGCAAAAGCTCGTTCACGGCCTCGATGCCCGAGGAGCCGTCGGCCAGCTGGATGTCGGCCAGGATCAGGTCGGGACGGCCCTGGCCCGCAAGCTCGATCGCGGCGGTATGGGTGCGGGCGACGCCCGTGACCTCGTGACCCATCGCCTGGACGATGCCTTTCAGGTCCATGGCGATGATCATCTCGTCCTCGATCACCATGACCTTGCCGCGCAGCGTCACGCTCATCTCGTTCAGGGCGATCTGGACCAGTTCCTCGGCCTCGGCCTGGTCGATCTGCATCACGCGGGCGATCTGGTCATAGCGCAATTCCTCGATCGTGCGCAAAAGCAGCGCTTCGCGGGAATTGGCGGTCAGGTTGCGCAGGTGGTCCTGTGCCCGCGATTCGCGTGCCGTCCGCTCGCCCTCCTCGACCGGCTGGCCCGAGCTTTGCCAGATCGCGTGGAAGGTCCGGAACAGGCCGATGCGGGTATCGTCCTCGGCTTCCAGCACGGAACGATCGGACAGGATGGCCTCCAGCGTGGCTGCGGCATAGTTGTCACCAGCACGCTGGCTGCCGGTCAGCGCACGCGCGTAACGCCGCAGATAGGGCAGTTCGCGCCCAATGGACTGGGCGAGGTCGGCAGACGACATGTTTCACATCCTTCGAATTTCACATATTGTGCGGAACCTGTGCTAACCCCTACAGGTTGGTCAGCGTGCGCACAAGATTACCGGGACTAACAAAAACATGACACCGAAGCGGGATGACCGCCGCAAGGCGGCAGTCGAGAAACAGATCGACGAAAATTTGCGTCGCGCCTTTGAACAGGACACAAGCGAAAACATTCCCGATCGCTTTCTCGCTCTTCTCGAACAACTGCGCGAGCAGAAGTGACCTATTTCAAAAAGCGACGACATGCGACGGTGGACGGTGACAGAATGAAGACATCCGCGACGACGGATCCGCGCGACCAGTTGGTGGATCATCTGCCCGCACTGCGCGCCTTTGCCTTGTCGCTGACCCGCGAAGGGGCTGCTGCCGACGACTTGGTGCAGGACACCATCGTCAAGGCATGGACGAACATGGACAAGTTCCAGGCAGGCACCAATCTGCGGGCCTGGCTGTTCACCATCCTGCGCAACACCTTCTATTCCGCCCGCCGCAAGACCAAGCGCGAGGTCAGCGACACCGACGGCATTCACGCAGCCCGGCAGGCGACCCGGCCCGATCATGACGGGCGACTGGCGCTCAAGGATTTCCGGGTGGCCTTCCAGCAATTGCCTGACGAACAGCGCGAAGCGCTTATCCTGGTCGGCGCATCGGGCTTTTCCTACGAGGAAGCGGCCGACATGACCGGCGTGGCGATCGGCACCGTCAAGTCGCGGGCCAACCGGGGCCGCCGCAAGCTGGCCGAACTGCTGCACATGGAAAACGGTGAGGATCTGGACATGACCGATCAGGCGACCTTGGCCGTCATGGCGTCCAGCCACACCATCGCCCGATAAGGCGGGCCGGTGCTCCGGCGGATCAGCGATCGGCTGGACTTCACGCGCAAGCTGGGATTCCGGCTGGGCGCCTTGTTGTCGGTCGCCATCCTGCCCTTGGGCCTGATTTCCCTGATCCAGAACTTCAACCTGGTCCGGGAAGCCGAACGGGGGGTCGAGCTTGCGCTTCTGGGCCGGACATCCTCGGCCGCGGCGGGGGAACGCGCGCTTCTGCAAAGCGCCCTTGGTTCTGCGGATGCGCTTGGTCCCGCCGTGCTGGATTCGCTGGACCGGCCCGGGGTCTGCGCCGACCTGATGCGCAACTTCATCGAACGAAGCGCGACCTATGTCTTTGCGGGCTTCGTGCCCCTGGACGGGATCAGCACCTGCAATTCCTCGGGGCGCAGCGATCCTGTCGATTTCACCGGCTCGGAGGGATACCAGCGTTTCATGGCCGAGCCTGGGACGCTTGTCACTTCGCTGGACAGCGGCCCGGTGATCCAGCGGCCGATCGTGGTGGTCATGCAGCCCCTGTATCGCAACCGCGAGATGCTGGGCTATATCAGCTTGTCGCTGACGACCGAACTGCTGCGGTCCACCCATAACCTGACCTTCGGGACCGACGGCGCGCGGATCGTGTCCTTCAACCACCGAGGAGAGATCCTGACCTCGGACACGGATGCCCAGACATCGACCGAGGATATCCTGCCGCGGAACATGAACCTGGTCGATCTGCTGTCCCGGTCCGAGACGACCTTCAAGGCGCGGGCGGGCAACGGGCAGACGCGCATGTTCACGGTGGTGCCTGCGGTGCCGGGGCTGGTCTATGCCCTGGGAAGCTGGTCTCCCAAGACGGCCAGCGTCGGACTGTTCCAGATTTCCCGCCTTGGCGCGGTGACGATTCCCATGGCCTTGTGGATCGTGTCCCTTGCCGTGGCCTATTTCGCGGTGTTCCGCATGGTGCTGCGCCACATCACCGTGCTGCGCGGCCAGATGCGCCGCTTTGCCATCGGCAACCGGTCCGAGCCACCGCCCGTCCTCTCGGACGCGCCGGCCGAGATCTGCGATGTCAGCCAGACCTTTCACAACATGGCACGGATCCTGATCCGGGATGAGGAACAGATGGAAGAGGCTGTCGCCGAAAAGACCGTCCTGCTGAAAGAGGTCCATCACCGGGTCAAGAACAACCTGCAACTGATCGCCTCGATCATCAACATGCAAAGCCGGGTGATCGACGATCCCGATGCAAGGCGCGTGCTGCGGTCGGTCCAGGACCGGGTGGCGGCGCTTGCCACGATCTACCGCAACCTTTACCAGGCCGAGCATCTGGACGCGGTCGAGGCGGGTCAGTTGATCCGCGACATCATCAACCAGATGGTCAGCGCCTCGGTGCCGCCGGGCGGCAACCTGCGGATCCAGATGAATATCGAGACCCTGATCCTGCTGCCCGACCAGGCGGTCCCCCTGTCCCTGCTGGCGACCGAGGCCTTCACCAATGCCCTGAAATACGCAGGCACCTCCTCGGGCGAGGAAGGGCCGTGGGTCAGGATCAGCCTGACCTCGCCCGAACCCGGGCGCGGCGTCCTCGAAATTGCCAACTCCATCGACCAGACCGACCAATCCGGCGGCACCGGCCTTGGCAGCCAATTGATCGAGGCCTTCACGACCCAGCTCGAAGGGCAGTCCACCACCGGCATCCGGGACAACAGCTTCGTGCTGCGACTGGAATTCGCGGTCGAGAGCGGAAACATGACGCCCGAAGGACGGAATGTGGTCCTGACCTCGGCCGCGCGGGCAGGGGCGCGGCACTGAAGGCTTGCGCAGGCAGGCCGGGATATTATCTTGTCAGGCATGGACGCGCCCGAAACCTTTGACCTGACGACCGGCAGGGGCCTGATGGCCTGTCCGCGCTGCGACGCGCTGCACATCGAGGAGGAACTGGAGCCGGGCGAAACGGCCCGCTGCGTCCGCTGCGGCGGCGTTCTGGCGAAGCCGCGCGGTGGGGCCTTCATCCAGTTGATCGCGCTGTCCTTCACCACGGTCGTTCTTATGATGGGCGCCATCTTCTTCCCATTTCTGGAAATCTCGCGCATGGGCTTTGGCAATGCCACCTCGCTGTTCGGGGTGGGCATGGCCTTCGCCGACGGGGTCCTGCTGCCGCTGGTGCTGGCGGTGATGGCGATGATCGTGGGCCTGCCCGTGCTGCGGGCCTTTCTGCTGGTCTATACCCTGTCCCCGCTGGCGCAGGGGCGGGCGCCTTATCGTCACGCGGCCCGGGCCTTTCGCTGGTCGGAACTGCTGCGCCCCTGGTCCATGGCCGAAATCTTCGTGATCGGCACCGCCGTGGCCCTGGTCAAGGTGGCGGGCATCGCCACGGTTCATCTGGGTCCGGCCTTCTGGGCCTTCTGCGCGCTGATCCTGGTCAACTTCGCCTCGCGCGGGTTCATGTGCCAGACGACCATCTGGGACGCGATCGAGGATGCGGGCATGAAGACAGACGGTCGCGAAATGGTCAAAGGCCGCGCATGATGAACATGGAAGGCCACGACGGGCCGATCATGACCGCCCATCGCGCGGGATTGCTGGGCTGCCGGTCCTGCGGCAGGGTCTGGCCCGAGGATCAGGAAACCTGCGACCGTTGCGGCGCCGATCTGGTGCCGCCCGACCGGCGCGGGCTGCAAAAGGTCTGGGCCTGGTGGATCGCGGGCCTGGTCATGTATGTCCCCGCGAACCTGTTCCCGATGATGCGCACCCAGACCTTTGCCGGTCTGCAAGGCAGTTCCGAGGCCACGATCCTGGAAGGCGTGGTCGAGCTGATGCACTATGGCAACTATGACATCGCCATCATCGTCTTCGTGGCATCGGTCATCGTGCCGGTGGCCAAGTTCCTGGCGATCGCCTGGCTTGCGACCGTTGCCGGGCGCCCGGCCACGGTCGAACAGGCCCATACAAGGCTGAAGATCTATGAAGTGGTGGAATTCATCGGCCGCTGGTCGATGATCGACGTCTTCGTGGTGGCGATCCTGTCGGCGCTTGTGCAGCTTGGCTTTGTCGCATCGGTTCATCCCGGACCCGCTGCCGTGTCCTTTGCGCTGTCGGTTGCCTTCACCATGCTTTCCGCGCAAAGCTTTGATCCAAGACTGATCTGGCGCGGCCTGCCGCTGCGGAACCGGACAGGGATCGAGGGGCAGGACTGACACCGCAATGACCGACACGCCGCCGCCGCCGAGACCGGCAAGCCCCGTGCGCAACACGGCCGCGCGCGCCGCGCAGGCCGGGATCAACGTGATCTGGCTTGTGCCCATCATCGCCCTGATCGTGACCCTGGGCATCGCGTGGAACGCCTATTCCAGCCGCGGCGCCGTGATCGAGGTCGAGTTCGCGGACGCAACCGGCGTGACGCCTGGCGAAACCACCCTGCGCTTTCGCGAGATCACCGTGGGGCAGGTGGAATCGGTCAGCTTCACCCCGGATCTGTCCCGCGTTGTCGTCAGCATCCGGGTCGACAAGGACGTGGCGCCCTATATCGACAGCGAAGCCTCGTTCTGGATCGTCCGGCCGCAGGTTTCGGCCCAGGGCGTGACCCGCCTTGACACCGTGCTGACCGGCGCCTTCATCGAAGGCTATTGGGATGCCAGCATCTCGGCCGAACAGAACCGCTTCGTCGGCCAGGACCGCCCGCCGCTGATCCGCGAGGATACGCCCGGCACGCTGGTCACCCTGGCCATGGAGAACGCCGACGGCATCACCGAAGGCGCGCCCGTCCTGTACCGCGGGGTCCAGGTCGGACGGATGGAGAATATCCGCCTGGCCGACACCGAAGACCAGGTCATCGCCGACGCCTTTATCGAGGCGCCCCATGACAAGCGGCTGACGACCTCGACCGTGTTCTGGGACACCTCGGGTTTTTCGCTGTCGCTGGGGGCGTCGGGCGTGTCCTTCAACGTCAATTCCCTGTCCTCGGTCCTGCAGGGCGGGGTGGCCTTTGACACCTTGATCAGCGGCGGCCGGCCTGTCGAACGTGGCCATATCTATACGCTGCAGCCCGACGAGGAGACTGCGCGCAACGACATCCTGGCCAGCGACAATGCCGAACCGCTGCGCCTGGCCATGCTGATCGACGATTCCCTGCGCGGGCTGGCGAAGGGCGCCGACGTGCAGTTCCAGGGCCTGCGTGTGGGCCAGGTCACGGATCTGGCCGTTTCGCTGGACGAACCGAGAGGGGAGATCAGGCAGGTCGTGACCATGGCGATCTCGCCCGCGCGTCTGGGCCTGCCCGAGGATGCCACGCCCGAGGATGCCCTGGCCTTCCTGCAGGAAGCCGTGGAAGACGGCCTGCGCGCCCGCGTCGCCAGTGCCGGTTTCCTTGGAACCTCGCTGATGGTCGAGCTTGTGGAAATCCCGGGCGCTGAACCGGCAAGGATCAACACCGATGCCCAGCCGAACGCGATCATTCCTTCGGTCCCCGGCGACCTGGATGATTTCAGCGCAAGCGCCCAGGGGTTCCTGTCGCGCATCGGCAACCTGCCGCTGGAAGACGTGCTGCAATCGGCGACGGACATGATGAACAGCATCACGGCCCTTGCCAGTTCCGAAGATACCCGCGCGATCCCCGAAAGCCTGCGCCAGACCCTGGACCAGACCCGCAATGCCGCCACCGATATCGGCGGCATGGCACGCGACCTGCGCGAAGGCGGCGCCGCCCAGAACCTTGCCCGCCTTGTCGAGGAAGCCGCCGCCGCGGCCGAAGCCGTCAGGCTTGCCGCAGCCGACGTGCCCGAGATGGTGGACCAGATCGACGCCGCCGCCGCCGCCGTGGAAGAGTTCGGCTTCGCCGAGATCAGCGCCCAGGCCGAAGGCATCCTAGCCGACCTGCGCGCCATGCTGGGCAGCGAGGATGCCGAGCAGCTGCCCCGCAACCTGTCGGAAACGCTGGAAGCGGCGTCCGGCCTCTTGAACGACCTGCGCGACGGCGATGCGGCAGGCAGCCTGAACGACGCGCTGGACAGCGCCAGCACGGCGGCGGACGAGATCGCCACATCGGTCCAGCGGCTGCCGCAACTGATCCAGCGGCTGGAAGCGACGGCCGCAAGGGCGGATTCGGTGCTGGCTTCCTATGGCGACCGTTCGGCCTTCAACACCGAGGCCGTCAACATGCTGCGCGAACTGCGCCGTGCGACCGAGGCTTTCGGATCGCTGGCCCGCCTGATCGAACGCAACCCCCGTGCCTTTATCCTGGGACGATGACATGACCCACCGCCTGCCACTTGCCGTCGCGTGCCTTGGTTTCCTGGGGCTGTCCGCCTGTTCCGACCCCGAGGACACGGCGCGCTATATCATCGATCCGCCGGTGACGGGGGGGCAGGTCCCCAATCGTCTGGGAAGCGCGGAACTGAAGGACGTGTCGCTGCCGGAATATGCCTCGGGGCAGGAAGTGGCCTTCCAGACCGAAGATGGCGCTGTCAGGTCCAATCCCGACAACCTTTGGGCCGACAATCCGCAGCGGGCCTTTACCATGTCGCTGGCCCGCGCCATCTCGGATGCCTCTGGCGCGACCGTCATCAGCGAGCCCTGGCCCCTGGCTGAGCCGCCGCAGCGCGTGCTGGAGGTGCGGGTCGAACGGGCCCTGGCCCAGGCCAACGGCATCTATCGCCTGCAGGGCCGCTATTTCGTCGCGGACGAGGGCAGCAACGGCGCAAACCATGCCCGCAGCTTCGACATCGCGGTGCCGATGGGCAGCACGGGGCCTGCGGCATCGGCTGCGGCCGCGTCATCGGCGATCGCGCTGCTGGCCCAGCAGATCGCGACCCTTTCGGGGCCGGGCCGCACCATCGCCACCACGGCCCCCGCCGATCCCTTTGCCCTTGATCCCTTGTTCTGACGAAACAAGATGGCGGATGGCCGAAACCATCCGCCAGAAAACCCCGCAGGCAACAAAGGCTACTGGTCAAACAGATGCACTTGGCGGGCTGCCCTTGTCCCGGTAATCGCCGGGATCGGACAAGGAATCCTCGTCCAGGTCGGCACGACCCATGACGCGGACGATGACCGGCAGCACGAACTGGTCGAAGCATCCCCGGTCGGGCGCGAAGGCACCGGGACGCCCGATGCCTCCGCAGTCCTCGCAATCCTCGATCCTGCCCCAGCAATTCGGGCAGGCACCAAGGGCGCAGGCCAGCATCTCGATCCGATCGATCAGAAGCTGGTTCTCCTGCTCGAGCCGCCGGAACGCGGCCCAGGTCGGGCGATCGTCATCGGTGAGAGGAGCACCGAAGCCCAACCGCCCCGAGATTGCCGCCAGCAGGTCTTTCGTGGCGGGAACCGGCACATTCTGCACACCCCCCGGTCCACTGCCCAAAAGCTGAAGTGCGGCGATTACGTCATTGAAATTCCGCATTGTGTCACCCGGCATGTCCGTTATCCCTCCTGCTTCTGCCAAGCGAGGCGTCACCCCGTGCGACCGATCATCGCTTTCAATACTGACCTTATCCCCTGGGGCCGTGAATCCGACGTGAAAAATCGGCCCGCAGATCGCCCCGCCGCGTGAATAATGGACGAAAGACACAGGTTTTTCGGAAAATTGCCCGGATGGTCGGGGTTGGCGACCCTGTGGAATGGCTCTGGCAGTCGGTCTGCCATACCGGCGAATCACTGCAGGGCGGTTCAGGACGCGACGCCGATGGGCCTGCCGGTTCGTTTATTCGATCAGCAATTTGGCGAATCCCAGGGATCATCCCCGGCATGGCGCGCCCTATGTCATCGCCACGCGCATGTCCCGGTGCAGCCGTGGCCCGGCGACGACCATGCCGTCGATCATGGCGCGCGGGCTGTTGAAGCGCATCGGCTGCCCGTGCCGGTCCGTGGCAATGGCGCCCGCGCGTTCCGCGATCAGGCTGCCCGCGGCGATGTCCCATTCCCAGACATGGCGCACAGACAGGGCCGCGTCGAAACGCCCCTCGGCTACAAGGCACAGCCGCCAGGCCAAGGACGGGCGGAACTCGCGGCGGAAAGGGGGCACCCGTCCGCCTTTCCAATGCTCGGGATCTGTTGCGGACTTGTAGGTCAGCACGCGGGCGCCGCCGATCCCGGCGCCGCTTGGCCGGATCGGCTGGCCATTCAGCAGCGCGGGGCCATCGGCATGGGCGGTGAAGGTCAGGTCCATGGCGGGCAGATGCACCACCGCCGCGATGATCCGGTGGCCTTCGGCCACGGCAAGCGAATGGGCGAAACCAGCCTGGCCTGCGATAAAGGCACGGGTGCCGTCGATCGGGTCGATGATGAAGCAGCGCCGGGCGTCCAGGCGGGATGCGTCCGCCTCGCTTTCCTCGGACAGCCAGCCATAGCTGGGCCGGGCACCCATCAGCGTGCTGTGAAGGGCATCGTTGACGGCCAGATCCGCCTCGGTCACGGGACCGGCGTCGTCGGGTTTTTCCCAAGCCTCGGGCTCGGCCTTCCAGAAGGACAGGGCGATGGGGCCCACCTTCCGGGCGGCCTCGGTCAAAAGGGCCAGATCCTCGTCAGGCCCCCGCAACGGTCATTCCCCCCACCAGAAGGCTTGGCACCTCGACCGCCCGCCAGGGCAGGGCGTCGTTCGCGGCTTGCAGCGTCATCAGCATGTCGCGCAGGTTACCGGCGATGGTGCATTCGTTGACCGGATAGGCGATGCGGCCACCCTCGACCCAGAACCCGGCCGCCCCGCGCGAATAATCCCCCGTCGTCCCATTGATCGACGCCCCCAGCATCGAGGTGACGACCAGCCCCGTCCCCATCCGGGTGATCAGGTCGTCCTGCGTCACCTCGCCCTGGGTCAGGATGACATTGCTGTTGGTAGGCGATGGGGCCGAGGACATGCCCCGGGCGGCAGATGCGGTGCTGTCCATTCCCAGTTTGCGCCCCGTCGCCAGATCCAGCGTCCAGCCGTGCAGCACCCCGCCCCTGACGATGTCGCGCCGCCGCGTCGCCAGCCCTTCGGCATCGAAGGGGCGGGATGAGGGATAACGCGGCCGCAGCGGATCCTCGGTCAAGTCGAACCCCTCGGGCAGGACCGGCTGGCCCAGGTCATTGCGCAGCCAGCTTGCCCCGCGCGCGACGGCGCTGCCGTTCACCGCAGACAGCAGGTGGCCGATCAGGGACGACGCGACGCGCCGGTCGTACAGGATCGGGAAGGCCCCGGTCGGCGGCTTGCGAGATCCCGCGCGGGCCAGCGTACGTTCGGCGGCCAGGCGGCCGATCTCCTCGGGGGCGGGCAGATCCTCGGGCCAGACGCGGGATTCGCCGGCATAGTCGCGTTCCATCCCCAGCCCTTCGCCGGTGATGGCGACGGCCGAGATGGCATGGGTCGTGCGCGCATAGCCGCCCGAAAACCCGTTCGAGGCAGCAAGCCACAACTGGCGCCGGCTGAAGCCCGCATTGGCCGATTCCACCTGCGAGATGCCCGGCACATCGCGCGCCGCAGCCTCGGCCCGCAGCGCCAGGTCCTGGAGGTGGTCGGGCGACGGATCGGGCCGGTCGTCGGCGATCTGCAGCCCGTTCGCGTCACGCTGCCGGGCAAGCTGGTCGGGATCGGCCAGGCCAAGCATGTCGTCCACCGGGGCTTCCCGGGCCATGGCGACGGCACGTTCGGCCATGTTCGCAATGGTGGCGGGGCTGTGGTCGGATGCTGAAACGCAGGCCTGCCGCCCGCCGACCAGAACGCGCAGGCCGATCTCGACCCCTTCGGCCCGGTCGGCCTGTTCCAGCGTGCCGCCGCGCATGTCGATGCTGATCGACTGGCCGCTGCTGGTCAGCGCGTCGGCCCCGTCCGCCCCCGCGCGCCGCGCCGCATCGACCAGCTGTTCGGCCAGCGACTGCAAATCCACGGGTGACATCGGCTGTTCTCCTTGCCTGCGAATGAAAAAGGCCGGGACCGAGGCCCCGGCCAAGGCCCGTTCGGCCCGGCCTACTTGACCTGCTGGCCGTTGGCGAAGATCTGCCCGCCTTCGCGGAACTCGATTTCCGAGGTCAGCTGGTCGGGATTGCCCTCGGCGGGCTTGGCGAACATCGCCAGCATCATGCGCATTCCCATCATCTGTTCCTCGGGGACCAGTCCCATGGCGACGACCTTGTCCATCAGCCCGTTCACACCTTGGAAGGTGCCGTTCAGGGTGCCGACCGGCTCGTTGGGATTGTCGCCGAAGGCCAGCGATCCGGTGATCTCGGCCTTGGCGCCCACCGCATCAAGCGCGACCCGGTTGACGGCCAGGTTCCGCGGGGCGAAGGGCGTCTGTTCGACGGGCATCCCGTTCTCGTCCGTCTGCAACTGCGGCTGGGTCTGGTCGAACAGATCCTGGTTCAGCACCGCGTCGCCGGACAGATCGACCGTCAGGCTGGCCGGATCGCGCGGCAACTGGTTCTGGGGATCGAACAGGTTCCAGATCGCATCTGCGAAGGTCAGGCCTTCCAGGGCATAGGCCAGCTTGAACGGCTGGGCGCTGTCGCCCTTTGTCACCGGGATCTGCAACTCGGCCGAGATTTGCTCGACCGCATAGCTGATGGGGAAGGGCAGGGTGCCCAGCGTCATCTCGGCCTTGGCATCCGCGCTGCTGGCCTTGTAGCCCATCCCTTGGCCGGACAGGCTGAAGCTAAGGTCGCTGGCGCCGGTGGCGAAGCTGCCCTGGCCGGTCTGGTCCTGGCCGATTTCATCCTTGCCCGTGACATCGAATCGGCCTTCAAGGCTTTCATAGGTCAGGGTGGTGTCCAGCGTCAGCCCGGCAGCCAAGGCCTCGGCCATCTGGGTGCCCAGGTCGAAGGTCTGGCCGGGGGTCTTGCCGCTGCCCTGGCTGGCCAGGTTGTTCAGCGCAATCTGGAAATCCATGGTGCCACCGCCCGCACCGGCCTCGTCAGCGGGCATGGTGGCCGCGACCTGCACCTCGGCCCGCGCGGCCGTCAGGTCATAGGTCGTGTTCGTGCCGCCATCGGCCTGGGCATTGCGCTGCGATCCAGCCAGGTCGGTGATCGTCCCGGTCACGGGGATCGTCGCGTCCTGCCCCGGTTCCGCCGGCAACGAGAAGTCGAAGGCCAGCGTCGGATAGGTATATTCGTAAAGCATGTCCTCGGGCGTGCCCGAGACGACCATTTCGTTGCCCGGCACCTTGATCGTCCCGGTTACCGCCATTTCCACCATCTCCGGGGCTTCGGCTTCCGGCGCGGGATCCGTGCCCTCGGCCATGTCCTCGGCCTCGGCTGGGGCGGGGACCGAGAAGCGGCTGTCCACCGCCACGTCGCCCTCGACCACGACGCGGACCTTGGCGTCGCCGGTTTCCTGGAAGGTCATCTGCGGAAAGGTCAGCGAGGTCTTGCCGTCTTCGTTCGTCATCGAGAAGACCGCGTCGGTGACGGTCAGCGTGCCGCCCGCGTCATCGACATTGCCGGAAACGACATAGCCATAGTCGGTGCTGTATTTCTGCAGATTTTCCCAGACCTGCGCGGGGGTGACCTCGGCCAGGACGGGGACCGCGCCAAGGATCAGCGCCAGGGCGGAGGTTGCAAGGGGGCGGACCATGCCAAAGACCTTTCGGAAAAACATTGCTTGTGGGATTTGTGGCACAGTGTCCCCCGGACTCCAAGGGAGCAATCGCGTGATCCATTCCGTGACCGAAGACGGCCTTGCCATCGTCACCATCGACCGGCCGGACAAGGCCAATTCCCTGACGGCCGGGATGCTGCGCGACCTGACCGACGCCTTCGACCGGATCGCCGCGACGGGCTGCCGGGCGGCGGTGCTGACCGCAACGGGACGGGTCTTCTCGGCCGGGGCCGACCTGGACGAAGCGAAGGCCGGGCTTGCGCTGTCGCCGGAATGGGAACGGCTGTCGGGCCGCGTCGCCAGCCTGTCCTGCCTGACGATTGCCGCCTTGAATGGCACGCTGGCGGGCGGGGCCTTCGGCATGGCGCTTGCCTGCGACCTGCGCATCGCGGTCCCCGAGGCGCGGTTCTTTTATCCGGTGATGCGACTGGGCTTTTTGCCGCAGCGCTCGGATCCCTTCCGGCTGGCGCGGCTGGTCGGACCGGCGCGGGCGAAGATGATCCTGATGGCGGGCCAGCGGATCGAGGCGCCCGAGGCGCTTGCCTGGGGGCTGATCGACCGCATTGTCCCGCCGACTGATCTGATGGACGCGGCCCGTGCCCTGGCCGGCGACGCGCTGTCGGCGGCACCGGATCATGTCGCGGCGATCAAGGCCATGGTGGTCTAGGGCGCGAAGCCGCTGAGCCGGGGCAGCCAGGTCGAGAGCCCCGGCACGAAGGTCAGGATCATCAGCGCGGCCAGGGCGGCCAGAAAGAAGGGCGGCAACTCGCGGATCAGGGCCGAGGGGCGCTGCTTGGTGGCAGACGCCACAACGAAGATCAGGCTCCCCACCGGCGGCGTCATCAGGCCGAAGGTCAGGTTCACGATGACCACGATCGCGAAATGATCGGCGGCGATCCCCAGGCTGTGGGCGATGGGCGCCAGGATCGGCACCAGGATCATCACGCCGGGCAGGGGGTCCATGAACATCCCGAAGACCAGCAGCAGCAGGTTCACCATCAGCAGGAAGGCCAGTGGCGACAGATCCATGGCAATCACCGCATCGGCCATGGCCTGCGGCACGCCCTCGATGATCAACACCCAGGCGAAGGCGCGGGCTGCGGCCAGGATCATCAGCACCGCCACCGACATGATAGCGGATCGCAGGAATGCGCCCCACAGATCCGCCCAGGAGAACCCGCGATACACGACGGCGCTGACGACGATGGCATAGAAGACGGCGACGACCGATGCCTCGGTCGGGGTGAAAAGCCCGCCCCGGATGCCGCCGACGATCAGCACGATCAGCAGAAGCGCGGGCAGGGCAGCGATGCTGTTGCGGACCATTTGCGCAGCGGGCGGGCGGGGATCGCCGCTGCGATAACCGCGCTTGCGGCTGATCCACCAGTTGACGCCCGCCAGCAGCGCCGCGATCAGCAGGCCGGGCAGGATCCCGGCCATGAACAGCGAGCCAACCGAGACATTGCGGTCCTGCAGCGCATAGATGATCATCGTGATCGAGGGCGGGATGATCGGATCGATCACCGCAACCGAAATCGTCAGCGCCCCGGCATAGGGCTTGGCATAGCCGCTGCGCTCCATCATCCGCGACATCATCGCGCCGGGCCCCGCGGCCGAGGCCAGGGCCGAGCCCGAGATCCCCGCGAACAGCGTGCCGGACAGGATATTGGCATAGCCCAGGCCCCCGCGCAGATGGCCCACGAACTGCGCCGCGAACCGCAGCAGCATCCGCGAGATGGCGCCGGTGGACATAATCTCGGCCGCAAGGATGAAGAAGGGCACCGCCAGCAGCGGAAAGCTGTCAAGGCCGGTGAACATTTCCTTGACGACGACCACCATGGGATAGCGCCCCGACAGCGCCACCGCCGCGAATGTCGCCATCGCAAGCGCGAAGGCGATGGGCACGCCCATGGCCATCAGCACCAGGAAGGCAATGCCCAGAACCTCAACCAAGGGCGGCCTCGTCCGATTGCTGAAGGCCCGCCCGCCAATAGCGGGGCGCGATCAGGGCCAGATGGACGATCATCAGCGCGAAACCGACCGGCATCGCCGCATAGATCCATTTCATCGGCACGCGCAGCGCCGCCGATCTCTGGACCGCCATCCGGTTCATGTAGTCGACGCCGACCCAGACCATGAAGGCGAAGAAGGAAAACAGCACGACCAGGATCAGCGCGCGCAAGGCCCGCTGTCCGCCAGTCGGCAGGGCATCCTGGGCATTGGTGATGGCCGCGTGCGCGCCTTCGCGCAGGGCCAGGCCGCTGCCCAGGAAGGTCAGCCAGATCATCGAATAGCGCGCCACCTCGTCAGCCCAGGTCAGCGAGTTGCCGGTCAGATAGCGACCGGCGACGTTCCACCCCAGGATCAGCGCCATGCCCATCAGGACCAGCACAAGGATCGCCCCGTTCAGGGCGACAAAGGCGCGCTCGATGCGGGCCATGGGCTTATTCGACCGCCTGGATCCGTGCCATCAGGTCGGCGCCGAACTGCGCCTCGTAGGCTTTGTAGGGTTCGGCCAGGGCATCGCGGAAGGCTGCCTTCTGTTCGGGGGTCAGCTCGTTGACCTCCATCCCCGCGGCCTTCATCGCCTCGACCCCCGAAGCGTCCACTTCGTCGACAAAGGCGCGCATCGCCACGACCGCATCGTCGGCGGCCTTTTCGAAGGCGGCCTTTTGGGTGTCGTCCAACTGGCCCCAGAGCGACGGGGAAACCAGGATGATGGTGGACGAATAGACATGGCCGTCCAGTGTCAGGTATTCCTGCACCTCGTTCAGCTTGGCCGAGACGATCACCGACAGCGGGTTTTCCTGCCCGTCGATGGCGCCCTGCTGCAATGCGCCGATCACCTCGGGCCAGGCCATCGGCGTGGGGGCGGCGCCAAGGGCGCGGAAGGCCTCGATATGGACCGGGTTTTCCATCGTGCGGATCTTCAGCCCGTCCAGGTCGGCAGGCGCCTGGATGGCGCCGCGATTGCTGGTGATGTGGCGGAACCCTTGTTCGCCCCAGGCCAAGGCGTGCAGGCCCGCGTCCTCGAACTTGGCCAGCATCTCCTCGCCGATCTCTCCGTCCAGGACCTTGCGGGCGTGATCCTTGTCGCGCAGCAGGAAAGGAATGCCCAGAACGCCCACTTCGGGAACGAAATTGGTCAGCGTGCCGTCGGATGCGATGGTCATTTCCACCGTGCCCAGTTGCAGCCCTTCCAGCACCTCGCGTTCGCCGCCCAGGCCGGACGAGGGGAAATGCCGGAAGGTGAACTGCTCGCCCAGGGATTCCTTAAGGGATTCCTCGAAGGCCTTGGCGCCCGCGCCGTAATGGCTGTCCTCGGCCAAGGCATAGCCGATCTTGATTTCCTGCGCGGAAACGGGCGCGGCGAAGGCTGCGCACAAAAGCGCGGCATAGACATGTTTCATGAAGATCCCTCATCCCTGGATGCCAGGGATTTAGCGCAACCAGACAGGATTGTGCAATCCCGCGGCCCGTTTTGAAATCCTGTTGCTTGGGCGATGATTGCGGTGCGGAACATTGTTCCTGCCCAGCCGTTTTCCCGCAACTGTCGTCCCAAAGGCCTGCCAGCCGTCGCGCATCTTGTCCCTTTCTGCAGGCGGGGGACTTGCGGCCGATCATCCCTCGGCGCATCTCAAGGCCCAGTAGAATAAGGAGATTTTCCTCATGCGCAGCATCATCCTGTCCGCCGCCCTGGCGCTTTCCACCGCCCTGCCCGCCGCCGCGGAAACGATCCGCGTCGGCATGTCGGGGGGCTATTTTCCCTTTACCTTCACACGCGCCGACGAATTGCAGGGCTTCGAGGTGGACCTGATGAACGCCGTGGGCGAGATCACCGGCGACGACATCGAATTCGTCACCATGTCCTTTTCCGGCCTGATCGGTGCCCTGGAATCCGGCCGCATCGACACCGTCGCGAACCAGATCACCATTACCCCCGAACGCGAGGCGAAGTTCGCCTTCACCCAGCCCTATGTCTATGACGGCGCGCAGGTCGTGGTGAAGGCCGGCAACGAGGGCGAGATCACCGGCCCCGAAAGCCTCAAGGGCAAGTCGGTCGCGGTGAACCTGGGCTCGAATTACGAGCAATTGCTGCGTGAACTGCCCTATGCCTCGGAAATCGACATCCGCACCTATGAAAGCAATATCGAACAGGACACCGCCCTGGGCCGGGTCGATGCCTTTGTCATGGACCGCGTCTCCTCGGCCCAGGTAATCAAGGAAAGCCCGCTGCCCCTGGCCCTGGCCGGCCAGCCCTTCAGCGAGATCCGGAACGCCCTGCCCTTCCGCAACGACGAGGCAGGGCTGGCGATGCGCGACAAGGTGGATGCCGCCATCACCCAGCTCAAGGAGAACGGCACCCTGGCCGAGATCTCGCGGAAATGGCTGGATGCCGATGTGACCAAGCCCGCGGCCGCCGCTGAATGAGGCCACTTGATACCGCCTATATGTGGGATCTGGTGCCGATCATCCTCGGCTATGTCCCGCTGACATTGGGAATGGCGCTTGTCGCGATGGCGGCGGCGCTGATCCTGGCCGCGCTGCTTGCGATCGTGCGCGTCCTGCGCGTGCCGGTCGCGGACGGCGTGGTGGCGGTGTTCATCAGCTTCTTCCGGGGCACGCCGCTGCTGGTGCAGCTGTTCCTGTTTTACTACGGGCTGCCGCAGCTTGTGCCCGCGCTGACCAATATCGACGGGGTCACGGCGGCGGTCATCGGCCTGACGCTGCATTTCGCGGCCTATATGGCGGAAAGCATCCGCGGCGCGATCCTTGGCGTGGACCGCAGCCAATGGGAGGCCGCGCAATCGATCGGGATGACGCAGGGCCAGCTTCTGCGCCGGATCGTCCTGCCGCAGGCGTCCCGCGTTGCTGCGCCGACGTTGATGAACTATTTCATCGACCTGATCAAAAGCACCTCGCTTGCCTTTACCCTCGGCGTGACCGAGATGATGGGCGCCGCGCAAAAGGAAGCGGCCGGCAGCTTCCTGTATCTGGAAGCCTTCCTGGTCGTCGCGGTGATCTACTGGATCATGGTCGAGGCGCTGTCGGTCGGGCAACGCTGGATGGAACGCCGGCTGGGAAAGGCGGTTGCACGATGACATGCGAGATCGACATTGCCGGCCTGGTCAAGCGGTTCGGGACGAACATTGTCCTGGACGGCATCGACCTGTGCCTGAAACCCGGTGAGCGGGTGGCGATCATCGGCCCCTCCGGCACCGGCAAATCGACGCTTCTGCGCTGCATGAACTGGCTGGATGCGCCCGATGTGGGGCGGATCACGGTTGGCGATCTGTCGGTTGATGCCGCGCGCGCGTCGCGGGCGGACATCCTGGCGCTGCGGCGCAGGACGGGCTTTGTGTTCCAGAACTATGCGCTGTTCGCCAACAAGACCGCTCGGCAGAACATCATGGAAGGGCTGACCACCGTCCGCGGCTGGTCCAAGGCCCGCGCCGCCGCGCGCGCCGACGAGATTCTGGGCCAGATCGGCCTGGGCGATCGCGGCGACAGCTATCCATCCGCCATGTCGGGCGGACAGCAGCAGCGCGTGGGCATCGGCCGGGCGATGGCATTGGACGCCGACCTGCTGCTGTTCGACGAACCGACCAGTGCGCTTGATCCCGAATGGGTGGGCGAGGTTCTGGACCTGATCCGGTCGATCGCCGATGGCCGGCAGACCATCCTGATCGTCACGCACGAGATGCAGTTCGCGCGCGAGATCGCCGACCGGATCGTCTTCATGGAAGGCGGGCGCATCGTCGAACAGGGACCGCCCGCGCAGATCTTCGGCGATCCGCAGGACGACCGCACCCGCGCCTTCCTGCGCCGGGTCAGTTAGCGCAGGCCTGCCGTCTGGTAGTAGACATCCACGTCCCGTGCCTGGTCATAACCGATGCCCGAGGCGATGATGCAGCTTGTGTCATCGCGGCGTGGCGCGACCAGCGTCCAAGTGCCCATCTGGTCCGAGGCCCACAACTCGGTCGCGGCATGGCCGTCGCCGGGCACGGGCGTCTCGTTGAAGTCATGGCGCAGGGTCTGCTGGATCTCGGCATCGGCGGCGCAATAGGGCTGGTCGCCCACCGCCATGTCGGACGTGGGCAGGTCCTGGGCCTGTTCCAGCAGGGTCGCGGTATCGACCCCCGCCATTGCCGGCCATGCCTGCACGGGCTGGTCGGGCCTGGTCGCGGAAATGGCTGGCATGGCCATCAGCGCCGCGACGCTGCCGGCCACGCCA
Source organism: Paracoccus aerius (assembly GCF_014656455.1). Taxonomy (GTDB): domain Bacteria; phylum Pseudomonadota; class Alphaproteobacteria; order Rhodobacterales; family Rhodobacteraceae; genus Paracoccus; species Paracoccus aerius. The sequence goes on from NZ_BNCL01000002.1 coordinate 245,298, forward strand.
AGGCGGACGATGCGGGTTGCGATGCGGGACATGACAGGGCCTTTCTTCAGTGTTTGCTGGGGAAAAACGTATCGGCGGCGCGGTGGGTTCCGCTTTTTGGCGCGACGCGGCGTTGCGTTGGCTGTCGAAACCGGCAATTGTCCTGCGTTGTAAAGGGCTAAGGCGACAGGAAGGACGGTCCCCGAATGGCGATACTTCTGGGCGATGTGGGGGGCACGAACGCTCGTTTGGCCATTGCGCGAAACGGCGTCATCGACCGGCAGTCGGTGACCCGCTTTCGCGGCGACGACTATGCCAGCTTCGATGACGTGGTGCGCCAGTTCCTGCAGGAACAGGACCAGCCCCGCATCACCGGCGTCTGCGTGGCGGTGGCAGGTCCGGTCAGCAACGGGCGGGCGCGGCTGACCAACCGGCCCTGGGACTTTTCCGAGGATCGGCTGGCGCGGCTGACCGATGCGGACCATGTCCGGCTGATCAACGACCTGACCGCGATGGGCTATGCCACGCCGGTTCTGGCAGGCGACGGGCTGGCCACGCTGCGCAGCGCGCCGTCCGGCCGACCCCGCAATGGGCAGTCGCTGGTCGTGAACCTGGGCACCGGCTTCAACGTCTGCGCGGTCCGCAGCCTGCCCGGCGGGGCCATCGCCGCGCTCGAGGCCGAGGAAGGCCATACCAGCCTGCCCGCCAACATCTATCTTCGCCTGCTGGACGCCGTCGGCCCCGAGGCGATGGCGGGCTTCATCTCGACCGAGGAAGCCTTTGCCGGGCGCGGGTTGTCGCGCCTTCATGCCGCGCTGACACAAACGACGCCCGTGCCGGGCGAGCAGATCGACCGGGCAGCGGATGCGGGCGATCCCGTCGCCAATGCGACCTATGACCTGTTCACCGACCTGGTGGGTCTGCTGTGCCGGGAACTGGCGCTGCGCTTCATGCCGCTGGAAGGGATGTTCCTGGCGGGCAGCGTCGGGCGCAGCATCTCGGACCGGATGGATCGGTTCGAGGCGTCCTTCCTGGCCGAGCCCTATATGCGCCACATCCCCGAAAACACGCCGATCTTCCTGATCCGCGACGACATGGCCGCCTTGCACGGCTGTCTGGCCGCCCTGTCCTGACCGCGCCGGGTGGCGGAATCCCGTCCGCCGCCCCGGTTTCTGCCGATGAATCGCTTGGATTCACCCGGGCGTCCTGTTCATATGAGGCAAAGCAAGAACGGCAGGGCAGGACATGCGGGCATATCTTCGGGCGGCGCTTCTGGCATCCACGGTCATGGGCCTTGGAGGAATGGCCTGGGCGCAATCCGCATCCTCGCCCTTTTCCGGCCTGTTCGGGGGACGCACGGACGAAGGCCCGGTGGACCTGCAGTTCCGCATCCAGGGCGCCGACGACCTGGAACAGCCGCTGCGCAACGGCTCGCTGATCTCGGGCGCGCTGTCAGAAGGCCGGACCACGGGACAGGACGTGCTGGCGGCGGCGCGGGGCGATTACGCCCGGATCCTGGGCAACCTTTATGACCGGGGCTACTACTCGGCCATCATCAACATAACCCTGGACGGGGTCGAGGCGGCCGAGGTCGCGCCGCTGGACGCGCCCGAGGTCGTGCGACAGGTGGTCGTCAGCGTGCAGACCGGCCCGCGCTTCCGCTTTTCGCGCGCGGCCATTGCGCCTGTCGCCCCCCGAACCGACCTGCCCGCCGAATACCGCCAGGGCGAGGTCGCGGGCACCGGCACGATCCGGGGCGCCGCACGGGCCGGCGTCGCGGGCTGGCGCGAGGTCGGCCACGCCAAGGCCGAGGTCGCGGGACAAGAGATCACGGCGGATCACAACACCAACACCGTGGACAGCCAGATCGGCCTGGCACCCGGACCCGCCGTCACTTTCGGGCGGCTGAACATGCGCGGATACGACCGCATGAACCCCCGCAGGCTGCACAAGATCGCGGGCCTGCCCGAAGGCGCGCGCTTCGATCCAGACGAGGTCGAGGATGTCAGGAAGCGCCTGCGCCGGACCGGCGTCTTTTCCGCCATCACCCTGGAAGAGGCGGAAACCCTGAACCCCGACGGCAGCATGGACATCAACCTGACGGTGGTCGAACAGAAGCCCCGCCGGATCGGCGCGGGCTTCGAGATTTCCTCGACCGACGGGGCGATGGTGTCGGCCTACTGGATGCATCGCAACCTTCTGGGCGGGGCCGAACGCCTGCGGATCGAGGGCGAGGTCAAGGACATGGGATCCGACAGCAGCGGCCGGGACGAACGCATCACCCTGCGCATCGACAGGCCTGCCACCATCACGCCTGATACCACGGCCTATGTCCTGACCAGCCTGACCCGGATGCGAGAGGAAGACTACGACGAGGATACCGGCATCATCGGCCTGGGCTTCAACTATATCTTCAGCGACCGCTTCACCTTCGACACGGCGATCCAGTACCAGTTTTCCCGCGTTTACGACGAGGGCGGCGAGGAAACCGACTTCAAGGTCCTGGCCCTGCCCACAAGCGTCCTGTGGGACGCGCGCGACAACGAAAACAACGCCAAGCGCGGCTATTACCTGCAGGGCGACGCCACGCCCTTCAAGGGCTTCGACGGCACCGATTCAGGCATCCGCATCCTGGGCGAGGGCCGCGTCTTCCGTTCCTTCGGCACGGACGACCGCTTCACCCTGGCGGGCCGCGCCCGCATCGGCAGCGTCCTGGGCAGCGAAATCCAGAACACGCCGCGCAACTACCTGTTCTTCTCGGGCGGGGGCGGCACCGTGCGAGGGCAGCCTTACCAGTCGCTGGGGGTCGAGGAGATCGAGAACGAAGCAGGCGACACGATCAAGACCGGCGGGATGAGCGTGGCAACCCTGTCGGCCGAGGTCCGCTGGCAGGTCCGCGAAAGGATCGGCGTCGTGGCATTCGCCGATTACGGCGAGGTCTGGGCGGAAGATGGCTGGAACGGCGGAAGCGAATGGCACTCGGGGGCGGGGATCGGCGTTCGCTATAACACGCCCATCGGGCCGCTGCGTTTCGACGTGGCCGGACCTACCGGGGGGGACACTGGCGAGGGCGTGCAACTGTATCTTGGACTGGGGCAGGCTTTCTAATGCGCAAACTCTGGCTGATCCTTTTCGCGATCCTGTTCCCGCTGTCAGTCATGGCGCAAAGCGCGGCCGAGATCTCCCAGCAGGAAAGCGACGACCGCGGCTTCCTGACCCGGCTTCTGGAACGCAACCTGTCCAGTGCCGGCCGCGAGGTCGTGATCGACGGCTTCCAAGGCGCGCTCTCGTCACGCGCGACCTTTGACCGGATCACCATCGCCGACCGCGACGGCGTCTGGCTGACGCTGAACGATGGCGCGATCCAGTGGAACCGCTCGGCCCTGCTGCGCGGCCGGATCGAGATCGCGGAACTGTCGGCCCGCGAGATCCTGCTGCCCCGCCTGCCGGTGGGCGAGGCACAGGCCCCCACCGCCGAAGCGCGCGAATTCGAATTCGCCCTGCCCGAGTTGCCCGTCGCCCTGAATATCGAGCAGATCCGGGCCGAGCGGGTGGAACTGGGCGAACCCGTCATCGGCCTTGCGGCCGCTATCTCCCTGACCGGCGGCATGAGCCTTGAGGGCGGCGAGGGCCAGGCCCGGCTTGCGATCCAGCGGCTGGACGGTCCGCGCGGCAACTTCAACCTGGATGCCGGCTTTTCCAACGAAACGCAGGTCCTGCGCGTGAACCTGACGCTTGACGAGGCTGCCGACGGGCTGCTGGTCAACCTGATAGACCTTTACGACAAGCCCTCGGTCGTGGCGGAAATCAGCGGCGAGGGCCAGATCCGCGACTTTGGCGTCGACATCCGGCTGGCGACCGACGGGCTGCCGCGGGTGACGGGCCGCGTCAGCGCATCAGGCGCCCCCGGCCCCGCCGGCGATCCCGGGACCAATTTCGCGTTGCAACTGGGTGGCGATGTAGCCTCCCTGCTGGCGCCGCAGAACCGCGCCTTCTTCGGCAACCAGGTCCAGCTTCGCGCCGAAGGCTGGCGAGGCGAGGACGGACGGCTGGAAATCCCCACCCTGAACCTTGTGACCGAGGCACTGTCGCTGGACGGCTCGCTTGCCGTCAATGCCCAGGGCGCGCCGCAGAATGCCGAATTGCTGATCGCGCTTGGATCGGACGCGGGCGCCGCGCAGGTGCCGGTTCCCCTGCCCTTCGCGGGCGAGAACTCGACCGTGGAAAGCGGGCGGCTGGAACTGCAATATGACACGGCGCAGGGCCAGGGCTGGACCCTGAACGGCCGTGTCGGCGCGCTTGACCTGGGCGATGTGCTGCTGGGCGAATTGCAACTGGACGGGTCGGGCGCGGTGGTGCTGGAAGGGGGCAGCTTTGCGTCCCTGAACGGCGGCATCCGCTTCGGGTCGCGGCAGATGGTCTTTGCCGATGCGGGTCTGGCCCAGGCCATCGGTCCCGAAATCACCGGCAGCACCAGCTTCGACTTCACGCCCGGCAACGCGGTCGAGTTTTCCGACCTGACGGTCACCGGTCCCGACTATGGCCTGGACGGGCTTGTGCTGCTGTCGGGCCTGGGCAGCGGCTTCGTCCTGTCGGTCGATGCCGATGCCCGTTACGAGGATCTGGCCCGTCTATCGACGCTGGCCGGGCGGGATATTCAGGGCAGGGCCGATGCCAGCCTGCGCGGCTATTACCGCTTTCTCAACCGCAGCTTCGACATCGACGCCAGCGTGACCGGCACCGATATCGCACTGGACCAACCGCAGCTTGACCGCCTGCTGGAAGGGCAGTCCACCATCACCCTGGACGCCCGCCGTGACGAAACCGGGATCGAGATCGAGGATCTGTCCGTCAACGCGCAGCGCCTGACCGCGCAGGCGCAGGGCTATGTCAACAGCCTGTCCAGCGATCTGACCGCGACGATCTCGATGCCCTCGCTGCAGGATGCCGACCCGAACTTCTCGGGCGCGCTTCAGGCCGAGGCTAAGCTGTCGGGCGCAGCCGGTTCGCGCCAGTTGACCGTCAGCGGCGAGGCCGAGGATCTGCGCATCGGCATCGAGGCCCTGGACAACGCGCTTGAAGGCCAGACCACCCTGACCCTGCTGGCCGCCGAAAAGCCCGCGGGTTACGAGGTCGAGGTGTTTCGCCTGGCCAACCCCCAGATCCGCGCCGAAGGACGGGGCAGCTTTGCCCAAGGCGCGCTTGACGCCAATCTGGATCTGTCCGTGCCGGATCTGTCCGCGATCCGCGAAGGCTGGACCGGCGGCTTTGATGCCATGGCCCGGCTGACCGAACAGGACGGCACGCGCTTCATCGACATGACGGGATCGGGGCAGAACCTGTCCTTCGGCGTGGGGAACGCCGATGCCGCCCTGACCGGCACAACCCGCCTGCGGGTGCAGGCCGAGGAACGGGACGGCACCGTCACCCTGCGCGACGTGGAACTGGTCAACGACCAGATGAACGCGACCGCCCAAGGGGTCTATGGCCCCGGCGTCACCGATATCTCGGCCGATGTTCAGGTGGCCTCGCTTGCGCCCTTCGGCCCTGGCTGGCGCGGTGCCCTGAACCTGACCGGCAGCTTCCGCGAGGCAGGCGACGGCATCCGGCGGCTGGAGGTCACCGGCACGGGGCGCGACCTTGCCTTTGGACAAGCGCAGGTCGATGGCGCGCTTGCCGGCGAAACGCGCCTCGCCGTGACCGGCACCGAACAAAACGGCGTCTTCACCATTGAACAGGCCCGGGTCGAAAATCCGCGCCTGAATGCGACCGCCAGCGGCACGGTCGGGGGCAACCGGACGGATGTGACGGCGCAGGTGAATGCGCAGGATCTGCGCTTCCTGGGCAACGGCATCAGCGGCGCGCTGAACGCCGATGCGCGGCTGGTCCAAGACGGCGCCGTTCGTCGCATCACCGCGACCGGTACCGCCTCGGGCCTGTCGGTGGGCCAGCCCCGCGTCGATCCGCTGCTGCGGGGCCAGACCAGCTTCGACATCGCCGCCACGCAAGCACCGGCGGGGCTGTCCTTCCAGCGGCTGAACGTCCAAAACCCGCAGCTGCAAATCCAGGCCGAGGGCGACACCGCCAGCGGCATGACCGTCAGCGCGCGCCTGACCGATCTGGGTCTGCTGCAACCTGAATTTCCCGGCCCCGTGCAGGTCAACGGCACCATTCGCGAAGAGGGGGCAAGATTCGTCGTTGACCTGACGATCACCGCGCCGGGGAGCACCCAGGTGCAGGTCGAAGGGACCGTCGCGCGCGATTTCTCGACCATGGACCTGTCCATCACCGGCTCCAGCAATGCGTCGATCGCCAATACCTTTATCCGCACCCGCAGCGTCGAAGGGCCGCTGTCGCTGAACCTGACCGTCAACGGCCCGCCTTCGCTGCAATCGGTCAGCGGCCGGGTGCAACTGACCAACGGCCAGATCGTCGATCCGGGCGTCGGGATCCGGCTGGAAGACGTGAATGCCACGGCCGATCTCGCGGGCGGGCGCATCAGCGTCGATGCCGGCGCCAATGTCGCGGCGGGCGGTCGCGTGCAGGTCAGCGGGCCGGTTGACCTGCAGGCCGGGACGCTGGACCTGTCCATCGTGCTGGACCGGGTCATCGCACGCGACCCGAACCTGTACCAGACCGAGATCAGCGGCAACCTGCGCATGTCGGGCAGCAATGCCGACGGGCCGCTGATATCCGGTGTCGTCAACCTGGGCGAGACCGAGATCCGCATCCCATCGACCGGCCTTGGCGGAGCAAGGGCGATCCCGGACATCAACCATGTCGGCGATACGCGGCCTGTCCGGTCCACCCGCGCCAAGGCCGGGCTTGAAGGCTATCCCAGTCAGGCCGCGCGCGATGCGGGCATGGCCGGGCCGCCCTCGACCCCGCCATCGGCGCCGCCGCGGCTGGATCTGGTCATCAACGCGCCGAACCAGGTCTTCGTGCGCGGACGCGGCGTCGATGCGGAACTGGGCGGGTCGCTGCAGGTCCAGGGAACCACCCGCAACGCCATCCCCATCGGCTTCCTGGAACTGATCCGGGGCCGGGTGGACCTGCTGGGCCGCCGGTTCGACCTGACCGAGGGGCTGGTCGAACTGCAGGGCAGCCTGATCCCGGTGATCCGCCTTGTGGCTGAAACCGACCGGGACGGCATCACCACCCGCATCATCATAGACGGAGAGGTCCGCGACCCCGAGATCACGTTCGAATCCTCGCCCGAACTGCCCGAGGAGGAGGTGCTGTCCCAACTGCTGTTCGGGCGCGGACTGGACAATATCAGTCCGCTGCAGGCAGCCCAGCTTGCCAACGCCATCGCCGTCCTGGCGGGCAGGGGGGGCGAGGGGATCATCGGCAACCTGCGCAACCAGGTTGGACTGGACGACTTGGATCTGGCAACCGACGATGACGGGAATGTCCAGGTCCGCGCGGGCAAGTATCTGTCGGACAACCTGTATACCGATGTCGCGGTGGGGGCCGACGGGCGAAGCACGCTGAACCTGAACCTGGACGTCACCGATTCCCTGACCGCGCGCGGATCCGTCGGGACCGAGGGCGGCAGCACCCTGGGCATCTATTTCGAGCGTGACTACTAGGACCGGGGGGATTGCGGGCTGTCCTCTGGCAGTCTGCAATCCGTAAAGCCTCGGCTTGCGCCGCTATCGCGCATTTCGTGACGCCGGGTGCCCTGATCTGGGGAAAATCGCCGACCGGGCGCCAGCCGTCGGCGATAGTTCGCATTTGACATATCTTAAGCGAACTTTTCATACCTGACACGCTATGGTTGAGGAACCGTCCCCATCCTTGGACCGTCACATGTCCTATGCCACCGCAAACGAACGCTACTTCGCCAGCCTCGTCAACCAGGCCCGCAAGGACAGAGGGCTGCCGCCCCTGACCCTGGAAAAACGGCTGAACGATTCGGCAGATGCGCATAGTCGCTGGCTGCTGGACAAGGACGTGTTTTCCCATACGGGGCAGGGCGGTTCATCCCCTCGCCAGCGGATCGAGGCCGCGGGCTTCGATCTGGCCGGCAGTTGGGCAACGGCCGAGAATATCGCCTATGTCAGCATCCAGGGCGCGTCGGATCTGCGCGATGAGATCCGTCACCTGCACCAGAACCTGATGGACAGCCCCGGCCATTACGCCAACATCATGGGCGCCACCTCGTATCTGGGGATCGGCCTGCAGACCGGCACGATGCGGGTCAACGGATACGATTACCCGGTGCTGATGGTGACGCAGAACTTTGCCCGCACCGATGGGCAGGTCCGGCCGGATACGGGGAGCTTCCAGAAGGTCGCCCAGCCCAGCGTCAACGGCACGATGCAAAGCCGTGCGGACTGGCTGGACAGCGCGTCCGGCGTCCGGCTGGCCGCTGCAGGACCGGGTGCCGGGAATGACGACCTGGGGCTGACCAACCGCAACGACACTGTCGACGCAGGCGCTGGCGATGATTGGGTCAGTGGTGCGGGCGGCCATGACCGCCTGCTGGGCCAGGCAGGCCATGACCGGCTGATTGGCGGTGCGGGTGCGGACAGCCTGGACGGTGGCCTTGGCAATGACACGCTGCAGGGCGGCGTCGGCAACGACCTTCTGGCAGGGATGGATGGCCATGACATGCTGCGCGGCGAAGCGGGGCATGACACGCTGCGCGGGGCGGCTGGCAATGACCGGCTTTGGGGCGGCGACGGCAATGACCTGATGGCAGGCGATGCCGGAAACGACTGGCTGATCGGCGAAAGGGGCGCGGACAGCCTGTCGGGCGGTGCGGGGAACGACACGCTGAGCGGGGGCATCGGCAATGACCTGCTGAATGGCGGGGCAGGGGCAGATACCTTTGTCTTTGCCCGCGGGGGCGGCTTTGACACGATCCAGGGCTTTGACCACGATGCCGACCGCCTGCTGATCCCGCGGATCCTGCTGGACGCCGACCCTGCGGCATTCATGCGCGACCACATGACAAGAACTTCCGCTGGGGTTGTAATCGATCTTGGGGATGGGGACCGTATTCTTGTTCGCGATCCAAACCTTACGCCCGCACAGCTTGCGGATGACATCTTCGGTTATTGATCAACCGATCAACCAGAGGGTGAAACAAGACCGAAAAATGCCCGCCGAAAAGGGCGGGCATACTCGTTAAGTCATTGCAAAAATAGCAGATCAACTACGGCGTTTTAACATTTATAAACCCGAGAGGTTCCTGACATCCGGCTTATTTTTCTGCATGTGCGAAGGTCCGCCCATGCAGAGCGACGTGATCGGCAGGCTGCAGAGCCGGGTTGGCAAAGGCACAGCCAAAGCCCGCGTCCGCAAAGGGGCAGAGGCCGGCTGATGACCGTAGCAGGATCGGCTGTCCGGGACCGGTCAGCCTTGCGACAGGATCGCCGCGATCACCCGGTCGGCGGCTTCCTCGGCTGTCAGGGCCACGGTGTTGACCACCAATTCGGCCTGTTCGGGTGCCTCGTAGGGGCTGTCGATGCCGGTGAAGTTCTTCAACTGGCCCGACCGCGCCTTCTTGTAGAGACCTTTCACATCGCGCGCCTCGGCCACGTCCAGCGGGGTATCGACATAAACCTCGAGGAACTCGCCCGCGGCCATCATGTCGCGGACCATCCGCCGTTCCGACCGGAAGGGCGAGATGAACGCGGTCAGCACGATCAAGCCGGCATCGGTCATCAGCTTGGCGACCTCGCCCACGCGGCGGACGTTTTCCACGCGGTCGGCATCGGTGAAGCCCAGGTCGCGATTCAGCCCGTGGCGCACGTTGTCGCCGTCCAGCAGGAAGGTATGCTTGCCCATCGCGTGCAGCTTGCGTTCCACGATATTCGCGATTGTGGACTTGCCCGAACCTGACAGGCCGGTGAACCAGACGACCTTGGCCCTCTGGTTCTTCTGCGCGGCATGGGCGTCACGGTTGATGTCGGTCGATTGCCAGTGGATGTTCTGCGACCGGCGCAGCGCGAAATGCAGCATCCCGGCGGCGATGGTGGCGTTCGTCATCCGGTCGATCAGGATGAAGCCGCCAAGGTCCGGGTTGTCGGCATAGGCTTCAAAGGGCACTGGCCGGTCGGTCGAGATATTGACCACGCCGATGGCATTCAAGCCCAGCGTCCTGCTGGCGAGATGCTCCATCGTATTGACGTTCACCTCGTATTTCGGCTCGGTGATGGTGGCGCTGACGGTCTGGGTGCCGATCTTCAGCAGATAGGGCCGGCCCGGCAGCATTTCCTGCTCGGCCATCCAGACCAGGGTCGCCTCGAACTGATCGGCCACCTCGCAGGGGGCGTCGGCGCGCACGATCACGTCGCCGCGCGAACAGTCGATCTCATCGGCGAAGGTCAGGGTGACGGACTGGCCCGCGACGGCCTGGTGCAGGTCGCCGTCGAAGGTCACGATGGACTTGACGGTGGTGGTCTTGCCCGAGGGCAGGACGCGCACCGGATCGCCGGGATGGACGGCGCCCGCGCTGATCTGGCCCGCGAAGCCGCGGAAATCCAGATGCGGGCGGTTCACCCATTGCACCGCCATGCGGAAGGGGGCGTCCTGCATGGCCGTGTCGCTGACAGGCGCTTCCTCAAGATGGCCCAGAAGGGTCGGCCCCTGGTACCAGGGCATTTCCGGGCTTCTGGAAACGATATTGTCGCCCTTCAGCCCTGAAATCGGGATCGGCAGGAAGCTGTCCATGCCGATCTGCTTGGCGAAATGCGAGTAATCGCTGACGATCTCGTAGAAGCGTTCGGCCGAGTAATCGACAAGGTCCATCTTGTTGACGGCCAGCACGATGTTCTTGATGCCCAGCAGGTTCACCAGATAGCTGTGCCGACGCGTCTGGGTCAGCACGCCCTGGCGCGCGTCGATCAGGATGACGGCCAGATCGGCAGTGGATGCGCCGGTGACCATGTTGCGGGTGTATTGTTCATGCCCCGGCGTATCGGCCACGATGAACTTGCGCTTGTCGGTCGCGAAGAAGCGATAGGCCACGTCGATGGTGATGCCCTGTTCGCGTTCGGCGGCCAGGCCGTCGACCAGCAGGGCAAAGTCGATCTCTCCGCCCTGGGTGCCCGACACCTTGCTGTCGGCTTCCAGGGACGCAAGCTGATCCTCGAAGATCATCTTGCTGTCGTAAAGCAGGCGGCCGATCAGCGTGGACTTGCCGTCGTCGACTGATCCGCAGGTGATGAAGCGCAGCATGGTCTTGTGCTGGTGCTTCAGCAGATAGGCGTCGATGTCCTGCGAAATCAGGGCATCGGTCACATAGACGGGATCCTGGGTGTGCGCGGTCATCTCAGAAATACCCTTCCTGCTTCTTCTTCTCCATGGAGGCGGCCTGATCCTTGTCGATGGCCCGGCCCTGCCGTTCGGACGTGGTGGTCAGCAGCATTTCCTGGATCACCTCGGGCAGGGTGCGGGCGTTGGATTCGACGGCGCCGGTCAGGGGATAGCAGCCCAGCGTGCGGAAGCGGACCGACCGCATCTGCGGGGTTTCGCCATTCAGCGGGAAGCGGTCGTCATCGACCATGATCAGCAGCCCGTCGCGTTCCACGACCGGGCGCGGTTCGCTGAAATACAGCGGCACGATCTCGATGTTTTCGAGGTGGATGTATTGCCAGATGTCCAGCTCGGTCCAGTTCGACAGCGGGAAGACGCGGATCGATTCGTCCTTGGACTTGCGGGTGTTGTACAGCTTCCACAGTTCGGGCCGCTGGTTCTTGGGATCCCAGCGATGGTTGGCCGAACGGAAGGAAAAGATCCGTTCCTTGGCGCGGGACTTTTCCTCGTCGCGGCGCGCGCCGCCGAAGGCCACGTCGAAGTTGTATTTCGTCAGCGCCTGCTTCAGCCCCTCGGTCTTCCACATGTCGGTGTGAAGGGGGCCGTGGTCGAAGGGGTTGATGCCCTGTTCCTTGGCCTCGGGGTTCTGGTGGACGATCAGATCCATGCCCGCGGCCTTGGCGGCCCGGTCGCGCAATTCATACATCGCCTGGAATTTCCAGGTCGTGTCCACATGCAGCAACGGGAAAGGGGGCGGCGCGGGATAAAAGGCCTTGCGCGCCAGATGCAACATGCAGGCCGAATCCTTGCCCACTGAATACAGCATCACCGGGTTTTCGGCATTCGCCACCACCTCGCGCATGATGTGGATGCTTTCGGCTTCCAGGCGTTGCAGATGCGTCAATGTCGCCGGAGCGAGAGGGGTTTCGGCTTGGCTGTTCATGGGATCGGCTCTTGTTTCGTCGGGGCGGCATCGTCCTTGTCAGGAACGATATCCTTCAGTGCCGCCCCTTATGCAAGTTTGCCGGACAGGAAAAACCAGTGTTTCCTGTCTTTGCCGCATTTGCAGGAACGCTATTCCCCGTTGCTGGCCAAAGCCAGACCGTCGCCCACGGCGGTGAATGCCTCGGATCGGTGAAGCCGCGCCGCCGGAAGATTCTGCGCCACCAGATCCGTCACCAGACCCATCAGGCTGGAGCCGCCGACCAGCACGACATCGCCGATATCCTGCGCGGCCAGGCCTGCCCGATCCAGCGTCAGCGCCACCGCCGCCCCAAGATCCGTGCGATAATCCCGCAGCGCCGCCTGCAGCGAGGCGCCGTCGATGGGCGCGGCAAGGCGAGGCTGGATGAAGCCCATGTCGATCCGGGCGTCGCCGCCCCTGTTGGCGGCGATCTTGCCGCGTTCGACGGCGAAGGCAAGGTCGTGGCCCAGTTCGTCCGTCAGCACCGTCACCAGCCGGTCCATCCGCGCGGAATCGACCGCAAGCCGGGCCATCTGCCGGGCCAGCCTGCGGTTCTCGGGCGAATAGACAAAGGGGATATGCGCCCAAGTCGCCAGGTCAAGATAGATCGCGTTGGGCACCGGCAGCAGGCCCGGCCCCATCTCTCGCCGCAACTGGGTTCCGTGGCCCAGAAGGGGCATGGCATGGGACAGCGAGATCGCCTGGTCGAAATCCGTGCCGCCCAGCCGGATGCCATGGCTGGCAAGGATCCGGACCCGTCCATGCTCGGCCCGGTAAACCGAGAAATCCGAGGTGCCGCCGCCGATGTCCACGATCAGCCCCGTCCGCCCCTCGGTGCCCATGCCGTGGCAGGCCAGGGCCGCGGCCTCGGGTTCCGGCATGAAATCGACATGGTCGAAGCCTGCGGCGTGATAGCAGGCGCGCAGGTCGGCCTCGGCCGCCGCGTCGCGGGCGGGATCGGGGTGGAAATGGACGGGGCGGCCGGACAGGACACGGGTCTGCGGCCTGCCCGTGGCGGCCTCGGCCTTGTGGCGCAGCGCCACCAGGAAGGCCGTGATCACATCAGCCAGCGTCCGCCGCCTTCCGGCGATCAGCCGCGATTCGTGCAGCAGGGGCGTTCCCAGCACGCTTTTCAGCGCCCGCATGTAGCGGCCCTCCTCGCCCGCAATCAGCGCCTGCGCCGCGGCCTCGCCGATCCGCATGGCGCCGCCGCCCGCAGGAAAGAACACGGCGGTGGGCAGGGTGTCGGACGCCCCCTCGACCGGGATGCGCCTGACCCGGCCCGCATCAAGGATCGTGACGGCGGTGTTCGAGGTGCCGAAGTCGATCGCGAGGGTGCTGGTCATGGCCTTGGCCTTTTGGATTGAAAGGCGCCGTGGCTAGCCGATGCGACAGATTCCCGCAAGCACAAGGCCCGAAAGACGGGTTGACGCGGCGATCAACAATGCAACAGTCATGGCAAGCGGAATACCGAAAGGCAGGCGCGAGCGCATGAACGACCCACAGCAGGCAACGCCTCGGCCCCAGATGGTGGTGCAAGACGACCCGGCGACGCCTTTTCCGCTGATCAGCGACATCTCGGCCGCCCGCTGGCTGCTGGTCTTCATCATCGCCGCCGCGATCTATTTCTTCCACGGCTTCCTGGTGCCGGTGCTGGCCGCGACGATCATCGCCTTTGCCAGCTGGCCCTTGTCGCGCAGCGTGCAGCGGGGCCTGGGCATCCACCGCACCACCACGGCGGCGCTGTTCGTGCTGGTGATCGTGCTGTTTCTGGTGGTTCCGATCACCATGGCGCTGCTTTACGCCTTTCGCGAATTGCAGCAATGGATCTATTGGGTGTTCGAGGTGAACGCCAATGGCGCGCCCGCGCCCGAATGGATGACCGCCCTGCCCCGGATCGGCGACTGGATCGACGAACAATGGTCCCGTCATGTCGGCCAGCCCGGCGCGATCGCGGAACTGGTGCAACTGACCAGCGGCAACACCATCGCCTCGATCTATCGCAGCGTCCTGGCGGCGGGGAACATCGCCTTCCACCTGGCGCTGAACCTTCTGTTCATGCTGATCGCGCTGTTCGTGTTCTATCGCGACGGGCACAAGATCGCGGGCCAGATCGACATCGTGGGCGCGCGCATCCTGCCCCGCCGATGGGAACGGCTGTCGCGCGTGGTGCCGCTGACGATCAGCGCCACCGTCACCGGCATGACCCTGATCGCCATCGGCGAGGGCGTCATCCTGGGCATCGCCTACTGGATCGCGGGCGTGCCCTCGCCGGTGACGCTGGGGGTCATCACGGGGATCATGGCGCTGATCCCGGGGGGCGCGCCGCTGTCCTTCACGCTGGTCTCGATCTATCTGGTGGCAAGCGGGTCGCCGCTGGCAGGGGTGCTGCTGTTCCTCTGGGGTTCGGTCGAACTGTTCATCGTGGACAAGACGATCCGGCCCGTTCTGGTCGGCGGGCCGGTCAAGATGCCCTTCCTGCCGACGTTCTTCGGGCTGGTGGGCGGCGTCAAGACGATGGGCATCGTCGGCCTGTTCGTGGGCCCGGTGCTGATGGCCCTGCTGGTGGCGATCTGGCGCGAATGGCTGCGGGAAATCCGTGAACATCCGCAAAGCCCTTGATCCTCGGGCCTTGCTGAATAATATCCCGCCGAATGGCGTGTCCTGCGTGCGCCCAGGGACGACCCCTGAATACGGAGACCGGTTGAACCGTTTCTGACAAGGGGGACCGTGCATTGGCAGGCCGCATTCAAAACACCATCCGCAGGTTCCTGGACAGCGAATCGTCGGGGGGCATCCTGTTGATGGGATCGGCCGTCCTGGCGCTGATCGTCGCCAATTCCCCCTGGTCCGAGGCCTATTTCCACGCGCTCCACGTCTATCTGGGGCCGCTGTCCCTTCAGCACTGGATCAACGACGCCCTGATGGCGCTGTTCTTCCTGATGGTCGGGCTTGAAATCAAGCGAGAGATGGTGGACGGCCACCTGTCGTCCTGGCCGCGCCGGATCCTGCCCGGGGTCGCCGCGGCGGCGGGCATGGCGGTTCCGGCGCTTGTTTATCTGTTCTTCACGGCGGGCACGGGCGCCACGCACGGCTGGGCCATCCCGTCTGCCACCGACATCGCCTTCGCGCTTGGGGTGATCTCGCTTCTGGGGTCGCGGGTGCCGACCTCGCTCAAGGTGTTCCTGGCGGCCCTTGCGATCATTGACGATCTGGGCGCGGTCGTGGTGATCGGCCTGTTCTACACCAGCGGCCTGTCGCCCGCGGACCTGGCGATCGCCGCGCTGATCCTGATGGCCCTGGTGGGACTGAACCAGTCGGGGGTGATGCGGCTGTGGCCCTATCTGCTGCTTGGCGCCGTCCTGTGGTTCTTCGTCTGGCGGTCCGGCATCCACGCCACCATCGCGGGCGTGCTGCTGGCGCTGACGATCCCGCTGAAGCGCACGCCCGCCACGCCCGAGGCGCGCCCGGCCGAAAGCCCGCTGCACCGGCTGGAACATGCGCTGATCGCGCCGGTGGCCTATCTGATCATCCCGGTCTTCGGCTTTGCCAATGCAGGCGTCAGCTTTGCCGGCGTCGGAGCCGAGGCGCTGCTGGCGCCGGTCACGCTGGGCGTCGCGATGGGCCTGGCCCTTGGCAAGGTCGTGGGCATCTTCGGCGCGGTGGGCGTGCTGGTGCGGCTTGATTGGGCGGATCTGCCTGCCGGCGCAAGCTGGATGCAGATGTTCGGGACCGCGCTTCTGTGCGGGATCGGCTTCACCATGAGCCTGTTCATCTCGATCCTGGCCTTCGACCAGGTGCTGCTGCAGGACGAGGCCAAGATCGGCATCCTGTTGGGTTCGCTGGTATCCGGCATCGCTGGCTATACCGTCCTGCGCATCGCCAAGCGCGAGGCGCCGCGCCGGACTCAGCACGCGCGCTGATCAGACGGGCCAGACGGCCAGGATCAGCGGCACCCCGGTCAGCACGACCAGGATCGACAAGGGCAGGCCAAGACGGGGATAGTCGCTGAAGCGGTATCCCCCCGGTCCCATCACCAGCGTGTTGCACTGGTGACCGATGGGCGTCAGGAAATCGCAGCCCGCGCCCACGGCCACGGCCATTAGGAAGGCTTCGGGGGCATAGCCCAACGTGCCGGCAAAGGTCACGGCGATGGGGGCCATGACCAGCACCGTTGCCGCGTTGTTCAGGAAGGGCGTCACCGCCATGGCCGCCACCATGATCAGCGCCACCGCCCCCCAGACCGGCAGGCCGGTCGCGACATCGGACAGCCAGGCGCCGATCAGGTCGGTGCCGCCGGTGGTTTGCAAGGCCTCGCTGACGGGGATCAGCGACCCCAGCATGATCAGCAGCGGCCATTCCACCGCGTCATAGGCGCCTTCGGGGCTGATCGCGCCCGACAGGATCATCAGCACCGCCGCCCCGAAAAAGGCGATGGCCACGGGCAGGATGCCTGCGGCGGTCAGGCCCATGGCCGTCCCCAGGATCAGGATCGGCATCAGTTCCTTGCGGACGCTGCCGATGCGCAGGCTTCGTTCGGCCAGCGGCAACAGGCCCAAGCTGCGGATGCGTTCGGGCAGGATCTCGACCGGGCCCTGCAGCAGCAGCACGTCGCCGGCCTGCAGCCGGGTCTGGGACAGCCTCTCGGTCATGCGGTGGCCGGATCGGGACACGGCCAGAAGGCTGATGCCCTGTTCGTCGAACAGCCGGATGCTGCCCACGCTTTTCCCCACCAGGCTGGAGGTGACGGTTGTCACCGCCTCGATCACGCCGATCTTGCTGGCGGGCAGCTCCAGCCGGGACGCCGTGTCATGCCGCGTCATGGCCAGCCCGCCCTTGGCGACCGCGCGTTCCAGCCCGTCGGGCTCGCCCCGCAGCAGCAGGATGTCGCCTTCCTCGATCACGGTGTCGAACAAGACGACCTTGCGCCGTTCCCCGCCCCGGATCAGACCGGTCACGGTGATCTCTCCGTCCGCCATGCCGATCAGGGCGCCGATCGTGCGGCCGGCGGCGGCGGATCTTTCCGGCACCGTGGCCTCGGTGTTGTAGTCGCTGATCTTCACGGCCTCGCCCAGTGAGGCAGTGGCGCGGCGGTCCGACGGCAACAGCCGCCAGGCGAACATCAGGAAGGTGACGCCCACCGCCGACAGGCCCAGCCCCACCGGGGCAAAGTCGAACATGCGGAAGGGCTGGCCCGTCATTTCCTGCCTGACGCCCGAGACGATGATGTTGGGCGAGGTGCCGACAAGGGTGATCAGCCCGCCCAGAAGCGACCCGAAGGACATCGGCATCAGGTAAAGCGACGGCGACTGCCCCGACTTGCGCGCCATCTTCAGCGCGGCGGGCATCAGCATGGCAAGCGCGCCGATGTTCTTGACCAGCGAAGACAGCAGCGTGACCGTGCCGACCAGCACCAGAAGCTGCACCCCCATCGTGGTCAGCTTGCGCACCAGCCACCGCAGCCCGGCCTCGATGATGCCGGACCGCGACACGGCGGCGCTGACCACAAGGGCGCTGCCCACGATGATGACGATGTCGTCGGAAAAGCCGGTAAAGGCATGGTCGGGGGACACGGTCCCCGCCAGCAGCGATGCCAGCAGGGCCAGCATGGCCACCACGTCGTATCGAAGCCTGCCCCAGATGAACAACACCATCATCACGCCGACGATGGCGAAGGCAAGCACCTGCTGTGCGGTCATGAAAAGCCTTTCCCCTTCCCCTTGCAGCGAAGGGAACCACCGCAAAACCGATCCCACCCCAGATTGGTTGCCAGACTTGGTGGGCACGGTGGAAAGATTTATCCCGCGCCTGCTTCCCCCGTGGCAGAGGACCGCAACACCGAAAGCGGCTCGCCCTTATTCCGCCGCCATCCGGTGCCGGCCAATGGGCAGCATCATCGGCCGGCCCGAGGTCGGGTCTGCGATGATCCGGCTATCGAGCCCGAAGACGGCGCGCACCATCTCCTCCGTCAGCACATGATCCGGCGTGCCCTGGGCGTAAAGGTTGCCACCCGCCATCGCAACCAGGTGATCGGCATAGCGCGCGGCCAGGTTCAGGTCGTGCAGCACCATCACGACCGTCGTGCCGCGTCGGTGGTTCAGGTCGGTCAGCAGGTCCAGGACTTCGATCTGGTGGCTGATGTCCAGGAAGGTAGTGGGCTCGTCCAGCAGCAAAAGGTCCGTCTGCTGGGCCAGGGCCATGGCGATCCAGACCCGCTGGCGCTGCCCGCCGGACAGTTCATCCACCGCGCGTTCGGCCAGCTCCTGCGTTCCTGTTGCATCAAGCGCCTGGGCCACGGCCTCGTCATCCGCCCGCGACCAGCGGGACAGGATGCCATGATGCGGATGGCGGCCCCGGCTGACCAGATCGGCCACGGTGATGCCTTCGGGGGCGATGGGGGACTGCGGCAAAAGGCCCATCACCTGCGCGACGCGACGCGGCGACATGCGGTGAATCGCCTTGCCATCCACCAGGACACGGCCCGCGCGCGGCGCCAGCAGCCGCGACATGGACCGCAGCAGCGTCGATTTACCGCAGGCGTTGGCGCCGACGATCGCGGTGATGCGGCCCGGCAGCACGGCCAGATCCAGGCCCCGCAGGATCAGCCGGTCGCCATAGCCTGCGGAAAGGCCCTCGACGGTCAGGGAATGGCTGGTCACATCGAGTCTCCGGCGCGGTTCGCCCGCATGATCAGGTAAAGCAGATAAGGCGCGCCCAGGGCGCCGGTGACGACTCCGACGGGGAAGCGCGCGGGCAGAAGGAACTGGCCGATATAATCGCCGCCCAGCACCAGAACCGCGCCAACCAGGCCGGCCGGGATCAGCACCGATCCATTGGGCCCCAGGATCCGCGCGGCAATGGGGCCGGACAGGAAGGCCACAAAGGCAACCGGCCCGGTCACAGCGGTAGCGACCGCGATCAGCCCCACGGCCGCGACCACCACCAGCACCCGCGTCAGGGGAACATTCGTGCCAAGCGCGGCGGCAGCATCGTCACCCAGCCGAAGCGATTCGAGATCGCGGGCGCGGCTGACCAGCAGCCCGCCAAAGACCGCCAGCGACACCAGCAGCGGCAGGGCCTGGGACAGTTGCGCCCCGTTCACGCTGCCGGTCAGCCACCGCATCGCCTCGGCCAGGTCCCAGGACGGCGCACGGGACAGGACAAAGGCGATGATGCTGTCCAGCATGGCCGAGATCCCGATGCCTACCAAGATCAGCCGCGTCCCAGCCACGCCGCCCCGAAAGGACAGGGCATAGATGGCCAGGGCCACGCCCAGGCCCGCGATCACCGCAAGCACCGACACCATCGGGCCGTCCAGCCCCAGGACCACGATGGCCACAACCGCCGCAGCGCTGGCGCCCCTGCTGATGCCGATGATGTCGGGGCTGGCCAGGGGATTGCGCAGCATGATCTGGAAGGCCGCCCCGCCCAGCCCGAAGGACAGGCCCGCCAGGATCGCCAGCACGGCCCGGGGCAGGCGCAACTGCCCCACGGTGAACGACGCGCCGGCCACGTCCTGTCCCGCCAGGACGCGCAGGACATCGGCAGGTGGCACGAGGGACTGGCCCAGCATCAGCGTCAGCGCGAACCCCGCCAGCAGCAGGGCCAGCCCGCCACAAAGAACGCGGCTGCGGCGCAGGGCGCGGCGCCTGCGGCCTGCGGCGATCAGGGCTGCGGTGCTCATAGCTCCTTCACCCGCGCATGGCGCACGATCCAGATGAAGAAGGGCGCGCCGATAAAGGCTGTGACGATGCCCACGTCCAGTTCCGAGGGGCGGGCCAGGATGCGGCCCAGGATGTCGGACCCGACCAGCAGCGCAGCGCCCGCAAGCGCGGAAAAGGGCAGCAGCCAGCGGTGATCGACCCCGACCAGCAGCCGGCACAGATGCGGCACGACCAGCCCCACGAAGCCGATCGGTCCGCAGATCGCGGTGGTGGCGCCGCAGAGCAGGATCGCCCCCAGCGAGGCTATGGCGCGCACGACCGCCACCCGCTCGCCCAGGCCCGCCGCCATGTCGTCCCCCAAAGCCAGCGAGTTCAGCTTGCGGGCCGAGCCGAGGCCGATGGCAAGGCCAAGGGCCAGGAAGGGCAGAACGTGGACCATGCGGGCAAAGGTCGCCCCGCCCACGCCGCCGATCTGCCAGGCCTGCAATCCGCCCGCGATGTCGCCCCGCGACAGCATCACCGCCACCACCAGCGACGAAAACGCGACCGATGTCGCCATGCCCGCAAGCGCCAGCTTCAGCGGGGTCGGTCCGCCCCGTCCCAATGATCCGACCGCATAAACAAAGACCGCAGTTCCCCCCGCGCCCAGGATCGCGACCCAGATGAAGGCCTGGGCCGAGGCGATGCCGAACCAGGCGACCGCCACCGCGATGGCCAGCGACGCCCCCAGGTTCACCCCCAGGATGCCCGGATCGGCCAGGGGATTGCGCGTCACGCCCTGCATGATCGCGCCCGCCATGCCCAGCGACGCCCCCGCCAGTGCCGCCAGCACCGTGCGCGGGATGCGCGCGGCCACGGCGGCCTGTTCGATCGTGTCGACCTGGCCACGCAGGGCCGCGGCGATGTCGTCCAGCCCGACCTCTCGCGTGCCGATTGCGACCGACAGCGCGGCCAGCAGGACCAGCACCGCCATCAGGACGCCCAGCCACAGGACGCGCGGCGCGGCGTGGCGCGGGGCAGGGGCGGCAGCGTCGGTCATTCGGCCTTCCGCGCGGCCTCGGCCAGAAGGGCTGCGTAATCGTCAAGCACCCAGGGCAGCGACAGCGGCGTGGGATTGGCCGCGTTTCCCAGGGGATCGTTGCCCAGCAGGACGATGGCCTCGTTTGCGACGGCGGGCATATGGGCCATCAGGGGATCGGCCTTCATCGCCTGAAGCAGCAGGTCGCCGCCATAGGTCACGACAATGTCCACATCGTCAAAGGCGTCGATCCGCTCGGCGCTGACGGAACCGAAGAACTGTCCGGGCTGGGTCGCCTCGGTGACGCTGCGGGGCATGGACAGGCCCAGGTCGGCGAAGAACTTCACCCGCGTGTCATTGGCGCTGTAGAAATTGACGACCGACAGGTTCGTGCTGTCCAGATGGGTCACGAACATCGCCGTCTTGCCCTGCAGCTGCGGATGCTTGGCGACGGTATCGGCGATCTGCGCCTCCATCCGGTCGATCAGCGCCTCGCCCTCGGCTGCCATGCCCATGCCCGCGCTGTTCATGCGGATCATCTGGCGCCATTCGGTGGTCCAGGCGCTGTCAGGATAGGCCACCACCGGCGCGATCTGGCTCAGCGTGTCGTAATCCGCCTGCGTCAGCCCGGAATAGGCGGCAAGGATCACGTCGGGCTGCGAGGCCGCGACCGCCTCGAAGTCGATCCCGTCGCCTTCATCGAAAAGCGCCGGCGTCTCGGCGCCCAGTTCCTCAAGACGCTCGGCCACCCAGGGCAGGACGCCATCGCCGTCGTCATCGCCGTAGTTCGCCGCGGCCATGCCCACCGGCACCACGCCAAGCGCCAGAGGAACCTCGTGGTTGCCGGAATTGACGGTCGCCACCCGCTGCGGCTTTTCAGGGATCGTGGTCGTCCCGAAGGCATGGGGAATGGTGAGGGGAAAGGCAGCTTCCTGCGCCTGGACGGCACCCGCGGCCAGAATCCAGGCCAGCAAGGCGGCAAGCACGCGAAGAGGACTTTGCATGGGATCTCCAGTCGCTGTCAGATGCGGATTGCGCAATGCGGGGCTGCCTCGTCAAGGTCGCGGGACGGGGCCGTGCGGCGTGGGCGGCTATTTCCCATAGCTTCTGACAAAAAAAGTAGGATTATACAATACAGGCGCTGGGCATCTGTCCTAGAGGCGCTTTGTCGCTGCCTGGCTGCTTATTGCCGTGACCAGGCCAGTCCATCCATCAGCAAGCCATCCGGCGCAACTTCATCCCGCGCGGGCGGCCAGCATCTTTGCCCTGTAACACTGTGGAACACGACCCATGGCCATCAACAAGACTGCCGGAACAGCCAGGCACCGCTATCTGACCGCCTTGCTTCTAGGCTGCACCGCTCTGGCTCCGGCCAGCCTTCTGGCGCAAGAGGCAAGCCAGGACGTGACGGTTCTTGCACCGATCACCCTGGAGGGGGCGGGCGACAATGACGCGGACAGCGTCGTCGCCTATTCCACCACCGCGGGCAGCAAGCTGGTAACGCCGATTCTCGACACCCCTGCGTCGGTGTCGGTCGTGACATCCCGCGAGATCGAACAACGCGGCGCACGGACGGCCGAGGAGGTCCTGCGCTATACCACCGGCGTCGCGACGGACTTCTATGGCGGCGATGACCGGTTCGACTACTATAAGCTGCGAGGTTTCGACGCCTCGGTCTATCGTGACGGCCTGCCGCTGCAGAAGGCTTTCGGCGGGATCCGCGAGGATGCCTTTGCCTATGAGCGGGTCGAGATCGTCAAGGGCGGCAATTCCTCGGTCAACGGTCCCTCCGAACCGGGCGGCATCGTCAACTATGTCACGAAACTGCCCCGCGGCGAACGCTTCGGCCAAGCCTATGTGACAGGTGGATCCCACGGCCACGCCGAGGCGGGCCTGGACTTCGGCAACACGCTGACAGCGGACGGGACCTTGTCCTATCGCCTGACGGCGCGGGTGCAGGATTCCGAAAAGGAACTGGACTACAGCCGCGACGACGCCACGCTGGTCATGGGCGGGCTGAGCTGGCGGCCAAGCGACCAGACAACGCTCAGTGTCGTGGTCGATCATCTGGAACGGAAGGGATCCACGGGATCGGGTTGGCCGCTGGGCACCGATTTTGGGCGCGATGTGTTCTTCGGGGAACCGGATTTCGATTCTGTGACAAACGAACGCAACGCCGTCACCGCCATCCTGGACCACGACTTCGGCGGGGGCCTGAAGGTCAATGCCAAGGCACGCTACCAGGATGAGGATCGCGGCTTTGGCTATGCCTATGTGGCGGGCCTTGCCGGACCTACTGTCGCACGCCGCGAGTTGTTCGCAAGCGAAGGATCGGGCGAGGAGATTGATGCCGACGCCAATCTTCAATACGACACCCAACTGGGCTGGGCCGGAAGCCGCACTGTAGTCGGCCTAAGCTACCAACGGACCAAATCCGACAATGTGACACGATATGCGAACAACGTGGCCTACGACTTCGATGGCGACGGAGTGGGAGAAACGGTTCTTTATCCTTATCCTGCGGACCTGAACTACGACTGGGAAAATCCGCGCTATATCGGCGACATCGATCTGTCGCTGATCCCGGTCATCACGGACCAGGCAACAAGCTCGACCGTCAAGAGCCTTTACCTTCAGGAAGAATTGACCTTCTCGGACCGGTTCATCGCAAATGTCGGGCTGCGTCACGACTGGATCGACGGGCAGCAGACCAACCGGCTGGCGGGATCGGACACCAGAGGCGATTTCAGCAAGACCACGACCAGCCTTGGCCTGACCTGGAAGATCACCCAGGACCTTTCCGCCTATGCCAGCTATGCCGAATCGGTCCTGCCGGCCGCCCTGACGGTCGAGCCGGAAGAAGGCGAGCAGTTCGAGGTGGGGATGAAGTATCGTCCGGCAGGCATGAATGCCCTGTTCACGGCCGCCGTCTATGACCTGCGCAAGACGAACATCACTCGTACCGATTCCAGCACCAGCCCCCCGATTCCGCGGACCATCGGTGAAATCCGCGCCCGCGGGCTAGAGCTTGAAGCACGCGCCGAACTGACAGACGAGCTTGAGGTGATTGCGGCCTATTCCTATACGGATACCGAAATCATGGACCGTCTGTCACCCAACCAGGGCAACAGCCTGGGCAACGTTCCCAAACACTTGGCTTCGGTGTGGCTGGACTACACGCTGGCTGGCGAGGGCGCGCGTGGAGACATGACCTTCGGGATCGGGGCCCGCTACAAGGGCACCGCCTTCGGTGGCGACGACAATCTTGTGAAAAGCGAAGCCGCCGTCCTGGTCGATGCTGCCTACAGCTATGACGTGACAAGCGACACCACATTGGCCGTCAACGTGACGAACCTGCTGGATGAAAAGCACCGCGAGGCTGCCGGCGGGTCGATCACCTACAACCCCGGCCGCGAGGTCGCGGTCACCCTGCGCCGCACCTGGTAGTCCATGTCATCCTGCCATCTGCATCCGCCGCCATGCGGCGGGTGTCTCGCCCGCGATCTGGCGGAAGGCGCGGGTCAGGTGCGCCTGGTCGGAAAAGCCAAGCTGGGCCGCGACCTCGGCCACGGTCAGGTTGCTTTCCAGAAGCAGGCGCTTGGCCTGGACGATCCTTTGCGCAAGCTGCCATTGCAGGGGCGTCTGGCCGGTGGTCTGCTTGAAGACGGCGGCGAACCAGCTTTCGGAAAGGCCCACCGTGGCAGCCATCTCGGCCACGGTCATGCGCCGGTCCTGCCGCGCCGTCAGCGTGCCGGTCAGCCGGCGCATCTGCGCCGGCGTCAGCCCGCCCGAGACAGGGTCGCCACCTTCCACCGGCAGGTCAAGCAGGCCCGTGGCGATGCTGCCCACCAGGCTTTCCGCAAAGACGGGGTGATGGCGGGGTTGGGAAACCTCGGCTACCAGCAGATCGGCCAGGGCAGAAAGGGGGGCGGCATCCCCGGTCTCGACCGGACGGTTCAGGACGGACAGCGCCTCGGACGTTCCCAAGGACGGGGACAGCAGCCGCAGAAGCCGGTCGCGGTGAAGGTGCAGATCCAGGTGAGAGAAATGGTGCGCCCCGGCGAAGCTGGACCACAGCGGGACGCCCGGCGGGACGTAAAGCGCCCGCATCATCGGCCGGGCGTGACCGGGTATTCCATCCTCGCGGTTGGAAACGCGGATATGGGACGACACGTCGTTGAAGAAGAACACGATGCGCGGGTCGGGCGACAGGTAATAGCCGCGGGCGCCGGCTTCACCACGCGCCTGCCAGAACACCCCAACCATCCCGTCCAGGCTGCGCCAGCGGACCGGCAGCGTCGCATGGATCCCTTCGGTCCGGCAGGTCATCCTGTGAAGAAAGCTCATCCCGCGCCTTTCATCTTCCCCAGAAATCCGGCCGGGGCAGCCGTGTTTCATATTGTTGACTGAATTGCTTTACTATATCCACATCACGATCAGGGAAAGGCCTGCGTCATGTCGCATCTGCGTACCCATCGGAACTTTGGCATCATCCCCCGGGCCTCGGGCGCGGCGGCTGCTGCGCTGAAGGCACGGGCCGTGGCCTGGGACGTGCCCTTGGAAGAAACCGCCGATGCGCTGAGCCTGTTCGTCTGGGGGTGCGAGCTGCGGCTGATCCCGGGGGATGATGACGTGCGCGTCGAATTGTCTGCGCCCGAATCGCGGCTGATCGGCAATCTACAGGACAGCGCCACCGAACTGTTCGCGGAAGCCGGGCTGGACGTTCAATGGGACCGGGTGGATGCCGGCGCCCTTGCGCCGGGGCTGTCCTTGATGCGGGTGGCGTCGGTCAGGCAGCGCAGCCCGGGCTTTATCCGGGTTCGATTGGCCGGTCCCGATGCCGCGCGTTTCGGCACGGGCAGCCTTCATTTCCGCCTTTTGCTGCCGCCTGCGGGACGGGCGGCCCTTTGGCCGCGCATTGGCGCCTCGGGGCGCACGGAGTGGCCGACGGGCGCGGATGCCTTGCACCGGCCGGTCTATACCGTGGCGGAACAGGCCGCCGACTGGCTGGATTTCGACATCTTCCGCCACGCGGGCAGCCCGACCTGCGACTGGGCCTTGTCCGGTCCCGAAGGGGCCGAGGTGGGCATCATCGGTCCCGGGGGCGGCTGGTGCCCGGATGCCGATCGGCTGCACCTGTTTGGCGACGAAACCGCGCTTCCTGCCATCGCGCGGATGCTGGACCTGGCGCGGGGTCAGGTTTCAGCCCATGTCCGGGCCGATCTGCGCGACCTTGGTCCCCTGGTCGCCGATCCACGGGTGACGCCTTGCGACGATCTGCTGGCGGCCCTGGCCGAGGCCCGGTTGGAGCAAGGCAGCCATTTCTGGTTCGCGGGCGAGGCAGGCCAGGCCCGGCTTGCCCGGCAGCACCTGATCGCCCGCGGCATCGACCGCAAGGACTTCATGGCCGCCGCCTATTGGGGCTGATGCCGCCTGGCCTGCCCCGGCCGTTAAAAAGGGCCGGGATGCGAAGTGCAACCCGGCCTCTGGCTTGTCTGGCGGATCGGGTGTTCAGGCCGCGTTGCGCCGCCGCAGGAAAAGGGCGGACCCGATCGAGGCCGCCAGAAGCGGCAGGGTTCCCGGCAGGGGAACGGGCGCAGGATCATCGACCCGGTTCAGGCTGAGCGTGGCGTCGCCGCCAAGCGCGATGATCCCGGCGGCGAAGTCGACCCCGGCATCCAGAAAGCCAAGGTTGATGGACAGCCCGTCGAAGGCGACGAAGGTCATGCCCATCGTCACGCTGTCGAAGAACTCGTCGATGCCACCGTCGAACTCGGCAAAGGCATAGGCGGCCGTTCCCAGGAAATCCGGCGCGATCGGCCAGCGTCCCTCACCCGAAAAGTCGAGCGTGTAGTTCCCCGCAGTCTCGATCTCGTAAAGGAACCCCCGTGCCTGCAGCCAGGACGCGTCCACCGATGCGACTGTCGCCGCCTCGACAGCCGGTGCCACGCCCAGGGTCGTGAGGAAAAGGAATGCGGCAGCCTTCAAGGATGTATTCATGAACCACTCCATACCACTTGAACAAGAAAACCATGACTAGGTGATCGAAAGGCACCTGCGCACGCGAAGGGAAATATGCCCTATCGTTAACGAAAGATTAACACTTTTCTGCGGACCGGATGAAATTCGTCGTCCCCTGCCGCTATTTGCCGCAAACGGGTGCCCGTTCCTTCAGGCCGCCAGGCCCGCATAGATCCCGCCTTTGGCGATCAGGTCCGCATGGCTGCCGATTTCCGCAATCCTGCCCGCCTGCATGACCACGATGCGGTGGGCGTTGCGGATCGTGCCCAGCCGGTGGGCGATGACCAGCGTGGTGCGGCCCACGGCAAGCGCGTCCAGGGCCTGCTGGATTTCCCGTTCGGTCTGGCTGTCCAAGGCACTTGTCGCCTCGTCCAGGATCAGGATCGGCGGGTTCTTCAGGAAGGCGCGGGCGATGGCCACGCGCTGCTTCTGCCCGCCCGACAGCATCACGCCGCGTTCGCCCACGACCGTATCCAGCCCGTCGGGCAGCCCTTCGATCATCTGGGTCAGCTGCGCGCGCGCGGCGGCCTGCCGGATCTCGTCGTCGGTCGCGCCAAGGCGGCCATAGCCGATGTTTTCGCGCAGGGTGCCGCCGAACAGGAACACGTCCTGGCTGACCAACCCGATCTGGCGGCGCAGGCTGTTCAGCCGCAGGGCGGGCAGGGGCAGCCCGTCCACCGTGATCCGGCCGGCGGTCGGCTCGTAGAACCGCGGCAGCAGCGCCAGCAGTGTCGTCTTGCCCGCGCCAGAGGGGCCGACGAAGGCCACGGTTTCCCCCGCCTTCACGGTCAGGTCGATCCCGTCCAGGATGGGGCGGCCCGCGTCATAGGAAAAGCCCACATTCTCGAAGCGGATGTCGCCGCGCAGGGCGGGGGCCTCGACGGCGTCGGGAGCGTCAGAGATCTCGGGCTCGGTTGCCAGCAGTTCCTGGTAACGGCGGAAGCCCGCGATGCCGCGCGGATAGGTCTCGATCACGGCGGCGATCTTTTCCAGCGGGCGATAGAAGACGCCGACCAGCAACAGGAAGCCCACGAAGCCGCCGGTGGTCAGGTCGCCCGACAGCACGAAGCCCGCGCCCACCACCATGACGACCACCTGCACCAGGCGCAGGCCCATGTATTGCAGCGC
The DNA here is from genome assembly GCF_014656455.1 of Paracoccus aerius. Classification (GTDB taxonomy): domain Bacteria; phylum Pseudomonadota; class Alphaproteobacteria; order Rhodobacterales; family Rhodobacteraceae; genus Paracoccus; species Paracoccus aerius. The sequence continues at coordinate 273,340 of NZ_BNCL01000002.1, forward strand.
GTTCGACGCCGCCATCACGCGATAGGCGTCCAGCTTGGCCTGGCGGTAGCGGGCGTTGTCGGCGGCGAACAGGTGGTTCTCATGCGCCTCGTTGCCGAAGGCCTGCACAACGCGGACGCCGCCCAGGGTTTCCTCGAGCCGGACATTGAAATCGCCCACGCGGGAATAGATGGCGCGCCAGGTCTGGGTCATGCGTCCGCCATAGACGATCACGATGGCCAGCATCGCCGGCACGATCAGCGCCACGATCACGGCAAGCTGCGGGTTGACCCAGAACATCAGCGCAAAGGCGCCCACGAAGGTCATGATGGCGATGAAGGCGTCCTCGGGGCCGTGATGGGCGACCTCTCCGATTTCTTCCAGGTCGCGGGTCACGCGGGCGACCAGCTTGCCGGTGCGCGCCCGGTCGTACCACCGCCAGGACAGCCGCGTCAGGTGGTCGAAGGCGCGGGCGCGCATTTCGGTCTCGATGTTGATGCCCAGCTTGTGGCCCCAATAGATCACCACCGTCAGCAGGCCCGCATTGACGGCATAAAGCACCAGAAGGCCCGCGGCGGCGGCAACGGTCAGCGTCCAGTCACCCTTCGGCAGCAGGTGGTCGATAAAGGCTGTGACGGCCAGCGGGAAGGCCAGTTCCAGCAGGCCCGACAGCACCGCGCAGCCGAAATCCAGCCAGAACAGCCCCATGAAGGGACGGTAATAGGAAAAGAACTGGCGCAGCATCGGGCGATTCCTTCAGGCGGGTCTTGCCCGGACGCGGCGGCGGCTTGTCATGCCCGGCGTCGGGGCGCGGCGATCTGCCTCTTGCCACAATGGTTGGCCAAGCGCCAGAACCCGGCCCTAGGCAAGGGCCTCGGACAGCGCCCGCGGCCTGGGCCCGCCGGTGGCCCAGTCCAGCAGTTCGGCGGTGTGGACGACCGGAACGCCCGTGCCGGACCCGATCTGCATCATGCAGCCGATATTGCCGGCGCTGATGACCTGGGGACGGATAGCCTCCAGTGTGGAGACCTTGCGGGACTTCAACTCGGCGCTGATGGCGGGCTGCATCAGGTTATAGGTTCCGGCCGATCCGCAGCAGATATGGCTGTCCTTCGGTTCCAGCACGGTGAAGCCGGCATCGGCCAGCAGTTCCTTGGGCGTGGCCTTGATCTGCTGCCCGTGCTGCAGCGAACAGGCGGCGTGATAGCCGACGCGCAGGGGCGCGGCATGGGTCGTGTCCTTCAGGCCCAGGTCGGCCATGACCTCGGTGATGTCCTTTGCCAAGGCCGCGACGCGCGTCGCGTCGGCTTCCAGCGGATCGCCCGCGAACATGTGGCCATAGTCCTTGACCGTGGTCCCGCAGCCCGAGGTGTTGATGACCACCGCGTCCAGGCCGCCGCCCTTCACCTCGGCCATGACCGCGCGGATGTTGGCCGCGGCCATGGCATGGCTTTCGTCGGTGCGGCCCATGTGATGGGTCAGCGCGCCGCAGCAGCCGAGGCCCTTGGGGACCACCACCTCGCAGCCGTGGCGGCGCAGCAGGCGGATCGTGGCGTCGTTGATGTCGGTGTTCAGCGCCCTCTGCGCGCAGCCCACCAGCAGCGCCACCCGCTTGCGGCGGGCGCCTTGGGCCGCGAAGACCTGGGGGCGGTCGTTCAGGCTGGGCGGCGGGATGTCGCGGGGGGCCATGTCCAGCATCGCGCGCAGCCGGGGGTCGGGCAGCAGGCGGCGGAAGGGACGGCCCAGTTTCGCGCCGCGCAGCGCCAGCCGGAAGCGTCCGGGATAGGGCAGGATCTTCGCCAGCATCCAGCGCAGCAGCCGGTCGGGCAGGGGGCGGCGATAGTTCGCCTCGATATATTCCCGCGCGTGATCGACCAGGTGCATGTAATGCACGCCCGACGGACAGGTCGTCATGCAGGACAGGCAGGACAGGCAGCGGTCGATATGCTGGACGGTCTTCGCATCGGGCACGCGGCTGTTTTCCAGCATGTCCTTGATGAGGTAGATGCGCCCGCGCGGGCTGTCCAACTCGTCCCCCAGCACCTTGTAGGTAGGACAGGTCGCCGTGCAGAAGCCGCAATGGACGCAGGTGCGCAGGATCTCGTTCGACCGCGCGGTCAGGGGATCGGCCAGTTGCTGGGCGGTGAAGGTGGTCTGCATGTCAGGCGTCCATCAGGCCGGGGTTGAGGATGCCCGCCGGATCGAAGCTGCGGCGCAGCCCGTCCTGAAGCCGCGCGACGGCAGGGGGCAGCGGCGGGAAGGCCGGGCCTTCCGCGCCTTCGCGGCGGACCAGCGTGGCATGGGGGGCAAGGGCACGCGGGTTGCCGGGGCCGCGATACCAGATCAGGCCGCCGCCCCAATCCAGCGAGCAGTCCCCGCCCATCGCTCGCAGCCCGTCGCAAAGGCCGGGCGCATCACTGGGCTTGCACAGGATTCGCCACAGCGGGCCGCCGCCGGCGAAATGCGCCACGTCGCGGATGGCTTGCCAAGGGGCATCGTCCAGAACCTCAGGGCGGTGGTCCGCCAGAAGCGCCAGCAGACGGTCGCGGCGATAGGCAAGCTGGCCTTCCAGCCCTTCGATGCGCAGATAGACCGTGCCGCCGACATGGGCCGCGCCCGAGACCTCGAAGGGGGTGGACAAAGCTGTCGTGAAGATGCGCAGGGCAATGTCCTCGGTCACGCCGAGAAAAGACAGCGTGGTGCGGGCGGGCAGCAGGGGCAGGGTCTTCAGCACCACCTCGGTCAGGACGGCGAGGGTGCCGTATGATCCGGCCAGCAGCTTGGACAGATCCAGGCCGGTGACGTTCTTCATCACCCGCCCGCCGTTCTTCATCACGCGGCCCCGGCCGTCGACGAATCGCACACCCAGCAGGTGATCGCGGCAGGCGCCCGCCAGCAACCGGCGCGGACCGCTGGCATTGGCCGCGACGGTGCCGCCCAGGGTAGGCGTGCCGTTGCCCCCTAGGACGGCGCCCATGTCGGGCGGCTCGAAAGCCAGGGCCTGGCCTTCGGCGGCCAGCATCTCTTCGATTTCCGGCAATGGCGTGCCGGGGCGGGCGATCAGCGTCATCTCGCCCGGCGAATAGGTCACCACGCCGGACAGGCGCGACAGCGACAGGGCTTCGCCCGCCACACGGTTTTCGGCCCGCGTGCCGCCGCCCATGATGCGCAGAGGCGCACGCCGGGCATGGTGGTCCGACAGGATTTCGGACAGTTCGGCCTCGGTCATGGGCGCCAGATCCGATGCCACGTTCATTCCGCAGCCATCCCGCGATGCGCGGCGCTGGCGTCCAGCGGAAAGACCTTGGCCGGATTCAGCAGCCATTGGGGATCGAAGACATCCTTCACCTGCATCTGGATCGCCAGATCTTCGGGCGCATACTGGTCCGACATCAGGTCGCGCTTTTCCACGCCCACCCCATGTTCGCCGGTCAGGCAGCCGCCCACCTCGACACAAAGGCGCAGGATGTCGGCGCCGAAGGCCTCGGCGCGCGCCAGGTCGCCGGGCTTGTTGGCGTTGAACAGGATCAGGGGATGCATGTTGCCGTCGCCCGCGTGGAAGACATTCGCGACCTCCAGCCCGTGCTGGCGCGACAGTTCGCCGATCCGGCGCAGGGTATAGGGCAACTGGCCCACAGGCACGGTGCCGTCCAGGCAGATGTAGTCGCCCAGGCGTCCCATCGCGCCGAAGGCCGACTTGCGGCCCTTCCAGATCGCCAGGGCTTCGTCGGCATTGCGGCTTTCGCGGAACTCGACCGGGTTCAGGGCGTCTGCGATGGCGCGGATGCGGGCGATCTGGTCGTCGATCTCGGCTCGCGATCCCTCGACCTCGACGATCAGGACGGCAGGGCAATCGGGGTATCCGGCCTTGGCGAAGGCCTCGACCGCGCGCAGGCAGGGTTCGTCCATGTATTCGATCGCAACCGGCAGCACGCCGGACCGGATGATGTTGGCCACGCATTCGCCCGCGACCTCGGGGGAACCGAAGCCGATCAGCACGGGCCGCGCGCCTTCCGGGCGGGGCAGGATGCGCAAGGTGGCCTCGGTCACGACGCCAAGCTGGCCTTCGGACCCACACAGCACGCCCAGCAGGTCCAGGCCCGCGGGGCCAAGTTCCGGCCCGCCCAGTTCAACGACCTCTCCGGTCGTCAGGACCACGGTCGCGCCCAGCAGGTTGTTGGTGGTGACCCCGTATTTCAGGCAATGCGCCCCACCCGAGTTCATCGCGATATTGCCCGCGATGGTGCAGGCCAGTTGCGAGGACGGGTCGGGCGCGTAGAAGAAGCCGTATGGTTCCAGTTCCGCGCTGACCGACAGGTTGGTCACGCCGGTCTGGACGCGGATGAAGCGGTTGTCGGTGTCGATCTGCAACACGTCGCGCAGGCGCATGGTGCCCAGGATCACGCAATCCGCGGTGGGCAACGCGCCGCCCGCCAAGGACGTCCCCGCCCCGCGCGGCACCACCGGCACACCCATCTGGCCGCAGATCTTCATCGTTGCCGCCACCTCTGCCGTCGTGCGCGGCAGGACCACGGCCAGCGGGGGGCAGCGGTATGCCGTCAGCGCGTCGCATTCATAGGCGCGGGTTTCCTGCGGGTCGTCGATCACAGCGTCCGGGGGCAGCACGGCGCGCAGGGCAGCCACGATCTGCGGGCCGCGCGCGATGATCCGCGGGTCGGGCGTCGGCATGGCGATGGACATGGCTCGGGCCTTTCTGTTCCGGCATCTTTGGTAAAATGATTTGACCAAGCCTGTCAATTGCGATGATATGGCCGCAGCGATAAGGGTGCCGCCCATGACCGAATTTCCGATCCGCCCCGAACGCGCCGCCGAGGCCGTGGCCCGCCATATCGAGACGCTGATCCTTGAAGGGTCACTGGCCCCCGATGAAGGGCTGCTGCCGGAACGTGACCTGGCGCAGCGGCTGAACGTGTCGCGCCCGACGCTGCGGGACGGGCTGAAGATGCTGCAGGATCGCGGGCTGCTGGTGGGCGAGAAGGGGCGCGGCCTGCGCGTGGCGCCGCTGGGGCAGGCGGCCTTCACGGACCCGCTGATCGCCCTTCTGGCCGATCACCCCGAGGTCGAGGACGACTATCTGGATTTCCGCGACGTGGTCGAAAGCCACGCGGCGGGTCTGGCCGCGCAGCGGGCCACGGAACTGGATCGCGACCGCATCGCCGCCGCGCTGGAGGCGATCGAGGCCGCCCATGCCGCCGCAACCCCCGCAGACGAGGCCGAGGCCGACGCTGCCCTGCACCAGGCAATCTACGAGGCCAGCCACAACCTGGTCCTTTTGCAGATCATGCGGGCGCTGTCGGGCCACCTGCGCAGCAACGTGGCGCGGAACCGGGGGCGGATGTTCACCCTGCCGCAGATGCGCGACCGGCTGCGCGACCAGCACCGCGCCATCGGGGCCGCGATCCTCGACCGCGACCCCGATGCAGCCCGCGCCGCGGCCCACGACCATCTGGACTATGTCCGCCAAGCCTCGCGCGACATTGCCGAGGCCGAGGCGCAACTGGAAACCGCCCGCCGCCGCCAGTCGGGCGGAGGCCTGGGCCAGCGTCGCCCATGACCGCGCCCGCCGCCGATCCAAGTGCCGACCCTGGCGCCTTCCTGCGCGCCCTGTTCGACCGCGCGGTCGAGGTGGCCGATCCCATGCGCTCGCTTGCAACCCATCTGCCGCCGCGGCCCGACGGGCGCGTGGTGGTGATCGGCGCGGGCAAGGCCAGTGCCCGCATGGCCGAGGCCGTGGAAGCCGCCTGGGGGTCATGCGAAGGCCTGGTCATCACCCGCTATGGCTATGGCCGCCCCTGCAAGGGGATCGAGATCGTCGAGGCCGCCCATCCGGTCCCGGATGAGGCCGGGGCCCAGGCCACGCTGCGGATGCTGGACCTGCTGGCCGGGCTTGACGAGGGGGATTTCGTTCTGGCGCTGATCTCGGGCGGGGCCTCGGCGCTGCTTTGCGCGCCGGTTCAGGGCGTGGGCCTTGCGGAAAAGCAGGCGGTGAATGCAGCGCTGCTGGCCTCGGGCGCGCCGATCGGGCAGATGAACGTGGTCCGCAAGCACCTGTCGCGCGTCAAGGGCGGCCAGCTGGCTGCAGCCGCCTGGCCCGCACGGATGCTGGCGCTGATGATCTCGGACGTGCCGGGGGACGATCCGGCGATGATCGGGTCTGGGCCGACGGTGGGCGACGCCAGCACCTCCGCCGATGCGCGGACGATCCTGGACCGCTGGGGGATCGCAGTCCCTGACAGCGTCACCCGCGCCCTGCAAGGCGGCAGCGGCGTCATTCCCCCCGGCGATCCGCGCCTGTCACGGGTCAAGAACCACATCATCGCCGCCCCTGCCCGATCGCTGGAGGCTGCGGCCGAAATGGCCCGCGCCGCCGGTTGCACCGTCGAGATCCTGGGTGATTCCCTGGAGGGCGAGGCGCGCGAGGTCGCGGCCCAGCATGCCCGCCTGGCCCTGTCGCGGCAGGCCGACGGCCATGGCAGCGGCCAGCCGCATCTCATCCTGTCGGGCGGCGAGCTGACTGTGACCCGGCGAGGCACAGGGATCGGCGGGCCTAATTCCGAATATTGCCTGGCCTTGGCCATTGCGCTTGCGGCGGCGCCGGGCATTCACGCACTGGCCTGCGACACGGATGGCGTCGATGGCGCGGCCGAGGTTGCGGGCGCGATCATCGGCCCCGGCACCTTGTCCGTTATGTCGCCGGACCTTGCGCGGCAGGCCTTGTCGGCGAACGATGCGCACGGCTTTTTCCAAGCCTGCGATGCTCAGGTCATTACTGGACCTACGCTGACGAACGTGAACGATTTCAGGGCGATCCTGACTTTATAGCTTTCAGATAATGCAATCGTCGCACCCGGCTGCGTTTTGTTAGGCCTTGTGTCGGCTGGTTGACACTTCGCCTCAGACAAAAGGTCTATCTGTCTAAGGGCGCAGTCGTGGTGCGCTGCATTTTCTGGGTTGAGTGCGAGTTCCGGCTATCCCGTCGCATCTTGTGTGATGCGTTGCCCTTTTTGGGCCGGGATAGCCTTTTTCCTGCTTCATTGCTATGATTTCGCGGTTCGCGGGCGGCCTGCCCGAATGTTGCCGAGGGACCTGTTTGCGATGATCGATCCCCAGGAATATTCCCATCTGTTTCAGGCGCCGATCCTGAAGGGGCTGACACGGAGCCAGAAGCACGCGCTGCTGGCGAGCTGCACATCCCGGCTGCTGAAACCCGGGGCCTATATCCTGCGCCAGGGCGAGACGACCGAGGGCAGCTATTTCATCGCCTCGGGCCGGGTCGAGGTCTGTTACGTGGACAGTTCCGGCAACCAGGTCATCGTCCATATCGCCACGGCCGGAGAGATGCTGGGCGAGGTCGAGGCCCTGTCGGGCCGACCCTGCGCGGCCAGCTGCCAGACCCTGACGGACACGACAGTGCTGTTCTGCCCCGCCAAGGCGCTGTTCGCCCATGTCCCCCCGCAGATCCTGATCCCGAACCTGTGCACCCTGCTGCATGACCGTCTGATGCGGGAAAACCGCAACCGGACGGCCGACCATTACTACAGTGCCGAACAGCGCATCCGCCTGTATCTGCGCCAATTGACCAGCGAATCTGACGATTCGGTGCAGATCAGCCAGTCGCAATTGGGGGTGGTCATCGGCTGTTCGCGCCAAACGGTGAACAAGATGCTGGGCGAATTGCGCGACGCCGGCATCATCGAACTGGGACGCAGCGCCGTGCGCGTGCTGGACCGGGCGCGCCTCGAAGCTGGCGCGCCGGTCCTGGAATGATCACCGCAGGTCGGCGATCACCCGGCCGTCATTGGGCAGGCTGCCGGGCGCGACGACCTCGACCGAGCCCTTCAGGCGCGTGATCTCGGCCAGCTTGTCGGCCAGCGGGGCCGCCACGCCGCTGTCGGCATGTTCCACCAGCAGGTGCATCCGGTCCTGTTCGCCGCTCCGGCTGATTTCCAGGCGCAGGCGCTGGCAGCCGGGCACCGCGCGGCCGATGGCGGCGATCTGTTCGGGGCGCACGAACATCCCCTTGACCTTCGCTGCCTGGTCGGCACGGCCCATCCAGCCCTTGATGCGGCGCGCGCCGGTGGCCCCTGGGATGATGGCCGACATGTCGCCCGTGGCAAAGCGCAGCAGCGGGTAGTCGGCGTCAAGCCGCGTCACCACGATCTCTCCCACCTCGCCATCGGGGACGGGCTGGCCCGTGCCGGGACGCACGATCTCGACGATCGCGCCGTCGTTCAGCACCATCCCCGGCCCGCCATCCTCATAGGCCACGATGCCCAGGTCGGCGGTGCCATAGCATTGGCTGACGGCCACGCCTCGCGACGAAAGTTCGGCCCGCAGGCTGTCGGGCAGGGCCGCGCCAGTGACCATGCCGACCTGAAGGCAGGTCCGGTCCAGGCCGGCCTCATCCGCCTTGTCCAGGATGATCTTCAGGAAATCCGGCACGCCCACATAGACGCGCGGGCGGTATTGCCGGATCGCCACAAGCTGGTCGGCGGTATTGCCGGGACCGGCAGGGATGACCGGGCAGCCCAGGGCCTCGGCCCCGGCCTCGAAGATGAAGGCGGCGGGCGTCAGGTGATAGGAGAAGGTGTTCAGGATCACGTCGCCCCCCTGCACCCCGGCGGCAGACAGGGCGGCAGCCGATCCCCACCAGTCCGGTCCGCGCCCTTCTGGGTCGAAGATCGGGCCGGGCGACACGAACAGCCGCCGCAGGCCCGTAACCGGCCCGCCGGTCAGCCCGCCAAAGGGCGCGTCCTTGGCCTGCATGTCCACCAGATCCGACTTGCGCAGCACCGGAAGGGCCGCCAGGTCGTCCAGGCTGTCCAGCGGCTTGTCCGGCAGGCCCGCCCAGAAGGGCTGGCTGCCGCGCATCCGCGCCAATTGCGCGTTCAGACGGGCAAGCGGGGTCCCCTCGCGCGTGTCGCGGGCGTGGTCAAGATCGACGGTCATGGGCTTTCCTCAGGCCAGCCAGCGTTTGCGCCGGCGATAGTGTTTGACGTTGCGGTAGTCGGTGTGCTCGGCCCCGCCCAGATAGAAGTCCTGCACGTCGGGATTCGACTTCAGCACCTCGGCCGCGCCCGACATCACCACCTGCCCCTGTTCGATCAGATAGGCACGCGACACGATGTCCAGCGTAGCCGCGGCGTTCTGTTCGACCAGCAGCACCGACATGCCCTGTTCGGCGTTGATCGTGCCGATGATGCCGAAGATTTCCTGCACCAGCAGCGGCGACAGGCCCAGCGAGGGTTCGTCCAGCATGATCAGCTTGGGTTCGGTCATCAGCGCCCGGCCGATGGCCAGCATCTGCTGTTCGCCGCCCGACAGATAGCCCGCCTTGGACTTGATGCGTTCCTTGAGGCGCGGGAAATAGGCATAGACCTGTTCGCGCAATTCGTTGAAGCGTGCGATGCTGCGGCCGCGATAGGCGGCCACCAGGTTTTCGTCCGGGGTCAGGTGGCCGAAGATGCGCCGGCCTTCCAGCACATGGACCAGCCCGCCCGCCACCCGTTCGGGCGCCCCCATGTTCAGGATCGATCGGTCGCCGAAGCGGATCTCGCCCCGGGTGACTAGCCCACGCTCGGGGCCTAAGAGCCCCGAGATGGATTTCAGCGTCGTGGATTTGCCCGCGCCGTTCGATCCCAGAAGGGCGACCATCTCGCCTTCGCCCACCTCAAGCGAGACGCCCTTGATGGCCAGGAAGACCTTGTCATAGATCACCTCGACGTTTTCCAGGATCAGCGCGGGCATGGCTTAGTTGCCTTCCTTGTACTTGGCGGCCGATTCCTCGATCACCTGGCGGATCAGCTCGGGATAGGCGGCGTGCCATTCGCTGACCGGCACCCACTTCTCGCCGTCCCATTCCGACACGCGGCCTGCGCCGCCGCCTTGGTGATCCTCGGCGGTATAGGTCACGGCGGGCATCAGCCCCTCGGCGTCAAAGCCCGAGATCTTCTCGAAGCCGGCCTTCAGCGTCTCTCCGGTCAGCGGCTGGCCGCCTTCCATCCCCAGGCGCGCGGCCTCGACCGCGACGGCCATCGTGGCGACGCCAAGGTTATAGTAGCTGTTGCCGACATTGGCTTGGTCGCCCGAGCCCTTGCCAGCGGCGATGACCTTTTCCTGGATCCGCTGGATGATCGGCAGGTCGGTGCCGGCCGCGGTCGCCTCGAAGCGCTTGACGCCCTTCATCTGCGGGCCGACGTTGGCGGCATCTGTTTCGGCCAGCCAGATCACCGAATGGATCTGTTCGGGCGCGATGCCGTTCTGGATGGCGGTTCGCACGGATACGGCCTGACCGCCGCCCGCGCCCCAGATCAGGACATAGTCGGGGCGGTAACGCCGAACTTCGGACCAGGCGGCGGACTGTTCGTTGCCGGGGCTGGCATAGGGGAAGGCCTGGAACTCGAACCCTTCCTGTTCGGACAGGGCTTCCAGGATCGGGCCGGGTTCGCGGCCGAAGGGGCTGTCGATATGGACGATGGCGATCTTCTTGCCTTCCAGCCCGCCATTGTTCTTCATGTGCTCGATCAGGTTTGCGGCCTGGGCCCAATAGGTGGGCAGCATCGGGAAGACATAGGGGAACACGGTCCCGTCGGATGCGTCGCCGCGCCCGTGGGCGGGGGTGATGACGATGTTCTTGTCGGCCTGCGCCTGGTCCAGGATCGCGGCGGATACCGGCGTCGACAGGAAGTCGAACAGGATCGCGCCTTCTTCCTTGGCGCGGTTATAGGCCTCGATTCCGCGCTGCGGCTGGTTGCCGGTGTCGCGGACGATGGCGGTCACAGAGTTGCCCTCGCCCAGAAGGCCTTCGGCATTCGCCAGGGCCAGATAGTCTTGCTGCCCCTGGTTATACTGGCCGGTCACGAAGGTATAAACCGCCGTGAAATCCTGAAGCAGGCCGAACTTTACGTCTTCGGCGGCCACGGGGGCGGACAGCCCGGCCACAAGGGCCGTTGTCAGCGCCAGCTTGCGCAGAAAGGTCATGTGTTTTCCTCCCATGTTATGCGTTCCCCCTCCCAAGGGTCAGCTTCTGGCGTGGCGGAAAGGCCAGACCAGGAAATACTTGCGGATGTTGTCATAGATTTTCGCCAGCCCAAGCGGCTCCAGCAGCAGGAAGCCGATGATCATGGCGCCGTAGATCATCAAGGGCAGGTGCGACAGGAAGTTCTGGCTGACCGGCACCCAGCCGGATGCGGCAAGGCCCGACACCAGGTTGGTCAGGAAGATCGGCGCCAGCAGCACGAAGCCCGCGCCCAGCCAGGATCCGATCACCGATCCCAGGCCGCCGACCAACACCATGGCGACCAACTGGATCGACACGTTGAAGCCGAACTGTTCCGGCGTCACCGCGCGATAGAAGCAGAAGGCCAGGATCGCGCCCGTCACGCCGCCCATGAAGGATGACGTGAAGAAGGCCATCAGCTTGGTCTTGAACGGGTCCACCCCGATCACGGCGGCGGCGAAGTCCTTGTCGCGGATGGCGACCAGGGCGCGGCCGAAGGACGTGCGCTTGACGTTCATGAAGAACACCGTCAGCAGCACCGCCCAGCCAAGCGCCAGCCAATATCGGGCGGCAAGGCTTTCAATGGGCAGGAACAGGAAGCTGACCGCGGGCGTGCGCAATGTGGCGTGCGCGCCCCCGGAAATCGCGGGCACGTTCACCACGACCCAGTCGACCAGATACTGCATCGCCAGCGTGGCCATCACCAGGTAAAGCCCCTTCACCCGCAGCGCGGCACCCCCGAAGATCGCGCCGATCACCGCCGAGATCAGCCCGGACAGCAGCAGCGCCAATTCGAAGGGCACGCCCGCCCGGACCAGGTGGATGGATGCATAGGCCCCGATCGCCATCACGGCGGCAAAGCCGAAATGCAACTGACCCGCCAGGCCCATCAGCAGCGTCAAGGACAGTGCGGCGGCCGACCAGATCACCCAGGGCAGGACATAGCTGCCCAGATACAGGGGCGAGACGAACAACGGGGCCAGCAGCGCCAGCACCAGAAGCGCGATCACCAGCCAGCGGTCCGTGGGGATCTTCCACAGCTTGCGGTCGGCCTGATAGCTGGTGTGATACGTCCCCGAGAGGCGATAGAACATGGCGTCAGATCCTCTCGATGTCTTCTCGGCCGAAGATGCCGAAGGGGCGGACCATGATGGTCAGCAGGATGATGAGCGAGGTGACGACATCGCGCGTCGATCCGCCCGCGAAGCTGTCCAGGTATCCGGGAATGACCGTGCCCAGCACGCCCACAAGGATGCCGCCCACCAGGACGCCGGGCACTGAATCGACGCCGCCCAGGATCACCACGGCGACCGCCGGGAACAGCAGCGCGGACAGCGTCCAGTCCACCCCCTGCGACGATCCCCACAGCGCCCCCGCGACCACGGCGGCGATGCCCGCCAGGCCCCAGGAAATGCCGATGGCGCGTTCCACGGAAATGCCCACGGCCCAGCTTGACACATGATCGTCCGACACGGCGCGCAGCTTGGTACCGGTCCGGGTGCGGAAGAACAGAAGCGAGGCGCCGACCAGAGCCAAGGCCACGATTCCGCCGTAAAGCGAGGTGCGGTTGATGAACACGTCGCCGATGATGATGGGCGCAAAGCCGATCCCCAGGTCGATGGGCTTGGGCGCGGATCCCAGGATGCCCGGCACCATGCCGCGCAGCAGGATCTCAAGCCCCAGGGTCAGCATCACCACCATGATGACCGGCTGGCCGACCATGCGGCGCAGCAGCAGCCGTTCCACCACCAGGCCAAAGCCGAACATGATCGCGGCGGCGATGGGAATGGCGATCCAGACATTGAGGCCCCAAGCCATGACCAGCCAGACCGCGTAGCCCGCCGTCATCACCAGGGCGCCCTGCGCCAGGTTCGGAACGCCTGCGGACTTGTAGATCAGCACGAAGCCCAAGGCGACCAGCGAATACATCAGCCCGGTCAGCGCGCCCGAAATCAGCAGTTCCAGGAAATATGCCATCACGCGGCCCCCTTCACGTCGGACAGCCGCAGCACCCGGTCCAGGGACCCTGTCTGGCCGTTTTCATAGGTGATCTTGGCCTTGAAATCGATCTGGTCGTCGCCCCGGTTCAGCGCCTCGATGATCGGGCCATAGCGGTCGTCGATCACGTTGCGCTTGAGCTTGCGGGTGCGGGTGACCTCTCCGTCGTCGGGGTCGAATTCCTTGTGCAGGTTCACGAAGCGGTCGATGGACAGCCCATGCGGAAGATGCGCGTTCACCGCCGCGATCTCTCCGCGGATCAGGTCATAGATGCGGGGCTGCTGGGACAGTTCGGCATAGGAGGTATAGGCCACGCCATGTTCCTGCGCCCATTGGCCCACAGCCTGGAAGTCGACGCAGACGATCGCCACCAGCATGTCGCGGCCCTGCCCGATCACCGCGGCGTCCTTGATATAGGCGCTGAACTTCAGCCGGTTCTCGATATAGGTGGCGATGAAGCGGGTGCCGTCGCGCTTTTCCACCACTTCGGACACCCGGCCCAGCACGACCAGCTGGCCGTCAGGCTCGATCTGGCCCGCGTCCCCTGTGTGCAGCCAGCCGTCCTGCAACGCCTCGGCGCTGGCCTTGGGGTTCTGGAAATAGCCGTCGAAGATGTTGTCGCCGCGCAGCAGGATCTCTCCATGCTCGTCGATCTTCATCTCGACGCCGGGGAAGGGGCGGCCGACCGTGGTCAGCGAGATGTCCTCGGGCTTTTGCGCAACCGCCAGGGCGCAGTTTTCCGTTTGGCCATAGAACTGGCGCAGGTTCAGCCCGATGGCGCGGAACCACAGGAACACGTCCTCGCCGATGGCCTCTCCGGCGGTATAGGCGCGCTTCACGCGGCCCAGGCCAAGCTGGTCGCGGATCGGGCCATAGATCAGCCATTCGCCCAGGAATCGCGTCAGACCGCCGCCCGCAGGCTTGCCGTCCAGCCGCGCCCGTTCGGCCTCCATCGCGCGGGGCATGAAGTAATCATACAGCCTGCGCTTCAGGCCGGTGGTTTCCGCGATCCCCACCTGCACGCGCGTCAGCATGGCCGACCAGGCGCGGGGCGATGCGAAATACAGCGTGGGCGCCATTTCCCGCAGGTCGTGCAGGGCGGTTTCATTCGCCTCGGGGATGTTGACGGTAAAGCGCAATTCCATCGCCGCGCCGACCGAGAAGATGAAGTCGCCGACCCAAGCCATCGGCAGATAGGCCATGTGGACCTCGCCCTGCTGGAAATAGCCGGCGGCGGCGGCGTTGCGGACACCTGACAGGACATGGCCGTGCTTCAGCGGAATGCCCTTTGGCGCGCCGGTGGTGCCGGACGAATGCATCAGCACGACGGTGTCGTGGATCGTGGACCGGGCGATCAGCGCCTGGGCCAGGCCCGGATCGGCTTTCAGCCGCGCCGCACCTTCGGCCCGGACCGCGTCGAAGCCCGCCACGCCGGCCGGTTCGCGGCCCGCAAGCCCGCGCGGGTCGTCATAGATCACCAGGTCCAGATGCTGCCAGCGGCCCTTGGCCTCCAGCATCTTGTCCACCTGCTCCTGGTCCTCGGCGACCGCCACGCGGATATCCTCGCGCTCCATCTGGGCGGCCAGTTCCTCGGTGGGCGCATCGGCATAGGCGGGCGAGGGGATGGCGCGCAGGCAGGCCGCGCCCAGCATCGCGAAATACAGGTTCGGGCGGTTGTCGCCGATCACCATCACCACGTCGCCCGGCTTCACGCCGCGCGCTTCAAGCCCGGCCGCGAATTCCACCACGGCCCGCAGGTAGTCGGCCCAGGTGTATTCCTGCCAGATGCCGTGGTCGCGTTCGCGCATGGCGACCTGGTTCGGCACCTCGGCCGCGTTCTGCGCCAGGCGCGCCAGGATCGTGTCGTCCTGGCGCCAGTTCGGATGCAGCGCCTGGGCCTGCGCGATGTTCACCGGATCATGCTGCATGGCGGGGCTTTCCGATATAGGCCTCGACCACGCGCGGATCCGCAATGGCTTCGCGTGCCGGGCCTTGGGCGATTTCCTGGCCGTTGTTCAGGACCAGCACCCGGTCGCAGAGCGCGGTCACGACATCCATGTGATGCTCGATGATCAGGACCGTCAGGCCCAATGCCTCCTGCGCATCCAGGATGAAGCGGACCATGTATTCCTTTTCTTCCTGGTTCATGCCGGCCATGGGTTCGTCCAGAACCAGCAGCTTGGGCTCGGCGCAAAGCGCGCGGGCCAGTTCGACGCGCTTCTGCAAGCCCAGGGGGATCACGTCGACATGTTCGTCGCGGGCAGGGGCCAGTTGCAGAAGGTCGATCACCTCTTCGACATGGCGGCGATGGGCCACTTCTTCCTTTTGCGCCCACCACGGATAGAAGAACGAGGCCAGCGGATTGGGCTTCATGAAGATGTGCCGCCCCATCAGGATGTTGTCCAGGACCGACATGCCGTGGAACAGCGCGACGTTCTGGAAGGTCCGCGCCACGCCCATGGACGCGATGCGGAACGGCTTCAGCCCGTTGATCTGCCGGCCGTCCAGCGTGATGCGGCCTTCCTGCGGCGGATAGAAGCCGGTGATGGCATTGACCAGCGTGGTCTTTCCCGAGCCGTTCGGCCCGACCAGCCCGAAAATCTCGCCCCGCTGCACCGCGACCGAGACATTCTTCAAGGCAACCACGCCGCCGAAGCGGCGGGTGATGTTGTCGCAGACAAGAACGCTGTCGCCGCTCATGCGCGGATGAGCCCGTTGACTGGGTGCATAGCCTGTCCTCCCAAACAGTCTTGCGGCCGACTCCTCCTCCGAAGCCGGCAGGGAAAGGCTAGCATCGGTTCTGTTTTTCGGTAAACCGAAAAGAATAGGAAAACCGTTTCAGGATTCTTGAAATGCATCCGAATCTGGTCGATCACCTGCGGGCCTTCTGCGCCATCGCCGACACGGGCAGCCTGACGGCGGCGGCCAAGGGATTGCGGCGGCCGATTTCATCCGTCAGCTATTCGCTGGCGCAACTGGAACAACAATGCGGCTTTCCGCTGCTGGGGCGCGGCACCAGCCGGGCCGAGCTGACCGAACGCGGCCGCGTGCTGCTGGCCGAGGCGCGCAGCGTCGTCGAACGCGCCCGCAGCTTCACCACCCATGCGCAATCGCTGGAAAAGGGCGAGGAAACGCGGCTGCGGGTGCTGATCGACGTGCTGTTTCCCCGCGCGGACCTGAACCAGGCCCTGCGGGCCTTCGCGGCGGATCATCCGCACGCCCGGTTCCAGTTCTTCAATTCATCGCTGGCAACGCTGTGGGACGACCTGCGGATCGGGAACTTCGACTTTGCCCTGACGCTGGCCGCCGCGATCCCCTCGGACATCGCCGCCCGCCACCTGGGGACCGAGACGCTGGGCCCGGTCTGCGCGACGGGGCACCGGCTGGCGGGGCTGCCGCAGCCGCTGGCGATGCGCGCCTTTGACCGGGAACGGCAGATCTATTACGTGGGGTCCCCGCAGATCGACATGGAGCGGGTGGGACGTTTGTTTTCCACCGATGTGTGGACGGTGAACGATGTCGAATCCATCAAGTCGATGGTGACGGCGGGGCTTGGCTGGTGCTTTTCCGCCAGCCGCACCTTCGAGCCCGAGATCGCGCGGGGCGAGGTCATGCGCCTGACCTGCGAGGACATGCAGTTCCATCCGGTCCGCACCGTGGTCGTGGCCTGGCCCGCGCATCGCAGGCCAGGCCCCCTGGGTCGCCAGATGGTGCAGGCCCTGGCCGATCAGTACGGCCAGGGCGATGGCATGGCAGGCGTCCTCAGGCCAGAAGCCCGGTAAAGCGCAGCATTGCCTTGAGGCTGTCGATCGGCTGGGACGGCTGGAACAGATGCGGCGACCAGCGGTGCCCGTCGATCTTGGCGTTCCAGTAGGAACCGGCGTCGTTGACCACCAGCCCGATCAGCGTGTTGGCGACCAGATGGCTGCCAAGCGCCCCCAGGTGGTTGCCGCCGACCAGTTCGGCTTCGCGCAGGACATAGAACCACAACGGAGTCGCGGCATCCAGGCCGGGGGCCACCAGGAAATCGCGTCCCTCCGAGACCTGCTCGGGCGTCAGCACCGGGATCGGGCGATAAAGCCCGGTCGCGTTGATCGCCTCGATCAGGGCCTGGGCCGAGGGCATGTTCAGCCGGTATCCGCGCCGCAGGTTGCGCATGGCCAGCCGCTTCATCATCGGCGGGGTGCCCGGCCTGGACGCCTGGTTCACCATGTCGTCCAGGGGCGGGGCCAGATGGGTGTCGATCCTGCGGGCTGAACGCCGTGGCGTTTCGGCATTGACCATGCGGTCCCATTCGATCACCCAGTTTCCGGGAAGATTGGTCCCCGGTGGCAGTGACGAATCGGGCCGCATCTTGCCGCCGCCGGTAAAGGCGAACAGCAATTCGAAGCTGGCAAAGGGCAGGATCTGCGTGGACCCGGCAACGGGCGTGCCGAAGAAGCGGTTGTGATCATAGCCGCCGCGCACCATCGAGTGGCCGAAGCGGAAGCCCGCGACCGAGAACTCCAGCGGCATCGGCAACTTGGCGGGATTAGCAGGCGGGTTGTCGGCCAGGAACTCGGCGTAAAGCGGCGCCCCGGTGGCCAGCACCTCGTCCACGACATCGTTTGCGCAAATTCCCGGCAGGAAGCTGTTCAAGACCAGCCACTGGTAATGAAAGCGGGTCAGGCGCCGGGCTTCCTCGAAATCGTGGCCGAGGTCCACCATCCGGTTGTGCAGGCGCAGGAAGGCCACATGCAGTTGCGCCACCAGCAGGTTTTCATCGTTGCGCCCGTCGCCGATGATGGCCCGGCTGCGGATCGGGCCGTCAGCATCGACGAAATTGTCGCGCAGGGCGGGATCCAGGGCATTCAGCTCGGCTTCCGTGATATCGCCCCGGTCCAGGAGGAACCCAAGCCGCAGCAGATCCGCCGCAGGATCGGCGGGCAGCGGCGGCCGGCCATCGCCGGAATCGGCCGTGACACCCAAACGCATCTTGTCGGTGAAGGTCGGGTGACGCATCAGTTGGGCCAGCTTGGTCGCGAAGGCCCCCTGACCGGGCGAATCCCCGTAAAGGCTGTCAAGCGCCAGCGTCCCTTCGCGCAGGTTGTCCAACCCCTGTTCGACCTGCACCCGGTCCATCGGGTCGATATCGCCCACGATCTCGGACAGGCCGGGAACCTCGCGATCGGTATTGGCGGTGATGTCGTGGTCGATGAACTGGCCGAAATAGGTCAGGATCGGCGGGATCGAGGCGTCGCCGGGGTCCGTCGTCTCGACCGCCATGCTTTCGGCAAGCTGGTCAAGCGCCGCCAGCGTCGCGGGGCCGGCAGGCAGGCCGGGCGCATCGCGGAACAGATAGCGGAAAGCCCCCGGCGCCGTGGATATCGCCATCGAACGCGTGGCTGCCGTGGCGGTGCTTGCCACTGCGCCCTCGACAACGGCCGAGATCGGCTTGGCATCCAGGCGCTCAAGCGCCTCGGCGGGGTTTTCAAGAACCGCCGCGCCGCGGGCAAAGGGGGGGCTGGGGGGACCGTCTGAAGGCACGGGCTGCAGTGCGGCCGTATCCTGGACGATGCGCGTTCCGTGGCTGAGAGAAAACAACATGGTAAACTCCGGGCAATCGTGATCAAATCGGCGCGAATACACGCCGAATAATGCAGTTCCGCAGAAATGCGGTTAGCGGGATTTCCGGGCCGTTATTCCGCCGGGCAATTAATCCTCGAAGCAATAAATATCATTAATCGCGGGATGAATCTACAAATAATGAAGGATAATATATAAGTTGAATTACCGGTTTTAAAATAAACCCGGAACAAGCATTTTCAAATGCTTCCGCAATAGCGGCTATTCAAGGCGTCCGTTGGGTTCCCTCTTCGCGGCGCAGCGCGGGCAGGCCGACCCCGGTGGCATCGAATCCCCCATCGACCGCCAGCGTCTGCCCGCTGATGAAACTGGCCTTGTCCGAGCACAGGAAGACGATGGCTTCGGCAATCTCGCGCGCCTCGCCATAGCGGTTCAGGGGAATGGCGTCGTAATAGGCGCTGATGATTTCCGGCGCATGGACGGCCATTGCCAGCTTGGTCCTGACCGGGCCGGGCGCCACGCAATTGACGCGGATGCCCTGTTCGCCCAGTTCGGCCGCGAATTGCTTGGTCAGGTGAATGACGGCTGCCTTGGACGTGCCATAGGCCACCCGCAGCGTCGATGCCCGCAGCCCGGAAATCGAGGCGATGTTGACGATGGCGCCGTTGGTTTTCGCCAGTTCCGGGACCGCTGCTTGGGTGCAAAGAAATACGCCGTCCAGGTTCGTGGCCATTACTTCGCGCCACTGCTCGAAGCTGGTCTGGCCCACGCGGGAAAACAGCGCAACACCCGCATTGTTGACCAGGGCATCGACGCGGCCCCACTGGCCGACCACGCTGCGGATCACGCCATCGACGCTTTGCGGGTCCGAAATGTCGGCTTCGACCGCAAGGACGTTCTCCATGGGATCGCAGGTGCGGTGCAGTTCCTCGACGTCGCGGTCCACGACGGCGACGCGCCAGCCCTGTTCCAGGAAAATCTCGGTCGCGGCCAGGCCGATGCCCCGGCAACCCCCGGTCACGATTGCCACCTTGGCGTCCTGCGTCATGTGTCCGTCCTTTCAACGATCAGTTCCAGCGTCACGCCGACGGGGTTCATGCCCCGCTCCAGCGTGCCGCGCATGATGGTGCCCGCGATGTCCACGACCTCGATCGGGACGGTGGCGCGGCCCTGGGCCAGCGCGGCCCCGTCCAGCCGCAATTCGGTGGCATGGCAGTCCATGCGGCCGCCATCCGTGAAGCGGATATGGTCGATGCTGCCCACGCCGTGGAGCCGCGCATCCGCGATGCCGTGGCGGGCGCACAGGGCTTCGATGGCCGTGACCACATCCTCGCCCGGCCGGATCCGGGCCAGAAGGCCGGTGCCGGCGCCGCCGCCCTGCGGGGTGAACAGGGTGAAGGCGGTTTCCGCATCCGGCATGGCCTCGAACCAGGCATCCGGGGTGCCGATGCCGGTGACGCGCGCATCCGCCGCCAGCACGGAATCGAGCGGCAGCAGGTGGCCCATCGTTCCCCCCCAGGTGCCGTGGCAATGCAGGAAGGGCGCGCCGTCCTTCCAGCCGACGGTGGCCGTAGCCCTGTCAATGCCGACAGGGCCATCCGGCGCATGGGTGTCCGAATACCAGGCGGCATGAATGCCATCGGTCGAGAGCGCGGGCAGCACGAAGCGCATCGGGTCGCAGGTCACGTCGTCCAGCCAGACCACGCCGCCCTTGCAGCCCGCATCCGCGAACAGCCGCGCCACTGCCGTCATCACCGTCCGTCCGGCGGGCAGCACGCCCCCAATCCGCCGCAGGGACGCAGGCACCGCCACCGCGCGTTCCGCAGCGCGCGGGCCGGGATGGATCATTCGCTGATTCATGCGATCATGCCGCGGGCTTCCAGTTCCTCGCGGATCATCTTCTTGGTGATCTTGCCATAGGCAGACTTCGGAAGCGCATCCCAGAACAGGAACCGCTTGGGCATCTTGTAGCGCGACAGCTTCCCGTCCAGGAAGGCGGCCAGGTCCTCCTCGGCCACGGGGGTGTTCGCCACGCAGACCGCCCAGCCGATTTCTCCCCACAGGGGGTCGGGGACACCCAGCACCGCGACCTCGTTGATGGCGGGATGGGTAAGGATCTTTTCCTCGATCTCTCTCGGATAGACGTTGGACCCGCCCGAAATGAACATGTCCGACTGCCGCCCGGTGATGTAGACGAAGCCCCCATCGTCCATATGGCCCAGATCGCCGGTGCGGAACCAGCCGTCGCGGAAGGATTTCGCGTTGGCTTCTGGGTTGTTGTAATAGCCCGCGAAGACGGCGGGGCCGATGCAGCAGATTTCCCCGGTCTCGCCCGGCGCGACCTCCCGGCCCTGATCGTCCTGGATCTGGATCTCGATCCCGGTGCGGGCGTAGCCGCAGGTGCCGATGCGGGCCGTGGGGCCGTCCTCGGCCTGGTGCAGGTGGGCGGGCAGGACGGTGATGTTGCCCGTGACCTCGCCCAGGCCGAAATACTGGACCAGCACGGGGCCAAGCGTCCGCAGCGCCTTCTGCTGGTCCACCCGATACATCGGCGCGCCTGCATAGATGACATAGCGCAGCGAGGACGTGTCGGCCCCGGCCGTCGAGGGATGTTCCACCAGCAGCTTCAGGATCGTGGGCACGGTGAACATCGTGGACACCCGCCATTCGCGCACCAGATCCCAGACCTGCGCCACGTCGAAGCGTTCCGTGGGCAGCAGGATCGTCTTCACCCCCCGCGCCACCTGGGTCAGCTGATGCACCCCCGCGCCATGCGACAGGGGCGCCACCACCAGCGAGGCGTCATCCGCCGTCAGCCCCGGCATCAGGTCGGCCAGGTGGTTCGTGACCACGAAGGCCATCTGCCCATGGGTCAGGACGGATGCCTTGGGCCGTCCCGTGGTGCCGGATGTGAAGAAGAACCAGCAGGGATCGTCGCGATCCACCGGGGCCACCTGGGGGCGTTGGCCCATGTGGTCCGCGGTGATCGCCGTCACGTCCGGCCCGAAATCCGCCGCGCCAAAGACCAGGGTCGTGACGCCGCAGGCCGCCGCGTGATCCGGGAAGCCCGCGTTGCAGAACATCAGCGAGGCGCCGGATGCCTGGGTCAGATAGGCGACCTCATCCGGCGTCTGGCGGAAGTTGGCGGGCACCCAGACGCCGCCCGCGCGCCAGACGGCGAACATGGCCTGCATCATCTCGGTGCAGTTCTGCGACTGGCACATCACCCGGTCGCCCTTTTGCAGGCCAAAGCGGGTTTGCAGCGCATGGGCCAGGGCGTCGGTGCGGGCGTTCCATTCCGCCCAGGTCCAGCGGGTATCGCCCATGACCAGGGCCACCCCGTCGGGATTGCGCCGGGCGGCCCGGGCCAGGAAGGTGGCAAGGTTCATCACGCGGGTGGACACAGGCGCCAGCCCGCCAGCGGGATCGGTCATTTCTCTCGTTCCAGGATCGAGCAGTAGTTGGCGACGGCCGTGCCGCCCATGTTGAAGACCCCGGCCAGTTCGGCGCCCGGCACCTGCATCGCGCCCGCATCCCCGGTCAGTTGCATCGCGGCCATCACATGCTGCGACACGCCCGTCGCGCCGATGGGATGGCCGCGCGATTTCAGCCCGCCCGAGGGGTTCACGGGCAGCGCGCCGTCCATGCGGGTCGTGCCCTCGCGGATGACGCGCCAGCCCTGGCCGCGGGGGGCAAGGCCCATCGCCTCGTATTCGATCATCTCGGCGGTGGTGAAGCAGTCGTGGGTTTCGACCAGCGACAGGTCGGTGATGGCCAGCCCCGCCTGGTCCAGGGCCTTGCCCCAGACGCGATGGGCGCCCGCGAATTCGGTCGGGTCGCGGCGCGACAGGGCCAGCATGTCGCCCACCTGCGCGCGGGCGCGGAAGCGGATGGCGCGGGTCAGGGTTTCCGCCACCTCGGGCGCGGCCAGCACGATCGCTGCCGCCCCGTCCGAGACCAGCGAACAATCGGTGCGCCGCAGCGGCCCCGCGACCAGCGGATTCTTGTCCGAGGGCGTGTTGCAGAAGGCCAGATCGAAGGCCTTCTGCATATGGGCGTAAGGGTTGCGCGTGCCGTTTTCGTGGTTCTTGGCGGCGATCATTGCCAGTTCCTCGGACCGGTCGCCGTTCCGCTGGAAGTAGCTGTCGGTGATCCGCCCGAAGACGCCCGCAAAGCCGCCGGGCGTGTCGCCCTCTTCGGCCACGAAGCTGGCCGACAACAGCACGCCGCCCACATCGGCGATGGGAATGGCGGTCATCTTCTCGGCCCCGATCACCAGGGCCACCTTGCCGCGCCCGGACGCGATGAAGTCGGCGGCGGCATAAAGCGCGGCCGATCCGGTGGCGCAGGCGTTTTCCGTGCGCATGAAGGGCACGCCCGCCAGTTCCGGGCTGCCCATTGCCACAAGCGCGCCCTGGAAGTCCTGCCGCTGGAAGCCGTTGTTGTAGACGCCGGTGAAGATGCCATCCACGGCATCGGGCGCGATGCCGGCATGTTCCAGGGCAGGCAGGGCGACCTCGGCCATCAGGGCCATGGTGTCGGGCGCCTCGGCCTTGCCGAATTTGGTGTGCGCCCAGCCGACGATCAGGGGATCGGTCATGCGATAGTCCTTTCAAGTTCGGCAAGGCGCGCGGCGATCAGCGCGGCCTCGCGATGCAGCGCGGCGGCCAGGTCGGCCTGCCGCGCCGGGGTCATGCGGTTCTCGATGGCGGCGATGGAGAGTGCCCCCGCAGGCCGCCCGTCGGGCCAAGGTATCGCAACCCCAAGGCCCCAGGAACCCGGCACGATGCGGCCGGGGTTCAGGGCATGGCCATGGGCGCGGGCATGGGCCAGATCCTCCTGCAGGCCTGACATCCACTCGCCCACCAAGGGCGCCACGCGCGCAAGCAGCGCCGCCGCCTCGGCCTCGGGCAGGGCCGCCAGGATTGCAAGGGCGCCCGCGCCGACGCCCGCCGGCTTGCGGTCGCCGCGCATCAGGGCATGGGTGCGGACCGGGAAATCGCCCTCGATCCGTTCAAGGCACAGGGTATGGTCGTCCTGCGGCACGGTCAGCAGCACCGTATCGCCGGTCTCGCGCGCCAGCCTGACCATGCTGTCGCGGGCATGGTGCAGGATGCCGTGGCGTTCGGTGGCAAAGCCCGCCAGCAGATAGGTTTCCGGCCCCAGGTGATAGCGGCGCGTCGCGCGGTCCTGTTCGACCATCCGCGCAGCGCCAAGCGCCAGCAGCAGCCGACGCGCCGTGGGCCGCGCAAGGCCCGAAGCCGCCGCGATTTGCGCCAGCCCCAGGCCCTGCGCGCCGCCCCGTCCCACCAGCGACAGAAGCGACAGCGCACGCGCCACCGCCTGCGTGCCGCCGGTGTCGGAAGGGGCCGCGCCGTCCTTCATCAGGCCAGCGTCCGCCCAATGGCGGCTTCCAGGATGGCCCAGGCCTCGTCGCCATAGGTGGTCTTCCATTCCTGATAGAAGCCCGCCTCGCGCAGCTTGTCCTCGAAAGCCTTGGGATCGGCGTCGTTGAAGACGAAGCCCTGGGCTTCCAGGTCGGTCTTCAGCGTGGCGTTCATCGCGGCGATGTCCTCGCGCTGCTTCAGGGCCGAGGCATTGAAGCTGTCGGCCACGGCCTGCTGCACATCCTCGGGCAGGGCGTTCCAGGCGCGACGGTTGCCCAGCATCCAGAAGCCGTCCCACATGTGGTTGGTCATGGAACAGTATTTCTGCACCTCCCACAGCTTGGCGACCTTCATGATCGCCAGCGGGTTTTCCTGCCCGTCCACGATGCCGGTCTGAAGGGCGGTATAGACCTCGGCGAAGTTGATGGAGGCCGGGGCAGATCCGAAGGCCGTGAACAGCGAAGTCCACAGCGGCGACACGGGGACGCGGATCTTGAAGCCTTCCAGGTCGGCGGGCGTCGTGATGGGCTTCGTGGACGAGGTGATCTGCCGGAAGCCGTTGTCCCAGATCTTTTCCATCACGACCAGGCCCGCGCCTTCGATCTGGCCGCGCGCATAGGCGCCCAACTCGCCGTCCATGGCCTTCCAGACGGTATCGTAGTCCGGGAAGGCGAAGCCCACGCCGTTGATCGAGGCATTGGGGACCAGCGTGGACAGGATCACCGGCGACAGCTGGAAGAACTCGACCCCGCCCGACCGCAACTGGCCCAGCACGTCGGTATCCGCGCCCAACTGGTTCGATGGGAAGATCTGCAGGTCGAACCGCCCGGACGTGGCTTCCAGGATCGCCTTCTGCGCCTCGGCCAGGCGGATGTTGCTGGGGTGGTCCAGCGGCTGGTTGTTGGCCACCTTGTAGCTGAATTCGGCGGCCATCGCGGGGCGGACCCGGATGAACGGCGTGGCAAGCGCGCCTGCGGCGGCGCCCAGCAGGATGGTGCGGCGGGTGATGCTCATGAAACTCCTCCTCCCTGAGGTATCAAGCAACGGTTAAAGCAAGGCGGTCGAGAACCAGGGCACGGCGGCAATGGCCAGCAGGCCCACCATCAGCGCGGCCAGATAGGGCCAGATCTTCATCATGACCTGCTCGGCCGGCACGTTGGCGATCTTGCAGGCGATATAGAAGCCGATGCCGATGGGCGGTGCCATCAGCCCGATGTTCATGGCCGTGACGATTACCATGGCGTAATGGATATCGTGGATCCCCAGGCCGCGGGCGATGGGGAACATGATCGGCGCCAGCAGCACGATGGCGGGCAGTCCTTCCAGGATGCAGCCCAGCACAAGGAAGATCGCGATGGATGCCAGCATGAAGACGACCCACCCGCCCGGCAGGCCGGTGACCAGGGTCATCAGGTCGCGCGCGAAGCCCGATTGCGTCAGTGCCCAGGCCATCGCCGAGGCCGCGCCCAGGATCAGCAGGATCGCCCCCGACATGGCGGCGGTTTCCACCAGCATCCCGCCAACGCGGCGCAAGGGGATGCCGCCATAAAGCACCGCGCCGATGATGAAGGCATAAAGCGTGGCAATGGTGCTGACCTCGGTCGCGGTGGCGACGCCGCCGCCGACCAGGCTGCGGATCATGAAGGGCAGCACCAGGGCGGGGGCCGCGATCAGGGCAGTCTTGCCGATGACGTTCAGCGGCGCGCGGCGCACGCCCTCCATCCGCTCGCCTCGCGCCTTCCAGCGGGCGAGGATCGCCAGCACGACCAGCAGCACCATGGCGATGGCGAAGCCGCTGGTGAACAGCCCGGCAATGGACACGCCCGCCACCGATCCCAGCACGATCAGCACGATGGACGGCGGCACGGTATCGGCCATGGCGGCCCCGGTCGCCAGCAGCGCGGTCATCTCGGGGGCGGAATGGCCGCGCCTGCGCATCTCGGGGAACAGCGCGGGGGCCACGGTCGCCATGTCGGACACCTTGGACCCGGAAATCCCGGACACCAGGAACATGGATCCCAGCAGGACATAGCTCATTCCCGCCTTCACGTGACCGAACATCGAGGCCAGGAAACTGACGATGGCGCGGCCCATGCCCGTCGCGTCCAGGATGCAGCCCAGCAGAACGAAGACCGGCACCGACAGCAGGATCAGGGACGACATGCCTTCGTCGATACGGCCCATCATCACGAAGACCGGGGCATTGGTGGCGAAGGTCAGATAGCCCAGGGTAGCAAGTGCAAAGCAGAAGGCGATGGGCACGCCGATGATCAAAAGGAAGCCCGCAAACAGTCCTAGGAACAGCGGCAGGTTCCAGTTGCCGAACCCAAGAACAGCGGGCTTGGCAAACCACAGAAGCGCCACCAGCAGCCCCGCCACAGCCAGCGTTCCCCCGATCACGGTCCATTCGCGGCTGCGCAGCACCGACAGCACCATCAGAACCGCCATCAGCCCGATCCCGGCGGGCAGGGCGGATGCGCGCCAGGACATCGGCAGTTGCAGCGCGGGCGAGGTGACGAAGGATTCCTCATAAGCGTATTCGACGGCCACGGGCAGCAGCCGCAGCAGCAACAGGCAGACCAAGACGCTGCCCGCGATTTCCAGCACGCGGGCCAGGCGTTCGGGCAAAAGGGGCAGGAACACGGTCAGCCGCATGTGTTCGTGCCGGTCGACGGCCAGGGCCGCGCCCAGCATCGCCATCCAGATGAAGCTGATCGAGGCGACCTCGTCCCCCCAGATCAGCGGCTTGGCCAGGACATAGCGGAAGAAGACATTGGCCAGGACGGTGACGATCATGATGACCAGCAGGCCCGCCGCGGCGATTTCCACGGGTCGCATCCATCGCTCGGCACGCTTCGGCTCGGTCAGCGCCTCGATCCCGCCAAGCGCCAGTTCGGCATCCTGCGCATCCGTGTGGTGCATCCGCGTCCTCCTCCCTCGCCAAGGCAACCCGGCCTCCCCGCCGGTTCCGCGTTCACGATGTGGACGCGGATATGCCCTTCAGTGAAGGAATAAGGATCAATCTCCGCAGCCTGGCAACACAAAAATGACCTTGCCCTTCGATTTCGGCGAGTGGATTCGTGACTGAGGCACGATATCGGTTCCGCATCATGGAACGTGTTGGCGCATCGATGTGGTCCTGCAACCGGCATTTCGAGGGCATCGCCATTCTGCACGGCCGCCGCAAGGCAACCGGCTGCGCTTGATCCGCTGCTGCCCGGGCCGACGTGCCATGGGCAGGCTGTTTTTCAGCCCACGATCCGGGCCAGGGGGACGCCGAAGCCCAAAACCTCGCCTGCCTCTGCAACCCGGCTGATGCGGCCCGCGCGGTGCGCCTCGACCCGGGTTTCCATCTTCATCGCCTCCATCACGGCGATCACCTGGCCCGCCTCGACCTGTGCGCCGTCCTCGACCTGCCAAGCGGTCAAGGTGCCGGGGACCGGTGCAGTCACGGTGGCATCGTCCGCTTCCGGGGCGGGTTCAGCAGCAGGCGCACCGGGGGCCATCGCCATCAGGTTCGCGGGCAGGCCAAGCTCATGCCGCTTTCCGTCGATCTCGACGGCGACGCGCAACAGGGGGGCGCCGCCCGCCGGGGCCACGCGGGCATGGGGGACCGCTGCCTGGGCCAACCTGTCGGCAAAGTCGGTCTCGATCCAGCGGGTATGGACGCCGAAGCTGCCATCCTCGGCCCGGAACTCGGGCTGTTCCAGCACCGCCCGGTGGAAGGGCAGGACGCTTGCCACGCCTTCGATGCGGAATTCGGCCAGGGCGCGGCGGGCGCGGGCGATGGCCTCAGTGCGCGTGCTTCCGGTCACGATCAGCTTGGCCATCATCGAATCGAAGCTGCCGGGGACTGTCGATCCCGCGACTACGCCGCTGTCCAGCCGGATGCCGGGACCGGACGGGGCGGCGAATACGTCGATGGGGCCGGGGGTGGGCAGGAAGCCGCGGCCCACATCCTCGGCATTGATGCGGAACTCGATGGAATGGCCGCGCGGGGGGGGGACCGTGTCATCGGCCAGCCTTGCGCCTCGGGCGACGGCAATCATGCCGCGCACCAGATCGATGCCTGTGGTTTCCTCGGTCACGGGATGTTCGACCTGAAGACGGGTGTTCACCTCGAGGAAGGAAATCGTGCCGTTTGCGGACAGAAGATATTCCACCGTCCCCGCGCCGCTATAGCCCGCATGGGCGCAGATCGCCCGCGCGCTGTCGTGGATGCGTTGGCGCTGTTCGTCGGTCAGGAAGGGGGCAGGGGCTTCCTCGACCAGCTTCTGGTTGCGGCGTTGCAGGGAACAGTCACGCGTGCCGATCACCTTGACGGTGCCGTGGCGGTCGGCCAGCACCTGCGCCTCAATATGGCGGGGGCGGTCCAGGAACTGCTCGATGAAGCATTCGCCGCGCCCGAAGGCGGTCAGCGCCTCGCGGGTGGCGGATTGGAACAGCTCCTCGACCTCCTCCAGGCGCCAGGCGACCTTCATGCCGCGCCCGCCGCCGCCAAAGGCTGCCTTGATGGCGATGGGAAGGCCGTACTGGCGGGCGAAGGCCAGGGCGTCGGCCGGCGTCTCGACCGGGCCGGGCGTGCCCGCGACCAGGGGGGCGCCGACGGCCTCGGCGATGCGGCGGGCCTCGATCTTGTCGCCAAGGGCGGTGATGACGGCGGGATCGGGACCAATCCAGATCAGGCCCGCATCCTGCACAGCCTGCGCGAAACCGGCGTTTTCGGACAGGAAGCCATAGCCAGGGTGAATGGCATCGGCGCCCGCGCGCCGGGCAATGGCGATGATTTTGGCGCCGTCCAGATAGGTTTCAGCCGGCTTGTCGCCGCCAAGCGCGAAGGCCTGGTCCGCCATGCCCACGAAGGGCGCGTCGCGGTCGGCATCGGCATAAACGGCAACGGTTTCGATCCCCTCGTCGCGGCAGGCTCGGATGATGCGGACGGCGATCTCGCCCCGGTTGGCGATCAGCAGGCGGCGCAGGGGCAGGGTCGGGCCGGTGGCGAAAAGGGTCATGGCTGGACCTTCATGTCGTGAAAGGGGGCGGCGGCGGTGAAGCGGATGCGCGCGCCGGGCGGGATCTGGCCCGCCAAGTCCAGCGCGGATGGCATCAGCGTTGCGATCACCGGATAGCCGCCGGTCAGTGGGTGGTCGGCCAGAAACAGCACGGGCTGGCCGGAATGGGGGATCTGGATGGCGCCGGTTTCCGTGCCTTCCGAGGGAAGTTCGCGGGCATCGTCGCGCGTGATGGCATCGCCTTCCAGCCGGATGCCCACGCGCGACGATTGCGGGGTGACAAGCCAGTCCTGGGACAGGAAATGCTGGATCATGTCGTCCGAGAACCAGTCGGCGCGGGGGCCGAGCGTCACGGGCAGTTCCACCACGTCGCCGGGTTTTGGCAAGGCGGGCTGATCCTCGGGCGCGGCGATGGCGGTGGCGGTACGGTTGGCGGCGTAAAGCCCTGCGCCGCTGGTCAGCGCCTCGGGGCCGACAAAGGCCAGCGTGTCGGTCGCGGCGGACCCCAGCACCGAAGCCACGTCAAAGCCGCCCCGCAGCGCCAGGTAGCTGCGCATCCCAGTGGTGGGGGGCGGGATCGTGACTTCGTCGCCTGCATCGAGGGCAAAAGCGGTGGGCATCTGCTGCCCTTCCACCATCGCCCGGCCCGCGCCGGTCAGGGCCAGCGTCACCGGCTGGTCCGCCCGCAGCCGCACCGGGCCAAGGGTGATTTCCAGCACCGGCGCATCGGAGGGGTTGCCGACCGCACGGTTGGCCCGCCGCATTGCGGCAATGTCCAGCGCGCCGGATGCCGAGACACCCTGCCCGCCCTGGCCGGGACGGCCTTCGTCCTGGAAGACGATGGGAAAGGCGGTCTGCACAACAGTCAGCGCGGGCTGGCCCTGCGGTTGGGGGATCGCCGCCGAGGGATGGACCTCGGCCACGCCTTCCACGAAACGCGCCCGAACGCCGGGACGCAGCAGGGCAGGCGGGTCGCGGGACAGATCCCACATCGGCACCCTTGTCGTGCCGATCAACTGCCAACCACCTGGCGTGTCCTGCGGATAGATGCCGCAGAACCGCGCCGCAAGCGCCACCGATCCCGCCGGGATCCGCGTGCGCGGCGCGGGGCGGCGGGGCAGGTCGAAGCGCGGGTCGTTGCCGGTCATGTAGGCGAAGCCGGGCGCAAAGCCGCAGAAGGCCACGGCCCAAGTCGCGGCCTGATGGGCGGCGATCACCTCGGCCACGGTCAGGTCCATATGGGCCGCCACATCGGCCAGATCCTGGCCGACATAGGTCATCGGGATCTCGACCGTTTCGACCGCGCCCTGCTGGCGGACTGTCCCTGGCGCGGGCTGGCGCGCCATGATCTGCGCCGCAAGCGCACCATCGGCGGCAAAGCCGGGTCCCACGCGGATCATCAGCGTGCGGGCGGCGGGGATGATCTCGGCCAGGCCGTCCACCGGATCGGCCAGCAGCGCGTCGAACAGCGCCAGCGTCGCGTCCAGATCGGCCAGTTCCACCAGCAGCGTGCGCGGGCCGACGGGAAGAAAGCGCATCGTCACAGCTGCCACCGGCTGTCGGGAATGTCGGTGACGAACATGTGGCCCGGCGCATGGGTGATTGCAAAGGGCGGTTTCGAGGCCATGACGGCTGCCTGGGGCGTCACCCCGCAGGCCCAGAAGACCGGCACCTCGCCGTCGCGGATGTCCACCGGGTCGCCGAAATCGGGGCCCGACAGATCGGCGATGCCAAGCGCCTCGGGCGCGCCGATATGGACGGGGGCGCCATGAACCGCCGGGAAGCGGCCCGTGATCATCGCGGCCTCGGCCACACGGTCGGCGGGGATGGGGCGCATCGACACGACCATCGGCCCGTGCAGCCGTCCGGCGGGGCGGCAGGCGCGGTTCGTCAGGAACATCGGCACGTTGCAGCCTTGGGCGATGTGGCGCACCTCGATCCCGGCGGCCTGCAAGGGCGTCTCGAAGGTGAAGGAACAGCCGATCAGGAAGGTCACCAGGTCGGGATGTTCCGCCCAGGCCTGGGTTGCATCCGCAACCTCCTCGGCCAGCACGCCGTCACGCCAGATGCGATACAGGGGAATGTCGGTGCGCAGATCCGCGCCGGGGGCAAGGGCGGTTTCAAAGCTGCCGGGATCGGTCACGTCCAGGACAGGGCAAGGCTTTGGATTGCGCTGCCCGAACAGCAGGAAATCCCAGGCCCAATCGCGCGGCAGCGAGATCATGTTGCACTGGGTAAAGCCCGGCGCCATCCCGGCGGTCGGGGCGACGGTGCCGCGGCAGGCCAGCCGGGCGGCGCGGGCGGTTTCAACGTCGGGACGCATCAGGCAGCCCCCGCAAAAGGGGCGATGGCGACGCCGCCCGCAACCAGTTCCTCGCGGATGCGGCGGGCCATCTCGACCGCCCCGGCGCTGTCGCCATGCACGCAGATGCTGTCTGCCTGCAAGCGCAGGACCGATCCGTCGATGGCCTCGATCACGCCTTCGACAGCTAACCGCAGCATCCGGACAGCCACGGCATCGGCGTCATGCAGCACCGCGCCCTTTTCCCGGCGCGACACAAGCTGGCCATCGGGCGTATATGCGCGGTCGCCGAAAGCCTCGGCCACGGTGGCAAGGCCCGCATCGGCGGCGCGATCCAGGATCCGCGTCCCGGAAAGGCCCATCAGCACCAGCGAAGGGTCGATTTCCCTGATGGCCGCGATCACCGCATCGGCCTGCCGCGCATCGGTGGCGATGGTGTTGTAGAGCGCGCCATGCGGTTTCACATAGGCGACGCGGGTGCCGGCAGCCCGGGCGATCCCCTGCAAGGCGCCGATCTGGTAGATCACATCGGCGGTCAGTTCCGCCGATGTCACGTCCATCGGCCTGCGCCCGAAGCCCACGCGGTCGGGATATGACACATGCGCCCCCACCGCCACGCCGCGCGCGGCTGCCCCGTCCACCGTCGCGCGGATGGTCAGCGGATCGCCCGCATGGAAGCCGCAGGCGACATTGGCGGAACTGACGATGCCCAGCATGGCGGCGTCGTCGCCCATGGTCCAGGCGCCATAGCCCTCGCCCAGGTCGCTGTTCAGGTCGATGGTGCGCATGTGGTTTTCCCCTTTTACAGGCCCAGGAAGGCGAAGATCGGGCCGATGGAGCGATAGCCCATGTACCAGGTCAGGGCGCAGACGATCGCGCTGAGGATCAGCAGCGGGCGGTTGTAGCGGTGCCCGCCCATCAGGTCGGACCGCGCAAAGCCCACATAGGTGAAGATCGTCAAACCGATGGGCAGGATCAAGCCGTTGAAGCCGCCCACGAAGACCAGCAGGGCCGCGGGCGCGGTGCCGATGGTGATGAACACGGCCAGCGACACGGTGATGAAGATCACGGTGGCGATGTTGCGGCTGCGGTCGGTCATCGTCATGAAGGCCACCAGGAAGCTGACCGAGGTATAGGCCGCCCCGATGACCGAGGTGATGGCTGCAGCCCACAGCACCACGCCGAAGATCCGCATCCCCCAGTCCCCAAGTGCCGCGGCGAAGGCCTGTGCCGCCGGGTTCGCGGCCTGGCTGGACAGATCCAGCGTCACGCCGGATGCGACCACGCCCAGGATCGCCAGGAACAGCACAAAGCGCATGACGCCCGTCACGGCGATCCCGGTCAGCGACGCGCGGGTCACGGCTGCCAGGTTCTGTTCGCCAACCAGCCCCTTGTCCAGCAGCCGGTGTGCGCCGGAATAGGTGATATAGCCGCCGACCGTGCCGCCGACGATGGTGGTGATGGTCGGAAAGTCGATCACGTCCGGGAAGATCGTCTGGCGCAGCGCCTCGCCCACCGGCGGATTCGAGGTGACGGCGACGATCACCGTCATCACGATCATCAGGATGCCCAAGCCGATCAGCGAACGGTCCAGCAGCAGGCCCGCGCGTTTCGACAGAAAGACGCCGATGGCCAGCAGGGCGGACAGCGACCCGCCGATCTTGGGATCAAGCCCGAACATGGCGTTCAAGCCCAGGCCCGCGCCAGCGATATTGCCCACGTTGAAGGCCAGCCCGCCGACCATCACCAGCACCGCCAGCAGGTAACCTGCGCCCGGGATCGCGGCATTGGCGGTTTCCGACGCGTTCTTGCGGGTCAGCGCGGTGATGCGCCAGATGTTCAGTTGCACCACGAAGTCGATCAGGATCGAGGCCAGGATCGCAAAGGCGAAGGCCGCGCCCAGCTTGGCGGTGAAGGTCGCGGTCTGGGTGATGAAGCCCGGCCCGATGGCCGAGGTTGCCATCAGGAAGATCGCCGCCAGGAACCCGCCCCGCAGGGTGGCATCGGCGGCCGAGGGAACGGCTTTTGCACTCATCAGTCATGCTCCTGCTGCATGGGTGGGTCGCTAATTGTGAATGGCAAGAGGGTGAGCGCGGTGCGGCAGCCTGTCAACGATTATTTGACATGTCAGTGCATATTGTTGAACAAAGCACGGCGTGACGCCCCATGATGTGCCTGCGTATCCGGCAGATCCCGATCATCCTGCCGGTCAGGAAGGCAGGACTGGCCCCTGATTTCCTTGCTATGGCTTGTTCGGGCCCGCCGGACTATTGATCCTGCAAGAAACGGGGATGGACATGATCGCAGAGCCGGGCTTGGCCGAGGAAACAGCGTCGCGACTGCGCAACGACATCATCGGCGGGGCGCTGCCTCCGGGATTCAAGCTGTCGGAAACACGGCTGGCGGCGGATCTGGGCGTATCGCGAAATACGCTGCGCGAGGTCTTCCGGTTGCTGACGCGCGAAGGGCTGCTGCGCCACGAGCCGAACCGAGGGGTCTTCGTCGCTGTCCCCTCGATGGCGACGATCGTCGACATCTACCGCGTCCGCCGCCTGATCGAGGTTCCCGCCCTGGCCCATGCCTGGCCTCGCCACGATGCGGTCGGGCAGATGCGGGCGGCGGTGGAAAAGGCGCGCGGCGCGCGCGATGCGCAGGACTGGCGCGTCGTGGGCAGCGCCAACATGGAGTTTCATGCGGCCATCGTCGCCCTGACCGACAGTGCGCGGCTGCAGGCCTTCTTTGCCCAGATCATCGCCGAACTGCGCCTCGCCTTCGGCCTGCTGGACAGCCCCGAGCGGCTGCACGAACCCTATATCGACCGCAATGGCGAGATCCTGTCGCTGCTGACCCAAGGCCAGCAAGCAAGGGCGGCCGAGATGCTGGCCGCCTATCTGGATGAATCGGAACGGGTGGTCCTGGCGGCCTTTGCTCGTCTGGGCTGACGCCTGTATTCAGCCTGCGCTGGCCGCCAGAAGCGGCTGGCTGCCGCCCTGCTGGGCCGGGTCGGGCAAGCGGAAGCGGACCATCTGGCGACCGCCGGTCAGCCTGGCCACGGACCAGCCCAGCAACTGCCCTTGCGGACTGGCCATCAGGCCGCTGTCGCGCAAATCCGCGTCGGGCTGGGTCAGGCGGGCGCCAAGGGCATCGACGCCCGGGCCGGTTTCCGGCTGGTTCTGCCAGCAGGCAAGCGCATGGCCCAGGCTGTCGGCGCCAGGCCAAAGGTCGCGGAAGGCGCGGTTCGACATCACCACCTGCCCGCCGGGCGCGAAGACGGCCACCGCCTCGCCCAGGTTGTCCAGGATCGCATGGCCCAACGTGAGTTCGGCCCGGAACTTTCGGGTCAGGCTCATTTCCGAGGTGATGTCCTCGAACAGGAATGCCACGGCGCCGTCGGGATGGGGGCGGCCGGTGACGCGATAGGTCTGGCCGCCGGGCAGGGACCATTCCTCCACATGGTGGCCGGTGGCGGCCGAGCTTTCCAGGTTGCTCATCTGCTGGCGCCAACTGCGGAAATCCTTGGGTTCCGGCACCATTCGCAATTCTCGCAGCTTGTCCAGCAGGTCGAACAGCGTGGGCCGCGCGGTCAGGAAGCCGGTGGGCAGGTTGGTCAGGTCGATCAGCGCCGGGTTGAACAGTTGCAGGTGCCGCTGCCGGTCGAAGATCGCCAGGCCGATGGGCAGGTCGGCGAAGGTCTTGGTCAGGGTCTGGACGAATTCGCGCAAGCTGCGTTCGGCGCGGACCGCGGCGTCGGCGGGCAGGGCGAACATCATCACCTGGTCGCCGACCGGGTGGCTGTGGCAATCGTACCAGAAGACCGCGCCGTTCTGGTTCAGCGAGGCGCGGCGCGTCCGGGTTCCTGCGCCCGGCACGGGGCGCGGCGAATCAAGCAGGCGCGGCAGCGGCCAGCCGATCGGTTCGTCCGTCTGCCCCTCGGCCTTGCGCAGATAGGCGGCATTGGCCCAAGTGACACGCTCCTCGGCGTCCTGGCGCCAGACCAGCATCGGCGTTTGGTCCAGCGAGCGGCGCAGCAGGTCCAGCTCCTCCTCCATCGCCTGCTGGGACATCGAATCGACAACAATGCCCGCATATTCGGCCTGCGGATCGGTAATGGTGATCCGCAGCAGCCCCGAATCGACCTGTTCGACCAGCAGCCGCAGGGTGGCGCTGCCGGTGCCGGATTGGCCCAGGCATTCGAACCGGCCGGACCGGTCGATGCGGGCCAGCCCTTCCATCGCCTCGGGAAAGCGCGGCCCGATCCATTGCAGAAGCCGCGCCCATTCATCCTCGGGGACGGAAAGGCGGTCCAGAAGCGCCCGGGCCGGGGCTGTCGCGTCGACCAGACGCTGGTCGCGATACAGCAACACCATCGGCTTTAGGCTGCTGTCCAGCCCTTGCGGCAATTGCATGCCGCGTGTCCCGCGTCCAGCGTCCCACCAGCGGATCAGGGCCATTGCCAGCAGCACCGACAGGGTGCCCGTCACCACCGCAAGCAAGACCAGCCCGATACCGTGCAGGATCATCCTCAGCTCCTTCGCGTTTGGACAACCATAGCGAGAGGGGGCTTAACGAACAGTTAAATCCCTAGGGCAGCCAGTTGGGATTGTTGCCCAGTGGCGCCCGCGCATCGGCCAGGATCCGGTCCAGGGGCCATCGGACAGTTACCACGGCCCCCGGCCCGCCATTGTCAAAGCCAAGCCGGGCGCCGGAACGTTCCAGCAGGGTCTTGGCGATGAACAGGCCCAGCCCCATCCCCTCGTATCCCTCGCGTTGCGCGCCCCCGCGCTTGCTGGTGAGGTAGGGATCGCCAATGCGGGCCAGCAGGGCAGGGGGATAGCCCGGGCCGTCATCGCGGATCGTCACGGCCAGCCAGCCATTGCCCAGTTGCGATTCGATGATCACCCGGCTGGCGGCGAAATCGACGGCATTCTGGATCAGGTTGCGCAGCGCATGGATGATGGCCGGATCGCGGAGGATCTCCGGGCCTTCCGCGCGGATTTCGACCGCCGGTCCGCGCCCCGCATGGGGTTCGGCCGCGTCTTCAAGCACGGCGCGCAGGGGCGCGCTGCGCAGGTGCAGGTCGTCCTTGCCCGCCCGGCCCATGCTGCGCAGGATTTCCCCGCAGCGGACGGCCGAATCGCGCAGCGCGATGGCGTCGGCCTGCAGGTCGGGGCGGTCGTCCAGTTCGTCCGCAAGTTCGGCCGCGATCAGCTTGATGGTGGCCAGGGGTGTGCCCATCTCATGCGCCGCGGCCGCCACCACGCCGCCCAGGTGCTGCAACCTTTGTTCGCGCGCAAGCGCCACCTGCGTGGCGAACAGGGCATTCGACGTGGCCTGAAGTTCCCCCGTGACCCGGTGGGCATATCCCGCGAAGAAGACCACGCCGATCATCAGCGCCGTCCAATGCCCAAGCGCTAGGATCGGCGACAGCACCAGTTCGCGCCCCTGGCTGTCATGCAGCGGCAGCCCGAACAGCGATGCCAGCGAGATCAGCACCATCGTGGCCGTGCCCAGGGCCACCGTCTGGCGGGAATCGAGCGAGGTCGCGGCGACGGTCACGGGTGCCAGGACCAGCAGGGCAAAGGGATTGACCAGCCCTCCCGTCAGCGCCATCAGGGCCGAGATCTGGACCACGTCAAAGGACAGGTGCACCACCGCCAGCCGGGCCGAGGTGCGGCGGGGCGGCATCAAGCCTTCCCACAGGTTCATGGCGATGGCCGCGGCGATCAACGCCAGGACCGGCGTCATCGCGAAGCCGATCCCCATCCAATAGGCGACCACCACTGCCGCCATCTGTCCGGCGATGGCGAACCACCGCAGCAGGACAAGGGTCCGCATGCGGATCGGCTCGGCCTGGGCGGCGGGGCCGGCGGGGGAAAAGATCGGATCGGGCATGGGGTCCGGGGGTGCGACGATGCGGACCTTGATACGCGGGGCCGGATGGGCGATCAATGCGCCGCTTTGCCGCTATGGAGGAGATCGAACATGGCCGACCGCAAGATCCTGCTGATCGGAAGCGTCGCAGCCCTGGCGCTGCTGGCCACGGGCGGTGCCTTTCTGGCCAGCCGCGGCGGGAACTACCAGTTCGCGCAATGCCAGGGGGGCGCGGTGGCGGGCGGCATGGACAGCTTCGGCACCGACTTCACCCTGACCCGCCAGGATGGGCAACGGGTGACGGCCGAGCAGGTCTTCACCAAGCCTTCGCTGCTTTATTTCGGCTATACCTTCTGCCCCGATGTCTGCCCCCTGGACAGTGCCCGCAATGCCGAGGCCGCGGCGCTGCTTGGGGAACAAGGCAAGGACGTGCAGACGGTTTTCGTCACCGTCGATCCCCGCCGCGACACGCCCGAAGTCGTGGCCGATTTCACCAGCCTGTTTCCGGGCAATATGATCGGCCTTACCGGATCGGACGAGGAAATCGCGGCGGTCAACAAGGGCTGGCGGAATTACTACAAGATCAATGACGAGGAAGATGAGGAATATTACCTCGTCGATCACATGACCAATACCTATCTGGTCCTGCCTGGAAACCAGACCGTCGCCTTCTTTGGGCGCGATACCGCGCCCGAGGTCATGGCCGAACAGGTCGGCTGTTTCGTGGATGCCATTGGCTGAGAAGTGATTGCCCCTGTCCCGTGCTTGCGGCAGTGTTGCGGCTTACCGAAGGTGCGACAGGAAAGATATGCAAGACGATAACCTTGACCGGATGAAACCCGGCCCCGATCCGTCCCTGCTTCTGGTAGATGATGACGAAATATTCGTCACCCGTCTGGCGCGTGCGATGGAAAAGCGGGGATTTGTTCCGCGCACGGCCATCAGCGTTGCCTCCGCCCTGGAAATGATCCGCAGCCAGCCCCCGGCCTATGCGGTGGTCGATCTGCGGCTGGAAGATGGCAATGGGCTGGACGTGGTCGAAGCCCTGCGGGATTTGCGAGAAGATGCCCGGATTATCGTGCTGACAGGATATGGGGCAATTGCGACCGCCGTGGCCGCCGTAAAGATGGGCGCCACCGATTATCTGGCTAAACCTGCAGACGCCAATGACGTAACGTCCGCGTTGCTGGCAAAAGGCGAAGCCCTGCCCCCACCGCCCGACAACCTGATGTCTGCGGACCGGGTAAGATGGGAACATATCCAAAGGGTTTACGAGCAATGCGACCGCAATGTCAGTGAAACGGCACGGCGCCTGCATATGCATCGGCGGACATTGCAGCGGATCCTTGCCAAGCGCGGTCCAAGATAAAATCCGATTAAAGCCATCTTGTAATTGAAACTGTCTTGCATCAAATTGCTAATTGGCAATTCAAGGTGGATGCAAACAAAATGAACTTTGATCTCGACAAGATGACGCTCAAGGAGTTGCGTGATCTTCGGGCTAAACTGGACCGCGCGATTAACTCTTATGAAGATCGTAAACGGCGCGAAGCTTTGGCTGCGATAGAGGAAGCCGCGCGCGAACACGGTTTCAATCTGTCCGAATTGACCGGTGCAAAGCCGAAGCGTTCCGGTACGGTCGCTCCGAAATATGCAAATCCCAGTGATCCGACGATGACCTGGACCGGCCGGGGACGCAAACCCCGCTGGGTGCAGGAAAGCCTTGAAGGCGGCAAGGAACTGGACGATCTGCTGATCTGATCGCGTTTTTGTGAAAGGCCGTCCCTTAAGGCGGCCTTTGTCACGCCGGCTGAAGCCCTGGCGTCGTCAAGCTGTGGAATCGATCCAGGAATGCCGTCCGCACTTGGGACGGTGGGCGCAGTTGAATGCGCAATACCGACATAATGGCGTCGTTTTGCAGCGGAAATAGCTGCTTGGCCTCGGATTCCGTGAAACCGGCGATTTGAACGGCTTCGAGCCTTGCTGAAATCCGGTCCGCGACCTTTATTTTCTTCTTGATTGCCAGTGGCAAAACCGCCGGCAATCCGAAGCGCAGGTGAACGGCTGCGGTCAGCCGTTCGTCCATGCGCCCATATTCCGTGCCAAGCGCCGCCTTGACCGGAGAGATCATGTCCCCGATCACATATTCCGGCGCATCGTGCAAAAGCGCCGCAAGCCGCCAGCGGGTTTCGATCTCGGGGTGCAGGCGGGCCAGGATATCCTCGACCAGCAGCGAATGCTCGGCCACGGAATAGGGCCAGTCGCCCTGTGTCTGCCCGTTCCAGCGGGCCACAAAGGCAAGGCCGTGGGCGATGTCGGTGATCTCGATGTCAAGCGGCGTCGGATCCAGCAGATCCAGACGCCGGCCCGACAGCATCCGCTGCCAGGCGCGGGGCTGTCGGGAGGCCATGACGGTTCAGGACAAGCGCTGGTCCGCGGGGGCGCCTGCCTGCTGGGCCTGGGCGCGCCGCGCCAGTTCCTGGCGATACAGCGCCACGAAATCCACCGGGTCCATGTTGAAGGGCGGGAAGCCGCCGTCGCGCGTCACGTCCGAGATGATGCGGCGCACGAAGGGGAACAGGATCCGCGGGCATTCGATCATCAGGAAGGCGTGCATCTGTTCTTCCGGCACCCCCTCGATCAGGAAGACCCCGCCATAGTCCAGTTCGGCCAGGAACAGGGTGGTGTTGTCGCCCTTGTTGGTCGAGGTGACGCGGAACTTCGAGATCACCTCGTACTGGTTGTCCCCGGCCCGCTTGCGGGCATCCAGGCTGACCTGCACGGTGATTTCCGGCTGGACGTCGCCCTGCGGGGCGCCCTTTGTGGCGACGGCGTTCTCGAAGGACAGGTCGCGGATATATTGGGCGAGGATCTGCATCCGCACCTGCGGGGCCGCGGCAGCCGCGCCGTTGGTCGTGGTTTCGTCAGCCATTGGGTCTTCCCTTGTCGGATCAATGTCGCGCTTGGTTCTAGCAGGCGCAGGTCAACGTCTCAATGGCGCGTCCAGCCCGAATTGCCGCGCCGCGACGGGCCGTCGCCCTCGATGTCCTCGGGCAGGTCCAGCGGCGGGCGCGGGCGGCCGGTGTTCTCCTCGACGACGTAATCGGCGTCGATGACGCCATCGGCATAAGGCGGGCGATAGGTTTCGCGGCGGCCCATCTGGACGGACCTCACCTGCATCCGCCGCCCCGCCTGCCGGATCACAAGTTCGCGCACGGGCGGGATCACCAGCAGAAGGCCGATCGCATCCGTCAGAAAGCCCGGCACCATCAGCAGCACGCCTGCCAGGATCAGCATCATGCCATGCGCCAGCGGGCGGGACGGATCGCGCAGTTCGGCCAGGCTGCGCTGCGCCTGCGCCCAGGCATGGCTTCCCTGGCTGCGGATCACAGCGACGCCCAGGACAAAGGCCAGCACGACCAGGCCCAGGGTCGCCCAGACCCCGATCAGCCCGCCGACCTGGATGAACAGCGCGATCTCGATGATCGGCAGCGCCACGAACAGCCACAACAGCCACATGCGGATTCCCCTTTCCGGAACCGGGGATAACTGGACTTGCCCCGCCCCGCTCCCTACATAATGGCGCAGATCGCAGATACCAGCCAAGACCATAAGAGGCCAATCGCATGAACAACCCGCTGTTGCAGTTGCTTGTCCTGGCAGGGATTGCGATTTTCCTCATTCTCCGGCTGCGCAACGTGCTGGGCACGCGCGACGGCTATGAACCCCCCCAGGTCGAGACGCCGGAAAGCCCGCGCCCTCGCTTTGATGTGATCGAGGGGAGCGTCGACGAGGATGATCACGACATCCTTGACCATGCGCCCGCCGGCAGCCCGACCGCCCAGGCCCTTGCGGCCATGAAGGCGGTCGAGCCATCCTTTGGCGTGATGGACTTCCTCAACGGTGCGAAATCCGCCTACGAGATGATCCTGATGGCGTTCGAGCGTGGCGATCTGTCCGATGTCCGGCCTTTCCTGGCCGAGCCGGTGGCCGAAGCCTTCCAGGGCGTGATCGATGCGCGTGCGGCCAATGGCCAGACCGTGACCGCGCAGTATATCGGCACGCGCGAAACCTCTCTGGCCGGGGCGGAATACGATCCCGCGACCGGCATGGCCGAGGTGACGGTGCGCTTTGTCGGCGAGCTGATCGCCGTCACGCGCGACGCGCAGGGCAATGTCGTCGAAGGCGATCCCAAGGCCCCGCGCAAGCAGCGCGACACCTGGACCTTTGCCCGGCCGATGGGTCAGGACGATCCGAACTGGCAGCTTGTCGCGACCGGCTGATGGGCCGCCGCCGGGGCCTGACGCCCGAGGACAAGGAACTGTGGGCCCGCATCGCCCGCACCGCCATTCCGATGCATCCGGAACGGCCGAAGCCCGTCGAGACGGGCCTTCGGCCTGCGCCCAAGCCGGTCGTGCCGCGTCCGCCGCTGCCGGACTTCACCATCGGTCAGGCGGCGACCACCCGGCCCGTTGCCCCGGTTCCGCATTTCCCCACGCCCGCGCAGCGTTTGGCGCAGCAACCGCTGCGTATGGACCACAAGATCCATCGCCGCATGGCCCAGGGCAAGCTTGCGCCCGAGGCGCGGCTGGACCTGCATGGCATGACGCTGGCCGTGGCCCATCCCGAACTGATCCGCTTCATCCTGTCCTGCCATGACAACGGGCACCGGCTTGTCCTGGTCATCACCGGCAAGGGCAAGGGCGATCATGGCCCCCTGCCGACCCGCCCCGGCGCGCTGCGCCACCAGGTGCCGCACTGGCTGCACATGCCGCCGCTGTCCGGCATCGTGCAGCAGGTGACGCCCGCCCATTACCGCCACGGGGGAGAAGGGGCCTATTACGTCTATCTGCGTCGCAGCGGGTAGAAGGCGGGGGCTAGAAGGCGGGCGACAGAACCACCTGCACCGCCCGTTCCACCCTGCTGACGGCGCCGCCGATCAGGCCGGGCTCCGCGCCGCCTTCATCCGGCAGGATGCGGTCAAGCCGTCCCGTTCGCGACAGGATCCGTTGCAGGGCGGGTGAATCCGCAACGTTGAAATGACCCAGGCCGGTGTCGAAGGCCCGCGTGTCGATCACGATCACCTCGAGGTCGGCCACCGGGCCGGCATCCGGCATGTTCCCCAGCCGCAGCGGCTCGTCCGATATCAGCGCGGAAAGCTGCAAGACCCGGTCGCCGGGCGAGGTCATGATGACAAAGGGCTGGGGCAGCGGCCCGATCGCGCGGACCTGGGACCGGAACAGGCGCAGGTCCAGGTCAGGCGAGATCAGTACCACCCCGTCGATTTGGTCCACCAGGTCGCGCCGGCCCGACAGGGTCATCTGGCGCAACCCCTCCATCACAAGCTGGCTGCCCATCGAATGGGCCATCAGCACGATCTTGCCCCGTCCACGGACGCGCGACAGCAACTCGATCGTCTGGACCAGCCCGTCGCGGGAATAAAGCGCGCCGTCCCGGTCGCCGGAATAGGCATAGGGCTTCATCCGCGACGGCCAGGAAAAATGGGCGTGGATGCCCGGCAGTTGCAGGTCATGGGCAAGCTGTGCGGTGCGGTACACCCCTTCGGCGAAGCTGTAGTTGTAGCCATGCACGAACAGGATGATGTCGCGGTCATCGGCGGCGCGGCCCGCCAGCTCACGCTCGATCGCGCGACGGAAGGCTGCCCTGTCGGCCAGCCGGCCCCCGCCGCTGACCAGGAACTGGCGGTCGGGATCGCCGCCCGGCCGGGGATAGGCCAGGCTGCCCGGCGCGCGGTCCGGCGGCACGGACACGTCGATGCGCGAGAACCAGGGCTGCGGCAGGTGCTCGCCCGACAGGCTGCGCTGCGAGGCGACCCAGACGGTTTCCGCGCTGCGGGGCTGGTATCCTTCGGGCGCCATCATCAGCGCGCCGCGCGGCGCACAGGCCGCAAGGGACAGGACCAGGAACAAAAGAAGATGCCGCAAGCGTCACCTTTACGGAAACGGTTGCGGCAAAGTGTCAGAGAAACAGGCCCCGGGCCAGATCCTTTCGGGAGGGGGTCAGCCGTAATTGGCCTTGGGCCCGGCGAAGTACCAGATGATGAGGCCCAGCACCGGCAGGATCGCGATCAGGGCGATCCACAGGATCTTCGTGCCCATGCTGACATTCGTGTTGATGACGGACGCGATCGCCCAGACATCCAGCACGAAGATGATGATTCCGAAAACGTAACCCATGCCAGTCCCCCTTTTGGTGCCAACCCGGAAGCGCGCCGGGCGGTTCCTTATAGCACGTAACGCGACAGATCGGTGGACCGCGCCAGATCGCCCAGGTGGCGCTCGACATAGCCGGCGTCGACCTGGACGGTCTCGCCCTCCTTGTCGGGGGCGCTGAAGGACAGTTCCTCGAACACCCGCTCGATCACGGTGTAAAGGCGGCGCGCGCCGATGTTTTCGACCGATGCGTTCACCTCGGCCGCGATGCGGGCAAGGGCTGCGATGCCGTCATCGGCAAAGCCCACGGTCACGCCCTCGGTCGCCATCAAGGCGGTGTATTGGCGCGTCAGGGCGTTGTCGGTCTCGGTCAGGATGCGGATGAAGTCCTCCTCGGTCAGGGCGCGCAGTTCGACCCGGATCGGCAGGCGGCCCTGCAGTTCCGGCAACAGATCGCTGGGCTTGGCGACATGGAAGGCGCCGCTGGCGATGAACAGGATGTGGTCGGTCTTCACCGGGCCGTATTTGGTGGAAACCGTCGTGCCCTCGATCAGGGGCAGCAGGTCGCGCTGCACGCCTTCGCGGCTGACATCGCCGCCACGGGCATCGGCACGGGCGCAGACCTTGTCGATCTCGTCAATGAAGACGATGCCGTTCTGCTGCACCGCATCCAGGGCGGCGGCCTTGACGGCGTCGTCCTCCAGCAGCTTGTCGGCTTCCTCGGCGATCAGCAGGTCATAGCTTTCTGCGACCGTCAGCTTGCGCCGCACCCGGCGGCCCCCGAAGGCCTTCATCAGCCCCGACAGATCCATCATCCCGCCCAGGCTGGCGCCCGGCTGGCCCGGAATCTCCATCGCGCCCAGCGGGTTCGAATGGTCCTGCACCTCAAGCTCGATCACGGTGTCGTCCAGCTCGCCCCGCTTCAGCTTGTCGCGGAACATCTGGCGCGTGCCGTCGCGGGCGTCCTTGCCGGCAAGCGCCTCGATCACGCGATCCTCGGCCGACTTGTGGGCGCGGGCCTTGACCGCTTCGCGCATCCGTTCGCGGGTGTCGATCATCGCGGCATCGGTCAGGTCGCGGATGATCTGTTCCACGTCGCGGCCGACATAGCCAACCTCGGTGAACTTGGTCGCCTCGACCTTGATGAAGGGGGCGTTGGCCAGCTTGGCCAGGCGGCGGCTGATCTCGGTCTTGCCGACGCCGGTCGGCCCGATCATCAGGATGTTCTTCGGGTAAACCTCGTCGCGCAGGTCGTCGCCCAGCTGCTTGCGGCGCCAGCGGTTGCGCAGGGCCACCGCGACGGCGCGCTTGGCGTCCTTCTGGCCGATGATGAAGCGATCCAGCTCGGATACGATTTCGCGCGGTGTCAGGTCGGTCATGGGTCTGCCTTCTTTCAGTTCCTGCCCAGATAGACAGTCGACCGTCCCTTTTGAAGGGTCGTCGGTGGAGGCCCCTCAGGACGGGCGGGCGTCATGGCGCATCAGCAGGCTGTCGCCGGTGCGGCCCAGAAGTTTGGGGATCACCCGGAAGCCCGCGTTTTCAT
This sequence comes from Paracoccus aerius, assembly GCF_014656455.1. Classification (GTDB taxonomy): domain Bacteria; phylum Pseudomonadota; class Alphaproteobacteria; order Rhodobacterales; family Rhodobacteraceae; genus Paracoccus; species Paracoccus aerius. Next base: position 318,190 of record NZ_BNCL01000002.1, read on the forward strand.
AGGCGCGGACGGCGCGAGCATTCGCGGGATCGGGGTCGATGATGATGGTCCGGTGGCCTTCCGCCCGCAGCATCGCCACAAAGGCCGACAGCACACGCGACCCGATCCCCTGCGACAGCAGGCCGGTAGGCCCGATGGACAGATCCACCCCCACCGCGTCGTCGGGCAGGTCCATCAGCCAGGGGGCCTCGGTCAGCCAGGGCTCGACCCGGGCATCGGCGATGCGCCAAACCTGGATATAGCCAATGGGCCGCCCATCCAGCAGGAACAGGAAGGGCCGCGTGCTGTCGCGGCCCTCGATCATGTCGCGGATATAGCCAAGCTCGACCGCCGGCTGATCGGACCACCATTCGCGCCAATGCGGGCTGGCCAGCCACTCCGCCAGCAAGGGCAGGTCGGCCGCCGTCACGGGCGCGAAGGAGATGTCAGCTTTCAACGACCTCGACCGTCAGGTTGCCGTTGGTGTAGACGCAGATATCGGCCGCGATCGCCATGGCCTTGCGGGCCACCCCTTCCGCGTCAAGTTCGGTTTCCAAAAGCCCGCGCGCGGCAGCCAGGGCAAAATTGCCGCCCGATCCGATGGCGGCCACGTCGTGTTCGGGTTCCAAGACATCGCCCGCGCCGGTGACGACATACAATTCGCGACCGTCGGTCACGATCAGCATGGCTTCCAGGTTGCGCAGGTACTTGTCCATGCGCCAGTCCTTGGCCAGGTCCACGCAGGCCCGCTGCAACTGGCCTGGGGCGGATTCCAGCTTCTTTTCCAGCCGCTCCAGCAGGGTAAAGGCATCCGCGGTCGATCCGGCAAAGCCCACCACCACGTCGCGCCCGCCCGGCGACAGGCGCCGGACCTTGCGGGCGGTGCCCTTCATCACGGTCTGGCCGACGCTGACCTGCCCGTCGCCCGCGACCACGACCTTGCCGCCACGCCGCACCGCCAGGATGGTGGTGCCGTGCCAGCCGGGAAATCTGTCATCCGCCATAGATAGCTCCGTCGTCTTTCTTCAATGAAAAAGGGGCGGCCGGCCCGCAGCCGCCGCCCCATGATGCACAAGGGTCGTTCAGATCGATTCGTCGATCCAGTTCTTCAGCGCGGCCTTGGGGGCGGCGCCCATGCGGTTCGACACGACCTCTCCGCCCTTGAACATGAACAGCGCGGGGATCCCGCGGACGCCCAGGGCGGCTGCCTGTTCGGGATTTTCGTCCACGTTGACCTTCACGATCTTCACGCGGCCGGCATATTCGTCAGAGAGTTCCTCGAGCGCCGGTCCGATCTGCTTGCAGGGGCCGCACCATTCCGCCCAGAAATCCACGATGACCGGAGTGTCGGCCTGGCGGACTTCGGTGTCGAACTGGGTGTCGTTGACGTGAACGGTGGCCATTGTTCTGCTCCTTCATGGGAATGCCGGCGGAATGCGGCAGGGCTTGCCTTTACAGCTATGAAGCCATCGCCCGACGGTCAAGGGCAGCCATGGCATGGTCCAGGACCGCGTCCGGGATGGGCATCAGGCTGCGCGCCGCCGTCCACAGCACCGCGATCCGCACCGGGCGGCCCGGCCAGATCAGCCGCATCGCGGCGCGATAGGCGGCCATCTGGCGCAGGATCCCCTCGGGCGTATCCTCGGGACGGTCGGGCACGACGGTGTTCGACTTGTAGTCCACCGCCAGGATCTCGGCCTCGCTGACGATCAGCCGGTCCACCGCGCCATGGATCATGCCCAGGCCCGGCAGGGGGGCGGTCAGCCCGACCTCGGCCAGGATCTGTGCGCCGGGGGCGGGGGTCATGACCTCGGCCAGTTCCGGTGCGGTGATGACCGCCGCGGCCTCGGCCAGCAGGTCGGCCAGTTCGGCGGCATCGGGCAACCCGCCCTCGGCCCCGGCCAGCAGGGCGCGGGCGCGGGCCGGCCAGTCGGCGGGCGGAACATGAGGCAGGCGTTCCAGCAGCAGGTGCAGCCGCGTGCCGCGCAGCATGGCGGCGTCGGGATCGCCGTCGCCGTCGCCGCCCCCGATCACCTTGGCACCGCCCAGGGCGGTCGCGGCGGTGGCGCGGTTCTGCGGCGGCGGCGGCGGGGCCGGGCGATCTGCCCAGTCGGGCGGCTGCACGGTCGATGCGACCTTGCGTTCAAGGCTGACGGGCAGGTCGGGCCATTCGCCGAAGGACAGGCGCTGCGCCGAACCGATGCCGTCGATCTCAATGGTGGCGCGGGTCAGGGTGCAGCGTTCGGCGCCCGTGGCGATCATGGAATGCCACGACTCCAGCCCCGATCCGCAATCGCCCGCCGCCGCGACGATCAGCCAGCTTTCGGCCCGCGTCATCGCGACATACAGCAGCCGCCGCCGTTCCTGTTCCTGGCGCAGATCGTGATCGGCCACGGCCTCGGCCACGGGGTCGGGCCGGTCGGCTGCGGCCCCCCGCCAGGCAGGCAGGTCGTCCAGCCGGATCAGCGGCTGGCCATGTCCGTTCCGGCGCTTGCGGGTTTCGGGAAGGATCACCACCGGGCTTTCCAACCCCTTGGACCCATGCACCGTCATCACCCGGATCAACCCGCCGCCCCCGCCGGGAAGCTGGCGCTTGACCTGCACGTCGTCGCGGCCCAGCCAGACCAGGAAGCCCGTCAGCGAGGGCGTTTCCACCGAGTCATAGGCAAGCGCCTGGGACAGAAGCTCGTCAATGCCGTCCTCGGCCTCGGGGCCAAGCCGGGCCAGCAGCGCCGCGCGGCCGCCGTGGCGCACCAGAAGCCGGGAGATCAGTTCATAGGGGCGCAGCTTATCTGCCCAGGACATCAAGTCGCTCAGCAACTCGTAAGCCTGACGGTGCGGCGAGACGCGCAGCCGTTCCCACAGATATTGCCGGCCCCGGCCCGCGGCCAGGCGGTAAAGGTCGTCCTCGGACAGCCCGAACAGCGGCGATCGGAGGATCGCGGCCAGGCACAGGTCGTCTTCTGGGGTGGACACCACCGACATGGTCGCGGTGATGTCGCGCACGGCCAGTTCGGCGGCCAGCTTCAGCCGGTCGGCGCCTGCCACGGGCAGGTCCGCCGCCTTCAGTTCGCGGATCAGGTCGTCGAACAGGCCCGCCCGCCGCTGCACGAGGATCTGGATGTCGCCCGGCCCGATGGCACGGACCTGGCCCGTCTTGGCGTCCTTGATCGGCGTGCCGATGATGGCCTTGACCTGTCGCGCCACCGCGCGGGCCAGTTGCGTGTCGGCGGCGTTTTCGGCAGGCGCATCGACGGGGGTTGTCCAGTCGCCACGCTCGGGCTTTTCGGGTTCGGGCAGGGGCGGCCAGATGTCCACGCGGCCGGGCAAGCCGTCGCGAAAGGCGATGTGGCGGGGTGGATCGCCCAGGCCCTCGGCCGCGTCGCCCTGGAAGACGGTATCGACCAGCGACAGGATCGCTGGCGAGGACCGGAAGGAATGGGCAAGCCCCCGCTGCTGCATCGGCTGGCCCACGGCCTCGAAATCCTGGCGGAAGCGGTCGCGGACCGCTTCAAAGACCGCGATGTCGGCACCCTGGAAGGAATAGATCGACTGCTTGGGATCGCCGACCACGAACAGCGTGCGAGGCCGGTCGTGCGCGCCTTCGCCGCTGGTGAATTCGTCGGTCAGGCGCCTGATCACGCGCCACTGGTCGGGGCTGGTATCCTGCGCCTCGTCGACCAGGATATGGTCGATGCCGCCGTCGAGCCGCCACAGAACCCATTGCGCCATGCTGGATTCCTCCAGCAGTTCGGCGGTGCGGCGGATCAGGTCGTCGAAATCCAGCCAGCCCTGCGCGGATTTCTCGATTGCGACGCGGCGGGTGAAATGGTGGGCAAAGCGGTGCAGCGCCAGCGTCTTCTGGGCCAGCGCAAGGCCCAGGACCAAGGGCCGCGCATCGGCCACGCGCTGCATCAGATCCTCGAACTGGGCCATGAAGGGCGCGCACAGTCCCTGGCGCAGGGCCTTGGTGGGGATGTCGCCTATCTTGGGGCCGAAGGGAACCTTGGCGCTGGCGCCGAACAGCAGGCACTTGCACAGGATATGCACGTCCGGCAGCCCCGGATCGCGCCAGTTGCCGCGGGCCAGGTGCTCGGCCAGCTTGCCGTCCTTGGCCCCGCTGCGGGCCAGGATCGGGACCAGGGCGTCGAACAGATCGCCCTCGGTGCCGTCGAAGATCCGGTCCAGCAGCGCCGCATGATCCAGCCCGGCGGGCAGGCCCAGCGAGTGCCAGATGGGTGCGGGATCGGGTTCGCGGGCGTAATCGGCCTCGGCCAGTCCCGCCAGGAAGCCGTCCAGGTCGTCGCCCGAGACAAGCGCCGTCAGGTCGCGGATCGCAGGATCGTCGCTGTCGGCCATCTGGTCCACGATCTGCGCCCGCAGGACCTTGGCCGACCGGTCGTCCAGTTCGCGAAAGCCCATCGGCACGCCCGCTTCCAGCGGAAAGCGCCGCAGCAGCGCCGCGCAGAAGCTGTGGATGGTCTGGACCTTCAGCCCGCCCGGAGTCTCGATGGCGCGGGCGAACAGGCGGCGCGCCTCGGCCAGGTCGGGGCCGGACCCGGGCCCTTCGGCCTCGCCCAGTTCGGCCAGTTCGGCGCGCAACTGGGGCTCGGGCAGCATGGCCCACTGGCCCAGGCGGCGCAGCAGGCGGTTCTGCATCTCGGTCGCGGCGGCCTTGGTGTAGGTCAGGCACAGGATGCGTTCTGGCGCCGTTCCCGCCAGCAGCAGCCGGGCCACGCGGTCGGTCAGAACGCGGGTCTTGCCCGACCCGGCATTGGCCGTCAGCCAGGTGGATCGGTTGGGGTCGGCTGCGGCGATCTGGTTCAGGCTGGCTTCATTCATGGGCACCCACCTTCTGGACATGGGGCGCGTCGGCCAGCGACCATTCGCCGAACCGCGCCAGGTGGTCGTAATCGCCCGCATAGCTGGTCTGCTCGGGCGCGCGCATCGAGGTGAAGCCCGTCTCGCCCGACAGATAGGCCGCGACCAGCCGCACGAAGCCGTCCCAGTTCTCAGCTTCCAGGTCGGTGGAATAGTCGCGGTCGTGGGTGTCCCCCTCGCCGCCAAGCTGGATATAGCGGATGCCCGCGACCTCGGCCGGGCCGATGGCGTCAAAGCCGCCGCGCCGGACCATCGCGGCTTCCAGGATCAGCTGCTTTTCAAAGGCGGCGATCTGCTTGTCGCTGGGCGGCGTGCCGGACTTGTAGTCATAGATCACCACCTGCCCGTCATGCAGCAGGTCGATCCGGTCAGGCTTGGCCGTCAGGGTGAAGTCCATGCCCGCAAGCGCGACCTTGCCGCGCTTCTCGACCACCACCGGGCGGCCCTCGGACAGGCGGGCCAGTTCGTCCGCGACGATCCGGTCGGCGATGCGTTCCATCCGCGCGGCCCAGAAGGCGCGGGCGGCGGGCCAAGGCACCTGCTGGGCCAGAACCTTGGCGGTGATCGCCAGGAAGCGCGCCTTCAGCGCCTCATGGCCCATGCCCGGATCGGGCTTGGTGCCCAGCAGCGCCTCGACGATCGAATGCAGCGTCTGGCCGCGCAGGGCGGCGTCGGGTTCGGGGCGCAGCGCGGGAAGCGGCCGCAGGCCCAGGACGCGCTTGGCGTAGACCGCATAAGGGTCGCGGATCAGCAGCGAGACATCGGTGACCGGCAGTTCCCGGAAAGGCGGCGCGGGCGGGATCGGCGCAGGCCGGGCCGCAGGCGGGACCGGGCTGGCGGGACGCGCGACAGCCTCGGCCAGGGCCAGCCAAGCATCGCCCCGCGCCCGCATTGCCGCAAGCGCCTGGGGGCCGCTGCGTTCGGGCAGGCCCGACATGAGGTTCGTCAGCCGGTTCAGCCAGCGGGACGGGATCGTCTCGGCCTCGGCGTCGCGGCGGGCGCGGGTCAGGATCACCCGTTCCACTCCCATCGCCTGCTGGAAGTCATGTGCCGCCAAGCCGATCAGGCGTTCCGGCAGTGGCAGCCCGGCCGCCAGCCGCATCTGCCGCGACAGCCAGGGATCGGGCTTGAGCTGCTGGGGCCAGCCGCCCTCGTTCAGGCCCGACAGGATCACGATGCCCTGGCCCACGATCCGCGCCTCGCGCGGGCCGCGGATGTGCAGGTAATGGGCGTCCCCCTCGACCCGGACGGATTGCTGCTGCAACTCGTCCATCAGCAGGGCGCAGAAATCCTGCGGACCCAGATCCGGCCCGTGCCCCGCATGTTCGGCCAGATGATCCATCGTGGATTGCAGAAGCGATCCGACATGGTCCTGCCACAGCTTCGAGGCCGCGGCATTTCCGCCGGGGCCTGCGGCAATGCCTTCCGCCAGGGCGATCAGGTCGCGCAGGCGATCGGAGAGGGGGCGCGGCGCCCGGTCCTGCGCCAGCGGCGTGATCCGGTCCAGCCCGTCAGCCAGCCATTCCGCCCAGGTCTTGCGCAGCGCGTCCCCCTTGGATCCCCAGGTCCGCAGGCATTCGCCGTCCGGAAAGGCCGGGCCGTTGCGGCGCAGTTCCAGTTCCAGGTCGCGCGCCAGGCGGCGGGCGTCGTTCGCGCCGACCAGCGGCGATCCGGTCAGGCCCAGCGGATGCTTCAGCAGGATCAGCAGGCGGTCGATGCTCAGCGCCTCGCCGAACAGGGCGGCGATGTGGCGCAGGAACAGGCCGTGGCCGGTCAGCGACAGGGGCTGGCCCGCGCTTTCGTCCGGGCACAGCCGCCAGCGGTCAAGGGCCGCGTTCACGCGCCGGATCAGGTTGCCGTCCGCCGCCACCAGCGTGGCCGAGGCATGGCGTTCGGCGGCGTCCCGCAGGATCAGGGCGATCACCTCGGCCTCTTGCCCCGGCTGGTCGGCCTCGATCAGGGTCAGGCCTTGGGTCGGGGCGATCAGGTCGGGCAGGCGCGGGCCTTCGGCGATCCACTGGTCGGTGACGGGCGCGGGCCGCAGCGCCAGCGAAACAAGCCGGTTGCGGGCCGGGGCGGGCGGAGGCGTGTCGGTCCAGCGGGCCGGGCGGCCCAGCTTGCGGATCAGCGGCGCGAAGCGGGCCTGGGGGTGATCCTCGGTCCGGTGGTCCAGCCCGTCCCAGACCGTCTGCGGCTGGTCGAAGTCGAAGCCCGGCAGCACCACCGCGCCTTCGGGCAGTTGCGCCACCGCCTCCATGAACAGCCGCGTCGCGCCATGCGACCCGGTCGAGCCGACGATGATGACCGGCCCGTCGGGCAGGTTCTGGCCCTTGGACCAGTCCTCGCACAGGATCTGGGACGCCAGGCGCTGACGGGCGGCACGGTCCGTCGGCGGGCCTTCCAGATGGAAGCGGGCGGCGATGCGCAGGAAGCCCAGGGCGTTCTGCCAATGCCGGGCATGATCGCCGGTGTCGATGCCTTCAAGGGCGTCGGGGCCAAGTCCCTCGGTCTGCATCTCGTGCATCAGGGTTGACAGGGACCGGGCAAGCGCCGCGATGGAATGGCCCGAGGCGAGATCCGGCCGGGTCTTCAGAAGCCCCGCCACCAGCCGCGCCAGTTGCAGCCGCCGCGCCAGGGGCGAGGCCTCGGCATGGTCCAGCATCCCCGGCGCTTCCAGGTTGGTCACCGGCAAGAGGCGCGGCAGCAGCAGCGGCCCGCGCAGATCGAACGCGCATTGCAGTTCCGCCAGCGTCCGAGAGGCGTTGCCATAGATGGTGACGCGGGCCATCGCCTCGGGCGGCTGGCCGGCCATGCGGTCCAGAAAGCCCGCGACGAATTCATGGGCAAAGTCGATGCCGGGCGGCAGGGCATAAAGGCCACGAAATACGGGTTCAGCCATGCAGCATTTCCTCGGCCAGGGGGATGGCTTCGGGATAGCCCACGTCGCACCAGCCGCCCCGATGGATGATGCCGAAGGCCCGACCCTCCGCGATCAGCAGATCCCACAGCCGGTTCAGGGAAAACACCGGGTCGGGGATCTCGGCCAGACGGTCGGGGCGGATGATCTGGGCGCCGCCATAGACGTAATCGCCCCGGCGGCTGATGCGCCCATCGGCGTCCCGCGAAAAATCCCCCGCCCCTTGCCGCGCCGTGGCCCGGCCGACCGGCACCAGCATCAGAAGCGCGTCCATGTCCTCGCGCCAGGCCGCGTCAAGCGCGGCAAGCGGGTTCGGCCCGGTCCAGACCACGTCCGGGTTCAGCGTCATCACCGGCCCCGGTCCCAGCAGGGGCAGCGCCTTGCGCAGCCCGCCGCCGGTATCCAGGATCGTGCCGGGTTCGTCACTTATGGCCACGTCCCGCCCGGCGAGGTGGTCCCTGATCTGGCCGCCCCGGTAATGCGTGTTCACCGCCACCGGCCCCGCGCCCGCCTCCCGCCCCAGGTCCAGCGCGCGGTCCAGAAGCGTGCGGCCCGCGACCGGGATCAGCGGCTTCGGCAGGCTGTCGGTCAGGGGCCGCATCCGCGTGCCGAGCCCCGCGGCAAAGATCATTAGCGGGCGCATCGGGCGCGGATCCTTTCCATGACGGCGATATCGGGCGCGGGCAGGGCGGCGACCGCATCGGCCAGGGGCGCAAGCGCCGGATGGGCCAGGTTGCGCCGGACATATCCCCAGACGCGCGGCATGAAGTTCAGGTATCGCGGCTTGCCGTCGCGAATGCAAAGCCGGGTGAAGATCCCCATGATCCGCAGGTTCCGCTGCGCGCCCAGCAGCGCATAGGCAGCGCGGAAGCGGTCATCGTCCAACCCCGTCGCAGCCAGATAGCGGGCGATGCAGGCGGCCTCGACCCCGGGGTCCACGTCGCGGCGCGCGTCCTGCAGGGCTGAAACCAGGTCATAGGCCGGATGACAGGCCACCGCGTCCTGATAGTCGATCAGGCCCAAGGGCGCATTGCCCCGCCAGATCAGGTTTTCCGCATGGAAATCGCGCAGGGACAGGACCGGCGGCACATCGGCGGCCAGATCCGCGTGCAGGCGGGCGATCAGGGGCGCGATCTCCTCTCCGCCACTGCCGCCCGCTGCCTGCGGATAACATTCCGCGAAAAGCTCGACCTGTTCGGCCAGAGTCGGCCCGTCCAGCGGGGCCACGAAACCGGGCACGGGATGGCGGTGCAGGTCCACCAGCAGGTCGGTGATCCGGTCATAGATCACGGGCGCCATGGCGGGATCGCGTTCCAGCACGCGGGCCACAAGGTCGTCGCCCAGATCCTCGACCAGCAGCAGTCCCGCCGCCTGGTCCTGCGCCAGGATCGCGGGCGCGCCAAGGCCGTGGCCGCGCAGCCACTCTGTCATCGCCACGAAGGGCGCGCAGGCGCCCGAGGGATCGTCCATCAGCACCGCGCTGCCCCCCGCGCCCGTCAGCCGGAAATAGCGCCGGGCCGAGGCATCGCCTGCCAGCGGCACCACCCGCGCATCCGCCCAACCCGCGCCCGCCACGAAAACCGCGCGGGCGGCGACCCGCGCGGCGTCGGGTGCGATCAGGGTGACGCTGCGCAGATCGGGATCGGCATGGGCGGCGATGGACAGCGTGAGCGCCCCGTGGGGCAGCCGTTCCAGCCGGTCGGGCCATTCGATCAGGCAGATCGCATCGGTCAACGCCTCGTCCAGGCCCAGTTCCGCCAGTTCCGACGGATCTGTGAGGCGATACAGGTCGGCGTGCCAGATCTCGGACCCCATCGGATCGGCATAGGTCTGGACCAGGGTGAAGGTGGGGCTTGGCACATCCTCGGCCGCGTCGCCCTGGCGGGCGCGGATGAAGGCGCGGGCGAAATGGGTCTTGCCGGCGCCCACCGGCCCGTCCAGCAGGATCGTCTGCCCCGGCCGGGTCGTGGCAGCCAGCATCCGCGCCAGGGCGGCGGTCAGGTCTTCATCGGCGATCAGGCGCATTGTCATGGGCTTGTTCTAGCGGCTTCGTCGGGCGGGGGGAACCATCCGTGAACGGCGCCCGTGGCATGTGGCGGCAAAGCCGCTAAACTGCGACCAAGGAAAAGGAGGCCCCGATGTTCCGCACTGCCCTTGCCCTGACACTTGCCCTTGCCGGTCCCGCCCTTGCCACGCAGGAATACATCCTGCCCACCCTGTTCGATGTGACGGGCGTCGCTTCCGATGACGTGCTGAACATCCGGGCCGAACCCAATGCCAAGGCAGCCATCATCGGCACCCTGGCCCCTGACGCCTTCCGGATCGAGGTGGTCGAGGAACGCCAGGGCTGGGCACGGGTCAACACGGGCGAGGGGTCGGGCTGGGTCTCGGCGCGCTATCTGGCCTATCGCACCGATGTCTGGCAGCCGGGGGAACTGCCGCCCGCTTTCCGCTGCCTGGGGACCGAGCCTTTCTGGGACGCCAAGGTGGAAGGCGGCGATCTGGTTTTGCGCAGCCCCGACGATCAGGCGGGCGACCGCCGTCCGGTGCAGGGCGTGCTGGACAGCGGCATCTTCCGCGATCCGTCGAGGGTGGTCGTGGCGCGGGACATGACGCTGTTCTCGCATCCCCAGATCTGTTCGGACGGGATGTCGGACCGGCTGTTCGGGCTGGCGGCAACGCTGGTGCTGCATGGGGAACAGCCGTCCCTGCTGTCGGGCTGCTGCACGATCCAGCCGTAAGGGGCGTGATGCGGGGCTAGTTCAGCCCCAGCACGTCCTGCATGTCGTATTCGCCCGGTCCCTTGTCCTGGCCCCAGATCGCCGCGCGGATCGCGCCGCGCGCGAAGATCGCCCGGTCGGTCGCCAGATGGCGCAGGACGATCCGTTCGCCCTCGCCCGCGAAGATCACGTCATGTTCGCCCACCACGTCGCCGCCCCGGATGGCCGCAAAGCCGATGCTGCCGGGCTCGCGCGCGCCGGTGATGCCTTCGCGCGCGGGCGTACGCAGTTCGGCCAGCGTCCTGCCGCGCCCTTCGGCGGCGGCCTCGCCCAGCATCAGCGCGGTGCCCGAGGGCGCATCGACCTTCATGCGGTGATGGGCCTCGACCACTTCGATGTCCCAATCCTCGCCCAGGGCGGCGGCGACCTTGCGGGTCAGGCCAACCAGCAGGTTCACGCCCAGGCTCATGTTGCCGGCGCGGATGATGGGCGCGTGGCGCGCGGCGGCCTTGAGGTAATCCAGATGCGCCTGTTCCAGACCGGTGGTGCCGATCACATGGACCGCGCGGGCCTGCGCGGTCAGTTCGGCAAAGGCGACCGTGGCGGCAGGGGCGGTGAAATCGATCACCGCCTGCGCCTGCGCGATGACCGCCACCGCATCGTCGCTGACTGTCACGCCGACCGGCGCCCCGCCCAAGCATTCACCCACGTCACGGCCGATCCAGGGATGGCCCGCGCGTTCCAGGGCGCCCGCCAGCCGCACCTCTGGGTGCTCGGCGATCAGGCGGACCAGCATCCGCCCCATCCGGCCCGAGGCGCCGGTGACGACGATCCCCGGCAAGGCGGGCGCGTCCGTGTTCTGCAAATCGCTCATGGGGCCTCCGGTGTTTTCCCGCCTCATATCCCGTTGCGGCGCGCCCCGCGACCCCCTACATCGGGACGCATGGCACAGAACCGTTTTTCCCATGGCTCCGGCCCCTCGCAGCGGCAGCTTCGCGTGGGCGAGCTGATCCGCCGCACCCTGTCCGACGTGCTGTTGCGCGCCGACGTGCATGACCCGGACCTGAACCGCCATTCGATCACCGTCGGCGAGGTTCGCACCTCGCCCGACCTGAAGGTGGCGACAGCCTATGTGCTTCCCCTGGGTGGCAACGACGCCGAGGAGGCCCTGGCCGCGCTGCGCCGCAATTCGGCCGAGCTGCGCCACCTGGTCGCCAAGGCGATGACGCTGAAATACGCGCCGCAACTGCGTTTCCAGCTGGACGAGACCTTTGACCGCCTGGACGACACCCGCCGCCTGTTCGCCGACGAACGCGTCCGCCGCGACGTGGAAGGCGTGGACGAGGACGGCGATGAGGATTGACCTGCGCCCCCTGGGCATGGCGGTCGGAATGCTGTTCGCGATGGCGATCCCGGCATCGGCCGATGGCTGCGGCCGCATGACCCATGACGGCCAGGGCTATGTCGTCTGCGAGGTCTCGGCCGCGCAGGAACCCGCGCTGCGCTTGTGGCAGGACGGCGCGGACGGCCAGCCGCTGCGTAACTTCAGCAATGTCCGCGCGACCCTGGGGCAGGGCGAGAGCCTGGCCTTCGCCATGAATGCGGGGATGTATCACGCCGACTACCGGCCCGTAGGGCTGCTGGTCATCGACGGGGTGGAGTTGCAACCCATCGTCACGGGGGCCAGCAACGACAATTTCGGGATGCTGCCGAACGGCGTCTTCTGCACGGGCGGGGCGCGGCCCTTCCAGGTCATCGAAAGCCGCGCCTTTGCCGAAGCCCGTCCCGATTGCCGCCTTGCCACGCAGTCCGGGCCGATGCTGGTCATCGACGGCGACCTGCACCCGCGCTTCCTGGTCGATTCCGACAGCCGCTATGTCAGGAACGGCGTCGGCGTCTCGCCCGATGGGCAGACGGCATGGTTCGCGATATCGGACCGCGCCGTCACCTTCCACGAGTTTGGCCGCCTGTTCCGCGACGGGCTTGGGGTCCGTGATGCGCTTTATTTCGACGGCTCGATCAGCCGGCTTTATGCACCGGGGGTGAACCGGGCGGATTTCGGGCGTTCGCTGGGGCCGATCATCGGGCTGGTCGAAAGCGCCGGGTGATCTGGGCCGGTTGACCTTGCGCGGGCGGCTGGCTATGCCGCCGCCTTCGCTTTACGGGGGAACCGATGGCACGCAAGAAGGGCCGCGACATCAATGGCTGGCTGATCGTGGACAAGCCTGCGGGCGTGACCTCGACCGCGGTGGTGGCCAAGGTCCGCTGGGCGCTTGACGCGAAGAAGGCAGGCCATGCGGGCACGCTGGACCCCGACGCGACCGGCGTCCTGGCCGTCGCCTTGGGCGAGGCCACCAAGACCGTCGCCACCGTCACCGACGCGCTGAAATGCTATGACTTCACGGTCAACTGGGGCGCCGAGACCACGACCGACGACGCCTCGGGCGATGTGGTCCGGACCTCGGCCAGCCGTCCCGACCGCGCCGCGATCGAAGCCGCGCTGCCCGCCTTCACCGGCAACATCATGCAGGTTCCCCCGGCCTTCTCCGCCGTCAAGGTCGATGGCGAACGCGCCTATGACCTGGCGCGCGAGGGCGAGGACCTGGATCTAGCCGCGCGTCCCCTATGGGTGCAAAGTCTTGCTTTGCTGGATTGCGACAAAGACACTGCGCGGCTGGAGATGATCTGCGGCAAGGGGGGCTATGTCCGTTCCATCGCCCGCGACCTGGGCCGGGCGCTTGGCTGCCTGGGCCATGTGGCGCATCTGCGTCGCACCTGGTCGGGGCCGTTCGAGGCCGAGGGCGCCGTGCCCTTCGACAGGATCGACCGCAGCGCGCAAGACTGGTTGGACAGCCAGCTTCTGCCGCTGGAGGTCGCGCTGGCCGACCTGCCCATGCTGCGCGCCACGCCGGAAGGGGCGGTCCGCATCCGCAACGGCAACCCTGGCCAGGTGACGGGCGCGGCGGAATGGGGCGATCTGGTCTGGGTCGCGGATGCCAAGGGTCCGGTCTGCATCGGCCGCTATCAGGGCGGGTTGGTGCAGCCGGAACGGGTCTTCAACCTCTAGCCCAGATAGGCGCGCAGCCCCGGCGGCGGGTTGTCCAGCAGCGGCCCGGTCGGCGCTGGCGGATGCGCCACGCCGTCATCCACGAGGATCGTCCACGGCGCGAAGCTGCGGGCGTCGTCGGGGTCATGCGTGACCATCAGCACCGTGGCATCGGTTCGGTCGGCGATGCGGGCCAGCAGGGCCAGCATCTCCCCCTTCAAGGCCGGGCCAAGCGCGGCGAACGGTTCGTCCAGCAGCAGCACGGGCCGCGCGCGCAGCAGGACGCGCGCCAGGGCCACGCGGCCTTGCTGGCCGCCCGACAGATTGGCGGGGCGGCGGGAGCCCATGCCTTCCAGCCCGACCTCGGCCAGCACCTGCGCCACGCGGGCGCGCTGCGCCTCCGACAGGCGCAGGTCGGGACGCAGGCCAAGACCCACGTTCTGCGCGACGGTCAGATGCGGGAACAGGTTCTGGTCCTGGAACAGCATCGACACCGGCCGCTGGCCCGGCGGAAGGGCGGTGATATCCTGTCCATTCACGCGGATGCGGCCCTGGTCTGGCGCCAGGAACCCCCCAACCAGCGACAGCAGCGTGGATTTCCCTGACCCGGACGGGCCGATCACCGCCACCCGCGCGCCCTTGGAAATGGTCAGGTCAGCGGACAGGGCAAAGCTGCCGCGCGTGACGTGGATGCCGTCGAACTCAAGCAAGGCGGCCCCCACGGTCGAAGATCCAGAACAGGCCAAAGCTGATCGCCATCAGCAGCACCGCGCAGGCCGAGGCATCGTCCATGCGATAAGAGTTCATCAGCTGGAACAGTTGCAAGGGCAGGGTCGGCCGGTCGCTTGCAAACAATGTGATCACGCCCAAGTCCCCCATCGCCAGGGCCGCCGCCAGCCCGCCCGCAAAGCCCAGCGGCCGGGCCAGCCGGGGCAGGATCAGATAGCGCAGCCGCGCCAGCCCGCGCAGATCCAGCGAATCGGCCAGCCGTCCGTAATCCTCGTGCAGCGTCCGCGCGGCGGGAATCAGCGCCCGCAACCCGAAGGGCAGGGCCATCACCGCATTGATCGCCACCGTCACGGGCAGCGCAAGCGCCTGTGGCAGGAACCAGCCGCGCAGCAGGATGAACAGCCCCGTGCCCAGCACCAGGGGCGAGGCGATCAGCGGCAGCATCCCCGCCGTTTCCACCCATCGCATCCGCCCGCGCGCCAGCGCCAGCGCAAGGGTCAGCGAAAAGGCCAGCGCCAGCAGGGCCGAGACCAGCGCCATGATCACTGATCGCGCTGCCGCCTGCCAGACCTCGGGCGGCAGGTCGGGGATCTGCGGCAGCCCGCGTGCGATCACGGCAGTCATGGGACAGATCAGGAAGCCCGCGGCCATTGTGATAACAGTCATGTCGCTAATCCGATGCCAGCCCTCCGGCGCTTCGGGCACGTGATCCGCGTCCAGCCCTGCGCCGAAACCCGCCGGAACTGCGATCCATCGCGCCAGGGCCATCGCCGCCACGCAGATGCCGATCTGCACCAGCCCCAAGCTTGCCGCCCGCCCCAAGTCGAAGTCGAAGCGGAAGGCCTGGTAGATTGCCAGTTCCACCGTGGTTGCGCGCGGCCCCCCGCCAAGGGCCAAGGCCACGGTGAAGCTGGTCAGGCAGACCAGGAACACCGCCAGCCAGACGCCGGGCAGCACCGCCCGCAGCATCGGCCGTTCCAGATGCCGCGCCACGTCGCGGGGGCCAAAGCCCAGCGACGCGGCCAGCCGGAAGCGTTCGGCGGGGATGGCCTGCCAGCCTTGCAGGACCAGCCGCACTGACAAAGGCAGGTTGAAGAACAGATGCGCCAGGATCACGCCCTGCCAGCCATAGATCGAAACCTCGGGCAGGCCCGCTAGGCGCAGGGCCTCGTTGATCGCGCCGTTGCGGCCAAAGACCGCGACCAGTCCCATGATCGCCACGATCACCGGCAGGATGAAGGGCGCGCCCAGCAGCGTGACCAGGGCCGAGCGCCCCGGAAAAGGCCGCCGCGCCAGGGCGCGGGCGACCGGCACGGCCAGCAGCGCCGACAGCGTGGCCGACAATGCCGCCTGCCACAGCGTGAACCAGACCGCGCGCCAGTCCCAGGGACCAAGGCCCGCCAGGCCCTGCGCGGCCCAGGCGACCGCGCCCAGCGTTCCCAGGATCAGCGCCGCCAGCGCCGTTGCGGCAAGCGCGCCCCCGGCCTCGGCCCGCGTCAGCGCGAGAATGCCTGAAGCCATTCGTCAAGTGCCGGCTGGCGCAGGGCTTCGGCCTCGTTCTCGCTATAGAACAGGGTCTTTTCGGGGCGCGGCAGGTCGCGCATCACCTGGGGCCACTGGTCCTGGGGCAGCTTGGCGGGCAGCGACCAGTTGGCCAGCGGAATGGTCGCCTGAAACCCGGGTGTCAGGATCCAGTCCATGAAGGCCTGCGCCAGTTCCGGCTGGTCTGTGGTGCGGACCTGTGCCGCGACCTCGGCCATGAAGTAATGGCCTTCGGGGAAGATCGCGGCCTTCTTGGTCACGTCATCCTCGGCTGCGATGTGATATGCGGGCGAGGTGGTATAGGACAGGACCATGTCGGCCTCTCCTTCCGTGAACATCCCGTAGGATTCGGACCAGCCCTTGGTCACGGTCAGCACCTTGGGGGCAAGCTTGGCCCAGGCGTCGGGTGCCTGGTCGCCATAGACCGACTTCACCCACAAGAGCAGCGCCAGGCCGCTGACCGAAGACCGCGGATCCTGGATCACGATCTTCAGGTCGTCGGGCGCCTCCAGCAGTTCGGCGAAACTGGCAGGCGGATTTTCCAGCCGGGTTTCGTCATAGACAAAGGCCGTCTCGCCCCAGTTGTAGGGCAGGAAGATGTCGTCGGTCCATCCGATCGGCAGCGACAGGCTGGTCGTGTCCTGCCCGTGCGGCGCGAAAAGGCCGGATGCCCGGGCGCGGGCAGTCACGTCGGTGTTGAGGCCGAAGACGATGTCGGCCTCGGTCCGTTCGCCCTCCATCAGGATGCGCGACAACTCGTCCCCGGTCATGAAGCGCAGGTCGCAGTCGCAGAAGGCCTCGAACCCTTCCTCGATCTTCGGGCCGGGCCCCCATTCGCTGGTGATGGATTCGCCCGCATAGACGGTCAGGACGGGCTTGTCCTGCGCCACGGCGGGGGTGGCGGCCAGAAGGGCAAGCATCACGGGCAGTTTCATCGCCGTATCCTTTCCACAAGTGGTTCGAAAGAAAGGACAGCGTCACCTTCCCTCCGCCGGTGTTAGCCGGATCAGGTTCAACGGGTCCGCTTTCGCGTCTCAGCCGGATGGCCCCCCGAGGTGCCTTTGAATGTAGGGATTTCGCAGCCCGCCGCAAGCGGCTAGAAACGCCGCCATGACGAAGGACATGACCGATCAGCCCACGCCGATGATGGCGCAATATCTGGCGATCCGGGACGCCAATCCCGGCGCCCTGCTGTTCTATCGCATGGGCGATTTCTACGAGATGTTCTTCGACGACGCCGTGGCCGCGGCCGCCGCCCTGGACATCGCGCTGACCAAGCGCGGCACCCATGGGGGCGAACCCATTCCGATGTGCGGCGTGCCGGTCCATGCGGCCGAAGGCTATCTGCTGACGCTGATCCGCAAGGGGTTCCGCGTTGCCATTGCCGAGCAGATGGAGGATCCGGCCGAGGCGAAGAAGCGCGGGTCGAAATCGGTCGTCGCCCGCGATGTGGTGCGGCTGGTGACGCCCGGCACCCTGACCGAGGAATCGCTGCTGGAGGCGCGGCGCCACAACTATCTGGCGGCCTTCGCCCAGGTGCGCGAGGATTGCGCGCTGGCCTGGGTGGATATCTCGACCGGCGTCTTCCAGGTGATGGACTGCGCCCATGCCCGGCTGGCCCCGGAACTGGCCCGGCTCGCGCCCCGCGAATTGCTGGCCTGCGACGGGTCGGGATTGGACGATCTGGCGGCGGATGCGGGGGCGGCGCTGACGGACCTGCACGCAAGCGCCTTCGACAGCGCGGCCGGCGCACGGCGGCTTTGCGCGCTTTACGGCGTGGAGACGCTGGATGGCTTCGGATCGTTCACCCGCGCCGAACTGGCGGCCATGGGCGCCATCGTCGATTACCTGGACCTGACGCAGAAGGGGAAGCTGCCTCTGCTGCGCCCGCCGGTGCGCGAACGCGCGGGCGGGGCGATGGGGATCGACGCGGCGACCCGGCGCAACCTGGAACTGACCCAGGCCCTGTCGGGCGGGCGCGAGGGATCGCTGCTGTCGGCCATCGACCGGACGGTGACGGCTGCGGGCGCGCGGCTGCTGGAACGGCGCATCAGCGCCCCGTCCCGCGACCTGGCGCTGATCCATGCGCGCCATGACGCAGTGGCGATGCTGGTCGATGATCCCCGCCTGACGGGCGATCTGCGAACGGCGCTGTCGCGCGTGCCTGACATGGACCGCGCCTTGTCGCGGCTGGCGCTGGACCGAGGCGGGCCGCGCGATCTGGCCGCGATCCGGGCGGGACTGTCGCAGGGCGCGGCCATCGCGGCGCGGCTGCCGGGGGAGGCCGCGCCGGTGCTGGCGGATGCCGCGCGCGACCTGACGGGGCATGATGACCTGATCCGGCTGCTGGACGATGCGCTGGTGGCCGAACCGCCGCTGCTGGCGCGCGACGGCGGCTTCGTGGCGGCGGGCTTTGACGCGGATCTGGACCAGACCCGCCGGTTGCGCGACGAGGGCCGGGGCGTGATCGCCGGGATGCAGGCGGATTATGCAGCGCTTGCAGGGGTGCAAAGCCTGAAGATCAAGCACAACAACGTGCTGGGCTATTTCATCGAGACAACCGCCACCCATGCCGAACGCATGATGGCCCCGCCCCTGAACGCGACCTTTATCCACCGCCAGACCACCGCCAACCAGATCCGCTTCACCACCGTCGATCTGTCGGAACTGGAAACGCGCATCCTCAACGCCCGCGACCGTGCGCTGGAGATCGAGCGCGGCATCTTCGACCGCCTGCGCGCCGCCGTGCTGGAACGGGCCGCGGCCATCGGGCAGGCCGCCCGTGCCCTGGCCGAGATCGACCTGGCCGCAGGCTTCGCCGACATCGCCACGGGCGAGGGCTGGACGCGTCCGCTGGTCGATGACAGCCGCGCCTTTGTCATCGAGGGCGGCCGCCACCCGGTCGTGGAACGCGCGCTGAAGCGCAAGGCGGAAAGCTTCGTCGCCAATGACTGCGCGCTGACCGAGGGCCAGACCCCGGCGATCTGGCTGCTGACCGGCCCGAACATGGCGGGCAAGTCCACCTTCCTGCGCCAGAACGCCCTGATCACCGTGCTGGCGCAGGCGGGGGCCTTTGTCCCCGCCCGTTGCGCCCATATCGGCCTGGTCAGCCAGTTGTTCAGCCGCGTGGGGGCCGCCGACGACCTTGCCCGGGGCCGGTCCACCTTCATGGTCGAGATGGTGGAAACCGCCGCCATCCTGAACCAGGCCGACGACCGCGCCCTGGTGATCCTGGACGAGATCGGGCGCGGCACCGCGACCTGGGACGGGCTGTCCATCGCCTGGGCTGTGATGGAGCATCTGCACGAGATGAACCGCTGCCGCGCGCTGTTCGCCACCCATTACCACGAGATGACTGCCCTTTCGGCGAAATTGGACGGCGTGGAAAACGCCACCGTCGCGGTGCGGGAATGGGAAGGCGAGGTGATCTTCCTCCACGAGGTCAGGAAGGGTGCCGCCGACCGCAGCTATGGCGTGCAGGTGGCGCGGCTGGCGGGGCTTCCGGCATCCGTCGTGGACCGCGCCCGCGCCGTGCTGGACGCGCTGGAATCGGGTGAACGCGAGGGCGCGGCCCGCCCCGCCGCCCTGATCGACGACCTGCCCCTGTTCCGCGCCGCGCCGCCCGCGCCTGTTGCGCCCAGGGCCAAGGAAAGCCCGCTTGAGGCGCGGATGAAGGACATCCATCCCGACGCCCTGTCCCCGCGCGAGGCGCTGGACCTGATCTATGAACTGAAAGCCCTGAGCAAGGAAACCGCATGAGCTTCAACACCTTCGGCCGCGTGTTCCGGTTCACCACCTGGGGCGAAAGCCATGGTCCCGCCCTTGGCGCCACCGTCGATGGCGTGCCCCCCGGCGTGGCCATGGACGAAGCCTATATTCAGCAATTCCTGGACCGCCGCCGTCCCGGCACCTCAAAGCACACCACCCAGCGACGTGAAGCCGACCAGGTCCGCATCCTGTCCGGCGTCTTCGAGGGCCGCACCACCGGCACGCCGATCCAGCTGATGATCGAGAACACCGACCAGCGGTCCAAGGACTATGGCGAGATTGCGCAGGCCTTCCGCCCCGGCCATGCCGACATTACCTATCACCTGAAATATGGCCATCGCGACTATCGCGGCGGCGGCAGGTCAAGCGCTCGCGAAACGGCGGCCCGGGTGGCGGCCGGGGGCGTGGCGCAGGCGGTGCTGCGCGACTTGCTGCCCGACCTGCGGATCACCGGATACATGGTGCAGATGGGAACGCTGCACTTGGATCGGGCGCGCTTCGACCCAACCGCCCTCGACGACAACCCCTTCTTCCTGCCCGACGCGGCGGCCGTGGACCGGTGGTCCGACTACCTCGACACGATCCGCAAGGCGCAGGACAGCGTCGGCGCCGCCATCGAGGTTCTGGTCGAAGGCTGCCCGCCGGGCCTTGGCGCACCGGTCTATGCCAAGCTGGATACCGATCTTGCCGCCGCGATGATGTCGATCAACGCCGTGAAAGCCGTCGAGATCGGCGAGGGGATGGCGGCGGCCGCCCTGACCGGCACCGACAACGCCGACGAGATCCGCATGGGCAATGATGGTCCGATTTACCTCTCGAACCACGCGGGCGGCATCCTGGGCGGCATCAGCACCGGCCAGCCCATCGTGGTGCGCTTTGCGGTCAAGCCGACCAGTTCCATCACCACGCCGCGCCGCACCATCGACCGGCACGGGCAGGAAATCGACCTGATCACCAAGGGCCGCCACGACCCCTGCGTGGGGATTCGCGCAGTCCCCGTGGCCGAGGCAATGGCGGCCTGCGTCATCCTGGACCATCTGCTGATGGACCGGGCGCAGACCGGGGGCCAGCGGGGTCTGATCGGCGAATTGCCGCAAAACTGAACCCAAAACGTCACAAATCTACGGCGTGTCATAAAAGGGTCATGTTTCTTTCGCACAAGCGTCACCCGTGGCGCTTAGGTCACGCACAGCCCCCGACTGGGCGTGAAGTAACAGGAGAGATCCATGTCCACAGTGAAATTCACCGTCTCGGCCCTGGCCGTGATTGCCGCCTCGGCCAGTGCCGCTGCCGCCCGCGATCAGGTCCAGGTATCCGGTTCGTCCACCGTGCTGCCCTATTCCACCATCGTGGCCGAGGTCTTCGGCGAGAACATGGACTTCCCCGTTCCGGTCGTGGAATCCGGCGGCACCGGCAGCGGGCTGCAGAAGTTCTGCGAAGGCGTGGGCGAGAACACCATCGACATCGCCAATGCCAGCCGCCCCATGCGCGACGCGGAACGCGAGACCTGCACCGCCAACGGCGTGACCGACATCATGGAAGTCCGCATCGGCTATGACGGCATCGTCTTCGCCAATGCGTCCAGCGGCCCCGACTTCGCCTATACCCCCGCCGACTGGTTCAACGCCCTGTCCGCGAAGGTGGTCAAGGACGGCCAGGTCGTCGACAACACCGCCGCCAACTGGAACGAGGTGAACCCGGATCTGCCGGAGCAGGAAATCCTGGCCTTTATTCCCGGCACCAAGCACGGCACCCGCGAAGTCTTCGAGGAAAAGGTCATCCTGGCCGGCTGCGAGGAGTCGGGCGCCATGGAAGCCTTTGTCGCATCCGGCATGGACGAGGACGCGGCCGAGGAAGCCTGCATGACGCTGCGCACCGACGGCCGGGCCGTGGACATCGACGGCGACTATACCGAAACGCTGGCACGCATCGAAAGCTCGCCCAACGGGATCGGCGTCTTCGGTCTGTCCTTCTATGAAAACAACACCGACAAGCTGAAGGTCGGCACGATCTCGGGCGTCTCGCCCTCGACCGAAACGATCGCCTCGGGCGAATATCCGGTGTCGCGCCCGCTGTTCTTCTATGTGAAGAAGGCCCATATCGGCGTGATCCCCGGCCTGAAGGAATTCGTCGAGTTCTTCGTGGCTGACGAGATCGCCGGCCCCGACGGCCCGCTGGCCGAATACGGCCTGGTGTCGGACCCGGAACTGGCCGCGACCCAGGAAGCCGTCGCCAACGAGACGGTGATGCAGTAACAGGCAGGCGGGCGGCAGAAAGAACCTGCCGCCTTCCGCTTTTCCCGTTCCTTGAAGGACCGCCCGAATGCCATTGTCATGGGCCATTTTTGCAAGTTTCCTGCTGGCGGCAGCCGGTTACATCATCGGCCGCAGCCGGGCCTTTGCCTCGGCCGGTCCTGATGTCCGCAAGCTGCACAGCCGCCCCACCTATCACGGCTACAGCGTCGCGCTGACCGCGTTGTTCCCGCCTCTGGCGGTGCTGGCCTTGGCGGGCCTGCTGCGCATGGCCGGTGTCCTGTCGGCCGAAGCCGGGCCGGTGGTGGGTCTTCTGGCCCTGGGGGCGGGGGTGGTCGGGCTGGGCCTGGGCGTTACCCGGATCGGGCAGCAGTTCCAGGCCCGCAACGCAGTCGAGCGGATGGTCCTGGGCCTTCTGATGCTGTGTTCGCTGATCGCCATCGTGACCACCGCCGGGATCGTGCTGTCCCTGGTCTTCGAGACGGGACGCTTTTTCCAGGTCTATGACTGGCGGACCTTCTTCTTCGGCACCGAATGGACGCCCCGTTTCCAGGGCAATTCGCAACTGGGCATCGTGCCGCTGCTGTGGGGCACGCTTTACATCAGCTTCATCGCGCTGCTGGTCGCGGTGCCCATCGGGCTGTTCGCCGCCATCTACATGTCCGAATATGCCAGCGGCCGCGTGCGCAGCATCGTCAAGCCCGCGATCGAGATCCTGGCCGGGATCCCCACCATCGTCTATGGCCTGTTCGCCCTGATCACCGTCGGCCCGCTTCTGCGCGACTATTTCGCGCAACCGCTGGGGCTGGGCAATTCGGGGTCGTCCGTGCTGACGGCGGGGCTGGTCATGGGCATCATGCTGATCCCCTTTGTCAGTTCGCTGTCCGACGACATCATCAACGCGGTACCCCAGTCCTTGCGCGACGGTGCCCTGGGCCTGGGCTCGACACCTTCGGAAACCGTGCGCCAGGTGGTGCTGCCCGCGGCCCTGCCGGGGATCGTCGGCGCCGTCCTGCTGGCCGCCAGCCGCGCCATCGGCGAGACGATGATCGTGGTGCTGGGCGCGGGTGCCGCCGCGCAGATGAGCCTGAACCCGCTGGAGGCGATGACCACCATCACCGTCAAGATCGTCAGCCAGCTGACTGGCGACAGCGACTTCAACTCGCCCGAGACACTGGTGGCCTTTGCCCTGGGCCTGACGCTGTTCGTCATCACCTTGGCCCTGAACGTGGTCGCGCTCTACATCGTGCGCAAATATCGCGAGCAATACGAATGACCGATCTGCCGCTGTCCCAGCCCGCCGCCGCCATGCCCGGCCGCCGCACGGGATCCCTGCTGGCGCAGGACGACCGCACCCGCCGCCGCAATGCCGCCGAGAGCCGCTTCCGCCTTTATGGCGTGATCGCCATCGCGATTTCGATGATCGCCCTGGTGGTGCTGCTGGCGACGATCCTGACGGGCGGGGCTGGCGCTTTCCGCCAAACCTATCTGAACATTCCGGTGACGCTGGACGCCGAGGTTCTGGATCCGAACGGCAACCGCGACCCGGCCGAGATGGCCAAGGTGCTGACCTTGGCCTATGGGCGCGTGCTGGACGCCGCAGTGGACGGGACGATCGCGCGCCACGGCATCCAGATCGAGGGCTTGTCCGAAGCCGACATCGACGGGCTGATCTCGAGGGAAGCCTCGGCCCAGGTGCGCGACCGGGTGCTGGCGAACCCCGAGCTGGTCGGCCAGACGGTCGAGTTCGACGTGCTGGTGGGCGGCCGGATCGACGGCTATTTCAAGGGCCGCGTGACGATGGACAGCGCGGAACGCGACAGCAACACCTCGCCCCAGCAGTTGATGCTGGCCCAGGAACTGGCCGATCGCGGGGAAATGGTCACCCGCTTCAACTGGAACTTCCTGACCAATGCGGATGCGTCCGACCAGCGGCCGGAAGCCGCGGGCGTGGGCGTGGCGATCCTGGGTTCGCTCTACATGATGCTGGTGGTGCTGGTCCTGTCCGTGCCCATCGGCGTCGCCGCCAGCATCTACCTGGAGGAATTCGCGCCCAAGAACCGCCTGACCGACATCATCGAGGTCAATATCTCGAACCTCGCAGCGGTGCCGTCCATCGTGTTCGGCATCCTGGGACTGGCTGCCTTCATCAACTTCGCTGGCCTGCCCCAATCCGCGCCCATCGTGGGCGGGCTGGTGCTGACGCTGATGACGCTGCCCACCATCATCATCTCGACCCGCGCGGCGCTGAAGGCGGTGCCGCCCTCCATCCGCGACGCGGCCTTGGGCGTGGGGGCGTCGAAGATGCAGTCGGTCTTCCACCATGTCCTGCCCCTGGCCATGCCCGGCATCCTGACCGGCACGATCATCGGCCTGGCGCAGGCCCTGGGCGAAACCGCGCCCCTGCTGCTGATCGGCATGGTGGCCTTCGTGCGCAACTTCCCCGACGGGCTGCCGGGCGGGCTGATGGACCCGGCCTCGGCCCTGCCGGTGCAGGTCTTCAACTGGACCCAGCGGTCCGACCCCGCCTTCATCGAGCGGGCCTCGGGCGCGATCATCGTTCTTCTGATCTTCCTCTTGTGCATGAACCTGCTGGCCATCTGGTTGCGCCGCAGGTTCGAGCGCCGGTGGTAATCGGCCGTAAGGAGGCCAATATGTATGACACGAACCGCCGTGTGGAGACTGCCGTGACCCCCGACGACATCAAGATCCAGGCCCGCAAGGTGCAGGTCTATTACGGCGACAAGCACGCCCTGAAGGATGTGGACGTCGACATCCTGGACAAGACCGTGACGGCCTTCATCGGCCCGTCGGGCTGCGGCAAGTCCACCTTCCTGCGCTGCATCAACCGCATGAACGACACCATCCCGATCGCGCGGGTCGAGGGCCAGATCCTGCTGGACAACGAGGATGTCTATGACCGCCGCGTGGATCCGGTGCAGCTTCGCGCCAAGGTGGGCATGGTCTTCCAGAAGCCGAACCCGTTCCCGAAGTCGATCTACGACAACGTGGCCTACGGCCCGCGCATCCACGGCCTTGCCCGCAACCGGTCCGAACTGGACGGGATCGTCGAAAAGGCCCTGCGCGGCGCGGCCCTGTGGAACGAGGTCAAGGACCGCCTTCAGGAACCCGGCACCGGGCTGTCGGGGGGCCAGCAGCAGCGCCTGTGCATCGCCCGCGCCGTTGCCACCAGCCCCGAAGTCCTGCTGATGGACGAACCCTGTTCCGCGCTTGACCCCATCGCCACCGCCCAGGTCGAGGACCTGATCGAGGAGCTGCGCGAGCAGTTTTCCGTGGTGATCGTGACCCATTCGATGCAGCAGGCCGCGCGCGTCAGCCAGAAGACGGCCTTCTTCCACCTGGGCAACCTGGTCGAATACGGCGACACCGACGACATCTTCACCAGGCCGCGGGACAGCCGGACCGAAGCCTATATCTCGGGCCGGATCGGCTGACAAAAGGGGCAGGACACATGAACCGCGAGAAGCATATCTCATCGGCCTTCGACCGCGACCTGGAGACGATCCAGGCCCTGGCGGTCAAGATGGGGGGCATGGTCGAGGCCGCGATCACCGACGCCGCCACCGCCCTGGAAACCCGGGACGAGGAACTGGCCGAACAGGTCCGGCGCCGCGACAAGGCCATCGACGCCCTTGAAGCGCAACTGAACGAGGACGCGGCCCGGCTGATCGCGCTGCGCGCGCCCACCGCGACCGACCTGCGGATGGTGCTGGCGGTGATGAAGATCGCCCATTCGCTGGAACGCGTGGGCGACTACGCCAAGAACATGGCCAAGCGGACCCATGTCCTGTCGCAGATGCCGCCCATCGACGGCGCGGGCCTCGCGCTGCGCCGGATGAGCAATGCGGTGGGCAAGATGGTCCAGGACGCGCTTGACAGCTATATCCGCCGCGACGCTGCCCTGGCCGAGGACGTGCGGCAGCGCGACCTGGAAGTGGACCAGATGTACAACGCGCTGTTCCGCGAGTTCCTGACCCACATGATGGAGGACCCGCGCAACATCACCGCCTGCATGCATCTGCACTTCATCGCCAAGAATGTCGAGCGCATGGGCGATCTGGCCACCGCCATCGCCGAACAGGTGATCTATCTGGTCACCGGCGATCTGCCCGACGATTCGCGACCCAAGGACAACCGGGTTCCGGATCTGGGCGCGGACCTGCCGACCGGGCGCTGAGATGGGGCGCCAATCCCCCTGCGTCCTGGTGGTCGAGGACGAAGGCGCACAGCGCGAGGTGCTGCAATACAACCTCGAGGCCGAGGGCTTTGCCGTTGTCGTCGCCGACAATGGCGAAGACGCGCTGCTGCTGGTCCAGGAGGAACAGCCCGACCTGATGGTCCTGGACTGGATGCTGCCCAAGGTTTCGGGCATCGAGGTCTGCCGCCAGGTCAAGGCCGACCCCGCGACCCGGTCCATCCCGATCATCATGCTGTCCGCCCGCAGCGAGGAAAGCGACCGCGTGCGCGGCCTGGAAACAGGCGCCGACGATTATGTCGTGAAGCCCTATTCCGTGGTCGAACTGATGGCCCGGCTGCGCACGCAACTGCGCCGCACCCGGCCCGCCAGCATGGGCGAACGCCTGTCCTTCGGCGACATCATCCTGGATGCGGCCGAACACCGCGTCTTTCGCGCCGGGCAGGCGCTGCACCTTGGCCCGACCGAGTTCCGGCTGCTGTCCACGCTGATGGAAAAACCCGGCCGTGTCTGGACGCGAGAACAGCTGTTGGACCGTGTCTGGGGGCGCGACATCTATGTCGATACCCGCACCATTGACGTTCATGTGGGCCGGCTGCGCAAGGCGCTGATGCAGAACGGCGGCAACAACCCCGTCCGCACCGTGCGGGGAACCGGCTATTCGCTGGGCTAGACCCGGTTCGAGATAAAGCCGATCACCTCCTCGAGGCTGGGAATGGCGTCGCCCGCGCCTGCGCGGGTCACCTTCAGCGCCGCAGCGCCTGCTGCCAGCCGCAGTGCGGCAGGGACAGGGTCGCCCCGGTCAAGGGCTGCCGCGAAATAGCCCGCGAAGGTATCCCCGGCGCCGGTCGTATCCAGAGGCGTGACGGGAAATGCTTCCTGCCGGTGAACGGTGCCGGTCGTCAGGTCGCGGTATTCCGCGCCCTCGGCTCCGCGCGTGATCAGCAGGCCCATGACCGGCAGGTCGCCCGGCATGGCGGCAAACAGCTCCTCGGCCTCGCCCGCATTCATGGCCAGGATGGACACATAGGGCAGGACGGCGCGCACGGCGTCGATGTCGAAGGGCGCGGCCGAATAGATCACACGGGCGCCGACCTGGCGCGCCGCCTTGGCGGCCTCGACCTGGCATCCGGTTTCGTTCTGCAAAAGCAGCGTGTCCTGGGCCTTGATGGCCGACAGCGGCTTTGCCAGCATCGAGGGGGCAATGGCGCGGTTGGCACCGGGGTGGATGACGATGGCATTTTCAGCCTTGCCGTCCAGCAGGATGATGGCATGGCCTGTCGCCTGTCCGGGCAGGCGCAGGATGTCGGCGGTGCAGACCCCGGCATTCTTCAACCGCTCGACCACCCAGTCATCGGTTGCGCCCATGGCCCCGATGTGATGCGTGATGGCGCCCGCCTGGGCCGCGGCGATGGACTGGTTGGCCCCCTTGCCGCCCAGGCCCTGGACATAGCTGCGCGCGGCCAGCGTCTCGCCCGGGCGCGGCAAGTGGTCCAGCCGATAGACATGGTCGATGTTGATCGACCCCAGGTTCCAGATCGCCATGCTTCCTCCGATATTCCCGCGCCATGCTGACCGGGCGGCGCGATGCTTGTCCAGTAACGAAAGACGCGCCCCGCAAGGGGGCGCGCCAGGATTGTCCGGAAATGACCGGGATCAGCTATGCTGCTTCTTGCCCTTGTGGGGCGCCCAGAGGCGCTTGTTCGTCAGATACAGAAGCGAGGTCAGCGCGATAAGGAACAGCACCGACACCAAGCCCACCTGCTTGCGATAGGTCAGCTTGGGCTCGGCGGTCCACATCAGGAAGGCCGACACGTCGCGGGCCATCTGGTCCACCGTGGCGGGGGTGCCGTCTTCATAGGTCACCAGATCGTCCGACAGCGGCGGCGGCATGGCGATGTAGCCGCTGGGGAAGGCGGTGTTCTGGTAAAGCACCGTGCCCGCCTGTTCGACTTCCTCGCCGGTGTAGCCGGTCAGGATCGCGTGGATGTATTCCGGCCCGCCGATGCCCTTGAGCAACTGGTTGATGCCGGTGCCGTAGGGGCCGTGGAAGCCCGCGCGGGCCTTGGCCATCAGCGACAGATCAGGACCCATGCCGTCGCCCGTCACCGTCGGGAAATGGTCCGTCGGCAGGCGGGCGCGTTCCTCGCCCGTGTCGGGGTCCAGGATCGGCGTCAGGTTCGCGGCATAGGCGCGGACCTGATCCTCGGGCAGGCCGGGGCCGCCGTCGTCGTGCAGCGTGCGGATCGGCACGAACTTCATGCCGTGGCAGGCCGCGCAGACCTCGGTATAGACCTGCAAGCCGCGCTGGAGCTGGAACTGGTCGAACTTACCGAACGGTCCCTCGAAGCTGAAGGCGATGTCCTCAATATGCGCGGCGCCGTGGTCGCCGCCGTGGTCTTCCTCGCCCTCGGCCTGGCCTTCGATGTCGTCGTGGCGTTCGTCCGCGACCACCGTGCCGGTGGTTTCCGCCGGGGCGGCGGCTTCGTCACCTTCCGTCACCTGGACCGCGTCAACGGCTTCCTCGCCCGCGTCTTGTTCGGGATCATCCGCCTCGGCGGCGGGGGCTTCGGCGGCAGGTGCCTCGGCTGCCGGTTCGGCCGCAGGTGCAGCCGGGGCGGCTTCGGCGGGGGCGGCTTCTGCGGGCGGGGCTTCGGCCGGGGTTTCGCCGTCCGTCACCGTTGCCGCGGGCGCTTCCGGGGCTTCCATCGGCGTCAGCTCGCCCCCGGCGGAGTTCGAGGTCGGCTCGGAGGATTGCGTCGGCGCCGTTGCGGATTCCCCGGCGGGGGTTTCCCCCGATCCGGCTTCGGCAGCGGGTGCCTGGGCCGGAACGGCAACCCCTTCGCCTTCGGGGGCGGGGGTGGTGGCTGCGGGTTCCGTCGGTTGCTGCGTGCCGGCCCCTTGCTGGGCCGGTGCGGGCGCGGCGGCATCCTGCGCAAGCGCGCCGCCGGCAGAGATCGCCAGGGCCAGAGCAGCCGTGAGCGTCTTGGTTCTCAGGGTCATCGTCCGGCTCTCCTTATTCGGCCATGCGCGTGGGCGAATTGTGATGCGCAAGGTAGTCTTCCTCGATCGTGGCGGGCATCGGCTGGGGCTTCTCGATCACGCCCAGGACCGGCAGGATGACCAGGAAATACGCGAACCAATAGGCCGAGGCGATCAGCGAGATCGTGGCATAGGGTTCCTCGGCCGGCATCGCGCCGCACCACATCAGCAGCACGAAGTCGAAGGCCAGAAGCCAGTACCACCACTTGAACATCGGGCGGTAACGGCCCGAGCGGACCCGGCTGGTGTCCAGCCAGGGCACAAGCGCCATGACCAGGATCGCGCCGAACATCGCCAGAACGCCGAAGAACTTGGCGTCGATGATGCCGAAGGACAGGAACTGGACGATCTGCACGATCCAGACATCGGCCGTGAAGGCGCGCAGGATCGCGTAGAAGGGCAGGAAATACCATTCCGGCACGATGTGGGCCGGGGTCGCCAGCGGGTTCGCCTCGATATAGTTGTCGGGGTGGCCCAGGTAGTTCGGCATGAAGCCCACCACCGCGAAGAACAGGACCAGCACCACGCCAAGCGCGAACATGTCCTTCATCACGAAATAGGGCCAGAAGGGCAGGGTGTCCTTGGCGGCCTCTTCCTTGCTGGTGCGGCGCACCTCGACCCCGGTGGGGTTGTTGTTGCCGGTGGTGTGGAAGGCCCAGATATGGACGATCACCAGGCCCAGGATCACGAAGGGCAGCAGGTAGTGCAGCGAGAAGAAGCGGTTCAGCGTGGCATTGTCCACGGCCGGTCCGCCCAGCAGCCATTGCTGGACCGCCCCGCCGACGCCGGGAACCGCGCCGAACAGGCCGGTGATCACCGTGGCGCCCCAGAAGGACATCTGGCCCCAGGGCAGCACATAGCCCATGAAGGCTGTCGCCATCATCAGGATATAGATCAGCATCCCGATGATATAGGTCACCTCGCGCGGGGCCTTGTAGTTGCCGTAGTAAAGGTTGCGGAACATGTGCAGGTAGACTGCCACGAAGAACAACGAGGCGCCGTTCGCGTGCAGGTAGCGCAGCATATAGCCGCCGTTCACGTTGCGCATGATGTGTTCGACCGAGGCGAAGGCCATGTCCACATGCGGCGTGTAATGCATCACCAGGACGATGCCCGTGATGATCTGGAGAACCAGGCAGAACATCAGGACGATGCCCCAGATCCACATCCAGTTCAGGTTCTTCGGCGTGGGGATCATGATCGTGTCATAGATCACCGCGACAATCGGCAGGCGGCGGTGCAGCCACTTTTCGAAGCCCGTCCCGGGTTCGTAATGGTCGTGCGGAATTCCGGCCATCGAGATCCCTCCTCAGCCCAGCTGGATGGTTGTGTCGTCGAGGAACTCGGCGACGGGAATGTGCAGGTTCTGCGGCGCGGGGCCGCGGCGGATGCGTCCGGCAGTGTCGTAGTGCGAACCGTGGCAGGGGCAGAACCAGCCACCGAAGTCGCCCGCGCCGTCGCCGATGGGCACGCAGCCCAGATGGGTGCAGACGCCGATCTGGACCAGCCATTCGCCGGCTTCGTCCAGGGTGCGGTTCTGGTCGGTGGCAGGTTCCACGCCGGCCAGATTGGCGTTTTGCGCCGTGGGGTCGATCAGTTCGCTGATGTCGACCGCCCGTCCGGCTTCGATCTCCTCGGGGGTGCGGCGGCGGATGAACACGGGCTTGCCCAGCCATTTGACGGTCAGCTGGGTGCCTTCCGCGACACCGCTGACATCGACCTGGATCGAGGCAAGCGCCTGGACGTCGGCCGAAGGGTTCATCTGGTTCACAAGCGTCCAGGCGGCGGCACCGGCGGCCACCGTGCCTGCGCCCGCCGTGGCATAGTAGAGGAAATCCCTCCGGGTGCCTACGTGGTCATCTGCGTGGGACACGGGTCATTCTCCAATTCGGGCCGGGGACCGGCCGATACGACAATCCGGGCCGCGCATTGTCGCAGCCTTCGCGGGGGCGGTTCTAGCCTTCAATCAACCGTCAGTCCAGCGGGTAAGCCGGCCCGCAAGGCTCCGTTCCCCAGCCGATGTTGGAAAATTGTCGCGCGCATGTTGTCGCAGGCAGGGGTTCGGCTGCAAGAAGGAAAGGGGGCTTTCCGTTCCTTCGGCCGCTATCGCGTCCTCACCCCCGGGGATGCTTGGTCACAGAACGGGATCAAAGCAGGCCCTGGCTGCGGAAGGACAGTTCGCGGGATTTGCCGATGATCAGGTGGTCATGGATGGTGATTCCCATGCTGTCGGCCGCCTGGGCGATGCGGGCCGTCATGGCGATATCGGCGTCCGACGGCGTGGGATCGCCCGAAGGGTGGTTGTGGACCAGGATCAGGGCCGAGGCGTTGAGTTCAAGCGCCCGGCGGATGATTTCGCGTGGATAGACGGGGACGTGATCGACCGTGCCACGGGCCTGTTCCTCGTCCGCGATCAAGACGTTCTTGCGATCCAGGTAAAGGACGCGGAACTGCTCGATCTCGCGATGGGCCATGGCAGTGTGGCAATAATCCAGCAGCGCGTCCCATCCCGAAAGGACAGGGCGGTGCATGATCCGGGCCCGGGCCATACGCTGTGCCGCGGCCTCGACGATCTTCAGTTCGGTCACTACGGCCGGCCCGACGCCCTCGACCTGTTCCAGCCGTGCGGCGGGGGCCGTAAGCACGCGGTTGAAATCGCCGAAGGCCTCGATCAGGCGGCGGGCGAGGGGTTTGACATCCTGGCGGGGGATGGCGCGGAACAGGACCAGTTCCAGCATCTCGTAGTCCGGCATGGCCCCTGCGCCGCCCGTCATGAAGCGTTCCCGCAGCCGCGCGCGGTGATCGGCGAGATATGAAGGAGCCTTGCCCCGATGGGACAGGATGGTCGGGACCGCCTCGTCCAAGGCGGGCTGGAACAGCGGCAGGGGCATTTCGCCAAAGGTGCGATTCGGGTCCATGGCGACAGCATGGACCCACGCAGGTGAAAAAAGGATTAACGCGACCGGTTCACCGGGTCATGCCGTCCCAGAAGCTTTTCACCTTGTCGAAGAAGCTGTCCGACTGCGGGCTGTTGTTGGCCTGCTCGGCCTCGAACTCTCGCAGCAGTTCACGCTGGCGGGCGGTCAAGTTCACGGGTGTTTCGACGACCAGTTCGATCAGCATGTCGCCCGGTTCCCCCCCGGCGCCGGGGCCGTGGCGCAGGGGCGGCATTCCCTTGCCGCGCAGACGCATCTGGCGGCCCGACTGGCTGCCTGCCGGAACCTTCACGCGGGCGCGGCCGCCGTCGATGGTCGGCACCTCGACCTCGCCGCCCAGGGCGGCGGTGGCCATGCTGACCGGAACCTGGCAGGCCAGGATCTTGCCGTCGCGCAGGAAGATCGCGTGGTCCTGCACCTCGATGAAGATATACAGGTCCCCCGCCGGGCCACCGCGCAAGCCTGCCTCGCCCTCGCCGGCCAGGCGGATGCGGGTGCCGGTTTCCACGCCTGCGGGGATGTTCACCGACAGCGTCCGTTCGCGTTCGATGCGGCCCGCGCCATGGCAGGCCTTGCAGGGGTTCTTGACGATCTGGCCCTGGCCGCCGCAGGTGGGGCAGGTGCGCTCGACGGTGAAGAAGCCTTGCTGCGCGCGAACCTTGCCCATGCCCGCGCAGGTGGGGCAGGCGGCAGGCTGTGTCGCGCCCTCGGCCCCGGTTCCCTCGCATTCGCCGCAGGCGACCGAGCCCGGGACAGTGATGGATTTCTTCAGGCCGGTATAGGCGTCTTCCAGGCTGACGCGCAGGTTGTAGCGCAGGTCCTGGCCGCGTTGGGCGCGGGACCGTCCCCCGCCGCCGCCGCGCCGTCCCATCATGTCACCGAACAGATCCTCGAACACGTCGGCGAAGGCGCTGCCGAAATCGCCCGGATGCGCGCCGCGCGCCCCGAAGCCGCCACCGCCGCCTTCAAAGGCTGCATGGCCGAAGCGGTCATAGGCGGCCTTCTTCTGGTCGTCCTTGAGGCAGTCATAAGCCTCGTTGGCTTCCTTGAAATGCGCCTCGGCCTGGGGATTGTCCTTGTTGCGGTCGGGATGCAGTTCCTTCGCCTTCTGGCGATAGGCCTTCTTGATTTCCTCGGCCGAGGCCCCGCGCGTCACGCCCAGAACCTCGTAATAGCAACGCTTGGCCATCTTTTGTCCTGTCTGGTTCCCCAACGAAATGGCCGGCCCGCGTCATCCCGCGGACCGGCCCGATAGGGTGCGGCCCGGATCAGCCGCGCTTCTTGTCTTCGCCGAGATCCTCGAAATCGGCATCCACGATGTCTTCATCGACATTGCGCGGGCGGTCGCCATCGTCATCGCCGCCGTCATTCGTCGACTGCTGCGACTTGTAGATCGCCTCGCCCAGCTTCATCGATGCATCCATCACGTTCTGGATGCCACCGCGGATCTTGCCGGCGTCTTCCGACTTCAGCGATTCTTCCAGGGCGCCGATGGCCAGTTCGATCGCCTCGACGGTCGAGCCATCGACCTTGTCGCCATGTTCTTCCAGCGACTTCTTGGTCGAATGGATCAGGCTTTCGGCCTGGTTCTTGGCCTCGACCACCTCGCGGCGGGACTTGTCAGCCTCGGCATTGGCTTCGGCGTCCTTCACCATCCGCTCGATATCCTCGTCGGTCAGACCGCCCGAGGCCTGGATGGTGATGTTCTGCGTCTTGCCGGTGCCCTTGTCCTTGGCCGAAACCGACACGATGCCGTTGGCGTCGATGTCGAAGGTTACCTCGATCTGCGGCAACCCGCGTGGCGCGGGCGGGATGTCTTCCAGGTTGAACTGGCCCAGCAGCTTGTTGTCGGCCGCCATTTCCCGTTCGCCCTGGAAGACCCGGATCGTCACGGCGTTCTGGTTGTCTTCCGCGGTCGAGAAGATCTGCGACTTCTTGGTCGGGATCGTCGTGTTGCGGTCGATCAGGCGGGTGAAGACGCCGCCCAAGGTTTCGATGCCCAGCGACAAGGGCGTGACGTCCAGCAGGACCACGTCCTTCACGTCACCCTGCAACACGCCGGCCTGGATGGCCGCGCCCAGGGCCACGACCTCGTCGGGGTTGACGCCCTTGTGGGGTTCCTTGCCGAAGAACTCGGTGACGGCCTCGATCACCTTGGGCATCCGGGTCATGCCGCCGACCAGGACGATCTCGTCGATGTCGGATTTCGACACGCCCGCGTCCTTGATGGCGTCGGCGACCGGCTTCATGGTGCGCTTGATCAGGTCGGCGACCAGGCTTTCCAGCTTGGCGCGGGTCAGCTTGATGACCAGGTGCAGGGGCGTGCCGCTGTTCTTGTCCATCGAGATGAACGGCTGGTTGATTTCCGTCTGCGAGGACGAGGACAGCTCGATCTTGGCCTTTTCGGCGGCTTCCTTCAGGCGCTGAAGGGCCATCTTGTCCTTGGTCAGATCGACGCCGTGTTCCTTTTTGAACTCGTCCGCCAGATAGTTGACGATCCGCATGTCGAAGTCTTCGCCGCCCAGGAACGTGTCCCCGTTGGTCGATTTCACTTCGAACAACCCGTCGTCGATTTCCAGGATGGTGATGTCGAAGGTCCCGCCGCCAAGGTCATAGACGGCGATGGTCTTGCTGTCCTTCTTGTCCAGGCCATAGGCCAGGGCGGCCGCAGTCGGTTCGTTGATGATGCGCAGGACTTCCAGGCCCGCGATCTTGCCCGCATCCTTGGTCGCCTGACGCTGCGCGTCGTTGAAATAGGCGGGAACCGTGATGACGGCCTGCGTCACCGTTTCGCCCAGATAGGATTCGGCGGTTTCCTTCATCTTCTGAAGGATCATCGCGCTGACCTGGGCAGGCGAATACTTCTCGGCCTTCACCTCGACCCAGGCGTCGCCATTGCCGCCATCGACGATGCTGTAGGGGACCAGCTTGCGGTCCTTTTCCACGGCCTCATCGCCGATGCGGCGGCCGATCAGGCGCTTGACGGCGAAGACGGTGTTGGTGGGGTTCGTGACCGCCTGGCGCTTGGCAGGCTGGCCGACCAGACGCTCGCCATCCGTGAAGCCCACGATGGAGGGCGTGGTGCGGGCGCCTTCGCTGTTCTCGATGACCTTGGGCTGGCTGCCGTCCATGATCGCGACGCAGCTGTTCGTGGTGCCGAGGTCGATGCCGATGACTTTTGACATACTGGTTTCCTTCTTGCGGCGATTCCAAAGGGCTTCAGGTCCGTTATGGCCCCCAAGGCCCGATCCCAAATGCATTTCCAGGTCCGGCGGGCCGGACGCTTCGGGGGTGTATATAGGGATGGTTTGAAGCCCCGCAAGCGCCGGATGCGGCCAATTTGCGCGCGTTCAATCAGCCGCGCTCCAGCTGAGGGATTCGTATTTGCGGGTGGTGAAGTTGATCAGAAGCCCGATCATCATCGCGGCCAGCGAAAACCACAGCGCGTAAAGCGGATCGGATTTCAGGGGAGTGTAGTTGA
Source organism: Paracoccus aerius (assembly GCF_014656455.1). Classification (GTDB taxonomy): domain Bacteria; phylum Pseudomonadota; class Alphaproteobacteria; order Rhodobacterales; family Rhodobacteraceae; genus Paracoccus; species Paracoccus aerius. Next base: position 353,699 of record NZ_BNCL01000002.1, read on the forward strand.
TGAACAGAAAGCCCCGCTGCTGGTCGATGATGTGGAACAGCGGGTTCCAGACGAACCAGGGCAGAAGCGCGTTGGGCAGCACGTTTCCCACGAACATCTTGCCCGATGCGAACATGTTGATGCGCTGATAGGCCGTCGTCACCAGCTTGGACGCACGCGGCGACCAGGGTCTTATGCCCAGAAACACCAGCCCGATGCACCCGCCCGAGAACCAGGACAGCAGATACATCGCCAGGCTGCCCGGCCAGAAGTCGAAATGGATGGGCGTCATCAGCACGTGATACAGCCACAGGATCGCGATGCAGCTGATCGTTTGCCGATACAGGACCGCAAGCGCCGCCGAGGCGATCAGGATGGCGGGGTTCAGCGGCTGGTGCTTGACCAGCCCGCCCGACACCGAATGGCTGCCGGCCACCGCGCCCGATGTCTGGACATGGATCATGAACATGAAGATGCCCGACATCAGATACAGCATGAAGTCGCCCCGGATGGGCGAGTTTCGCACTCCCATGATCAGGTAGATCAGCAGAAAGGCCATCATGAAGATCGACGACTGCAGGATCGTCAGCAGCAGGCCCACGATCGCGTTGCGATGGTCGTTGCGCAGGTTGTAGACGGTCTGGTGATAGATCAGGCCCAGGGTCGTCCCGGCGGCCTGGACGACGGTGCGGTTCTTTCGCTGGATGAACAATGCCTGCGCCCGCCTTTCGCTGTCCGTTCCTGCGGGCGCTTGCCCAAGCCCTCTGCCCCCATCATAAGAGGATCGGGCGCCCGTCACAATCGGCGGGGCTGCGCGCAACAGGCCGGCCGGGAAGGAAACTAGATGGATTTTGAACGACTGAACGCCGAGATGCGGCGCCTGGCGTTGCAGGCCGGAGCCCGGATCATGGAAATCTATGGCGCCGAGGACTTCGAGGTCCGCGCCAAGTCGGACGATTCGCCCGTCACCGCCGCGGACGAGGCCGCCGATGCGCTGATTTCGGCCGGGCTGCGCGACGCCTTTCCCGACATCCCCCTGATCACCGAGGAACAAGCGGCAAGCCATGCGCAGGCCGCGCAGACCTTTCTGATCGTCGATCCCCTGGACGGCACAAAGGAATTCGTGCAGCGGCGCGGCGACTTCACCGTCAACATCGCCTATGTGGAAAACGGCGTGCCCCTGCGTGGGGTGGTCTATGCCCCGGCCAAGGGGCGGCTGTTCTATACGACCGCCGACGGCCGCTCGGTCGAGGAGCAGGGTCCCTTCGGCGATCAGCCCGGCAAGACGGTGCCCATCGGCGTGAACCCGATCCCCGACAATCGCGGCCTGATGGTCGTGGCGTCGAAGTCGCACCGGGACGCGGCCACCGACGACTACATCGCCCAATATGCGGTCCGTGACATGACCAGTGCCGGATCCTCGCTGAAGTTCTGCCTTGTCGCGACCGGAGAGGCGGATCTTTATCCCCGTCTGGGCCGGACGATGGAGTGGGACACCGCGGCGGGCGACGCCGTGTTGCGCGGCGCCGGGGGCGAGGTCGTGCGCTTCGACGACCACACGCCGCTGGCCTATGGCAAGCCGGGCTTCGAAAACCCCTTCTTTATCGCCTTTGCCCCGGGCGTCCTGCTGGTGAAGGCCTGACATGTCGGTGCTGATCGTCATCCCCGCCCGCCATGCCTCGACCCGATACCCGGGCAAGCCGCTGGTGGAGTTGCGCGGCGCATCCGGCCAACCGCGCAGCCTGATCCGGCGCAGTTGGGATGCGGCGATGGCGGTGTCGGGTGTCGACCGCGTGGTTGTGGCGACCGACGACGGCCGCATCCGCGACCATGCGGCGGGCTTCGGGGCCGAGGTGGTGATGACCAGCACGACCTGCCGCAACGGCACCGAACGCTGCGCCGAGGCCGTGGCGAACCTGGGCCTGACCCCGGACATCGTGGTGAACCTGCAGGGCGACGCGCCCCTGACGCCGCCCTGGTTCGTGGAAGATCTGGTGGCGGGCCTGCGCGCCGATCCCGATGCCGATGTGGCAACCCCGGTGCTGCGCTGCACGGGCCGGATGCGTGCCGACCTGATCGCCGACCGCCACGCGGGCCGGGTGGGCGGAACCACGGCAGTCTTCGGCCACGACCGGCAGGCGCTTTTCTTTTCGAAAGAAGTGATTCCCTTCGCCGCGGGCGATTTCGGGGATGATGATCCCAGTCCTGTCTTCCACCATGTCGGCGTCTATGCCTATCGCCCCGCCGCCCTGGCCGAATACACTGCCTGGGGCGAAGGCCGCCTCGAGGTGCTGGAAGGGCTGGAGCAGTTGCGGTTTCTGGAACGCGGCCGGCGCATCTTGTGCGTCGAGGTCGAATCGCGCGGCCGCCAGTTCTGGGAATTGAACAACCCCGAGGACGTGCCGCGCCTCGAGGTGATGATGCGGGCCATGAACCTGGACTGAAAAAGCTGCCGCCAGGGACGATTTTGCCGGCATTCACCAGAATCCCTGCATCTTTCTGCATTTGCATTGGCGTGCTTCCGCTGACACGGGTAATATCCGGATTGATGATGCAGCCTTTGGGGCTGATGAGAGTTGTCATGCGTTCGGCCGTACGGCCGTTCGCGATTGATCGAACAAGGGTATCACAGCAAATGAACCGTAAAGTTACCAAGGCCATCTTCCCCGTAGCTGGTCTGGGCACGCGTTTTCTTCCGGCGACGAAAAGCATTCCGAAGGAAATCATGACCCTGGTCGATCGGCCGCTGATCCAGTACGCCATCGACGAGGCGCGGGCCGCCGGTATCACCGAGTTCATCTTCGTGACGTCCCGCGGCAAGGGCGCGCTCGAGGATTACTTCGACCATGCCCATGAACTGGAAAGCAGCCTCAAGAAATCCGGCAAGAACGACCTGCTGGAAGTGCTGCGCGGCACCAATATGGAATCGGGCGCCATTGCCTATATCCGCCAGCACAAGGCGCTTGGCCTGGGCCACGCGGTCTGGTGCGCGCGCCGCCTGCTGGCCGAGGACGAGCCCTTCGCCGTCGTGCTTACCGATGACGTCATCATGGGCGAGCCGCCCTGCCTGCAGCAGATGATCGAGGCCTATGGCGAGACCGGCGGCAGCATGGTCGCCACGATGGAAGTCGCACCCGAGAAGGCGCAGGCCTATGGCGTGCTGGACGTGGCCGAGGACATGGGCGCCATCGTCAAGGCACGCGGCATGGTCGAAAAGCCTCCGCTGGGCACTGCGCCGTCGAACCTGGCGGTGATCGGGCGCTATATCCTGGCCCCCACGGTGATGGCGAACCTCAACAAGCTGAAGGCCGGGTCGGGCGGAGAGATCCAGCTGACCGACGCCATCGCAGACGAGATCGAGGCAGGGCGCGACGTGTTCGGCCTGCGCTTCCGTGGCCAGCGCTTCGACTGCGGATCGAAGGCGGGCTTCCTTCAGGCGACGGTGGCCTTTGGCCTTGATCGCGACGAGTTGAAGGACGAGTTCGCCGAATACCTGCACGACGTCATGTCCCTGCGCCGGGCGGCCGAATAATCCATGTCGAAAACAGTTCTGGTGACGGGGGGTGCGGGCTATATCGGCTCGCACGCCTGCAAGGCCTTGGCGGCGGCGGGATACGTGCCGGTGACGCTGGACAATCTGTCCACCGGCTGGCGCGATGCGGTGAAGTTCGGCCCCTTCGTGCAGGCCGACCTGCTGGACCGGACGGCGCTTGATGCGGCCTTTGCCCAGCATCGCCCCGCGGCCGTCCTGCATTTCGCGGCGCTAAGCCAGGTGGGCGAGGCAATGGCCGAACCCGGCAAATACTGGCGCAACAATGTCAGTGGATCGCTGAACCTGATCGAGGCCGCGATCAACGCAGGGTGCCTGGATTTCGTGTTCAGTTCCACCTGCGCGACCTATGGCGACCGCGACGGAGAGGTTCTGGACGAGGATACGCCCCAAGCACCCCTGAACGCCTATGGCGCCTCCAAGCGCGCGATCGAGGATATGCTGGCCGATTTCGGCGCATCCCACGGCCTTCGCTCGGTGATCTTCCGCTATTTCAACGTGGCGGGCGCCGATCCGGATGGCGAGGTGGGCGAACATCACCGCCCCGAAACGCATCTGATCCCGCTGATCCTGGATGCGGTTGACGGCAAGCGCGCTGCGCTGACGGTGCATGGGACCGATTATCCCACGCCCGACGGCACCTGCATCCGCGATTATGTTCATGTCATGGATCTGGTGGATGCCCATGTGAAGGGCCTGGAATGGCTGCGCGCGGGTCGCGGCAGCCGGGTCTTCTGCCTGGGCACGGGATCGGGCTTTTCCGTCCGCGAGGTCGTGGACGCCACCCGCCATGTCACAAACCGGCCCGTGCCGATGGTCGATGGCCCGCGCCGGGGCGGCGATGCGGTCAAGCTGGTCTGCGGCAGCACGCGGGCCAAGGCCGAACTGGGGTGGGAACCGGGGCGCTCGACCATGAAGCAGATGATCGGCGACGCCTGGCGGTGGCACCAGAACGGCACCTATCAGGCGTGACGGTCGGGCCGCGTCTGCGCGGGGCCTGGTCGGCCTATCGCCAACGCCGGAAACGGCGAAAGCTGTTGTGGCGCTGCCTTCGGGCGGCGCGCGACCTGACCCCGGTCGTGGATCGCACTCCCGCGATCCGGACAGACGAAATCCTGTGCTTTGCGACCCTGCGCAACGAGATGCTGCGCCTGCCCGAATTCCTGGCGCATTACCGCAAGCTGGGTGTCGGCGCCTTCCTGATCGTGGACAATGCCAGCACCGACGGTTCGGACGCCTTTCTGCGCGGGCAGCGGGACGTTTCGCTGTGGCGGGCGGCCGGAAGCTATCGCGCCTCGCGGTTCGGGATGGACTGGCTGGGCGCGTTGCAGTTCCGCCACGGGCATGGCCACTGGTGCCTGACGGTCGATGTGGACGAGTTGCTGGTCTATCCCGACTGGGACCGCCGCCCGCTGCCTGACCTTGCGGCGCAACTGGATGCTGCCGGCAGGCCCGCCATGGGCGCGATGATGCTGGATCTGTATCCGCGTGGCCCGCTGGGGCAGGCGGATGCCGGCCCCGACGCGCCGCTGACAGACCGGCTGCCCTGGTTCGACCCCTTGCCCTATCGCTGCCGGATGGTGCCGCCCAAGCGCAACCGCATCCTGCAGGGCGGCGTGCGGGAACGAGTATTCTTTCCCAAAGATCCCGACCGGGGGCCGACGCTGAACAAGCTGCCCCTGGTCCGGTGGAACCGGCGGTATGTTTATGTCAACTCGACCCACTCGGCCCTGCCGCCCCGGCTGAACGACCAATATGACGGGCCCGGCGATCCGCGCCTGTCGGGGGTTCTGCTGCATGGCAAGTTCCTGCCCGACAGCGTCCTTCGCGCGGCCGAGGAACTGGACCGCCGCCAGCACTTCATCGACCCCGACCAGTACCGGCCTTATCATGACGCCATCGCCAGGGGACCGATCCTTTGGCATCCTGGTGCCGTCCGCTATGCAGGATGGCGGCAATTGGTCGATCTGGGCCTGATGGGAACCCGCACCTAATTGTCATCCATAGGTTGACGAAGAATTAACCTTTTTGCCAAATACGTGTAGGCAACGTATTTGGACATCATGACAGACTGGCCACGGGATCTTGATCGGCAGGCACGGCAATGCAAGGCCTGACCGCGCGTCCGCTGGTCAACCGCCTGCGCCGCCGCGCCGAACGGCAACGCCTGATCGCCCGGGGGATCCGGCGCCGCAATGCCCTGCGCCCCGTTGCCATCCGCACAGCCCAGATTGCCCGCGAAGATATCCTCTGCCTTGCCACGCTGCGCGATGAACGCGCGAGGCTGCCCTATTTCCTGGACTATTACCGCAACCTTGGCGTGCGCCATTTCCTGATGGTGGACAATGCCAGCCGGGACGGCAGCAGCGATTACCTGCGCGTGCAGCCCGATGTGTCGCTGTGGTGGACCGACCACAGCTACAAGGGCGCGCGCTTCGGCATGGACTGGATCAACTGGCTGCTGCTGCGCCACGGCAGGGGGCATTGGTGCCTGACCGTCGACCCCGACGAGTTCCTGGTGTACCCGCATATGGAACACCGGCCGCTGTCCGCGCTGACAAGCTGGCTGGATGCGACGGGGCGTCGGTCCTTTCCGGCGATGCTGCTGGACATGTATCCCAAGGGTCCGATCGAGGATGCGATCTGCGCCGAGGGCCAAAATCCCTTCGATGTCGCGCGCTTCTTCGACCCTGCCAACTACTCGATCCAGAAGAACCCCTATTTCGGCAACCTGTGGATCCAGGGCGGGCCGCGGACGCGTGCCTTCTTCACCCATGACCCGCTGTCAGGCCCCGCGCTGAACAAGATCCCGCTGGTCAAGTGGAGCGCGCGCTATGCCTATGTCAGTTCCACCCACATGCTTTTGCCGCGCGGGTTGAACCTGGTCTATGACGAGGACGGCGGCGAGCAGGTCTCGGGCTGCCTGCTGCACGCCAAGTTCCTGTCCAGCTTCACCACCAAGTCGGCCGAGGAACTGGACCGCCGCCAGCATTACGGCAACAGCCAGGAATACCGCGCCTATCACGCGGGACTGCACCAAGGCGTGCAGCTGTGGTGCAGCGAATCGCGCGAGTTCCGCGACTGGCGGCAGTTGGAGGACTTGGGCCTGATCTCGCGGGGGAACTGGGCATGAAGGCAGGCGTGCAGGTCCGGCTGGGGGTGGTGCTGCTGTGCCACGACGACCTGGGACTGGCGGCGCGGCTGGCGCGCGTCTGGGCCGATGGCGGCGCAAGGGTGGCGATCCATGTCGACGCCAAGGTGCCTGCCCGCAAGGACGCCAGCCTGCGCAGGGCCCTGGCGGATTGCGACGGCGTGATCTTCACCAGGCGCCACCGCTGTTCCTGGGGCCGCTTCAGCCTGGTGCGCGCGACGCAGGACGCCGCAGAGGACCTGCTGGACCGCTTTTCCGACACGACCCATGTCTATCTGGCCTCGGGCGCCTGCCTGCCCTTGCGGCCCGTCGCCGAACTGACGGCCTATCTGGCCGCCGATCCCGACCGCGACCATATCGAAAGCGTAAGCAGCCACGATGTCGGCTGGACCGTCGGCGGCCTGAACGAGGAACGCTTCACGCTGTTCTTTCCCTTTGACTGGAAGCGCCGCCGCTGGCTGTTCGACCGCTTCGTCGATTGGCAGCGCCGCCGCAGGATCTGCCGCCGGATGCCGGCAGGGCTGTCGCCGCATCTGGGATCGCAGTGGTGGTGCCTGACCGCGCGGACCCTGCGCGCGATCCTGGACGATCCCCGGCGGGCCGAGTTCGACCGCTTCTTCCGCTTCACCTGGATTCCGGACGAAAGCTATTTCCAGACCCTCGTGCGCCGGCATTCCTCGAACGTGGAAAGCTGGTCGCTGACCATGGCCAAGTTCGACCATACGGGCCGGCCTTATTCGCTGTACGACGACCATGTGGACATGCTGGCCGAATCGCGCTGCTTCGTGGCCCGCAAGGTCTGGCCCGGCGCGGCGCGGCTGTTGTCGCATTTCCCGCTGCCCGACCAGGGCCAGCCGCAGGTCGATCCGCCGCAGCCGGCAAGGGTGTCGCGCATCATCAACCAGACCGTGCGCCGCCGCGTCCTGGGGCGGCCGGGCCTCTACATGCAAAGCCGATTTCCGCGCAAGGACGCGGAGAACGGCAAGACCTCGGCCCCCTATGCGGTGATCCAGGGGCTGGCGGACCTTTTCCCGGGATTCGAGCCCTGGCTGCAGAAACACCTGTCCTGCCAGGTCCACGGCCACCTTCTGGGACCGGAAGGGGTGGAATTCGCGGGCCGCGCCCGCACCGGGCCGGGGGCGATTTCGGCCGATCCGCTGATCCGCGACCGCGATCCGCAGGGCTTCCTGACCTCGTTGATCCGCATCACCGACCGGACGCAGGTGCTCCAGTTCAGCCCGCGCGACAACCAGGCGCTGAACTGGTTCATGGCGACCGATCCGAACGCGCACATGCTGGTCGTCACCGGCGCCTGGAAGCTGCCGCTTCTGCATTCGGACATGCCCTTCGACGACGTGCGACGGGTCTTTGCGCAATTGCAGCGGACTGAACTGGAACAGCTTGAGGTGCTGAATTCGCTGTGGGTCCGGGCGCGGCTGCATCACCACGACCTGGGGGATTTCCTGCTGAACCCCAAGCCGATCCTTCAGGATTTCCTGCTGCAGATCGACCCGCATTCGGTTCCGATCACCACCTTGCCCGCGATGCGCGACCTGACGGGGCTTGACCAGATGCTGCGGCGGCTGCGCAATGCCGGCCTGCGTCCCCGCCTGATGGGCGAGGATCTGCCGCCGATCGAGTTGCTCAGCCCCGAAAGGGCTGCCGCCGAATGAGCCAGGGCTTCCGCAGCTTCGTGATCTTCGCCGAGATGCGCACGGGGTCAAACCTTCTCGAGGCGACGCTGAATGCCGTCCGGGGCGTCACCTGCTTCGGCGAGGCGTTCAATCCCTACATGATTGGCTGGCCCGACAAGGACGAGATGCTGGGCATCAGCCGCGCCGAACGCGAGGCCGATCCCTTGGACCTGCTGGCCAAGCTGACCGATCGGCCGGGCCATCTGCCGGGGTTTCGTTATTTCCACGACCACGATCCGCGTGTGCTGGAGCCGATCATCCAGGACCGACGCTGCGCCAAGATCATCCTGACGCGCAATCCGCTGGACAGCTATGTCTCGACCCGGTTGGCCTGGGAAACGAACCAGTGGAAGCTGAACGCATCCGAGACACCGATCCCCGCCCGCATCACCTATGACGGCCAGGAGTTCCGCCGGATGCTGTCCGCCGCCGAGGGGTTCCGCCGCCACCTGACCGCCCGCTTGCAGGCGACGGGGCAGGCGGCATTCCACCTGGACTATGACGACCTGCGCGACCCCGAGGTGATGACCGGCCTGTTGCACTTCCTGGGCCGGACCGATCTGGACCGAGTGGAGCCGGCGCGCGACCAGGTGCCCCAGAACCCGCAGGAACTGGCCCGGAAGGTCGCCAATTTCGACGCGATGCAGGCGGACCTGCACGACATGGACCCCTTCGACCTGCACCGCCTGCCGGTCTTCGAACCCCGGCGCGGTCCCGCCGTGCCCAGCTTCGTCGCCACGGAGGCGGGGCGGGGCCTGCTGTTCATGCCGGTCAAGGGCGGGCCAGAACAGCGGATCCGCGACTGGCTGTCCCGGCTAGGCCGGATCCAGGGCGGCTTCACCCAGTCCACCCTGCGCCAATGGAAACGCGCCCGCCCCGGCCACCGCAGCTTTTCCGTGCTGCGCCATCCCCTGCTGCGTGCCTGGGAGGCCTTCGACCACCTGCTGGTCCAGGGCAATACCGAACAGCGCGACCTGCTGCGCCGCCTGCACCGCGTGGCCCTGCCGCCCCAGGACGGGCTGGCCGAGCTTTCGAGTGACGCGCGGGTGGCGGTCTTCGCCGATTTCCTGGCCTTCCTGCGCCGCAACCTGAACGGCCAGACCAGCCTGCCCACGCATCCCGTCTGGGCCAGCCAGACCGAGGTGCTGTCGGGCTTCGCGCGGCTTGCCGTGCCGGACATGCTGGTCCGAGAGGATCGTCTGCCCGAGGATCTGGCCCATCTTGCGCGGGCAGCGGGGATCGCGAATCTGGTGCTGGACGGGATGACTGCCCCGATTCCCGACGTGCTGCGGGATCGCAAGCTGGCCGAGGCCGCGCAGGCGGCATACCTGCGCGACTATGTGACCTTCGGCTTCGACCTGATGCCCTAGGCTTGCAGCAGGGCGGCCAGTTCCGCCTGTTTTTCGCGCACCAGGGCCGCGTCGCCGTCGGATTCCAGGTTCAGCCGCACCACGGGCTCGGTGTTCGACTTGCGCAGGTTGAAGCGCCAGTTCCCGAAATCCAGCGACACCCCGTCCAGGTCGTCGCGGCCTTGCGCCTGGGGTTCGTATTTCTCGATCAGCCTGGCAATTGCCGCATCGGGGTCTTCGATGTGATAGTTCGTCTCGCCCGAGGACGGATAAAGTCGCATCCGCTCTTCCAGCAGTTCGGCCAGCGTCTGGCCCTTCCTGGACAGCAGCTCGATCATCAGCAGCCAGGGGATCATGCCGCTGTCGCAGTAATAGAAGTCGCGGAAGTAATGGTGGGCCGACATCTCGCCGCCATAGATGGCGCCCACGTCGCGCATCTTGCGCTTGATGAAGGCGTGGCCGGTCTTGCTGACGACAGGCTCTCCTCCGGCTTCCTGGATCATGGCGCGGGTGTTCATGATCACGCGGGGGTCGTGGACGACCTTCTCGCCCGGGGATTTTTCCAGGAAGGCCGCGCCCAGCAGGCCCACGATGTATTCGCCTGGGATGAAGCGGCCGTTTTCGTCGAAGAAGAAGCAACGGTCGAAATCGCCGTCCCAGGCCACGCCCAGATCGGCCTTTTCCGCCTTCATCCTTTCGACGGTAGGGGGCTGATTCTCGTCCAGAAGCGGGTTGGGGATGCCGTTCGGAAAGCTGCTGTCCACGTTGTGGTGCATCCGCACGAAGGTCAGCGGCGCGCCGCGCTTTTCCAGTTCCGCCGCGATGGCGTCAAAGGTCGGGCCTGCTGTGCCGTTGCCGGCATTGACCAGGATCTTCATGGGCTTCAGGACCGACACGTCCACGAAATCCGCCATGGCACGCGCGTAATCCGCGCGGGCACCGCTGAAATCGGTGACGCTGCCCTTGGTCGCGGGCGCAAAGCTGCCGCCAGTCGCCAGTTCCACGATGGGCGGCAGTTCCGTCGCCGGATCCAGCGGGGCGGACCCGCGCCCAACGATCTTCATGCCGTTGTAGTTGATCGGGTTGTGGGATGCCGTCACCTCGATCCCGCCGTCGGTGTCGTGGAAGCCGGTGTGGAAATACACCTCTTCGGTTCCCGCCAGGCCCAGGTCCAGCACATCTGCGCCCCCGTCCGTCAGCCCCTCGATCAGCGCGGCCGCCAGTTCGGGCGAGGATTCGCGGCTGTCGCGGCCAACGACCACGCGCTTGGCGCCGCGCGCCTGCGCAAAGGCGCGGCCAATGCGATAGGCGACATCCGCGTCCAGGTTCTTGCCCAATTCGCCGCGAACGTCATAGGCTTTGAAACAGGTGATGTCGCGATGGCCAAGATTGCCTTTGTCGCTCATGGGCATGATCCTTGCTGAACAGTCGAATTGACCAAGCGCTAACAGGACGCCTTGGAATTACAAGGCGGATCTGGTCCCTCTGGTCTAGGTGACTGCAAACGCGAAGGGCGCTAAAACCGTTCCCGATGAAGGAGATGCCCATGGATACCAAGACCCTGATCGCCGCCTATTACGACGCCTTCAACGCAGGCCGCACAGACGACATGCTGGACCTGCTGCACGATGAGGTCGAGCATCACGTGAACGAGGGCGGCATCCGAAAGGGCAAGGCGCTGTTTGCGGACTTCAACCGGCACATGACGGAAAGCTACAAGGAAAACCTGACCGACATGGTGATCTTCGCCAACGAGGCGGGCGACCGCGCGGCGGCGGAATTCGTGGTGAACGGCACCTATCTGAAGACCGACGAAGGCCTGCCCGAGGCGAAGGGCCAGACCTATCGCCTGCCTGCGGGCAGCTTCTTCACCATCCGCGACGGCAAGATCGCCCGCGTCACCACCTATTACAACCTGGCCGACTGGACGCGGCAGGTCAGCCAATGACGGTCACGACGCGCGTCCTGACCGCCGGGGCGCTGGCCGCCGCGCTGGAAGACGTCGCGCGTCTGCGCATCCGCGTGTTTCGCGATTTCCCTTATCTTTACGACGGCGACGCGGATTACGAACGCGATTACCTGCGCGCCTACCAGTCGCCCGGCGCGGTGGTCGTGGCCGCGATGGATGGCGAACGGATCGTGGGGGCAGCCACCGGCGCGCCCATGACCGATCACGCCGCCGATTTTGCGGCGGCCTTCGCGGACCGGCCCGAGCCGCTGGACCAGATCTTCTACTGCGCCGAATCGGTGCTTTTGCCCGAATACCGCGGCCACGGGATCGGCCATGCCTTCTTCGACGCGCGGGAAGCCCATGCGCGCAGCCTGGGCCTGACCTACAGCGCCTTTTGCAGCGTCATTCGTCCTGCCGACCATCCTGTCCGGCCCGCCGGCTATCGCCCGCTGGACGACTTCTGGCGCAAGCGGGGGTACGCGCCGCTGCCGGGCGTCGTCGCGCGCTTTTCCTGGAAGGATCTGGACGAGCCTGCCGAGACTGAAAAACCCCTGCAATTCTGGATGAGACAGCTTTGAAGATCGCCGCCGCCGCCTATCCGATCGACTGGTTCGACAGCTTCGCCGACTACGAGGCCAAGCTGACCCGATGGGTCGGGGATGCGGAGGGGGCGGATCTGCTGGTCTTTCCCGAATACGGCGCGATGGAGCTTGCCTCGCTGGGTGGGCGCGGCGTGGCGGGCGACCTCGAGGCGTCCCTGCACGAGGTGGCGCGGCACTGGCCGCAGATCCAGACTGTGCATCAGCGCCTGGCGGAAAGGCATGGCTGCCACATCCTTGGCGCGTCCGGTCCTGTCTTCGACGGGCGGCGCCCGGTCAATCGCGCGATCCTCTATGGTCCCCAGGGCATCATCGGCCACCAGGACAAGCAGATCATGACCCGGTTCGAGCGCGAGGACTGGGACGTGATCGGTGCCCCCGGCCTCCGGGTCTTCGATACGGCCTTGGGCCGGATCGGCATCCTGATCTGCTATGACAGCGAATTTCCCCTTTTGGCGCGCGTGCTGGCCCAGGCGGGGGTGGAACTGCTGCTGGTGCCAAGCTGCACCGACACGGTGGCGGGCTTTTCCCGCGTCCGCATCGGGGCCATGGCCCGGGCGCTTGAAAGCCAGTGCGTCGTGGTGCAGGCGCCGACGGTGGGGCCGTGCGACTGGATGCCCGCGCTTGACGAAAACCGCGGTCGGGCGGCGATCTATGGCCCGCCGGACGGCTTCTGGCCCGAAACCGGCATCATTGCAGAAGGCCCCATGGACCAGCCGGGCTGGGTCATGGCGGATGTCGATCTGTCCCGCGTCGGCGAAAGCCGGCGCAACGGCGCGGTTCTGCCCTTTGCCCATTGGCCGGAAAGCGATGGCGTGGGCCTGACGCGCTGACCGGGGCGGCAACCTTTCCCTGATCGGGCGGTTTATTCACCGCGGCCTCTGTTCACCGCGCCGATCCGTGCCATAGTGCCTGTCCATGCTGCATATCAATGACAAGATCACCATCGAGGAATGGGAGCTGACCGAACAGTTCACCAGATCCCAGGGGCCGGGCGGGCAGAACGTCAACAAGGTCGAAACCGCGGTCGAACTGCGGTTCGAGGCCGCGCGATCCCCGAATCTGCCCGACCCCGTGAAGCGCCGCCTAGAACGGCTGGCGGGGCGGCGGTGGACGCGTGACGGCGCGGTGGTGGTCCTGTCGCAGGAAACCCGCAGCCAGGCCCGCAACCGCGAAATCGCCCGCGAAAGGATGGCCGAATTGATCAGGTGCGCGGCCGAGCCCGTCAAGCGCCGCGTCGCCACCAAGCCCACCTGGGGCAGCCAGTTGCGCCGCCTGAAGGCCAAGTCCACGCGCGGAGAGGTCAAGGCCCTGCGCGGCAGGGTCGAGGACGGCGAATGACGGCGTGGTGGCGGTGGCTGGGAATCCTGTTCGGACGCCGTCCCCCCGCGATGCAGGTGGGCGCCGTCTGCCGTTGCCCCCGGACCGGGGATGTCGTGCTGATCACCAGCCGGGGCACCGGCCGCTGGGTCATCCCGAAGGGCTGGCCGATGGAGGGCAAGACCCTGTCCGCCGCCGCCGCGACCGAGGCCTGGGAGGAGGCGGGCGTCGAGGGACAGGTCCAGGATGCCGAACTGGGCCGCTATCGTTATGACAAGGAACAGGACCGGGGCTATTCCGTGCCGGTCGAGGTCCGGGTCTTCCTGCTGGATGCGGAACGGCTGCGCCGCGATTTCCCCGAAGCCAAGCAGCGCAAGCGCCGCTGGTTCCCCCCGGCCGAGGCTGCGCGCCTGGTAGCCGAACCCGGCTTGCAACAGATCCTGCTTGCATTGCCCCCCGCCGGCGGCTGACATCGGGGCATGAAGCGGCCCGACCGACAATTCGAGGTGCTGGACAAGGACTTGCGGCGGATCACCGTCGCCGAGGCCGCGCAGTTCCATGCCGTCCGGCCCGTCCTGCGGCTGGGGTCGGTCATCCTGCTGGGCGTTGCCCTGTTGTTTCTGGCCCTTGCCCTGACAGGGCGGCAGCCGGGGCTGGTCGCCATCGGCGCGGGTTTCCTTGTGGCGGGCTGGCTGGGCCTGTCGATCGGGGCCAACGACATTGCGAACTCGCTTGGCCCGGCGGTGGGGGCGGGGGCCATCGCCATCGGGCCGGGGCTTCTGCTGGTGGGTCTGGCGGAAATCGCGGGCGCGGTCCTGGCCGGTCATGTGGTCGCGCATCGGCTTGCGGGCGGGATTATCGATCCGGGCGTCCTGGAGAATGCCGCGCAGGGGCAGGTGATGATGCTTGCCGCGCTGATCGGGGCCGCGGCCTGGATCACCGTCGCCACGGCGGCCAGCCTGCCCGTCTCGACCTCGCATTCGATCGTCGGCGCCATCGCCGGGGCAGGCTTTGCCGCCGCCGGGGCCTCGGCGCTGTCCTGGGGCGGCATCCTGTCCATCGCCCTCGCATGGGTCGTGACGCCCTTCGCGTCGGCGCTGCTGGCGGGCGCGCTTTTGACGCTGTTGCGCATTCGCGTGGCCGAGGCGCCCGACCGCCTTGCCGCCGCACGGGCCTGGCTGCCGCCGCTGGTGGGGGCGATGGTCGGGCTGTTCGTCGCCTATGTCGCGACCCTGTTGCCCGCCTTGTCCCTGCGCCTGCCCATGGCCCTGCTGCCCGGCATCGCCGCCGGGCTGGCGGTGGCGCTGCTGATGCGCCGCAGGCTGGCCAAGGTCCTGTCCGATGCCGACGAGAAGCCCGGCATGAAGCGCATCCTGCGCCAGCCGCTGCTGTTTGCGGCCGTGATGATGGGCTTTGCTCATGGCGCGGGCGATGCGGGCAACGTGGCCGGGCCGCTTCTGGTGATCCTGATGCCGTCGCAAGACGGAAGCGTGCAGGTGCCGCTGGCGATGCTGGCGCTTGCGGGGGCCACCATCGCCCTGGGTGCCATCCTGTTCGGCCGCCGCCTTGTCGGCATGGTCAGCGAGGGGATCACCCGCCTGAACCCGGTCCGCGCCTTCTGCATCACGCTGGCCACGGCGATGATCGTGCTGGTCGCGTCGGGGCTGGGCCTGCCGGTGTCGTCGACCCATGTGGCCGTCGGCGGGGTCTTCGGCGTGGGCTTCGTGCGCGAGATGCTGGACCGGCGCAGCAATGCCAAGCGTGCCGCCCCCCTGCCGGCCGAGGAACGCCGCCGCCGGATGCTGATCCGCCGGAGCCATGTCGCGACCATCACCGTGGCTTGGATGGTGACGGTCCCGATCACGGCCCTGCTGGGCGCGCTGTGTTGCCTGGCGATGCTGCGGGTCACGGGCGTCTGAACGCCCTAGACCACCACATCCACTGCGGATTGCTGTCCCACATCGAAGACGCGCCGGTAACGCGCGATCTCGGCGGCAGGGCCAGTGGCCTTGGCCGGGTTGTCCGACAGCTTGACGGTCGGGCGGCCGTTGGCCGAGACTGCCTTGCAGACCAGGCTGAAGGGCGCCAGCCCGTCGCCTGCCACCAGCCCCCGGAAATCGTTCGTCAGCAGCGTGCCCCAGCCGAAGCTGACCTTGACGCGGCCGTGGAAGCGGCGGTGCAGTTCGGCGATCTTGTCCACGTCCAGCCCGTCCGAGAAGATGACCAGCTTCTTCGTCGGATCCTCGCCCCGGTCCTGCCACCAGCGGATCGCGGTCTCGGCCCCCGTTGCTGGATCGCCGCTGTCGATGCGGATGCCGGTCCAGCCGGCCAGCCAGTCCGGCGCGCCGGCAAGGAAGCCCTCGGTCCCGTAGGTGTCGGGCAGGATCATGCGCAGGTTGCCGTCGTGCTCCTCGTGCCAATCGGCCAGCACCCTGTAGGGGGCCTGGCGCAGTTCCTGGTCCGTATCGGCCAGGGCGGCATAGACCATCGGCAGCTCATGGGCATTGGTGCCGATCGCCTCGATGTCGCGGCGCATGGCGATCAGGCAGTTCGAAGTGCCGGTGAAGCGTTCGCCCAGGCCCTCGATCATGGCCTGCACGGCCCAGTCCTGCCACAGGAAGCTGTGGCGGCGGCGGGTGCCGAAATCGGCGATCCGCAGATCGGGCATCTCGCGCAGCTTCTCGATCTTTTCCCACAGCCGGGTCATGGCGCGGGCATAAAGCACCTGAAGCTCGAACCGGCCGAGGGTCGCCAGGACCGCGCGGGACCGCAACTCCATCAGGATGGCGAGGGCCGGGATCTCCCACATCATGACCTCGGGCCAGCGGCCCTCGAAGGTCAGTTCATACTGTCCGTCGCGCTTTTCCAGGTGATAGGGCGGCAGGCGCAGGTTCTCCAGGAACTCCATGAAATCCGGGCGGAACATCTGGCGCTTGCCGTAGAAGGTGTTGCCGCGAAGCCAGGTGCCCTCGCCGCGCGACAGCCGCAGGCTTCGCACATGGTCAAGCTGCTCGCGCAGCTCGCCCTCGTCGATCAGGTCGGCCAGGCGGATCGACCGGGTGCGGTTGATCAGGCTGAAGCAGACCGTCGTGTCGGGGCGGTTGCGAAAGATCGACTGGCACATCAACAGCTTGTAGAAGTCGGTGTCGATCAGCGACCGGACGATCGGGTCGATCTTCCATTTGTGGTTGTAGACGCGGGTGGCGATATCGACCATCGGCCCTTACTCCAGGTTGACGCCGGCGGCGCGCATGTCGGCGCGGGCCCGGTCGCGGCTGCCGTCCAGGTCGATGGCGCGGGTCGCCGCCTCGATCACGGTGGCGGTGAAGCCCAGGCGGGCAGCGTCGATCGCGCTCCAGGCGACGCAGAAATCATGGGCCAGGCCCACAAAGGTCAAGTCGGACAGTCCCCGGTCGCGCAGGTAGCCGGCAAGGCCGGTGGGCGTGGCGCGGTCGTTCTCGAAGAAGGCCGAATAGCTGTCGATGCCGGGGCGGAAGCCCTTGCGGATCACCAGGTCGGCGCGGGACAGGTCAAGCCCGGGGTGGAAATCCGCGCCCGGTGTGTCGATCACGCAATGGTCGGGCCATAGCACCTGCGGGCCATAGGGCATCTGCGTCAGGCTGAAGGGCGCGGTCCCCGGGTGATTTGATGCAAAACTGGCATGGTCGGCGGGGTGCCAGTCCTGGGTCAGCACGACCGCGCCGAAATCGCGCATCAGCGCATTGATGGGCGTGACGATGTCATCCCCGCCCGCCACGGCAAGCGCGCCGCCGGGGCAGAAGTCGGTCTGCATGTCGATGACAATCAGGGCGGTGGTCATGCGGGGGCCTTCTTTCTGGAACGCGGCAACTAGACCGGCGTGGGCTGGTGATCGTCAAGGGCTGACCGCGACGGTGGCGGAAATGCAGCTTTTGGATTATCCAGAAAAGGGAGCAAGGATAAGGGAGAAGGGAGGAACGATGGACGTTCAGAAGGACTTGGATCACAGCGCCGGCTTTGACGAGAACGAGCCCACCGGACGGTCGCCCCAGATGATCTGGGGTCTGCGCATCCTGGGGCTGGCCCTGGCCGGCCTGGTGTGGCTGCTGCTGGGAGGCCAACCCGACCTTCCGCCCGACGCGCGCATGGTGGCCGCCATCGGCACGCTGATGGCCGTCTGGTGGATGACCGAGGCGATCCCGCTG
Organism: Paracoccus aerius; assembly: GCF_014656455.1. Classification (GTDB taxonomy): domain Bacteria; phylum Pseudomonadota; class Alphaproteobacteria; order Rhodobacterales; family Rhodobacteraceae; genus Paracoccus; species Paracoccus aerius. The sequence goes on from NZ_BNCL01000002.1 coordinate 371,476, forward strand.
TCGGCGACGTCCCTGCTGCCCATCGTCCTGATCCCTGCCCTGACCGAACGCAGCGTCGCCGAGGCCACCCAGCCTTATGCCAGCTCGATCGTGTTCCTGTTCCTGGGCGGCTTCCTGATCGCCATCGCGATGGAGAAGTGGCACCTGCACACCCGTATCGCGCTGCTGACGTTGCGCAAGGTGGGGGTGGCGCCCCGCCGCATCGTGCTGGGCATGATGCTGGCCACGGGCTTTCTGTCGATGTGGGTGTCGAACACCGCAACCACGCTGATGATGCTGCCCATCGGCCTGTCGGTCCTGTCGCTGGTCGTATCGCGCGGATCGCGCCAGGACGGTGCCGAGGCCGAGGAGGCGATGCGCGCCGGCGGCACCATCACCGATGTTGTGAAGGATCCCGACATCAAGGCCTTTGGCGTCTGCCTGGTCCTGTCGATCGCCTGGGCGGCCTCGATGGGCGGCTTGGGAACGCTGCTGGGCAGCCCGCCCAATGCCATTGTCGCGGGCTATGCGGCGGACGAACTGGGCCGCAACATCGGCTTTCTGGAATGGATGATGCTGGGAACGCCCCTGGCATTGGCCTTTATCCTGATCGCCTGGTTCCTGATGACGCGGCTGCTTTACCGCTTTGACCTGCCCGAGATCCCCGGCGGGCTCGAGATGATCGACAGCCAGGTCCGGGCGCTTGGCCCGCTGAGCCAGGGCGAGAAGATGGTGCTGGGCGTCTTCATGGGCGCGGCCTTTCTCTGGGTGGTTCCGGGCCTTCTGACCTCGATTCCCGCGATCGATGCGGCGGCCCCCTGGTTGGGCAGCCTGGACGATACTGCCATCGCGGTCGGCGCGGGCCTGGTGATGTTCCTCCTGCCGGGCAGGGGCCGCGACCGGATGGTCCTGGACTGGAAGGACGCTGAACGCGGCCTGCCCTGGGGGGTGCTGCTGCTGTTCGGCGGCGGTCTCAGCCTGGCCTCGGCCGTGGCGGCGTCGGGGCTGGACGGCTGGTTCGGCCAGCAGGTGACGGGGCTTGGTGCCCTGCCCACGCTTCTGCTGGTGGCGGCGGTGGTCACGATCATCCTGTTCCTGACCGAGATCACCTCCAACACGGCGACGGCCGCGACCTTTATCCCCATCCTGGGCGGGGTCGCCCTGGGCATCGGGGCCGATGCCATGACGCTGCTGATCCCCGCCGCCCTGGCCGCGACCTGCGCCTTCATGCTGCCGGTCGGCACGCCGCCCAATGCCATCGTCTTTGGCACCGGCACCGTGACCATCGCCCAGATGGCGCGGGGCGGGTTCGTGCTGAACATCGTGGGCATCCTGCTGATCACCGGCCTGACCTACCTGCTGGGCGGCCTGGCCCTGGGGCTTTCGTTCTGACCTTGCGCCTGCGGGCCTGGCCGCGTTAAGGCGCGGCCATGCTGACCGTTGCCGCGCTGTATCACTTTACCCGCTTCGAGGATCCCGCCCCCCTGAAGGGCCCGCTGGCCAGGATCGCCTGCGCCAATGGCGTGCGCGGTACGCTGCTGCTGGCGCCCGAGGGGATCAATGGCACCATCGCCGGCACGCGCGACGGGATCGACGCGGTGCTGGCCCATATCCGCGCCCTGCCGGGATGCGAGGGGCTGGACTGGAAGGAAAGCCCGGCCGAGGTCATGCCCTTCGGCAAGATGAAGGTGCGCCTCAAGCGCGAGATCGTGACCATGGGCCAGCCGGATGTCGATCCCCGCGCCGCGGTGGGCCATTACGTCGAGCCGGCCGATTGGAATGCCCTGATCAGCGCGCCTGACGTGGCGGTGATCGACACGCGCAACGATTACGAGATCGGGATCGGCACCTTTGCAGGCGCCGTGGATCCCGGCACGCGCAGCTTCCGCGACTTCCCTGCATGGTGGCAGGCCAACCGCGACCGCTTCGCCGGCAAGCGCGTGGCGATGTTCTGCACCGGCGGCATCCGCTGCGAGAAGTCGACGAATTACCTGCTGTCGCAGGGCGTCGAGGACGTCTTCCACCTGAAGGGCGGCATCCTGAAGTATCTGGAGGAGGTGCCGCAGCAGGACAGCCTGTGGCAGGGCGATTGCTTCGTCTTCGACGGGCGGGTCAGCCTGACCCACGGGTTGCAGCCCGGCCGCCACGGCCTGTGCCACGCCTGCCGCCGCCCCCTCGCCCCTGAGGATCGCGAGCGCCCCGAATACGAGGAAGGCGTCAGCTGCCACCGCTGCCTGTCCGAATACGACGACGCCGACCGTGCGCGGTTCCGCGAACGCCAGCGACAGGTCGCGCGGGGTGAGTTGTTCGCCCGCCCCGCCAACGAGTCCTAGCGCCCCGTCCCCAACCCACCGGCGGAAATTGCCGCCATGTTCAGGATGTCGTTCACCGTCGAGGTGGTGGAGCAGATCTGGATCGGTTGCGGCACGCCGGTCAGGATCGGGCCGATCACCGTCGCGCCCGCCATTTCCTGCATCAGCTTCACGCTGATGGACGCCGAATGGCGCGCCGGCACCACCAGGACGTTGGCGGGCCCGGTCAGGCGGCTGAAGGGATAGCGGGCGGCGGAATCCATGTTCAGCGCCACATCCACGGTCATTTCGCCCTCGTATTCGAAATCGACGCCGCGGCGGTCCAGGACCTCGGTAGCCTTCGCCATCTTCACGGCCCGTTCGCTGACCGGATAGCCGAAGTTCGAAAAGGACAGAAAGGCCACGCGCGGTTCCAGGCCCAGGCCGCGCGCCACGCCCGCGCCGCGGGTGGCGATGTCGGCCAGATCCTCGGCCTCGGGCCATTCATGGACCAGCGTGTCGCCGATCAGTACGATCCGGCCCTTGTGCAGCACAGCGGTGATGCCCACCGCGCCGTCCTGCGGGCGCAGGTCGAAGACATGGCCCAGTTGCGCCAGCACCGGGGCGTTCTTGCGGGTCGCGCCGGTCACAAGCCCGTCGCCATGGCCATGCGCCAGCATCAGCGCGGCAAAGACGTGGCGGTCGCGGTTGGCAAGCTTGTGGGCGTCCTCTCGGTCCACGCCGCGGCGTTGCAGGCGCGCGTAAAGGAACTCGTGATAGGCCTCGAGATGCCGGGAGTTGGCAGCATTTACCACGGTCAACTCGCGCACGGCGTCGCCCAGGCCCGCGGCTTCCAGCTTTTCCTTCACATCGGCCTCGCGGCCCACGACCAGGGCCTGGCCCATGCCGCCGCGCTGCCAGGCGACGGCGGCGCGCAGGACGCGGGGATCGTCGCCCTCGGCGAAGATCATGCGGGCCTGGCTTTGCCGGGCGCGGGCATGGATGCCCTGAAGGATCGCGGCAGTCGGATCCATGCGGTTCTTCAGCGACTGGACATAGCCCTCCATGTCGATGATCGGGCGGCGGGCAACGCCGGTATCCATGCCCGCACGAGCCACCGCAGGGGGCACGACATGGATCAGGCGCGGATCGAAGGGCGTCGGAATGATATAGTCGCGCCCGAATTGCAGCTTGCGGCCGTAAGCCACGGCGACCTCGTCGGGGACATCCTCGCGTGCCAAGGCCGCAAGTGCCTCGGCGCAGGCGATCTTCATCTCGTCATTGATCGCCCGGGCGTGGATGTCGAGCGCGCCGCGGAACAGGTAGGGAAAGCCCAGGACGTTGTTCACCTGGTTCGGATAATCCGACCGCCCGGTGGCTACGATGGCATCGGGGCGCACGGCATGGGCATCCTCGGGCGTGATCTCGGGGTCGGGGTTGGCCATGGCGAAGATGACCGGGTTGTCGGCCATCGAGGCCACCATGTCCTGCGTCACCGCGCCCTTCGCACTGACGCCCAGGAACACGTCCGCCCCCTTCATGGCGTCTTCCAGGGTGCGGGCCGTGGTCACGACCGCATGGGCCGATTTCCACTGGTTCATCCCCTCGGTCCGGCCCTGGTAGATGACGCCCTTGGTGTCGGCCATGATGCAGTTCTCATGCCGCGCGCCCATCGATTTCAGCAGTTCAAGGCAGGCGATCCCGGCGGCGCCCGCGCCGTTCAGGACGATCTTCACGTCCTCGATCTTCTTGCCCGACAGTTCCAGCGCGTTCAGCAGCCCTGCCGCGCAGATCACCGCCGTGCCGTGCTGGTCGTCGTGAAAGACGGGGATGTCCATCATCTCTTTCAGGCGGCTTTCGATGATGAAGCATTCGGGCGCCTTGATGTCTTCCAGGTTGATGCCGCCGAAGGTCGGCCCCATCAGGCGGACGGCATTGATGAACTCGTCCGCGTCCTCGGTGTCCAGTTCCAGGTCGATGGCGTTCACGTCGGCGAAGCGCTTGAACAGCACCGCCTTGCCCTCCATCACCGGCTTGGAGGCCAGGGCCCCCAGGTTGCCCATCCCCAGGATGGCGGTGCCATTGGAAATCACAGCGACCATGTTGCCCTTGGTGGTATAGTCATAGGCCGTCTCGGGCCGGTCCGCGATGGCCTGGACGGGCACGGCGACGCCCGGCGAATAGGCCAGCGACAGGTCGCGCTGCGTGGTCATGGGGGTCGAGGCCACGACCTCGAACTTCCCGGGGCGCGGCTCCATGTGATAGGCCAAGGCCTCCTCGGGGGTGACGCGGGCGCTGCGGGGGGTCTTGTCGGTCATGGGGTCCTCCGGGGCTGGTGGTCCCGTTTAACGTTGCGTCACCGCTGGCTCAACAGGCTTCGGATGCAAAGCTGTCTTGCGGCGATGCGTGCAATCAGATGCGGATGTTGACGAAACTGTCGCGAAGGGCCGCGGACCATGCCGCGCTCATCCGGGCGAAGTCGGCATCGCCCTCCAGGATGCGGCGTCGGGTGGTGACGGCGCAGGCATCCTTCTGGATGATCGCCAGGTCCAGCGGCATTCCGACCGAAAGGTTCGACCGAAGGGTCGAGTCCATCGACAAAAGCACGGCCTTTTGCGCATCCGCCAGGCTGGTCGCGGGCGTCACCACACGGTCCAGGATCGGCTTGCCGTATTTGTGTTCGCCGATCTGCAGGAAGGGCGTGTCTTCGGTCGCCTCGATGAAATTGCCTTCGGGATAGATCAGGAACATGCGCATGTCGCCGCCCTGCCGCTGGCCCGCGACGATCATGGTGGCCGATGCCTGCTGGCGCAGGTCGCGGCATTGCTCGGCGATTTCCCGACGCGTCCGGGACAGCGTGTCGCCGATGATCGTGGCGACCTGCAGCATGGTCTGGGCCTTCATGATCGAGGTCGTCTCGTCCGCCATCTCGTCATGGATGGCCTCGCTCAGCCGGGCAAGGGTCGTCTGCGTGACCGACAGCGATCCCGCCGTCATCACCACGATGGCCCGTTCGCCCGGTTCCTCGAAGAAGAACATCTTGCGATAGCAGGCGATGTTGTCCAGCCCGGCATTGGTGCGCGTATCCGACAACAGCACCAATCCGGCATTCAGCTTCAAGCCGACGCAATAGGTCATGGCTGCGTCTTCCCCGTCATGATCGCGCCGCAACCTGTCTAGTGGGGGCGGGGACAGGTCGCAATCGGTCCTTGCCATCCGGCAGCAGTGCTGCGGCAATTCTGTCTCAACCGCCGGCCCTGGCAGCAGGGCCAAGAGGGGGCGGCAGCCCCCTTCAGCTTTGCGTCTGGCTTTGGCTTTGGGTCTGGAAGCGCTCGACCTCCTCGACGCTGACCGCGACATCCATCGTCTCGATGCCATGGCCCGCCGCGATGCCGCGGATCGGCGCCGCATCGGAAGCATCCAGCCCCGAACCCAGCCGGACATAGCGTTCGTCGGGGCAGCAACGATTGGCAGGATCGAAGCCCACCCATCCCAGGCCCGGGACGTTGATTTCTGCCCAGGCATGGGCAGCCTCATGCGCGTCACCATCGGCGGTGGTGTGCAGATAACCCGATGCATAGCGGGCCGGCAGATCGTGCAGCCGGGCCAGGGCGATCAGCGCATGGGCATGGTCCTGGCAGACGCCCTCGCCCTTTTCCAGCGCCTCGGCGGCGGTGGTGTGAAAGCCGGTCTGGCCGGGCATATAGGCGATGGCGTCCGAGACAACGGCCGACAGGCGGTGCGCAAGGCCCAGGGGATCGGCGGCATCCTTGGCCGTCAAGGCCAGATCCCGCAGCGCCTGATCGGGCTTGGTCGCGGGAGTGTCGCGCAGATAGGCCAGCGGATTGATCAGTTCGCGATGCCCGCGCAGGACGCCTGCGGTATCGCGCGTCTCGATGCGGCCGGTCACGGTGACGGTCACTTCCTCGGTCGGGCCGCGGACGGTCCAGCCCTCGATCCAGTCGCCGGCGCCGTCGCGAAAGCCGGGGCCGCGGATGCCGCCCTGCACGTCGATCTGCCAGTCATGCGTGCGCTGCCCTTCGCTGACCGAAGGCGTCAGCCGCAGGCTTTGCACCAGGTTCCGTGCCGGCCGGTCATAGCGATAAACGGTCTGGTGAAAGATGCGCAGTTTCATCCTTACGATCCCCCCAGCAGGTAATCCTCGTGCACCAGGCTCGAGATGGTGCCGATCTCGGTGATGAACCAGGTCAGGAACTCGTGCAGTCCCTCGTCGAAGATCATGTCGATGTCATGGGCCTGCAGGCGGCCCAGCACCTCGCGCGCCTTGTCGCGGGCCTGGGTCGGCACCGTGTCGCCATAGCGTTTCGCCAGCCCTTCCAGGTTCCACACGGCCTCATAGAGCGAGGTGATGAGCGAGCGCGGGCTTTCCCCGTTCAGGATCAGGAAATCCGCGACCCGGCCCGCGGTGATGTCGCCGCCATAGGCCCAGTGATAGGCCCGGTGCGCCGACAGCGCGCGCAGGATCACCTGCCATTGATAGGTGTCCAGGCCTGATCCCACGAACTCGATCCGCGGCAGGAGGACATAGTACTTCACGTCCAAGAGCCGGGCGGTCGCGTCGGCCCGTTCCAGCCCATAGCCCAAGTTCATGAAATGCCACCCGTCATTGCGCAACTGCGTGGCGTTGATGGCCCCCCGCACGGTCGAGGTGTGGCTGGTCGTGATATCGGTCAGCGAGGCCGTGTCGATCTTGTCGCGCGGCGTTCTTTCGATGCGGCGCAGGTCCTGGAAGGCCATGTTCAGCGCGTCCCAGACCTGGCTGGTCAGGGCCGTGCGCACGATCCGGCCCGCCTCGCGCGCCTTCTCGATGCAGGACATGACCGAGGACGGGTTCTGGCGGTCGAAGAAGATGAATTCCTCGATGTTTTCCTGGCTGATCTCGCCATATTTCTCGGCAAACAGGGTCGCGGACCCCGAGGCCTGCAACAGCGAGTTCCATTCGTTCTGATAGCCCGAGGCGGTGTTGGGCAAGAGCGTGATCCGCTGGCCCACGTCCAGAAGGCGCGCGGCGGTATCGGCCCGTTCAAGGTGGCGGCCCATCCAGAACAGGTTCGCGGCGGTGCGGCTGAGCATATGCGTCCCTTCCCTATTCCGACAGGACCCAGGTGTCCTTGACGCCCCCGCCCTGCGACGAGTTCACGACAAGGCTGCCCTCGCGCAGCGCAACGCGGGTCAGCCCGCCCGGCACCAGCTCGATCCGGTCGCCGCACAGGCAATAGGGCCGCAGGTCCACATGGCGCGGCGCCAGCCCTTCGGCGACAAAGGTGGGGCAGGTGGACAGGGCAAGCGTCGGCTGGGCGATATAGTTGCCGGGATCGGCCTCGATCTTCTTGCGGAAGGTCTCGATCTCGTCCTTCGTTGATTTGGGGCCGACCAGCATCCCGTAGCCGCCCGAGCCGTGCACCTCCTTCACAACCAGGTCGGGCAGGTTCTCCATCACGTATCGGTAATCGTCGTCCTTCCACAGGGTCCATGTCTGGACGTTCTGCAAAAGCGGCTCCTCACCCAGGTAGAAGCGGACCATTTCGGGCACAAAGGTATAGATCGCCTTGTCGTCGGCCACGCCTGCGCCCGGCGCCGAACAGATCGACACCCCGCCCGAGCGATAGACATCCATCAGCCCCGGCACGCCCAGCATCGAATCGGGTCGGAAGCACAGGGGATCCAGGAAAGGATCGTCGATCCGGCGATAGATCACGTCCACGCGCTTTGGCCCCTGGGTCGTGCGCATATAGACGAACTCGCCGTCCACGAACAAATCGGCGCCCTCGACCAGCTCGATCCCCATCAGGTTGGCCAGGAAGCTGTGCTCGTAATAGGCGCTGTTGAAATGGCCGGGCGTCAGGATCACGCAGGTCGGCCGGTCGTTGCATTTTGCCGGCGCGACCGATTCCAGCGTGCGGCGCAGAAGGTCGGGATACTGGTCCACAGGCTCGATCCGGTTGCCGCGGAACAGGCCGGGGAACATCCGCATCATGATCTCGCGGTTTTCCAGCATGTAGCTGACGCCCGAGGGCGTGCGGCAGTTGTCCTCCAGCACGTAGAACTGGTCCTTGGCGGTGCGCACCAGGTCGATGCCGATGATGTGGGAATAAACGCCGCGCGGGGGCACAACGCCGACCACGGCCTTTTCATAGGCCTCGTTCTGATACACCAGCCGGGCGGGGATGCGGCCCGCGCGCACGATCTCGGCCCGGCCATAGACGTCGCGCAGGAAGGCGTTCAGCGCACGCGCCCGCTGCTTGATGCCGCGTTCCAGGCGGCGCCATTCGGCCTGCTCGAAGACGCGGGGCATCATGTCGAAGGGGATCAGCCGGTCGGGATCGCCGCCCTCGCCATAGACCGCGAAGGTGATGCCGATCCGGCGGAACAGCGCCTCGGCCTCGGCCTGCTTCATCTGCCGGAAATCCGCCGGCATCGTCTCGACCCACTGGCTGAGGCGCGCATAAGGGTCGCGAACCTGCGAACCCTCATACATCTCGTTGTAATATGTCATTCGTCCACCCGCTGACGCCGGACCCTTCGCAGGCCTTCTTCCCCGGATGATCGGAGACGGTTTTCGCCAAGTCCACAGAGGAATAGCGCAGCCTGCGCGAAAGTTCCGCAAGCCGTGGACGTTCCGCGGGCAGTGCAGGCCGCGACGGTGGGGCGCTGCCGCAAAATCGGGCAAGGCGAAAGCGCCTGCAGCCCCCGGCGCGCCTGCTCTGGCAGGCCGGGGCCTTGCTTACGGGATCGTAACCATTTGCCCCTAGTGTCGACCCTGGAAGCGCAGAGGACCGACATGCCCAAACTGATCGTCAACGAGACAGAAGCCCAACTGACCGTCACCGTCGAGGAATCGCGCATCGACGCCGCCATCGCCACCCGGTTCAAGGACCGGCTGCGAGAGATCGTGCTGCGCGGCCGCAAGCCGGTCCGGCTGGACATGCGGCGGGTCGACTTCATGGACAGTTCCGGCCTCGGCGCCATGATCGCGGTCCGCAAGGCCCTGCCCGAAGCCCTGCCGCTGGTGCTGGACGGGCTGACCCCCAATGTCGAGCGGGTCTTCCGCCTGACCCGGATGGACAGTGTTTTCGAGATCCGGCCGGCCAATACCCCACAGGAGTAGTTTAATGAGTTCCAGCGAACGGCAGAATGCCGGATCGATCCCCCGTCCCATCGCCCGGACGCAGTCGATGTTTCACCGCGTCCTGCGGGCCAACCCCTTCGAGGTGCGCCAGGCCCTGCGCGACCTGCGGGCCCGCTTTGCACCCGCGGTCAGCGCGGACGCGATGGGCCGGCTGGAACTGGTCCTGGCCGAGGTGATGAACAATGTCAGCGAACATGCGGGCGACCTGTGCGCCCAAAAGCCTGCGCCGCGCGCCATGCACCTTTGCGTGGTGATGAATGACGCAGGCCTTTCCTGCGCGATCACCGATGACGGCGGAACGCTGCCCGCCGATTGCCTGCTGCCGCGCAACCTGCCGGCGCTGGATCCGCTGGATCTTCCGGAAGGTGGCTTCGGCTGGTGCCTGATCCAGGGCCTGACGCAGTCGCTATGCTATTACCGAGAGGATCAGCGCAACTGCCTGGCCTTCACCGTCCCCTTCAATCCCGGTCAGTTCAGCGGGCCCATCAGCGGATAGCGCCCATCCTCGAAATCGCCGAACATCTCGTAGACATCGGGATGGTCCAGGGGCTCTCCTGAATGATCGGGCACCAGGTTCTGTTCGGACACATAGGCCACGTAATAGGTGGCCTCGGTCTCGGCATACAGGTGATAGAAGGGCTGGTCCTTGGCCGGGCGCACATCCTCAGGGATGGAATCATACCATTCCTGGGTATTGGCAAATTCGGGATCGACATCGAAGATCACCCCGCGGAAAGGCCGGTTCCGGTGGCGAACCACCTGGCCCAAGCCGTATTTGGCGATGCGATTCTGTCCTTGCATGGTCATGGATGTTCCATAGGCTTCGGGGCCGGTCTGACGGGCGTTTTAATCCCCCAAGCCGATTCTGTCCATCGGATCGCCAGCATTTGCACGATTCCCTGGGGCAGGACCGCCACAGGCGCGGCTATCGGGCGGCGGCGTCCTCGGGCAGCAGCGGCACCGTAGACATCGACATCTTGGCCGATCCCTCGCTCAGCTCGCTTGCATGGGCCAGATAGACCAGGACCTTGTTCCGGTCGTCGTAGATGCGTTTGACGCGCAACGACTTGAAAAGAAGGGACCGGCCTTCGCTGAAAACGTCGTCAGGCCGGCCGGGGCTCAGGCGGCTGACATCCACGGGCCCGGTGCGGGCGCATTCGATCGCGCTGTTCGACGGATCCTCGAACCAGTTGCCCTGGCTCAACCTGTCCAGGACCGAGCGTTCGAAATAAGCCAGGTGGCAGGTTACCCCGCCCACGTCGGGGTCGGGAATTGCCTCGATGACGATGTCGTTGCCCACCCAGTCGACGCCCACCTGGGCAATCTCCTCGGCCTGTGCCAGGGCGGGCAGCATCATCAGCGCGGCGGCAATCAATCGCATGGCAGCTTCTCCGGTTTCAGGGGGACGCGGCCGTCCTCGGTCAGCAGGTTCACCGCGTCTTTCTCAATGACCACCGCGCAAAGCGGCCGCCCATAGGCCGCCCCGCCATCGACATTCAGGCGGTTGCCGTAATGGGTCGCCGTCTGGATGGCGGTATGGCCATGCACGACCAGCGGGCCGTGATCCACCGTGCTGGTCAGGAAATCCTGGCGGATCCAGACCAGATCGTCCTCCACCTGATCCTGCAGATCCACGCCAGGGCGGATGCCCGCATGGACGACCAGGGCCAGCGGATGCAGGAAATACAGCGGCAGCGACGCAAGATAGGTGACATGGGCGGCGGGCACCGCGCGTTTTGCCTGGGCCAGCATGTGCTGGGGCGAAAGCGTCGGATCGACGCCATAGGACCGCAGCGTCTCGGGCGCGCCGAGGCCAGAATGCAGCGTCCAGTGCAGCTTCGAGCTTAGCCCCGGATCAACCCAGTCCGGCTGCAGAAGATATTGCGGAAGGAAGCGGTCATGGTTGCCGCGGGTCACGATCCAGGGCCGCCCTTGGGCCTGTCCGGTCATCAGGTATTCCACGACGCCCCGCGAATCGGGGCCGCGGTCGATCAGGTCGCCGACATGGGCAATCACCGCATCGCGCCCGCCGTCGCGGAAGATGCGGTCATGCGCAGCCTTCAACTGGTCCAGATGCCCGTGGACATCGCCAATGACGTAAAGCCGCATCCCCGCCCCGCTTAATTCCGCGGCAACGGAAGGCCGCGCCCCCTGCGTAAGGGGGCACGGCGGGATCGTCAAACCTCGAACTGCAGGCGGCGGGCCTGCAGGAACTTGCCGGTGTTCTGCAGCGTGGCCAGGGCCTCGTCGCTGATCGGCTCGTCCAGGTACAGGATCGCGATGGCATCGTTACCCTGGGCCGAGCGGCCAAGCGTGAAGTTCGCGATGTTCACGCCCAGATCGCCCAAGGTCATCCCCAGGGCGCCGATCACGCCGGGCACGTCCTTGTTGCGGGTGTAGAGCATGTGCTGCCCGACCTCGGCATCGATGTTGATGCCGCGGATCTGGATGAAGCGCGGCTTGCCGTCGCTGAAGACGGTGCCTGCGATGGACCGTTCGCGCGTGTCGGTGACGACGGTCAGCTTGATATAGCCCTCGAAGACACCCGCCTTGTCCTGGGTGGTGGTGGCCACCTGCACGCCGCGTTCCTTGGCCATCACCGGGGCGGATACCATGTTCACGTCCGGGTTCGTGGCCTTCATCACGCCCGCGATCACCGCCGCGTTCAGCGCGTTCAGGTTCATGGTCGCCGCAACGCCGTCATACAGCACGTTGATGGCCTTGATCGGCTCGTCCGTCATCTGGCCCACGAAGGCGCCCAGATGGCCGGCCAGCTTGATCCACGGCCCCATGACCGCAGCCTCCTCGGCCGTGACCGAGGGCATGTTCAGCGCGTTCTGCACCGCGCCTGTCAGCAGGTAATCCGACATCTGCTCGGCCACCTGCAGGGCCACGTTCTCCTGCGCCTCGGTGGTGGATGCGCCCAGATGCGGGGTGACGACCACGTTGGGCAGGTTGAACAGCGGGCTTTCCGTCGCAGGCTCGACCGCGAAGACGTCAAAGGCAGCCCCGGCGACGCGGCCTTCCTTTAGCGCCTCGGCCAGGGCCTCCTCATCGACCAGACCGCCGCGGGCGCAGTTGATGATGCGCACGCCCGGTTTCAGCTTGGCGATGGCCTCGCGCGACAGGATGTTCTTCGTCTTCTCGGTCAAGGGCACGTGGAAGGTGATGAAGTCCGACTTCGCAAGCAGATCGTCCAGTTCGACCTTGGTGACGCCGATCTCCTTGGCGCGCTCGGGCGACAGGAAGGGATCATAGGCCAGCACCTTCATGTGCAGCCCCAGGGCGCGGTCGATGACGATGGACCCGATATTGCCCGCGCCGATCACGCCCAGGGTCTTGTTGAACAGCTCGACCCCCATGAAGCGGTTCTTTTCCCATTTCCCGGCATGGGTCGATGCACTGGCCTCTGGCAACTGCCGGGCCACGGCGAACATCATGGCGATGGCATGTTCGGCGGTGGTGACGCTGTTGCCGAAAGGCGTGTTCATCACGATCACGCCCTTCTTCGACGCCGCCGGGATATCGACGTTGTCCACCCCGATCCCGGCCCGGCCGATCACCTTGAGGTTCGTGGCGTTCTGCAGCAGCTTTTCGGTGACCTTGGTCGCCGACCGGATCGCAAGCCCGTCATACTGACCGATCACCTCGGCCAGCTTTTCCTTGTCCTTGCCCAGATCGGGCAGGTAATCGACCTCGACTCCGCGGTCGCGGAAGATCTGGACGGCGGTTTCCGACAGCTTGTCGGACACAAGAACCTTTGGCATGTCAGTTTATCCTTTTCATGCGGCACCCTTCACCCGGGGGCGCTGTTCATCTTCTGTGTGGAAATATCCTGTAGAGGGTCCGGGGGACGCACAGTCCCCCGGCTTCGCTTACGCCTGCGCAGCCAGTTCGGCGCGATAGGCCCATTCGATCCAAGGCATCAGCGCCGCGACATCGCTGGTCTCGACCGTGGATCCGCACCAGATCCGTAGCCCTGCCGGGGCATCGCGATAGGCGCCGGCATCCAGGGCCACGCCTTCCTTTTCCAGCCGCTTGGCAACGGCCTTGGCGAAGGCCGCGCCGTCCTTGATGGCCGGATCGGTGAAACGCAGGCAGACGCTGGTGTTGGACGCGGTGGCCGGATCCTCGGCCAGATCGGCGATCCAGTCCTTGTCGGCGATGAAGTCGCGCACGGCCTTGGCGTTGGCATCGGCCCGCGCGATCAAAGCCTTCACGCCGCCCAAGCCTTGCGCCCATTTCAGCGCCACGAGGTAATCCTCGACCGCCAGCATCGAGGGGGTGTTGATCGTCTCGCCCTTGAAGATGCCCTCGATCAGCTTGCCGCCCTTGGTCATGCGGAAGATCTTGGGCAGCGGCCAGGCGGGGGTATAGCTTTCCAGTCGTTCGACCGCGCGCGGCGACAGGATCAGCATCCCGTGCGCGCCCTCGCCGCCCAGCACCTTCTGCCAGCTGAAGGTCACCACATCCAGCTTGTCAAAGGGCAGGTCCATCGCGAAGGCAGCCGATGTGGCGTCGCAGATGGTCAGGCCCGCGCGATTGGCCGGGATCGCGTCGCCGTTCGGCACACGCACGCCGCTGGTGGTGCCGTTCCAGGTGAAGACGACGTCCTTGTCGAAATCGACCTGCACGAAATCGACGATCTTGCCGTAGTCGGCCTTGCGGACGGTCGCGTCCAGTTTCAGTTGCTTCACCGCATCGGTCACCCAGCCTTCGCCGAAGCTTTCCCAGGCCAGCATCTCGACCGGGCGGGCGCCCAGCAGGGACCACATCGCCATCTCGACCGCGCCGGTGTCGGAACCGGGAACGATGCCGATGCGGTAACCTTCCGGAACGCCCAGGACCTCGCGCGTCAGGTCGATTGCCTCGGCCAGCTTTGCCTTGCCGACAGCGGCACGATGCGAGCGGCCAAGGGGCGCGTCCGATAGCAGGTCCAAGTTATAATGGGGGATCTTGGCGCAGGGGCCAGAGGAAAAGCGCGGATTGACCGGGCGCGCAGCCGGGATCGTCAGATCTTTCATGCTAGCCTTCCAGCTATGAAGCCCTTCGTTGGGGAAGGGTGTCCCGCCGCCGGAGATACGCGGGACCGATCCATTTCGCAAGAAGAATCAGCCGTAGTCGCGCGCCCCGAAGATGGCGGAACCGACGCGGATATGGGTCGCGCCCTCGGCGATGGCGGTTTTGAAATCCGCGCTCATGCCCATGGACAGGTTGGGCAGGCCGTGGTCCTGCGCCAAGGCGCGCAGCAGGCGGAAATGGGGCAGGGGATCCTGGTCCTCGGGCGGGATGCACATCAGGCCCTGCGGCGACAGGCCCAGGTCGCGACATGACGACAGGAAGACCGGCAGTTCGTCGGCCAGGATGCCGGCCTTCTGCGGCTCGTCCCCGGTATTGACCTGGATGAACAGCTCCGGGCTGCGGCCCTGCTGTCCGACCTGCTGCGCCAGCTTGCGGGCCAGGCTCATGCGGTCCAGCGTGTGGATGGCATCGAACAGTTCCACCGCCGCGCGGGCCTTGTTCGACTGCAGCGGACCGATCATGTGCAGTACGACGCCGGGGTAGCGGGCGCGCCAGCCGGGCCATTTGCCCTGCGCCTCCTGCACGTAATTCTCGCCAAAGACGCGATGCCCGGCATCCAGCACGGCGGTCACCCGCCCTTCCGGCTGCACCTTGCTGACGGCGATCAGCGTGACGCTGCCAGGCGCGCGCCCCGCCTGTTCCTCGGCCGCGCTGATGCGGCGCTTGATGTCATCCAGTCCCATGACGCGACATGACAAAAAGAAAAGAGCGGGCGCAAGGCCCGCTCTTTCAGTTTGACGTCCGATCCGGGGATCAGAAGTCGAAGCGCACGCCCATGTCGGCGGTCACGTTTTCGCTGTAGTCGCGGTGCAGCGAGGCGCCCAGACGAGCACCGCCCAGATCGTAGTTGACGCCGATACCGAACGCGTTGTCGGTTTCGTTGTCGTCCTGGTCGTTGTTGGCGATGTAGGCTTCGATGTTGGTCAGGCCATCGGCCAGCGTGTAGTCGCCATAGAGGGCGATCGAGTTGCCTACGTCAACGATCGAGTCGTTGCTGGCATCGACGTAGTTCAGGCCGATGCGGGCATTCTCCATGACCGCATAGCGGGCGCCGATGAAGAAAATGTCGTTATCTTCGATGCCGGCACCGTCGGTGACATAGGCAGCCGACAGCTCCAGACGCTCGTTCCAGGTATAGTCGACGGCGAGGCTGAATTCCTCGTTGTCGCCCACGAACGACGAGGAGTCGGTCTGGTCGGGATCGACATAGGATGCGCGCAGAGTCGCACCAGCGATCGAGTACTTGGCGGCAACGCCCAAGCGGCCAGCGTTGTCATAAGCATCCGAGTCATAGGCGAAGAAAGCGCCCTGCAGGAAGCCGACCTGGCGGTCATACGAACCCAGTTCGTTTGCATAGAGCAGGCCAGCCGAGTCGAAGGCGGTGTCGACGTTACCGACTTCAACGGTCAGGCCGCTGGAGGTCACGTAGAGTTTGCCGGCGTTCAGCTTGCCGTTGTCGTCCTGGTTCTGGTCCCACTGGATGCGGAAACGAGCACCGAAGTCCACGCCCTGGTCGGTCGAGGTCGCGGCGTCGATGTTCATCCGCAGACGCGAGATGACCTGCGTTTCGTTCTCGTCCGTGTCGTTTTCGTAATAGATCACGCCGGTCCGGCCGTAGCCCGAGATGGTCACGTCGGCAGCGGCGACACCGGCGGTCAGCACCAGTGCGGTGGAGGCGATAAGAGCCTTTTTCATGTCAAGTTCCCTCTTGTCTCTCTGATGCCCAAACCGGCATTACCGCCTTGGGTATGCAGCTTGTTTCCCCTGTCCGCAGCCACGATGCAACGGAATCGCGCGGCTGCCCAAGCCGCGGCGGATCCTGTGATGCACAAGGGCCACACCTTTCTGTGATCCACTCCCGCAGCCCGGGCCGGTGCGCGGTCCAAGGCGCTTGTCGGGCGGGGGCTTTCCGCGCTAAAGCGTGGCCTGACGCGAAAAACGGGGGACCGCATGAAAATCGCACGCGCCGCGCGCCTGATGATCGCAGCAGGGCTTTGCGCCGGACTGGCTGCCTGCGGCGGCGGGGGGCGGAACGCCGGGCCGACCGACAGCCCCGACATGCGCCCCGAGGTTCGCCGCACCACTATCTGGGAGGTGTTCGACCGGTCCGAGAACCCCAACACCGCGGTTGGCGTGAACAAGTATCTGTGGAATGCCAGCCTGGAAGTGCTGAACTTCCTGCCGGTCCAGACCGTCGATCCGTTCACGGGGGTGATCCAGACGGGCTACGGCACCCCTCCGGGGGGCGGCCGGTCCTATCGGGCCACGATCAAGATCGCCGATCCGGCACTTGACGCGCGCAGCCTCAAGCTGTCGCTTCAGGGTCCGGGCGGCGCTGCGGTGGAACCCGGCACCGTTCGCGCGGTGGAAGATGCGATCCTGACCCGCGCCCGCCAGTTGCGCATCCAGGACGGGCGGCTGTAGGGGCAGGCAGCGCCCACTGGACCCGCCAAGTCGCGCCGTATAAACCCGGCGCGACGAATGACGCCAAAGGTCCGCACGATGCCCTATGATCCCTCCAGCACTGAATCCCGGTGGCAGCAGGCCTGGGCCGATGCCGGCAGCTTCGTCGCCACGCGCGACAGCCGGCCCAAGTATTACGTGCTGGAGATGTTCCCCTATCCGTCCGGGCGCATCCACATGGGCCATGTGCGCAACTACACGATGGGCGACGTGGTGGCCCGCTTCAAGCGAGCGCAGGGGTTCAGCGTCCTGCACCCTATGGGCTGGGATGCCTTCGGGATGCCGGCCGAAAACGCCGCGATGGAACAGGGCGGCCATCCGCGCGACTGGACCTATGCCAATATCGCCACCATGCGCGACCAGTTGCGCCCGCTGGGCCTGTCCATCGACTGGTCCCGCGAATTCGCCACCTGCGACGACGATTACGTCCACCAGCAGCAGGCGATGTTCCTGGACATGCTGGAGGCGGGGCTGATCACCCGCAAGTCGGCCCAGGTGAACTGGGATCCAGTCGACATGACCGTTCTGGCCAATGAACAGGTCATCGACGGCAAAGGCTGGCGGTCGGGCGCCGCGGTGGAACGGCGCGAGCTGACGCAATGGTTCTTCAAGATCTCGGACTATTCCGATGAGCTGCTGGCCGCATTGGACGGGTTGACCGGCTGGCCGGAAAAGGTCCGGCTAATGCAGTCGAACTGGATCGGCAAGTCGCGCGGGTTGCAGTTCCGGTTCGAAACCGTGGACGCCCCCGAGGATTTCCCCGCGATCGAGGTCTATACGACCCGCCCCGACACGCTGATGGGCGCCAGCTTCGTCGCCCTGTCGCCCGATCACCCGCTGGTCAAGGATCTGGCCGCCGCCGACCCGAAGGTTGCCGCCTTTGTCGAGGAATGCCGCCGCATCGGCACGACCGAGGAAGCCATCGAGACCGCGCCCAAGCTGGGGCTTGATACCGGCCTGACCGTGCGGCACCCGTTGGACGCGGACTGGCAGCTGCCGATCTGGATCGCGAACTTCGTGCTGATGGACTATGGCACCGGCGCGATCTTCGGGTCGCCCGCGCATGACGAACGCGACCATGAATTCGCCACGAAATACGGGCTGCCGATCCGCGCGACCTTTGGCGAGCGCGGCATGTCGCTGGACCAGGCCGATGCCATGGTCTCCAAGGCGCCCTATGTGCCGCTGAAATCGGAAACTGTCACCTATGTCCGCGGCTTCAGCGGCGCGGCGGACCAGACCGGAGAGGCCGCTGTGGACGCCGCCATCGCCCATGCCGAGGCAAACGGCTATGGCGAGGGCATGACCAAGTTCCGCCTGCGCGACTGGGGCATCTCGCGCCAACGCTATTGGGGCTGCCCAATTCCTGTCCTGCATTGCGAGAAATGCGGCACGGTCCCCGAGGCGAAGCAGAACCTGCCCGTCCTGCTGCCCCAGGACGTGACCTTCGACGTGCCGGGCAACCCGCTGGACCGCCACCCGACCTGGCGGCAGGCGACCTGTCCCCAATGCGGAGGCGCGGCGCGGCGCGAGACGGACACGATGGACACCTTCGTCGATTCGTCCTGGTATTACGCGCGCTTCACCAGCCCCCATGCGGCGACGCCGACGGATCGGGCCGATGCCGATTACTGGATGAACGTGGACCAGTATATCGGCGGGATCGAGCACGCGATCCTGCACCTGCTTTATTCGCGCTTCTTCGCCCGGGCGATGGTCAAGACGGGGCATCTGCCTGAAAGCGCGAAGGAGCCGTTCGACGCGCTGTTCACGCAAGGCATGGTCACGCACGAGATCTACAAGACCAGCGACGAGAGGGGCCGTCCGGTCTATCACCTGCCCGAGGACGTGACCGACGGCAAGCTTGCCGATGGGACCGAGGTCGAGGTCATCCCCTCGGCCAAGATGTCCAAATCCAAGAAGAACGTCGTCGATCCGGTTAACATCGTGCAGTCCTTCGGAGCCGATACCGCGCGCTGGTTCATGCTGTCCGACAGCCCGCCCGAACGCGACGTGGAATGGACCTCGGCCGGGGCCGAGGCCGCCAACAAGTTCCTGGCCCGCGTCTGGCGCCTGGCCGACGAGGCGGGCGAGGACGCCGAGGATCCCGACCTGACCCGTGCGGCGCATCGCGCGATCAACGACGTGACCAAGGCCATCGAGGGCTTCGCCTTCAACAAGGCGGTCGCCAAGATCTATGAGCTGGCGAATGCCGTGGGCAAATCGAAGGCCGGGGGCGGATCGCGCCGGGCGGTGCTGCGGATTATGGCGCAACTGATGGGGCCGATGGTGCCGCACCTGGCCGAGGATGTCTGGTCCATGGCGGGCGGGCAGGGCCTTCTGGTCGATGCGCCCTGGCCCAAGGCCGATCCGGCGATGCTGGAGGATGACACCGTCACCCTGCCGATCCAGATCAACGGCAAGCGCCGGGCCGAGATTTCGGTCGCCAAGGACATGCCCAAGGACCAGATCGAGGCGATGGTGCTGGCCGACGAAACCGTGCGGCGCTTTCTGGAAGGCGCGGCGCCCAAGAAGCTGATCGTCGTGCCGGGGCGGATCGTCAATGTGGTCGCCTGATCGCCGGACCGCCCTTCTGGGGCTGCTGGCACTGGCGGGCTGCGGGCTGACGCCTGTCTATGGCCCGAACGGTGCCGGCCAGCGCCTGTTCGGCAAGGTGCGCCCGCGCGATCCCCAGACCTATCAGGATTTCGCCTTCAACCGCCGACTGGGCGAACGCCTGGGCGGCGAGGGGACGGATTACGACCTGGATTACCGCATTACCGTGGGCGTCGTGCCGCAGGCCATCACCACGGACGAGGTCACGAACCGCTATTCCCTCAACGGCACCGCTGATTTCGTGCTGAAGGACCGCGCGGGCCGGGTGCTGGCGCAAGGGCGGGTCAGCAACTTCACCTCATATTCCACCACCGGCACGACCATCGCCACTCTGTCCGCCGAAGGGGATGCCCGGTCCCGCCTGGCCGAGATGCTGGCCGATCAGGTCGTGACGCGGCTGCTGGCGGCGTCAAGCCAACTGCCCGAATGACCTGGCGATGATCCTGAAGGGCGCGGAAATCGCGCGCTATCTGGCGCGGCCCGACCCTTCGCGCCCGGCGCTGCTGATCTATGGCCAGGACGCCATGCGCGTCGCCATGAAGCGGGCCGAGGCCGTCAAGGCCCTGGTCGGCGAAAAGGCCGACGAGGAGATGCGCCTGACCCGGATGCCGGGCGCGGGCCTGCGCAAGGATCCGGCGCAACTGCTGGACGCGCTGAAGGAGGTGGGCTTCTTTCCGGGCCAGAGGGTCGTGCTGGTCGAGGACGCGCCCGACACCGCGGCAGATGCGATTCGCGCGGCCCTGGCCGAATGGAAGCCGGGCGATGCGGCAATGGTCGTGACCGCCGGGGGGCTGGGCAAGACCTCGGCCCTGCGCAAGCTGTTCGAGCCGCATCCGACAGCCGTGACCGCGCCCGTCTATGACGATCCGCCGGGCGAGGAAGAAGTGTCCCGCTGGCTGGCCGAGGCCGGGCTGCGCCAGGTGCCGCAGGCCGCGATGCGGGACATGATGGCGCTGGCGCGCGCGCTGGATCCGGGCGACCTGCGCCAGACGATCGAAAAGATCGGGCTTTACAAGCATGGCGACGACACGCCCCTGACGGCCGAGGAAATCGCTTTGATGGCCCCCGCCACCATCGAGGCGGATCTGGACGAGTTGATCCATGTCGTCGCTGAACGCCGCGAGGGTGAGTTCGGCACGATGATGCGCCGGATCGAGGGTCAGGGCGTGAATCCCGTCACGCTGTGCATCGCCGCGCTGCGCCATTTCCGTGCGCTGCACCTGGCCGCCGCCGATCCCGCCGGGCCGGGCGTCGCCCTGTCTCGGATGCGCCCGCCGGTCTTCGGCCCGCGCCGCGACCGCATGGCGCGGCAGGCGCAGGCCTGGGGAATGGGGCCGCTGGAGGAGGCGGTGCGGTCGCTTCTGGACTGCGACCTGCTACTGCGCAGTTCGACCCGCGCGCCGCAGATGGCGCTGGTCGAGCGCGCGCTGATCCGCCTGGCGATGACCTCTCGGGGCAGGCGGTGAGCGAGGCCGTCGAGGCCCTTGTGATCGGCGCGGGTCCGGCAGGCCTTATGGCGGCCGAGATCCTGTCGCAATCCGGGCGGAGGGTCTTGGTCGTCGAGGCGATGCCCACGCCCGCGCGCAAGTTCCTGATGGCCGGAAAGTCGGGGCTGAACCTGACGAAGGACGAGCCTTTTCACGCGTTCGCGCAAAGGTTCATCCTTGGCAGCGGGGGCCGTCTGCCCCCGCACCCCCGAGGATATTTCGATGAAGAAGAAAGCCGGTTTGGTCCTGCCGAGGTGATGGCCTGGGTTCGCGGGCTGGGGATCGAATTGTTCACCGGATCGACCGGGCGGGTGTTTCCGGTCGGCATGAAGGCCTCTCCGCTGCTGCGAGCCTGGCTGTCGCGGTTGCGCGGCGGCGGGGTCGAGTTGCGGACCCGGTGGCGGTGGATCGGCGGCGGCTGGCGGTTCGAGACGCCCGACGGGCCGCGCGATATTCGGCCGCGCGTGGTCGTGCTTGCGCTTGGCGGGGCAAGCTGGCCGCGCTTGGGATCGGACGCGGCATGGGTGCCCTGGCTGAAGGACGCGGGGGTCGGGATCGCGCCGTTCCGGCCTGCCAATGTCGGTTTTCGCGTGTCTTGGTCGGCGCCCATGGCGCGTCATTTCGGAGCGGCGGTCAAGGGAACCGCATTGCGCGCAGGCGATCTTGCCTCTCGGGGGGAGTGGGTCATCGGCCGGCAGGGGATCGAGGGCGGCGGGGTTTACGAGATCTCGGCCGCGCTGCGCGACGGCGCGGCGGGCCGGGTGGACCTGGCGCCCGATCTGGACCGCGCTGCCCTTGCGGCGCGATTTTCCCGGCCCAAGGGGAAGCTGTCCCTGGGCAACTGGCTGCGCCGGGTGCTGGAGGATCCGGTCAAGGTGGCGCTGCTGCTGGAATGGGGGCGGCCCTTGCCCGGCGATCCGGCGGGATGGGCCGACCTGACGAAGGGGCTGCCGCTGCGCCACGAGGGGCCGATGGCGATAGAGACGGCGATTTCCTCGGCCGGGGGCGTGACCTGGGATTCGGTGACAAAGGCGCAGGAACTGCGGGCCCTGCCCGACGTCTTCGTTGCCGGCGAGATGCTGGACTGGGAAGCGCCGACCGGCGGCTATCTTCTGACCGCCTGCCTGGGCAGCGGGCTGCACGCCGGGCGGGCAGCGGCAGCAAGACTGGCGTCGATGGCAGCGGGCTGAACCGCACCGGCTTGCCATGACAAGGCCCCAGGGGTTAACCTGGAGGCATGGGAGGAACCCGCCAACCGCAGGGAAAGGGTTTCCGATGTCCTATACGATCACGCATTTCGCGCCCGAGACGCGAAGCCGTATCGATGCCTTCTTCAACCGCTTCGGCCAGGGGACGAACGC
This sequence comes from Paracoccus aerius, assembly GCF_014656455.1. Taxonomy (GTDB): domain Bacteria; phylum Pseudomonadota; class Alphaproteobacteria; order Rhodobacterales; family Rhodobacteraceae; genus Paracoccus; species Paracoccus aerius. The sequence continues at coordinate 393,905 of NZ_BNCL01000002.1, forward strand.
CTATCTGGAAGGAAAGGCACGGGCCGCGCAGATCCAGGCGCTTGAAGCGAAGTCCGACGGGGATCTCGCGCTGATGGGCCTGACCCGCGACCGGATCGTGGCCCATGTGTTTCGCGACACCTACTGGATCTGACGGCCTCAGTCCTTCCAGTCGATCACCATCTGCGTCTGGGTGACGATTGCCGCGGTTTTGCCGTCGCCGCGGGTGATGGTGGTCTGCCAGATCTGCGTCGTGCGCCCGATATGCAGGGGCAGGCTGACGGCGCGGGCCACGTCGCCCAGCCGGATCGGGCGCAGGAAGTTGGTCTTGCTTTCCAGGGTCGTCGTCGTCTTGCCCTGGGGCAGGTTCAGGAAGGTGCCGGTGCCGCCCGCGTTATCCGCAAGACCCATGATCGCGCCGCCATGCAGGACGCCGTTGCGATTGGCCAGGACCTGGCTCACCGGCATCTCGAACTCGACCCGTTCCGGCGTGGCGCTGACAAGGCGCGCGCCGATATGGATCGCAAATTCCGGCTGGTCGCAGGCCTCGCGCCTGGTGCGGTCATCGTTCATCGCTGTTCCTTCCACTGCCCGGCCATATCATCCGGCCGGGCGGGAAAGGGCAAGCGGGCTCAGGCCTTGCGGCAGGATACCAGTTGCGCGCGATACATCTGCGCCCGCTGGCCGACCTGGTTCGCGACCCGCACGAGCCAGGGCTTGCCCAGATAGGATTGGCGCGCGAACCCCGACCTGCCTTCGTGATAGGCCAGGTATTGCCCCGTCGCGTCCCCTTTCGAAATGCCCAGCCTGCGCGAGGAATTATGCATGTACCAGCCCATGAAATCGGTCGCATGGCGGATATTGTCGCGCTTGGCGCGGCGGTTGCCGGTTTCCTTCTGGTATTCCTCCCAGGTGCCGTCGAGCGCCTGGGAATAGCCATAGGCACTGGACTGGCGGCCGATGGGAATCACGCCAAGGGCATATTGGTGCGGGGTGCGCGCGTCGCCGATGAACTTCGATTCCTGATGGATTGCCGCCATCTGCACATGGATCGGAATGCCCCACCTGCGTTCCGATGCCTTCATCGCGCGGTAATAGGCCGGTCGTTCCGCCACGATGGCGCAGGCGTTGTCCAGCTGACGAGGCGCCGAATAGTTGCCGCCGCCGCCGCATGACGCGACCAGCCCGACAATCGCGAGTTTCAGAAGCCTGCTCATCCTGCCCTCTTGTCGTTTTCCGGCAATCTTACGGAAATTCACGCAGGGGTGAAATCACAAAGCCGGAAGATCACACCGCCAGGACCGCCTGCACCGCCCTTTGCCAAGCGGAATAGCGCCGATCCCGGTCGCCTTGGGACATTCCCGGTTCGAACCGGCGTTCAAGCTGCCAGGCGCGGGCATATTCGTCGGGCGCCGGACACAGGCCTGCGCGATATCCAGCCAGCCAGGCTGCGCCCTGGGCCGTGGTTTCGGTATTCCTGGGCCGGTCCACGGGTGCGCCCAGGATATCGGCCAGGAACTGCATGGCAGGTTCGCTGGCGGTCATGCCGCCATCGACGCGCAGCACCGCATCGCCCGCCTGCGGCCAGTCGGCCCGCATCGCCTCCAGCAGGTCGCGGGTCTGGAAACCCACGCTTTCCAGGGCCGCGCGGGCGAATTCGGCGGGCCCGGTGTTGCGGGTCAGGCCGAAGACCGCGCCGCGGGCATTGGGGGACCAATGGGGTGCGCCAAGGCCGGTAAAGGCGGGGACCATGATGATCTGCTGGCTGTCATCGGCCTGCGCCGACAGGGCTTGGGTCTCCTTGGCCTCGCGGATGATCTTCAGCCCGTCGCGCAGCCATTGGACCACCGCGCCCGCGATGAAGATGCTGCCTTCCAGGGCATAGGTGGTCTTGCCGTCCAACCTGTAGGCGATGGTCGTCAAAAGCCGGTTCTGCGACCGGACGGCCTGGTCGCCCGTGTTCAGCAGGGCAAAGCAGCCGGTGCCATAGGTCGATTTCATCATGCCCGGCCCGAAGCAGGCTTGGCCCACGGTCGCGGCCTGCTGGTCGCCCGCCACGCCCAGGATCGGGATCTCGCGCCCGAACAGGTCGGGACGCGTCGTGCCGAAATCGTCGGCGCTGTCCCTGACCTCGGGCAGCAATTCGCGCGGCACGCCGAACAGGCGGCACATGTCGTCGGACCATTCGCCCTTGCGGATGTCGTACAGGGCGGTGCGGCTGGCATTGGTGGCATCGGTGACATGGGACTGGCCGCCCGTCAGCTTCCAGATCAGGAAGCTGTCGATCGTGCCGAAGGCCAGGTCGCCCGCCCGCGCCCGGTCCCGCGCGCCTTCGACATTGTCCAGCAGCCAGCCGATCTTGGTGGCGCTGAAATAGGGGTCCAGCAGCAGGCCGGTGGTGTTGGTCACCTGATCCTCGGCACCCTCATCGCGCAGGCGGTCGCAGATGTCGGCAGTGCGGCGGTCCTGCCAGACGATGGCGCGGTGGATGGGTTGGCCGGTCTTTCGGTCCCAGATCACCACCGTTTCGCGCTGATTGGTGATGCCGATGGCGTCGATGCGGGGGGCGCCGGCCTTTTCGATGGCGGCGCGGGCGGTTCCGGCGCTGCTGGTCCAGATGTCGTTCGGGTCGTGTTCCACCCAGCCTGACCGGGGGAAATGCTGCGGAAACTCGTGCTGGGCCGAGGCCTGCACCGTCAGGTCGTCACGAAAGACAAGCGCCCGGGACGAGGTGGTCCCCTGATCCATCGCCAGTATCGTCATATATCCTCCCTTTTCATCAACGCGCCGATGACGGCCAGATCAGCCGCCCCCTTTTCACGCAAAAGCCGTTCCAGCGCTTCGTAGTGATGCAACACCGCCTGGCCGGCGGGGGTGACCGTCGCCCCGCCTCCGCCCGCACCGCCCCGGCTGCTGTCCACCAGGGGCTGGGCAAAGGCCGCGTTCATCTCCTCGACCAGGGACCAAGCCCGCTTGTAGCTCATCCCCATCTGCCGCCCTGCGGCCGAGATGGATCCCAGCTGGCCGATCAGCCGCAGAAGCTGCGCCTTGCCCGGCCCCAGCACCAGCGGGGCGTCGTATTCCAGCCGCAGCTTGATGCGGGGGCCGTCCCTGTCCATCGCGATTCGGTTCCTGTTCTTGCGGCAACGTTAGCCGCAGGTCGCGGGCCGGTGCAAACGACGCCACGACGCGCTTGGCGGGCTGGACGGGCGCGGCCTATGCTTGCCGCGACACCAAGGGGAAGGGGTTCAACATGTCCACCGATATCGTCATCCTGTCCGGCGCGCGCACCGCCATCGGCACCTTCGGCGGCAGCCTGGCCGCCATTCCACCCATCGACCTGGCCACGACCGTGACCCGCGCCGCGATCGAGCGTGCTGGGGTGGCCCCCGACCGGATCGGGCAGGTGGTCTTCGGCCATGTCCTGAACACCGAACCCCGCGACATGTATCTGTCGCGCGTGGCGATGCTGAATGCGGGCGTCCCCGACACCACGCCCGCGATGAACGTGAACCGGCTTTGCGGCTCGGGCGCGCAGGCCATTGTCTCGGCAGCCCAGGCGCTGATGCTGGGCGACGCCGACTTCGCCGTCGCGGGCGGCGCCGAAAGCATGAGCCGCGCGCCTTATGCGATCAGCTCGGCCCGGTTCGGGGCCAAGATGGGCGACCAGAAGATGATGGACATGATGACCGGCGCGCTGACCTGCCCGATGGGCACCGGCCACATGGGCGTCACGGCCGAAAACGTGGCCGTCGAACATGAGATCAGCCGGCAGGCGCAGGACGAATTCGCGATGGAATCGCAGCGCCGCGCGGCGGCTGCGATCGCGGCAGGGCATTTCAAGAACCAAATTGTGCCGGTCGAGGTGAAGGGTCGCAAGGGTCCGATCACTTTCGACACAGATGAACATCCCAAGGAAACCGGCCTCGATAAGCTGGCGGGGCTGAAGGCGGTCTTCAAGAAGGACGGTTCGGTGACGGCCGGCAATGCAAGCGGCATCAATGATGGTGCTGCGGCCCTTGTGCTGGCGCGGGCGGATGCCGCGCAGGCGGCGGGCCTGACGCCCCGCGCGCGGATCCTGGGCTATGCCGTGGCGGGCGTGCGCCCCGAGGTGATGGGCATCGGTCCCATCCCGGCAGTCCAGAGGCTGCTGGAAAAAACCGGCCTGTCTGTGGGCGATTTCGACGTGATAGAATCGAACGAGGCCTTCGCGGCACAGGCGCTTGCCGTGAACAAGGGGCTGGGGCTGGACCCGGCCCGGGTGAACCCCAATGGCGGGGCCATCGCGCTTGGTCATCCGGTGGGGGCGACCGGCGCGATCATTACCGTCAAGGCGCTGTATGAACTGGAAAGGATCGGCGGCAAGCGCGGGCTGATCACCATGTGCATCGGCGGCGGACAGGGCATCGCCCTGGCCATCGAACTGATGTGATCCTAGGCCGGTTGCGCCGTCGCGGCTTGCCGCGACAGGCGCAGCGCGGCGATCCCGGCCAGGATGATCACGGCGCTGCCGATGATCGTCCAGCCGTCGGGCGTTTCGCCAAAGATGGCGGAGCCCGCGACCATTGCGAAGATCAGGCGAGTATAGCGGAAGGGCGTCACCGCGCCGACCTGGCCCGTGCGCATCGCCACCGTCAGGAATGTATAGGCACAGACCCCCGCCGCCGCAGCCGCCAGAAGACCCGCCCAGGTCGCGCCATCCGGCGCGGTCAGGGGGCCGCCGAAGGGCAGGACGATCAGCCCAGCCACGATCAGCATGGAAAAGCCCACCACGCCCAACTGGCGGAAGGACAGCGAAACGGGCGCGGCACGGGTCGCCAGGTCGCGCCCCGCGAACCCCAGCATCGCCATGATCGCCAGCAGCGACAGCGCCCCGAAACCGTCTGTTCCCGGCCGCAGGATCAGCAGGACGCCCCCGAAGCCCAGGGCCACCGCCAGCCAGCGGCGCGGGCCGATGCTTTCGCCGAATAGCATGGCTGCACCCACCATCACCACCAGCGGCGTGGCCTGCAGGATGGCGGATGCCGTGGACAGTGGCGTCAGGGCGATGGCCAGCATGTAGAACAGCCGGCCCGTCACCTCGGACAGCGACCGCAGCACCATGGCCCGTCCCAGCATGGCGCGTGTCAGCGGCGCTTCGCCCGCCAGCAGGGCAAGGGCGGCAAAGGTCGCGGTCCCCAGGACGCCGAAGGTGATCAGAACCTGGCCCGGCGGCAGGCTGACCGCCGCAAGCTTGAGCAGCGAATCCTCGACCGCGAAGCCCGCCATGGACAGCACCATGAAGACGGCGCCCCGCAGGTTGAAGGCGGCGCCGAGGCGTGCGTGGGGATCAGACATGGCGGGCCCTTGGCTTTGACGGGAACGGGGCAAGCAGTCCCCCATCGCGGCGTCCAAGGCAAGCGGCCCCCGCAAAAAGGCCGACAAAGGCCCAAAAGGAACGGGCCGCCCTAGATCAAGGCGGCCCGCGAGATCCACGGAGATGGTCCGGTTAGGGATGGGTAAGCATCCGGTCCCAACCAGGGTTTACGACCCTCGGGGCTGCCCTCAGGCCACGGCCCCCCTGACTGTTCCGACACCTCTCTCCAATATCACTCTCGACACTGGACCACCTCCTTTCAATGTGTTGCCGTTATAGGGAAAGCCTGCCACAGATCGGACCCGTGTCAATCAGATTGTTCGCTCGGCCCGCAACAAATTGCGCACGATGATGCGGAAGGGCACAAGGGTCAGTATGGCCAGACTCATCTTGACCATCCAATCGGCAGTTGCCAAGGAAACCCACAGCGCAGTGACCGGTCCTTGACCAAGCAGCGGAACGGCCTCGTTCGCCCAGCCCGTATTGGCGTCATGGGGCAGGGCCGCGGTAAAGGCGATGGTGAAGAAGATCGCCGTATCCAGCACCGATCCGACCGAGGACGAGGTCAGCGGCGCCACCCACCAGCGGCGCTGCCGCAGGGCGTTGAAGACGAGGATGTCGACCAGTTGCGCGATCAGGAAGGCCGCGCCCGAGCCGATGGCGATTCGGATGGTCGTCTTGTCCAGGCCAGCGGCGATGACCGAACAGATCACGCCCACGACAAACCCCACCAGCACGACGCGGCGGGCTGCGGCGGGACCATAGACGCGGTTCATCACCTCGGTGACCAGAAAGGCGAAGGGATAGGTGAAGGCGCCCCAGGTCAGCCAGTTGCCGACCGTGAATTGTACAAGGATGTTCGAGGCCACGACGATGATGGCCATGGCAAGGATGCCGGGCAGATAGCGGGTCATTGATGGTTTCCGTTTTACAAGGTCGCGGAACAACTCGGTCCCGCGGATGCGGGACAGCGCGGGCCTTAGGCGCAGGCCGGGTGCCTTGTCAATCGCGGCGGCCCCATCTTCTGTGGGCAAACATCCTCGGGGGGCAGGGGGGCGAAGCGCCCCTGCTATCGCGGGACGCAAGACACCCTCAGTCGCGCAGCCGGTATTCGACCAGTTCGGTGCGCTGCACGAACAGGAAGTTGTCGTCCGAGATCATCGTCAGCCTGATCCCTTGCCCGTCGTGCCAGACCGCGATCCCTTCAAGGTTGTCGTATTGCAGCGGCCGGGTGGTCAGCAGGATTTCCTCGTTCGCCGGGCCGTTTTCGGTCAGTTGCATCCGCCGGACGCGCGAGGCGAAGCCCAGGATGCCCTGGAAGTCGCGTTCAAGCAGGTAGAACCAGCCGTCAGGGCCGAAATCGGCGCCCACGGCCAGCCAGCGCGGGTCTCGGCGGATCTCTCCGGCCCGGCCCCAGCGGTTGTCGCGGAAGGTCAGGATCGGGAAGGGCTCGGCCTCGGATCCCGACCGTTCGGGAACGGCATAAAGCGTGCCGTCGCGGATCGCCACCGCCTCGAGCCCGGTATTGAGGCGCATCCCCGGCAGCTTGGGCGGCGGTTTCATGGGCCTGGCCCGTGCGTCCGGATCGGCATAAAGGGCCACCCGGTCCAGGCCCTCGAAGCTGACCCAGATGCGGCCGTCTTGGCCGATGGCCAGCCCTTCGCTGTCGCCGGTATAGCCGGGCGGCAGGGGGCGGCCCTTGCTGTCCTTCAGGTGCGCGCGTCCGGCCGTGTTCATCGCGCGGATGACGCCCTGCGAATCCCGCTCGATGCTGCCCCAGTACAGATGGGCCCGGTCGGTCAGGGCATGGAAGCGGCTGCCGTCTTCGCTGAGTTCGATCCCCGAGAAGCCGCCGAAGCTGTCGTCATCGCCCGACCAGACAAAGGTGCCCACATATTCCAGCGACGCGGCCGGCGCAGGGGCGCCGGCCGCGATCAGGAACAGCGACAGGAACGCCCCTAGGGCGCGCCGGCGACGGTTCGGCATTGGCTGGGCAATTCGGAAAGACGGAAGGTCCGGGGATGGCGGTAATTCGGGTCCGGCGGCGTGGGTTTGACGCGGCTTGGGTCGATGCGGTTCTTGATCCACTCGGCGGCCTCGGCGCAGCCGTCGCCCGGGGGCGGCGGATCCTGGCGGTCGCAGATCGACCCGCGCGGGCAGGACAGCCGGACATGGAAGTGATAGTTATGGGCGTTGATGGGCCGCACCTTGCGCAGCCAGGATCGGTCGCCGCGCTCCATCTGGCACATGGCGACCTTGGCGACCGGGTCGACGAAAATGCGTTCCACGCGCGGATCGCGGGCGGCGGCCCGCATGATCGACATATGCCCGCCGTTCCAGACATTCGTCAGGCCCACGCCCCGCCGGTCGGTGATGGACTCGGACGAGATGCTTTCGCGCTGCGCGGGCGACAGGTTCAGGGACGAGGGTGGCAGCATCCAGATGTCGGCGTCCAGCCCCAACTGATGGCTGGCATGCCCCGAGGTCATCGGCCCGCCGCGCGGCTGGCTCATGTCGCCGATGTAAAGGCCCCGCCATCCCGCCTGCTGGGCAGCCTGCGACAGACCGACCAGGAAATTGACCAATTCGGGATGGCCCCAGTTGCGGTTGCGGGACAGGCGCATGGCCTGCCAGCTTGGCCCGCTTTCGGGAAGCTGCACGAAGCCCTGGCCGCAACCCTTGGAATAGAAGCCGATCGACACGGCCGGCCCCTGCGATGCGCTTTGGAAGCTGCCGAAGACATCCTTGGCCAGCGGGTCGGCGGATGCGGGCATGACAAGGCCAGCCACGATGGCGGCGGCGGTCAGGAACTTGCGGATCACTGCTCTACCTCTCCTTCGGGTTTGACCCAGACTAGCAGAACAACCGACAGGATAAACAGCACGATCAGCGGAGAGATGCCCAACCGCTGGTTCCCGCTGATGTCGGTGACCACCGCGATCAGCAGCGGCGCCAGGAATGCGGTGGCCTTGCCCGACAGGGCGTAAAGGCCGAAACCCTCGGTCGCGCGTGCCTCGGTCGTGTGGCGGACCATCATCGTGCGGCTGGCGGCCTGCATCGCGCCGCCCGCCCCGCCGATCAGCGCGCCACACAGAAAGAAGACCAGATCCGGGACATAAAGGCGGCCGAAGACCGGGTTGTCGGGCACCGCCATGCCGAACAGCGTTTCCCGGTCCATGCCGACGACGACGACGCAGACGCCGGTCAGGATCAGGATCGTGCCGATGATGACAGGCTTCGGCCCCCAGGCACGGTCCGCGCGCCCGCCCGCCCAACTGACGATGGCCGCGGCTATTGCGCTGACCACGCCGAAGACGCCCGCCTGGAAGACCGGCCAGCCCAGCACGGTTGCCGCATAGACCCCCCCAAAGCCGTAAAGCGCGTTCAGCGCGTCGCGCGACAGCATGGATGATGCCAGCCAGGCCGCCAGGCTGTGGCGGTGCCGCAGGCTGCGGATCAGCGCCCACAGGTCGCGCATGGCCGGGCCGATGCGGATCGGCTGGCCCGGGCCGCGGGGTTCGCGCACCCACAGGAAGAAGGGGATCATGAAAAGGGCATACCAGATCGCCACGAAGGGACCGACGAAGCGGGTGCCTTCCCGCGCGGCGGGGTCCAGCCCGAACAGCGGATCCAGCCCCAGCAGCGTCTTGCCCGACGGCGTTTCCTGGAACAGCGCCAGCATCACGGCCAGCGACACGACCCCGCCCAGATAGCCGAAGGCATAGCCGGATCCCGACAGCCGCCCGATCTCTTCCCTCGGGGCCAGGCCCGGCAGCAGGGCATTGGTAAAGATCGTCGCAAACTCGACCCCGATCAGGCCAATGCCGAACAGGACCACCGCCTGCACCAGGGCCGGCTGCTGCGGCATCAGGAACCACAGCCCGGCAGAACCCACCACATAAAGGATCGAGAAGAACCGGATCCAGGGCATCCGCCGCCCCGAGGTATCGGCAATCGCCCCCAGGATCGGCGCGCACAGGGCGATGATGATGCCGCTGACAGACAGTCCGTATCCCCACAGGGCCTGCGCCTGCGCCCCCGCCAGGCGCAGGTCGCCGCCGATGGTCAGGAAATGGCGCTGCGCGACCTCGGCGAAATAGACCGAGAAGACGAAGGTCAGCAGAAGCGTATGAAAAGGCTGGCTGGCCCAGTCGAAGAACCACCAACCCCAGATCCGTTTGCGGTCCATCCCCCCTCGCGCGCCGTTCGCGGCCATAAGGCCGAAGCGGCGTCAGGCTGGCAAGTGGGCTTTTGCGTCAGGGGGAAGCACGGGCGGCCAGGGCCGCTGTCCGTCCGCCTCGATCCAGGCGGCGATCCAGTCGGGCAGGGGCGGGCTGTCGGGGGCTGCGCCAAGCGCGGCCATCACCTCGGCCGGTGGCACGATCCCCTGGGCCGAGGTGATGGCCGAGCGGATCAGGACCTGGTTGCAGCAGTCACCGCCCTTCCACATCGACTGGTCCATGTAGATGAAGCGGTGGTCCCAGCCCACCACGCGCGAGATCATGGTGAAGCGTTCAAAGGCGCGGATGCGGCGGCGATAGCGGACCGAACTGCCCGCGACGGTGATGCCCCATTTGCGGTTGCGCAGGACCGGGATCAGCCCGCTGCGCTGCGCCATGGGTATGCGGCCCAGGTCGAACAGGGTCAGGGTGCGGCCGTTGTTCAGCTCGATCCAGGGATCCAGATCCCAGGGCCAGCAGACATGGGTCGAGACATGCGTCCCCGTCACCCCGAGCCGCGGGGCATTGCGGAACTTGACCATCTCCTTGGCGAAGCGGAACAGGGGATACATCGCGGGTCCTTCGGTTGCCTGGTCCAAGGTCGTCGCCCCGGCCCACGTGATCGTCAACGGGGGACGCTGCGGCAACTTGCTTGCGAAGCCCGGCGCGCATCCCCATAACAAGCCCGAACGCGAAAAACGGGGGCATGATGGGAACGCTTTACGAGGCCTTGCAACTGATCCTGCAGGTGGTGTGGTTCGTGATGATCGTCCATATCATCATGTCCTGGCTGATCAATTTCCAGGTCCTGAACCTGCGCCAGCCGCTCGTCGCGCAACTGTGGGACGGGTTGAACCGCCTGCTGGAACCCATCTACCGCCCGATCCGGGGCGTGCTGCCGAATACCGGCGGCCTGGATCTGGCGCCACTGGTCCTGTTCATCATCATCATCATCCTGCAGCGCGCCCTGGCGAACAACGCGGGCTTCTTCTACGGGGTGTGATGCTGCCCCAGGACCCATCCGGCGACCTGCTGCGACAGGTCTGGGGCTTCGACGGTTTCCGCCCCGGCCAGCAAGAGATCGTCGAGGCGGTGGCCCAGGGCCGCGACGTGCTGGCGATCATGCCCACGGGCGGTGGCAAGTCGCTGTGCTTTCAACTGCCCGCGCTGATGCGGGACGGCGTGACGGTTGTCATCTCGCCGCTGATCGCCCTGATGCGCGACCAGGTCCGCGCCTTGCGCGAGGCGGGCGTGGCGGCGGGCGCCCTGACCAGCGGCAACACGGACGAGGAAACGGACGCCGTCTTTCAGGCCCTGTCGCGGGCCGAGTTGAAGCTGCTGTATATGGCGCCGGAACGGCTGGCCTCGGGCGGGACGCTGTCCCTGCTGCGGCGCGCGGGCGTGACGGCCATCGCCGTGGACGAGGCGCATTGCGTCAGCCAATGGGGCCACGACTTCCGCCCCGACTATCTGCGGATCGGCGACCTGAAGCGGGCCCTGGGCGTGCCGCTGGCGGCCTTCACCGCGACCGCGGATGTCGAGACGCGGGCGGAGATCGTCTCGCGCCTGTTCGACGGCAAGGAACCCGTCACCTTCCTGCGTGGCTTCGACCGGCCGAATCTGCGCCTGGCCTTCCAGCCCAAGAACAGCCCGCGCAAGCAGGTGCTTGATTTCGTGGCCGCCCGGCGCGGCCAGTCGGGCATCATCTATTGCGCCAGCCGGGCACGAACGGAAACGCTGGCGCAGGCGCTGACGCAGGCGGGCCATGCGGCGGTGGCCTATCACGCGGGTCTCGAGGCCGAGACGCGGCGCGCGGTCGAGGTGCGATTCCAGCGGGAAGACGGGTTGATCGTGGTCGCCACGATCGCCTTCGGCATGGGCATCGACAAGCCCGACATCCGCTGGGTGCTGCACGCCGACCTGCCCAAGACCATCGAGGGCTATTACCAGGAAATCGGCCGGGCGGGCCGCGACGGCGATCCCGCCGATACGCTGACGCTTTATGGCCCCGACGACATCCGCCTGCGCCGCACCCAGATCGACGAGGGTCTGGCCGAACCCGCCCGCAAGGCTGCCGACCACGCCCGGCTGAACGCGCTTCTGGGCCTGGCCGAGGCGACCGGCTGCCGCCGCCGCAAGCTGCTGGCCTATTTCGGCGAGGATCTGGCCGAGGATTGCGGGAACTGCGACCTGTGCATCGCGCCGCCGAAACTGTTCGACGCGACCCAAGCCGTGCGCAAGGCGCTGTCGGCCATCCTGCGCACCGGCGAATGGTTCGGCGCGACGCATCTGATCGACATCCTGACCGGCAACACGACCGAAAAGGTGCGCGAACGCGGCCATGACCAGTTGCCCACCTTCGGCGTGGGCCGCGACCACAGCCGCGCGCAATGGCAGGCGATCTTCCGGCAGATGATGGGCCGCGACCTGTGCCGCCCCGATCCGGAACGCCACGGCGCGCTCCACCTGACCGAGGCCGCCCATCCCGTTCTGCGCGGCGAGGAAAGCGTGACCTTGCGCCACGACACCACCGCGTCCCGCCCCGCCACGGTGCTGCGCACCCAGGTCAGCGAGGAGGACGAGCCGCTGCTGTCCGCGTTGAAGGCCAAGCGCCGCGCCCTGGCCGAGGCCGCGCGCGTGCCGGCCTATGTCATCTTCCCCGACCGCACCCTGATCGAGATGGCCGAGAAGCGCCCCCAGAGCCTGGACCAGATGGCCCAGGTCGGCGGGGTAGGGGCCAAGAAGCTGGAAAGCTATGGCCGCGACTTCCTGGCGGTGATCGCGGGCGAGGTGCCCGACATGCACCCGCAGCGCCGCAAGCTGGCGGGCCGCCCGGAAGGCGCGCTGTTCGACCGGCTGGTCGCGGTGCAGGCGGATCTTCTGCGCGGGCCGGACGGAACGGAAAAGCCGCTGTCCTGTTCCACCGCCCAGATCCGCCGCATCGCCGAGGCCCGTCCCGGCGACGAGGCCGGGCTGGCCCGCCACTTGGACCAGGCGCGGCTGGACCGCTTCGGCGCGGCCTTCCTGCGCGAAATCGCAGCGGCTTGATTGAATTGTCAGTGTAAAGTGAACGTGATGCCCTGCCCGGGGCGTTTTTGCGTCAGTATCCTGATGCGGCATCCTGTGGGAGAGAGTCATGAAACTTCGCTGGTCCGACGTTACCCCGAAAGCCCAATACCTCAACCGCCGCGCCTTTATCGCGGCAGGGGCGGTGACAATGGCGGCGCCCGCCTGGGCCCTGACCGGCAAGCCGTCGGCCTATTCGACCGTCCAGAAGCCGAACACGCTGGAAGAGATCACCAACTACAACAACTTCTATGAATTCGGCATGGATAAGACCGATCCCGCTCGCTACGCGGGCGCCATGACCACCGATCCCTGGTCGGTCGAGATCGGCGGCCTGGTCGATCGGCCCGGCAGCTATGGTGTGGACGACCTTGCCCCCGCCAACGCGCTCGAGGAGCGGATCTATCGCCTGCGCTGCGTCGAGGCCTGGTCGATGGTGATCCCCTGGATCGGCGTGCCGCTGGCGGGCGTGCTGGAAAAGGCGGGCGTCCAGCCCGGCGCCAAGTTCGTGGCTTTCGAAACGCTGTATCGCCCGGAAGAAATGCGCGGCCAGTCCCGCCCGATCCTCGACTGGCCCTACAAGGAAGGCCTGCGCATCGACGAGGCGATGCATCCGCTGACGATCCTGGCTGTCGGGCTTTACGGCGACGTGCTGCCCAACCAGAACGGCGCCCCGATCCGGCTGGTGGTGCCTTGGAAATACGGCTTCAAGTCGATCAAGTCGATCGTCAAGATCACGCTGACCGACCGCCAGCCCATGTCCACATGGGAACAGATGCAGCCTTCGGAATATGGCTTCTACGCCAACGTGAACCCGCAGGTCGATCACCCGCGTTGGAGCCAGGCCACCGAGCGCCGCATCGGCGCGGGCCTGTTTGGCGGGCGCGAGGAAACGCAGATGTTCAACGGTTATGGCGATCAGGTCGCCTCGCTTTATGCCGGGATGGATCTGGCAAGGAATTATTGATGCGTGCCGCCGTGAACGGATGGCTGCGGGTCATCCCGGTCTGGGCCCTGTGGCTGGGCGGGCTGGTGCCGCTGGCGCTGCTGGTCTGGGACACGCTTTATGGCGGATTGGGAATCGACCCGATCCGCGACATCGAACACAGGCTGGGGCGGACCGCGCTGTACTTCCTGATCGCCAGCCTGGCCGTGACGCCGGTGCTGCGCATCACGGGGGTCAGCTTCATCCGCTTCCGCCGCGCTCTCGGGCTTTTGTGCTTCACCTATGCGGGGCTGCATGTGCTGTCCTGGGCGGTGATGGACATGGCGCTGCTGTGGGGCGCAATGGCGCGGGACGTGGTCAAGCGGCCTTACCTGGTCTTTGGCATGGTGTCCTTCCTGATGCTGCTGGCCCTGGCGGTTAGCTCGAACAATGCCTCGATCCGCAGGATGGGCGGGACGGCTTGGCGCAGGCTGCACAAGTTGGCCTACATCGCCGCACCCCTGGTCACCCTGCACTGGATCTGGGCGCTTAAGACCTTCCCCCTGGAACCTGTCCTGTGGCTGTCGGCGATTCTGGTTCTTCTGGGCCTGCGAGTCGCCATCCCTAGGCCCATCCGCTGGGGCCAAGCCGCGACAGTGAAATAATTATTGCGCAAAATCAGATGTTTGCATGAAATGTGACCATTCTGCGAAAAAACTTCGCCTGACCCTCTTGCTCTCTGTCTTTGTCCTCCGTAAATACCGCTTCACCGAAGGCGGGAACGCTGGCGGGACGGAACGGAAGCGGGAT
>NZ_BNCL01000003.1 GCF_014656455.1 Paracoccus aerius
TTGCCCGAACTGCTGAAGGCGGCAGGCGGGCGTGACAGCGGCGGCACGGTCTTCGGCTATCGCGTGGCCGATCCGGAACGCTACGGGGTGGTGGACTTCCAGAGCGACGGCCGGGTGCGGGCGATTATCGAGAAGCCGGACCTGCCGCCCTCGAACTTTGCCGTGACGGGGCTTTACTTCCTGGACGGCACCGCGCCCGAGCGCGCGCGCCAGGTCCAGCCCTCTGAAAGGGGGGAGCTGGAGATCACCACGCTTCTGGAAAGCTATCTCCATGACGGCAGCCTGACGGTGGAAAAGATGGGCCGCGGCTTTGCCTGGCTGGACACCGGCACCCATGGCAGCCTTCTGGATGCCGGCAACTTCGTGCGTACCCTGGAAAAGCGCCAGGGCCTGCAAACCGGCTGCCCCGAGGAGATCGCCTTCGAGGCCGGCTGGATCACCGAGGATGCCCTGCGCGAACAAGCGCAACGCTTCTCCAAGAACGCCTATGGCCGCTACCTGATGGGGCTGCTGGGCCCGCACTGACGCAGCCGTCCCGCAAGCGCCGCCGCATACAAGGCAGCAGTTCCCGTCCCCGTCTGACGGTAAAGCCCAAGACGGGCCAATTCCTTTGCCGCGACCGGCCCCGGTCTTTGCAGCAGTGCCCCGAACCTATCCAGGATCCGCCGGTTCTCCGGCAGGAGTTCCGATCGGACGACCTGCAGGGCAGCGTGATTGGCCGCAAGCCAGGCGCCGTACTCTCCGGCCAGCAGCATCCCGACGCGTTGCGACAAGGCCTTGACAGTATCGTTGCGCCCCATGACGCTTTGGGGGTGCTGGCGATAAAGCAGGGCCGGGACTGCGTCATGGATCAGTGCAGCACCCGCACCTGCGGTGACCTGATAGGCCCACCAGTCATGCGCCTCCAGGTCGTGCTGCTGCGCAGGGCCCACGCAGCGGCGCAGGATCGCGGCCGCCGGGGCATTGAAGACCGATGTATTGCCCGCCATGATCGCCTGAACCAAGGCGTTCCGGAAACCGAGGGGGCGGCGGAAATGCCGCGATGGGGCCAGGGGCCGCAGGTCATGGTCGGCGATCACGGTGCGCGCGGCGTAATGCGCAGGGCCTTGGTGATGAGACAGCGCGGCCAGGGCGCGGGCCAGCTTGTCGGGGAACCAGACATCGTCCTGATCGGAAAAGGCGATTGGGCCATCGGGCGCGATCGACAGCAGATGCAGGAAGTTCTGCGTCGCCCCCCGGCTGGGGCCGCGAACGATCCGGACCTGGCCGGCAGGACGTGACGCCGCGAAATCCGCGATGATCTTCGGCGTCCCGTCATCCGATCCGTCGTCCGACACGATCAGCTGCCAGTCCCGGTGAGTCTGCGCCGCGATGCTGTCCAATTGCGCGCCGATGAACCGCGCGCCGCGATAGCTGGCCAGCAGGATCGTCACGGGCGCGTCGGGATCGGTTCGGGTCTGGCGGTCCACCGGCATGTCCTTGAAATGGGCAGGGCCGGTTTCTGCCCTGCCGCCCCTGCGGATGCAACCATCAGCCCGCCTGGCGTGCGATATCCTCGATCAGGATGGCCTTGACCGGCAGGCTGGTGGCGGCCTGGGCTGCCTTTTGCAGACGTTCCCGCAAGGGTGCCAGCCGGGCCTCGGCGGTGAAATTGCCGTCGAAGCCGCCGGTATTGGCGTGGATCAGCAGCTCGCGCAGCAGTGCATCCCGCAGGCGATGTTCCTGCTGCTTCATCGCGGCAAGCTCGGCGCCGCCCGTCTCGATCGTCAGGGTCAGGATCATCACCGCGCCCATGTCGCCATTGCGCATCAGGGGCACGAAGAACTGAGTCGGGAAGGTGAACCAGCCTTCCGCGGACACCGGGGCATCGCCATGTCCGTCGCCACCGCCATGATCCCCGGCAGCCGCGTGGCCTTCTGCCGCGGCGGGCGCGGCATGGTCCGAGGAGCCTTCGGCGCCATGATCTTCGGCTTTTGCGGCGCCGTGCCCGTCATCCACGGGGGATTGGGCGGCATGGTCGGCCGCTTGGGGCGCGGGACGCAGCATGTCGCCGGCGGCGACCCCCCCGGCCAGCGCCACGACCGGGATCAGCATCGGCAGGAACTTCTTCATGAACGACCTCAGTAGGGCAGGATCACGTCGGCGATCTGCTGGCCGAAGCGGGGTTGCTGCACATCGGTGATCTGCCCGCGCCCGCCATAGCTGATGCGCGCGCCTGCAATGCGGTCATAGGCGATCTCGTTGCTGCGGTCGATGTCGGCGGGGCGGACAAAGCCGCTGACGGTCAGTTCGCGCAGTTCATAATTCACGCGCACCTCTTGCGTGCCTTCGATCTGCAGGGTGCCGTTGGGCAACGTGTCGATGACGGTGGCAGCGACCCGCAGGGTCAGCTTGTCGCGCCGGGTGATGTTGCCGCTGCCCTTGTAGGTCGAAGACGACTCGGCCTCGGCCAGGTTGTCGAAGCTGGCGCCATCGGGAAGTTCCCGGTTCAGGCGCTGCGGGATGCCGATCATCTGCGGGATCGAGACGCTTTCGCCCGACTGGCGGCTGCGCCCCGAAGTGTTGGTCATCTGCGCCTCGTCGTCGATCTCGATCACCACCGTCAGGATGTCGCCACGCGTTGCCGCCCGCCTGTCGCTGATCAGGGACGAGGTGGTTCCGGCCCACAGCGACGCCGCGGCCTCGGGTCGGCCCGAATCCACCGGGATCTCCAGCGGCGGATTGGTCATGGCGATGAACTCCTCGCTGTTGCGCGGAGAGGTCAGGCTGGGCGGCTTGCCCATGTGATCGGCCCGCGCGCAGGCCGAGGCGGCAATGACAAGGCAGAGAAGGGGAATGGGTTTCATCGGTGGTCCTTACTTCATCGCCACAAGGCTGCCGTCCGGCTGGACGACGGCGCTGATCGTGGCACGGGATTCGAGGTTCATGACGCGGATCACATCGCCCGCCGCGCCGTCCGCCAGGGTCCGCGCAGTGGTGACGATGCGCAGGCTGCCCCGCTGGAAGACCAAGGGATGCATCTGGTTGCGCGCGATCAGCTTGGGCGCTTGCAGCAACGACGCCTGCAACGGGCGGCCTTCGTGGATCGTGATGCGGGTCTGCAACCCGATCGCCTGCGAGGGATCGGACAGGCCCGGCCGGTCGCCGTCGATGGCGCGGATGTCGGCCGGGGTGATGATGGTGCCCGCGGGAAGGGTCCGCGCTGCCGCCAGAACCGCTGCGGATGCGGGCAGGGGCACCAAGGCCAGAAGAAGAACCAGCCACCGCATCAGCGCACCTGCGTGGTGGCCGCCAGCATCTGGTCGGCGGCGGTGATGACCTTGGCGTTCAGCTCGTATCCACGCTGCGCCTTGATCAGCTCGGTGATCTCGCGCACGGAATCGACCGAGCTATCCTCAAGGTAACCCTGCCGCAGCGTGCCCAGGCCTTCCTGGCCTGGCGTGGTCACCTGCGGCGTGCCGGATGCCGCGGTTTCCAGGAACAGGTTCGATCCGACCGCCTCGAGCCCCTTTTCGTTGGAAAAGCCCGCAAGGGTCAGCTGCCCCAGCAGTTCCGGTTCGACCTGGTCGCTGAAATAGGCGAAGACTTCTCCCGCCGCATTGATCGAGATCGAGCGTGCATCGTCCGGGATGGTGATCCCCGGTGCGACCGCATAGCCGTCCGAGGTCACGATCAACCCGTCGGGCGAGCGTTTCAGCCCGCCGTCGCGCGTATAGGCCGAGATGCCCGAGGGCAGCGTCACCTCGATATAGCCGTCGCCGTCGATGGCCAGATCCAGGTCGCCCCCGGTCTGGGTCAGCGCACCCTGCTGCAGGTTGATGCTGACGGCCGTGGGCCGCACCCCCAGGCCCAGCTGGACGCCGGCGGGGATGACGGTGCCGTCGGCGGCGGTCACGGTGCCGGGGCGGGTTGCCTGCTGGTAATGCAGGTCCGCGAATTCCGCGCGGCGGGCGTTATAGCCGGTGGTGGACATGTTGGCGAGGTTGTTCGAGATGACCTCGACCCGGGTCTGCTGCGCGCTCATGCCGGTGGCGGCGATCTGCAGGGCTCTCATGGCTGGTCCTTTCAGCGGGTCATGCCGGAGATCGCGCTGCGGATGCGCTGATCTTCGCGGTCAAGGAAGGATTGGCCCAGTTCGTAGGCGCGCTGGACCTCGATCATGCGGGTGATCTCGAAGACAGAATCGACATTCGATTCCTCGAGGAAACCCTGGCGGATGCGGGCGTCATCGACAGGCTCTGGCTGCTGGTCGGTGGTGAAGGCGGTGCCGCCCTTGTGGGTCAGTTGCGCGTCCTGGGGGGCGGTGAAGATGCCGATCTTTCCGAAGGCCACGCCATTCGCGGACATGGTGCCGTCCGCGCCCACTGCGACGCCACTGGCGCCCGCCGGGACCACGATGGGCGCCATCCCCTCGTCCAGCAGGCGAAAGCCGTCGGCGGTCATCAATTCGCCTCCGGCCGAGGGCAGGAAGGCCCCGGCGCGGGTCAGGCGGTTGCCGTCCGGGGTTTCGACCAGGAAGAAGCCCTCGCCTTCGATGGCAAGGTCATAGTTTCCGTTTGTCTGGGTCAGCACGCCCTGGTCCAGATCCAGCGTGCGGCCGCGGGCATGGGCCATCGACAGCGTGTCGCCGCTGCGGTCCAGCGCCGACAGATGCTCGGCGAAGATCACCCCTTCCCGGCGAAAGCCGGTGGTGTTCGCGTTGGCGATGTTGTTGGCCACCACCCGCATCTCGGCCATCAGCCCGGCCTGGCGGGTCAGAGTCGCGTAGATCGCGTTGTCCATGGGTCAGCTTCCCGCGATTAGGGGGATGATCTGCCCCAGATAGAAATCGGACAGGGCGGTGGTCATGAAGCTCATCGAGACCCAGAAGACCCCAAGCATCAGCCCGACCTTGGGCACAAAGGTCAGCGTCATTTCCTGGACCGAGGTCAGCGCCTGGAACAGGCCGATCACGACGCCCGCGATCAGCGCCACCGCCAGCATTGGCGCGGAAATGCGGACCGAGATCAGCAGCGCCTGGCGCAGCATGTCGAACAGCAGCGTTTCATCCATGGATCACACCGGCATCCGCAGGATTTCCTGATAGGCCTCGACGACCTTGTCGCGGATGGCGACCACCGTCTCCATCGCCATTTCGGCCTCGGCGATGGTCTGGACCAGGCGGTGTGTTTCCACCTGGCCGGTCATGGCGCCGGTCGCGACCTGATCCACCTTGCCCATCTGGGCTGCGAAATCCTCGGCCGCGTTGGAAAGGGCTTGGACGGCGGGGCCGGGCTGGCCGGGTGCCACGGCGGTGCGGGCGGCGGAATAGGCAGTGGCTGCATTCAAACTGGTGAACATGGGCGACCTTTCTAGCGGCGCAGAAGTTCCAGAAGGGACGCGCCCATCTGGCGCGTCTGCTCGAACATTTTCAGGTTGGCTTCATAGCTGCGGCCCGCCTCGCGCGAATCGGCGATCTCGATCACCAGATCCACGTTGGAGCCCAGGTAATAGCCGTCCTCGTCCGCCAGGGGATGCGAGGGGTCGTAAAGGCGCGGCAGCTCGCCCTGGTCCAGCCGCACCTTCGATGCCTCGACCTCTCCGCTGGGGCGGCCGAAGCGGACGGCCTCCTCGAAGGTGACCAGCTTGCGGCGGTAGCCGGGCGTGTCTGCATTGGCGATGTTCTCGGCCGTGTGGCGCAGGCGTTCGCTTTGCGCGCGCATCCCGGAGGCGGCCAGGTGCAGGGCGGAAACGGGACGATCCATCACGCCCTCCGCCCGATGCTGGTGCGCATCAGGTCCAGCGCGGAACTGTAGATGCCCAGCGACAGATCATGGCCGCGCTTCACCTCGGCCGCCTTCAGCATCTCCTCCTCCAGCGAGACCGAGTTGCCGTTGGGCGAGACGCCGGTTTCGTCGCCCGTCTGACGGGTGACGGGCGACCATTCCGGAAGGGCCAGGTGGCGCGCATTGGTGGTTCGCAGCGGGGTGGTTTCCGCGCTGCGGTAGCTGTCGGCAAAGCTGGCCGTGTCGGCTGCCTTGAAGCCGGGCGTATCGGCATTGGCGATATTGCGGGCCACGACAAGGTGCCGCTGGCTGGCATGGGCACCCAGGGCACGGGCCATGCGCATCATTTCGATCTTTTCAAACATGAGGCTTCTCCTCATTGGCGATAACCCGGTCTTAACCCCGATTCGTTTAGAAACCGTTTGCGGCTGGAAAAAACGGATGGCGGACATGGATCACCTGACTTCGATCGCGGCACGGATCGGCGATCTGCGCATGACGCGCCACTTTGGCCGGGTGCATTCGATGCAGGCGGGATTGATCCGGGTCGAGGGGCTGAACAGCCATGCCTCGGTCGGGGACAGGGTGCTGATTTCGCTGCAAAAGGGCCAGGTCGCGGGCGAGATCGTCGGGCTTGCGCCGCGCCATGCGGATGTGCTGCCCGAGGGCGATGCCGAAGGGCTGTCAGTGGGGAACGAGGCCGAGTTGCTGTTCGCGCCCACCATCGCCCCATCCGACGCCTGGATCGGCCGAATCATCGACCCGCTGGGCCAGCCCCTGGATGGCCGCCCGCTGCCGTCGGGGCTGGCGCCGCTGCCCTTCCGCCGCGAGGCCCCGCCCGCCGTGCGCCGCAAGCGTCTGGGCGCGCGGCTGCCCACGGGGTTTGCGGTCTTCGATACGCTTCTGCCCTTGGTGAAGGGCCAGCGGATCGGGCTTTTCGCGGGATCGGGCGTGGGAAAGTCCACGCTGCTGTCGGGTCTTGCCAAGGGCGTTCAGGCTGATGTCGTGGTCATTGCCATGATCGGCGAACGCGGGCGCGAGCTGCGCGAATTTGTCGAGAAGACCCTGGGGCCGGACGGCATGGCCCGGTCGGTGATCGTGGCCGCGACATCCGACCGCTCGCCGTTGATCCGGCGGCGCTGCGCCTGGGCCGCGATGGCGGTGGCCGAGCATTTCCGCGACCAGGGGCGCCATGTCCTGTTCCTGGCCGATTCGATCACCCGCTTCGCCGAGGCGCACCGCGAGATTGCCTTGGCAGCGGGCGAGCCGCCCAGCTATCGGGGCTTTCCGCCCTCGGTTTCGAACCTGATCATGGCGCTTGCCGAGCGCTCGGGTCCGGGGTTGGAGGGGGCGGGCGACATCACCGGCATCTTCAGCGTGCTTGTCGCCGGGTCTGACATGGAGGAGCCGGTGGCCGACATCCTGCGCGGCACGCTGGACGGCCATGTGGTGCTGGACCGCACCATTGCGGAACGCGGCCGCTTTCCGGCCATCGACGTGGTCAGGTCCGTGTCCCGGTCACTTCCCGATGCGGCCACGGCGGAGGAGAACCGGATGATTGCCAAGGCCCGGGCGGCACTTGGCGCCTATGCGGAATCCGAGCTTATGATTCGCGCGGGTCTTTATGCACCAGGGGCCGATCCCAAGCTGGACGAGGCGGTCAAGCTGTTCCCGCAGTTGGACGATCTCGTCACCCGCCGCACCCCGGGCGTCGCTGAAAGTTTTCAGGAACTTGCGGCTTCGTTGCGGGTTCAGGGCCACTCTCGCCAGACCGGACGGGGGTGACTTGTCGCGCAAGCGGCTGAGTTCGCTTAATGAATGTTAGACCGGGATGTCGGCCATTGCGTAGCGCAGCACGATTTGCAACTGTCCCGTGCCTTAGCAAGGGGACGGAATTGGCGATCACCGAGTATTTTGTCCGCTATCTTGAACAGCGAGACGAACTCTCTCCCCAGGATCTGGCGCGGCTCAGGGCAATCCGGACCGAACATGCCAGCTTCGCTGCCGGAGAGGTGATTGTTCCGGCAGGCAGCGTCCCGTCGCGCAGTTGCATGATGCTGCGCGGGATTTCGGCGCGGTCGAACCGGCTGGTCGGGCGGCCGGATCACCGGGTCATCACGGCCCTTCAGGTGCCCGGCGATTTCGTGGACCTGCACGCATTCGTGCTGTCGAAGCTGGATCATTCCATCATCGCCGTCGGCCCGGTCGAGGTCGAGTTCATCGACCACGCCGAATTGCTGGAGATTTCCCGGAACTTCCCGCATCTGAGCAGGCTCTTGTGGATGGCGACGCTGATCGATTCGGCGATCCATCGGCAATGGCTGGTGGCTGCCGCATCCCTGCGGTCAAGCGCGCATCTGGCGCATCTCTTGTGCGAGATCTACACGAGGCTGAATGCCGTCGGCGCGGCCTCGGATGGCCAGTTCCAGCTGCCGCTGCTGCAACGCGAACTGGCCGACATTCTTGGATATTCCCCGATCCACGTGAATCGGGCCGTCCGCGATCTGCGGGATCGCCAGTTGATCCGCTGGACGGGATCGGACATCACCATCACCGACTGGAAGGGGTTGTCGTCATTGGCGCGGTTCGACCCGTCCTATCTGGACCTGGAACGCGTCAGGCGCTGATCGATCGCCGTCACTGGCAAAGCCGCCAACCACCACGCCGGACCGCGACATCGAAATGCAGGTGGTCGTCATGGGCCTCGTTCGAGCCGGGGCCGAGAACCGTCGTGAAGAACAGGCACCCCGCCGCACGAACGGCGCGCTGGAACGCCTCGGGCAGATCGCCTGATTCCGTGCGTGGCTGGATTGCCAGCGGCTCTTGTCCGTCAAAGACGAAAGCCGCGATGTCGATGGCATTCCCTAGGGCGTGTTCCGACAGCTTGGGCTTCTCGGCGCCAGTGCCGATGCGCGGGCGGCAGTCATAGGTGGTGCCCAACTGCAGCGCCACGACCCGGGGCGCACCAGGCAGCATGGCGGATGCCGGGCGCAGGAAGTCGCGCGCCCAGAATCCAAGCGCACGGGCGGTATCGCAGCGCATCACCGCACCCCCTTCAAGGGTCAGGTCCGGCAGGATCCGTTCTACCCGGATGGGTCGGGCAATGCCGCAGTCGGCATCCTGGGGGTCGGAAAGGGCAGGTTCCTCGGAATAGGCAGCGCCCAGGTAGGACAGCGCGAGCTTGCAGGCAGCATAGTCCGCATCGCTTTCACGCAGGGTGAACCAGCGGGGAGGGGCAGGGGGGCCAAAGGCCTCGGCCTGCTCGGGGGGCGGGTCGCCTTGTGGTTTGGGTGCGTCCGCCGCCGATGTCTCGTCCTCGTCCTCGTCCTCGACTTCGGGACGGGCCGGCGGCGCGGCGGGAAGGGGCTGCGTTTCGATCCCTTCCGGCCGCTCCGGCGGGCGGTCCTGTGCCTGGGCCGGGGCCAGGTGGCACAGGGCCAGGACGCCCAGGGCCGGCCCCCAGCGGATCACGGTTGTTCGTCCACGGGGGGAACCACGAATCCGCTGGGCAGGGCGCCGGTCAGGGCGTCCGTCAAGGGATCCGCGGCGGGCGCCAGGGCATCGGCCTCCTCCTCGGAGGTGTTTTCATAGACAGGCTCGGCCGGGGCGCGTTTGGCGGCCAGGGGGTCCGTATAATCCAGGGGCGCGGCGGCGGGGGCGGTCTGGGCAGGTTCGGCCACGGCTGTTGCAGGCGCCGCCGGTTCTGCGGGCGTTGCCGGTTCCGCAGGGGCGGCAGCGGGGGCCGCACCTGTCGCCTGGGCAATGGTCACGCCCTGGGGCAGGAACTCGACCACGGTGCTGCCTGTGCTGACCATGCGGGCCAGTTCCTCGGCGTCCCAGTTGGTCAGCCGGACGCAGCCCATCGACTGGTTGCTGAACAGTTGCGACGGGGTCGGCGTGCCGTGGATCCCGTAGGTGGGCTTGGACAGCCCGATCCAGACCGTGCCCACCGGGGCGTTCGGGCCTGGCGGGACCACCAGCACCTTGTCATTGTCGCCCTGCTGGAAGTTCTTCTTCGGATCATAGGTATAATTGGGGTTCAGCGCGACCGTCTTCACGCTGTGCGTCCCCGAGGGCGAGGGCGTGGCCGAGGATCCGATAGTCGCCGGATAATCGACCAGCAGCCGGCCGTTCGCATCATATCCGGCCACCCGGCGCGTGTTCACGTCGACCAGGATCCTGGCGACGCTGCCGCGCATCCGGTTGCCCGTATCGACGACCCTAATCGTGTTGCCGGGCACCAGATCCACTCCGGGATTGAGAAAGCCGATGAACTTCTCGTCCATGTGGAACCGCTCGCCCAGGCGTTCGGCGACGCTGGTATGGGCCATGGCAGGCATCTGCGCCTTTTCGGCGTAATCGGTCGGGATCGCATCGACCAGGCCCTCGGCATCCTCGGCGGTGATGGTATAGTCCTTGGTGGCGGGCAGGGCCGCAAAGGATTGCAGAAGGTTCCAGACATGCGGATCCATCACCCCGTCGATGGGCAGACCCGAGCGTCGTTCGAAGGCCATGATCGCGCTCTGGCTCATGCCGCCCTTGAAGCCGTCGATCACCCCGGGCGAAATCCCCGACCGATCCAGAAGGACCTGCACCTTTGTCGTCAGCGCCGACCGCCCCTTGGGCAGGTCGCCCCCGTCATAGGTCGCGGCCTCGATCTGGGCCGCGGTGAAGGGCGTGTCTGTCTGCGCGGCCGCGGGCGCGGCTGACAGCGCCGCAAGAACAAGGGCGAGCGGGATTCGAAGGGTGAATCGCGGCATGAAACTCTCCGTCGGGATAGGCGCAGCATTCAGGGTCTTGCGCGAAATCGCCAGATAGACCGGCAGTCACATTTCGGTCAATTCCAGTTTGAGTTTGCCTGGGGCCGGCACTAGCCTGCCGGCTCGGCAGCAGGTCCGGGGGCATGGGATGGGGCGAGACAAGGCGGCAGGCCAGGCGGGCACCGCATGGAGATGATGGGGCTTGCCGTCCTGGCCGCGGTCGCCGTTCTGGTCGCCCTGCACATGCCTGTGGCGCTGTCGCTGATCCTGTCCGGTGCCATCGGCCTGGCCGTCCTGGGTGCGGGCGGGCAGATCCCGGACCAGCTATGGGCCCTGCTGGCGGCCCCCGATCTGGCGGCGGTCCCGTTGGTCCTGTTGCTGGGAAACATTGCCTTCCATGGGGGCTATGCCACGCAACTGCATGACGCCGCGGCGGTTCTGCTGCAAGGCCGGCGCGGCGGCCTGGCCTTGGCGTCGATCCTTGGCTGCGCGGGCTTTGCCGCGACCAGCGGATCCTCGGTCGCTTGCGCGGCCACGATGGGGCGGATCGCCGTGCCAGCGATGGGGCAGGCGGAATATGATCCGCGCCTGGCCGGATCCTCGGTGGCCATCGGCAGCACGCTGGGGGCGCTGCTGCCGCCATCCATGCTGCTGATCCTGTGGGCGCTGCTGACCGGCACGCCTTTGGCGCAGATGTTCATGGGCGCCCTGCTGCCGGCCGCCTTGTCGTTGGCGGGAATGGTTGCAACGGTGCTGTGGTGGGTCCAGCGCGACTTGGAGGCCGGACCGGCTGCGCAGATTCTCCAGGTGCCGCGCGGCGCGGCGATCCGTGCGGCATGGCCTGCGCCGGTGCTGCTGGCGATCCTGCTGGGCGGGATCGGCTTCGGGCTTCTGTCCCCTGTCGCCGCACTGGGTCTTTGCGCCGGGGTGATGCTGGCCCTTGCGCTGGGCAATGGTCGCCTGACGGGCGAGGCGCTGCTGTCGGTGCTGCGCGATTCCATCCTGCAGGCGGCGATCACCCTGCTGATGCTGGCAGGCGCGCGCCTGGTCCTTACGGCCATGGATCTGTCGGGACTGCCGGGGATGCTGGCGGTGGAGGCAGGCGCCTTGCCCCTGCTGGCCGCGGTCATGCTGCTGGGCCTGGCTTGCGTTGTCCTGGGCCTTCTGGCCGAACCGGCGCTGATCCTGATCCTGGCGCTGCCCTTTGCCCTGGGGATCGGCGCGGCGCATGGGCCGGGGCCGGTCTGGTCCGGCATCGTGCTGATCAAGCTGGTCGAGATTGCCTTGATCCTGCCGCCCCTGGGGCTGAACGCGGTGGTTGTCGCGACGGCCGCCCGCATCCATCCCCAGGCGGTTTTCGCGGGTCTTGGCCGGTTCCTGTTCCTGGACCTTCTGGTCCTGACCGCCCTGGTGATGTTCCCGGCGCTGGCCTAGTCCTCGGATACAAGGCGGTGCTGCGGCGGATAGAACTGGCGCGCAAAGGAAACAGGGGTCGTGTCGGACCAATTCGTGCGTTCGATGGTCAGCACCGCCGTGCCTTCGGCGATGCTGAGATTGCGTGCGCAATCGCCCGTGGCGGCATCTGCCAGGATCGAGAACCGTCCATGCGTCAGGGCCACCTTCGCGGCCAGCCATTCATGCGCGGACTGCCCTTCGACATCGTCACGGGTCATGGCTGGCAACAGCGCAGGGTTAAGCCAGATCGCCTCGCAGCAATGCGGAACGCCGTCGGCTGCATACTTGGCCTTGATCAGCAGCAGCGGCTGCGTGGGGGGAACCTGAAGCGCGCGTGCGGCCAGGGGCGTCGGAAGCTGCGACCCGAAGCCCGTCAGTTCATAGGAATAGGCCGCGCCTATCCCCTCGATCTCGGTCCGCACGGCCGGCATGTCCAGGACCGTCTTGCGGGCCGAAGTCGCCGCGACACGGGTGCCGACCTTGCGCCTGCGCTCGATGATGCCGCTGTCGGCCAATTCGCGCAGGGCGCGGTTCACGGTCGCCCGTGCGCAGCCCAGGCTTCGCGCAAGTTCCTGTTCGGTCGGAATCAGTTCGCCGGGCGGCCATTCGCGGGACCGGATCCGGTCGAGCACGTCAGCCCTGACGGACTGCCAGGTGTTCATGCGTCTTCCGCCCCCCGCCGCGCCCGAAGCACGCAGCGACCGGACGAGGTTGCCGGGAATCTTTGCCATAGTTAACTTTGTTACTCGAAACACAATCCTTCCCAATGTCGGGTCTGGTCCCCGGTAAGGGAAGCTGTCCAAATCGTCAGTCGGCGAGATCTGCCGGATCCGCGTTGTTTTGCCGCAGATCGACGCAGAACCGGGCCTGCATCCGCTTGCGCCCGCCGTTGCGGCTGGTATTGCATCATATGCAGATACGCGGGGGGTCATGATGCGCGCCGAAGTCCCGACAGCCAATCCGACACTTGCGACCGGCACGGCCTGGGGCATCCTGACGGCGATCAGCCTGTGCCACATGATCAACGACGTGATGCAGTCGATGCTGGCCGCGATCTATCCGCTGCTGCAGGTCGAGTTCTCGCTGACCTATGCCCAGATCGGGGTGATGACCTTCGCCTTCCAGGTGACGGCATCGCTGCTGCAACCGCTGATCGGGATGGCGACAGACAGGCACCCGCAGCCCCGTTCGCTGCCCTTCGGCATGGCCTCGACCTTTTGCGGGGTGCTGCTTCTGGCATTCGCGCATCATTACGGGATGCTGCTGGCCGGGGCGATGCTGATCGGCGTCGGCTCGGCCGTGTTTCATCCCGAAAGCTCGCGCGTGGCGCGGCTGGCATCCGGCGGGCGCTTCGGGACGGCGCAGTCGCTGTTCCAGATGGGCGGCAATTTCGGGCAGTCGCTGGGCCCGCTGCTGGCGGCCTTTATCGTCGTGCCGCTGGGTCGCCCGGCGGTCGCCTGGTTCGCCGTGGCCGCAGCCCTCGGCGGGGCGCTGCTGTGGCATGTGGGCAGCTGGGCCGAAGGCCGCCGCCGCGCCGCAACTGCGCGGCCCGACACCACCCTGCGTTACCCGCGCAACCTGGTGATCCGGGCCATTGCCGTGCTTGCGGTCCTGACCTTCACCAAGAACATCTACACCGCCTCGATGAGCAGCTATTTCACCTTCTTCACCATCGAGAAGTTCGGCCTGGGCCCGCAGGGCGCGCAGATCATGCTGTTCCTGTTCCTGGGCGGCATGGCCGGGGGCGTGATCCTGGGCGGCATCGTGGGCGACCGGATCGGGCCCTTGCGGGTCATCTGGTTTTCCATCCTGGGCGTCCTGCCCTTCACGCTGCTGCTGCCCCATGTGGGGCTGGCGGCAACCGGGATCCTGGCGGTCATCATCGGGCTGATCCTGGCATCGGCCTTCCCGGCCATCGTGGTCTTCGCACAGGAACTGGTGCCGGGCCGCACCGGCACGATCGCTGGCCTGTTCTTCGGCTTTTCCTTCGGCATGGGCGGCATCGCCGCCGCCGCCCTTGGCGTGCTGGCAGACGCGCGGGGGATCGAGACGGTGTTCCTGCTCTGCTCGTTCCTGCCGATCCTCGGCGTCCTGACGATCTTCCTGCCGCGGCCCGGTCGCCTGATCGGCGGATGACCGAAGGGCCGCTGTTCTTCCACATCAGCCCCGACGGCTGTGGAGATGCGCGCCTTGCCCGGCTGTTCCGCCGCAACGGCCATGCCGCCGTCTGCCATGACAACGGGCGGCTGGCCGAGGACATCCTGTTCGCCCGCGCCACAGGCGGCGATCCGCTTCAGCCCTGGCCTGATGCGGTGCTGTTTTCGGGTCTTTACCGCCACGCCCCCCATTGGCGTCCGCCGTTGGAAGCGTGGCGGCAGTTCAGCTGGCTGGCGGACCGTTTCCCGCAGGCGCGCTTCATCCTGGCGCTGCGCGATCCCGAAAGCTGGATCCTCGACCGCCTGACGCGCGACGGCGGCGCAGTGGCGCGTTGCCATGCCCATCATCGCGGCTGCACCACCGCCGACCTGCCCGACCTGTGGGAGGCTGACTGGCACGCCCACTTGGCCGCCGTCGATGTTTTCTTCGGCACGGATCCCCGGCTGATCCGCGTCGATCTGGACAAGGAAATCCCGGCCGATCTTGCAACGCGGTTGGCGCCCCTGCTTCGGCTGGACGATCCGGGCGACCAACAGGCCTGGTTTCCCCCCACGCGTCCGGCGCCTGCCGACGTGCTCTCCTTGCTGGCCCAGCCCCCTGCCGAGGAAATCGATCAGGACTATGTTAGGGATGTGGCGTCCTTTTGCCTGCGGGGCGTGGGGCAGGGGGAGGGAGGGGATGCCGAGGTTTCGGAATATTTTTCCACGTGGGATGGCGAGGCGACGGTCGCTAACCGCCACGGCAGCCGCCGCCGCATCTGCGTCCTGCCGGGAACGGGCGCGGTTTCGGCCCCCGACCGGCATTTCAAGCTGATCCGGGCCGAAGGCGTCGTCAACGACGCCCTGCGCCTAGGCCGCGCCATGCCCCTGCGCATCGACATGGAGGATTCCCGCTGGTTCGGCAGCCCCCAGGGCCAGCCGCTGGCCGCGCCGACATTGTGCCACAACCGCCGGGCTGGGGCACAGAACGCGGTCCTGTGGCCGCTGCCCGACCAGCACAGCATCGGACTGCCGGGCTTCGATCCCGATGCCGCCCCCGACCCGGTCCCGTGGGAGGAGAAGCTGGACCAAGTCGTCTGGCGCGGCATGATCTCGGGCAGTGAGATGAGGGGCGGCATCAGGCCGGGCGCGGCCTCGCACGCGATTCTGCGGGACTTGGCAGCGGCGGGCGATGACCCGGAACGGCGGCAGGCCGCCTGGGGCCGGCTGTGCAACACCAACCGGCTGGCCTTCGTGCGGCAGTGGTGGGGGCATCCCGACTTCGACCTGGGGGTGGTGATGGCATGGCGCTTTCGCGACTTTGCCCGCGACCCGCTGATTGCGCCCTATTGCACGCCCCGCCAGGACAGGGCCTTCTTCCACCGCTTCCGGTATCAGCTGTGCCTGTCGGGCTATGATCACGGGTCGAACTTCATGGGCGCGATTGATGCCCAGTCGGTGCTGCTGGCCGAGGACGACGGGTGGGAGGTGTTCTATTCCGGCCGCTTCCAGCCGTGGAAACACTATATCCCGCTGGAACGCTATTGCGGCGACATCGAAGAAAAGCTGGTTTGGGCACGCAGGAATCCCCAGCAATGCAAGGCCATGTCCGCCGCCGCGCGCCATGAAGCCGCGCTGCTGCGCAAGCCTGCCACGCGACGGGCGATCATGGCCCGCATCCTCGACGGGCTGGCCGCCGCAGGCTAAGTCTTGCGTGCAGGAGGAAGCCATGACCACCATCCGCATCGAACCCATCACCGCCGAAGCCTTCGCCCCCTTCGGCGATCTGCTGACACCCCGCGCCACGCCGGACCGCATGATCAACGCGGGCCGCTGCGAACGCCACCACGCGCTTGCCACGGTGGAACGCGCAGGGGGCGAGGCGATCATCTCGATCTTCCGGTCGGAAGCGGTCAGCCTGCCCTATGACTGCACGCTGCTGGAACGCCACCCGCTGGGCAGCCAGGCCTTCATGCCGCTGGGGCCGGATGCCTGGCTGTCGGTCGTGGCCCCGGACGAAGGCGGCAGGCCCGGCGCGCCGCGCGCTTTCCTTGTGTCTGCCGGCATGGGCGTGAACCTGCGGGCGGGCGTTTGGCATGGCGTGCTGACGCCGCTGGACAGGCCCGCCGATTTCCTGGTCGTGGACCGCGAAGGCGAAGGCGTGAACCTTGAAGAGGTCACCATCGCCCCTGTAACCATCACCCCATGATTCTGCCCGATTTCAGCCTTGAACTGGCCGCCCTGTCGCGCGGAGCCCGACACGTGGCCGGCGTGGACGAGGTCGGCCGCGGTCCCTTGGCCGGTCCCGTCACCGCCGCCGCCGTGGTGCTGGACCCGGACAACATCCCCGACGGGCTGAACGATTCAAAGAAACTGACGGCCAAGCGGCGCGAGACCCTGGCGGAATGGCTTGCAGCCAACTGCGACCATTGCGTCATCCACATCGGCGTCGACGAGATCGACCGCCTGAACATCTACCATGCCTCGCATCTGGCGATGTGCAAGGCGGTGGCAGGTCTGCGCACCCGGCCTTGCATGGTGCTTGTGGACGGGAACCGCGTGCCCCGCGACCTGTCCTGCCCGGGCGAGGCAATCGTCGCAGGCGACGCGCGTTGCGTGACGATTGCCGCCGCCTCGATCCTGGCCAAGGTGGCGCGCGACCGGCTGATGGTGGATTTGGCGCAACAACATCCCGGATACGGCTGGGAATCAAATGCAGGATACGGGACGCCCGCGCACAAGCAGGCTCTGCTAGATTTGGGCGTCACCCCCTATCATAGGCGTTCGTTCCAGCCGGTCCACAACATCTTGTGTAAAGCCCTAGAGGCAAGCTGTTGATTCAAAAAAGAAATTGACGCCGATTCGGGTCTGAATCATCTTGTGCGGATACCAGACCGGCAAAAAGCCGGCAAATCCCCCCCTGAGGCGAAGATGATAAAGACCAAGGATCAGCGCATGGCAGCCGCGCGACCGTTACCCCTGAACCAGATTCTGGCCGGCGATTGTATTGCGGTGATGAACGCGCTTCCCGAAGCCAGCATGGACCTGATCTTTGCCGACCCGCCCTATAACCTGCAATTGCGGGGCGACCTGCACCGGCCCGACAATTCCAAGGTCGATGCGGTGGACGATCACTGGGACCAGTTTTCCAGCTTCGCCAGCTATGACGCCTTTACCCGCGACTGGCTGGCCGCCGCGCGCCGGTTGCTGAAGCCCAACGGCGCGATCTGGGTGGTCGGCAGCTATCACAACATCTTCCGCGTGGGGGCCGAAATCCAGAACCAGGGCTTCTGGATCATGAACGACGTGATCTGGCGCAAGTCGAACCCCATGCCGAACTTTCGCGGCAAGCGGCTGACGAACGCGCATGAAACGCTGATATGGGCCGCGAAATCGGAATCGTCCAAATACACCTTCAACTACGAGGCGCTGAAGTCGCTGAACGAAGGCACGCAGATGCGGTCGGACTGGGTGATCCCGATCTGCAACGGCGGGGAACGCCTGAAGGACGCGGCGGGCGACAAGGCCCATCCGACCCAAAAGCCCGAGGCGCTGCTGCACCGCGTCATCATCGGCACGACCAATCCCGGCGACGTGGTGCTGGACCCGTTCTTCGGCACCGGCACCACCGGCGCGGTCGCCAAGATGCTGGGCCGCGACTTCATCGGGATCGAGCGCGAGGGAGCCTATCGCACCGTGGCCGAACGCCGCATCAGCCGCATCCGCCGCCTGGATGCCGATGCCTTGGCCACCACCCGCGCCAAGCGGTCCGAACCGCGCATCCCCTTCGGCCAGGTGATCGAGCGCGGGATGCTGCGCCCGGGCGAGGAGCTTTATTCGATGAACAACCGCCACAAGGCCAAGGTCCGCGCCGACGGCAGCCTGATCGGCAATGACGTGAAGGGATCGATCCACCAGGTCGGCGCCGCCCTGGAAGGCGCGCCATCCTGCAATGGCTGGACATATTGGCATTACCGCCGCGAAGGCCGGATGATCCCCATCGACATCCTGCGCCAGCAGATCCGCGCCGAGATGGAAGGCGAGGTTTCCCGCCCGAACTGAGATCCATGGTTCGCCTGGTTCCCCCGGCTGCCGCCAGGGGAGAACCGCCTAGCCCCGCCACGATTGCTGGCGGGGCTTTTTTCGCCGCGGCGTGCTCAGACCCAGGGCCGGGCCTGCGCCATCTGCGTTTCGAAGCTTTCGATGCGCGGCGCCTTTTCCATGGTCAGGCCGATGTCGTCCAGCCCGTTCAGCAGGCAATGCTTGCGGAACGGGTCCATCTCGAAGCTGAAGACCACCCCGTCCGATGAGGTGACGGTCTGGTTTTCCAGATCCACCGTCATGCGGGCATTGGCGCCCTTGCGCGCATCTTCCATCAGCACGTCCACCGCGTCCTGCGGCAGGACAATGGGCAGGATGCCGTTCTTGAAGCAGTTGTTGAAGAAGATGTCGGCAAAGCTGGTCGAGATCACGCAGCGTATCCCGAAGTCCAGCAGCGCCCAGGGCGCATGTTCGCGCGAGGATCCGCAGCCGAAATTGTCCCCGGCCACGATGATCTGGGCCTGCCTGTAGGCAGGCTGGTTCAGCACGAAATCGGGGATCTCGTTCCCGTCTCGGTCATAGCGCATCTCGTCGAACAGGTTCACCCCCAGCCCTGACCGCTGGATCGTCTTCAGGAACTGCTTGGGGATGATCATGTCGGTGTCGATGTTGACCAGCGGCATGGGCGCCGCGATGCCGGTCAGGGTTGTGAACTTGTCCATGTGTCCTCTTGGCTTCTGCTTTCCCTTGCCCCGGGCTACTGTGCCCGCGTCCGGCAGGGGAGAATGTTGGCGTGACGGTAAGTGAATTGCAGGGCTGCGTGTTGCAGCGGTGGTCGCCCCAGATCGGTGATCCGGGGTTGACCGGCTGGCTGACGGTGCTGGCCTATGCGGCCTGCACGCTGCTGGCCCTGGCCGTGTGGCGGCGGCTGAAGGGCCAACGCGGCCGCGCCTTCTGGGTGGTCCTGTCGCTGCTGCTTGCGGCTTTGGCGGTCAACAAGCAACTGGATCTGCAATCGGCGGTCACGGCGGCGGGAAAATGCCTTGCCCGCGCGCAGGGCTGGTATGACCAGCGCCGCGTAATGCAGGTGCTGTTCATCGGCGCGGTGGTTGCCGCTGCGCTTGTGCTGCTGGTCAGCATGACCGCCAGCCTGTGGGGCAGGCTTCGTTACAACCTGATGGCTGCGATCGGCCTGACCCTCGTGCTTTGCTTCGTGCTGGTCCGCGCCCTGAGCTTCCACCATTTCGACCGCCTGATCGGCACGACGAACTTCGGCGTGACGAACAATTTCCTGTTCGAGAATGCCGGGCTGGTCCTGATCGCCGTCAACGCAACCTGGCTTTTGGCGCGCAAGCGCGTTCCGTCCCGGCGCAGTCCGGCCGCGCGGGCCGGCTGATCGGGTCAACCGGCGCCCCGCCATGCAGGGGCTGGCCATGTCAGGCCAGTTCCCGCGACAACTCCCGCACGTCGACCAGATGCCCGGCCACGCCCGCCGCCGCCGCCATCGCTGGCGACATCAGATGGGTGCGGCCCTTGTAGCCCTGGCGGCCTTCGAAGTTGCGGTTGCTGGTCGCGGCGCAGCGTTCGCCGGGGGCCAACTGGTCGGGGTTCATGCCCAGGCACATCGAACAGCCTGCAAGGCGCCATTCGAAGCCCGCCTCCTTGAAGACCGCGTCCAAGCCTTCTTCTTCGGCCTGGGCGCGGACAAGGCCGGATCCCGGTACGACCATGCCGCGCACACCGGGCGCCAGCCTGCGCCCGCGCAGGATGTCGGCGGCGGCACGCAGATCCTCGATCCGGCCATTGGTGCAGGACCCGATGAAGACCGCGTCGATGGCAATGTCGGTCAGCCGGGTGCCAGCCGTCAGGCCCATGTAGTCCAGGCTGCGCCTGGCAGCCTCGACCTTGCCGCCGGTGAAATCCTCGGGGGAGGGGACGGTGGCGGTGATGGGCAGCGCGTCCTCGGGGCTGGTGCCCCAGGTGACGGTGGGGGCGATATCCTCGCCGCGAAGGGTTACGACCTTGTCCCAATGGGCGTCGTTGTCGGAAAACAACGTCTTCCACCAGGCAACCGCCGCTTCCCACTGGGCGCCCTTGGGCGCATGGGGGCGGCCCTTGACGTAATCAAAGGTGGTCTGGTCGGGCGCGATCAGGCCCGCGCGGGCGCCGCCCTCGAT
Organism: Paracoccus aerius; assembly: GCF_014656455.1. Lineage (GTDB taxonomy): Bacteria > Pseudomonadota > Alphaproteobacteria > Rhodobacterales > Rhodobacteraceae > Paracoccus > Paracoccus aerius. Next base: position 20,334 of record NZ_BNCL01000003.1, read on the forward strand.
CGCCATGTTGCAGATCGTCATGCGGCCCTCCATCGACAGGTTGCGGATCGCCTCGCCGCAGTATTCGATGACATGGCCGGTGCCGCCGCCGGTGCCGGTCTTGCCGATGATCGCCAGCACCACGTCCTTGGCGGTGACGCCGGGGGCCAGCCGGCCGGTCACCTCGACCTTCATGTTCTTCGACTTCTTCTGGATCAGCGTCTGGGTGGCCAGCACATGCTCGACCTCGCTGGTGCCGATGCCGTGGGCAAGCGCCCCGAAGGCGCCGTGCGTCGCGGTATGGCTGTCGCCGCAGACAACGGTCATGCCGGGCAGGGTCCAGCCCTGTTCGGGGCCGACGATATGCACGATGCCCTGGCGGATGTCGTTGACCGGGTAGTAGACCACGCCGAAATCGCGCGCATTGCGGTCAAGCGCGTCGACCTGGATGCGCGATTCCTCGTTGTCGATGCCTTTCTCGCGGTCCCAGGTGGTCGGAACGTTATGATCGGGCACGGCAATCGTGCGCTCGGGGGCGCGGACGGTGCGGCCGGTCATGCGCAGTCCTTCGAAGGCCTGCGGGCTGGTCACCTCGTGGACCAGGTGGCGGTCGATATAGAGAAGGCAGGTGCCGTCATCCTGGCGGTCGACGACATGGGCGTCCCAGATCTTGTCATAAAGCGTCCGCGCGGAGGCGGATTTGGGCTCAAGGGTCATGGCTGATGGCTTTCGGCTGTGATGGGATCGTGGCGGACGGATCGGCTGCGGCAGGACCGCAGCCCGTCACAGTCGCGCCGTCACGCCGCGCGTTTCGCCAAAGAACCGCGAAGGCAGGCGCGCGCGGTCATGGATGTCGAAATAGATGAACCCGGACATGGCCGATGTTCTAGGCCGCTTTCCCGCGCCACGCAATATTCTTGAGCCGCGGCACCGGCGGCCCTGTTCCGCCTTGCCATCCCGGTCGGGGCGGTCCAAAGCGTCCCATCGCACATCCCAGAAAGCGGAATCGGGCCGGGAACATTGAGATGGTCCGAAAAGTTGCTATCTTTGATCCATCCCCTGCGCCGGGGGCGATCGGCGCGCTGACCGGAGGATACAACCCTGTCACAAGACGTCTCGCCGGCCACGGGGCCGGCAGCGACCGCCGCCGCCGGGCATGATCTGACCAGCGACCAGATCCTTGCCCGCGTCCTGTCCTCGCTTGACGACGACAAGGCCGAGGACATCGTCACGATCGACCTGCGTGGACGGTCGGCCATGGCGGATCACATGGTGATCGCATCGGGCCGCAGTTCCCGCCAGGTGGGCGCCATCGCCGAAAAGCTTGCCGACCGCATCAAGCAGCTGACCGGCCGCACCCCCCGCATCGAGGGCAAGGACACTGGCGACTGGGTGCTGATCGACACGGACGACGTGATCGTCCACGTCTTCCGCCCCGAGGTCCGAGAGTTCTACCAGCTGGAGAAGATGTGGATGCCCGCCGACGCCCTCAGCCGCGTCCGCGACCAGGCCCGCCCCGCGCATTAAGCCGGGCGGGTTCATGCGCATCGACATCGCCGCCGTCGGGCGGCTGCGCAAGGGTCCAGAGGCCGCGATGGTGGCCGATTACCTGGACCGATTCGCCAAGGCCGGCCGCAGCCTTGGCCTTCCCTCCATCACCCTCACCGAAGTCGAGGACAAGCGCGGCGGCGGCATGGCTGCCGAGGCCGAACTGCTGGGCCGCGCCATCCCTCCGGGGGCGGCACTGGTCTGCATGGACGAACGCGGTGACCAGCCCACCTCGCCCGAGTTCGCGCGGCGGCTGGCGGCTTACCGGGACGGGGCGCGCGATCTCTGCTTCGTGATCGGCGGCGCGGACGGGATCGACCCGTCGCTGCGGGCGCGGGCAGATTGGCAGATCAGCCTTGGTCGCATGGTCTGGCCGCATATGCTGGTGCGCGTGATGCTGGCCGAACAGCTTTACCGCGCGGCCACGATCCTGGCCGGATCCCCCTATCACCGGGAATGAAGGGAAAAGTGGGGCGGGGGCTGTCTGCCCCCATCTCCTGCGGCGATTCCCCCGAGGATCCTTGCGCAAAGGTGAAGCGGCGGGCCTTCATCTTGGTCCAAATATCCCGGGGGTCCGGGGGCTGGCCCCCGGCCTTGCGGTTGCCGCTGGGGCGCCGCAAGCGTAACAAGGCCCAAACATCCCGAGGGGCGACATGACGAAACCTGTGGTCTTGTGCATTCTTGACGGCTGGGGCCTGTCCGACCGGCCCGAACAAAGCGCGCCGGATCAGGCCGCGACGCCGAACTTCGACCGGCTGATGCGCGATTGTCCGCACGCAACCCTGACCACCTTCGGCCCCGACGTCGGACTGCCGCGCGGGCAGATGGGCAATTCCGAGGTGGGCCATACCAATATCGGCGCGGGCCGCGTCGTCGCGATGGATCTGGGCCAGATCGACCTTGCGATCGAGGACGGCAGCTTCGTGGGCAACGAAAGCCTTGTGCGGTTTGTCGAGCGGCTGCGTGCCACGGGCGGGACGGCGCATCTGATGGGCGTGGTGTCCGACGGAGGCGTGCATGGCCATGTGGTCCATGTCCAGGCCGCCGTTCGCGCCATCGCCGGGGCAGGCGTGCCGGTCGTCCTGCACGCGATCACCGACGGCCGCGACGTGCCTCCGCAATCCGCGATGGGCTTTGTCACCGAACTGCAAGGGTCGATGCCCGAAGGCGCGCGGATCGGCACGGTCATCGGCCGCTATTACGCGATGGACCGCGACAACCGCTGGGAACGGGTGGAACGCGCCTATCGCGCCATCGTCGCGGGGCAGGGCGAACCCGCGCTGTCGGCGGACCTGGCCGTGACGGACGCCTATGCGCGGGGCGAGACGGACGAATTCATCCAGCCCTTCATCGTCGACGGCTATAACGGCGCGATGGACGGGGACGGGTTCTTCTGCCTGAACTTCCGGGCCGACCGCGCGCGGGAAATCCTGACGGCGCTTGCCGATCCGACCTTCGACCATTTCGACACGGGCGACCGTCCGGAATGGGCGGCGCTTCTGGGGATGGTCGACTACAGCACCCGCCACAACGAGTTCATGACCACCGCCTATCCCAAGCGGCAGGTCGTCAACACGCTGGGCGCTTGGGTCGCTGCCAAGGGCCTGCGCCAGTTCCGTCTGGCCGAGACCGAGAAATATCCCCATGTCACCTTCTTCCTGAACGGCGGCAAGGAGGCGCCCGAGCCGGGCGAGGACCGCTTCATGCCCTCGAGCCCGAAGGTCGCGACCTATGACCTGGCCCCCGAGATGGCGGCGGACCAGGTGGCCGACAAGCTGGTCGAGGTGATCGGCGCAGGCTACGACCTGATCGTCGTCAACTTCGCCAATCCAGACATGGTGGGCCATACCGGCAGCCTGCCCGCCGCCGTCCTGGCCTGCGAGGCCGTGGACCGCGGCCTGGGCCGGATGCTGGAGGCGCTTGAGCGCGTGGGCGGGGCGGCAGTGGTCTGCGCCGATCACGGCAACTGCGAGACGATGGTCGATCCCGTTTCCGGCGGGCCGCATACCGCCCATACCACCAATCCCGTGCCTGTGATCGTCTATGGCGGACCTGCTGGCGCGCGGCTGCGCGACGGGCGCCTGGCCGATCTTGCGCCCACAGTGCTGGACCTGATGGGCCTGGACCTGCCGGTCGAGATGACGGGCAAAAGCCTGATCGTGACCGCATGAGGTTCCTGATCCCCCTGGCCCTGGCAGCCCTTGTCCTCGCCGCGCCCGTTCCGGCGCAGGAACCCTCGGTCACCGCCGCCGTGTCCGAGGCGCAGGACGCCGCCGCCCAGTTGCGCGCGGCCGTGGCCAAGTTGGCCGATGCGGTGTCCGCAGACGACCAGGTGACGGCCCTGACCGAGGTGATCCGGGGCTATGAACAGGGCCTTTCCGCCCTGCGCGACGGCTTGCGCCAGGCCAGCGCGCGCGAAGCCGAGTTGCGCGCCCGCTTCGAATCGCAGCGGGGCAGGCTGGCCTCGGTTCTGGGCGCCATGACCGCGTTGCAGCAGGCGCCCGAAACCACCATGCTGCTGCATCCGGCAGGCGCGCTTGCCAATGCGCGTTCGGGAATGGTGCTGTCGGATGTCACCCCCGGCCTGCGGGCCGAGGCCGAGCGGCTGCAGGACGACCTGGCTGAAATCGCCACCGTGCGCGACCTGCAGGCAGGCGCGGCGCAGATGCTGGGCACGGGGCTTGCCTCGGTGCAGGAAGCGCGCCGCCTGCTGGCAAGCGCCGTCACCGACCGATCAAGCCTGCCGGTGCGCTATGCCGATGCCCCCGCCGAATTGCAGCAATTGCGCGACGCCGCGCAGTCGCTGGACGAATTCGCGGCAGGGGTTTCCCGGCTGCAACTGGATGTCGGCCCGCCGATGGAGGATTTCGAGGGCGCCCAGGGCACCCTTCCGCTGCCCGCCGTCGGCACCATCCTGCGCCTTTACGGCCAGCCCGACGCCGCGGGCGTCGAACGGCCCGGCTGGGTCATCGCAACCCCCCCTGCGGCCCTGGTCACCACACCGTGGTCCGCCACCATCCGCTATCGTGGCCCTTTGCTGGATTACGGCAATGTGATGATCGTCGAGCCCGCGCGCGGTTATCTTCTGGTCTTCGCGGGCATGTCGCAGGTCTTCGGAGAGGTGGGCGATGTGCTGCAGGCGGGCGACCCGATCGGCCTGATGGGCGGGACCGAGGCGCCGGCGCAGGAATTCGGTGCGCAATTCGTGACCGATGCCGCCATCGGCGGAAATGCAGGGCAGACCGAATCCCTGTATCTTGAATTGCGCAAGGGACAGGAAACTCTGGACCCGGCGGAATGGTTCGTGCTGAATCCCGTCGTGGAGCCTGAACAGGATTGAAGGCAGGAAAGGCCGTCATGAAACATTATCTGATCGCAGGCGTGGGCGGTGTTCTGGCCGGTGCGCTTCTGACCACCCAGATCGCCGGGCCGCTGGTCGCACAGGAAACCGGCAGCAACGCCTCGATCTATGAACAGCTTGAACTGTTCGGCAATGTGTTCGAACGCGTCCGGGCCGACTATGTCGAGGCACCCGACGACAAGGAACTGATCGAGGCCGCGATCAACGGGATGCTGACCTCGCTGGATCCGCATTCGTCCTTCCTGTCGGCCAACGACTACGAGGACATGCAGACCCAGACCCGCGGCAGCTTCGGCGGCCTTGGGATCGAGGTCAGCCAGGAAGAGGGCCTGGTCAAGGTCGTCTCGCCCATCGACGACACCCCTGCCGCCGAGGCGGGCGTGAAGTCGGGCGACTTCATCACCCATGTGAACGGCGAATCGCTGATGGGCCTGACGCTGGACCAGGCGGTGGACATGATGCGCGGCCCGATCGGATCGGAAATCACCGTGACGATCCTGCGCGAGGGCGAGACCGAGCCCTTCGACCTGACCATGACCCGCGACACGATCAAGCTGACCGTGGTCAAGACCCGGATCGAGGGCAAGTCGGTCGTGCTGCGCGTGTCGACCTTCAACGACGAAACCTTTGACACGCTGAAATCCGAACTGGACAAGGCCGTCGCGGAAGCCGGCGGCATCGACAAGGTCACGGGCTTCGTGCTGGATCTGCGCAACAACCCCGGCGGCCTTCTGAACCAGGCGATCAGCGTGTCCGACGCCTTCCTGGACGCGGGCGAGATCGTTTCGACCCGCGGCCGCAACCCCGAGGAAAGCGAACGCTGGAACGCGGAAGCGGGCGATCTGGCGCAGGGCAAGCCGATGGTCGTGCTGACCAATGGCGGTTCGGCCAGTGCATCCGAAATCGTCGCGGGGGCGCTGCAGGACCACCGCCGCGCCATCGTCGTGGGCGAAAAGACCTTCGGCAAGGGCTCGGTCCAGACAGTGATGCCGGTGACCGCCGACAGCGCGATCCGCCTGACCACCGCGCGCTATTACACCCCGTCGGGACGGTCGATCCAGTCGCTGGGCATCCAGCCCGACATCCTGGTGGCACAGCCCGCCCGCCCGCCCGCCTCTGAGGACGAGGAGGAAGGCCCCCGCAGCCAGTCGAACTTCGGCCGGTCCGAGGCCGACCTTCGCGGCGCGCTGAACAACGATTCGGTCAGCGACGACGAGAAGAAGCAGATCGAGGACGAGGCCGCCGCGGTCGAGGCCACCGCCAAGCTGCGCGAGGAGGATTACCAGCTGGCCTATGCGGTCGATATCCTCAAGGGCCTGGCGGCTGTCGATTTCCAGGCGGGCCAGGTGCCTGCCGCCGCCACCCCTGCCGTGACGGGCGAGGGATCGGGAACCCCCGGATCGGGTGCGGCCAACACGAATGGCTGAATCGGATCGGATGGGGCCAGGGGGGCTTCCCTATCGGCCCTGCGCGGGCGTCGTGCTGATGAACGCCGAGGGGCTGGTCTTTGCAGGCCAGCGGATCGACATGCCGGGCGCCTGGCAGATGCCACAGGGCGGTATCGACGGGGATGAAACCCCGCGCGACGCCGCCTTGCGCGAACTGACCGAGGAAACTGGCGTCTCCCCCGACAAGGTCGAGGTGCTGGCCGAAACGCCCGGCTGGGTCTATTACGACCTGCCGCCCGAACTTCTGGGCAAGGTCTGGAAGGGCCGCTATGGCGGCCAGCGCCAGAAATGGGTGCTGATGCGGTTCCTGGGCGAAGATGCCGACATCCGCATCGACACCGACCACCCCGAGTTCCAGGAATGGCGGTGGATGCCCCCCACGGCGCTGCTGGAAAACATCGTGCCCTTCAAGCGCGGCGTCTACGAGGAGGTGCTGGCGGCGTTTCAGGGGTGGCTGCGGTAGGAGCGCGACAGGGCAGTGATCGCCATGCGGTGAGACCTGCCGACCGCTTCGCCTATGGCGGTTCCTTCACGGCCAGATCAGCGCCACATAGGCCGCGTATCCTGCGACAAGGACGGCCCCCTCCCTGCGGCTTATACGCCTGCCGGTGAATGCGAATGCCACCAGCACCAGCGACGCCCCGATCATGATCAGGTTGTCGAAGCGGACGATCTCGCTCGGCACGTTCGTGGGCGAGATCAGAGCCGTGAAGCCGCCGATACCCAGGATGTTGTAGATGTTGGACCCGACGACGTTTCCGAATGCCACCTCGGTCTGCTTGCGGAGTGCGGCCATGACGGATGTCACAAGTTCGGGCATCGAGGTTCCGATGGCGACAATCGTCAGGCCGATGATCGTTTCCGATATCGAGAACGAGCGAGCCAGGCCAACGGCACCGCTTACCAGGAAATTGCCTCCCAGCACGACCAAGGCCAATCCGGCAATCGCGATCAGGATCGAGAGGAATGCGGACCTGCCGATTTCACTTGGGGCCTTGAGGGCGGGATCTGCCTCTTGCAGGGCCAGCGACTTGTCGAAGGCTGCGCCATGCGCATCGTCCAGGGCGCCGGCAGCCAGGCCGCGCTCCTGCCAGAAGGCTGCGAAGATGTAGCCTGCAAGGGCAAGCACGAAGACCAGACCGGCCAGCAGCCCCATCGGCACAAGCGCGGCAACGATCGCGAAGACGACCGTGACCAGGACCATGATCGTGCTGTCCCGCTTCAGTGCGTTCGAGGATACGGCGATCGGCGTGATGATCGCGGCGATCCCGAGGATCAGAAGGATGTTGGCAATGTTGGAGCCGACGATGTTGCCATAGGCAATCCCGGGCGACCCGCTGAGTGCCGCCTGAACCGAGGTAACAAGCTCGGGCGTCGAGGTTCCGAAACCGACCAGTGTAAGGCCGATGACAAGGGGCGAGACACCAAGCCGGTTCGCCACCTGCACGGCCCCGCGGACCAGCATCTCCCCTCCCAGCATCAGCAGGATCAAGCCCCCGACAAGCTGAAGTGCTATCTGCATGGATGATCCTCCGGGCTGATCTTTCGCACCAAACTGCCGCGAGAAATAAAGCCGTTCAACCTCGGGAGAGATTGGGTAGAGGGAGAGGTGACCTGCCTCGGTCCGTCGGGCCTAGATGCCCGAACGGAAAGGGCGCCCGAACCGGACGCCCCCTTTGCTTACCGCCGCAATTGACCCAGCAGGATCGAGGTCGGATAGCCATCCGGCGTCACGCCGATGGACCGCTGATAGGCCGCGACCGATTCCATCGTGGCGGACCCGAACAGCCCGTCGATCTCGCCTTGGTAGAAGCCCTTGGCGCGCAGGCGCTGCTGGATCTCCTGCCGCTCGCTGGTGGACAGCGGGCGGTCGTTGCGCGGCCAGGATCCCTGGATGCCCGGACGGCCCGCGATGCGTTCGCCCAGGAAAGCCACGCCAAGCGCGTAGTTGTCCGAGTTGTTGTAGCGCAGGATGGACCGGAAGTTGTCGAGGATCAGGAAGGCCGGGCCGTTCGCCCCCGCCGGCATGATGATGGACCCGTTGCCCGAAGGCAGCGCGCCGCCGCCGATGCGGCGCACGCCCTGCGCGGCCCAGTCCGACCGCCGCGTGCCCTTGCCCACCAGGCCCATGTTGAAGCCCGGCGGCAGTTGCACCTCGGCCCCCCAGGCCTGGCCCGGCACCCAGCCGTTGCGGCGCAGGTAGTTCGCGGTCGAGGCCAGCGAGTCGGTCGGATCCTCGGACCAGATGTCGCGGCGGCCGTCGCCGGTGAAGTCGACAGCATAGTCCAGATAGGACGTGGGCATGAACTGCGTGTGGCCCATCGCCCCGGCCCAGCTTCCCAGCATGTGTTCGGGATCGGTGTCACCTGCCTGCAGGATGCGCAGCGCGGCGATCAGCTGGTTCTGGAACATTTCTCCGCGCCGGCCGTCATAGGCCAGCGTCGCCAAGGACGGGATGATCTGCATCTTGCCGCGATTGGCGCCGAAGTTCGATTCCATGCCCCAGACGGCCAGCACGATCTCGCGCGGGACGCCGTAGCGGGCCTCGATCTGGGACAGGGTGCCCGACAGTTGCGCGGCCTTCTGGCGGCCGGTGGTGACGCGCACGTCCGACACCGCGCTGTCCAGGTACAGCCAGACAGGGCGGCTGAACTCGGCCTGCTTGCGGTCCAGGCGGATCACCTCGGGGTTATAGCGGGCGATCCGCATGGCGCGGTCATAGGTGGCGGGCGAAACGCCCGAGGCCACCGCGCGGGACCGGAAGGATTGGACGAAGTTCTGCAATCCCGCCTCGTCGCCCGCGGATGCCGCGGGGATCGGCGCGGGCGTGACCGGGGCGCTGCCGGACATGCCGCCGGGCGCGCGGTTCATCGGGCCTGCGCAGGATGCCAGAACGCCCACCAATGCGGTGGTCAGGAAGATGCGGGAAAGTGTCATGAATCGCCTGTCCGTAACTGCTGCTATTATTGTTAACGGCAGTCTAGCGAAGACACTTCCGGTTGAATAGGGCCGCGTCGCCCGTCAGTGCAGCGTCTCGCCCTCGTCCGACGCGCCCTCGCCTTTGAAGAAGGGCTGCATCTGCGCGATGATGACCGAGTTTTCGTCCAGGGCACGCTGCATCAAGGCGCGTTCGTCCTGATCGATTTCGTGACCCTCGGCCAGCCGTTCCTCCAGGCTGCCATAGCCGGTCACGTCCAGGGGCGACAGGTCGGCCTGCTTCAGGATCGCCACGGTCTCGCGCACCGCCTCGGCTTCGTCCCGGCCGGCGGAATAGCAGATCAGCGCGGCCCCGGTGGCGCCTTCCGGCAGGCCGTCGTCCTTGCTGCGGCCCACCTCGACCAGAAGGGTATAGACGTTCATGGCGACCTCTCTGCTGCGATGGCTTGCAACATCATGCCTGATGCGGGGACGCAAGATAAAGGGCGGGCTTTTCGCGCCCCTTCACCGCCGCTAGGGTCGCGCGAAAAGGGGAACGGGAATGAGCAAGAGCCTGGCACGGGTCCGCGCGGCCCTGGAAGCGGCCGGCGTCGACGCCGAGATTCGCGAGATGTCCGAAACGACCCGCACCGCCGAGGATGCTGCGCGGGCAGCGGGCTGCGCGGTGGACCAGATCGCCAAGTCGATCATCTTCCGGGGCGAGGCCACGGGCCATGTCGTCCTGTTCCTGACCGCAGGCGGCAACCGTGTCGATCCGGCAAGGGCCACGACGGTCGCCGGGCAGTCCCTAGGCAAGGCGGACGCCGCCCTGATCCGCAAGGAAACCGGCTTCGCGATCGGCGGCGTGGCCCCGGTGGGGCATCTGAAGCCGGTGACGGCCTTCTTCGATCCGCGCCTTCTGGATTTCAACATCGTCTGGGCGGCGGCGGGAACGCCGCGCCATGTCTTCGCAATCGCGCCCAACCAACTGCTTGAGTTGACCGGGGGCAGTCTGGCGGATTTCACCGGCTGAGCAGGCTTTCCAGCAATGGGCTGCTTGGCTGCTCCAGCCGGTCGATCACATCGAAATGGTGCAGGCCGGGGTCGGTTACGCAATCGGTGGGGGCGCCCATGCCCGCCCAGATATTTGCCAGCAGGCGGGCCTGGCGGATGAACTCGGGGCGTTCCATGCCGCCGACCCAGGTGGTGACTGGGATCCCCTGGCGCGGGACCAGCAGGGCGGGGCTTTCGGCCACGGCCTCGGCCGCGTCGAGGTGCAGCGTCTCGTTCATCGTGGTCCGCATCAGCGGGCGCAGGTCGGTCAAAGGAGAGATCGGGATGCAGGATGTCACCCGCGCGGCCACCGGGTCAGGCAGCGTGCCGTCGTCGCAAATCATTCGGGCCGCCAGATGCCCGCCCGCCGAATGGCCGGTCAAGGCAATGGGACCGTCCACCTGTGCGGCCGCCTGCGTGATCGCCTCTGCCACCTCGCCCACCATCTGCCGGATGCGTGCTTGTGGTGCCAGGGTATAGGCCGGCATCGCCACCGCCCAGCCACGCGCAAGGGCACCCGCCGCCAGATGCGACCACATTCCGGGGTCGAAGCGCATCCAGTATCCGCCGTGGATGAAGACCATCAGCCCTTCCGGCGTGCCGTCAGGGTGAAACACATGCCCGCGTCGCAGCGGCTTGGGCGGGTATGCTTCCCTGAACGCTGCCGCGGCGGACTGCCAGCGGGGCACGAAGCCTTCGGCCTGCGGGATATGCGCGCCATTGGCATAAGCGTCGTCCCAGTCGGTGACGTGATAGATCATGCTGCCCTCTCTTTCGGGCAGAAAAGGCTGCTGCTAGCCTGCGGTCAAGATGGAGAGAGCCATGACCGATTTTACCGCCACCCGCCGCGCCTTCCACCTGCCCCAGGGGATCACCTACCTGGACGGCAATTCGCTGGGGCCGATGCCGGTCGCCGCGCGCGACCGGGTGGCCCGGATGATGGCGGATGAATGGTCCGAGATGCTGATCACCGGCTGGAACAAGGCGGGCTGGTATGTCCAGCCGCGCAAGGTCGGCGACCGGATCGCGCGGCTGATCGGCGCGGGGCCGGGGCAGGTGGTGATGGGGGACACGCTGTCGATCAAGGTGTTCCAGGCCCTCAGCGCGGCCCTGGCGCTGCGTCCCGGCCGGCGGGTGATCCTGTCCGACAGCGGCAATTTCCCGTCCGACCTTTATGTGGCGCAAGGCCTTGCCCATTCCTTGGGGGCCGAGTTGCGCGTGGTCGCGCCCGAGGCCGTCGAGGCCGCCATCACCGACGACCTGGCCGTGCTGATGCTGACCGAGGTCGATTACCGCACCGGTCGCCGCCACGACATGGACGCGCTGACCGCCAGGGCGCATGACGCGGGCGCCCTGGCGCTGTGGGATCTGGCCCATTCGGCGGGGGCGGTCGATGTGGACCTGACCGCGGCCGATGCCGATTTCGCGGTGGGCTGCACCTATAAATACCTGAATGGCGGGCCGGGTGCGCCGGCCTTCATCTGGACCCATCCCCGCCATGCCGATGCGGCCCAGCCGATCCTGCAGGGCTGGATGGGCCATGACGCGCCCTTCGCCTTTGATCCCGACTATCGCCCCGCTACCGGGGTGGAGCGGATGCGGGTGGGCACGCCGCCGGTGATCGCGCTGGCCGCGCTCGACGCGGCCCTGGATGTCTGGGACGATGTCAGCCTGGCGGACCTGCGCGCCCGGTCGATCGTGCTGACCCAGGCCTTCATCGCCGGGGTCGAGGCAAGCTGCCCCGACGTGACGCTCAATTCCCCGCGCGATCCGGCCCTGCGCGGGTCGCAGGTCAGCTTCTGCCATCCGCAGGGCTATGCGGTGATGCAGGCGCTGATCGCCGCGGGGATCGTTGGCGATTTCCGCGCCCCCGACGTGCTGCGCTTCGGCTTTGCACCCCTTTACAACGACCTGGACGATGTCGAGCGGGCGGTGGACGGGCTGGCCCGGATTCTGCGCGACGGCAGCTGGAATGACGAAAGGTTTCATCAAAGAGCCGCCGTGACGTAGGGAGATGGGGCTTCCATCATGGACTGTTGTGAACCAGATATATTGCGTCCGGTTGGGTCATGACGATGCGCGTGCGGCTGCTTTCCTGGTTCCTTCTTGCCTGTCTGCCGGTCCCCCCCGCGGCCGCGCAGGATGACCTGCTGCGCGTCGAGATGGTATCGGCCGAGGAAAGGCCCGTCGCGCTTGACCTGCAACTGTCGGGCAGCATCACCGCGACAGACAGCGTGCAGATGAGCTTTCGCCAGCCCGGGCGCGTGACCGGCGTGCTGGTCGACAGGGGCGACCGGGTCCGCCAGGGCCAGGAATTGGCGCGGCTGGATTCGGTCCAGCAGGACCAGGCGCTGCGGGTGGCCGAGGCGGGGCTGGCCGCGGCACAGGCGGGTCTTTCGCAGGCCCGGCAGGCCAGCGACCGGGCCGAGGCGCTGTTGTCACGGGGCGTCGGCACCCGCGCCGCGCGGGATGATGCCCTGCGGGCCTTGTCCGAAGCGCAGGGCACTGTCGAGCGTGCGGAAAGCGGGCTTGAACAGGCCCGCCGTGCGGTCCAGGACACCGTTCTGCGCGCGCCCGAGGATGGGGTCGTGACCTCTCGCGACATGGCTCCGGGGCAGGTGGTCGGCGCGGCGCAGGTGGTGCTGACGCTGGCCGCGCTTGACGGGCTGGAGGCCGTGTTCGACGCGCCCGACCACCCCCGGCTGCACAGCGCGATGGGCCAGGCCGTGCGGCTGGAAACCATCGACATCGACCGGCCCGAGATGCAGGGCACGGTCACCGAAATCTCGCCCCTCGTGGATCCCGCGACGGGCACGGTCACCTTGCGCGTCGCGATCGCCGACGTGCCCGCCGATACCGCCTTGCTGGGTGCGGCGGTGCGGGGTCATGTGGACCTGTCGGTCGATCGGGGCATCGCGGTGCCCTGGACGGCGCTGATGCGCGACGGCGACCAGCCGGCGGTGTGGCGCGTGGATGGGGACAACCGGGTCAGCCTGGTGCCGGTGGGCATCGCGCATTTCTCGAACGGCGTGGTCTATCTGTCCAAGGGGATCGAGGCCGGCGACGTGGTGGTCGGGGCGGGATCCCAGCTTCTTTATCCCGGCCGCCAGGTCCAGCGGGCCGAGGTGCTGCCGTGATCCGCGCCCTTGCCCTGATCCTTCCGGTGCTGGTCCTGCCCTTGCAGGCGCAGTCACTGAGCCTGCCTGATTGGCTTGGTCTCGAAGGCCACGCCGAGGAAGGCGGACCCGTCCGCCCCATCGTGTCCGAGATCGTCGAGGATCGCGGACAGGACGCGCGGTGGGTGCCGGGGGTGGTTGCGTCGAAGACGCAGGTGACGATGGCCTTCCAGACGCTGGGCCGGATGGTCTCGCGCCCTGTCGACCTGGGCGACCGGGTCGAACGGGGCGACGTGCTGGCCAACCTCGCGTCCGAGGATCTGGCCGCCACCACCCGCGCCGCCGAGGCCGCCCTGGCTGCGGCCGAGGTTCAGCGCGACACCGCGCGCCTGACGCTGGAACGCACGCAGGCGCTTGCCGCCCGCAACGTCGCCACGGCCGCCCAGTTGGAACAGGCCCAACGTGCCGCCGCAGCTGCCGAGGCAGGGGCCGAGCAGGCCCAGTCGGAACTGGTCCAGGCCCGTGATGCGCAAAGCTATGCCCGCATGACCGCGCCCTTCGCGGGCGTCGTCAGCGCCGTCTACGAGGCGCCGGGCAGCGTGCTGGGGGCGGGCACGCCCGTCCTGCAGCTTTCGGCCGAGGACCAGCGGGAGGCGCTGATCGACCTTCCCGAACCCGCGCTTGCGGGGCTGCCGGCGGACGCGGTCTTCACGATCTGGCAGCTTTCGGACCCGAACCGGCAGGTCCGCGCCACGCTGGACCGGATCGACCCCACCGCCGACAGCGCCACCCGCACCCGGCGGCTTTACCTGACGCTGCCGCCCGACGCGCCCTTCCGGCTGGGCGCCCTGATCCGTGCCCGGCTGGGGACCGCCAGCGAGCCTGCGCTGATGCTGTCGTCATCGGCCATCTTCCAACGTGACGGCGCCCCCCATGTCTGGCGCGTGCTGCGCAATGGCGAAGCGGCCCATGTCGAGGCCGTGCCGATCACCCCCGCCGCCGATTTCGACGGGCGCGTCCTCGTGTCCCAGGGGTTGAACCCGGGCGACGAGGTCGTGATCCGGGGCGTCAATTCGCTGTCCGACGGCCAGGCCGTCGGGGAAAGGGTCCAGCCTTGAAGGGCTTCAACCTGTCGGACTGGGCGCTGAACCACCGCAGTTTCGTGTGGTTCCTGCTGATCATCTCGCTGGTGGCGGGAACGATCAGCTATAACAACCTGGGTCGCGAGGAGGACCCGAACTTCACCATCAAGATCATGGTGATCAGCGCGGCCCTGCCCGGCGCCACGGTCGAGGAAACGCTGAAGCAGGTCACCACCCGGATCGAAACCAAGCTCGAGGAACTGGACGAGCTTTACTTCACCCGGTCCGTGACCATGCCGGGGCAGGCGGTCGTCTATCTGGAACTGCTGCCCACCACGCGCGGCCCGCAGGTGCCCGACATCTGGAGGCGCGTGCGCGAGATGATGTCGGATATTCGACCCGAATTTCCGCAGGAATTCGCGGGCTTCCAGTTCAACGACGATTTCGGCGACGTCTTCGGCAACATCTATGCCTTCACCGCCGACGGCTACAGCCCCCGCGAATTGCGCGACCGGGTCGAACGCATCCGCAAGCAGGTGGCCGCCCTGGACGCCGCCGGCCGGACCGAGCTTCTGGGAGAGCAGTCCGAGCAGATCTACCTTGAATTCTCGGCCGCGCGGCTGGCAGCCCTGGGGCTGAACCAGCAGCAGGTCGTGGCGACGCTGGCCCAGCAGAACGCGATCGTGCCGTCGGGGGTGATCCAGGCGGGGCCGGAACAGGTGCTGGTCCGCGTGGGCGGGCAGTTCGACGACGCTGAATCCATCGCCGCCGTGAACCTGCGCGTGGGCGAGCGGTTCTTCAACCTGGGCGACGTGGCAAGCGTGCGGCGCGGCTATCAGGATCCGCCGCAATCGCTGTTCCGATATAACGGCAAGCCCGCCATCGGCCTTCAGGTCGGGATGCGCGAAGGCGAGAATATCCTTGAATTCGGCAAGGATCTGGACGCGCTGATGTCGCGCGTGGCCGCTGAACTGCCCGTGGGGATCGAGATGGCCAAGGTTGCCGACCAGCCTCATGTCGTCGAGGATGCCGTGGGCCATTTCGTCACGGCCCTGGCCGAGGCCGTGATCATCGTCCTTGTGGTCAGCTTTATCAGCCTGGGCCTGCGCGCAGGCATGGTGGTGACCATGACCATCCCGTTGTGCCTGGCCATAACCTTCGTGATCCTGGATCTTTACGGCATCACCCTGCAGCGCATTTCGCTGGGGGCGCTGATCATCGCGCTTGGGCTGCTGGTCGATGATGCGATGATCGCGATCGAGACGATGATATCCCGGCTCGAGATCGGCGAAACGCTGGAAAAGGCCGCCAGCTATGCCTGGACCTCGATCGCATTCCCGATGCTGACGGGGACGCTGGTGACGGTCGCGGGCTTCATCCCGATTGGGTTGAACAGCTCGGCCGCGGGCGAGTTCACCTTTTCGCTGTTCGTGGTGATCGCCGTGTCGCTGGTGGTGTCCTGGATTGTGGCCGTGCTGTTCGCGCCGCTTCTGGGGGTGACC
The DNA here is from genome assembly GCF_014656455.1 of Paracoccus aerius. GTDB lineage: Bacteria > Pseudomonadota > Alphaproteobacteria > Rhodobacterales > Rhodobacteraceae > Paracoccus > Paracoccus aerius. Next base: position 36,339 of record NZ_BNCL01000003.1, read on the forward strand.
TTCCTGCGCCGCTACGACGCCCACCATCAGCCCAAGCCTGGCTGGCTGCGCCGCCGCTTCCACGGGCTGCTGCTGTGGTCGATGCGCTTCAAGTGGATCGTGATCGCCGTCACGCTGGCGTTGTTCGCGCTGTCCGTCTGGGGAATGCGTTTCGTCGAGCAGCAGTTCTTCCCCACATCGGACCGGACCGAGGTTCTGGTCGATATCGTCGAACGCCAGAACACCTCGATCGCCCGGACCCGCGAGGACATGGACCGGCTGGAACAGGTCCTGGCAGGGAACGAGGACGTGCTGTTCTGGACATCCTATGTGGGCACCGGCGCGCCGCGCTTCGTGCTGGCGATGGATGTGCCGACGCCCGGACCCTATATGGGCCAGATCGTGATCCAGACGCCCGACCTTGCGGCGCGCGACCGGCTTAAGGCGCTGCTGATGGACAAGGCGGCGCGCGAGTTTCCGGGCGTGGACATCTATGTGAAGAACCTGGAAATCGGGCCGCCGGTCGGCAAGCCGGTGCAATACCGCGTCAGCGCCCCTGATGCGGATGTCGCGCGGGACACGGCCCGCCGCCTGGCGGCGGTGCTGGCCCGCGAACCCCGGCTGCGCGGCATCTCGATGGACTGGAACGAGCCTGCGCGCGTGGTGCGGCTGCAGATCGACCAGGACCAGGTGCGGCGGCTGGGCCTGACCAGCCAGGACGTGGCCGACACGCTGTCGGCGCTGTTCTCGGGCCAAGTCATCACCCAGTTGCGCGACGACATCTTCCTGATCGACGTGGTCGGGCGGGGGCAGGCCGAGGACCGCACCTCGATCGAATCGATCCGCAACCTGGAACTGCGGCTGCCGAATGGCGAGGGGACGCCGCTGTCCTCGGTCGTGTCGCTGGACTATGCGACCGAACAGCCGCTGATCGCGCAGCGCAACGGACTTCCCACCGTCACCGTCAAGGCCGACGTGGCGACCAGGGACCAGCCCGCCACCTTGGTCAGCGCGCTTGCCCCCGCGGTGGCCGAGTTCCAGGCGAGCCTGCCCTCGGAGGTGACGATCACGGTGGGCGGCACGGTCGAGACTTCGGCCGACAGCCAGGAACCGATCGCGGCCGTGGTGCCGGTCATGCTGCTGATCATGGCCTTCCTGGTCATGGCGCAGATGCAAAGCTTCCGCTTGTCGCTGATCGTCTTTGCCGCAGCACCCCTGGGCCTGATCGGCGTGGTCGCGGTGCTGGTGCCCTTCGGCGTGCCGATGGGCTTTGTCGCGATCCTGGGCATCCTGGCGCTGATCGGCATCCTGATCCGCAACTCGGTCATCCTGGTCCACGAGATCCAGGAACTGCTGCACAAGGGCCGCAGCCAGTGGCAGGCCGTGTTCGAGGCGTCGGACAGCCGCGCCCGTCCGATCCTGCTGACGGCGGCGGCGGCCTCGCTGGCGCTGATCCCCATCTCGCGCCAGGTGTTCTGGGGGCCGATGGCATTCTCGATGATGGGCGGCATCATCGCAGGCACGCTGATCACGCTGGTCTTCGTGCCGGCGCTGTATTGCGCGGTAATGCGGGTCAAGCCGGAGCCGGACGGCCGGGGCTGACCGGAAGGGCCGGTCAGTCCAATTCGGGGAAGAACTTGTCCGAGAGGGTGAAGATCTCGGCCCCGTCTGCCGTCACGCCGATGGAATGTTCGAACTGCGCCGACAGCGACTTGTCGCGGGTCACCGCGGTCCAGTCGTCGGCCAGGACCTTGGTTTCTGGCCGACCCAGGTTGATCATCGGCTCGATGGTGAAGAACATGCCTTCTTCGAGCTTCGGGCCTTTGCCGGGGCGGCCGAAATGCAGCACGTTGGGCGGCGCGTGGAAGACCCGGCCCAGCCCGTGGCCGCAGAAGTCGCGCACCACCGACATCCCGCGCCCTTCGGCGTAAGACTGGATCGCCGCGCCGATATCGCCAAAGGTCGCGCCGGGGCGCACGGCCTCGATCCCCTTCATCAGCGCGTCATGGGTCACCTGGATCAGCCGCTTGGCCTTGATCGATGCCTTGCCGGCCACGTACATCCGGCTGGTATCCCCATACCAGCCATCCAGGATCACCGTCACGTCGATGTTCAGGATGTCGCCGTTCGACAGCACCTTGTCGCCCGGGATGCCGTGGCAGACGACATGGTTCACGCTGATGCAGCTTGCATGTTCGTAGCCGCGATAGCCGATGGTGGCCGAGGTGGCGCCCAGTTCCGCAACCCGGCGGGTGATGAAATCGTCAAGGGCGCCGGTGGTGACGCCCGGCTGGACCAGCGGGCCTACCTCGTCCAGGATCTGCGATGCCACGGCCCCTGCCTTGTGCATCCCGTCGAAATCCTCGCGTGCGTGGATGCGGATGCCTTCCTTGGTGATGTGGCTCTGGTCCATCGGTGATCCTTTCATCTGGGGGCATAGATAGTCCCGCGCGGTCCCTTGTTCCAGCCCTGCACCTGCGCATAGATGCGTGGCAATACAGGTTTCAGGGGGCGGGGCAATGCAATCCGACAATCCGACGGCGGCGATCCTGGTGATCGGGGACGAAATCCTGTCAGGCCGCACGCGCGAAGGAAACGCGCATCACCTGGCGCAGGTGCTGTCCGCCACCGGCTTCGACCTGCGCGAAATCCGCGTGGTGTCTGACGATCACGACCGGATCGTGGCGGCGGTGCGGGCGCTTGATGGCAGCCTGGGCGGGGATTACGATCTGCTGTTCACCTCGGGCGGGATCGGCCCGACGCATGACGACATCACCGCCGATGCGGTGGCCGATGCGCATGGCACGGTGCTGGAGATCCACCCCGAGGCGCGCGCCCTGCTGCAGGCCCGCTGCGACCGCATGGGGGTCGAGCTGACCGAGAACCGGCTGCGCATGGCTCGCGTTCCCCTGGGCGCCACGCTGATCCAGAATGCCGTGTCCGCCGCGCCGGGCTTTTCCATCGGCAATACCCATGTGATGGCGGGCGTCCCCGAGGTGTTCCGGGGCATGGTGGACTGGCTGATCCCGCGCCTGTCTGCAGGCCGCCCCGTCCAATCCCAAAGCGTCGAGGTGCGGCGCGGCGAAAGCGACGTGGCCGAGGATCTGCGCGCGGTCGCGGCTGAGTTTCCCGACCTGTCGCTCGGCTCCTATCCCTTCCAGGATCCGACCGGCTGGGGCACGAACCTTGTGGTGCGCGGTCTGGATGCGGCGCGGGTCGATCAGGCCATGACGGTGTTGAAGCAGCGGCTGGCCCTGTGATGGATGCCGCCCTGGCCCGGGCCTTCGAGGATACCTGGCCCGCCGCCGAATATGCCGATGCAGGCGGATTTCGCGTGGGGCGCGGGCTTGGGGCGGGCGGCCGGGTCAGTTCGGCGCGAGCCGTTGGCCGCTGGACCAAGGGCGACATTCCGGCGGTCGAGGCCATCCATCGCCGCTGGCGGCAGCAGCCGATGTTCCGCGTCCCAGACACCGACGACGGCCTGGCGGACGCGCTTCAGGACGCAGGTTACCGCCGCGAGACACCGACCGCGATCATGCAGGCCCCTGTCGCCGCCCTGACCGGGCAGCCGATCCCCTATTTGACCACCTTCGCGATCTGGCCGCCCCTGGCGATCCAGCGGGACATCTGGGCGGCGGGCAACATCGGTCCGATGCGGCAGGCGGTGATGGATCGGGTGCCCGCCCCAAAGACCGCGATCCTGGGCCGCATCGACGACCGCGCCGCGGGCGCGGCCTTTGCGGCGATCGCGGGCGATGTGGCGATGGTCCATGCGGTCGAGGTGCTGCCCGCCTTCCGCCGCCGGGGACTTGCCGGATGGCTGATGCGCCAGGCGGCCCAATGGGCAGCGGACCACGGGGCGACCTGGATCGGCCTGGCCGTCAGCCGGGCCAATGGCGGTGCCAGGGCCACCTATGACCGGCTGGGGTTCACCGAGGTCGCCGGATATGCCTATTACGCCAAGGACCTATAGCGCGGCGCGGATGCTGGCGGCGATCAGGGCGGGAACCTCGGGCGCAAGGCCGATGGGGTCCAGGCGCGGGCCGGTAAAGCCCGCCTGATCCAGCGCCTGGGGCAGGTCGTCCAGCACATGTTCCGCCCGAAGCGCGAAGAACGGCAGGCTGACCGCATGGTCCAGCCCCTGGGCGGCATCGGCCAAGAAGGGTTCCTGTTCCACGAAGCCGGTCACCACCCGCGCGAAATGCGGGGCGATCTGATCCGCAAGCGCGGTGGTGATGGTAAAGGACGCCTGCGACCGCTGCGACCCATGCGCCGACAGCAGCAGCGTCGTGTCCCCCGGCGCCCAGCCCTGCGCCGCCGCCGCCGCATGGGCCTGGGCCACGATCAGACCGGGCAGCGCGGGATCGGTGCCGAAGGGCCGAAGCACCCGCGCCCCGCCCGCGCCGGCCTGGGCCAGCCGGCGGGGCAACTCGGACCGCGTGAACCAGCCTTCGGCCATGAACATCGGATAGATCAGGCTGTCGTCGCCGGCCACCGCCGCAAGCGCGCCGGGCATGGCCAGTGTCGCGCCCGCGACGGCGCAGCCGGGGTCGCAGGCGCTGACGCGGGCGGCCAGATCCTCGATGGCCTGCTGCTGGGGGCCGGGATCTCCGGGCTGGCCGTGAGACACGATGACGGCCCTGCTGGTCACGGGACGCGTCATTGGCGGAAATGCCGGGCCAGGGCCTCGGCCATGGGAAACTCCTCCAAGGCCCGGGCGCGGCCTTCGGGTGACATCTTGGCGGCGGTCTTCTGGATGATGCGGTCCATCTTCTCGTCGGGGATGGCGGCCATGAAGTCGCCCAGGTACCAGCGGATGAAGGTGAAGCAGATCACGTCTTCCAGGGCCTGCACCTGATCGTCGCGCTTGAGCCCCTGCTTGGTCAGCATCCTGCGCGCCTGATCGATGTCGTCCTGGCCATAGCCCGCGTAGGCCATGATCCCCGCAATGCGGTCGGCATGGCGGCGGCCCTGTTCCTGGCGCCATTGCAGATAGCCCGCCCGGTCCATCGGATAGGCGTCGCGCGGCAGAAGCCAGCGTTCGATATGCTGGCCCCGGCAAGCGATGCGCAACGCGTCCGAGGCCTGGGGGAAAAGGTGCTGCTGCTGTTCCGTCATCCGCTGCCCGTAAAGCAGGTTCGCAGGCTTCCCGTCGTCCAGGTTCGGATCCCGGGCATTGGCGGCGTCGATGGCCTGGAAGGCATGGTCAAGGCGTGTGGTCATGGTGTTGTCCCTTTTGCCGCAGTTTCACCCGCTGGCGCACCGGCCTGCAAGCGGCTAGATCGCCCTGCATGACCGGATGGATCGAATACGCGGCCGCATGGGCCTGTTTTCTGGGCGCGCACCTGGTCCCCATGCTGCCCGGCCCGCGAGCCCGGCTGGTGGCCCGGCTGGGGCGGCGGGGATACCTGGCCGCATTCAGCCTTTTGTCGATCGGGCTTTTGTTCTGGCTGATCCTGGCGGCGGGGCGGGCGCCTTACGTCCACCTGTGGGACCAGCCGGGCTGGAGCCGCTGGCTGGTCAACATGGCCATGCCGGCGGCGATCCTGCTTGCCGCGCTGTCCCGCGGCATGTCGGGGCTGGTGACGGCCTTCGCCCTTTGGGCCGGCGCGCATCTGGTGGCCAATGGCGATCTGGCCCATGCGGTCTTCTTCGGCGGGATGGGGGTCTTTGCGGTGTCGGGGCTGGCGCGGTCAGGGCTGCCAAAGGTGTTCCGGGTCACATGGCGGCGGATCCTGCTGGCGGTGCTGGTCTGGGCGGCGCTGCTGCATCTGCATCCGCTGCTGATCGGCGTGTCGCCGTTGCCTGCCTGACGGCAATCGATAACCGGGGGCGCTTTGCCTGCACCCCGGCCTGCCAGACCCTTTCTTGCTGAAGAAGATCCACTGGACCTTTTTCCGGGCGCTCGGAAGCCCCGAGGATATTTGGACCAAAGTGAATCAGGTCAGGCGGAATCCGTCGGGGATTGCGTCCTGGCCGTCCAGGATCAGGTCGGCCATTACCTGCGCGATCTTGGGCGCCATGCCGAAGCCGATCTTGAAGCCGCCGTTGGCGACGTAATGGCCCGGGCGGCCGGGCCAGGACCCCAGGATCGGGGCGCGGCTGCGCGCGCGGGGCCGGGCGCCCGCCCAGCGGTCGATCACCGGGGCGTCGCGCAGTTGCGGGCAGATCGCGCGGGCCTTGGCGATCAGCCCGTCGATCTGGTCGTCCGGGTCGAGATGGTCGTAGACGTTCTCTGAGGTCGAGCCGACAGCCACCGTGCCGTCGGCATGGGGCACGATATGCAGCGCCTCGGCAAAGATTTGCGGCGCGTCTGGCGCGGCGTATCGCAGCAGCGCCGACTGGCCCTTGACGCCCTTTCCGATGGGTTGCCCAAGATCGCGCGACAGATCCGCAAGCCCCTCCGTCCCGGTCGTCCAGAGGACCGGGCCTGCGGGGTCGCCTGGAGCCTGACCCTCGACGATCTCTCCGCCCCTGTTGCGGATGGCTTGGGCAAGGGCCGCACCAGCGGCTCGGGGCGCCAGGCGGGCGGTCAGCCCGTCGAAGAGCCACAGGCCCGAGGGGCTGTCTGGCACGAGGGCGCCAACCGGGGCGTCGGTCAGCCGCATGGCGCAGTCTTCGGGCCAGCGTTGCGCCGCGGCGGCGATGCGATCGGCCAGGCGGTCCGCGGCAGCGGCATCGGCCACGGGTTGCAGCCGGCCCGTGCGTCCGTAGCCGGTGGGCAGGTTCGCGGCCTCTTCGACCCCTGCCCAGAAGCCGGAGGCCATCAGCAGGCTGTCCAATTGGAAGGCCTTCTTGGGATTCCAGTTTTCCGGCGCATGGGGGGCAAGCGCGCCGACATGGCCGCCGGATGATCCGGCGCCGATCCGCCGCGCCTCGATCAGGCGGACGCGCGCACCGCGGCGGGTCATCTCCCACGCGCAGCTCAGGCCGAAGATGCCGCCGCCGATGATCGTGACGCTTGTCAAGGCATGTCCCTTTCCCCTAGCTGCGGGCATGAGCGCGTTACCCGATCCCGACCCCGCCCGCCACCCGCAGCTTGAATGGCGCGAGGGTGGCGTCCCCGTGTCCACCCGCTTTGACGATCCCTATTTCAGCCTGGGCGGCGGGCTGGCCGAGACGCGCCACGTGTTCCTTGACGGCAACGACCTGCCCGGGCGGCTGCGGCCCGGCTTTCACGTGGCGGAACTGGGCTTCGGGACCGGGCTGAACTGCCTGGCCCTGGCGCAGGTGGCGGCGGTTCCGGTGACGATGACCAGCTTCGAGGCCTGGCCGATGAGCAACGCGCAGCTTGAACAGGCCCATGCCGCCTTTCCCGAACTGGCGGACCTTGCCGCCCGGCTTCGCGCAGGCTGGGGGGGCGATGAGATCCAGGTGGGCCAGGTCCGGCTGCGGCTGGTGATCGGAGATGTCGCGCAGACCTTGCCGGACTGGCAGGGCAGGGCGGATGCCTGGTTCCTGGACGGCTTTTCCCCCGCCAAGAACCACGAGATGTGGCGGGACGAGATCATGGCCCATGTCGGGCGCTGCACCGCTGCGGGGGGCACATTCGCCACCTATACCGCCGCAGGCGGCGTGCGCCGCGCCCTGGCCGAGGCCGGGTTCGAGGTCAGCCGCCGCCCCGGCTTTGGCCGCAAGCGGCACATGAGCCTGGGGCGAAAGCCCTAGCGACCCACGCGCGGGATGCGGCTGGGGCCATAGACGGCCTCGGGATGCGGGGGGCAGCCGTGGGTGCGCGCCCAGAAGCCGGGCCCGCCCAGGTGCAGGAAGCGCGGCAGGGCCAGAATCGCGCCGGCCAGAAAGCCGCCCGCATGGGCCCAATAGGCCACGCCGCCCGTATCGCCGGGCGTTGTGTAGCCGCCGAACAGCTGGATCGCCAGCCAGACCCCCAGCACGACCCAGGCGGGCAGGGTGAAGATCTTGAAGAAGACGATGAAGATCGCAAGGATATCGACCTTGGCGCGCGGGAACAGCAGCAGATAGCCCCCCATCACGCCCGCGATTGCGCCGGACGCGCCGACCATCGGGATGGGGGACAGCGGCTCGGCCACGATCTGGGCCGCGGCGGCGAACAGTCCCGCGGCCAGGTAGAAGACCAGGAAGCCCATGTGACCCAGTTGTTCCTCGAGGTTGTCGCCGAAGATGTACAGGAACAGCATGTTGCCCAGGATATGCATGATCCCGCCATGCAGGAACATGTGGGTCAGAAGCCCCCACATCAGTTCCCCGTTGACCACCGCCAGCGGATAAAGCGCCAGCCGCACCCACAGCCATTCTCCGCCCTGCACGACCGGCAGGGTCAGAAGGAACATCGCGATATTGGCCGCGATCAGGCCATAGGTGACCAAGGGGCGCTGCTGCGAGGGGTTGTGATCGCGGATCGGGAACACGGGCCTCAGCCGCCCGCGTTGGGGATCAGGCCGATGCGTTCCCGCCCCTCGGGGTCGATCAAGGCGATGCCGTCGGCGCTGCGGCGGGCGGCGGTGATGCTGCCCAGGGCCATGCCGAAGCGGGTCTCGGCCATCATGCGGTCAGGCTCTGCGCAGGCCATGCGGGTCATCACGGTGCCGCTCACGGTCATCGCGCCGCCGCTTTGGGTCAGCTGCCCGCTGTAGCGGTTGCAGGGCGCGCGGCCGGTGACGCGGCCGCTCTCGCCCACGTCCAGGGTGACGCCGGCGGGGGCGGGGGTGCCATCGATGCGCGCCACGGTGAAGCTGCTGCCGGGCCGCAGCATGGACACCGACCGTTCGCCTGCGTCCTGGCAGGCGGCAAGCGAGGCGGTGGCGGCAAGAACGGCAAGGGTGCGGGACAGCATCGGGACCTCCTGGATCGGTGGGGCAGCATCGCGCGGCGGGGCAGGCGGCGCAAGGCTGGACCTGTTCGGCGCATCGGTGCTGCGCTAGCATCCTGCCGAATCAAGGGGAGAGCCAATCCGATGACCACCATGACCGACCGCAAGAATGCCGCGATCTCTCGCGGGGTGGGCATGACGACGCAGATCTATGCCGAGCGTGCCGAGAACGCCGAGATCTGGGACAAGGACGGCAACCGCTATATCGACTTTGCCGCTGGGATCGCGGTGGTGAACACCGGCCACCGCCACCCCAAGGTGGTCGAGGCTGTAAAGGCGCAGCTGGACCGCTTCACCCATACCTGCCACCAGGTCGTGCCATACGAGAACTATGTCGCTCTTGCGGAACGGCTGAACAGCCTGGTCCCGGGCGATTTCGAAAAGAAGACGATCTTCGCCACCACCGGCGCCGAGGCGGTGGAAAACGCCATCAAGATCGCCCGCCATTATACCGGCCGCCCCGGCATCGTCAGCTTTGCGGGCGGGTTTCACGGGCGCACCTTCATGGGCATGGCGCTGACCGGCAAGGTGCAGCCCTACAAGGCGGGCTTCGGGCCGATGATGCCCGATGTCTGGCACCTGCCCTTCCCGAACCCCTTGCACGGCGTGTCCAAGGAAGACGCGCTGAAGGCGCTGCAACAACTGTTCAAGGCCGATCTGGAACCGGCGCGCGTGGCCGCCATCATCGTGGAACCCGTGCAGGGCGAAGGCGGGTTCTACGAGGTGCCGCAGGGCTTCATGGCGGAACTGCGTGCGCTGTGCGACCACCACGGGATGCTTTTGATCGCGGACGAGGTGCAGACCGGCTTTGCCCGCACCGGCAAGCTGTTCGCGATGGAGCATCACGGCGTCGCCGCCGACCTAGTGACGATGGCCAAGGGGCTTGGCGGCGGGTTGCCCATCAGCGCCGTGACCGGCCGGGCCGCCGTGATGGACAGCCCCCATCCCGGCGGCCTCGGCGGCACCTATGCCGGCAACCCGCTGGGCGTGGCGGCGGCCCATGCCGTCCTGGACGTGATCGAGGAAGAAGGCCTTTGCGACCGCGCCACCCGCCTGGGCCAGCGGCTGAAGCAGCGGCTGGCGGCAGCGCGCGACCAGATCCCCCAGATCGCCGACATCCGCGGCCCCGGCTTCATGAACGCGGTCGAGTTCAACCTGCCCGGCAGCGACAGCCCCAACCCCGACTTCACCAACAAGGTGTGCGAGGAGGCGCTGAAGCGCGGCCTGATCCTGCTGACCTGCGGCGTCTACGGCAACGTGGTTCGCTTCCTGGCGCCGCTGACGATCCCGGACGCGGTCTTCGAGGAGGCGCTGGACATCCTGGACGAAAGCCTGCTGGCGGCGCGGGGGTAGGTGGGATCGGGTGCATGGCGGGCATCATCCGGGATATGCTTGCAGACCCGGACATCATGTTCATCGTGGTTGCTGCCTTGGGTCTGACGATGCTCACGGGGGTTGTTGCGATGTTCCTGCCCGACCGCTTTTGCGGCGGATGGTTGTCAATCATGGCGGTGGTGCAACTAGGGTTGGGGTTGGCACTGATCTGGGCAGCGCACGCATCACGTGACGACCCAGCTGGCGACATCAGCTATGCTCTTATGACGTTCCTTTCTGCACCTCTGGTCATCGGCGGGCTGAGTGCCGCATTCATGCGGCTTGGGATCTGGATTTTCTCTCGCCGCGACCGCCGAGAGTGGCCATAAGAACTCTGATCCAAAGTCCTATCTGTAGGATGGGGTTGTACCCACCGCAGCGGTCCGGCAAGCAGGCGATGCAAACGCTCCTGCCTGCCAGAGTGCGGGCAGGCATTTTCGCCTTGTTCTTGACCAAGGGCGATTGTCTTTAGGGCGCAGCCCGATCAGGAACGCAAGGAACAGCTTTATGGCGGAACGCAAATGCATCGGGGTGATCCTGGGGTCGATCCGGGAAGGGCGCATCAACGACCGCGTGGCCTTCTGGGTGATCCGCCAGCTGGAACACCACGGCTTTGCCACGCGCACCATCGACCCTGCCGATCCTGGCCTGCTGCCGGTGCAGACGGGCGATCCTGCGGCCATCCAGCGCCTGCGCGACCGGATGGCGGACCTCGACGGCTTCGTCATCGTGACGCCCGAATACAATCACGCCGAGCCGGGCCCCCTGAAGACGCTGATCGATTCGGTCACTGCCGAATGGTGGGCGCGGCCCGTGGGGCTGATCGGCTATGGCGGCATCTCGGGCGGGTTGCGCGCGCTCGAGGCATTGCGCATCATCCTGGCTGAACTGCACACGGTCGCCTTGCGCGACACGGTCAGCTTCACCTCGCCCTGGCGCAAGTTCGACGAACTGGGCCATATCACCGATGCCAATGACGCGGCCGCCGCCGAAGCCGCGATGGCGGTCTTTGCGCATCGGCTGGACTGGTGGGCCGATGCCCTGGCCCATGCGCGCCATGCCAAGCCCTATGATCCCCGGGATGACGGCTGATGGACCGGCTGCTGTCCGACCCGCGCAGCTGGGGGCTGATGCTGACGGCGATGCTGACGGTGATGTCGAACGCAACGATCACCCCCTCGCTTCCGGGGCTGGAGGCCGCCTTCGCCGATGACCCGCTGGCCCCGACCATCACCCGCCTGCTGATCACGGCGCCTTCGCTGCTGGTGGCCGTTGTCGCGCCGCTGGCGGGGGTGCTGACCGACCGGCTGGGGCGCCGCCGCCCGCTTCTGTGGGGGCTGGTGATCTATGCCGTGGCGGGAACGGCGGGGCTGTATCTGCCCACGATCGAGGCGATCCTGGCCAGCCGCCTGGCGCTTGGCCTGGGGGTTGCGCTGATCATGACCGCGCAGGCGGCGCTGATCGGGGATTACTTCGACGGCCCGGCGCGCGGGCGCCTGATGGGATACCAGATGGCCTCGACCAATCTGGGCGGTCTTCTTTTCGTGACGGCCGCAGGCGCCCTGGCGGCAAGCGATCCCCGGCTGCCCTTTGCGATCTATGCGCTTGCGGTGCCGCTGTTTCCGCTGCTGTGGCGGATCCTGCCCGAGCCGCCGCGCTTGGGCGGGCGCGAGCATTGTGTGCTGCCGGACCTGCCCGCCGATCCCGGCTGGCGGATGGTCGCGGGCGTCATGGCGGGCGCGGCCGGTCTGACCTTCGTGATCTTCTATGCCGTGCCCACGCAACTGCCCTATCACCTGGGGGGCATCGGGCTAGACGATCCGCGCCATGCGGGGGCGGTGATGGGGGCGATGATGGCCTCGGCCGCGGTGATGTCGGTCGTGTCGGGGCTGATCCGGCTGGGGCGGATCGCCACGCCGGTCACGGGCTATGCCTTGCTGGCCCTTGGCTTTGCGGCCATCGCCCTGGCGCAGTCGCTGGCGATCGCCATGGCGGGCGCCGCGCTGATCGGCGCGGGCCTGGGCTTCTGCATCCCCACCTTCATCACCGCCGCGCTGAACGCGTCGCCTGCGCGCTATCGCGGGCTGGTGTCGGGACTGATCACCTCGGCCATTTTTCTGGGGCAGTTCCTGTCGCCTCTGGCATCGACGCCGCTGGTGGCCCATCTGGGTTATCCGGGGGCGTTTCTGGCCGGGGCGGCGGGCTTCGTCATCCTGGCCCTGGCGCTTGTCGCGATGCTGCGGCGCCAAGCCCCGGCGTTGCAAGTGAAAAGGATTTCGGAATGAGTGCGATCATCCAGATCGAGAACCTCTCCAAGCAGTATGACAGCGGCACCAAGGCCCTGAGCGACGTGTCGCTGGATATCCACGAAGGGGAAATCATCGCCCTTCTGGGACCGAACGGGGCGGGCAAGACGACGCTGATCTCGGTCATCTGCGGACTGGTGGTGCCGACCGGCGGAACGGTCCGCGTGGGCGGGCACGACATCCGCACCGACTGGCGCGCGGCCCGTAAGCTGATCGGGCTTGTCCCTCAGGAAATCGCGCTTGAGCCCTTCGAGAAGGTCATCAACTGCGTCCGCTTCACCCGCGGCCTTTACGGCGAGGCGCCGGACGAGGCCTATGTCGAACAGGTGCTGCGCAGCCTTGCCCTGTGGGACAAGCGCGACGCCATGACGCGCGAATTGTCGGGCGGCATGAAGCGGCGCGTGCTGATCGCCAAGGCGCTGTCGCACCGGCCGAAGGTGCTGTTCCTGGACGAACCCACCGCCGGGGTCGATGTTGCCCTGCGCCGCGAGATGTGGGAGGTCGTGGACCAGCTTCGCCGCGAGGGCGTGACCATCATCCTGACCACCCATTACCTGGAAGAGGCCGAGGAAATGGCCGACCGCGTCGGCGTCATCAACAAGGGCCAGCTTCTGCTGGTCAGGCCCACGGCCGACCTGATGGGCGAGTTCGGCAAGAAGACCCTGACGGTCGAACTGATCGAGCCCCTGGCGGCCATTCCCGACGCGCTGTCCGATCGCGGGCTGCGGCTGTCGGCGGACGGGCGGTCGCTGGCCTATGAATATGACACGCGTGCCGACCGGACCGGCATCGCGCGGCTGCTGGGCGATCTGGCGGGGCAGGGGATCATGGTGCGCGACGTGTCCACGCGGCAATCCAGCCTTGAGGAAGTGTTCATGACGCTGGTCGCCGAACCGCGTCAGGAGGTGACAGCATGAACGGTGTCAACTGGCCCGGAGTCTGGGCGATCTTTCATCACGAGATGACGCGGTTCTTCCGCACGATCATGCAGTCCCTGCTGTCGCCGGTCGTGTCCACGGTCCTGTATTTCGTGGTCTTCGGCGCGGCCATCGGCGGACGAATCCAGTCGGTCGAGGGCGTGGAATACGGCGCCTTCATCGTGCCCGGCCTGATGATGCTGACGATCCTGCAGCAATCGGTCAGCAACGCGAGCTTCGGCATCTACTTCCCCAAGTTCAGCGGCACGATCTATGAATACCTGGTCTCGCCCGTGGGCTGGATCGAGGTGACGCTGGGCTTCGTGGGCGCGGCCGCGGCCAAGGCGGTGCTGATCGCCCTGGTGATCCTGCTGACCTCCTTCTTCTTCGTGGGCGTCCATATCCTGCATCCGCTCTGGATGCTGGCCTTCCTGGTCCTGACCGCCCTGGGCTTCAGCCTTCTGGGCTTCATCATCGGGCTATGGGCGAAGAGCTTCGAGCAGTTGCAGATCGTGCCGATGATGGTGATCACGCCCCTGGTGTTTCTGGGCGGCGCGTTCTACTCGGCGGACATGCTGCCGCCATTCTGGGAAGGCGTCGCCAAGCTGAACCCGGTCCTTTACCTTGTGTCGGGCTTTCGCTGGTCCTTTTTCGGCCTTGCGGATGTGCCGGTCGGCGTGTCGCTGGTCGCGGTCGCGCTGATGATCGCGGTCTGCTGCGCGGCGATCCGCTGGATCTTCGCGACGGGCTGGCGGCTGCGCGAGTGAACCCTGCCGCACCAGGCTGTCGCAGATGCGGGCTTGGCGATCCAGCCGGACATATTCGCGGGCGCTGATGATGTTCATGTCGATCGACCGGTTCCAGCCGCCGAACCAGCGGTCGCGGATCCCGCCCCGGTAATAGTTGCCCATGATCTGGTCCACATAGGGCGGGATGATCTGCGTGTTGGGCAGGCGCGGCGCGTGGAAGCCGATGCGCGCCTTCGGTCCCAAGCAGGCATTGGGCATGGTCGTCAGGATCGTGCAGGCCGACCGGCAGTATCCCCGGATCCGGACCGTCTTGCCCGACCGGGCAAGGCGTTCGCGCAACTGCACCATCTGCAGCACATTGCCGCCGCGGTGGTTTTCCACATCGATGAAGCGCCCGCGCTCGACGATATTGGCGTGGCTGGCGGCGGGGGCCACGGCCATCAGAGCCGCGGCAAGGGTCAGGATCAGGCGAAATCGTGTCATGGGGCCATCTTGCCGATTGGTCGCGCAGGGGAAAATCACGTTCAGGCGACGGTGCGATCCGCCGCCTGGCCTTCCAACGTCAGCCCAGGCCCGCGGGTTGCGCCATCACGATATCCGCCAGCACCATCGAGCCCAGAACCAAGCCGATCACGATCCATCCGCCGATCTTCTTCATGGCCCTGATGATGGGGACGGCCGGGGTTCATGAAAAGCACGGACTTGCTTGATCGCGCGATTGTGGGGACGGGGCCGTCTCTCCTCTTTTCTGATCGCACCGAATCACCTATTTGCGGCGGATGCACATGAACCCGCCCGACCTGCGCCCCGACCTGGCCCGCGCCCGCATTTCCGATGACAGCCTTTTGGGGCGCCGCGAAGGCCAGCCGACCATCGGCATGGTCAGCCTCGGCTGCCCCAAGGCGCTTGTGGACAGCGAACGCATCCTGACCCGCCTGCGGGCCGAGGGCTATGCGATCAGCCCCGACTACAAGGGCGCGGACGCGGTGATCGTGAACACCTGCGGCTTCCTGGACAGCGCCAAGGCGGAAAGCCTGGACGCCATCGGCGAGGCGCTGCGCGAGAACGGCAAGGTCCTGGTCACCGGCTGCCTGGGGGCGGAACCCGAATACATCACCGGCGCCCATCCCAAGGTGCTGGCCGTCACCGGGCCGCACCAATACGAGGCCGTGCTGGACGCGGTCCATGCCGCCGTGCCCCCGCAGCCCGATCCCTTCATCGACCTGCTGCCCGCATCGGGCGTCAGCCTGACGCCGCGCCATTACAGCTATCTGAAGATTTCGGAAGGCTGCAACCACAAGTGCAAGTTCTGCATCATCCCCGACATGCGCGGCCGCCTGGTCAGCCGCCCGGCCCATGCCATCGTCCGCGAGGCGGAAAAGCTGGTGCAGGCGGGCGTCAGGGAGTTGCTGGTCATCTCGCAGGACACCAGTGCCTATGGGCTTGACCTGCGGCACGCGACGGACCGGGGCCACCGCGCCCATATCACCGATCTGGCGCGCGATCTGGGATCGCTGGGGGCCTGGGTGCGGCTGCATTATGTCTATCCCTATCCCCATGTGCGCGACCTGATCCCGCTGATGGCGGAAGGGCTGGTGCTGCCCTATCTGGACATCCCCCTCCAGCACGCCCACCCGGATGTGCTGCGCCGCATGGCCCGGCCCGCCGCCGCCGCCAGGACCCTGGATGAAATCGCCGCCTGGCGTGCGATCTGCCCCGACATGACCCTGCGCTCCACCTTCATCGTCGGCTATCCGGGCGAGACCGAGGCCGAGTTCCAGACCCTGCTGGACTGGCTGGACGAGGCGCAACTGGATCGCGTCGGTGCCTTCCAGTATGAAAACGTCAAGGGCGCGCGGGCCAACGACCTGCCCGACCATGTGCCTGCGGACGTGAAGCAGGACCGCTTCGACCGCTTCATGGAAAAGGCCCAGGCCATTTCCGAAGCCAAGCTGGCCACCAAGGTCGGGACGCGCCTAGAGGTGATCGTGGACAGCGTGGACGGCGACGGCGCCACTTGCCGCACCAAGGCCGACGCGCCGGAAATCGACGGCAACCTGTTCATCGACGAAGGCTTCGAGACCCTGAAGCCGGGCGACATCGTGACGGTGACGGTGGACGAGGCGGGCGAATACGACCTGTGGGGCCGCCTGTAGAGGCTGCCACCTTGGCGGTGGCGGCGGTCGGATCTGTCCGCTAAAGGGTATCGGGAACAGCGAAACCCTGACCGGAGGCCGGTTTGACAAGCGCGTCCGATGATCTTCTGGCGACCGCAGGCGCGGCCCGGTTCGGCACGGTCCTGGCCGACCCGCCCTGGCAGTTCCAGAACCGCACCGGCAAGATGGCCCCCGAGCACAAGCGCCTGTCGCGTTACCCGACGATGACCCTGGACGAGATCTGCGACCTGCCGGTCAAGGCCGTCGCCGACGCCCGGGCCCACCTGTACCTCTGGGTTCCCAACGCCCTGCTGCCCGAGGGGCTGAGGGTGATGGACGCCTGGGGCTTCACCTACAAGTCGAACCTGATCTGGTACAAGACCCGCAAGGACGGCGGCCCCGACCGGCGCGGCGTGGGCTTCTATTTCCGCAACGTGACCGAGATCCTGCTGTTCGGCACGCGCGGCAAGGATGTGCGCACGCTGGATCCTGGCCGCAGCCAGGAAAACATCATCGCCACCCGCAAACGCGAGCACTCGCGCAAGCCGGATGAGCAATATGACCTGATCGAGGCCTGTTCCTGGGGTCCCCGGCTTGAAATGTTCGCCCGCGGGCCGCGCAAGAACTGGACTGTCTGGGGCAACCAGGCCGAGGATTACCGGCCCGACTGGCCCACCTATTCCAACCACTCGCAAAGCAGCCTGGTGAAGGCGCCGTGAGCAGCCTGGGCACAGTCATGGATCCCGCGGGCCAGCCGCGCAAGCCGGGCGCGCTATGCATCGGCGCGCAAAAGGCGGGAACAAGCTGGCTGGCGCAGATGCTGGGCCAGCACCCGCAGATCTGGATCCCTCCGTTCAAGGAGGTGCAGTATTTCAACCACCTGTTCATCCCCGAGCATCGCAGATGGATCGACTGGCATTACCGCCAGAAGCCCCAGGAAATCCGCGACCGCCACGCGAAACGCGGCATCCCGGTTCCGCCGGAACTGGATGTCTATCTGAACGGCGTCACGCGCGGGAAGATGTTCCACAACCAGTGGTACAAGCGCGTCTTCGCCCCGGCGCCGCCTGTCGCGATGCCGATGGACTTCACGCCGGAATATTCGACCCTGCCGGACGAGGGCGTGGATCATGTCGCGGGCTTCCTGCCCAAGGCCCGTGTCATCTACCTGATCCGCCACCCGGTCGACCGCGCCGTGTCGCAACTGCGCATGAACCTCGCGCGAGAGAGGCGCCGCCCAGAAACGCTGGCCGACTGGATGGCGGAAATCGACAACCCGGTGCTTTACGACCGCGGCGACTACGCCACCTACCTTCCCCGCTGGCAGGCGCGATATCCTGACATGCTGGTCCTGCCCTTCGGCCGCATCGCCCGCGACCCGCAAGGGGTGATGGATACGGTCGAGGCTTACCTGGGCATCGGGCCCTGGCTGTATTCCAACATCGCCGAAAAGGTCTTCGCCAGCCGCAATCCCGTCCAGCCGCCGCCCGAGGCTGTTGCCGCGCTAGAGGACCGCATGGCCCCGCAACTGGCCTTTCTGGCCGACCACCTGGGCGCGGATTTCGTGGCCCGGACGCGCTGACCTTTCGCAGCGCCGCGCTTTCCCCTAAATAGCACCCAAAGTTTGCAGGAGATTCCGATGGCGTCCTATCAGTTCGTCTACCACATGGACGGCGTGTCCAAGACCTATCCCGGCGGCAAGAAGGTGTTCGAGAACATCCACCTGAACTTCCTGCCGGGCGTCAAGATCGGCGTGGTGGGCGTGAACGGCGCCGGTAAATCCACCCTTCTCAAGGTGATGGCCGGCCTCGACAAGGATTTCCAGGGCGAGGCCTGGGCTGCCAAGGGCGCCAAGGTCGGCTATCTGTCCCAGGAGCCCTGGCTGGATCCGCAGCTGAACGTGCGCGGCAACGTCATGGAGGGCGTCAAGGCCAAGCAGGCCAAGCTGGACCGCTATAACGAACTGGCGATGAACTATTCCGACGAGACCGCCGACGAGATGGCGCGTCTCCAGGACGAGATCGACGCCGAGAACCTTTGGGAACTGGACAACCAGGTCGATATCGCGATGGAGGCGCTGCGCTGCCCGCCCGACGACGCCGATGTCGAAACGCTGTCGGGCGGCGAGCGCCGCCGCGTGGCGCTGTGCAAGCTGCTGCTCGAGGCGCCCGACATGCTGCTGCTGGACGAACCGACCAACCACCTGGACGCGGAAACCATTGCCTGGCTGCAAAAGCACCTGATCGACTACAAGGGCACGATCCTGACCGTGACCCACGACCGCTATTTCCTGGACGACATCACCAGCTGGATCCTGGAACTGGAACGCGGCCGCGGCCTGCCGCATGAGGGCAATTATTCCAGCTGGCTGGAAGCCAAGGCCAAGCGGGTCGCCCAGGAAGCGCGCGAGGACAAGGCCAAGCAGAAGGCCATGGAAAAGGAACTGGAATGGATCCGCGCCGGCGCCAAGGCCCGGCAGGCGAAATCCAAGGCCCGGATCTCGGCCTATAACAAGATGGCCGACGAATCGGTCAAGGACCTGGTCGGCAAGGCCCAGATCGTCATCCCGCACGGCCCGCGCCTTGGCGGCAAGGTGCTGGAGGTCGAGGGCCTGAAGAAGCACATGGGCGACAAGCTGCTGATCGAGGATCTGTCCTTCAGCCTGCCGCCCGGCGGCATCATCGGCGTGATCGGCCCCAACGGCGCGGGCAAGTCCACGCTGTTCAAGATGATCACCGGCCAGGAGGCGCCAGACGAGGGCACCATCACCGTGGGCGAGACGGTGAAGATGTCCTATGTGGACCAGTCGCGCGACAGCCTGGACCCGGAAAAGACCGTGTGGGAGGAAATCTCGGGCGGGGCCGAGGTGATCGAACTGGGCGACGCTCAGGTCAACAGCCGCAACTATGTGGGCTCGTTCAACTTCAAGGGCGGCGACCAGCAGAAGAAGGTGGGCCTGCTGTCGGGCGGTGAACGCAACCGCGTCCACATGGCCAAGCTGCTGAAGTCAGGCGGCAACCTGCTGCTGCTGGACGAACCAACCAACGACCTGGACGTGGAAACCCTGCAGGCCCTGGAGGCCGCGATCGAGAACTTCGCCGGCTGCGCGATCATCATCTCGCACGACCGCTTCTTCCTCGACCGGCTGTGCACGCATATCCTGGCCTTCGAAGGGGACGCCCATGTCGAGTTCTTCGAGGGCAACTTCGAGGATTACGAAAAGGACAAGGTCCGCCGCCTGGGCCCGGACAGCATCGAGCCGAAGCGGGTGAAGTACAAGAAGTTCACGCGCTAAGGCGGAAGGCGGGCTTAGACCCCGCCGGCAATGGGATGCACGCAACGCCCACGGGCGTTGCGCGTTCTTCAGGCGTTGACCGGCGGCTTGCCGGGGCAGTTGGCCAGGATCAGCGTCGTGGCCGGGCCTGCGGCCTTGTCCGTCGTCGCCGGTGCGTCGGCGGCAAGCACGGGTGCCGCCAGCAGGCAGGCGGCCAGGGTGGTGAGGGCAAGTCTGGGCATGCAGTCTCCTTTCCTGTTGGAACAAGGCAAGCCTGCGGCCGAATCGAGCCGCGGCAAACACACAGCCGCGTTACCGAACCTTGCCCGTCCAGCCCGGCGGACGCTTGCCGACCCAGTCGAAGAAGCGCCGCAGGTCTGGATGCGCACGCAGCGCCTCGACAGTGGCATAGTTGCGCGCCAGTTCGGTTTCGCCCAGCGTCTTGTGGATCGTGCGATGGCAGACGTGATGCAGCAGCACCGTCTCGCCACCCTTGCCGCCGCGCAGCTTAGGGACCAGGTGATGCCGGCTTTGCGGCACGCCGGGCGGGATCGGGCGCAGGCACAGGGGGCAATCGGGATCATCGGGCATGGGCCGGCTTCCTGCCTGCAGGACAGTGACAGGATAAGACGCAAATCCGGGGCAGACAATCTTGGCTTTCTGCAGCGGGTGGGTCATGACTACACCTGTGGGGTTTTCCGGCCTTGGTGTATTCGCGCATAGGATGTTGTGGCGCGGCTTTGTTTCGCGATCCAAGGCAGGCGTCACAACAGGAAGTCTTCGCAGTCGCGAAAGGAACAAAGGTGGCCACCGTTCAGACGGAAAAGCATGGCGCCACTGGCAGATGGGCCGGTCCTGCCGAGGAATATTTCTTCATGCCCGGTACCGATCCGGGACTTTTCCCGGTGGAACAGCCAGAGTGGTTGATTCGCCGCGCCCCCGGCGCCAGCGTCCGCCAGTATGCCCGCAGCGATCACGGAAACATCCAGAGGCGTCTTGAACGAAACCTTGAGGACAGATGGCGACAGGCGCCCTGTGTCTTCGAGACGAACACGGTTCCCGCAGTTGCCGAAGATGCCATGTTCAGTGCCGGAAGCCTTCAGATCAACGGCAAATGGCTTGCCAACGGGGCATCAGGCGACCGGATTTTCGCGCGGTTTCTGAAACATAACAAGACGGACGAGGCCGTGGCCGCGATGATCTCGTTCTTCCGCCAGATGCGATCCGGGACGGACGCCGACCTGCCCCTGTGGGACGGTGCCATCAGGAACATGCCTGTCGGGATCGAGTGCCGGAACCGTGTCAATTATTACCACTTCATGACCGAAACCCTGCCTCAACTGACGCATTTCTGCGACCGTGAGACAGGCCAGATCACCATTCACTGCCGCAACGCCAGGACGTCAGCGTTCTCGGAACAGTTCACACACGCATTGTTCCCCGAACTAGAGGGCCGGATCGCCTTTACCGACCGTGCCTGCCGCTATGACCACGTTGTCATCCCATTCAACGCGCGGCATCTTGTGGCGGCGAACGGCGACCCGCGCATTGCCGAGGAGCTTGATCGTCACGAAGGGGATCCGGCATGGCGGGATCTGACCGCCCATACGCAAAGCCGGAAATTCGTGCTCAAGAACACATTCGACCGTTCGTTACGCAAAATGCGCGAACGGGCCCTTGCCAAGGCGGCCGAGGGGCCGGGCCGCAGGTTGGCGCGACGTATCTTCGTGGTCCGCGATCCCCAGAACGACGCGGTCAATCAAAGGGGTTTTCTGGGGCAGGACGCGCTGTGGGACCGGCTGCGGGCCCTGGGGTTCGAGAAGGTATATTTCGAGCGGCTTTCGCCCGTTGACCAGATCGCCACCATGAACGCCGCCGAAGTGGTCGTTTCGGCGCACGGCGCCTTCTTCGCCAACATGATGTTCGCCAATCCCGACGCCCACGTGATCGAGATCGGCAGCATCCAGACGCAGTTCCACCGCTGGGGGGATTTCCTGGGCAATGCCCATGTCGCGGGCTGCCGCTATTCGGTGGTCTTTGCGGATCTGGCGCAAGAGGACCCTTCGGTCATCCCCTCGATCACCGACGGGCTGATCGGCGTGCGGGTGGGCAAGGCGGCAATCGACCTGATCTGCGACCTTGCGGAGGAAGGTCAGCCGGACTGATCGGCAGCCTGGATGCTGGTCTGGAAGCTGCTGTCGGGCTTGAAAGGCTTGAAGGCCATCTCGTGCATCGCCTCGATCCGATGCAGGTCGCGGTTCCGTTCGTCCAGCGTCAGCGGCGTCCAGGGCGTCTCGCCCCGGATCAGCCCGGCCTCCTTCAGGGTCCGATAGGTTTCGGGAAAGTCGATCTCGCCAAAGGAACTGCGGCTGGGGCGATTGGTGTTCAGCGGCAGCCAGTCGTTCTTCAGCGCATCCACCGTCAGGCAGCGGATTCCCTTGAAGCCGGTCAACTGCCGCGCGAACAGATCGCCGAAGTCCAGGCTGCGCCGCCGCAGGATCGCCACGGTCTGGTCGGCGTTGCCCACGTAGCCGATCAGGTGCAACGGCGAGCAATCGACCGAGATCACGACGCGCGCCGCCTTGTATTGGGCCAACTGGGCCAGTTTCTTTTCCTTCTGCGGATGGAAGATCGCATAGCCTTCCGCCGCCAGATATTCCTCGAGCTTCGCCTCGCCCAGAATGCCGCCGCGATCGGCCGGAAGCTGCGACCGAGAGATATAGATCCGCTCGGCCCCGGCCGGGGTCACGTCAATACCCGCGTGGCGGTTGATGAAATCCACGAACTTCCTGCTGCCGCCGGCAAGGTCGCCCAGGCCAAAGCCCTGCTTCGGGACATACAGCCGCTCGACCCGGACGGGTTCGGCGGGGCAGGCGATGGGAACGCCCGCCAGTCCAAAATTGTCGATCAACTCCCGGTAAACCTCGAAGGGGCGCAGGTTGTCCTTCATCTGGTTCTTGGGCGTGAAGACCAGCCCGTCGATCTTGTCCCGCACCTGATCCAGAGCCCAGATCCGGGTCATGCTTTCCGTGATGAAATGCCCGAAATGGCCATAGCTGATGCCGGCGAACATATGCGTGCCGGCCATGTCGTGAATGGCCTCAGTCGGCGGCATCTTCGGTTCGGAATTGACCGGCAAGGTGCTGCTGGACCAACTGATCGAGTTGGCGACAAAGTCACCCTTGCTGTCCAGAACGCCCGAGGGCTGCCATTTCCCCATGCCTTTCGGCGTGGGCGGAACAACGATCGCATTCTCGATCAGGACCAAGTCGTCCGACTCGTTGTTCAGATCCAGCATCTTGCCCCCGCAGCATAGGTTCCGCAGGAATGTTTCTACGCAGAATTGTTAATGGCAACAACCCGGCTACCCAAGATTGTGGTCAAGCAGCCCATTCCCAAGGCCGCGTGAACTCGCCCAGCTTCGCCTTCACGGCCGCCTCGTCGACCTCGCCTTCGCGGGCAAGGCGCGCGACGAGGCCACGTTTCTTGTCCTCGACCACCTCGGCCACGCGGGCGCCGGTGCCGTCAAGAGCCTTGTCATAGACGCGCGTGATCGCCATGCGGCGCAGGTCGGGCTTGAAGATCTTGCCGACCGCCGTCTTGGGCAGTTCCGCCAGAATCTCGACATGCTTGGGAATGGCGGCGCGTTCGTGGATATGGGCCTTGGCGTGGGCCAGCAATTCGGACTCGGAGGCCTGGGCGCCGGCGACCAGTTCGACATAGACGCAGGGCAGCTCGCCCGCGAAGCTGTCGGGCTGGCCGATCGCGCCGGCAAAGGCCACGGCGGGATGGGACAGCATCGCCTCCTCGATCTCGGCGGGGTCGATGTTGTGACCGCCGCGGATGATCAGGTCCTTGGCGCGGCCGGTGATCCACAGATAGCCGTCTGAATCCAGCCGCCCCAGGTCGCCCGTGCGCAGATAGATGTCCTCGGCGAACAGTTTGTGGTTCTTGTCAGCCTCTGTGTAGGTGGACCCCGGAAAGACGCCGGGATTGGCCACGCAAATCTCTCCGACCACGTCGGTCGGGCATTCACGGACATTGCCCGCATCGTCGTGGTGGAGAATGCGGACATGGGTATAGGGCAGGGGGATGCCCACCGAGCCGACCTTCTTCATGCCGTCTACGGGGTTGCAACTGACAAGGCAGGTGGCCTCGGTCAGGCCATAGCCTTCGGCAATCTCGACCCCGGTGGCGGACTTGAAGCGGTTGTAAAGCTCGATCGGCAGGGGGGCCGAGCCCGAAATCGCGGTCTTGAGCGAGCGGACATCGGCATTGACCGGCCGCTGCATCAGGGCGGCGATGGCGGTGGGCACGGTGATCAGGAAGGTCGCCTGCCAGCGTTCGAT
Organism: Paracoccus aerius; assembly: GCF_014656455.1. Lineage (GTDB taxonomy): Bacteria > Pseudomonadota > Alphaproteobacteria > Rhodobacterales > Rhodobacteraceae > Paracoccus > Paracoccus aerius. Next base: position 60,294 of record NZ_BNCL01000003.1, read on the forward strand.
CAGCTTCCAGAAGTTGTCGAAGACCCCATCGCCCCGATATCCGGCAGGTGTGGGCATTACCACATGCGCGCCGGATGCGATGCAGGACATCAGGATCGGATAGGCCGCGAAGACGTGGAACATCGGCAGCGGGCACATCAGCACGTCGTTTTCGTCAAACAGCAGCGACCCGCCCAGCCAGCCGTTGTAGATCATGCCGGAATACTTGTGCTGCGCCACCTTGGGGGTTCCGGTCGTGCCGCCGGTGTGGAAATAGGCGGCCACGCGGTCCTGCTGGATGTCCTCGAAATCCAGGCGGGTGTGCTTTTCGGCGCTTGTCGCGGCCTCGAAGTTCAGGACCCTGGCCTTGTGCCTGCGCTTCACGCGGGGGCGGATCAGCGGCACGATGAAGCGTTTCAGCCCGCGCAGGTGGCGGTTCAAATCCACTTCGACCACATGGGTGACGTCCGGGGCCAGGGCCACGGCCTCGGCCGCCTTCTGGGCCACGTCGGTCTTGGGGAATGCGCGCAGCGTGACCAGAACCTTGGCGCGGGTTTCGCGCAGGATGCCCGCGATCTGCTGGGCGTCCAGCAGCGGGTTGATGGGGTTGACGATCCCGGCGGTCGCACCGGCCAGCAGGACCACCGGGGTTTCTATGCTGTTGGGCAGAAGATAGGCCACCGTGTCGGTCGGCCCGACGCCCAGCTTGCGGAACAGGTTCGCCGTCTCGGTCACCCGTTCCAGCAGATCCTGCCAGGTCAGGGTCGAGGCGTGGCTTTTCGGATCGGCCAGAAGCTGGAAGCTGATCGCGGGGCGGTCGGGATAGCGTTCGGCTGTGCGGGCCAGAAAGCCGTAGAGCGTGACCGGCAAGTCCCTGGCCTCGTAAGGCATGGCTGCTTCCAAGGCATTGCGGTCGTCATAGCTGCTGAAACGCGTCATCGATCCCTCCCACGGGATCACCCTCCTGATCCCAATCGAAGCCAGAATGGGGCAACGACGGGAAAAGGGGCAAGGGTCTTGACGAAAGGGCGGAAAAGGACGCGGCGTCAGGACGGGCCGGACGCCGCGTCACCGGTCAATCCCGGGGAATGCGCAGGGTCTGGCCCGGATAGATCTTGTCCGGGTCCAGCAGCATCGGGCGGTTCGCCTCGAAGATCGCGTTGTATTTGTTGGCATTGCCAAGATAGGCCTTGGCGATCGCCGAAAGCGTTTCGCCCTTCTTGACGGTGTGGAACAAGGGCGCCTCCTCGGCCTGGGGCAGGTCGGCCTCGACCTTGGCGATGCCTTCGATATTGCCGACGGCCAGCACCAGTTTCTCGAGCGTTTCGCGATCCGCGCCCTTGGTCTCGATCTTCACCGTATCGCCGCGCAGGGTCAGGTGCACGTCATCCTTGTCCAGGTTCAGCGCCCGCAACTCGGCCTTGAGTGCGGCGACCTTGCGGGTCGTTTCCGGATCCTGACCGGGCTTTGCCGCAGCCGCCTCGGGCTGGGTGGCAGGCTTGGGCTCGGCGGCCTCGGCCTTGCCGAAGACCGATTTTCCGGCGTCCTTCACGAAGTCCCAAATTGCCATGGTTCATCCTTTGCTGATGGAAACTTGATCATTTCGTGAAAAACGCGGTCTTGAGCCAAGCGTTCCCTCTGGTTATGCCGTCGGGCCTTGCTATATAACAACCGTGCATTGTTAAATCATTCACACTTTCACCCGTAAGATGCGCTTAAACATCAAAGGTGAAGCATGATGACATCCCTTACCAAATTGCCTGTCTTGGCCCTTGGTTGCGCCATCCTTGCAGCCTGTGCGCAGACCTCTCCTGATACCAGCGTCGGCAAGAACGATCCCCATGCCATGCAGCTGATGCCGGCGGGGCAAGCCACCTGCCTTGCCACCAGTTCCAGCCAGAACAGCCATGGCGCGGCGGCAACCAATGCGATGCGGCGCAGCGCGGGCTTGCCGCCCGTCCAGGCCAATCCGGTACTGGCCCGCGTGGCCGCGCAGCACGCCTGCGACATGGCGCAGCGTGGCCGCATGACCCATCTTGGCAGCAAGACCAGCGGCCCCGGCCCGCGCGTGAAGGCCGCGGGCTATGCACCCCGCGTCACGGCCGAGAACATCGCCGCGGGACCATTCTCGCAGGAACGCGTGCTGTCCGAATGGAACGCGTCCAGCGGCCATCTGGCGAACATCATGATCCCGCAGGTCCGCGATTACGGCATCGGGCAGGCGATCGGGCCGGACGGCAAGACCCGCTTCTGGGCGGCGGTCTATGCCGCTCCGAAGTGATCAGGCGGGTTCCGGCAGGACCGGCATGTCGGTGAACTGCATCCGCGCCAGCCGGGCGTAAAGCCCGCCCTCGGACACCAGGGCATCATGGGTGCCCTGGGCCACGATCCGGCCGCCGTCGAAGACCACGATGCGGTCGGCCTTTTTCACCGTGGCCAGCCGGTGGGCAACCACGACGGTGGTGCGGTTTTCGGACAGCCGCTGCACGGCGGCCTGCACCAGCGATTCCGATTCCGCGTCAAGCGCGCTTGTGGCCTCGTCCAGCAACAGGACCGGCGCGTCGCGCAGGATGGCGCGGGCGATGGCGATGCGCTGGCGCTGGCCCCCCGACAGCATCACCCCGCGCTCGCCCAGGGGCGTGTCATAGCCCTGCGGCAGCGTGGTGATGAAATCATGGGCATGGGCCGCGCGGGCCGCGGCCTCGACCTCGGACGGGGGGGCATCGGGGCGGCCGAGGCGGATGTTCTCAAGCGCGGTCGTGGCGAAGATCACCGGATCCTGCGGGACAAGCGCCATGGCCTGCCGGAAATCGGCCCGCGCCAGGTCGCGCAGGTCGATCCCGTCCAGCGTCACGCGGCCTGACGCCGGATCCCAGAACCGCTGGATCAACTGGATCACCGTGGTCTTGCCCGCGCCCGACGGACCGACCAGGGCCACCGTCTCGCCCGGTTTGATCGAGAGGCTGACATCATCAAGGGCCGAGACATCGGGCCGTGTCGGATAGCGGAAACTGACGCCGTCCAGCGTGATCTGGCCGCGCACCGGGCGGGGCAGGGGCAGGGGACGGGCGGGATCGGTCAGCGCATCCTCGGCCGACAGCAGTTCGCCCAGGCGTTCGGTCGCGCCCGCCGCGCGCTGCAGTTCGCCCCAGATCTCGGACAGGGCGCCGGTCGAGCTGGCCACAAGGATCGCGTAGATCACGAATTGCACAAGTTGCCCGGCGGTCATCACGCCGGTTTGCACGTCGCGCGCGCCGATCCACAGAACGCCGATCACGCCCGCGAAGATCAGGAAGATCACGATGGCGGTCATCACCGCCCGCGTGCGGATCCGCGTCAGCGCCACGCCGAACGAGCCTTCGGTCACGTCGTCAAAGCGCGCAATGCTGCGCCCTTCATGCGTGTAGGCCTGGACGGTCTGGGCTGCTAGCAGCGCCTCGGACGCCGCGCCCGAGGATGCGGCGATCCAGTCCTGGTTGGCGCGCGACAGGCCCCGCAGGCGGCGGCCAAGGACGATGATCGGCACAAGGATCGCCGGCACGATCAGCAGGACCAGCCCCATCAGCTTCAGCGAGGTGAAGGCCAGCATCGCCAGCCCGCCCGCCAGGATCAGCATGTTGCGCAGCGCGATGGACAGGGACGCGCCGATCACCGACTGGATCAGCGTCGTGTCGGTGGTGATGCGCGACAGGATCTCGCCGGTCATCACGCGCTCGAAGAAGGCGGGCGACAGGGTGATGACGCGGGCAAAGACGGCCTTGCGGATGTCGGCCACGACCCGTTCGCCCAGGCGGGTGACGAAGTAATACCGCGCCGCCGTGCCCAGGGCCAGCAGCGCCACGATCATCAGCGCCGCGCCGAAATAGTCGTCCAGCAGCCCGGCGCCGTCGTCGAAATTGTCGACGACCCGCCGAGCCGCCAGCGGCAGGATCAGACTGATGGCCGAGGTCGCGGCAAGCGCGATCAGCGCCAGGCCCGCCTGGACGCGGTAGGGGCGGACAAAGGGCCACAGCGCGCGCAGGGCGCCCACGCGCTTGCTGGTGGGCCGGTCGGGGGTGATCGTCGTGCCGCGTGCCATGTCTGCCTTTGCCGGTAGCTGTGCCAGGCGGGTTTAGGCCGTGGGACGCCTCAGGACAAGCGCGGGGCCAAGGGCATCAGCCGTCCCTCGGCCAGTTGCTCGGCGATGCGGTCCACTGCCCATGCCAGCTTTTCGTCGATGATGTGAAGGTATTGCGTCCAGTCCGACAGCGTCTGCAATTCGGCCACCCCGTCCGAGATCCCGCGCAGCCCGACCAGCGGCACCCCGAAATGCTGGGCCGCGCGCAGATGGGCGAATGTTTCCATGTCCACCATGTCCTCGGCCACAGCGTCATAGGCCGCCCCGCTGACGATGTTGGCGCCGGTGGACAGGGTGGCGGTCGGCACCCCCTCGACCCGGAGGGGCAATTCGACGCGGACCGGCAGGTCCAGCAGCGGCGTGCGGCCCTTTTCGAAGCCCAGGGGCGAGGCGTCCATGTCGCGATAGGCGACGGCCGTCACCTGATACACCTGCGCCTGTTCCAGCCGCGCCGACCCGGCCGAGCCCAGCGACACGATCAGCCGCGGCAGGTCGCGCATTCCGGCCAGGGCTGCGGTCAGCTGGACCGCGCCCTCGACCGGGCCGATGCCGGTGATGATCGGGTCGATCCGGGCGCGCAGGGCGGGGCCGTATTCGGCCTCGGCCGCCATGACGAACAGGACGGGCATGTCCGCGATCAGGCTGGATGTCTTTGTCATGGATCCTCGGAAATGGCTGCTTTGGCAGGGGTCGCACGAGGCGCGGCGAATGGTCAAGCATTGGGCCTTGCGGGGCCTTCCGCATCCGTGGCACTTGCGGGCGCATGGGGAAGGTCAGCGATCTTTACAGGCAGCGCGTGGCGGAAGGACGGATCGAGGCCGATCCGGCGCAGCTTTCCGTGCTGCCGCATCTAGACCGGGTGCTGGACGACATGGCCGCCACCCCCGCGCCGGACAAGCGGTCGGCATGGCGGGCCTTCCTGGGCGTGGGCAGCTCGCCGCCCGCATCGGCTGCCCGGGGGCTTTACCTGTGGGGCGGCGTCGGGCGCGGCAAGTCGATGCTGATGGACCTGATGGCCGAGGCCGCAACGGTGCCGGCCCGGCGCGTGCATTTCCACGAATTCATGCAGGAAATCCAGGCGGGCCTGAACCGCGCCCGCCAGCGGGGCGACCAGGACACCGTGCGTCCCGTCGCGATGGAGGTCGCGGCCAAGGTCCGCCTTCTGTGCTTTGACGAGATGCAGATCACCGACATCGCCGATGCGATGATCGTGGGGCGGCTGTTCCTGGTGTTGCTGGAACAGGGCGTGGTGATCGTCACGACATCCAACCGCGTGCCCGAGGATCTGTACAAGCACGGGCTGAACCGGCAGTTGTTCCTGCCTTTCATCGACCTGATCCGCCAGCGGCTGGAGGTCGTCTGCCTGGACAGCCCCGTGGACCACCGGCAGGGCCGGGCGAGCGGCGGGCAGGTCTGGTTCTGCCCGGCCGATGCCGCCGCCAGGGACGCGATGGACGCGATCTGGGACGACATGACCGGCGGCGCGCAAGGCGAGGCCCGGCGGATCGAGGTCGGCGGGCGCAGCTTCACCCTGCCGCGATTCGCAAACGGCGCGGGCCGGTCGAGCTTCTGGGACCTGTGCGGCAAGCCCTTGGGCCCGGCCGACTACCTGGCGCTGACGCGCGAGGTGCGGGTGCTGATGATCGACGCGATCCCGCGCCTGTCCGCGTCCAACTATAACGAGGCCAAGCGCTTCGTCACCCTGATCGACGCGATCTATGAAGCCAAGGTGCGGCTGATTGCCAGCGCGGCGGACCAGCCGGAACAGCTTTACAACGAAGGCGAGGGCAGCTTCGAGTTCGAACGCACCGCCAGCCGCCTGCGCGAGATGCAGGATGCAGGTTGGGGGCGGGGGGCCTAGCCCTCAGCCATTCTCGCGCAGCACCCGGCCCGCCAGATACAGCGACCCGCAGATCAGGATCCGCGCCTGGGGATCCCGTGCGACAATGGCCGAAACGGCGACCGCTGCATCATCGGCCATGCCCGCGATCATTCCGACGCTTGCCGCGACGCCCGCGGTCGTGGCTGCGGGCAGGGTGTTCGGCTCTCCGGGGATCTCGATGGCGGTAAGGGAACAGGCATGGGCCGCCAGCGGGCGCAGATAGCCGGCGATGTCCTTGGTGTTCAGCATCCCGCAGACAAGATGCGTCGGACGCGGCGGCATGGCGGACAGCGTGGCGGCAAGCGCCTCGCCCCCGGCGGGGTTGTGGCCGCCGTCCAGCCACAGTTCGGCCTGCGGACCGGCCAGATCGACCAGCGGGCCGTGGCGCAGCCGCTGCATCCGGGCGGGCCATTCGGCCTGGGTCGCGGCGGCGCGGGCCTGGGCATCGGTCGCGCCCAGGTGGCGCAGCGCGGCAAGGGCGGTGCCGGCGTTCTGGATCTGGTGCGGGCCGATCAGGTTCGGCAACGGCAGGTCCCAAAGCCCATGGTCGTCCTGATAGATCATGCCGCCCCGGTCCGGCGCGATCATCCAGTGCTGGCCATGGGCGAAAACCGGCGCGGTCAGGCCGGAGGCCTTGGCCTCGATCACGCGCAGGGCCTCGTCCTGCTGGGGACCGACGATCACGGGGACGCCGCGCTTGATGATGCCGGCCTTTTCGCCCGCGATCAGGGGCAGCGTCTCGCCCAGGTATTGGGTATGGTCGATGCTGACCGGCGTGATGACCGTCAGGCGGGGGCTGTCGATCACGTTCGTGGCGTCCAGCCGGCCGCCAAGGCCCACTTCGAGCAGGGTGAAATCGGCAGGGGTGCGCGAGAAGGCCAGGAAGGCGGCTGCCGTCGTGATCTCGAAGAAGGTGATGGGCTGGGCCGCATTGGCGGCCTCGCATTCCTCCAGCGTGGCGGCGAGGTCGGCTTCCGCGATCAGATCGCCCGCCAAGCGGATGCGTTCATGGAAACGCGCCAGATGCGGCGAGGTATAGGCATGGACCCGTGCGCCACCGGCCTGCAGCCCCGCCCGGATCATCGCCTGGGTGCTGCCCTTGCCGTTCGTGCCGGCAATGTGAATCACCGGCGGGATGCGGCGCTCGGGGTTGCCAAGGGCCGCCAGCAGGCGGTGCATCCGGTCCAGCGACAGGTCGATGACCTTGGGATGCAGGGACATCAGGCGGTCGAGGATGGCGTCGGATTGGCTCATGGCGGCACAAGCCGGGGGCCAGCCCCCGGACCCCCGGGATGTTTGGGTGAAGAAGAAGCCTAGACGGCCTGCGCGGGTTCGGGCTGGATGGGTTCGATGACGGGCGCGGGCAGGTCGGCGCGGGTAGGGGCGGGCATTCCCCCGACCATGCGCAGGATCGAGACCAGTTCGTCGCGCAGTTTCTTGCGGTGCGTCACGCGGTCCAGCATCCCGTGTTCCAGCAGGTATTCGGCCCGCTGGAAGCCTTCGGGCAGTTTCTCGCGGATGGTCTGCTCGATCACGCGGGGGCCTGCAAAGCAGATCAGGGCGTTGGGTTCGGCGATCTGGATGTCGCCCAGCATGGCATAGCTGGCGGTGACGCCGCCGGTAGTCGGGTGGGTCAGCACGACGATATAGGGCAGGCCGGCTTCCTTCAGCATCTCGACCGCGACGGTCGTGCGGGGCATCTGCATCAACGACAGGATGCCTTCCTGCATCCGCGCGCCGCCGGCGGCGGAAAACAGCACCAGCGGGCGCTTGGTCTTCACGGCCCGTTCGGCGGCGGCGATGATGGCGTTGCCGACGTACATGCCCATCGACCCGCCCATGAAGCTGAAATCCTGGGCTGCGGCGATGATGGGGGTGCGGCCGATCTCGCCCTCGGCGACCAGCATCGCTTCCTTTTCGCCGGTGGATTTCTGGGCCGCCTTCATGCGGTCGGGGTATTTCTTCTGATCGCGGAACTGCAGCGGGTCGGCGATGGGCTCGGGGACCTTCACCTCGAGGAAAGCGCCGCCGTCGAACAGGGCGGTGAAGCGGTCGCGGGGGCTGATCGCCAGGTGGTGGTCGCAATTCGTGCAGACGTTCAGGTTGTCCGACAGTTCGCGATGGAACAGCATCGTCCCGCATTCGGGGCATTTCGTCCACAGGTTCTCGGGCACCTCGCGGCGCGAGAACAGCGAATTGATGCGCGGACGGACGTAGTTGGTGATCCAGTTCATTCGCGGGCGGCCCCTGCTGTTTTCAAGCCACCGAGATAGGCCGCGACGGGGGGAATTGCAATTGCCGTGGCGGGCGGGAATGATGCGCGGCATGTGGGCCTCATTCCTCGTCATGTTGCATACGACGGTCACGCTGGCCCTTATCGCGCGGGTCCTGATCCGCCCGCGGCTGGATCCGTCTGTCCGCCTGGCCTGGATCATGGTCATCGAGGCGCTGCCCGTCGTGGGCATCCTGTCCTATATCCTGTTCGGCGAGGTTCGCATGAACCAGGCCGAGGTTCAGCGCATGGCCGACGTGCGCGACCGGCTGACCAACCTGCGCATCCCCAATCACGCCGTCATCGCCGAGCCGCCGCATTACGCGCTGCCGGTGGTCGCGGCCAATGCGGCGGTAGGGGGCATGTCGGCCTTGTCGGGCAACCGCATCCACCTGCTGGAGGAAAGCGACGAGGCCATTGACCGGCTGATCGACGCCATCGACCGGGCCGTGGGCCACGTCCATATCCTGTTCTACATCTGGCTGCCCGACCATTCCGGCCAGAAGGTGGCCGAGGCCGTGGCCCGCGCCGCCAGCCGGGGCGTCGAATGCCGGGTGATCGTGGATGCGCTTGGATCGCGCCTGCTGGTGCGTTCGCCCCTTTGGGCGCAGATGCAGGAAGCGGGCGCGGAATGCGTCACCGCATTCCCCTGGGGCCTGCCCTTCATCAGCGTCTTGTTCCGCAGGCTGGATCTGCGCAACCACCGCAAGATCCTGGTGGTCGACAACCGCGTCGCCTTTTCCGGCAGCCGCAACTGCGCGGACATGGCCTTCGCCATCAAGCCGCGCTTTGCCCCCTGGGTCGATATCCTGATGTCGGTCGAGGGGCCGGTCGTGCGGCAGTTCCAGTCGGTCTTCCTGGGCGACTGGATGAGCTATACCGGCAAGGACCTGGGCTACATGCTGCAGCCCGTGGAACCGGTGGCCGATCCGGGCGACATCGCCCAGGTCATACCCACCGGGCCGGATCGGCGGCAGGGCTCCATCTCGGACTGCCTGTCCGGGATGCTTCATGCGGCGCGCGACCGGGTGGTGATCACGACGCCATACTACGTGCCCGACACCGCCCTGGACGCAGCCGTCCGCGCCGCCGCCCGGCGGGGGGTCGAGGTGACGATGATCCTGCCGGCGCGCAACGATTCCATCGTGGTGGGCGCGACCAGCCAGGGGTTCTATTATGGCCTTCTGGCGGCGGGGGCGCGGATCCTGCTGTTCCAGGACGGCTTGCTGCATTCCAAGATCATGACCGTGGACGGCCGGATGGGCATGGTCGGCAGCGCCAACCTGGACCGCCGCAGCTTCGAGTTGAACTACGAGGTCAACATGGCCGTCTTTGACCGCGACTTCATCGAGGAACTGGACGCGCGGCAGGAAAGCTATGCCGAACGCGCGCGCGAGATTACCCTGGAGGAGGTCCGCGACTGGTCGATCCTGCGCCGGTTGCGCAACAACCTGCTGGCCCTGGCGTCGCCATTGCTGTGAGGGGACATGGAAAGCCAAGATATCGCTGAACGGCTGGCGGGCCTGGATGGCTGGACCCTGACCCCAGAGGGCAAGGCGATCACCCGCCACTTCGCGTTCAAAGGTTTTGCCAAGGCGGTCGAGATGGCGAACCTGGTGGCCTGGCTGGGCAACAAGCGCGGCCATCACCCCGACGTGGCCTTCGGCTGGGGCTATTGCCAGGTCACCTTCACCACCCATGATGCGGGCGGGCTGACGGACGCGGATTTCACTGCCGCGGCGCATCTGGACGCCCTGCTGCGCTGAGGCTTGTTCGCGCCCAGGTTGCAGTTTATCCACGGGGGACAAGGACAAGGTGCCCTCATGGTCATGCGGCTGCTTGACATCTTCGGTCTGGATCGGCGGCGCCCGGATTGGGTCCGTCTGGCCGAGCGGCTGGACCGCAGGCCGAAGCCTGTGGACCCCGACCTGCGCGAGGAAGCGCAGCGCCTGCATCGCCACCTGTCGCGCTTCCTGCAGATCTCGGACCCTTGGATGCTGCGCAAGACCGGTGTTGCCGAGGATGACCTGCCGCCCGGCACCGACTGGCATTGGCGGCCCCGGCTGCTGTGCGGGCAGGTCAGCCCCAGGGCCGTTGTCGCGCCGGAAAACGGCCACCGCCTGGGCGAGGATGCGGCCCTGTGGCACGACTGCCCCTATAACGCGCTGATCCTGCGCCAGTCTGCACGGCCACGCCCCGGACAGGCTGCCTGCTATGCCCTGCAGGTCGAGATGATGGGCAATTCCTGCGGCTTCCTGTCTTTGGCCCTGGACCTGCCCGGCAACGCCCTGGGCGGGCTGGGGCCGGAACGCGTGCTGCAACTGGACACGGTGATGGACGCGGAACGAGCCATCACCATCTATGCCCGGATCAACCTGGTCCAAGGCCCTAATACCGAGACCATGCTGCGCCAGTTGGGCCACCCGGCGGAAGGAAGGGGCGCGCGCCGGCGGGTCGAGTTCGACCTTGCCTATGCCGACCTTGCCAACCGGCCCATCGAACGCGCCTGGCTGGACCTGATCTTCGAATCGCCCCGCCTGAACGCGGTCACCATCAACGACGTGCTGGTGTCGCATCACCCGCGCGCCCAGGCCTGAAGGGACAAGCCATGACGTTCGAGGATCACGGCTTGTCCGCGGGCTGCTGGACCGGGGCCTTGCAGTCCGACGACCCGCCTGCGGCGCTGTGCCTGGTCCATCGGGGCAAGGCGGTGGCGCAGGCAAGGCTGCGCGAGGCCGGGCCGGGCACCTGGTCCGTGGCCGTGGATCTGCCGGGATCGGTGATCGACCGGGGGGTGCATGGGTTGCTGCTGGTGGCGGGCGATCCTGACAAGGTCGGATCGCAGGTGCTGGCCAGCCTGACCCTTGTCGCGGGCACCGTCGCGGGCGAGGAGCTGCTGGCCGAGGTCGCGCAGCTTCGGGCGGAACTTGACCTGGTGAAGCGCGAATTCCGGCGGTTCGCCTCGGGCGGCTGAGGGCTGTCACGCCCCTGACACCGTTCCTTGCGAAAAGCACGGGCCGTGGCTATATCGGCGCTTTCGCTTTCAGCCCAAAGGTTTCGCATGGCCGGGATGCAGACGCCCTTCTACCTGATCGACAAATCCGCGTTGCGTCGCAACATGGAACAGGTCGCGCGCCTGCGCGAGGCGTCCGGGGCCAAGGCGCTGCTGGCGCTGAAATGCTTTGCGACCTGGTCGGTCTTCGACCTGATGCGCGACTACATGGACGGAACCACCTCGTCGTCCTTGTTCGAACTGCGCCTTGGGCACGAGACCTTTGGCAAGGAAACCCACGCCTATTCCGTCGCCTGGGCCGATCACGAGATCGACGAGGCGGTGTCCTATTCCGACAAGATCATCTTCAACAGCCTGTCGCAGCTTGACCGCTTTGCCGACCGCGCCAAGGGCGTGACAACCGGCCTGCGCCTAAACCCGCGCTTTTCCACCAGCGGCTTCGACCTGGCCGACCCGGCGCGGCCCTTCAGCCGCCTGGGCGAATGGGATCTGTCGCGGCTGGAACAGGCGATGGACCGCATCAGCGGCGTGATGATCCATTACAATTGCGAAAACCGCGACTTCGACCTGTTCGACAGCCAGCTGACCCGGATCGAGACCGAATTCGGCGAGATCCTGAAGCGGCTGGACTGGGTCAGCCTTGGCGGCGGCATCCATTTCACCGGCGAGGGCTATCCGGTCGAGCGTCTGGCGGACCGGCTGAAGGCCTTCCAGGACCGTTTCGGCGTCCAGGCCTATCTTGAACCGGGCGAGGCCAGCATCACCGGCACCACCACGTTGGAGGTCAGCGTGCTGGACATCATCGACAACGGCAAGAAGGTCGCGATCGTCGACAGCAGCATCGAGGCGCATATGCTGGATCTGCTGATCTATCGCGAAACCGCCAAGCTGCCGCAGTCGGGTACCCACGAATACCAGGTCGCGGGCAAGACCTGCCTTGCGGGCGACATCTTCGGCGACGGGCGCTTCGACAAGCCCCTGGCCGTCGGCGACCGGATCAGCATCGCGGACGCGGCGGGCTATACCATGGTCAAGAAGAACTGGTTCAACGGCGTGGCCATGCCCGCCATCGCCATCAGGGAAGAGGACGGCAGCGTCCGCAGCGTCCGCAGCTTTCCCTACGAAGACTACAAGTCCAGCCTGTCCTAAGGCGCCCTCTCTGCAACCCCGGAAAGGATCCAGAATTGGCCAAGAAGAACGTCCTCATCATCGGCGCGGGTGGCGTCGCGCAAGTCGTGGCGCACAAGGTTGCGCAATGGGCCGCGGAATTTGGCGAGTTGCACATCGCCAACCGCACGCAGTCCAAGGCTGACGCGATCATCCAGACCCTGCGCGACAAGGGCCACCAGATGCCCTTCGCCAGCCACGCGCTGGACGCGATGGATGCGGGCGCGGTCGAGGGGCTGATCCGCCAGGTGGATGCGGGCATCGTCATCAATGTGGGGACGGCCTTCATCAACATGACCGTTCTGGAAGGCTGCATCCGCGCGGGCGCAGCCTATATCGACACGGCCATCCACGAGGATCCGGCCAAAGTCTGCGAAACGCCGCCCTGGTATGGCAACTATGAATGGAAGCGTCGCGATGATGTGGCGGCGGCCGGAATCACCGCGATCCTGGGCGCGGGCTTCGATCCGGGCGTGGTCAACGCCTATGCCCGACTGGCCGAGGACGAATATTTCGACAAGATCGACAGCATCGACATCGTGGACATCAACGCCGGTTCCCACGGCCGCTGGTTCGCCACGAACTTCGACCCCGAGATCAACTTCCGCGAATTCACCGGCACGGTCTATTCCTGGCAGGGCGGCGAATGGCGCACGAACAAGATGTTCGAGGTCGGGCGCGAATGGGATCTGCCCGTCGTGGGCAAGCAGAAGGCATACCTGTCCGGCCATGACGAGGTCCACAGCCTGTCAGCCCGCTACAAGGACGCCGATGTGCGCTTCTGGATGGGCTTTGGCGACCACTACATCAACGTCTTCACCGTGCTGCAGAACCTGGGCCTTCTGTCCGAACAGCCGGTGAAAACCGCCGAGGGGCAAGAGGTCGTGCCCTTGAAGGTCGTCAAGGCCGTGCTGCCAGATCCGGCCAGCCTTGCCCCCGATTACCAGGGCAAGACCTGCATCGGCGATCTGGTCAAGGGCAGCCTGAACGGCAAGCCGGGCGAGGTCTTCATCTACAACGTCGCCGACCACAAGGAAGCCTTCAACGAAGTCGGCAGCCAGGGCATCAGCTATACCGCAGGCGTGCCTCCGGTCGCGGCGGCGGTGCTGGTCGCGCGCGGCACCTGGGATGTGAAGCGAATGGCCAATGTCGAGGATCTGCCCGCCCGGCCCTTCCTGGAACTTCTTGGGGACATGGGCCTGCCTACTCGCGTGATCGACGCGACGGGTGACCACCCCCTGTAATCGGGCCCTTTACGGGTTGACGCTGGCGGCGGTCCGGAACATCGGGCCGCCGTTCGCGTTCGGTGCTGGCGTTGATGCAGGGGGGACGCCGTGGCCGAAAAATACAGCTTTCCGCGCTTTCGAACCGAAAGCAGCGGCAGAAGCGAACGTGCAGCCAACTGGGCCGTCATCGGCATCTTCCTGATCCTTGGCTTTGCAGCCATTGCCGCCGGGCGCGATTTCCTGATGCCGGTCACGCTGGCGGCCTTGCTGTTCTTCGTCTTCACGCCCCTGCGCCGCCTTGCACGCCGGCGCGGCATCCCGGACGCGCTGACCGCGACGGGAATCACGCTGGGGCTTGTCGTGACGGTGGTTCTGATTGGCCTGGCCGCCAGTGGCCCGATCAGCCGGGCGGCCGAGAACCTGCCCACCATCAAGATCCGCCTGGAACAGAAGTTCAGCGACATCCGCGAATCCTTCGAAGAGCTTCAGCAGGCCGCGCAAGAGATCGAGCAGGTCCAGGCCAGCGACGACCCCGAACAGCAGGAACCCATCAAGGTCGAGCAGGTCAGCGAAAGTCCCCTCACCTCGTTGATGAAGTTCACGCCTGCCATCGCCGGGCAGGTGGTCTTCACGCTGTTCCTGCTGTTCTTCATGCTGGCGTCGGGCGACCTTCTGTATCTCAAGATCGTGCAAAGCTTCGACACCATGGCCGAAAAGCGAAGCGCCTATCTGGCCCTGCGCCAGATCGAGGATTCGCTGGGCAACTACCTTGGCGCGATCACCATCATCAATGCGGGGCTGGGGCTGGCGGTCGGGCTTGCCATGTTCGCCTGGGGAATGCCCGGCGCGGTGCTGTTCGGCCTGGGCGCCTTTATCCTGAACTTCATCCCCTATCTGGGCGCGATTGTGGGGGTCATCTCCTCGGCCCTGGTCGCGCTTGTCGTGATGCCGGGGCTGTTCTGGCCGCTGATGGTGGCGGGCAGCTATCTTCTGCTGACCTCGCTGGAAGGGCAGATCATCACGCCCTATTTCGTGTCGCGCCGGCTGCAGATGAACGCGGTGGTGGTGTTTCTGGCCGTGGCGCTTTGGGCATGGCTGTGGTCGGTGATCGGCATGATCATCGCCGTGCCGGTGCTGGTGGTGATGCGCGTCTTGGCCGACTATGTCCCCGGTTGGGAAAAGTTCGGCAATTTCCTGGCGGGCGAGGATCCCCCCACGCTCGAGGACGAGGACGAGGAAGAAGCCCGCGAGATTGTCGAGGCGGGCAGCGTGGCCGAGGACGAGGCCGCAGCCCGCGAAGTGACGGCCGAGATCGTCGAGGACGAGGTTGCGGGAAGCGGCAAGACATGAAAAGGGCCGCCACGCGGGCGGCCCTTCCGATTGGTCAGACGGGTCCGTCAGCCGGGCAGTTGCGCGGCGACCTGATTGACGGCCGCCTCGATCTGCTTGCACTGCGCGTCGACGGTCGTGTTCTGGTTGGCGGCGGCATTGGCCAGCGTCACCTCGGTCTCGCCAATGGACACGGTGCCGGCGGCACCCTTCGCCTCGGCCTGGTCGCCTGCGGCGGTGTCGCCCGCGGGCAGCATTCCCACCATCTTTTCCTGGGCGGCAACGGCTTCGGTCCCGGTATGGCCCTGGTCCGCGCAATATTTCAGGATGCCCAGCTGGTTGCGCGCGGCCTCGTAGGCCAGCGACGGGTCGATCGGTTCGGCCGCCGGGGCCGTCTGCGCGAAAGCCGCCGGGGCGGCCAGAACCAGCCCGAGGGCGAAAGCGGTATTGCGGAACATCTGAACTCCTTCATGTCCGTCCTAGGATGCGCCGCCGGACGGCGCGCAGGACAACGGGCTTGGCGGGCGGGGGTTGCAGAGGCGTCTGCAAACCGCAGGATCCTGCTAGAAACTGCCAAGCCGGACGGTTGGAATCCGCCTATCCGGCTTTTTCCGGAATGCAGAAAAACTTTTCACCATATCTTGGAAAATGCAGGGGCTTGACGTAAACCGATTCAAAGTGCGCGATGGTATACCGTCGCCCCAGTCGAAAGGAGCAGCCGCATGAGCCAGACCCGCTATGTCCCCAAACACGGCCTAGAGGTGGCCGAGGAACTTGCAGCCTTTGTCGAAGGCCAGGTGCTGCCGGGAACGGGCATCGATGCCGACCGCTTCTGGTCGGGCTATGGGGAACTGCTGCGCGACTTCGGGGCCGAAAACCGCGCGCTGCTGGATCGACGGGCCGAATTGCAGGGCCGGATCGACGCCTGGCACAAGGCCCGGGGAAACCAGCCTTGGGATATCACCGCCTATCGCGCCTTCCTGACCGAGATCGGCTACCTGGTCCCCGAACCCACGCCCTTTGCCGTCGACAACGGCCAGATCGACCCGGAAATTGCCCAGGTCGCCGGGCCGCAGCTTGTGGTGCCGGTCAGCAATGCCCGCTTCGCGCTGAACGCCGCCAATGCCCGCTGGGGATCGCTGTATGACGCGCTGTACGGGTCCGACGTGCTGGGGCCGCCGCCGCCCGCGGGCAGCATCGACCCCGCGCGCCGCGAGGCCGTGGTGGCTCGCGCCGCGCAGTTCCTGGACGAGACCTTTCCCCTGACCAGCGGCAGCCATGCCGAGGTGTCGGCCTATGATGCCGATGCCGAGGGGCTGAAGGCTACCGTCGCAGGCTCGGTCGTGACGCTGCGCGATCCCGCGGCCTATGTCGGGCGCCGGACCGAGGGCGGCGATACCGGGCTGGTGCTGCGTCACAACGGGCTTCATGTCGAACTGGTCGTCAATCCCGGCCACCCGATCGGCGCGGCGTCGGCGTCCGGCCTGCGCGACGTGGTCGTGGAAGCCGCCCTCAGCGCGATCCAGGATTGCGAGGACAGCGTCGCCGCCGTCGATGCCGAGGACAAGGTCGCCGTTTACGCCAACTGGCTGGGGCTGATGAAGGGCGATCTGGCCGACAGCTTCGAAAAGGGCGGCAAGACCATGACCCGCCGCCTGGCCGGCGACCGGCAGGTGACCCGCCCCGACGGCCGCACCCTTGTCCTTCAGGGCCGGGCGCTGCTGCTGGTGCGCAACGTGGGCCTGCTGATGACCACCGATGCCGTGCGCCTGGACGGACAGGACACGCCCGAGGGGCTGATGGATGCGATGGTCACGACTGCCTGCGCGATCCACGACATCAGAAAGACCGAAGGCCCGCGGAACAGCCGCGCCGGCGCGATCTATGTGGTGAAGCCCAAGATGCATGGCCCGGACGAGGCCGCATTCGCCGATCGCAGTTTTACCAAGGTGGAACAGATCCTGGGCCTGCCCGCCAACACCGTGAAGCTGGGCCTCATGGACGAGGAACGCCGCACAAGCGCGAACCTTGCCGCATCCATCCACGCGATCCGCAACCGGGTGTTCTTCATCAACACCGGCTTCCTGGACCGCACGGGGGACGAGATCCACACCTCGATGCAGGCCGGCGCCTTTGCGGGGCGGGATGCGACGCGCCGGTCCGGCTGGCTGAAGGCCTATGAGGACCGCAACGTGCTGATCGGCCTGAACTGCGGGCTGCGCGGCCGCGCGCAGATCGGCAAGGGCATGTGGGCCAAGCCCGACGCCCTGGCCGAGATGCTGGGCGCCAAGATCGCCCATCCGCAATCGGGCGCCAACACCGCCTGGGTCCCCAGCCCCACGGCGGCCACGCTGCACGCGCTGCATTACCACATGGTCGATGTGGCAGCCCGGCAGGACGAATTGCAGGGCCAGCCCGTGCCCGACCTGGATGCGCTGCTGACCCCCGCCCTGATGGGGGACACGCCCCTGCCGCAGGACCAGATCCTGCGCGAGTTGGACAACAGCGCCCAGGGGATCCTGGGATACGTGGTCCGCTGGGTGGACCAGGGCGTCGGCTGTTCCAAGGTGCCCGACATCGACGACGTGCCGATGATGGAAGACCGCGCCACCTGCCGCATCAGCGCGCAGCTTCTGGCAAACTGGCTGGAACAGCGCCTGATCACCCGCGACCAGGTCGAGGATGCGCTGCG
This sequence comes from Paracoccus aerius, assembly GCF_014656455.1. Classification (GTDB taxonomy): domain Bacteria; phylum Pseudomonadota; class Alphaproteobacteria; order Rhodobacterales; family Rhodobacteraceae; genus Paracoccus; species Paracoccus aerius. The sequence continues at coordinate 77,971 of NZ_BNCL01000003.1, forward strand.
CCGCATGGCGTTGAAGGTGGACGAACAGAACGCAGGCGATCCGAACTATGTCCCCATGGCCCCCGGCTTCGACGGTCCCGCCTTCGAGGCCGCGCGCGACCTGGTGCTGACGGGCACGACCCAGCCCTCCGGTTACACGGAACCCGAGCTGCACGCACGGCGCAGGCAAGCCAAGGCGCTGCGGGGCTGAGAACCGGCAAAGGGCTTGCCGCCGCCGCGGGCGGCAAGCTAACCTCCGCATGATTGCGGGGTGCGGATGTCCGACAACAGAAATCAGATCGATGCCGCCTGCCATTGCGGCACGGTCCGGTTCAGGGTGCGGCTGACGGACGGCTTCAACACCGTCCGCAGATGCACTTGTTCCTATTGCCGGATGCGCGGCGCGGTTGCCGTATCCGCCCAGCTTGGCGACATCGAGTTTGTCGGGGGGCGGGACAACCTGACGCTTTATACCTTCAACACGGGCTCGGCGAAGCATTACTTCTGCAAGACCTGCGGGATCTATACCCACCATCAGCGCCGGTCGAACCCCGAACAGTTCGGCGTGAACGTGGCCTGCCTCGACGGCGTCAGTCCCTTCGATTTCCCCGAGGTTCCCGTTCTGGACGGCGTATCCCATCCCAAAGACACGGATGCCGGGCCAAGGCTTTCAGGGATCCTGCGCTTTGACCCGGCATCGTGAAGCGGCCTTACCCCTGCTTCTGGAACTCCATCTGCCGGGCCAGCCACAGCGCCACGGCCGTGGCGGCAGCACCCGACAGCAGGTAAAGCCCCGCCGCGAACAGGCCCAGCGTCGTTGACAGGAACAGCGCAGTCAGCGGCGCAAGCCCTGCCCCGAACAGCCAGCCAAGCGCCGAGGCAAAAGCGGAATCCGTGTAACGGTTACGGCTGTTGAACATCGACGCCACCGCGCCCGACGACAGGCCGAAGCTGATGCCCAGGATCATGAAGCCCCCGATCAGATAGGCCGACACGCCGGTCTTGCCCGCGCTCAGCAGCAGGGGCGCCATCAGGCTGAAGACGCCGATGCCAAGCGCGCCCCACAGCAGCACGCGCCGCCGCCCGAACCAGTCGGACAGATAGCCCGACAGCAGGACCGAACCCAGGCCGAAGGCCGCGGCAAGCGCCAGCATGTTCAGGAAGAAGGTCAGCGTCTCGTCCGTGTAAAGGTAAACCCAGGACAGCGGGAAGACCGTGACCATGTGGAACATCGCAAAGCTTGCCAGCGGCACGAAGGATGCAAGCCAGATCGCGCGCCAGTCCGACCGGAAGGCGGTGCGGATGCGGGTCGGCTGCAACTCTCGCGTCTCGAACGCCTCCTGGAACTCGGGCGAGGCGATGATGCGAAGACGGGCGAACAGCGCCACGACGTTGACCGAGAAGGCCACGAAGAAGGGATAGCGCCAGCCCCAGTCCAGGAAATCCTCGGCCGAAAGGTTGGATACCAGATAGGAAAACAGCAGTGCCGCAACGATCAGCCCGATGGGCGCGCCAAGCTGCGGCACCATCGCATAGAAGCCGCGCTTCTTCCTGGGCGCGCTTAGCGCCAGAAGCGAGGAAAGCCCGTCCCAGCTTCCGCCGATGGCAAGGCCCTGGCCGATCCGCAGCACCGCCATGATGATGATCGCCCATTCGCCCAGCACCGCATAGGACGGCACCAGCCCCATCGCCACGGTCGAGGTGCCCAGCAGGAACAGCGCCAGCGTCAGCTTGGTCACGCGGCCATGCTTGCGGTCGATGCGCATGAAGATCGCCGTGCCGACAGGCCGGGCGACAAAGGCCAGCAGAACCAGCCCGAAGGACAGAAGCGTGCCCGTCAGCGGGTCCACGAAGGGAAACAGCCGCGCGGGAAACACGATCACCGAGGCGATGGCGAAGACAAAGAAGTCGAAGAACTCGGACGTGCGCCCGATCACCACGCCGACCGCGATGTCCGAGGGCGAGACATGGATATCGTCTGCATCCTTGCCGGGGCTTGGACCTTGCTGGGCAGATGTTTCGGCAGATGTCACCATTGCGTGCACCACTCCGGATGGGGCCAGAAGGCATGAAGGGCAATAGGCGCGACGTCCCGAAGGATTCGCGCGGTCATTGGCAGACATGATACAAACGAAGCGGGATTAATACGCGACAAATTGTCTTATGTTTGACATGGGTCATGGCATCTATCTGAACGTCAATCTCAAGGCGTCGCCGTCTGAACAGCTGCGTAAGTCTCGCGGCCAACGGGGTCATCACCACATGAAACACCCTTTCAAACATCTTCTCTGGCTTGCGCCCATCATGCTGCTTGCGGGCTGCGAGGCGGTCGTGCTGCGGCCTTCGGGCGACATCGCGGCGCGGCAGGCGAACCTGCTGGTGCAGTCCACGCTGCTGATGCTGATCATCATCATCCCGGTCATGGCGCTGACGGTGTGGTTTGCCTGGCGCTATCGCGCGACGAACAAGCAGGCCAGCTATGACCCCGACTGGGACCATTCGACCAAGCTGGAACTGGTGATCTGGGCCATCCCCCTGCTGATCATCGTCTGCCTGGGCGCGCTGACCTGGGTCGGCACGCATCTGCTGGATCCCTATCGCCCGCTGGACCGCATCAGCGCCGAGAAGCCCATCGAGGATGAACAGCCGCTGCAGGTCCAGGTCGTCGCGATGGATTGGAAATGGCTGTTCATCTATCCCGAACAGGGCATCGCCTCGGTCAACGAATTGGCCGTGCCGGTGGATCGCCCGGTCGAGTTCACGCTGACCTCGACCTCGGTCATGAACGCCTTCTACATCCCGGCGATGGCGGGGATGATCTATGCCATGCCGGGGATGCAGACCACGCTGAACGGCGTCTTCAACCATCCCGGCGAATACCAGGGCCTGGCGTCGCATTATTCGGGCCACGGCTTTTCAGGCATGCGCTTCAAGGCCCATGCGCTTGACGGCGCCGGCTTTGACACATGGGTCGCCGAAGCGGCCGACAGCGGCGAGGCATTGGACCGCGCCCGCTATCTGGAACTTGAAAAGCCCAGCGAGAATGTGGCGCCCCAGGCCTTTGCCCAGGTCGATCCGCAACTGTTCAGCCGCGTGGTGAACATGTGCGTCGAGGAGGGCCGCATGTGCATGGCCGAGATGATGGCCTATGACGCCCAGGGCGGGCTGGGCCTGCCGGGCATCGCCAACGTGGCGGCGCTCACCGATCCCGGCCGCGGCACGCCGCGCCCCATCTTGGGCCTGCCGCCCTTCCAGGTCACCGGCATCTGCACGGTCGAGGAATTGAACGAGATGCTGGCAAGTGCCGATCAGGCCGAACGTCCCGCGCGGCGCGACCTGACGCCCATGCGCGGGCAGGGGCTCGAGGCGCCGCAGGGCATCCTGGGCCGCAACCTGATCCCGAACCGACTGACACAGTCCACGCCGCCCTCCGGCGCCGACCAGAACCTGTAGAGGCCGAAGATGGCTGTACCCTCCGACATCCAAACCACCTTCCTGCTGGGCCGCCTGGACTGGAACGCGATCCCGCAGGATCCGATCGTCTGGGCCACCGGCGTGGTCGTCGCCATCGGCGGCGCCGGGCTGTTGTGGATGCTGCACAAGTATCGCCTGTGGTCATACCTGTGGCACGAATGGTTCACGACGGTCGATCACAAGAAGATCGGCATCATGTATGTCGTGCTGGCCCTGGTCATGTTCGTGCGCGGCTTCGCCGACGCGATCATGATGCGGCTTCAGCAGGCGATCGCCTTTGGCGGGTCCGAGGGTTACCTGAACTCGCACCACTACGACCAGATCTTCTCGGCCCACGGGGTCATCATGATCTTCTTCGTGGCGATGCCCTTCGTCACGGGCCTGATGAACTATGTCGTGCCGCTGCAGATCGGCGCGCGGGACGTGTCCTTCCCGTTCCTGAACAACCTGTCCTTCTGGATGACGGTCGGCGGCGCCGTCCTGGTCATGATGTCGCTGTTCGTGGGCGAATTCGCGCAGACCGGCTGGCTGGCCTTCCCGCCGCTGTCGGGGATCGGCTACAGCCCCTATGTCGGCGTTGATTACTACATCTGGGGCCTTCAGGTCGCGGGGGTCGGGACCACGCTGTCGGGCATCAACCTGCTGGTGACGATCATCAAGATGCGCGCGCCCGGCATGACCATGATGCGGATGCCGATCTTCACCTGGACCTCGCTTTGCACGAACATCCTGATCGTGGCGTCCTTCCCGGTGCTGACCGCGACGCTGGTCCTGCTGACGCTGGACCGTTACGTGGGCACCAACTTCTTCACGAACGATCTTGGCGGCAACGCCATGATGTATGTGAACCTGATCTGGATCTGGGGCCACCCCGAGGTCTATATCCTGATCCTGCCCCTGTTCGGCGTCTATTCCGAAGTGGTGGCGACCTTCACCGGCAAGCGGCTGTTCGGATACACCTCGATGGTCTATGCGACGGTCTGCATCACCATCCTGTCCTATCTGGTCTGGCTGCACCACTTCTTCACGATGGGGTCGGGGGCGTCCGTGAACTCGTTCTTCGGGATCACCACCATGATCATCTCGGTCCCGACGGGCGCCAAGATCTTCAACTGGCTGTTCACCATGTATCGCAGCCGCATCCGGTTCGAACTGCCGATGATGTGGACCATCGCCTTCATGCTGACCTTCGTGATCGGCGGCATGACGGGCGTGCTGCTGGCCGTGCCGCCCGCAGACTTCGTGCTGCACAACTCGCTGTTCCTGGTGGCGCATTTCCACAACGTCATCATCGGCGGCGTGCTGTTCGGCCTGTTCGCGGCGGTCTATTACTGGTGGCCCAAGGCCTTCGGCTTCCGGCTGGATCCCTGGTGGGGCAAGGTCAGCTTCTGGTTCTGGGTCGTGGGCTTCTGGACGGCCTTCGCGCCGCTCTACATCCTGGGGCTGATGGGCGTGACGCGGCGGGTGCGGGTCTTCGACGATCCCAGCCTGCAGATCTGGTTCGTCATCGCGGCCTTTGGCGCCGTCCTGATCGCCATCGGCATCGCCGCCATGTTCATCCAGTTCGGCGTGTCCATCGCGCGCCGCGACCAGTTGCGCGACGAGACGGGCGATCCCTGGGACGGGCGCACGCTGGAATGGGCAACGTCCTCGCCCCCTCCGGCCTACAACTTCGCCTTCACGCCGGTCAGCCACGGGCTGGACACCTGGTGGGACATGAAGCGTTACGGCCAGACCCGGCCGCGCGCCGCCTATGTCCCCATCCACATGCCTCGGAACACCGGGACGGGCGTCATCATCGCGGGCCTGTCCACGATCTGCGGCTTTGCCTTGGTCTGGTATATCTGGTGGCTGGCGGCCCTGGCCTTCGCGGGCATCGTGGTCGCCTCGATCCTGCATACCTTCAACTATGCCCGCGACTACCACATCCCGGCCGAGGAGGTCCGCGCGACGGAAGACGCGCGCGACCGCCAGCTGGCAAGCGCAGGGGTCTGATCCATGAGCACAGCCACTCAAACAGCCCCCGGCGATTTCTGGGAAGTCGAGCCGCACCACCACCACGAGGGCGCGTCCACAAGCATCGGCTTCTGGATCTACCTGATGAGCGACTGCCTGATGTTCGCGGTCCTCTTCGCGGTCTTCGGCGTCCTTGGCGGCAGCTATGCTGCCGGTCCGGGGCCAAAGGATCTGTTCGACCTGGAACTGGTGGCGCTGAACACGGCCTTTCTGCTGCTGTCCTCGATCACCTATGGCTTTGCCATGCTGGCGATGGTCAAGGAAAACACCCGTGGCACGCTGATGTGGCTGGGGATCACGCTGGTCTTCGGTCTGCTGTTCTTGGCCGTCGAGATCTATGAGTTCCAGCACCTGATCCACCTGGGCGCGGGGCCGCAGCGGTCGGCCTTCCTGTCGGCCTTTTTCGCGCTTGTGGGAACCCACGGGCTGCACGTGGCCTTTGGCTGCCTGTGGCTGGTCACGCTGATGATCCAGATCCGTCAGCGCGGGCTGATCCCGGCCAACCGCCGCCGGCTGGCCTGCCTGTCGATGTTCTGGCACTTCCTGGACGTGATCTGGATCGGCGTCTTCACCTTCGTTTATCTGCTGGGGATGATCTGATGACCTCGATTGAAGCCCAGGGCGACAAGCATCGCGCCGAACGCCAGGCCGAGGCGCATGGCGACCAACATGACGACGGCCACGACCACGGCAGCGTCCGGTCATACCTGACCGGGTTCATCCTGTCGGTGATCCTGACCGCGATCCCCTTTGCCATCGTGATGGCGGGCGGCTTCGAAAGCCGCTTCCTGACCGCCGTCGTGGTGGTGGGCATGGCGATAGTGCAGATCCTGGTCCACATGGTCTATTTCCTGCACATGAACACGCGCAGCGACGAAGGCTGGACCATGATGGCGCTGATCTTCACCGTCGTGATCCTGGTGATCGTGCTGTCCGGGTCGCTGTGGGTCATGTACAACATGAACACCAACATGATGCCCCAGATGAACCACGAGGCCTTGGGCCTGGGATCGTGACCGCCCGCCGCCCCATAGCCCTGCTGGTCGCGGCGGGGATCGTCTTCCTGGTCCTAATGGGCCTGGGCGTCTGGCAGGTGCAGCGGCTGGCCTGGAAGACCGACCTGATCACCCGCGTGGACGCGCGGGTGGCGGCGGACCCGGTCCCCGCGCCCCCGCCTGCCGAATGGGCGGGGCTGACGGCCGAGAATGCCGAATACCGCCGCGTCAGCGTCGGGGGCGAATACCGGCCCGACAGCGACGTGCTGGTGCAGGCGGTGACGGAACGGGGGGCGGGCTTCTGGGTCATGACCCCGCTTGTCACCGAAGACGGCTGGACTGTTCTGGTCAACCGGGGCTTCGTCGCCGCAGACCGCCGCGACGACCGACCCTTGCCGCAGGGACCGCAGGCTGTGACAGGGCTGTTACGCCTGTCCCAGCCCGACGGCGCCTTCCTGCGCGCCAACGACCCGGATGCGGGCCGCTGGTATTCCCGAGACACCCAGGCGATTGCCGCGACGCTGGGCCTGCCCGATGTCGCGCCCTATTTCATCGACGCCGACCGCGCGGGCGATGCCCAACCCATCGGCGGGCTGACCGTTATCGCCTTCCGCAATTCCCACCTGACCTATGCGCTGACCTGGTTCGCGATGGCCGGCGGGCTGCTGGTCCTGGTCGCCTACGCCCTGCGCCGCTAGAGGTTTTCAGACCAAAGTGGCAGGGAAAATCCAGCATTAGCACTGGATCGCGATCCCACGCAGTTGCACAGTAGGCAAGTTCAACGCGGGGGGAGAAAGCGATGAACGACCTGACGGAACAGGCCCATGCCGTCCGCCGCCTGGGGTCCGAGATCGGCGCCACGCTGATCGGCCATGCCGTGCTGGTGGAACGCCTGCTGGTCGCGCTCTTGGCCGGGGGCCATGTCCTGATCGAAGGCCCGCCGGGCATCGCCAAGACCCGCGCCGTCAAGGCGCTTGCGGCGCATCTGCCCGGCAGCCACGCCCGCATCCAGTGCACGCCGGACCTTCTGCCCTCGGATCTGACGGGCACGCAGGTGTTCCGTCCCGAAACGGGCGGCTTCGACTTCATCCCCGGCCCGATCTTCCACAGCCTCGTGCTGGTGGACGAGATCAACCGGGCGCCGCCCAAGGTGCAATCCGCGCTGCTGGAGGCCATGGCCGAGGGGCAGGTGACATCCGGCGGGGTGACGCGGCCCTTGCCCGATCCCTTCATGGTCGTGGCGACCCAGAACCCGATCGAGCACGAGGGCACCTTTCCCCTGCCCGAGGCGCAGCTTGACCGCTTTCTTCTGCACCTGCGCCTGGACCTGCCCAGTGCCGAGGCCGAGCGCGCGATCCTCGACCTGGTCGAGGCCGAGGCGGTGGCCCCGGCCACTCAGGGCGGCACGATGATCCGCGCCACCGACCTGGCCCAGGCGCGGTCACAGGTCGCGCGGGTTCATCTTGCACCCGCGCTCAAGGATTTCATCGTGCGGTTGGTCATGGCGACGCGGCCGGGCGGGGCGGTGGCGGAATGGGTGGAACATCCCGTCTCGCCCCGCGGCACGCTGGCGCTTGCGGCGGGGGTGCGGGCGCGGGCCTGGCTGCACGGCCGCGACCACGGCCTGCCCGAGGATGCCGAGGCGCTTGCCGCCGATGCCCTGTCGCACCGGCTGATCCCCGCCTGGTCCGCCAGCGGCGAGGGCCGCACCGCCCGCAGCCTGGTGGCCGAGATCCTGCGCCAGGTGCGCCCGTGGTAGCCTTGCCCGCAGGCCTGCCCGACGCACCGGGCATCCGCCTGATCGCGGCCGAACTGCTGGCGCTGCGCGACCAGGCACCCGACCGCGGCAAGCACCGCCCGCTGACGCGTCGTGCAGGCGCGGTCCCGGCGCGGATGCCGGGGGCGGGCATGGACCTGCGCGAAATCCGCGCCTATGTCGCGGGCGACGATCCCCGTCGGCTGGACCCCGCCGCGACCGCCCGCACCGGCCATCCGCATATCCGCAGCCTGCACGAGGATCGCGACGATACGATCCTGCTGCTGGCCGATTTCCGCGCCCCGATGCTGTGGGGCACGGGTGCGGCGCTGCGATCCGTGCGCGCCGCGCGGCACCTGGCGCAGGCGGGCTGGACAGTCGCCCTGCGCGGCGGATCGGTCGCCTGCCTGGTGGCCGGGACGCGGGTGGCGGAATTGCGCGGGGCGGGCGGAGAGGGGCATATGGCCGCAGTCTGCAACGCCCTCGCCCGCCAGCATGACGGGGCGCTTGCCGCGCCCGGACAAGGTGACCTGATCCAGGCGATCGCCCGCGCCGCGCGCATGTCGCCTGCGGGGGGCAGGGTGCTGTTGGCCACCTGTCTTGACGGGCTTGCAGGGGCCGAGGATGCCTTGGCCCAGCTTTGCCGGCGTCGCGCCGTGACGCTGGCCTTGATGCTGGACGACAGCGAGATCCAGCCTCCGCCCGGCGTCCTTGCCGTAAGCGATGGTCAACACAGCCGCATTGTCCGCTTGGCCGCGCCCGACATCTCGGCCGATCTTTCGCGGCTGCGGGCGCTTGGCGCCACGGTGGCCGAGGTCGCGCCGTGACAAGGGACGAGCTTCTGGCCCAGCTTTCCCCGCCGCGCCTGCCCCTGGACATGGCTGCACTGGATTGGCGCGAGATGCTGGCCCTGGGCGGGATCGGCCTGCTGGCGGGCCTTCTGGTCGCGCTGCTGCTGGGGCCGCTGCTGGCCCGCAGGCCGTCGCGGCGCGCGCGGATCCTCGGCACGCGCGGAATGCCGTCCCAAGTGCGGATCCTTGCCATAGCCCGCATCCTCGGCCGTCTGCCCGACCCGCTGCGCCCGGCCGCCTATGGCGCGGCGCCCGCGCCCGACGACGACGCGATCGACCGCATCGCGCTTGGCCGCCGCAGGGGCTAGGCAAGGGATGAGCCTCGCCTTTCCCTGGCTTCTGGCGCTGTTGCCCTTGCCCCTGCTGCTGCGCCGCCTGCTGCCGCCCCTTGCCGTGCCCCGCCCCGCCCTGGCGCTGCCCGCGCATCTTCTGGCGGGTGCCCGTCCTGCCGGCGCGGCCCGGATGCATGGATCCTGGCTGGCGGGGCTGGCCTGGATCGCGCTTGTGCTTGCCCTGGCGGGCCCGCGGATCGAGGTCGCAAGCGACGTGATCCCCGCATCGGGCCGCGACATCGTGCTGGTGATCGACCTGTCCGGCAGCATGTTGAAGGAAGACTTCCTCCTGGACGACCAGCCCGTCACCCGGCTGGAGGCCGTCAAGCGCACCGCCTCCGCCTTTGTCGCGGCGCGGCGGGGGGACCGGATCGGGCTGGTGATCTTCGGCGAGCGCGCCTATTTCGCCGCACCCCTGACCTTTGACGTGGACGCCGTGGCCCGGGCCATAGACGAGGCGCAGATCGGCATATCCGGACGCGGCACCGCGATTTCCGACGGCTTGGGCCTTGCCGCCAAGCGCCTGTCGCGCAGCGATGCGCCGACGCGGGTGATCGTGCTGCTGTCGGACGGGGTGGACACCTCGGGCACCGTTCCCGCGGTCGAAGCCGCTCGGCTGGCCCATGACCACGGCATCCGCGTCCATTCCATCGCCCTTGGCCCCGAGGATCTGGAAAACCAGCCCCAATCGCGTGACGCGGTGGACGTGGCCACCCTGCGCGCCGTGGCCGAGGTCGCCGGGGGCGAAAGCTTCCGCGTCCGCGACACTGCCGATTTGCAGGCCGTGGCCGCAAGCCTGGACCGGCTGGAGCCGAACCCCTCGGCCCGCCCGCCGATGCGGTTGTGGCAGCCCTTGTGGGTCTGGCCCGCCGCCCTTGCCGCGCTGTGCCTGTTCCTGATCGCCGGGCGGAGGCGCGGATGGACGGGCTGATCCTTTTGCGCCCCTTGTGGCTGCTGGCGCTGCTGCCGCTGGCAGGGCTGGTCCTGCTGCGCCTGCGCCGCCTGCCCGATGCCGGCGGGTGGGAAGGCGTGATGGGTTCGGACATGCTGCGGGCGATGCAGGCCCTGGGGGCATTGCGCGGCCGCCAGCCCTTGTGGATGCGGCTTCTTGCGCCCTTGGCCTTGGCGCTGCTGATCGCGGGCCTTGCGGGGCCGGCCCTGCCGCGCGCCGATGCGCCGGTTCTGGCACAATCGGACGCCGTGGTGGTTGCGGTGGACCTGTCGCCTTCCGTGGCGAAGGGGCCGGGGCTGGACCAGGCCAAGCTGGCGGCGGCCGGTCTGGCGCAGGGGCTGGCCGGTCGGCCCGTGGGTCTGGTGCTTTATTCGGGCGAGGCGTTCACGGCAACCGCGCCGACGCTGGACGTGGGCAGCCTGCAGACCCAGATCGGCGTTCTGGACGGCGATACAATGCCGGCGCAGGGCAGCCGTCCGGCAGCGGCCATCGGAATGGCGGCGCGGATGCTGGCCGGGCTTCCGCGCGCCGATCTTGTGCTGGTCTCGGACGGCGGCGGGATCGACCGGCAGGCCCTGGCCGAGGCAGACCGGCTTGCGGAACAGGGGGTCCGCATCTCGGCCCTGCGGCTGACAGCCCTGGCACCCGGCGCCCCGGCCGCGCCCGAGGACGCGCTTGACCGGCTGGTGCGCGGCGGGGCGGTCGAGGCATGGGACCGCACCGACCGGCTGGCTGCGCGGCTGGCGCGCAGCGGCGGATCGACGCGCGACCCGGCGCTGCGGGCGCTGCAATACCGCGACCTGGGGCCGTGGCTCGCGGTTCTGGCGCTGCCGGGGCTGCTGATGATGCTGCGGAGGCTGGAATGAAGCCCGCGCTGATTGCCCTGGCCGGAATTGCGGCCCTTGCCTTGGCTGGTCCTGATGCCCTGGGCCGTCTTGCCCTGCGCGCGGGGCTTGACCGACCCGCGGCGATCCTGCTGTCCGATCCGGCTGGCCGCGGCGTGGCGCTTTACGGCGCGGGCGATCACGCGGCTGCCGATGCGGCCTTCGCCCAAGCGGGCCGGTCGCAGACCTTCAACCGCGGCCTGTCGCTGGCGGCCACGGGGGATTACCCGCTGTCGGTGGCCTATTTCGATGCGATGTTGTTTGCCAACCCTGCCGACGAACAGGCGCGCCGCAACCGCGATCTGGTGGCCGCGATGTATCCGCCGCACCAGGGCGATTCCATCGCCCCTGGTCGCATCCGCGGGGCAGGGGGGCTTGAGGCAGAAGACGTGCCCATTTCGGATCTTCTGGCCAATGCTTCGGGGCCGGAATGGGAGCGGCGGCTGGACGCCCGTGGCCTGGCCGCGACCGACCAGTGGCTGGACACCATTGTCGACGACCCCGGCGAGTTCCTGCGCCTGCGCATCCTGGGCGAGTTCGACCGCCGTGCCCAGCTTGGCCTGATCCGCCCCGAGGAAGGAGACCCGTGGTGATCCGCGCCATCCTGATCTGGCTGGCCCTGACAGGCGCCGCCTTGGCGCAGGGCGACACCCGCCTGATGATCCTGCACGACCACGGCAATCCGGTCGTGTCGGAAATGATCGAACTGACGATCCGGGGCGAATACGACCTGACCGTCTCGCTGGAAGACATGGAGTTTCCGAACTCGCCCGACTACGACTGGATCCAGGTCGCGCGCGACGACTGGCACAAGGATCGCGTGCAGGGTCGGCTTTTGCAGATCTTCGAACGCAAGATCGCGCTGTTTCCGCGCCGCGACGGGCCTTTGACGGTGGGCCCTGTCAGCCACAAGCTGACCTATGTCACGGAAGATGGACAACGCGCGCAAACCACCGTGACCGCCGATCCCGTCACCTTGGCCGTCCGGCCCTTTCCCGCCGACGCGCCGCCCTTGTCGGCGCGGCAACTGACGCTGACGGACGAACTGTCCGCCGAACCCGGCCGCCTGAAGAAGGACGAGATCCTGACCCGCCGCGTCACCATCGAGGCATTGGGAACGCTTGCCCATCACCTGCCCGAACGCCCCGACCTGTCCCAGCCCTGGCTGATCCTGTTCAGCCAACCCGAAACCCGCGAAACCGTTCTGACCGAAGGGGGGCCGGTTGCGCGGGTCGTCTGGGAATGGCAGCTGCGCCCCCGCACGGGCGAGCCCGCCATCCTTCACGCCGAGGCCTTTACCTGGTTCGACACGGACAACCGGCAGATCCAGGTGGCGCCCCTGAAGCCGATCCCCTTCGGCTTCGCGGGCTTCGGGTCGAACTTCGGCGACCCGGAAGGACCGGTGCTGCGCAACCGGCTGGGCACGCTTCTGTCGCTGGGCGGGGGCATGGCCCTTGGCCTCGGCCTCATGCTGCGGGGGCGCGGGCTGCTGCCCCGCGACCGCATCCGCCGGCAGTTGCGCCGCTGGCAGCCCGGCCCCCATGCGTGGGCCATGCGCCACGCGGCCGACACGGGTGACCTGCCGGCGCTGCGGGCGGCTGCGGACCGCCACCTGCATTGGCGCGGGCAGCCCGCCCCGGCCGTCATGGCCCAGCTTGACCGCCAGCTTTTCGCAGCCGATCCGCCGCCCGGTTTCGATGCGCGCCGCTGGCTGGCGGCGTTCCACCGGGCCTTGCGCGGGGCCTGATGGGGGTTGCCACCCGTCCGGCCATGGGTCACGCTGCATGTCATGCAACCCGCCACGAAGCGGGATGAACCGACAGGGAACCACCATGAAACATCTTCTGACCCCGCGCGCGATCCTGCTGGCATCGGCCCTGGCCATCGCGCCCGCGGCTTGGGCGGAAACGCCCGCCGATACGCTGGTCGTGGCCGCCGCGATCGACGACATCATCAGCCTGGACCCGGCCCAAAGCTTCGAGTTCTCGGGCAACGACGTGAACCAGAACACCTATGACCGGTTGGTCGATTTCGACCCGCTGGACATGGAGGCGGGCTTCAAGCCCTCGCTCGCCGAAAGCTGGGAAGTGTCCGAGGACGGCATGTCCATCACCTTCACCATGCGCCCGGGCGTGACCTTCCATTCCGGAAACCCCGTCCGGGCCGAGGATGCGGCCTGGTCGCTGCAGCGCGCGGTCAAGCTGGACAAGACCCCGGCCTTCATCCTGACCCAGTTCGGTTTCACCGCCGACAACGTGGAAGAAAAGATCACCTTCGACGACACGACCCTGACGCTGACGCTCGACAAGCCCTATGCGCCGACCTTCGTGCTGAACTGCCTGACCGCCAACATCGCCAGCGTGGTGGACAAGGAAACGGTCATGGCGAACGCCCAGGGCGACGACTTGGGCAATACCTGGCTGAACACCAACGAGGCGGGTTCCGGCCCCTATGTCCTGGCCGGCTGGCGCCCGAACGAGGCCGTGCAGTTCACCGCCTATGAGGATTATTTCCAGGGTGCGCCCGAGATGAAGCGCGTGGTGGTCCGCAACGTCGCCGAATCCAGCGCGCAGCGCCTGCTGCTGGAACAGGGCGACATCGACGCCGCCCGCAACCTGTCGCCGACCGACGTGGAATCCGTGGGCACGGTCGAGGGCGTCAAGATCCAGGACGAACCGCGCGGCCGGATCCTGTACATGGGCCTGAACCAGAAGGATCCGGTCCTGTCGAACCCCCAGGTCATCGAGGCGATGAAGCACCTGGTCGATTACGACGGCATCGCGAACAGCTTCCTGAAAGGCACCTTCGTTCCGCACCAGTCCTTCCTGCCCAAGGGATACCTGGGTGCGCTGGAGGACATGCCCTGGACCTATGACGTCGCCAAGGCCAAGGCCCTGATCGACGATGCGGGGATGTCCGGCAAGACCATCACCACCAAGGTCCGCGACCTGCGCGAATATGTGGACGTGGCCCAGGCCCTGCAGGCATCCATGGCCGAGGCAGGCCTGACGCTGGAAATCCAGCAGATGACCGGCGCGCAGGTGCTGGACGCCTATCGCGCCCGCGACGTGCCGGTCTTCCTGGGCGAATGGGGGCCGGATTATTCCGACCCGAACACCAATGCCGCGACCTTCGCCTATAACCCCGACAACAGCGACGAGGCGCAGGCGACGGGCCTTCTGGCCTGGCGCAACGCCTATGAGGTTCCGGCCGAGATGAACGAGGCCACGGTGGCCGCCACCCTGGAACAGGACGCCGACAAGCGCGCCCAGATGTATATCGACATCCAGAAGCAGTATCAGGCCGAGGCCCCGATCGTGCCGCTGTTCCAGCGGGTCGAGAACACCGGCCTGCGCGACAACGTGCAGAACTGGAATTCCGGCGGGTCCGTGACCTCGGTCATGTATCGGCAGGTTACGAAGGGCGAATAAGGCTTGGCCGTTTCCGACACCGATGCCGCCGGCCGGGGGACAGCTTTGCCCCCCGCGCCGAATCCCGATGCGCCCAACCACCGCGCCGCCGCCCGGCGCCGCCGCGCCCGCAGCATCGGCGGCACGCTTCTGTCGCTGGCCCTGACCATGCTGGGTCTGCTGCTGGTCACCTTCATCATCGGCCGGGTCATGCCCATCGACCCGGTGCTGAAGGTGGTTGGCGACCGCGCGTCCCAGGCGCAATACGACGCCGCCTATCAGGCAATGGGGCTGGACCAGCCGCTGTATGTGCAGTTCGTGCGCTATCTGGGCGATGTGCTGACAGGCGATTTCGGACGGTCCATCTCCACCGGCCAGCTTGTCGTGGACGACATCAAGCGGGTCTTTCCTGCCACCTTCGAACTGGCGACCCTGGGTACCCTGATCGGCGTCCTGATCGGCGTGCCGCTGGGCGTGATCGCCGCCGCGCGCCGGGGCGGGATCATCGACCAGGTGGCCCGCGTGGTGGCGCTTGTGGGCTATTCCATGCCGATCTTCTGGCTGGGTCTGATGGGGCTTCTGGTCTTCTATGGCATCCTCGGCTGGGTCGGGGGGCCGGGGCGGCAGGGGATCATCTATGACGGGATGGTGCCGGCCGTGACCGGGCTGATCCTTGTCGATTCGCTGATCGCGGGCGACTGGGGCGCCTTCAAGGACGCGTTTTCCCACATCATCCTGCCCGCCAGCCTTCTGGGCTATTTCAGCCTGGCCTATATCAGCCGCATGACGCGCAGCTTCATGCTGGAACAGCTTTCAGCCGAATACATCACTACTGCCCGCGTCAAGGGCCTGTCCGAACGCGCGGTGATCTGGCGCCACGCCTTTCGCAACATCCAGATTCCCCTTATCACCGTGATCGCGCTGTCCTTCGGATCGCTGCTGGAAGGATCCGTCCTGACCGAGATCATCTTCAGTTGGCCGGGCCTGGGCCAATACATCACCAAGGCGCTGCTGTCGGGCGACATGAACGCGGTCCTGGGCGGCACGGTGGTCGTCGGCACCTGCTTCGTGGTGCTGAACCTGTTCAGCGACATCCTGTATCGCGTCCTCGATCCGAGGTCGAAATGAACCAGATCGGACGCGCCCAATCCAGGAGAGAATGGCTGCTGTCAGACGCGCCCCAGACCCGCCGCCAAGCCCGGCTTGGCGCCTTCTACCAGGGCTGGCTGACCTTCCGCGGCAACAAGCTGGCGATGCTGGGGCTGATCGTACTGGTCGGGCTGATCGGCATGGCGATCCTGGCACCCTGGATTGCCCCCCAAAGCCCCTTTGCGCAGGACCTGGCGGGCCGGCTGCAACCGCCATCCGCCGATCACTGGCTGGGCACCGACGCGCTTGGCCGGGACATCCTGTCGCGGCTGATCTACGGATCCCGGATCACGCTGTTCATCGTCGGCACCGTGGCGCTGATCGCGCCGATCATGGGGCTGTTCATCGGCACGGTGGCGGGTTTCGCGGGCGGCTGGGTGGACCAGGTGCTGATGCGGATCACCGACATCTTCCTGGCCTTTCCCAAGCTGATCCTGGCCTTGGCCTTCGTCGCGGCCCTGGGCCCCAGCATCGGCAACGCGGTCCTGGCGCTGGCCCTGACCGCTTGGCCCCCCTATGCCCGCCTTGCGCGGGCGGAAACGCTGACCATCCGCCATGCCGACTTCATCGCCGCCGCCCGCCTGCAAGGGGCGGGGCCGCTGCGGCTGCTCATCAAGCATATCTGGCCGCTGTGCATTTCCTCGCTGATCGTGCGCGTGGCGCTCGATATGGCGGGGATCATCCTGTCGGCGGCGGGACTGGGCTTCCTGGGCCTTGGCGCGCAGCCGCCGATGCCGGAATGGGGGGCGATGATTTCCGACGGGCGAACCTATATCCTGGATTTCTGGTGGGTCGCCGCCATGCCGGGGATCGCGATCTTCATCGTCTCGATGGCCTTCAACCTGCTGGGCGACGGCTTGCGCGACGTCCTGGATCCCAAAGGGGCCAAGGAATGACGCTGCTCTCGGTCCAGAACCTCCGCGTCACCTTTCCCACCCGCCAGGGCGCCTTCGAGGCCGTGCGCGGCGTCAGCTTTGACCTTGGCCGCGAACGACTGGGGGTGGTGGGCGAATCCGGGTCGGGCAAGTCGATGACGGGCCGTGCGATCCTGGGCCTTGTCCGCCCGCCGGGCCGCGTCACCGCCGACCGGATGGAGCTTGAGGGCCAGTCGATCCTGAACCTGCCCGAACGCCGGATGCGCAAGATCCGGGGCAGGCGGATCAGCATGGTCATGCAGGATCCCAAGTTCAGCCTGAACCCGGTCATGACCATCGGCGACCAGATCGTCGAGGCCTATCGCCTGCACGCAGGCGGCAACCGCACAGCGGCGCGCCAGAAGGCGCTGGACATGCTGGCCGCCGTCCAGATCCGCGATCCCGAACGGGTCATGGGCGCCTATCCGCACGAGGTGTCGGGCGGCATGGGCCAGCGGATCATGATCGCCATGATGCTGGCCCCCGACCCCGAAATCCTGATCGCGGACGAGCCGACAAGCGCGCTGGACGTGTCGGTCAGGACCGAGGTTCTGAACATCATGGACCGGCTGGTCCGCGACCGGGGCATGGGCCTGATCTTCATCAGCCACGACCTGAACCTGGTCGCGCAGTTCTGCGACCGGGTGCTGATCATGTATGCGGGCCGGATCGTGGAAACGCTGGCGGCACGCGACCTGCACCAGGCTCGCCATCCATACACCCAGGGCCTGCTGAACAGCCTGCCGCGGCTGGACGCGCCGGTGGACCGCCTGCCGGTGCTGGAACGTCAGGATGCCTGGCGCGACGGCGGCATGATCAGCCAAAGCCTGGAAACCGAATTTCCAGGGGGCCTCTGATGCTTCTCCGTTGTCCAAATACCCAATCCCGCCGGAGCCGCCCATGCTGACGGTCGATCACCTGAACGTCTGGTTCGGCCACCATCCCGACCGCGTGGACGCCGTGCAGGACGCCAGCTTCAGCGTCGCCCAAGGCGAAAGCTTCGGCCTTGTGGGCGAATCCGGGTCGGGCAAGTCAACCATCCTGCGCGCCATCGCAGGCCTGATCGACACCTGGTCCGGCACCATCACGGTCGCAGGCCAGCCGCTGGCCGCGCGCAAACGCGACCGGGCCTTCTACAAGACCGTGCAGATGGTCTTCCAGGATCCCTATGCCAGCCTGCATCCCCGCCATTCGGTCGATGCGGTGTTGTCGGAAACCCTGCGCCTGCAGGGCATGGACGATATCGATCGCCGTATCGGGCGGCTTCTGGACGATGTGGGCCTGGGTCGCGGCTTCCGCTTCCGCTATCCGCACCAACTGTCGGGCGGGCAGCGCCAGCGGGTCGCCATCGCCCGTGCCCTGGCGGCGGAACCGCGCCTGCTGCTGCTGGACGAACCGACAAGCGCGCTTGACGTCAGCGTCCAGGCGGAAATCCTGAACCTGCTGGCCGACCTGCGCGCCGAACACGGCCTGACCTATGTGATGGTCAGCCACGACCTGGCGGTGGTGGGCCACATGTGCGACCGGCTGGCCGTCATGCAGGGCGGCCGCATCGTCGAGGTGATGGATGTCCAGGCCCTGCGCGGAGGCACCCCGCAGCAGGACTATACCCGGCAACTGATCGCCGCGTCCCAAGGATACGAGCGGGCGTGATCACATCCTCTCGCCCGGCAGACGGCTTGCCTGCCGCACCCAGCCGGTGAACTGCGCCTCGTCGAAGGCACCGTCCGGACCGATATGCAGATAGCGGACCAGGGGCTGCCGGGACCCGACCGGCGGCATCGGCCGAAGCTCGGTGCCCCGGAAAAAGGCAACCTTGATGTATCGGGTCATGCAGTGAAAGGACAGGAACCACAGCCCCTCCTGCATCCCGTAAAGCGGAGAGTTCCACTTGACCGCCTTGCCGACGCCCGGCAGCGCAGCCGTGATCAGACCGTCCAGCGCTCGCCCGACGTCCTGCTTCCAACCCGGCATGGCTGCGATATAGGCTTGCACCGGTCCCTCGCCAAAGCCTTTCGGGATCTGCGGGTTGCCGCCCGACAGAAGCACGGGCTTGCCTGTCTCCATCGTCCTGCCCCCTTGGCGGGGCAAGTCTGGCACAGGTTCGGCCTTGGTCAAAGCCTTGCGTCGCCGCGCGCTATCGCTAACGTGCGCGCGACAGCAGGAAAGGGACCACCATGAAGCGCGTGAAACTGGGCGGCAGCGATGTCGAGGTCAGCGAAATCTGTCTGGGCACCATGACCTTCGGCAACCAGACGGCCGAGGTCGATGGCCACGCCCAGATGGACCGCGCCCTGAACGCGGGCATCACCTTCCTGGACACGGCCGAGATGTATCCCGTGAACCCCGTCCGGCGGGAAACGATCGGCTTGACCGAAACCATCGTCGGCAACTGGCTGGCCCGCGGCGGCAACCGCGACCGGGTAGAGGTCGCCACCAAGATCACCGGTCCCAGCCAGATGGTCCGCGATGGCGTGCCCTATGACGGCGCCATCGTCGCCAAGGCCATCGACGCCTCGCTGACGCGGCTGCAGACGGATCGGATCGACCTTTACCAGATGCACTGGCCGGTGCGCGGCAGCTATGCCTTCCGCCAGAACTGGACCTACGACCCCTCGAAGCAGTCGAAGCAGCAGACACTGGACCACATGGCCGACGTCCTGGGGGCGCTGTCGGATGCCCGGAAGGCGGGCAAGATCCGCGCCGTGGGGCTGTCGAACGAATCCGCCTGGGGCCTGGCCCGCTGGTGCGACGTGGCCGACCGGACCGGTGGGCCGCGCATGGTCTCGATCCAGAACGAATATTCGCTGCTTTATCGACTTTACGACACCGACCTGGCCGAGGTCGCGGTGAACGAGGATGTGACGCTTCTGTCCTATTCCCCGCTGGCCGCTGGCCTGTTGTCGGGCAAATACTCGGGCGGAGCCATGCCGGATGGCAGCCGCGCGGCGGTCGACAAGGCCACGGGCGGGCAAGGCAACCTTGGGGGTCGCAAGACCCCGCAAGCTGTCGCCGCGACCGAGGCCTATCACAAGCTGGCCGCCGAACATGGCTGGGACGCGATCCACATGGCGATCGCCTGGCAATTGACACGGCCCTTCAAGGTGGTGCCGATCATCGGCGCCACGCGGATGGACCAGCTTGACCACCTGATCGCGGGCCTGGGCAAGCCCTTGCCGGACGACCTGCGCAAGGCGGTGGACCGGCTGCACAAGCAGTATCCGTTGCCCTATTGATGAAACGTGGCCGTTCCCTATGTTCTTGAACACAGGCGATGAAATGAGGAAATGGGCATGGCTGGTGATCCATATGAGGCCCTGGGGCTGACGAAATCGGCAAGCGACGCCGAGATTAAGAAGGCCTATCGCCGGATCGCCAAGTCGGACCATCCCGACCTGAACCCCGATCCGGCGGCTATGGCGCGCTTCAAGGCCGCGTCCGCAGCCTATGACCTGCTGAAGGATCCTGAACAGCGGCGCCGCTTCGATGCAGGGGAAATCGATGCCCAGGGCCAGGAACGCGCGCAGCGCCGCCCCTGGCGCGACCATGCCGAAGCCGCGGGCAACCCCTATGCCCGCAGCTATGGCTTTGAGTCCGACCCGGACCTGTCGGACGTCTTCTCGGACCTTTTCGGGCGGCGCGGCTTTGGCGGCTTCAACCGGGGCGGGGCCGAGGATCCACGCAACTTCCATGTGCGCGGGCAGGATTACCGCTTCTCGCTCCAGGTCGATTTCCTGACCGCCGCCAGGGGCGGCAAGACCCGCATCACCCTGCCCGAGGGGGGCGACCTCGAGGTGACGATCCCCAAGGGCGTGCGCGACGGCCAGACCATCCGGCTGAAGGGCAAGGGCGGGCAGGGCCTGGGGCAGGGCGGGGCGGGCGACGCCTATCTGGCGATCAGCGTGGCCCCTCATCCGGATTTCCGGCGCGACGGCGACGATATCCTGCTGACCCTGCCGATCACCTTGGACGAGGCGGTCCTGGGCGGCAAGATCGCGGTCCCGACCATCGACGGCCCGGTCAACCTGACGATCCCGAAGGGCGCCACGACCGGGCAGAAGCTGCGCTTGCGCGGCCGGGGGATCAATGGCGGCGATCAGCAGGTGGACCTGAAGATCGTGATGCCGCCCAGGGTGGACGACGATCTGGCGCGTTTCATGGAAGCCTGGCGCAAGGACCATGGCTATGATCCGCGGGCCGGAATGAAGGCCGGAGGGAAATAGCATGGCCCGGCATTTCTCCGAGACCGAAGTCATCGCGACCCTCGAGGGCCTGGATCCCGCCCGGCTGCACGCCTTTGTGGCCGCCCATGTGGTAAGTCCCGTCGTCACCCCGCAGGGCCATGCCTTCAGCGAGGCCGATCTGGCCCGGCTGCAACTGCTTTGCGACCTGTCCGAGGTTTATGATCTGCCCGACGATTCGCTGGCGATGGTCATGTCGTTGATCGACCAGTTGAACACCGCGCGCGGCGACATGCGGGCGCTGATCCAGGCCGTCGCCACCGAGCCCGACGAAGTGCGCGGTCGTATCCAGAAGACCGTCCGCCGGCTGCGCGTCGTGACCCTGTCCCGCGACGACTGAAGGTTGGTGCGCGTTTTCAAGGAAAGCCGAAAGCTGATCTGCCGCTTTTGCAGATTGTGAAGTGACCGCCCTCGCAGTATGGCGGGATCATGACCCGTTATCTGCCTCATATTGCCGCGACCCTGTCGCTGGGCCTGCCCCTGATCGGCAGCCATCTGGCACGCATGGCCATCGGCGTCGGCGATACGGTGATGGTCGGATGGTACGGCGTGGACGCCTTGGCCGGGTTGGTCATCGCCACCTCGTTCTTCCACATCCTGTTCTTCCTGGGCATGGGCTTCGGCACCGGCGTGCTGGGCCTGATCGCCACCGCAATTGCCCGCGGCGACGAGACCGAGGTGCGGCGCGAAACACGCATGGCCCTGTGGCTGTCCAGCGGCTTCGGGCTGGCAGTCATGCCCTTGATGTGGTTTTCCGAACCGATCCTGTCCGCGCTTGGGCAGTCCCCGGTCGTCGCGGCCTATGCGCAGGAATATCTGCGCATTGCCGGCTGGGGCCTGGCGGTCGTCCTGTGCCAGTTGACGCTGAACTCCTATCTGGCGGCGATGGAGCGGACGCAGGTCGTGATGTGGGTGACGCTGGCGGGGCTGCCGGTGAACGTCGCGCTGAACTGGATCCTGATCTTCGGCAACCTGGGGGCGCCGGAACTGGGCGTCGCGGGCGCGGCCATCGCCAGCCTGACGGTCCAGTGGCTGCAACTGTTCCTGCTGGTCGCCTATGCGATCTGGCTGCCGATGGCGCGCAAGTACAACCTGTTCCAGCGGCTTTGGCGGCCCGACTGGTCGGCGCTTCGCCGCGTGGCCTCGATCGGGCTGCCCATCGGCCTGACCATGGTGGCCGAGGGAGGGCTGTTCGTCGGGTCGAACATCATGATGGGCTGGATCGGCACGCAGGAACTGGCCGCGCACGGGATCGCGCTGCAGATCACCGCGATCGCCTTCATGGCGCATCTGGGCCTGTCCAATGCCGCGACGATCCGCGTGGGCCAGGCCAAGGGGCGCAACGACCCCGTCTTCATGCGCGACGCGGCCATGACCGTCACCTGGATGTCGCTGGCCTTCGCCTGCTTGACCATCCTGCTGTTCCTGACCGCCGCCGTGCCGCTGGTGCGGCTGTATCTGGACCCGTCCGATCCGCAGGCCGGGGCGATCATCCGCATCGGCGCGGGCCTGCTGTTCTTCGCGGCCCTGTTCCAGCTTGCCGACGCGCTGCAGGTGCTGGCCCTGGGTTTCCTGCGGGGCGTTCATGACACGCGCGTGCCGATGTGGATCGCGGGCTTCAGCTATTGGGTGGTGGGGATGCCCGTCGCCTGGGGGCTGGCCTTCCCGCTGGGCTATGGTCCGGCCGGGTTGTGGGTGGGCCTTTGCGTCGGGTTGACGGTGGCTGCGGCGCTGCTGCTGGTTCGGTTCTGGCGGGGACACGCGCGCGGGGTCTGGACCCGTCCCGCCGCGGCAGTCTAACCTGCGCCCGATTGCAAAGGAGGCCACCCATGCGACCCGTCTTCGTCCAGTTCCGCTGCGAGCCCGGCAAGACCTATCAGGTCGCCGAGGCCATCTATGACCGGGAAGTCGTGAGCGAGCTTTACTCGACCTCGGGCGACTACGACCTGATCGCCAAGGTCTATATCCCGGAAGACGAGGATGTGGGCCGGTTTCTGTCTGAGAAGCTGTTCGACATTCCCCATATCAGCCGCACGCTGACCACGATGACCTTCCGCGCCTTCTGATGATCCGCCTTGCCCCGATCCCGGCGGGCCTGCCCGCCACCGTGCCCTTTGTCGGTCCCGAGACGCTGGAACGCCAGGCGGGCCGTCCCTTCGCCGCCCGACTTGGCGCGAACGAGAACGGCTTCGGCCCCAGCCCCCGCGCCCTTGCCGCGATGCAGGCGGCGGCGGGCGAGGTCTGGAAATACGGCGATCCGACCAATCACGACCTGACCCGCGCCCTTGCGGCTCATCACGGCGTCCGGCCCCGGAACATCGTCGTGGGCGAGGGGATCGACGGGCTTCTGGGCCTGCTGGTGCGGCTGACCGTCGCGCCGGGCGACGTGGTGGTGACCTCGGACGGGGCGTATCCGACCTTCAACTTCCATGTCGCGGGCTTCGGCGGCTGCCTGAACAAGGTGCCATACCGAAACGAAGCCGAGGATCCGCAGGCCCTGCTGGACCGCGTCCGGCAGGTGGGCGCGCGGCTGGTCTATCTGGCGAATCCCGACAATCCCATGGGAAGCTGGCACGACGGCACGGTGATCCGGACGATGCTGGACGATCTGCCGGAAGGCACGCTGCTGATCCTGGACGAGGCCTATGCCGAATTCGCCCCGGCCGACGCCCTTCCTGACATCGACGCAGACGATCCGCGCGTCATCCGGATGCGGACCTTTTCCAAGGCTTATGGCATGGCGGGCGCGCGGGTGGGCTATGCCATGGGCCATCCGGACCTGATCGCCGCCTTCGACCGGGTGCGAAACCATTTCGGCGTGAATCGCATCGGCCAGGCAGGCGCCCTTGCGGCCTTGCAAGATCGAGACTGGCTGGCCCGGACCGTGGCGCAGGTGGCGACCGCTCGGGCCCGGATCGGCGCCATTGCCGGGGACAACGGCATGACGGCGCTGCCTTCGGCCACCAATTTCGTCGCCGTCGATACCGGCCGCGACGGCGCCTTCGCCCGCGGCCTGGTGGATGCGCTTGCGGCAGAAGGCGTGTTCATCCGGATGCCCGGGGTCGCGCCCCTGAACCGCTGCATCCGCATCAGCTGCGCGCCCGACGCCGAACTGGATATCCTGGCCGAGGCCTTGCCCCGGGCCGTCGCGGCGGTCAGTCGCGCATGAAGCGGCGCCGGGCTTCCTCGGCGATGGCCTGGCGCATCTGAAGCCGCGCGATCTCGGCCAGAAGGGCCGTGCGTTCCGGGCCTTCTGGCAGGCTGGCCAGGCGTTCCTGCGCGGCGATGACCTGCTTTTTCAGCACGATCTCCTCGGGCAGGACGCCCGCTTGGGCCATGATCCGAAAGCCTACCGCCGTGCCGTCCTCGCCCGCCGGGCGGTCGGGCAGGGGCTTGCCCTCGCCCTTAAGGCCCGAGAGCTTTCCCTCGGCCCGCGCCTTCAGCATCATCCGTTCGGCGATCCGGTCCAGCCAGCCCATCCCGGCACCCCCTGAAGCCTTGTTGCGGTCCCCGGCCCCGCATCGAGGGCCGAGGAGTGTCGTCACATCGCGGCCAACTGCGCCAAGGCCGATTTCAACCGCGCCAGGTCGTCGTCAAGCGCTGCCAGCTTCTCTCGCGTTTCCTCGATGACTTCAGGTTCAGCGTTTTCGACGAACTTCGGATTCCCAAGCCGCTTGCGCAACCCGTCGGCGTCCTTTTCGGTCTTGCCGACGGCTTTCTGCAGACGCGCGGTTTCGGCCGAGACGTCGATCACCTCGCCGATGGGCAGGGCAAAGCTGGCCCCCTGCGCTGCGACCGCGATCATGCCCTTGCCCGCCGCGCCATCGACCGGCGCATTGACCCGCGCCAGACGCTCGATCAGCGGCCCATTGGCGGTCAGCGCCGCGCGTGCGGCTGCATCCGCCTCGGTCACGACCAGGTCCAGCTTGGCGCCGGCCGGCACGCCCATCTGGGCGCGGGCGGAGCGCACTGCCTCGATCAGCGAAATCACCCAGTTCATCTGGCAGTCGGCATCTGCGTCGATCAGTTCGGCACCATAGTCGGGCCAGTCGCCATGGACCAGCATCTTCGACCGATCCCCGGTCAGAGACCACAGTTCCTCGGTCACGAAGGGCATGATCGGGTGCAGCAGCAGATAGCACTGGTCCAGCACCCAGCCCATCGTGGCGCGGGTTTCGTCGGCGTGATCGCCGTCGAACAGGGGCTTGGCGAATTCCACATACCAGTCGCAGACCTTGCCCCAGACAAAGGCGTAAAGCCCGTTCGCAGCATCGTTGAAGCGGTATGTCGCAAGCGCCTCGTCCGTGGCCAGCCGGATGCTCGCGACCTCGCCGATGATCCAGCGGTTCACGGTGTGGCTGGGCTGGGGCATGGCGCCGCCGCCGCGCACGCCGTTCATCTCGGCAAAGCGCGTCGCGTTCCAGATCTTGGTGACGAAGTTGCGCGCCCCCTCGACATGCTTCGGCCCCAGCTTGGGGTCGCGGCCCATCGCGGCCATGCCGGTCAGGGTCATGCGCAGCGCATCGGCGCCGTATTCGTCGATCAGCGACAGCGGGTCGATGACGTTGCCCTTCGACTTCGACATCTTCGCGCCCTTTTCGTCGCGCACGAGGCCGTGGACATAGACGGTGCGGAAGGGCACGTCGCCCGCCACCTCAAGCTGCATCATCATCATCCGGGCGACCCAGAAGAAGATGATGTCGAAGCCGGTGACAAGGACGTCGGTCGGGAAATACCGGCGCAGTTCAGGCGTGTCTTCAGGCCAGCCCAGCGTGCCCAGCGGCCACAGGCCCGAGGAAAACCAGGTGTCCAGCACGTCCGGGTCGCGCCAGACCGGATAAACCAGCCGGGTCGGATCCTGGGTCAGGTTGTAATCGGCCAGACCACGCGCGAAGGCGTCGATGGCGGCATTGCGGTCGGTGCATTCGACGATCCGGGCGATCTCGAGCGGCTGGGGCAGGCCGGCGATGGAATCGCGGAACTGCTCGGCCACCTCGGCAAAGCTGGCGGCGGCGTGGTGGATTTCGTCGCGGTGGACCAGGCCTTCTTCCAGCAGCGCGAAAATCTCCACGTCGTCAAGCGCACCGTCCTGGTCATCCTCGACCTGGCCTTCCAGCGACAGGTCGAGGCCATACCAGACCGGGATCTGGTGGCCCCACCACAATTGTCGGCTGATCGTCCAGGGTTCAATATTCTCAAGCCAGTTGAAATAGACCTTCTTGTGCTGTTCCGGCAGGATCTCGGTCCGGCCGGACCGGACGGCGTCAAGTGCGGGGCCGACGATGCGGGCTGTGTCCACGAACCACTGGTCGGTCAGCATGGGTTCGATCACCACGCCGGACCGGTCGCCGAAGGGCTGCATGATCGGCTTGCTGTCCACGACCGGACGGCGTTCCAAGTGTTCCGACCCGGTGTCCGCGTCGATTTCCTTGTGCAGATAGGTGACGGCCAGGCCTTCGGCATTGATCTGCGCGACGACGCGCTTGCGGGCCTCCAGCCGGTCCAGGCCGCGCAGATCCTCGGGCACCAGGTTGACGTTGGACACGTCGCCCACATCCTCGCCCCGCGCCGCGCGAGATGCGATTTCGGCGCTTTCGGCATAGGACAGCCCGTCAGCGCGCATCGCGCCCTTGCTGTCCATCAGCGCGTAAAGCGGGATGCCGTTGCGCTGTGCCACGCCATAGTCGTTGAAATCATGCGCGCCGGTGATCTTGACCGCGCCGGACCCGAAATCGGGATCGGGATATTCGTCGGTGATGATCGGGATCAGGCGGCGGTGTTCGCGCGGCCCCACCGGGATCTCGCACAGCTTGCCGACGATGGGGGCATAGCGCGCGTCGTCCGGATGCACCGCCACCGCGCCGTCGCCCAGCATGGTTTCGGGGCGGGTGGTGGCAATGGAAATGTAATCGCGCGTCTCGCGCAGCGTGACGTTCCCGTCGGCGTCGCGTTCGACGTACTCATAGGTCTCGCCGCCGGCCAGCGGGTATTTGAAATGCCACATGTGGCCCGGAACCTCGCGGTTCTCGACCTCGAGATCGCTGATTGCGGTTTCGAAATGCGGATCCCAGTTCACCAGCCGCTTGCCGCGATAGATGATGCCCTTGTTATACAGATCCACGAAGACCCGGATCACCGCGTCGTGGAAATTGCCTTCCTCGCCCGCAGGGGCGCCGGGCGCGCCCGACATGGTGAAGGCGTTGCGGGACCAGTCGCAGGATGCGCCAAGGCGCTTCAACTGGTTGATGATCGTGTCGCCGGATTCCCGCTTCCAGTCCCAGATCTTGGCAGTGAAGGCCTCGCGCCCGATGCTGCGGCGGTCGGGTTCCTGGCGTTGCGCCATCTGGCGTTCAACGACCATTTGCGTTGCGATGCCCGCATGGTCCTGGCCGGGCTGCCACAGCGTATCGAAGCCGCGCATCCGGTGCCAGCGGATCAGGATGTCCTGCAGCGTGTTGTTGAAGGCATGGCCGATATGCAGGCTGCCGGTGACGTTCGGCGGCGGGATCATCACGGTGAATGTTTCGGACCGTCGGGCATTGGCCCCGGCGGCGAATGCATTCGCCCGTTCCCATTCCGCACTGATCCTGGCCTCGGCGGCCTTGGCGTCAAAGCTTTTGTCCATGCTCATCTCGGCAGATCCCCTTCGCTTGGAAAGGGGATTAGCGAATGCAGGGGCAAAGGCCAAGGGATGGCTTGGGTCATGGCCGCGCCGCCACATCGCCCGGCGGCACGGCAGGGCGCAAGCGTCAGGTTTCGCCCTCGCGCGGTTGGCGGACCAGCAGGACGGTGCCAGCGGGGTCCGAGGTCCAGTGCCCCGTCACCCCTTCCAGCGGTTCGAGTTCGTCGCGCAGCGGGCTGCCAAGTCGCGCCAGGGCGGCGTCCGGATCGTCGCTGAACAGTTCCAGCCAAAGATCGGCCTGCGCCTGATGGGGCACCCGGTCAAGCCACAGGGTGAAGCCGTTGAAGTCGAAGCCGATACTGTCCCGCATCTGTCGGGCGACCCGCAGGCCGATCCTGTCGCGATAGAAGGCGACCATCTCGTCCCATCGGTGCAGGGGCACCTTGATCGCGATGTTGCGCCCGGGGCCGATCATGCCGCCCCCGCCTTTTCATCGGCTGCACGCCAATGCGCCAGGTGATCGGCCATGGCCTTTCCGAAGGCGGGCCGCCCTGTCGCGCGTTCGACATAGGCGGCAAGCCCGTGCAGGTCGTCCAGGAACCCGTTCTGCGCGGGAATGCGCAGGATGTCGGCCATCAGCAGGTCAGCCACGGTGAAGCCGTCGCCCGCCAGCCAGTCGCGCCCGCCCAGGGCGGCCTGCAACTGTGCCAGCCGCCGGCGCATCATGGGTTCGCGGCGGGCAGCGCCTGCCTCGTCCTTGTCGAAGACCTTGTTCACGATCCAGGCAAGGACAAAGGGCTCGACGCTGTTCAGCGCGGCGATCAG
Source organism: Paracoccus aerius (assembly GCF_014656455.1). GTDB lineage: Bacteria > Pseudomonadota > Alphaproteobacteria > Rhodobacterales > Rhodobacteraceae > Paracoccus > Paracoccus aerius. Next base: position 106,371 of record NZ_BNCL01000003.1, read on the forward strand.
CCATTGCTGGACATGCGGGCGCTGCGCTTGTGGCATCAGAACCGTGCCCTCTGCCAGATGCAGCAGGATCGCGCCCGATTCGAACAGCGTCAGGTCGCCGTCGCGGATGAACGGCACCTGGGCGAAGGGCTGCTGCGCGACATGGTCCGGGGACTTGTCCCGCAGCGGCACCGTCTCGACCCGATAAGGCCGTCCCAGTTCCTCTAGCATCCAGCGGACGCGGATATCGCGCACGAAGCCGCGCGGAAAGTCGGGCACCCAGTCATAGGTGGTCAGGACCAGCGTCATGATGTTTCCTCAAGCGGGCCGACCAAAGCGAACCAGGCGCCCTGCGGGTCGGTGGCGACGGCGATATGGGCGCCGCCGGGAACCTCTTGCGGGCCGTGCTGAATGGTGCCGCCACCGTCCCTGATCCGCTGGATGGCCGGGTTGATGCCGTTCACGCCGAAATAGGACAGCCAGCAGGGCTGCGGCGCGTTGCCCAGGCCCATCATGCCGCCGATATCGCCGCCGTCATGACGGAACAGCTGGTAGGTGCCCATCGGACCCATGTCCATCGCATCCGATTTCTGCCAGCCGAAGATGCGGGCATAGAAGTCGAAGCCCGCCGCAGGATCGCTGGACATCAGTTCTGTCCAGTTGCCGTGGCCGGCCTTTTTCTGATCGAAGGCCTGGGTCTGGCGGCCATCCTCCATCGGCAGGGTGGCAAGGATCCCGAAGGGCGCCCCCTGCGGGTCCGAGGCCACCGCAAACCGGCCGGTGCCGGGAATGTCGGACGGGCCTGCATGGATCTGCCCGCCCGCCGCGCGGATGTCATCGGCCGCCTGATCGGCATCGTCCACCCCGAAATACAGCGTCCAGTTGGGCGGCATTCCCTCCATGCCATCGGGGATCTCCATCAGCCCCGCCACCATGTCGCCATCGGCGGTGGCAAGGTGGTAGGTCAGCCCCTCCATCCCGCTGTCGGCGATGCGCCAGCCCAGGACGCTGGCATAGAAATCGCCCGCCGCGGCCAGTTGCCCCTTGGCCGTCGCAAGCTCGAACCAGATCGGATGTCCGTGAACCTTGGCCATCACTGCACCCCAGCCTTGCTGTCGAAGACCGGCGTGAAGCCGCCCCAGAACATGCGCATCCCGTCAAAGGGCATGGAGGGCATCTCCATCCCCGCCATCTCGGATTCCATCTGCCGGGCGGCATTGTCGCAGGTGGCGCGGTCGGGCCATTCGATCCAGGAAAACAGCGGCACCTCTCCGTCCTTTGCCTGGGTGGCACGATAGAAATCGGTCTGCGTGCCGTGGGGAACATCGGTGCCCCAGCATTCCACCTGCCATGTGGCGCCCAGGCGGCGGAACATCTCGGTCGCGCTTTGGGCCATGTCGATATAGGCCTGCTTCTTTTCCTCGGGCGCGGCCAGCACGAACCCCTGGACATAGCTGCCGGGGCGGCTTTCGCCCACCTCGACAATGGGGGTGAAGCCGCCCCAGAACATGCGCTTTCCGTCAAAGGGCATGGCGGGCATCTCGGGCAGGTCGGTGCCATCCTCCATGCTGGCCCAGGCCGCGTCGCAGGTTTCGCGGTCCGGCCATTCGACCCAGGAAAACAGCGGCACCTCGTCCTCGGCCGCCTGGGTCGCGCGATAGAAGTCCGTCTGTCGGCCGTGCTTCACGTCCTCGCCCAGGCATTCGACCATGCGCAGCGCGCCGCGTTTCTGGAACCAGGGCCAGCCAGCCTTGGCATGGGCAATGAAGGCATCCTTGTTGGCCGCCGGAACGGCTGCGACAAAGCCGGAAATATAGGTCATGAACTCCTCCCTCGGTCGGCAAAGCCCGACAAAGGGATGGTGCCTGTTGCAGTATGAAAAAGCAACTGATACCGTGAGCCATGACCGAGACCCGCCAGAACCCGCGCATCCGCTATGACGAAGGATGCCTTGCCGCCCATGCCCTGAACGTGGTGGGCGACCGCTGGGCGTTGCTGGTGGTGCGCGAGTTGATGCTGGCGCCCAAGCGGTTCCAGGCGATCCGCCACGGGCTGCCAGGCATCACCGCCGCCGTGCTGACCCAGCGGCTGACGCAACTGTCAGGCGCAGGCGTGGTCACGCATGACGCCGGGCTTTACGGGCTGACGGATTCGGGGCGCGGGTTGATGCCGGTCCTGCAGGCGGCGTGCCGTTGGGGTGCGCTGCATCCGGGCCACGATCCCCGGCGCTTCATCAGCCCGACGGCCTTGGTGATCTCGATGACGGCGATGATCCGGGGGGGCGAGGGGCCGGTGACGGCCGGCCTGTCGATGGGGACCGAGGCTTACACCCTGCATCTTGCGCGCGGTGTCCTGCGTCCCGCAGCAGGTCAGGCGGACGCGGATTTCACCCTGTCGGGCGATGGCAACAGCTTGGCGCGGGCGGTCTACGGCCCGGTGCCGCTGGCCGACCTGGCACGGGACGGGGTGATCGGGTTGGCGGGCGATCCGCGCGCGGCGCAGGATTTCGTGGACCTGTTCCGGTTGCGCTAGGCGACCCCATCACAGGGCGCGGTCCAGCTTGGTCGTCAGGTGGATCAGGCTTTCCTGCGACCGGATGCCGTCAATGGCGCCGATCCGGTCCAGGGTCTCGTCCAGTTCGGCAGTCGATCCGCTGACGATCTGGACCAGCAGGTCGATCCGGCCGCTGGCGGTGTGGATGCGTTCGACCTGGGGCATGGATTTCAGCCGCGACAGGATGGCGGGCTGGCTGCGCTGCTCGATCACCAGCAGGACGGTGGCGCGGATGCGGCCCAGCCGCGCGGCATCGCCCAGGCGAAGCGTATATCCGGCGATGGCGCCCGAGGTTTCCAGCCGCTCCAGCCGCGCTTGCAGGGTCGACCGCGCGACCTTCAGCCGCCGGGCCAGAACGGCAATCGATGTGCGGGCGTCCTGGGACAGCAGCGCCACGATGTTGCGATCCAGATCATCCACCGGCCGTGGGCCCCTGCTTCGTCACATTGACGCAATCATCGTCATTCTAACCGGCCGAGCGCGCAAATCTACCCTTTTGGCTGGTGAAACCGGCACCCATACGCGCCACGCTGGAGGGAGGAGCGTCACCCTGTCGCCCCGCCTGCACGGAACGCGCGAAAGGATCCCGTCCATGGAGCCAAAGAAGACCGTCTGGGACAACCCGGCCGAGATCATCCGCAATCTTCAGCCCGACCATCCGGTGATGGCCTTCGCCCCGACCGTCCTGCAGGACCGGGCGCGGCAGTTCCTGCAAGGCTTTCCCGGCCTTGTCACCTATGCCGTCAAGTCCAACCCGGACGAGGCCGTGATCCAGAACCTGGTGACCGCCGGGATCAAGGGCTTCGACCTGGCCTCGCCGTTCGAGATCGATCTGGTCGGCCGCCTGGCGCCGGGTGCCGCGCGCCATTACCACAATCCCGTCCGCTCGCCGCGCGAGATCGCCCATGCCGTGCGCGAGGGCATCCTGGCCTGGTCCGTTGACAGCCGAAGCGAGCTGGACAAGCTGATCGCGCAGGTGCCCACACAGATGGACGGGAAGGGGGTCGAGATTTCGGCCCGGTTCAAGTTGCCGGTATCGGGTGCGGCCTATGACTTCGGCTCGAAGTTCGGGGCAACGCCGGACCTGGCGGCGGACCTGCTGCGCTTGGTGGCGGATCGGGGCTATGTCCCGTCGCTGACCTTTCACCCGGGCACCCAATGCGCCGACCCGGCCGCTTGGGCAAGCTATATCCGCATGGCCCGCAGGATCTGCGACATGTCGGGCGTCAAGGCACATCGGCTAAATGTGGGCGGCGGCTTCCCCTCGCACCGTGTCCTGGGGGGCAAGCCTGACCTGCAGGCGATCTTTACCGAAATCAGCCAAATGGTCGCGGAATGCTTTGGTGCGGACGCGCCCTTGCTGGTCTGCGAACCCGGGCGCGGCCTTTGCGCCGACGCCTATGCCCTTATCACACGGGTCAAGGCGGTCAGGGACGGGACTGATGTCTTCCTGAACGACGGCGTCTATGGCGGGCTGTCCGAACTTCCGGTCATCGGCAATCTCGACCGGATCGAGGTGCTGACCCCGCAGGGCAAGCCCCGCACTGGCGCCCGGATCGGCCGGGTGGTCTTCGGCCCGACCTGCGATTCGCTGGACCGCTTGCCGGGCGAGCTGGGCCTGCCGGACGACCTTGCCGAAGACGACTATGTCATCTTCCACGGCGCCGGGGCCTATTCCATGGTCACCAACACTCGATTCAACGGCTTTGGCGCGATGACCCGCGCCACGGTCATGGGCTTCGAATAACCTTTTTACCTTGGCTCAAATATCCCAGGGGGGTCTGGGGGACGTGAAGTCCCCCGGTCACGCCACCGCGCCCAGATCGCGCAACGGCTCGACCCCAAGCGCCCCGCAGACCGCCAGCGTCAGGTCCGGCCGGTTCAGCGTATAGAAATGCAGCCGGTCCACGCCGCCGTCCAGCAAGTCCCGGCACAGCTTGACGCAGGCCTGTTCCGACAAGGCGCGTTCCGCCGCGGGGCCTTGGGCGGCAGCCTTTGAAAACGCCTCTTCCGCCCAGGCCGGCACGCTGGTGCCGCAGGTCGCGGCAAAGCGTTTTGCCCCCGCCCAGCCCTGGATCGGCAAAATGCCGGGGATGATCGGCGCGTCGATGCCCGCCGCCGCGCATTTGTCGCGGAAGCGGAAGAAGGTGTCGGCGTCAAAGAAGAACTGCGTGATCGCGCTTGTCGCGCCCGCATCCACCTTGCGCTTCAGCCAGGCCACGTCGGCATCCGTGCCGCTGCTGTCCGGATGCGGCTCGGGGTATGCGCCGACGCGGATCGTCATGTCGCCGCGCGCAGCGATCGCCTCGATCAACTCGACCGTATTGGAAAAGCCTTCGGGATGAGGGGTAAAGCGGTCCTGGCCCTTGGGCGCGTCGCCACGCAGGGCCACGATCTCTCGGATCCCGGCATCGGCATAGGCTTGCACGATCTCCATCGTCTCGGCCCGCGTGGCCTCGACGCAGGTCAGGTGGGCGGCAACCGGGATGCCGTAATGGCGGTGGATGGTCGTCACCGCCTCATGCGTCAGCTTGCGGGTCGTGCCGCCCGCGCCATAGGTGACGGATACGAAATCCGGGGCCAGCGGCGCCAGGGCCCGTGCCGTTTCCCACAACCGGAAGGACGCATCCAGCGTCTTCGGCGGAAAGAACTCGAAACTGATCTGCGGGCGGGACATGGCGATTCCTTTGGCTTTGGGCGCTTGTGCCATGCGGCATTGCGTGAGACAAATTCATAATCCTCAAGATCAACATGAGTCCTGCTCACCATGCATCTGGAACTGCGCCACCTGCGCACCGTCCGCGCCATCCATGAACAAGGCGGCCTGGCCCGCGCGGCCGAGGTCCTGAACATCACGCAGTCGGCCTTGTCCCATCAGGTCAAGGCATTGGAGGAACAGGCGGGCGTCGATCTGTTCGTCCGCCGCGCCAAGCCCATGCGCCTGTCGCCCGCCGGGATGCGGCTGCTGCGCCTGGCCGAACAGGTGCTGCCCCTGGTCGCCGCCACCGAGGCCGAGTTCAAGGGCGTCGAGGCAGGCCGCATCGGGCGGCTGCACATCGCCATGGAGTGCCATGCCTGCTTCGACTGGCTGCTGCCGGTGCTGGACATCTTCCGCCGGACCTGGCCCGAGGTGGACCTGGACATCCGCCAGCGGCTGGCCTTCGGCGCCTTGCCCGCCCTGGCCCGGCAAGAGGTGGACCTGGTCATCTCGTCGGACCCCGAGGAGATGGCGGGCATCGCCTATCAGCCGCTGTTCGACTATTCCCCCACGCTCGTGGTGCCCGCGGAACACCCGCTGGTCGCAAAAGGCTATGCCGACCCTGCCGACCTGGCGGGGGAGACGCTGATCACCTATCCGATGGACCGGGCGCGGCTGGATGTCTTCAGCCAGTTCCTGACCCCCGCCGGGATTGAGCCCGCCCAGCAGCGCACCGTGGAACTGACCGCCGTGTCGCTGATGCTGGTCGCCTCGGGTCGCGGGGTGGCAGTGATGCCCGACTGGGTGCTGCGCCGCGAATCCGCCAATGCGGAAATCGCCATGCTGCCGCTGACGCGCACCGGCATCATCCGGCGCCTTTACGCCGCCGTGCGCCAGGACGACCTGAACCAGCCCTACATGGCCCATGTCCTGCGCCTGTCGCGCACCGAACCGTTGCGGATGCTGCGGGGCGCCGCCGCCTGAAGCCCTTGCGCTTCACATTCCCCGCGCTTGCCCCTATGACGCCTGCAACCCCATGTCCCGAGGTATGTGATGGCAAGCGCCAATCTGAACGTCATGATCAAGGCCGCCCGCAAGGCCGGGCGCAGCCTTGTCAAGGATTTCCGCGAGGTCGAGAACCTTCAGGTCAGCGTCAAGGGCGCGGGCGACTTCGTCACCAAGGCCGACCAGGAGGCCGAGCGGATCATCAAGGAGGAACTGCGCGGCGCGCGTCCCAACTATGGCTGGCTGGGCGAGGAAACCGGCGAGGATGCGGGCGAGGATCCCACCCGCCGCTGGATCGTCGATCCTCTGGACGGCACCACCAACTTCCTGCACGGCCTGCCCCATTGGGCCGTCAGCATCGCCCTGGAGCACAAGGGCGAGATCGTCGCCGCCGTGATCTTCGACGCCGCCAAGGATGAATTGTTCGTGGCCGAAAAGGGCGGCGGCGCCTTCATGAACGACCAGCGGCTGCGCGTGTCCGGCCGTCGCCGGATGGAGGAGTCGCTGTTCGCCACCGGCATTCCCTTTGCCGGCAACGGCCCGCTGCCTGCCGCGCTGCAGGATCTGGCGCGCCTGATGCCGCTGACAGCCGGGGTGCGCCGGCTGGGCGCGGCCGCGCTTGACCTGGCCTATGTGGCGGCGGGCCGGTACGACGGATACTGGGAACGCGGCAACAAGCCTTGGGACGTGGCTGCAGGCATCCTGCTGGTGCGCGAGGCAGGCGGCTTCGTGGAAGGCATCCGCGACGGCGACGATCCGCTGGAATCGGGCCGCCTGATCGCCGCCAACCCGCAGATCTTCGAGCCGCTGGCCAAGGTCATCCGCAGCCGCGACTGACTTGCATCATCTGCAAGGCCGGTCTTGACCTTGCGGCAGCGGGGGCGCATGGCGGTTGTCGATCCGGGGACATGCCATGCCACACCAGAAGACCAGCCTGCCTTGCGCCGTCTCGGCTGCGGCCGCATCGGCCGCGCCGCCGATCCCGTCCGCCCTGGGCGGAAGTCCCGACCGGACCGGGCTTGCGATCCTTCTGATGTGCGCGACCAGCCTGATCTTCGCCGGTCAGGACGCGTTTTCGCGCATCCTCGGGTCCGAATATCCGCCGCTGCTGATCGTCATGATCCGATATTGGGTCTTCGGGGTCTTCGTGATCGCCATGGTCTCGCGCCAGCCGGGCGGACTGCGCAGGGCGATCCGCACAAGGCGCCCCAAAACGCAAATCCTGCGCGGCGCCCTTCTGGTGATCGAGACCACCATCATGATCGAGGCCTTCGTGCGCCTCGGCCTGGTCGGCACCCATGCGATCTTCACGGCTTATCCGCTGCTGGTCGCGGCGCTTTCAGGCCCGATCCTGGGAGAGCGGGTCGGCTGGCGCCGGTGGACCGCGATCGGCGTGGGCTTCGCGGGCATCCTCATCATCCTGCAGCCGGGCAGCACGGCGTTGAACCCGGGCGCGCTGCTGGCCTTCGCCGCGGCGTTGATGTTCGCGGTCTACGGCTTGCTGACGCGGCACGTGGCGCGCGACGACCCTGCGCAGGTCAGCTTTTTCTGGACCGGCATCGCTGGGGCCGTCACTGGCACGATCCTGGGAATCTGGCATTGGGAATGGCTGGCGCCGACGGACTGGATCTGGCTGGGGATCCTTTGCGCCCTTGGCACCCTGTCCCACTACCTGCTGATCCGCGCCTATGAACTGGCCGAGGCTTCGGCCCTGCAACCCTTCGCCTATACGCAACTGGTCTGGGTCAGCGTGATCGGCGTCCTGGTCTTTGGTGAAGTGCTGCACATGAACGTGGTGATCGGCGCGGTCATCGTGGTCGGGGCCGGGCTGTTTACCCTGTGGCGCGCAAGGGTCAAAGCCGCGTAGCGTGCGTGCAATCACCTACGCTTACCGGGCCGATGCCTCGATCGAGGTTGGCTGCCAGCCCTCGGGCAGCCTTGGCCCGATGAAGGGCTTGCCCGCCGGACGGGCCGACAAGGCCAGCGTCAACCGCGCCACCGGGGGCGGCATCAGTCCGCCGCCGGTCAGGTCCCATGTGGGGACGATTGGCGCGGGATGGCCCAGGATGCGGGCGCGATAGACGGGCATCGCCTCGGTCACGCGCATGACATAGTTGCGGGTTTCGTCAAAGGGGATCAGTTCGACCCATTCGACCGGGTCCATGTCCCGGCGCAGGTCGCCGAAGTCGCGCAGCCAGCGGGCGGGACGCCCCGGCCCCGCATTGTAGCCCGAGGCGATCAGCGCCGTCGACGCCCCGAAGCGGTCGCGCAGCCCCGCCAGATAAGCCGCCCCCAATCGTGCGTTATAGGCTCCGTCCTGGGTCAGCCGGGCCACGTCATAAGGTTCGCGGATCCTGCGGGCCATTTCCTCGGCCGTGCCGGGCATCACCTGCATCAGGCCACGTGCGCCGACCGGGCTGCGGGCGGCCGGATTGAACTCGGATTCCTGGCGCGCGATGGACAGCACCAACTCGGCCGGCACGCCGAAGTCGCTGTCGTGAAGCCCGGTCAGGGGAAAATGCGCGCCCGGATGGATCACGCCCTTGTCGGCGGCGCGCTTGGACAGGCGCAGGCTGTGCCAGGGCATCCCGGCCTCGGCCATCAGGCGGGCCATGCGCAGCGTGTCCTGCGGGTCGGCGGTTTCCGACAGGTGCAGGAAGAACCGCTGCGCCTCGTCCGCCCGCCCGGTCGCCAGCAGCCACAGTCCCGCCTGGAAGACGGTGCTGTTGCCCAAGGCCGCGCCGCGCCAGTCGGGCAGGGGGCCGGGGGCGGCGTAATCGGCGGGCATGGTCGCGCCGATCCGTTCGGCGGCAAGCTGGCCGTAATAGGTGCCGGGCATGGCGGCCGCTTGGGCATAGGCAGCATCCGCCGCCGCCTGGTCGCCAAGCGCCCCATGCGCGCGGCCCTGCCAATAGAAGGCACGAGACCGGCTGATCTGGCTGCCCACCACGGTTTCCAGATGCAGGAAATGCGCAAGCGCCCGATCCGCCGCGCCCTGCTTCAGCGCGGCAAAGCCCGCCAGCCATTCCAGATCCGCGTAATGGCGGTTGTCCGGCGGCAGGAAATGCGGCCGGGCCAAAGCCTCGGCCCGGGCCCAGTCACCGTTGCGCATCGCAAGGCGGGCGTAATCTACCCGCATCTGCGCCCAGGCGGCAGGATCGCGCAAAGCCTCGGCACTGGTGGATGCCTCCAGCATCAGCGCCTGCGCGCCATCGTGCTGCTTGGCGCGGACCCGCCACAGATAGCGGTCCATTGTCAGGCCGGGATCGGCCCGGGCGGGCTCGGGCAGGGCCAGGATCAGGTCGTCCACGCCCGCGCGGCCCGCCTGCAACGCAATCCGCGCGGCCAGAAGGGGACGGTCCGGTTCCGGCAGGCGCGGCAGCAGGCGTTCGGCCTGCGCCCATTCCTGCCGGTCCAGCATCGCGACGGCACGCGCGGTCATCAGGGGCGCCAGTTCGTCCTCGTGCGCGGCCAGGAAGGCGGTCTCCTCGGGCGCGGTCAGGGGCACGGTGGTCCAGAAGCGGGCGCGTTCGGCCACGGCTGCCTGCGGGTCCAGCGTGGCGAGGTAGCCGTTCTCCGCCGCCAGCGTGTCCGGAAGGCGGTTCCCCAACCAGTCGCGGATGTCCTGCGGTGGCAGGTCGGGGCGCAGCTTGGCGTCCCCCCGTTCCCGCAGCAGCGCCAGCCCTGGCCAGTCGCCATAGGCGCGGACGAAATCGATGTAATCGCCGATCTGCCCGTGACCCGCGCGCATCGCCTGCCAGCCCACCAGGGCCTCGGCCATCGGTCCCGAGCGCCGCGCCGCGTCGCGGGCCGTCACCCAGTCGCGCGCATCCGCCGCCGACAAGGCAAGCGCCATCGCCCCCGCATCCTCGGCCCGGGCGGGGGCAAGGGTGGCAAGGACCAGAAGCCCGGCTGCAATCATGTCGCGCAGAAGTCGCATCACCCGCCTTGTGTCGCCGCCCCATGCGCCCGACGCAATTCACAACCTTGGCAAGTTCCGCCCGCCCCGTTAATCAGGCCGGCAAACCAAACCTGCAAGGAAGCGTGTCATGTTCAAGGGATCCCTGCCCGCACTGGTCACGCCGTTCACCCCGGACGGCGAACTGGATCTGGACACGCTGAAGAAGCTGGTCGACTGGCACATCGACCAAGGCAGCCACGGCCTTGTCCCCGTGGGCACCACCGGCGAAAGCCCGACCCTGACCCATGACGAACACCGCCTGGTGATCGAGGAGGTCGTGCGCGCCGTGAATGGCCGCATCCCGGTGATCGCCGGCGCCGGGTCGAACAGCACGCGCGAAGGCATCGGCCTGGTGCGGCACGCGGCCGAGGTCGGCGCCGACGCTGCCCTTGTCGTCACGCCCTATTACAACAAGCCCACCCAGGCGGGTCTGATCGCCCATTTCACCGCCCTGGCCGAGGCATCCGACCTGCCGATCATCATCTACAACATTCCCGGCCGGTCCGTGGTGGACATGACGCCCGAAACCATGGGCGAACTGGCCAAGCTGCCCACCATCATCGGCGTCAAGGACGCCACCGGCAAGCTGGAGCGTGTGAGCCAGCAGCGCATGACCTGCGGCACCGATTTCGTGCAACTGTCTGGCGAGGATGGCACCGCCCTTGGCTTCAACGCCCATGGCGGCGTGGGCTGCATCAGCGTGACGGCCAATGTCGCGCCGAAGCTGTGTGCCGAATTCCAAGAGGCGACGCTGGCGGGCGATTACGCCAAGGCTCTGGAATACCAGGATCGGCTGATGCCGCTGCACATCGCCATCTTCCTGGAACCGGGGCTGGTCGGCGCGAAATACGCGATGTCTCGCCTGGGCCTTTGCGACGAACGGGTGCGCCTGCCGCTGGTGGGGCTGACCGATCCGGTGAAGCGCCAGATTGACGCGGCGCTGGAGCACGCGGGCCTGATCTGACGGTCACGCCGGCAGGCCAGGGCAGGGCAGAGAGGCGGGCGCGGCGGAAAACTGCGACAGATTCTCACGGTCGTCTTTTCAAGCGGTCCCTTGCGCCCCATATTGGGGATGAGGAGACGATCGCCATGCCCCTGCCGCATTTCCTGTTCCTGATCGCCGCAGTTATCCTGGTCGCTGCCCTGACACTGTGGGCATCCTTCACTGCGGGTGTTCCGCTGGTGGCGCTGGCGCTTATCGCGCTGTCCGGGGCGGTGCTGGTGCATCTGGCGCAGGGCGACAGGCACGACCACGACGCCTGAGGCGTCAGCCAGACCCTGGGGCGAGGCGACTGGTCAGCTTTCCAGCTCGGCATCCCAGTACAGGAAATCCATCCAGCTGTCATGCAGGTGATTCGGCGGAAAGCGCCGGCCTGCCGCGTGCATTTCCTCGGGGGTGGGCTGACGGGGCTTGCGGCGCAGGCTCATTCCCGAATGGCGCAGGCTGCGGTTGGCCTTGCGCAGGTTGCAGGGCGAACAGGCGGCCACGACATTGTCCCAGCTTGTCACCCCGCCGCGCGACCGGGGCACGACATGGTCGAAGGTCAAGTCTCCCTTGGCCCCGCAATACTGGCAGCAGAACTCGTCCCGCAGAAAAAGATTGAAGCGCGTGAATGCCACGCGCTTCTGGGGTTTTACATAGTCCTTTAGAACAACGACCGAGGGCAGCCGGAACGCTTGTCGCTGACTTCGCACCACCTGGTCATATTCGGCGATGATGTCCACGCGGTCCAGGAAAGCCGCCTTGATCGCCTCTTGCCAGGGCCAGAGCGACAGGGGGTAATAGGACAGTGGCCGATAATCCGCGTTCAGCACAAGCGCGGGATAATGGCGCAGGCTTGCGGGCTCGCGCACGAACTGGGTTCGGAAATCCGTCTGGTGTCGGTCGTCAAGCATAAGCCTTCCCGTCTCCCCCGCGGGGTGGTCGGGGGCGCCCGTCAGATCCTTCAAACCGACTATATATCGCGTCGGGGATCTGGCAAGCCCCCAATCTGTCCGCCTGGGGCCTGCATAGCCCCGGCCCGTGACGCTGGCATGACGGCGGCTTGCCCGCTGCCCGGCGAACTGGCAGGCTGACCCCATGACCCGCTCTGCGCCCCCCGTCCAAGGCACGCTGGAATCGGCGCTCTACGCCGAGGATCTTGAGGCTGCGACCCGCTTCTGGCGCGACGTGATGGGACTTGATCCGTTCCAGACCGTGCCGGGGCGGCATGTCTTTTTCCGGGTGGCGCCGGGGCAGGTCCTGCTGGTCTTCAACCCCGCCGCAACCGGGCAGCCGCCGCGGCCCGATGCCCGCCTGCCGGTCCCCCCGCATGGCGCGCACGGCCCTGGCCATTTCTGCCTTGCCGTGGCCCCCGAGCAACTGGAACCCTGGCGCACCCACCTGATCGCGAAAGGCATTCCGATCGAGGCCGACTTCCATTGGCCCAACGGCGCACGGTCGATCTATGTGCGCGATCCCGCAGGCAACTCGATCGAACTGGCCGACCCGGCGATCTGGGGCTGACCGGCCTCAGCTTCTGTGCTGAAATATCCCGTGGAGGTCCGGGGATGTGAAACCCTCGGCCGCCGGCTACTTGCCCAGCCGGTCCTTCACGAAACTCAGCGCCACCGACAGCCCGTCCGGGGAAATGCCGTGGCCGGTGCCCTTCATCACATGGCCATAGACGGTAAAGCCCGCTGCCTCCAAGGCCTCGCCGGCCAGTTGCATGTCCTGGAAGGGCACCATCTGGTCTTGGTCGCCATGCAGCAGCAGGACCGGCGGCTTGACCCTGGCCTCGGTCGCCAGCAGCTCGGGCGCCAGCAGCCGGCCGGAAAAGCCGATGATGCCTGCAACCGGCTTGTCGCGACGCGGCAGCACATGCAGCGCCATCATCGTGCCCTGCGAAAAGCCCACGACGACCATCCGGTCCGCCGTCAGCCCCTCGTCGGCCAGCACCTTGTCGAGCCAGGCGTCCAGCAGCCCGATCGACCGGCCCATCGATTCCCGGGCCTGCGCCTCGGTCGAGCCGTCGAGCCAGGGGATCGGAAACCACTGGAAGCCGAAGGGATTGTTGATGCTGCGTTCCGGCGCGTCTGGGGCATGGAAGGCCACGCCCGGCAGATGCGCCGACAGGGGATCGGCCAGGCCCAGCAGGTCGGCCCCGTCCGCGCCATAGCCGTGCAGGAACACGACAACCGCATCGGCCTTGGCAGGACCCTTGCGGGCAGATTTCAGAACGGTCATGTCAGTCCCTCGCGGCCTTTGGCCTTCAGGTAATAGGCCCACAGCCCCCGCGCTGCAACCGCGCGCCAGGGCTGCCAGGGCTCGGCCATGCGGCGCAACCTGGCGGCGGTCGGGCGGTTGTCCAGCCCATACATCAGCCGCGCGCCTTCCTGCAGGGCCAGATCGCCCGCGGCCAGGACATCGGCCCGACCAAGCGCCATCATCAGATAGATCTCGGCCGTCCAGGCGCCGATGCCGGGCAGGGCGGTCAGGGTGGCTCGCGCGGTGTCGTCGTCCAGGCCGCGCAAGCCGTCCCAGTCCAGACCTGCAGCCGCGATGCCCTTCAGGCAGCGGATCTTGGGCCGCGACAGGCCCATCGCGCGCAGCCTGTCCTCCGGCGCGGCGGCCATGGCCTCGGGCGTCATCAGCCCCGCCGCCCCTAGCCGCCCCGAGATCGCCGCCGCCGCCGTGATCGAGATCAACTGCCCCACCACCGCATCGGCCAAGGCGGCAAATCCGTCCTCTCGCCGCAGCAAGGGCAGGGGGCCAAGGCCGGGCAGGACGCGTGCCCAGACAGGGCAGGCCGCAGCCAGCCAGGCCGCGCCTTCCTCGAGGTCGGCCTGGCTGCGGATCAGGCGTGCCGCCTCAGTCACGGTCCACTGCGGCTTCCAGCTTCAACCGCGTTTCCCAGGCCATGGAGATATGCTGCCTCAAGGCCTTGTCCGCCGCCGTCCCATCGCCCGCCGCGATCGCCTCGACGATCCGCCTGTGCTCGGCCAGGGCGGTTTCGCTGCGTCCTTCGGCGGCCAGCGAGGTGCGTGCCATCAGCGCCATCGACCGATGCACAAGGTCAAGCTGCTGGACCAGATAGCGGTTGTGGGACGCCAAGTGGATCTGGTGGTGGAAGCGCTTGTTGGCGCGGGCAAGCGCTTCGGGGTCGCGCACGGCCTTCTGGTCGTCCTCGACCATCTGGGCCAGCACGCGCACTTCCTCGGGCGTGGCATGGCGGGCGGCCAGGCGGGCGGCCAGGGCCTCCAGTTCGGCGCGCACCGTGTAAAGCTCGGCCAGCTGGTTGTGGTCCAGCGATGCGATGATCAGGCTGCGCCCGTCGCGCACCAGCATGGCCTGGGTTTCCAGGCGTTGCAGCGCCTCGCGCACGGGGGTGCGGCTGACGCCGAACCGTTCGGCCAGTTCCGATTCGACCAGCCGGTCGCCGGGGCGATAGGTGCCGGCTTCGATCGCGGCCAGGATCAGGGAATATGCGTCCTTCATGGCGGCCACGATTGGCCGCGCCGCAGCCGATTGCAAGCACGGCCTTGCCGGTTTATCCGGCAGCCATGGACTTCGCGCATGTCGACACCTGGATCTTCGATCTGGACAACACGCTCTACCCGCCGGAAATGGCGCTGTTCCCGCAGATCGAGTCGCGGATGACGGATTACGTCATGCGCACGCTGGCAGTCGAACGCGATGCCGCCGACCAGATGCGGCGCGACTGGTGGATGCGGCACGGGACCACGCTGGCGGGGCTGATGGCCGAACATGCCATCGATCCGGTGGCCTATCTGGACGATGTCCACGACATCGACTTCGCGCCCCTGCTGCCCGCCCCCGACCTGGCTGCGGCCATTGCCGCGCTGCCGGGCCGCAAGCTGGTCCACACCAATGCCGATGCCGCCTATGCGGTGAAGGTGCTGCGCGCGCGGGGATTAGGCGTGGTCGATGACGACGTGCCCGCGCCCCTCTTCGAGGCGATCTATGGCATCGCCGAAACCCATTTCCACCCCAAGCCCATGCGCGAGGCCTTCGAGGCCGTGATCGGCCTTGCGGGGATCGACCCCACCCGCGCCGCGTTTTTCGAGGATGACCCCCGCAATCTTGCCGTTCCCCATGAGCTGGGGATGCGCACGATCCTGGTCGGACCGGGGCGGCACGGGCCGGATCCGATGCCGGGCGCGGTGCCCGCCCATGTGGATCTCCACATCCACGACCTGACGGGTTTCCTGCGCCAGATTGCCCCGGGCCGCTGATTGCGCCACAATCCGGCAGGACGCGCGCCAACCCATAGGTTTGTCATGACCCATACAGCCGACAATGGCGGAAATCGCCTGACTTTTCTGGTCCTTGCCCTGCTTCTGGTGGTGGTCGCGATCGCCGTCCTGGCCGTCGCCACCTTCGGCCTGCCGGTGCTGGGCCTGCTGGGGCTGCTGCTGACGGTGGTCGTTTTCGCCGTGATGCTGCTGTTCACGGCCGGCAACTAGGCGCGGCATATGATCGCAGGCGAAACTCATCAGACCGACGTCCTTGTGTCAGGCGGCGGCATTGCCGGGCTGGTCGCGGCAGCCGCCTTCGGGGCGCAGGGATTTTCGGTCCGTTGCGTCGATCCCGCCCCGCCGGTGACGGATGAAGGGGCCGACGGCGCCGATCTGCGCACCACGGCCTTCCTGACGCCCTCGGTCGCGCTTTTGCGGCGGATCGGTCTGTGGGACAGGCTGGCGCCCCATGCCACGCCCCTTCAGGTGATGCGGATCGTCGATGCGGGCGGCGCCCAGCCTGTGGCGCGCCTGATCCGCGACTTCGACGCCTCCGAGATCGGCGACCAGCCCTTTGGCTGGAACCTGCCCAACTGGCTCCTGCGGCGAGAGATGTCCGCCCGCCTGGCCGAGATGGACAATGTCCGCTTCCAGCCCGGCACCGGCACGGCCGGCGTCGTGACCCGCGACGAAGGCGCCATCGTGACCCTGTCAGACGGGCGGCGCATCCGCGCCCGGCTTCTGGTCGGCGCGGACGGGCGCAATTCGCCGGTCCGGCAGGCGCTTGGCATCGGCGTGCGGACCTTCCGCTATGGCCAGAAGGCCCTGGCATTCGCCGTCACGCATGAGGTGCCCCACCACAATGTCTCGACCGAGGTTCACCGATCCGGCGGGCCCTTCACGTTGGTCCCGCTGCCCGACCGTGACGGCAAGCCCTGTTCGGCGGTGGTCTGGATGGAAAGCGGAGGCGAGGTCGCCCGCCTTGCCGCCTTGTCGCCAGACGCATTCGAGGCGGAACTGAACGCCCGGTCCGCTGGCGTGCTGGGCCATCTGACGCTGGCCACGCGCCTGACCCAATGGCCGATCATCAGCCAGATCGCCCATCGCTTCACCGGCCCCCGCACAGCCCTGATCGCCGAGGCCGCCCATGTCGTCCCGCCCATCGGCGCGCAGGGGCTGAACATGAGCCTTGCGGACCTGTCGGCCCTTCTTGACCTGTCGGGGGACGAGCCGGGCCATCCCGACGGCCTTGCGGCCTACGACCGCGCCCGCCGACCCGAGGCCTATGCCCGGCTGCTGGGCATCGACGCGCTGAACCGTGCAAGCCAGACCGGCATCCGCCCGCTGCGCGACCTGCGCGCGGCGGCGCTTGGGGGGCTATACGGCATTGCCCCGGTGCGGCGGCTGATGATGCGGGCCGGTCTGGGGATGCGCTGACGGGGAACGCTGCCGCGCATTGCAGCGTTCGCCCTGACCGCAGAACCCTGACCGGAGGCTCCAATGTCCGACAGCGACGTGATCGACCGCATCTGGACCATTGCCGACAAGCTGGACCCCTGCATGTTCGTGACCCGCGATGGCGACGGCCAGCGTGTCCGCCCCGTCTATGCCCGCGTTCGGCGCGACGAAGGCGCGATCTACGTCCTGTCCGACAGCAAGGGCTGCAAGCTGGACCAGATCGAGGCGAATGCCCATGTCTCGCTGGCCTTTTCGGATGAACGCGCGAATGATTACGTCGTGATCAACGGCATGGCCGAGGCCCGCCACGATCCGGAAAAGGCCCGCGATGTCTGGCGCTTCAGCGACGAGACGTTTTTCAAGTCGCCCGACAATCCCGACCTGCGTGTCATCACCGTCCGGCCCGTTTCGGCCGAGTTGTGGGACGGCAGCAACCTGCTGATCTCGGGTGCCAAGCTTCTGGCAGAGCGCCTGCTGGGCGCCAAGACCCAGCTTGTCGAAAACGCCCGGGTCGACCGACTGCAACCTTGATCCACCGCGCCCGCACCCGTATCTAGGGTGCCAGAGGACGACCTCCCCCTGACGGGCGATCATGCCGGGACGGCCCGGCCAGCAAGAGGTTCGTCATGGCCTGGTTCTATCTTGTTCTCGCCGGTCTTCTGGAAATCGTCTGGGCCGTCGCGATGAAGCAATCCGCGGGCTTCACGCGCCCCTTGCCCACGGCCGTCATGGTTGTCGGCATGGTCGCGTCCTTCTGGCTGCTGGCGGTGGCGATGCGGACGCTGCCGCTGGGCACCTCTTACACCGTCTGGGTGGGCATCGGCGCGGTCGGCGCCTTTCTTCTGGGCATCGTGCTGTTCGGCGAACCGGCCACGCCCGCCCGCGTCACGGCCGCCGCCCTGATCCTCGCCGGCATCATCACGATGAAATTGGCCTCATAAGGGCGTAAACGATCCCAAAACGCACGCATTCGGCAATTTCCTTCCGTTGCCAAGGATGTTAAACCTCCTCGCCATCCAAAGGAGTCTTCGCCATGCCCGCCTATCGTTCCCGCACCACCACCCACGGCCGCAACATGGCGGGCGCGCGCGGCCTGTGGCGGGCCACGGGGGTGAAGGACAGCGACTTCGGCAAGCCGATCATCGCCATCGTCAACAGCTTCACCCAGTTCGTGCCGGGCCATGTCCACCTGAAGGACCTGGGCCAGCTTGTCGCGCGCGAGGTCGAGGCGGCGGGTGGCATCGCCAAGGAATTCAACACCATCGCGGTCGATGACGGCATCGCCATGGGCCATGACGGGATGCTGTATTCCTTGCCCTCGCGCGAGATCATCGCGGACAGCGTGGAATACATGGTCAACGCCCATTGCGCCGACGCCATGGTCTGCATCAGCAATTGCGACAAGATCACGCCGGGGATGCTGATGGCCGCGCTGCGGCTGAACATCCCCGTCGTCTTCGTGTCCGGCGGCCCGATGGAGGCCGGCAAGGTCGTGCTGGAAGACGGCAAGGTCAAGGCGCTGGATCTGGTCGATGCCATGGTCGCCGCCGCCGACGACCGCGTCTCGGATGCCGAGGTCGAGGTCATCGAACGCTCGGCCTGCCCGACCTGTGGGTCATGCTCGGGGATGTTCACCGCCAATTCGATGAACTGCCTGACCGAGGCGCTTGGCCTGGCTCTGCCGGGCAACGGATCGACGCTCGCGACCCATGCCGACCGCAAGCGCCTGTTCGTCGAGGCGGGCCATCTGATCGTGGACCTTGCCCGCCGTTACTACGAAGGCGACGATGCCTCCGTCCTGCCGCGTTCCATCGCCAGCTTCGAGGCATTTGAGAACGCGATGACGCTGGACATCGCCATGGGCGGGTCCACCAACACGGTGCTGCACCTGCTGGCCGCAGCCCATGAAGGCGGCATCGACTTCACCATGTCCGATATCGACCGCCTGTCGCGGCGCGTGCCGGTGCTGTGCAAGGTCGCGCCCGCCAAGGACGACGTGCATATGGAGGATGTCCACCGCGCGGGCGGCATCATGGGCATCCTGGGCGAGCTGGACCGCGCGGGCCTGCTGCATACCGACGCGGGCAGCGTCCATGCCGGGTCGCTGGCCGAGGCGCTGGACCGCTGGGACGTGGTGCGCACCGACGCGGCCACGGTCCACGACTTCTATCGCGCGGCGCCGGGTGGGGTGCCCACGCAGGTCGCCTTTTCGCAGGAACGCCGCTATGATTCGGTCGATACCGACCGCAAGGGGGGCGTGATCCGCGCGGCCGAGCACGCCTTTTCGCAGGATGGCGGCTTGGCGGTGCTTTATGGCAATCTGGCCGAGGACGGCTGCATCGTGAAGACGGCGGGCGTGGACGAATCCATCCTGAAGTTCGAGGGCCCGGCCCACATCTTTGAAAGCCAGGACGATAGTGTCAGCGCCATCCTGACCGGCAAGGTCAAGCCGGGAGAGGTCGTCCTGATCCGCTATGAAGGACCGCGCGGCGGGCCGGGGATGCAGGAAATGCTGTATCCGACCAGCTATCTGAAATCGAAGGGGCTGGGGAAGGCCTGCGCCCTGGTGACGGATGGCCGCTTCTCGGGCGGCTCGTCGGGGCTGTCGATCGGCCATGTCTCGCCCGAGGCGGCCGAGGGCGGCACCATCGGCCTGGTGGAACAGGGCGACCGGATCGTGATCGACATTCCGAACCGGGTGATCCACCTGGACGTCGACGACGCGACCCTGGCCGCACGCCGCGCGAAACGCGACGCCGAGGGCTGGAAGCCCGCCAAGCCGCGCCAGCGTCAGGTGTCCACCGCGCTGAAAGCCTATGCCGCACTGACCACCAGTGCCGCGCGCGGCGCGGTGCGCGTCATTCCCGAGTAACGGCCAGCCTGCGATCCAGATGGTTCGCAGGCGACGCCGGGGCGCTTATGCCGCCCCGGCCATCTGCCGCGCCATCAGCAGCGCGCCGTCCACCCCCGACCCAAGCGCCGGCCGCTGGGGCCATTGCGTCAGCCGCGCCGCATAGGCCGGGCCAAGTCCGCCCAGGAAGACCACCGGCAGCGGCGCATCCCCCTGCAGCACGGTCAGGATGTGGCGGACCTCGGCCACCGCGGCATCGAAGACCTGCCGCGCCGCAGGGTCGTCGCCGGTGACGATGCGCGGGGCCAGCCGGGCAAAGTCGGCGGGGGCTGCGCTGTTGCCAAAGCGGATGATCCCCTCGATCCCTCCGAACTCCTCGAGCACCTGTTGCAGCAGGGGGGTCATGGGGGCAAAGCCGTCCTCGGCCCGGATCGCCAGCGACAGAAGCGAGCGGCCCAGCACCGCGCCGGATCCTTCATCGCCCATCAGGAAACCGCGCCCGCCGACCTGCCGCAGATCGCCGCCGCGCTGCACGGCAAAGACCGATCCGGTGCCGATCGCGGCCAGGATGCCGTCGCCCGCGCCAAGCGCCCCCCGCGCCGCCGTCACCGCGTCGTTGACGATCTGCATCCGGGCAAAGGGCAGCAGCCCCGCCAGCCGCTCGGTCGCAGCCGCCATCGTGCCGCCGGCAAGGCCAAGGGTCGCAATCAGGTCGCGGGGATCGGCGCCGGTGCCTTCCAGGGCTTCGGCCGTCGCGGCAAGGATATTCACCGCAGCGCCTTCGACATCTGTGTTGATATTGGCCGGACCGCCCCGCCCCTGGCCGATGATCCGGCCATCCGCATCCGCCATGGCCGCGCGGCATCCGGTGCCGCCGCCGTCGATTCCCAGAAAGAACGCCATCCGCTGTCCCCCGCTTGCAGGACAGGTTCTAGCTGCGTTCGTCCGATCCGAACAGACCGCGCAAGCCCCGCGTCACCAGGTTGCCGACCTTGGGACGCGGCTGGGCCAGGAAAGGCAGGGGGCGGCAGACCTCCATCGCGGCGATGCCGACGCGGGCGGTCAGGGCGCCGTTGACCACGCCCTCTCCAAAGCGGCGGGAAACCTTGGACAGAATCCCGCCCCCGGCTACCGTTTCGATCAGATCGTCGCCCGCCGCGACAGCGCCGGTGGCGACCAGGTGGGTCATGACCGTTCGCGCCAGACGCCAGCCGCCGACAGCGCCGGCGCGGCCTCCATAGATCTCGGCCATGCGGCGAATCATCCGCAGGTTCGCGGCAAGGGCGGCGGCAACATCGGCCAGGGCCAGCGGGATCAGCGCGGTGGCGGTGGCGACCGTGCGGGCCGCGGCCTCGATCTCTCGCCGCGCGTCCTGGTCAAGACTGGCCAGCAGTTCCGTTTCCGCCATGGTCAGCAAGGTGCGCGCGTCGAAGACATCGCCGCGATTGTCTGAAAGGCGCTTGCGGTTCCACTCCATTTCCGGCCGGTCGCGATACAGCGCCAGAAGGTCGTCGGCCACGGCGCGGGCCTTGTCCATGCTGTCGTCGGCAAGCGCCGCGCCCGCCCGCCGCTGGATCGCGTCGATGCGCGCGAACCGCGCCCAGGCCCGGTATTCGCGCCAGGCCATGCCAAGCGCGGCCAGCGTGAACAGCGCGAACAGCGCCACCCCGATCCAGCCCAGCACCGGATAGCGGTTCAGAAGGTCGTTGATGAAGTTCAGCGCGGCGATGGACAGAAGAAAGGTGAACAGCGCCACGCCCGAATTGATGAAGAAGCGCGTCAGCTTCGACGGGGGGCGCCCGACAAGGCGCGTCACCATCTCCATCGTGCGGGGGCGGGGCAGCAGCGGATCGGCCGCGTCGATGGGCGGGGCATCGGCGGGGTTCAGCGCCTCGGGCCGGGTTTCCTCGGCCGGGGCAGAGCGGGCTTCTGCGGGCTTGGGCGCGTCCAGTTCGATCAGGACGGGGCCACGGGTGCGGGGGCTATCGCTCACAGCCGGTCTCCGATCAGGAAGTCTGCGGCGCGGTCCAGCCGGATATGCGGGGGCCCGTCGCCGGGCCGCGCGGTCATGGGGGCGGGGGCGAAGTTCATGATCGCGTAATCGCCGTCCAGCCAGTCCTGCGCCCCGTCGCGGGCCGGATGCAGCAGGGCGGCGGGGTCGGCGGGAAGCTCGCCCGGATAGAAGGCCGCCTGACGCCCGTCCATCAGCCGGCCGCGCACGGCGGGCAGTTCCTCGCCGTTCTGGCGGATCGTGTCCTCGGTCGTGGCGCGCAGGGCGGCGATGGACATGGCCTCGGTCCGGGCGCCGCTGAAGTCGGCGCGGTCGCGCGCTTCTCGCAGCATGGCGGACAGGATCGCGGTCAGGCGGTTATGCTGGATGTGGTGCAGGTGGTCGGCCTTGGTGGCGGCGAACAGGATGCGTTCCACCCGCCGCGTGCCCAGAAGCTGGGACAGCCAGCCCGCGCGGCCGGGGCGGAAGGCGGTCAGGATATCGGCCATGGCACGGCGCATGTCCTCGACCGCGCGGGGGCCCTGGTGGATGGCGCCCAAGACATCCACCAGCACCACCTGCCGGTCGATGCGGGCGAAATGTTCGCGGAAGAAGGGCTTCACCACCCGTGACTTGTAGGCGTCGAAGCGGCGGCGGAATTCCTTGTGCAGCCGCCCGTCCGCGAAAGAGGCGGGCAGGGGCGCGAAGGTCAGCGCGGGCGATCCCTCCATCTCTCCGGGGATCAGGAACCGGCCGGGGGTGCAGTCGGACCAGCCTGCCTCGCGCGCGGCGTGAAGATGGGCGGTATAGGTCGCGGCCAGCATCTGGGCCGTCGGTTCGTCGAAGCTGTCGCCGTCAAGGCCGGCCAGGGCCGCCTGATAATCGTCGGCGCCGGGGCGGCCTTCCATGCGGTCCAGAACCTCGGCCGACCATTCCGAAAAGTCCCGCTCCATCAGGCGCAGGTCCAGAAGCCATTCGCCAGGATAATCGACGATGTCCAGATGCACGGTGCGCGGGCCGGTCAGACCCCCCAGCAGGCCCTTGCCGTCCAGCCGCAGAGACAGGCGCAACTGGCTGACATGGCGCGTGCCTTCGGGCCAATGGGGGGCTGCGCCGGTGAGGGCCGCCAGGTGGCGTTCGAAGTCAAAGCGGGGCACGGTGTCGTCGGGCTGGGGTTGCAGCCAGGCCGCCTTGATGCTGCCGTCGGCTGCGGCGCGCAGCGAATGCATCCGCCCCCGGTCCATCAGGTTGGCGACCAGCGACGTGATGAACACGGTCTTGCCCGCCCGCGACAGGCCCGTGACCCCCAGCCGGATCACCGGATCGCCCAGGCCGATGCCTGCCATCAATGTGCTGCCGATACCCATTCCGCCTGCCTGTGTCTTGCCGTCTTTTCCGGAAGATAGGCTCCGGGATGGGGTTTGAATAGGGCGGCGGGCCGGGGTTCCGCTTGGCCCGCCGTTGCGACATAACGCGGCCATGCCCGATCGGTTGCCTATCGACGATGTTCTTGCCCCGCTGTGCGATGCGCTTGCCGCGCATGGCCGGGCGGTGCTTGTGGCCCCGCCCGGCGCGGGCAAGACCACGCGCGTGCCGCTGGCGCTGCTGGACCGGGTCGCGGGCAGGATCGTGATGCTGGAGCCGCGGCGGCTGGCCGCACGGGCCGCGGCCGAGCGGCTGGCGGAACAGTTGGGCGAGGCCGTGGGCACGCGCGTCGGTTACCGGATGCGCGGCGAATCGGTGCCGGGCAGCCGGATCGAGGTGGTGACCGAGGGGATCCTGACGCGGATGATCCAGTCCGACCCCTCGCTGGACGGCATCGGCTGCGTGATCTTCGACGAATTCCACGAACGCAACCTGAACGCGGACCTGGGCCTGGCCCTGGTGTGGGAGGCGAAGGGTGCCCTGCGCGAGGATCTGGCGGTGCTGGTCATGTCCGCCACGCTGGAGGCCGAACCTGTTGCCGCCCTTCTGGACGACGCCCCGGTGATCCGGTCCGAAGGCCGTGCCTTTCCGGTCGAGACCCGCTGGCTGCCCCGCCCGCTGCCTGCCGGCGCGCGGCTGGTCGACGAAGCCGCGCGGTTGATTGCGCAAGCCGAAGCCGAAACGCGCGAGACCGGAGGCACGATCCTGGCCTTCCTGCCCGGCGAGGGAGAGATCCGCCGCGTCATGGCGCAGCTTGGTGACGGGTGCGAGGTGTTGCCGCTTTACGGTGCGCTGAAGCCTGCCGAGCAGCGGGCGGCCCTGTCGCCCCCCGGCGCGCGGCGCCGGATCGTGCTGGCGACGGCGATCGCCGAAACCTCGCTGACCATCCCGGCGGTGCGTGTGGTGGTCGATGCGGGCCGGGCGCGGCGGGCGCGCTTCGATCCGGGGTCGGGGATGTCGCGGCTGGTGACGGAACGCGTCAGCCGGGCCGAGGCCGAGCAGCGCCGGGGCCGCGCGGGCCGCGTGGCGCCAGGCATCTGCTATCGCCTGTGGGCGCGGGCCGAGGAAGGCGCGCTGCCCGCCTTTGCCCCGCCCGAGATTGCCGTGGCCGACCTGGCGGGCCTTGCCCTGGAACTGGCCGCCTGGGGATCCGAGCCGGACGACCTGGACTTCCTGACGCCACCGCCCGAAGGCGCCCTGGCCGAGGCGCGGGCATTGCTGCGGGGGCTTCAGGCCCTGGACGCGGCGGGGCGGATCACCGATCACGGCCGCGCCTTGGCCCGGTTGCCGCTGCATCCCCGGCTGGCGCATATGCTGACGCTGGCGGGGCCGGATGCGGCCGATGTCGCGGCGCTGTTGTCGAACCGCGATCCGCTGCGGGGGGCGCCGGTCGATCTGTCCCTGCGGCTGTCGGCGCTGCGCGATCCCAAGGCTTTTGCTGCCCGTCATCCGTTCGAGGCGAACCGGGCAGTCGTCCAGCAGATCCGCGACGAGGCTGCGCGGCTGCGGCGGCTGGTTGCGTCCCGCGACGGCCGGGGGGCCAGCCCCTCGGTCCCCCCGGGATATCTGCGTGAAGAAGAACTGGGCGGCATCGTCTCGCTGGCCTATCCCGATCGGATCGGTCTGCGCCGCAAGGGGGACGAGCCGCGCTTCGTGCTGTCGGGCGGCAAGGGTGCGGTGATGGAGGGGAGCGACCCGATGGCCGCGCAGCGGCTGATCGTGGCCGTCGATCTGGACGGTGACGGACGCGAAGCCCGCATCCGCATGGCGGCACGGCTGGATGAGTCCAGCCTGCGCGACTTGCATGGCGACAGGATCGAAGCGGCCGGGATCTGCGAATGGTCGCGGCGCGAGGGGCGCGTGCTGGCTCGGGTGCAGGAACGACTGGGAGCCTTGGTCCTGTCGGATCGGGCCTGGCCCGAAGTCCCGGAAGAAGCTGTCGCCCGGGCCGCCCTGGAAGGGCTGCGGCTGGACGGGCTGACCTGGACGCAGGCTGCGGCACGGTTGCGGGCGCGGATCGCGCTGTTGCCGGATCTGGGGCCGGTGGACGATGCAAGCCTTCTGGCCGACGCGGACTGGCTGCTGCCCTTGCTGGGCGGGGCGAGGACACTGGCTGATCTGCGCGGGCTGGATCTGGTCGAGCCCCTGAAGGCGCGCATCGGCTGGGACGGCCAGCAGCGGCTGGACCGCGAGGTTCCGGCGCATTTCGTCACGCCCCTAGGCCGCAAGGTGCCGATCGACTATGACCACGAACAGCCCTCGATCGAGCTGCGCCTGCAGGAATTGTTCGGCGTGACGCGCCACCCGGTCGTGGGCGGGCGGCCCTTGCGAATCAGCCTGCTGTCGCCGGGCGGCAAGCCCGTGCAGGTGACGACGGACCTGCCGGGTTTCTGGGCGTCATCCTATGCCGATGTCAGAAAGGACATGCGCGGCCGCTATCCCCGACACCCCTGGCCCGAGGACCCGCGAGAGGCCGATCCCACCACGCGGGCCAAGCCGCGCGGAACCTAGTCCACCGACCGGATCAGCGCCTTGTCCAGCACCCGCAGAACCTGGGCCAGGTCATGCCCGCGCTTCAGGATCCGCCCGTCCATGCCGATCACGGAATAGGCGCCCTGGGCCGCGCGCAGGCGGGGGCGCTTCTCGATCCGGTAAAGCGGGTGTTCGGTCGCGCGGCGGAAGACGCTGAAGACGGCCGCGTCGCGCAGGAAGGACATGGCATAGTCGCGCCATTCGCCCGCCGCGACGAAGCGGCCATAGACCGACAGGATCAGCGACAGTTCCGCACGGTCAAAGACGACGCGATCGGGATCGGCTTGAAACGGCGGGCCGGCATTCATCATGTCAGGATGGTGACACCCGCCGTGCCGCAAGGCAATGGCGAAAAGGGCGGCGCCTTGCCGCCCTTGCCTGGGTCAGTAGCAGCTGACTTTCTCGATCAAGCCGGTGCGGCCGTATTCGATGTTCAGACGCTCGGGCCGGAAATCCGAGGTGACGGCATCGTCCGGTCCGATCTGGCGGGTGCCGATCGGGAAGGTCATGGCCGTCAGGACGGATACCGGCTGGCCCACAAGCCCCTGGTAGGCCGAGGCCCGGCAGTCGTCGGGGGGCGTGTCGGGCAGGGGCTCGACCGGCACCGGCTCGCAGGCGGCAAGGATGGCGGTGGCGGTCAGGGCAAGGATAAGGCTTCTGGCAGTCATGGCGTCACCCGCAATCGACATTGGTGATGGTTCCGGCCGCATCCAGGCGGAAGACGATCCGGTTGGGGTCATAGTCCTGCGGCTCGATCCCGCGATATTCGACCACGCGATAGTCCTTGGTGATGCCAAGGGTCGGGATCACGCTGCCCGGCTGGCCGACCGACGAGCCATAGTTCTTGGTCGCGCCGCACAGGTCGGGCTTGCGTTCGGTCAGGCCCGACACGCCAAGCGCGGGCGTGGGCGCGGGGGGCACATAGGCCACCGGCGCGGGTTCGGGGATCGGCGCCGGAACCGGGGCCGGGGCCATGCAGGCCGATACCAGGCTGGCAGCGGCAAGCGGCAGCAGAATCGTGATAATCTTCATGATCGTCGATATTCCCTCGGGAGCGCCCGTCTGTCGCGGGCTTGGCTTGCGGATGATACAGGCCGCGCCCTGCCTTGAGAAGGCGTCGCGGCCGTCACGTTTGCATCATTGCCCGCCGGCGCGGCGGCGGCGTTCGGGCGGGCTGGCCGGCATGAAGGCCCGGAGGAACAGCTGCGCGGCCGAGCGTGCCACCACATCGGTATCGGCCTTGGCCATCCTTGACCGGGGATCGAACAGAAGGCCGTCCACAATGCCCGAAAGGGACAGCGCGACAAGCTGGCGCGTGGCAAGGCCCGTGTCCTCGATCGCAAGCTGCCCGCTTCGTGCCCAGCGATCCAGGTGGGGCTGGACCGCGTCCTGGATGATCCGCACCAGCCGGTCCCGCCCGCCCCCCGGCGGGGTGCCGCAGCGGCCCGCCTCGGCCAGGTGAAGACGAAGGAAGTTGATGCGCGCGGGATCCGCCATCCATGCGGCAATCGCGGCGATGATCAGGGGCAGGGCTTGGTCGGGGGACAGATCCGTGTCGATGTCCAGGGCAAAGCCATCCTCGAGGCGGGCCGCTTCTGCGCGCATGGCTTCCTGGAACATGGCCGTCTTGTCCGGGAAATAGCTGTAGAGCGTCGCCTTGGACACCTGCGCCTCGGCCGCGATGTCATCGACGCTTGCCCCGGCGAACCCGTCGCGCAGAAAGATCGCGGTGGCGCCGCGAATGACCTGATCGAACTTGCGGCCTGGACTAACCGCCTGACATTTGGCCATCTTTTATCCCCAAATGGAACATGCCTATCACCGAGGGCTGCGGCTTCAACCCCGAATGAGCGTCCAAGGTTGCAGTCGATTCCTTTCGGATATGGACCCTGATGGGGCAATGCCGGGCAAGAAGCAGAGAAGATGCCTTGTTTTTGTTCAGTTTGGTCTTGGACCCTCTGGCGCACTGGCATAGCCTCTGGGCAACCACCGAACCGAGCCAGCGAATATCAGGAGCTGTTGATGGCGATCCCCCATGTATCCTTCCGCGATTCAGTCGAGCGGATGTTCACCCATGCCGCAAGCCTGATGGACCTTCAGCCGGGCCTGGAAGAAAAGATCAGGGTCTGCAACTCGACCTATACGGTGCGCTTCGGGGTCCGGCTGCGCGGCCAGATCCACACCTTCACCGGCTATCGGTCCGTCCATTCGGAACATATGGAGCCCGTGAAGGGCGGTATCCGCTATTCGCTGGACGTGAACCAGGACGAGGTCGAGGCCCTGGCCGCGCTGATGACCTATAAATGCGCCCTGGTCGAGGTGCCCTTCGGCGGATCGAAGGGGGGTCTTTGCATCGACCCGCGCGCCTGGAACGAGGATGAGCTGGAGCGGATCACCCGCCGCTTCACCTATGAACTGTCGCGGCGCAATCTGATCTCGCCCAGCCAGAACGTCCCGGCGCCGGACATGGGGACGGGCGAACGCGAGATGGCCTGGATGGCCGATGCCTACAAGCGGCTGCATCCCGACGACATCAACGCCAAGGCCTGCGTCACCGGCAAGCCGCGCCATGCCGGTGGGATCGAGGGCCGGGTCGAAGCCACGGGCCGTGGCGTGCAATACGCGCTGCGCGAGTTCTTCCGCCACGCCGACGTGATGAAGAAGGCCGGGCTGGAAGGCGGCCTGGGTGGCAAGCGGGTGATCGTGCAGGGCCTGGGCAATGTGGGCTATCACGCGGCGCAGTTCCTGTCGGCCGAGGACAAGGCCCTGATCACCTGCGTGATCGAGCGCGACGGCGCGATCCGCAACCCGCAGGGGATCAACATCGACGCCCTGCGCGGCCATATCCGCGCGACCGGGGGCATCAAGGGCTTTTCGGGCGGCGACTACAACGAGAACGGCCTGGCCGCCCTTGAGGATGAGTGCGACATCCTGATCCCTGCGGCGATCGAAAGCGTGATCCATGCCGAAAATGCCGATCGCATCAGGTGCAAGCTGATCATCGAGGCGGCCAATGGTCCCGTGACCGCTGATGCCGATGCCATCCTGAAGCGCAAGGGCGTGGTCATCATCCCCGACATGTATGCCAACGCGGGTGGCGTCACGGTCAGCTATTTCGAATGGGTCAAGAACCTGTCCCAGATCAGCCTGGGCCGGCTTGAGCGCCGCCACGAGGAGGCCCGCGCGCGCCTGCTGATCGAAGAGTTGGAACGGATTTCGGCCGACACGGGAACCAACTTCGAGCTGGCGCGGGGCTTCAAGGAGGCCTTCCTGCATGGCGCGGACGAGCTGGATCTGGTGCGGTCGGGCCTGGATGACACCATGCGCGAGGCCTTCAAGAAGATGAAGGAGGTCTGGATGTCCAATCCCAAGGTCGATGACATGCGCACGGCCGGGTATGTCGTGGCGATCCGGCGGATCTCGAACGTCTACGGTTCGCTGGGCCTGTGACCGGGGCAGGGGGGCGCTGCCCCCCCGTCCTGCAGACTTCCCCCGGGATAGTTCGGCACAGAAGATAAGTCGTCAGTCGCGCGGGGCGGAGGCCCGGCGCAGGCGGTCGTTGATCGCGGCGCCCAGCCCGTGGTCCGGGATGGGGGCCACGGCAATAGGACGGCCTTCCCGGTCGGCACGGCGCAGCGTGTCGAACAGGCGCGCCGCGGCTTGGGCCAGGTCGCCGGTTTCGGACAGGGAAAAGGGACCGGGCTGGCCGAAGGCGACATGCGTCTCGTCCCCGCGAGGATCGACGGCGTCAAGGCGCAGCGTCGCGTTCGGCGCGTAATGGCTGGTCAGTTGGCCCGGGGCGTTGGGCGCGGTGGGATCGGCCTCGTGGAGGGCCAGAGGGCGGCCCAGCCTTTCCGCGATGGCTTCGGCAGGGATGCCGCCAGGGCGCAGCAATGTGGCGCGGCCCCCCGGCCAGCCCAGGATGGTGGACTCAAGGCCTACCGCGCAGGGTCCGGCATCGAGGATGGCTGCGATGCGGCCGTCAAGCCCTCCGTCGGGGTCCAGCACATGCGCGGCGCTTGTCGGGCTGATCCGGCCCGAGGCATTGGCCGAGGGCGCGGCCAGCGGACCCGTCAGCCGCAGCAGCGCCTGCGCGACGGGATGGGCGGGCACGCGGATCGCGATGGTATCGAGGCCCGCCGTGACCAGCGAGGCGATGCCTGAATCCGGGCGCAGCGGCAGGACCAGCGTCAGCGCGCCGGGCCAGAAGGCTTCGGCCAGGGCTTCGGCCTCGGGCGTGATCTGGGCGATGGGGCGCGCCGCATCCAGATCCGGCACATGCACGATCAGCGGGTTGAAGGACGGGCGGCCCTTGGCGGCATAGATCCGCGCGACTGCCTGTCCGTTGCGGGCGTCCCCTGCAAGGCCGTAAACCGTCTCGGTCGGGATGGCCACGACATCGCCGCCCGCCAGCAGGATCGCCGCGCGGGCCAGGCCCATCTGATCTGGCAACAGCTGTTCGGTCTGCATCCGTGACGCCGGGTTTCGGTTGAGCCTTGTTCCAAGCCCCATAAGATGGCTTGTGACAGTCTGATAGTCGCGCCGGGACCGAATGCCAAGGCGCCGAGGGAGAGGGATCCAGATGAGCTACAAGGCACCGGTCGCGCAGATCGACTTCATCCTGAACCATGTCGTGCCGTTCCCCGAACTTGCCCGGACCGACCGCTTTGCCGAGGCGACGGCCGAGACCGCCGCCGCCATCCTGGCCGAGGCGGGCAAGCTTGCGACCAACGTGCTGGCCCCCTTGAACCGCGCGGGCGACGAACATCCCGCAGTGTTGGAGAATGGCCGCGTCCGGTCGTCGCCCGGCTATGCCGAGGGGTTCCGTGCCATTGCCGAGGGCGGCTGGATCGGGCTTTCGGCCGATCCACACCATGGCGGCATGGGCCTGCCCCAGGCCCTGAACATGGCCGTGGCCGAGATGATGTCGGGCGCCTGCCTTGCGCTGCAACTGAACCCCCTGCTGACCCAGGGCCAGATCGAGGCGCTTGAACATCACGCCAGCGACGACCTGAAGGCGCTGTATCTGCCCAAGCTGATTTCCGGCGAATGGTCTGGCACGATGAACCTGACCGAACCCGGTGCAGGCAGTGACGTCGGCGCGCTGGTGACCAAGGCGGAACCGAATGGCGACGGCACCTATCGAGTGACGGGGCAGAAGATCTATATCACCTGGGGCGACAGCGACGTGACGGAAAACGTCTGCCACCTGGTGCTGGCCCGCCTGCCCGGCGCGCCGAAGGGGACCAAGGGCATCAGCCTGTTCATGGTGCCGAAGCTGATCCCCGACGACCAGGGCCGTCCTGGGGTTGCCAACAGCCTCAAGGTCGTCAGCCTCGAGGAAAAGCTGGGCATCCACGGCAGCCCCACCTGCGTGATGAGCTTCGAGGGCGCGACCGGCTGGCTGGTGGGCGGCGAACACAAGGGCATGGCCGCCATGTTCACGATGATGAACGTGGCCCGCCTTGGCGTGGGGATGCAAGGCGTGGGCGTGGCCGAGGCCGCATTGCAGCAGGCGGTCGCCTATGCCCAGGACCGCAACCAGATGGGACCGATCATTCAGCATCCCGACGTGCGCCGGATGCTGGCCACCGCCCGGGCCGAGGTGTTCGCCGCCCGCGCCATAGGCTTGGCCTGCGCCACCGCCATCGACCTGGAACGCGCTACGGGCGATGCGGTCCACGCCGCCCGCGCGGCCTTCCTGACGCCCATCGCCAAGGCTTACGGCACCGATGTCGGCTGCCGGGTGGCCGATATCGGCGTGCAGGTGCATGGCGGCATGGGCTATGTCGAGGAAACCGGCGCGGCCCAGTATCTGCGCGACGTGCGCATCACGCCGATCTACGAAGGCACAAACGGCATCCAGGCGATGGATCTTGTGGGCCGCAAGCTGTCCGACGGCGGCGACGCTGCCCTGCGCCTGCTGGACGAAATCGCGGACGGCGCCAAGGCCGCGCAGGCCGATCATCCGCAGATGGCCAATCAGCTATGGCAGGCGGCGGAAACGCTGCGCGAGGCGACCCATGCGCTGCTCGAGCGCGAGATGCCGGTGCGCTTTGCCGGGGCGGTGCCCTATCTGACGGCCTTCGCGCGCGTGCTGGGCGGGCTCTACCACCTGCGCGCGGTGCAGGCGGGGGGCGAGGCGCAACTGGCCCTGGCGCGGGTCTTCATGGCGCGCGTCCTGCCGCGCCATGCGTCGGACCTGGCCGAGGCCCTGGCTGGGGTGGATGACCTGGCCGGGATCAGCGACGCGGCGCTTGCGGGCGACGTGGCGGCGTGATCGCCTATCCGTTCGACGCCCCGCCTGCCACCGGCGAAGCCGTGACGGTGGCGCCGGGCGTCTTGTGGATGCGCCTGCCGCTGCCGATGGCGCTGGATCACGTCAATGTCTATGCCCTGGCCGAGGGTGAGGGCTGGACGCTGGTCGATACCGGCTTCGACACCCCGGCGGGCCGGGACGCCTGGGCCGCCCTGCTGGCGGGTCCGTTGGGGGGGCGTCCGATCCTGCGGGTCATCGGCACCCATCATCATCCCGACCATGTCGGTCTGGCAGGCTGGTTCATGGCGCGGGACGGGGCCGAACTGATGATCAGCCGCACGGCCTGGCTGACGGCGCGGATGCTGGTCCTGGACCGGCAGGACCGGGCCACGCCTGAATCGCTGGCCTTCTGGCGCCGTGCCGGGATGCCGGGGGCCATGCTGGACAAGCGCGCGGCAGAACGGCCCTTCAACTTCGCCGATTGCGTCCACCCCCTGCCTTTGGGCTTTACCCGGCTGGTGGACGGCCAGCAGGTTGCCTTCGGGGGCCGCCGCTGGCGGGTGGCGATGGGTCACGGGCACGCGCCCTGCCACGCGACCTTCTGGTCGCTGGACGACGACCTGGTGATCGGGGGCGACCAGCTTCTGCCCTCGATATCGCCCAACCTGGGGGTCTACCCGACCGAGCCCGAGGCCGATCCGGTGGGCGAATGGATCGAAAGCTGCGGCCGGATGCTGGACCTGGCACAGGCGCGGCACCTGGTCCTGCCCGGCCACAAGCTGCCCTTCACCGGCCTGCCCACGCGGCTGCGGCAACTGATCGAAAACCATCACAGCGCGCTTGCGCGGCTTGTCGCGGCCCTGCGGGAAGAACCGCGCAGCGCGGTCGGCTGCTTCGACATCCTGTTCAAGCGCCGGATCGGTGCGGGCGAATTCGGCCTGGCCCTGGTTGAGGCTGTGGCCCATGTGAACCACCTGCGCCGGCAGGGGATCGTGTCACAGATGGGCGAGCGCGACGGCGCCCTGCTGTGGGGGGCGTGACAGGACAGGCGGTTTCGGCTATCGCAGGATCAAAGCGGAACAGGAGGGCAGCCTATGGCCACGCATCATCACGAGACCACCGAGCACAAGGTCGGGACCATGGACATCAGCGAACAGCAGCGGACCTTCGCGGGCTTCATCAAGCTTGCGACCTGGACCACGATCCTGTCGATCCTGGTGCTGATCTTCCTGGCCCTGGCCAATAGCTGATCCGACGGGCTTTCATTCATGAAAAGACGGGTTTTCCTTGCGGCCGCGCTGCCTGCCGCCCTTGCCGCCTGCGGCGCCCAACGCGTCTGGGACACCGACGAGGAACTGCGGGCCGCGCGTTTCGTCTCGGACGAGCCGCCGTCGATCACGCTGCTGACCGTGATCGGCATCCCGCGGGGCGAAGGCGGTCATTCCGGGCTGATGATCAATGGCAGCCAGCGGGTGATCTATGACCCGGCGGGAAGCTGGGAACATCCGCGCATCCCCGAACGCAACGACGTGCTGTACGGGATCACCGACAACTTCAAGAACTTCTATATCGATTATCACGCCCGCAGCACCTATTGGGTGGCCGAGGATACCGTCTTCGTCAGCCGCGAGGTCGCCGATGCCGCGATCCGTTCGGTCGAGATGCAGGGCGCTTCGCCCAAAAGCTATTGCGCGGTCAACAGCGGCAAGGCCCTGCGCCGCGTGCCGGGGTTTGAAAACGCGCCGACGGGCTTCAGCCCGATCAAGCTGCGCAACTGGTTCCTGACCCTGCCCAATGTCCAGTCGAAGCGCCACATGGATGGCGACCCGGCCAACAACCATGACGTGCTTCTGCGCCAGAAGGACGGCCGGATCGTCGGCTACAACATGTAAAGCAGGCCGAACAGGGTGATCGCGCCCGCAAGGATCGCGACGATCATGTTCTTCGTCCACAGGCCGACCGCCACCGTCACCGTGGCGGCGGCCATCCGCGCCGGGTCGGGCTGACCGCCGGTCGCGGCGGGCCAGACCACCAGCGGCGCCACAAGCGCGGGCAGCACCGCCACGGGCGTATAGCGCAGCATCCGCAGCACCCAGGGCGGCATGTCCCGGTTGCCAAGCGCGCCCAGGAAGGACCAGCGGATCAGGAAGGTGCCGATGCCCAGCACCACGATCACCAGCCAGATGGTCAGGTCGGAAGGTCCGTTCGTCATGCCGCAGCCTTCCCCTTCGCCCGCGTCTCGATGATGGCCCCGGTGGCCATGCCCAGGGGCGCCGCGATCAGCAGCCCCAGCCCCGAGGGCAGCCCCGCCAGCAGCAGCGCCGCCGCGATCGCCACGAAGCAGGCGGCCAGATGCGCGGGCGTGCGCAGCATCGGCGCGATCATCGCCAGGAAGGTGATGGGCATGGCGAAATCAAGCGCGATGCCATCGGGGATGGCCTGGCCCACGGTTGCGCCGATCCAGGAACAGATCATCCAGGGCAGGCAGACAACCGTCGCCACGCCTGCGAAGAAGGCCAGCCGCTGCGGCAGGCTCATCGCGGGGTCGGCCTCGTATTCCTGGATGGACAGGGCATAGCTCTGGTCCACTAGGGCATAGGCGACCCAAGCCTTTTGCCCGCCGCTGGCATGGCGCAGCCAGGGCACCAGCGAGGCCGAATACATCGCCATCCGCAGGTTCACCGCAAGGCAGGACAGGATCACGATCACGACCGAGGCGTTGTCGGACAGAAGCTGGACCGCCGTGAATTGGGACGCCCCCGCCAGCACCAGCACGGAAAAGCCCATGACCTGCGCGATATCCATGCCCGCCTCGGTCGCGACGACGCCGAACAGGACGGCGAAGGGGATCATCACGATCAGGAAGGGCAAGGACTTGACCGCGCCCTGCAGGAACATCGCGCGAGGAGGCCGTGCCTCGGCCGCATCGGCGGGGGCTTGCCGCGACGACGCGCCGGGATGGGGGATCGGGGACATGGGGGCTTTCGCATCAGACGGGAACGCGGCACCTTGGTTGCACGATGCGCAAACGGAAGGCAAGGCCGGGTGAAGATCGCAAGCCCCATTCCCGCCGCCTACCTGATCCCCGCCGCGCAGCTTTGGTGGGCAGCCTTTGCCCCGCCCTTGTCGCCCGGCCCGCCCCTTGTCCGCGCCTGCCACGGCATCGCGGCCATCGATGCGGCAGGCCGGCTTGGTGGCGTGGCAGGGCTTCGCGACTCGGGCGGCGGCTTTCTTGCCGGCCTGCCCATGGCGGCGCGGCTGCTTTACCGCGCCGCGCCGCCCACGGCCGACCTTGTGATCGACGGGATCGTTGCGGCAAGGCGGGGGCAGGGTGTCGGGCGGGCGCTGCTGGAAAACGCGTCCGGTGCCGCGCGCCGATCGGGCCATCCCGGCTTGCGGGCCGAAGTCGAGGTCAGGAACCACGCCGCCATGGCCTTTTATGCCGCCCTGGGCTTTGCCGAGATCGGGCGCGGTCGCTTTGGCTGGCCGTGGTCGGGACCCGTCGCCCTGCTGCGCCGGCCCGTCTAGGCCGGCCCGGGATCAGCCGAAGTTGCCGGAAAGCCGGCCCAGCAGCATGAAGGCCCGGGCGGACCGGGTTTCGGCCAGCACGGCGATCTGCGCGTCGTCCATCTGCGGCAGTTGCCGGGCAAGCATCCCGTCGAAATGGCGCAGGAAATGGTGGGCCGTGTCGCGGAAGATCTCGTCGCGCTGCAGAAGGCCCGCCGCGATGTCCAGGGCAACCGGATCCTGGATGCCGCCCAAGGGCGCGACCGCGCTGCCTCTTTCGCCCTGGGCATAACGCCGCCAGGCAGGCAGGGGCGCGGGATCCGGCAACAGGTCGTCCATATACAGATCCTGGCCTGCCAGCAGCGTCACCACATCCTGCGCCGCGCGCAGGACGCGGGCATGATCGGGGTCCTGCAAGGCCGTGCGCAGCGCGGCGATGGCGGGCGCATCATCCGCGCCATCGGGAAAGTTCAGCGCGCGGATCAGCGTGTCGGGATCGACCGGCGCGGCAGGGGCAGGCTCGGCCCTGGGGGGCAGGGCGCGCTGTTCCGCAGGGCGCGGCGCCGGACGCGAGGGCGCGGGTGCAGGCATGGGCGCGGGCGTGCGGGGCAGGGAATCGGCGTCCTCGGCGACGGCCCCTTCCGCGGCCGGGCGCTGCAGAGGGGCGCCTCGGGTCGCTGCGGCATCGCGAAGCTGGACCAGGCGATGGCGCAGGTCGTCCGCCTCGGCGCGCAGGACGGCCAGGGCGCGGGCCATGCCGACGGCCAGCCAGATCAGGACCAGCGGCAGGATCGCGCCCATGATCGTGACCAGCCTGGCGATCCCGCCCTGGCTGCCCTCGCCGCCCGGGGACATCAGCCAGAACAGCGCCACAAGGAACAGCCAGGCCGCGGACAGCGCGATGCCGGTGACGCTCAGCGCGTCGCGCTGCGCCAGAGAGGTGATGCGGGCGACCAGGGACATGGGCTATTCGTACCGGATTGCCAGGATTTCATAGCTGCGCTGCCCACCCGGTGTCGCCACCTCGACGCTGTCGCCCACGTCCTTGCCGATCAGCGCGCGGGCCAGGGGCGAGCGGATGTTCAAAAGCCCGCTTTCGATATTCGCTTCGGCCTCGCCCACGATCTGGTAGGTGCGTTCCTCGTCGGTGTCCTCGTCCACAAGGTTGACGATTGCGCCGAACTTGACGGAACCCGACAGCTTGGACGGGTCGATCTGCTCGGCCCTCGACAGGATCGATTCCAGTTCCTTGATCCGGCCCTCGATGAAGCCCTGCTTTTCGCGCGCGGCGTGGTATTCGGCGTTTTCCGACAGGTCGCCATGTTCGCGCGCCTCGGCGATCTGGCGGATGATCGCGGGGCGTTCCTTGGACTTCAGCTCGCCCAATTCGCGTTCAAGCGCGGCATAGCCGCTGCGGGTCATCGGAATCTTGTCCATCGCTGCCCAATCCTCTGCGGGATGCAAACCTTTGCGGGATGCGGTTTCGTCCAAATGCTAAGGCAACGCCCCTGCCATCCGAATGGCAGGGGCGCGACCTTGGTTGGAGGCAAAGTGCCCCGAACTGCCGTGCCATTGCAAGACCAGAGGCCGGATCCCCGGCAGTTTTTGGCCGTCGCGTCAGCATTGCCGCAGCGCGGCAGAATCGCTACATGACAAAAGCCAAGCAAGGGGGAGCCGAGCCATGACCGTCACCACGCAGCCCGAGCGCGAGTCGATGGAGTATGACGTCGTGATCGTGGGGGCGGGACCTTCGGGTCTGTCCGCGGCGATCCGGCTGAAGCAGATCGACCCGGATCTGTCCGTGGTGGTCCTGGAAAAGGGGTCCGAGGTCGGCGCGCATATCCTGTCGGGCGCGGTGCTGGATCCCATCGGGCTGAACCGCCTGATCCCCGACTGGAAGGAACGCGGCGCCCCGGTCAAGACCGAGGTCGTCGACGACAACTTCTATGTCCTGGGCGAGGCGGGGCAGGTCCGCGTGCCGAACTGGCCGATGCCGCGCCTGATGAACAACCACGGCAACTATATCGTCAGCATGGGCAGCGTCTGTCGCTGGCTGGCCGAACAGGCCGAGGAACTGGGCGTCGAGATCTTCCCCGGCATGGCGGCGTCGCAGGTCGTCTGGGATGGCGAGCGCGTGAAGGGCGTGGTCGCGGGCGAGATGGGGTTGCAGTCCGACGGCACCCCCGGCCCCCATTATGAACCCGGCATGGAGCTGCACGGGAAATATGTCTTCATCGGCGAAGGCGTGCGCGGCAGCCTGGCCAAGGAGATCATCAACCGCCTGAACCTTTCCGAGGGCCACGAGCCGCAGAAATACGGCCTCGGCATGAAGGAGATCTGGGAGGTCGATCCTTCGAAGTTCCAGAAGGGCCGCGTGGTCCACACGATGGGCTGGCCCCTGGGCAAGAACACCGGCGGCGGCTCCTTCATCTATCACTACGAGGACAACCTGGTGATGGTGGGCTTCGTGGTCCACCTGAACTACGAGAACCCCTATCTTTATCCCTACATGGAGTTCCAGCGCTTCAAGCACCACCCGATGGTGGCGGAACTGCTGGAAGGCGGCAAGCGCATCTCCTATGGCGCCCGCGCGATCTCCGAAGGCGGCTACCAGTCGCTGCCGGAGCTGTCCTTTGCGGGCGGCGTGCTGCTGGGCTGTTCGGCGGGCATGGTCAACGTGCCGCGCATCAAGGGCAACCACAACGCCATGATCTCGGGGATCGAGGCGGCCGAGGCGGCGGCGGCGGCGATTGCCGCGGGGCGCGAGGGCGACCGGCTGACGGATTACGACACCGCCGTGCGGACGGGCGCCATCGGCCAGGATCTCAGGAAGGTGCGCAACGTCAAGCCGGCCTGGTCGCGCTATGGGCTCTGGCCATCGCTGGTGCTGGGCGGCATGGACATGTGGGGGGCCGGGCTGACGGGCCGCAACATCCTGCGGACCTGGAAGCACGGCAAGACGGATGCCGAGGCCACGGGCAAGGCCGCCAAGTTCAAGCCCATCGACTATCCCAAGCCCGACGGCAGGCTGTCCTTCGACCGGCTGACCAACGTGGCCTTTTCCTTTACCAACCACGAGGAAAGCCAGCCCTGCCACCTGAAGCTGAAGGATCCCTCGATTCCGATTGCGGTCAACCTGCCTGAATATGCGGAACCCGCGCAGCGCTATTGCCCGGCGGGCGTCTATGAGGTGGTCGAGGACGCCAACGGCCCGCGCTTCGTGATCAACTTCCAGAACTGCGTCCACTGCAAGACCTGCGACATCAAGGACCCCAGCCAGAACATCGTCTGGACGACCCCGCAGGGCGGCGACGGGCCGAATTACCCGAATATGTGATGAGAAGGGCGGACCCCGGCGTTGCCCCGCGCCGGGGCGCAGGCTAGGGTCGGTCAAACGCTTTCGTGACTTTCCGGGATGGATGCCGTGACCCTAACCCGCCCGAACCTGGCCCTGATCGCAGCCCTTCTGGCGGCGATGTCGCTGCCTGCCCAGGCCCAGGATCGCCCCGATCCGCGCCCCGAGGGTGACGCCCCTGCCGCCGAGGCGCCCGTATCCGGTCCGGCGCCCGTGACCTTTGGCCTGGCCGGGCCGTTCCTGGCGGCGCGCATGGCGACGGTGGAAAACGACTTCCAGGCCGCCGCGCGCTTTTTCGTGCAGGCCGTGGCCCATGATCCCGACGACCGTTTCCTGCAGGACAGCGCCCTTGTGGCCCTGGTTTCGGCAGGGGAAATCGACCGCGCCGTGGCCCTTGCCACCCGCATCGGGTCCGAGGGCGAGCCGACCGAACTGTCGCGCCTGATCGACCGGGCAAAGCTGGTCCATTCCGGCGACTGGACCGGGCTTCTGGCCGATGTCGGCACCCCCACCGATCCGGATTCCGAGGCCGACCTGCTGGCCGGGATGCTGCGCGGTTGGGGGCTGCTGGGCGCCGGCAAGGCGTCCGAGGCGCTTGCCGAGTTCGAACGTCTGGCCCGCGTCGAGGGCGTGGCGCCGATGGTGAATTATCACCTGGCCCTGGCCCGCGCGCTTGTCGGCGACTACGAAGGGGCCGAATCACTGCTGGCGGACGACCTGACCGGCGCCCATATCCTGGGCTTCACCGCCCGGGCGCAGATCCTGGCGCAACTGGAACGCCGCGACGAGGCCGTTGCCATGATCGAGGCCGTGCCCGGCGTCGAGGCCGAGCCGCAGCTTCTGGCCCTGCGCGACCGGATCAAGGCGGGCCAGCCGGTCACCTTCGATGTGGTCAAGACGCCAGCCGACGGCATATCGCAGGTTTTCCTGACCTTCGCCTCGGCCCTGGTCAGCAGCCCGGATCCCGAACCGCTGTCGCTGATCCATGCCCGGCTGGCCGCCTGGCTGTCGCCCGAAACCGCCGAGGCGCGGCTGATGGTGGCCCAGATCCTGCAGGAACGTCAGCAGTTCGACCTGGCTGAACCCGAATACGACGCCTTGCGCCGCATGGGCCAGATGCGGCCCGCGGCGGAACTGGCGCGCATCGACACCCTGTCGCGCGCAGGCCGCACGGACGAGGCCGGCAAGGCCGCCTTGTCGCTGACTGCAGCTTATCCCGACCTGGCCCAGGCCTGGATCGCGCTT
Organism: Paracoccus aerius; assembly: GCF_014656455.1. Taxonomy (GTDB): domain Bacteria; phylum Pseudomonadota; class Alphaproteobacteria; order Rhodobacterales; family Rhodobacteraceae; genus Paracoccus; species Paracoccus aerius. Next base: position 146,427 of record NZ_BNCL01000003.1, read on the forward strand.
GGCGATCTTCTGCGCCAGCAGGAGAAGTTCGCCCAGGCCGTGCCGGCCTATGACAAGGCGCTGGCCCTGCTGGAAGGTGCCCCCGACGACGCGCGGTGGTTCCCGCTTTACGCGCGCGGCATCGCCCTGGAACGGTCCCGGCAGTTCGACCGGGCCGAGGCCGATTTCCTGGCCGCGATCGAGATCCGACCGAACCAGGCCAGCCTGCTGAACTACCTGGGCTATAGCTGGATCGACCGGAACGAGAACCTGGACCAGGCGCTCGACCTCATCAAGAAGGCGGTCGAGCTGTCGCCGGACGATGGCTACATCCTCGACTCTCTGGCCTGGGCCTATTACCGGCTGGGCCGCTATCAGGAAGCGGTCGCGCCGATGGAAAAGGCGATCCTGACCATGTCGCAGGACCCGCTGGTCAATGACCACCTGGGCGACATCTACTGGAAGGTCGGCCGCTATCGCGAGGCCGAGATCCAGTGGCAGCGCGCCCTGTCGCTGGACCCGACCGAGACCGACGATGTCGATCCCGACCGGCTTCGCGCCAAGCTGGATCGCGGCCTGGACGCCGTCCTTGCCGAGGAAGCCGCAGGCGCGGTCCAGACCCCGGCCCCCGCCCCGCAGGCCGCGAACAACTGATCCATGCCCATCCTTGAGGCTGCGCCGGCCAAGCTGAACCTTGCGCTGCATGTGACCGGCCGCCGCGCCGACGGCTATCACCTGCTGGATTCGCTGGTGGCCTTTGCAGGCATGGGCGACAGGGTGATGCTGGAGCCGGGGCCATTGTCGCTGCGGATCGACGGGCCGTTCGCGGCAGGCCTTTCGACCGAGAACAACCTTTGCCTGCACGCCGCGCGGCTGGCGGGCGGCGAGGCCGCGATCCGGCTGACCAAGAACCTGCCCGTCGCCTCGGGCATCGGCGGCGGCTCGGCCGATGCGGCGGCCGTCCTGCGCGGGCTGGCGCGGATGGGCCAACCGATGCCCCACCATCCCGAACGGCTTGGCGCCGATGTGCCGGTCTGCATCGGCTCGCGCCCCGCCCGGATGCAGGGGGTGGGCGAAATCGTGACACCCCTTCCGCCGCTGCCCGCCATCCCGCTGGTGCTGGTCAATCCCGGCGTGGCGGTGTCCACGCCGCAGGTTTTCGCCGCCATGGAGCGGCGAGAGAACGACCCCTTGCCGCCGATCCCGCCGTTTACCGGCCTTGCGGACCTGGCGGACTGGCTGGCCGCCACCCGCAATGACCTGGAAGCGCCTGCCCAGGCCATCGCGCCGCTGATCGGCCAGGTGCTTAAGGCGTTGCGGGCGACAGGCGCGGCATTTGCGCGGATGTCGGGTTCCGGGGCCACCTGCTTCGGGCTTTTCGACACTGCCGAACGCGCCAGCATTTCCGCCACCGTGTTGAAACAGCATGGCTGGTGGGCCGTCGCCACGGAACTGGCACCGCCGCCCGCGCCCCGTTAAGCTGGCGAAAACCGCACGAGGGATTTCATGCTGCGTCTTGGCGTCAACATCGATCACGTCGCAACCATTCGCAACGCCCGCGGCACGCCCTGGCCCGATCCGCTGCGCGCCGCCCGCATGGCCGAGGCGGCAGGCGCCGACGGCATCACCGCCCACCTGCGCGAGGATCGCCGCCATATCAGCGACGCCGACATCGACGCCCTGATGGCGAACCTGACGCTGCCCCTGAACCTGGAAATGGCCGCGACCCCGGAAATGCAGGCCATTGCCCTGCGCCACCGCCCCCATGCGGTCTGCATCGTCCCGGAAAAGCGAGAGGAACGCACCACCGAAGGCGGTCTGGACGTGGCGGGAAACGAGGCGATGCTGGCCGACTACATCGCCCCCCTGCGGGATGCCGGCTGCCGCGTGTCGCTGTTCATCGGCCATGACCCGGCGCAGATCGAGGCCTCGGCGCGGATCGGCGCGGCGGTCGTGGAACTGCATACCGGCGCCTATTGCGATTACGACACCGAGGGCCGCCACACCGACCGTGACCGCGAACTGGCGGGCCTGGTCGAGGGCGCGCGGCTGGCCGCCAGCCTGGGGCTGGAGGTTCACGCAGGCCACGGCCTGACCTTCGACACCGTCGGCCCCATCGCCGCCATCCCGCAGGTCAAGGAACTCAACATCGGCCATTTCCTGATCGCGGAATCGGTCTTCATCGGCCTTGACGGCGCGATCCGGGAAATGCGGCGCTGCATGGACGAGGCCCGGGCATGATCCGGCTGGGGATGATCCATCTGGCAGCCGCCTTGACGCTGCTTGGGGGCGCAGCGCAATCCCAGCAGGTCGAGGTGACGCCCTGCGGCGACGGCCCGCGTGTCGATACCATCGCCGAGCCGTGGGAGCAGAACACGGCAACCTATGCCAATGGCGAGGTCCGCCTTGTGTTGCTGGACATGGTGGAACCCGCCGGTGGCGCCTGGAAGCTGGTCGTCATCAGCCCACCGCGCGACGAGTTGGGGCTGCGGCAATGCCGCGTCATCGGGGCGGACGGGATCGGCTTCTATGGCCTGGATTTCGCTTCGCGCCGGGCGACCTACGATCCCCAGCAGGAGCTGGTGGTGACGTTTCGCGCAACCCGCTATGCCGACGCCGCGCCCGAGGGCGAACCCTATACGCTGGTCGTCACGATCAACCAGCAGACCGGAGAGATCGGGACCGAGGTGCGGGAATGACGGCCCCCTTCAGCATCGGACAGGCCGCATGATCCTGGGCATCGGCACGGACCTTGCCAATATCGAGCGCATCGCCGGCACGCTCGACCGCTTCGGCGACCGCTTTCGCCATCGCGTCTTCACGCCCACGGAACTGGCCAAGGCCGCCCGCCGCCGGGACGAGGCCGGGACGCTGGCCAAGCGATGGGCCGCCAAGGAGGCGTGCAGCAAGGCGCTTGGCACCGGGCTTGCCATGGGGATCAGTTGGCGCGACATGGCAGTGAGCAACCTGCGGTCGGGCCAGCCGGTGATGGAACTGACCGGCTGGGCCGCCGACCGCCTGGCCGCGATGACGCCGCCGGGCCACCACGCGATCGTTCACGTCACCTTGACCGACGATCACCCCTGGGCGCAGGCTTTCGTGGTGATCGAGGCGCGTCCCGGTCCCGGCCAATCTTGACTTTGCCCCCCGCCGGGGACCATGAACGCGCCAATGCGGCCAATCGCCCGCGCTTAGTTGACGAAGGACGACATCATGGCCGACAGCACGGCGGGCAAGAAAAAGGAAGGCCTGTGGGAAACGGTCAAGACCGTCTTCTGGGCGCTTGTCATTGCGGGCATCTTCCGCACGCTGTTCTTCCAGCCCTTCTGGATTCCGTCCGGGTCAATGAAGGACACGCTGCTGATCGGCGACTTCCTGTTCGTCAACAAGATGGCTTACGGCTATTCTCAGTATTCCTGCCCTTTCTCGATCTGCCCGATCAGCGGCCGCATCCTGGCATCGGAACCCGAACGGGGCGACGTGGTCGTCTTCCGCCACCCCACGCGGGGGGTCGATTTCATCAAGCGGCTGATCGGCCTGCCGGGCGACACGATCCAGATGCGCAACGGCCGGCTGTGGATCAACGGCGAGGAAGTGCCCGTCACCCCCGCAGGCGAGTTCGTGGAAATCAAGGAACAGCAGGGGCCGCAAGGGCTGATCCCGCGCTGCGTCAACGATCCGGTCGCTGAGGGTGGCCAGTGCATCAAGCAGCGTTTCACCGAGACCCTGCCCGGCGGACGCAGCCACGACATCCTGAACATCCAGGACGGCGCATTCGCCGACGACACGCCCACCTTCACGGTCCCCGAAGGCCAGTATTTCTTCATGGGCGACAACCGCGACAATTCCGAGGATTCGCGTTTTCCGCAGGAAATCGGTGGCCTTGGCTTCGTGCCGTCGCAATACCTGATCGGCCGCGCCGACCGGATCATGTTCTCGTCCGCGGGGCGGTCGCTTCTGTATTTCTGGACCTGGCGGGCGGACCGCTTCTTCAAGGCGGTCGATTGAAACCCGGCGCCGACATCCGCGCCTTCATGGCCCGGCTGGGGCACGACTTCGCGCGTCCCGAACTGCTGGTGCGCGCGCTGACCCACGGATCCATCGCCAGCGCCACCCGGCCGGACAACCAGCGGCTGGAGTTCCTGGGCGACCGCGTCCTGGGCCTGGTAATGGCCGAGGCGCTGTTCGACGCCGACAAGTCCGCCAGCGAAGGCCAGCTTGCCCCCCGCTACAACGCGCTTGTCCGCGGTGAAACCTGCGCCTCCATTGCGCGCGAGATCGGGCTGGGCGACGTGCTGAAGCTGGGACGGTCCGAGATGATGTCGGGCGGCCGCCGCAAGGAAGCCCTGCTGGCAGACGCGATGGAGGCCGTGCTGGCCGCTGTCTATCTGGACGCGGGCTTTGAAGCGGCGCGCCGGATCGTGCTGCGCCTGTGGGGCGGCCGCCTCGATACGCTCGAGGACGATCCCCGCGACGCCAAGACGGCGCTTCAGGAATGGGCGCAGGCAAACGGAATGCCTCCGCCCGCCTATGAACAGACCGAACGCAGCGGTCCGGATCACGCGCCCGTCTTCCTGATCACCGCGCGCCTGGCCGACGGTCGCGAGGCGCAGGCCCAGGGCGCGGGCACGAAACGCAGCATCGAACAGGCGGCGGCGCAGGCGCTGCTGGACCGGCTGGAGGGCCGCGCATGACCGACAACACATCCACCCGCGCCGGCTTCGTCGCCCTGATCGGCGAGCCCAATGCCGGAAAATCCACGCTGCTGAACCAAATGGTCGGCGCCAAGGTCAGCATCGTCACCCACAAGGTGCAGACCACCCGCGCCCGCATCCGCGGCATCGCCATCCATGACGCGGCGCAGATCGTCTTCGTGGACACGCCGGGCATCTTCCGCCCGCGCCGCCGGCTGGACCGGTCCATGGTCAAGGCCGCCTGGGGCGGGGCGGCCGACGCCGACATCATCCTGCTGCTGGTCGAGGCGCATCGCGGACTGACCGAAGGCGCCAAGGCGATCATCGAATCGCTGAAGGGACTGGACAGCCAGACCCCCGTGGGGCTTGTCATCAACAAGATCGACCGCGTGAAGGCCGAAACCCTGCTGGCCCTGTCGGCCGAACTGAACGCTGCCTTCCCCTTTGTGCAGACCTTCATGATCAGCGCCGAGAAGGGCTATGGCTGCGACCAGTTGCGCGACTGGCTGGCCGGAACGCTGCCGGAAAGCCCCTGGCTTTACCCCGAGGACCAGATCGCCGACCTGCCCATGCGCATGATCGCGGCGGAAATCACCCGCGAAAAGCTGACCCTGCGCCTGCACGAGGAAATCCCCTATCAACTGACGGTGGAAACCGAAGCCTGGGAGGAACGCAAGGACGGGTCCGCCAAGGTCGACCAGGTCGTCTATGTCGCCCGCGCGGGCCACAAGGGCATCGTCCTGGGCAAGGGCGGCGAGACGATCAAGGCCGTGGGCCAGGCCGCGCGCGCCGAACTGGAAGAATTCATGGGCCGCCGCGTCCACCTGTTCCTGCAGGTGAAGGTGCGCGAGAACTGGCTGGACGAGGCCGAGCGCTACAACGAGATGGGACTCGATTTCCGCGACGGCGATGCCTGAGCCGAGGCTCGCGACAGGCATCTGGGTCTCGGCCTATCTGGCGCGGCTGGGGCTTGCCCATATCCCGGCCTATGTGACCGCGCGGGGCGACGGAACGGCCGGCGCGGTTCTGGTGAAATGCGCCATGCTAAACGGAACCGCCGCGCTTTATGGCCGCGAATGGGACTTCGACAGCGACAGCCGCCCTTGGCAGGTCATCGCCCAGGGCCCGGAACGCGAGGTCGATGAGGCCATCGCCCGGCAGCGCGGCTTCGACCCCGACCTGTGGGTGATCGAGATCGAAAACCGCGATGGCCGGACGCTGCTGGACGAAGCCGGGCTTGCCTGATCCATCTGGCGCGGGCCTCTTTTGCAGCCTATGCAATCGGCATGAGCAGCCTTTCCCAACCCGCTGATTCGCCCCGTGGCCTGATCCTGGCCATCGCGACCTATGTCATGTGGGGCTTTCTGCCGCTGTTCATGAAGGAACTGGCCCACGTTCCCCCGTCCGAGGTGATCGCCCATCGCGTCCTGTGGTCGCTGCCCATCGCGCTTGCGGTCCTGCTGCTGCAGCGCCGCTGGCGAGAGGTCGCGGGCGCCTTGCGCCAGCCGCGCCTGCTGGGCATGGCGCTGATCACCGCCGCGCTGATCTCGGTGAACTGGATGATCTATGTCTGGGCCGTGGGCAACAACCACGCGCTTGACGCAGCGCTTGGATACTACATCAACCCGCTGTTCAGCGTCCTGATGGGGGCCACGCTGCTGCGCGAACGCCTGAACCGGGCGCAGATGGTGGCAATCGCGCTTGCCTCGCTGGCGGTCGTGGTGCTGACGGTGCAGCTTGGGCGGCTGCCGCTGGTGGCGATCGGGCTGATGCTGACCTGGGGCTTCTATGCCTTCTGCAAGAAAAGCCTGCCGCTGGGGCCGACCCAGGGCTTCACGCTGGAAGTGCTGCTGCTGACGCCATTCGCCCTGGCCTATGTCCTTTGGCTGGGGGCAAGCGGGCAGTCGCATTTCGCGTCGGGAAGCCTGGCCGACACGCTGCTGCTGATCGCCTGCGGGCCGGTGACGGCAGTACCCCTGATCTGCTATGCGACGGCTGCCAAGCAGTTGCGGCTGTCGACCATCGGCATCCTGCAATACATCGCGCCGACGATGATCTTCCTGACCGCGGTGCTGATCTTTGACGAACCCTTCGGCGCGGCACAGATGATCGCCTTTCCGATGATCTGGGCGGCCTTGGTGATCTATACGCTGTCGATGCTGCGTGGCGCAGGGGCGCGGCGCCGGGCGATGTCCTGACTTGGCAGTCACCCGGCCTCGTGCCAAGCTGCGATCGGAGGTTCCATGTCCCTGACCCGTCAGCGCATCACGCTTGTCACCTTGGGCGTCGCCGACATGGACCGCGCCCGGTGGTTCTATGAAGGCTGGGGATGGGTGCCGCACGCCGGTTCCCAGCCGGGCGTCACCTTCTACCAGATGAACGGCGCGGTTCTGGCCTTGTTCGGGCTTGCCGATCTGGCCGCCGACCAGGGGCGGCCCGGTGTGGCCCTTGGCACGGGGGCGGTGACGCTGGCACAGAATTGCACGGATGATGCGGAAACCGATGCGGTCTTCCGGGCGGCGGTGGACGCGGGCGCGACGGTCCTGAAACGGCCCGAAAAGGTCTTCTGGGGCGGTTACTCCGGCTATTTCGCCGATCCCGACGGACATGTCTGGGAAATCGCGACCAATCCCTTCTGGCCCCTGTCCGCCGACGGGTCGCTGACCCTGCCCGGCGCCTGATGGAGTGGCAGGCCGAAGGCACCGTCCTGGCCCGCCGGACCCACGGCGAGACGGCGGTGATCCTGGACGTCTTGACCGACCTGCACGGCCGCCATTCCGGGCTGGTGCCCGGCGGCGTGTCGCAAAAGCGCGCGGCGATGCTGCAACCCGGCACGCGGCTGGATCTGCGATGGCGGGCGCGGCGCGACGACCAGCTTGGCACCTTTGCCGTCGAACCCGTGCGCCTGCGGTCGGGGCTGATGGCCGATCCTCTGGCGCTTGCCGGGCTGAACGCGGTCTGTTCGCTGCTGGTCTTCGCACTGCCCGAACGCGACCCGCACCCGGCCCTTGTCAGTGACACGGAACGCCTGCTGGACCGGATGGAAACGGGTGCCGACTGGGGCGCCGACTACCTGCACTGGGAAATCCGCCTGCTGGAGGAGATGGGCTTCGGTCTTGACCTGTCGGCCTGCGCGGTGACAGGCGCGCGCGACGGGCTGGCCTATGTCAGCCCTCGGTCCGGGCGCGCGGTCAGCCGGGAAGGGGCGGGGGAATGGGCAGACCGCCTGCTGCCCCTGCCGGGGATGCTGGGCGGGGCGGGCGACAATCGCGGCCAGGGTCTGGCAGAAGGGCTGGCGATCACCGGCCATTTCCTGACCACGCGCATTGCCGGTGAACTGGTGGGCCGGCCCGTTCCGGCGGCCCGCCAGCGTCTTGTGGACCGGCTGGCGCGGGGCCAGCAGAAACCCGGTTACTGACCCGCGCGGGCCTGGTCCAGTGCGGTCACCTGCGCTTGCGCCTCGGTCACGCCGCGTTCGAAGATCAGCCAGGTCTGGGGCGACTTCACCTTCAGGACGCCGCCATAATATTCCATCTCGGTCGCGGATTGCAGGACCTGGAAGAAACGGTTCTCGATGGTGGTGTTCTTGCCGCAGGGAACGCCGGTGGTCTGCAGGGGCGACAGGGCCACCAGCGGCAGTTCGGCATTGTTGACCGCGCCATAGCCGTTGCAGGGGCCGCGGCCGGACACGCTTTTCTCGGCGATGGTCAGCGTCATGTTGCGCAGCGGCACGGTCGCGCCATCCATGCCGACCAGGGCATAGCTGCCGCCCGGAATGAAGCCGCGGTCGTTGGCAGGATCCACGGGCGGCGTGGTGGGTTCGCAGGCGGCAAGGGCGAAGGCTGCGGCGGTCAGGGCGCCGAATGTGCCAAATCGGGCAGGGCGGGACATGATCAAGGCTCCTGTGGGCGATCGTCAAAGGGGAATGCGGCAAAACCGCTTTGGTTGCAGCACCCTAGAGCAAACGCCACTAGCCTAACAGACGCCGGGCGATCACTTGCGCCTGAATTTCCGCCGCGCCTTCAAAAATATTGAGGATGCGTGCATCGCACAACACACGGCTGATCTGGTATTCAAGGGCGAAGCCGTTGCCACCATGGATTTGCAGCGCGTTGTCGGCCGATGCCCAGGCCACGCGCGCGCCAAGCAGCTTGGCCATTCCGGCCTCCAGGTCGCAGCGGTGGCCGTGGTCCTTTTCCCAGGCACTGAAATAGGTCAGCTGCCGCGCGATCATGATTTCCACCGCCATCATCGCTAGCTTGTCGGCCACGCGCGGAAAGGCGATCAGCGGCTTGCCGAACTGCTTGCGGTCCAGCGCATATTGCAGGCCCAGTTCCAGGGCGTTCTGTGCGACGCCAATAGCCCGCGCCGCCGTCTGGATGCGCGCGGATTCGAAGGTCTGCATCAACTGCTTGAAGCCCTGGCCGGTCACGCCGCCCAGCAGGTTTTCGGCGCTGACGGTGAAGCCGTCGAAGCCAAGCTCGTATTCCTTCATGCCGCGATAGCCCAGCACCTCGATCTCTCCGCCACTCATGCCGGGGGTGGGGAAGGGGTTGTCGTCCGTGCCCGGCGTCTTTTCAGCCAGGAACATCGACAGGCCGCGGTAATCGGTGGTGTCGGGATCGGTGCGGGCCAGCAGGGTCATCACATGGGTGCGCGCGGCATGGGTGATCCAGGTCTTGTTTCCGGTGATCGTCCAGGTGTCGCCATCCTTCACGGCCCGCGTGCGAAGGCTGCCCAGGTCGCTGCCGGTGTTGGGCTCGGTGAAAACCGCCGTTGGCAGGGTTTCCCCCGATGCCAGGCGGGGCAGCCAGTGGGCCTTCTGCGCGTCGGTGCCGCCGCCCAGGATCAGTTCGGCGGCGATTTCGGACCGCGTGCCCAGCGAACCCACGCCAATATAGCCGCGCGACAGTTCCTCGCTGACAACCACCATCGCCGCCTTCGACATGCCGAGGCCGCCGAACTCCTCGGGGATGGTCAGGCCGAAGACGCCAAGCTCTGCCAGCTCGGTGATGATCTCCATGGGGATCAACTTGTCCTTCAGATGCCAGCCATGGGCATGGGGCACAACCTTGTCGTCGGTCCAGCGGCGGAACTGGTCGCGGATCATTTCCAGATCCTCGTCCAGGCCCGAGGCGCCGAATGTCGCGCTGCCCTTGTTCTCGGCGATCAGGGCGGCAAGGCGGGCGCGGGCCTCGGGCGTGTTGCCGGCCATCAGGGCGCGGGCCGCATCGGACGGCTGCCAGTCCACGCCCAGGTCGGACAGGCGGGCGAATTCAGTCTGGCTCATCGGGATACCGCCCGCAATCTGGGTCAGGTATTCGCCAAAGCCGATCCGCGTGATCAGATCCTCGATCTCTCCGCTGACGCGGCCGGACCATCCCGCAAGCTGGCGCAGCGATTTGACATAGGTCGCAAGCCAGGACAGCGCATGGGCCGCGTGCTGGTGGCGTTCCAGGGCCTCGGCATCCACCTTGCCATTGGCCGAAACGCTGGCACGCAGCCCCTCGGTCGCGTGTGACTGGAGGTCGGCAAGCTCGGACAGGACGGTTTCGAACTGGTGCGGCATGTCTTTCATGGATTCGACCCTTTTGCGGCATTGCAGCATGGGTAGCGCCTTCGCATGCGCAGCGCAAGATTAATGCGGTTCAACCTTTCAGATTGAACGAATATGTCGAGACGGGTTGCGAGGGATGTGGCATTTTCATTCCCTGCAAGGACGGCTAGCTTGCCAAGCATGTTTGGACTGGATCCCTGGCAATTCTGGACGATCTTCGCCGTGACGGGCTTTGCGGGCTTCGTGAAGGGGGCGATCGGCTTTGCCATGCCGCTGATCATGGCCTCGGCCTTCGCGTCCATCCTGCCGCCGCAGGTGGCGCTTGCGGCGCTGATCCTGCCGGTGCTGACCACCAACGTCCACCAGGCCCTTCGCCAGGGACCGGCAGCCGCCGCCCAGTCGGTGCGCAACTTCCGCTGGCACATCGCGATGGTGCTGGTCTTCCTGATGCTGTCGGCGGGAATGGCGCGCCAGATCCCGCAGGGGCTGATGTATGCGCTGCTGGGCCTGCCGATCCTGGGCTTCGCGCTGTGGCAACTGGCAGGCCGGCCGATGACCCTGTCCATCCACCACCGCCGCCGGGCCGAGATCGCGACCGGCATCGTCGGCGGGCTTTACGGCGGCGTGTCCGGCATCTGGGGGCCGCCGCTGGTCGTGCTGCTGCTGTCGCTGGGGGTGGACAAGCGCGAACAGGTCCGCGTGCAGGGCGTGGTCTTCCTGCTGGGGGCGACCGGACTGACCTTGGCCCACCTGGTTTCGGGCATCCTCAACGCGCAGACCATTCCCTTGTCCGCGGCCCTGTGCATCCCTGCCTTCGGGGGGATGCTGGCGGGCTTTGCCTTGCAGGACCGCATGGATGTCGCGCAATTTCGCCGCTGGACGCTGATCCTGCTGGTCATCACCGGCCTGAACCTTGTCCGCCGCGCCTTCTCAGACTGGATTTGACATGATCGATGCCGCCGACCTGACCGCTCGCCTGATCCGATGCCCTTCCGTCACGCCGGAAGAAGGCGGTGCCTTGGTGCTGCTGGGCGACCTTTTGGCCGATGCGGGGTTCGAGGTCCACCGCGTCGATCGCAACAGCACGCCCAACCTGTTCGCCCGCTGGGGGGCCAAGGGCGCGCGTGCCTTGGGCTTCAACGGCCATACCGACGTGGTCCCCCCCGGTGACCTTGGGTCCTGGACCCATCCCCCCTTCAGCGGCCATGTCGAGGACGGCATCATCTGGGGACGCGGTGCCACCGACATGAAGTCGGGCGTCGCGGCCTTTGTCGCCGCCGCCATCGACTTCGTGCGCCAGACGCCCCCCGACGGTGCCGTGATCCTGACCATCACCGGGGACGAGGAGGGAACCTCGCGCGACGGCACCATCGCGATCCTCGACTGGATGGAGGCGAATGGCGAGCGGATGGAGGCCTGCATCGTGGGCGAACCGTCCAACCCCGAATACATGGGCGAGATGATGAAGATCGGCCGCCGCGGCTCGGCGACCTATACCGTGACCGCCAAGGGCAAGCAGGGTCACGCGGCCTATCCGCACCGCGCGAAAAACCCGCTGCACGCGCTGACGGCATACCTGAACGACCTGATCGCCGCGCCACTGGACGCAGGCACCGACCACTTCGACCCGACAGGGTTGCAGATCACCAGTATCGACTGCGGCAATCCTGCGTCCAACGTGATCCCCGAAACGGCGCGCGCCGTGGTCAACATCCGCTTCAACGACCTGCATACCGGGGCCAGCCTGGAAGCCGAACTGAAGACCCGCGCTGCCCGCGTGACCGAGGCGACCGGCGTCAGCCTGACCATCGACAGCTATGTCAGCGGCGAGGCCTTCCTGACCCAGCCCGGCCCCTTCGTCGATCTGGTGCAAAGCGTCGTCACGCAGGAAACCAACCGCCAGCCGGTCCTGTCCACCAGCGGCGGCACATCCGACGCGCGCTTTGTCAAGAACCACTGCCCGGTGGTCGAATTCGGCCTTGTCGGCGCCTATATGCACCAGGTGGACGAACGCGTGCCCGTGGCGCAGGTCCAGCAACTCAAGACCATCTACCAGCGGATCCTGGAAAAATATTTCGAATGAAGATCGAACAGACCACCGACCTTGCCGCCTGCCTTGCCCTGCGCCGCACCGTGTTCATCGAGGAGCAGCGCGTCCCCGAGGATCGCGAGATCGACGGGCTGGACGACAGCGCCCTCCACCTGCTGGCGACCAAGGACGGCCAGCCCATCGGCAGCGCCCGCATCCTGCTGGACGGCGACACGGGCAAGATCGGCCGCGTCTGCGTGCTGCCGCAGGCGCGCGGCACGGGCCTGGGCGCGGCGCTGATCCGGGCCGCGCTTGACGTGCTGCGGGTCCAGCCGGGCATCACGCGCGCCAAGCTGGGGGCGCAGACCCATGCGCTTGGCTTTTACGAAAAGCTGGGCTTCACCGCTTATGGTCCGGTTTACGACGATGCCGGAATCCCGCATCGTGACATGACCCGCGACCTTTGAAGGACCGAAACATGGCCCAGCTTCCCAGCAAGGAACAGATCATGGAATGGGTCGCGGAACATCCCGACGCCAATTCCAAGCGCGACATCGCCAAGGCCTTCGGCATCAAGGGCGCCGAGCGGATCGAGTTGAAGCGCCTGCTGAAGGAACTGGAAGGCGAGGGTCATCTGGAACGCCGCCGCCGTCATTACCTTGACGCGGAACGCCTGCCGCCGGTGACGGTGCTGGAACTTCTGCCGCCGGACGGGTCGGGCGACCTGTTCGCGCGGCCGATGGAATGGCAGGGCGACGGCCCGATGCCACGCATCCTTTACGCCCCGCGCGACAGCGACCCCGCGCTTGGCAGGGGAGACCGCTTCCTGGGCCGCCTGGTCGAAGTGCAGGGCGAGGATTACCAGTATCAGGCCCGTCTGATCCGCCGCATCACGGCCGCGCCCCACCGCATCACCGGCATCTTCCGCAAGGAGGCCGAGGGCGGCCGGATCATCCCCATCGACAAGGGCCAGGACAAGGAATGGCGCGTCCGCCATGACGCCACGCAGGGCGCGCAGAACGGCGAACTGGTTCAGGCCGAACAGGTCGGACCCAAGGGCCGGCTGGGCCTGCCCAGTGCGCGGATCATCGAGCGGCTGGGCGATCCTTCCGCCCCCCGCGCGGTCAGCCTGATTGCCATCCACCAGCACGGTATTCCCGACGATTTCCCCGACGCCGTGATCGCCGAGGCCGAGGGCGCCAAGCCCGCCACCATGAAGGGGCGCGAGGATCTGCGCGACCTGCCCCTGGTGACCATCGACCCCTCGGATGCGCGCGACCATGACGACGCGGTGGCCGCCCATATCGAGGATGACGGCGGCGCCACCATCTGGGTCGCCATCGCCGATGTCGCCCATTACGTCACCCCCGGCAGCGCCCTTGATCGCGAGGCATGGCTGCGCGGCAATTCCACCTATTTCCCCGACCGCGTCGTGCCGATGCTGCCCGAGGCGCTGTCGGCCGACCTGTGTTCGCTGCACGAAGGCGTGGACCGGCCGGTCATCGCGGTGCGGATGCGGCTGGACGCGCAGGGCAACAAGATCAGCCACAATTTCCATCGCGGCATGATGAACAGCCGCGCCAGCCTTGCCTATGAACAGGCGCAGGCGGCAGCCGACGGCAACCCGGATGCGCAGTCCGAGCCGCTGATGGACAACGTGATCCGCCCGCTGTGGCACGCCTACGGTCTGCTTAAGGATGCCCGCGCCCGTCGCCAGCCGCTGGATCTGGACCTTCCGGAACGCCGGATCGAACTGACCCCGGACGGCCGCGTCAAGTCGGTCAACTTCCGCGAACGCTTCGATGCCCATCGCCTGATCGAGGAGTTCATGGTCTTGGCCAATGTCGCCGCGGCCGAGGAACTGACCCGCCGCCAGCGCCCGCTTCTGTTCCGGGTGCATGAGGAACCGAGCCTCGCCAAGATCGACGCGCTGCGCGAGGTGGCCCAGGCTTCGGGCTTTACGCTGGCCAAGGGGCAGGTGCTGCATACCAGCCACCTGAACCGCCTGCTGGCCCAGTCAGAAGGCACCGATTTCGACGAGCTGATCAACATCAGCACGCTGCGGTCCATGACGCAGGCCTATTACCATCCGGAAAACTTCGGCCATTTCGGGCTTGCGCTGAAAAGCTATGCCCATTTCACCTCGCCCATCCGGCGCTATTCCGACCTGGTGGTGCACCGGGCGCTGATCAGCGGCCATGGCTGGGGCAAGGACGGCCTCAGCCCCCAGGACATGGACCGCCTGTCTGAAACCGCCACCCATATCAGCGAAACCGAACGCCGCAGCATGGCCGCCGAACGCGACACGACGGACCGCTATCTGGCGGCCTTCCTGTCCGAACGCGTGGGCACCGAGATGACCGGCCGGATCAGCGGCGTCCAGAAATTCGGCGCCTTCGTCAAGCTGGACGAGACCGGGGCCGATGGGCTTCTGCCGATCCGCGCCATCGGGAACGAATATTTCCACTTCGATCCTGACGCGCAGATGCTGATCGGCAGCGATACGGGGCTGGAAATCGGGCTGGGTCAGCGGGTCACCGTGCGCCTGGCCGAGGCAGTCCCGATGACCGGAGGCTTGACGCTGGACCTGCTGGAGTTGGAGGGCCAGCCCCTGCCGCGAAGCCCGCAGAAGGGCAAGGGCAGGCGCGGACCGCGTCCCATGTCCACCAAGTCCCGGCTTTCGGAAATCAAGCGCGCGACCAAGCGCCGCCGCAAGCGCTAGGCGCCTCTTCATCTTGGCGACAATATCCCGGGGGGCGTGGGGAGCTGGCCCCCCACGCCGTCAGCTTTCCCGGAAGGCCCTGTTGAAGTAGTCCGCCAGGGGCTTCATCAGGTAATCCATCGGGCTGCGCTCTCCGGTCTGGATGAAGACCTCGACCGGCATCCCCGGGACCAGGGCCAGGTCGCCCAGCTTTTCAAGCTGATCGGCCGGGATCGTGACCTCGGCGCGGTAATAGGGCATCTGCGTCGCCTCGTCGGTCAGGGCATCGGCCGAGACGCGGCCCAGAACCCCGTCGATTTCCGGCGTCGTGCGCGACGAAAAGGCCGAGAACCGCAGCACCACCGGCTGGCCCACCTGAACCTCGTCCACGTTGATCGTGGCCAGGCGCGCGCTGACGACCAGCGGGCGGTCCTGCGGGATCACGTAAAGCACGGGGTCGGCAGGGCGGATCACCGAACGGGGCGTGGTCACCTGGAGGTTGTAGATGACGCCTGCGGCGGGCGCGCGAATGTCCAGCCGGTCGATCTGTTCGGTTAGGCCGCGCCGGCGTTCGGCCAGTTCCAGTTCCCGGTAACCCAGGTCGCGCAGTTCCGTTTCCGCTTCCTCGCGGCGTTCGGCCCCCAGGCGCAGCCGCTGGATATCCAATTCGGTCTGGCGCGTCTCGGCGGCCGCGCGGCTGGCCTTCAACTCGCCCAGCCGGCCGTCGAGACTTGCCGCCTCGCGCTCAAGCGCCAGCACGCGCGAGGCTTGGGCCAGACCGCGATCCAGCAGCGATTGCTGGTCCTCCAGTTCCTCGCCGATCAGTTCGCGCTGCCGGTCGAGCGCGACGATCTGCGCGTCGATGCCGTCGACCTGCTGGCGGACCTGCTCGGACTGCTTTTCGAGCTGCTCGATCGACTGGCGCAACGTGTCGCGGCGGGTCTCGAACAGGCTGCGCTGTCCTTCGACCAGCTCCTGCAGTTCGGCGTTGCCCGAGGCCGCGTCCAGCAACTGCTGTGGGACTTCCATGGTCTCGGCATCGGCGCGTTCGGCTTCCAGCCGGCCGCGGCGGGCGAGGATCTCGAAATACTGGCCCTCGACGATGGCATGTTCCGTGCGCAAAAGGCTGCCGTCCAGGCGCATCAGGGTTTGTCCCGCCTTGACCGACTGGCCGTCCTTGACCAGGATTTCCTCGACCACGCCGCCGTCGGGATGCTGCACGACCTGGCGCTGCTGTTCGACCTCGACCTGGCCCGAGGCGACGACCGCGCCGGCAATGCGGCTCTGGATTGCCCAAACCGCGAAGCCGCCCAACAGCAGGGCAATGGCGGCCAGCCCCGCGATCATCGCGCCGCGCACGGACCAGCGGGACGGGTCCGGCGGCGCGATCGGCCGGGGCGGGGCGGGGGGCTGCGGCGGCTCGACCGGCGGGGCCGGCTGCGCGGGGGCCGCGGCGGGGCGCGGTTGAGGTCCGGGAACCGGCGCGTCGACCGGCGGCGCGATGCGGCTGGACAGGATGCCGGTCTGTATCCCGCCGGGACGCGGGGCGGGGGTCTGGCCGCCTTCGGGCTTCTTCTGGTCGTCGCTCATGATACGCCCCCCGTGCGACCGGCTTCCTGGGACTTGAGAATCTGTGCCGAGTTCTGCACCATTTCCTGCAACACCTTGTCGCGCGGCCCGAAGGCACGTCGCATTCCTTGTTCCATGACCAGCAGCAGGTCGCATTCGTTGATCGCCGCCGGCCGGTGGGCCATGATGATGACGCAGCCGTTCTGCGCCTTGATCCGGCGGATCGCCGCGTTCAGCGCCATCGACCCCTCGTTGTCGAGGTTCGAGTTGGGCTCGTCCAGCACCAGCATGACCGGGTCCGGATACAGCGCCCGCGCCAGGCCGACCCGCTGGATCTGGCCGCCCGACAGCCGGCCCGTCGCCTGGCTGATCCGCGTGTCATAGCCCTGCGGCAAATCCAGGATCATCTGGTGCGCCGCAGCCGCCTGGGCGGCGCGAACCACGCGGGCCGGGTCCATGTCGGGCGACAGGCGCGCGATGTTTTCGGCAATGGTGCCGTCGAACAGCGTCACCTGCTGCGGCAGATAGCCGATCATGTTGCCCAGCACGTCGGGGTCATATTGGTCCAGCGTCGCGCCGCCCAGCCGTATCGAGCCCGCGCCAACCGGCCATGCGCCGATCAGCGCCTTGGCCAGGGTCGATTTGCCGGCACCCGACGGGCCGATCACGCCAAGCGCCTGCCCCGGCGCCACGGCGAAGGTCACGCCGCGCACGGTCGCCACGTTCTGCCCCGGAGGCGCGACCGACAACTGGCGCACCTCGATCACGGCCTCGGGGCGGGGCAGGGGCGTCTGCGGCACCTGGGCGGGCTGGCGCGACAGCAGGCGGGCCAGCCGTTCCCAGGCATCCTGCGCAGCCTGCACCATTGGCCAGCCGCCGACCAGTTGCTCCACCGGCGCAAGCGCGCGGCCCATCATGATCGAGCTTGCGATCATCGCGCCGGGCGTCACCGCCTGCTGCAGCACAAGCCATGCGCCTGCGGCCAGCATCGCGCTTTGCAGGAACAGCCGGAAGCTTTTCGAAAAGACCGTGAAGCCGGACTGAAGGTCTGCCCCGCGGACCGATTGCTCTTGCGCCTCGGCCCTGGCCTTGCGCCAGCGGGCATAGGTCGCGCCGCGCATCCCCAGGGCGCCGATGACCTCGCCCTCGTCCCGGTACAGATCCGCCATGCGCTGGGCCTGGGCCGAAGCGACATTGGATTGCTGCAGCGGCGTCTTCGTCAGGGTTCGGTTGGCAAGCGTGGACACGACAAGGATCGCGCCGCCGATGGTCGCCACCACGCCCAGCAGCGGGTGGAAGATATAGACGGCCGCCAGGAACAGGGGCGCCCAGGGCAGGTCGAAAACCGCCAGAAGCACCGGCGATCCGATCAGCCGCTGGACCGTGTCCAGGTCGCGCATCCCGCTGGCCGCCGCCGCAGATTCGTCGCCCGAGATCGCACCCTCGCGCAGGGCGGCGGTGAAGACCCGCCCTTCCAGCTTGTCCTGGAAACGCGCGGCCAGCCGCTGCATCACGCGCGCCCGGATGAAGTCCACGAACCCCATCAGCAGGAACAGGAACACCACCAGCACGAACAGCGCCGTCAGCGTCTCGACCGACCGGGATGCCAGGACGCGGTCATAGACCTGCAGCATGAACAGCGGACCGGTCAGCATCAGCAGGTTCACGACCGCCGAAAACAGCGCCACCGCGCCCAGCAGCGGCAGGCCCGCGGCGCGGGCCTTGCGCAGTTCCTTGGCGCCTTCCTGGAAAGCGGGCGACTTGCTCATTCAACCATCCTTCATTCATCAACCGGCGGTGCCGGCCTTGCCGCAGGGCCTGCACGCCAGTATGCGAAGATACTGCCTACGGTCATGCCCCTTGTCTTATTCCGAAAAGGTTAGGAGATCCTTTGCCTCGCTTGTCCCTTTTCGCTTCGCTGGCCCTTGGCCTGATTCTGGCCGGCTGCGCGTCGGAACCTGTGATGCAGGACGGCATCCGCGTCAACGACCCCTATGAAGCGCAGAACCGCCGCGTCCATGCCTTCAACAAGGGTCTGGACCGCACGGTGATCGCGCCGGTCTCGAACCTGGTGTCGTCGGGCGAGAAGGCCCCGGGCCAGACGGGCGCGATGGATCTGGTCATCAACGCAGGCTCCAACCTGTCGCTGCCGGGCAAGGTCGTCAACAGCGTCCTGCAGGGCCGGCCCGAACCCGCGATCAAGAACTTTTTCCGCTTTGCGGTCAACACGACGCTGGGAATGGGCGGCCTGTTGGATCCGGCCGGCAAGGACTTCGGCCTGCCCGAGCAGGACACCGATTTCGGCGAAACGCTGGCCGTCTGGGGCGTGCCCGAGGGCGCCTATCTGGAACTGCCCGTCCTTGGTCCCTCGACCCAACGGGACGCCGTGGGCAAGGTCGTCGATCTGGCGATCGACCCGCTTTATCATCTGCTGCACCGCGACGGCGCATGGGCGGCTTTTGGCCTACGGGTCGCGTCAAAAGCTGGTGAGCGGGCGCGTTTCGGGGACACGGTGGATAGTGTTCTGCAAGGCAGTGCGGATAGCTATGCCCAGGTGCGGCTGATCTATCTGATGCACCGCCGCCACGAATTGAACCAGGGAGGGGCCGAGATTGACCCATATGCCGATACCGCCGCGCAGGATGCCATCGACCCTTATGCCGAATGACCGGCGCGGCGTCCTGGCGCTGATCGGCGGCGCGGCCGCCTTTTCGCTGGCACCGATACGCGGCTGGTCGCTGGACGCGAACCAGGCCCGTGCGCTGATCGACACGGCCCTGGGCGAGGTTTACAGGGTCATCAACTCGGGCCAGCAGCCGGCGCAGATGTATCGGGATTTCGAAGCGATCTTCGCCCGCTATGCCGATGTGGACGTGATCGCCCGTTCGGCCCTTGGTCCCGCCGCCCGGCAGGCCGATCCGCGCGCCCTTGCCGCCTATACCCAAGCCTTCCAGGGTTATATCGGCCGCAAGTACGGCAAGCGCTTCCGCGAGTTCGTCGGCTCGAAGATCGAGGTGACGGGCGCGCGCCCGCTGAAAAGCTTCTATGCCGTGACCTCGGTCGCCTATCTGAACGGACGTGCCCCCATGGAGGTCGAGTGGCACGTGTCGAACAAGTCCGGCCGCGACAAGTTCTTCAACATCATCATCGAGGGCGTGAACATGCTGGCCAGCGAACGCGCCGAGATCGCCGCCATGCTGACGGCGCGCCGCGGCGATCTGGCGGCGCTGACCGCGGATTTGCAGGCGTCGGGTTAACGTCGCCTCGCAGATTGCGCCACAAGAAAGCCCGGCGAAAGCCGGGCTTTTGCTTGTGATGATGGGGGGATCAGTTCCCCCCCAGTATCCCGTTCAGCGCCCGGCTCAGCGCATCATCCGAACTGGCGGTGCTGCTGTCACCGGGCGTCTGGGGCGCGGTGACCTGCGTCGGCACCCCGGGGGCGGGGTTGGCCGAGTTGACGGCCCCCGCAAGCGCGGCCGCCAGCGGATCGTCCGCCGAACCCGAGGTCACGACCTTGGGCGCGCCGTCGTTCGACAACAGGATCCCGCTTCCGTCCGGGGACACCGTGGACAGCGGCAGTTCCGGCAGGCCCTCGTGGATGTCGGTCATCACGGCCTGCCAGATCTCGGCGGGCAGGCCGCCCCCCGTCACGCCCTTCAGCGGCGTGTTGTCGTCGTATCCCATCCAGACGCCGACCACGTATTGTTCGGAAAAGCCCACGAACCAGGCGTCGCGATAGCTGCTGGTGGTGCCGGTCTTGCCCGCGACGGGGCGCGAGCCCATCTTCGCGCGTCTGCCGGTGCCGCTGTCGATGACCTGCTGCATCATGTAGATCAACTGGCCCGCTGCCCGCTGGCTGATGACGCGGGCGCCCATGCCGCCAGACTGGCCCATCAGGGGCTGGTCGTCGCCCGCGATGCGCAGCTCGACCAGGCCATAGGGGGCGACCGCCGTGCCGCCGTTGCGGATGCCCGCATAGGCGCCGGTCAGTTCCATCAGCGTCGCCTCGGACGCGCCCAGGCCCAGCGACGGGCTGGTGGTGAGGTTGCTGACGATGCCGAAGTCGTGGGCGATGCGGCGCACCGCGTCGCGGCCAACGGCTTCCTGAAGGCGGATCGTGGCGGTGTTCAGCGACTGCTTCAGCGCCGTCGTCAGCGTCACGTTGCCATAGAAGCGGCGGGTATAGTTCTGGGGCGACCAGGGGCGGCCGCCGGGAATGCGGATGGTCAGGGGTCCGTCCTCGACCCGGTCGCCGGGACCATAGCCCGCTTCCAGCGCGGCGGCATAGACGAAGGGCTTGAAGCTGGACCCGGTCTGGCGCTTGGCCTGGACCGCGCGGTTGAAAGCGCCGTTCACCACGCTGTCGCGCCCGCCGATGATGGCCCGGACCGCGCCGTCGGCCGACATCACCACCACGGCGGCCTCGGCCTTGGAATTGTCGCTGACCTTCTCGTCGAAGATGCGCTTCAGCGCGCGTTCGGCGGCGGTCTGGATGCGCGGGTCGAAGGTCGTGCGGATCGTCACATCCTCGGTCGTCTCGCTGGTCAGGAAGCCGGGGCCGGATTCCATCACCCAGTCGGCGAAGTATCCGCCGGCGCGCGCCTCGGCCGCCTGGGACAGTTGCGCGGGATTGGCGCGGGCCTGCTCGGCCTCGGCGGGGGTCAGGTAGCCTTCCTCGGTCATCAGGCCCAGGACCACGCTGGCCCGGTTCTGGGCACGCTGCAGGTTCGCAGTCGGCGCGAAATAGCTGGGCGCCTGCAGAAGGCCCGCCAGCATCGCGGCCTCTGACGCATTCACGTCGGAGGCGGGCTTGTTGAAGTAACGCTGGCTCGCGGCCTCGAAGCCGCGCGCGCCGCCGCCCATGTAGGACCGGTTCATGTAGATGTTGAGGATGTCGTCCTTGGAATACTTGGCTTCCAGGGCGAAGGCGTAAGGCACTTCCTTGATCTTGCGCCACAGCGAGGTGACGCGGCAGTCCTGTTCGAACTCGGCCTCGTTCTTCCAGCGGATCGGGTCGAAGCTGTCGCCCAGGCACAGCAGTTTCGCGACCTGCTGGGTGATGGTGGATCCGCCGTGGCCTTCCAGCGCGCCGCGGCCTTCGGACAGGTTGATCTTGATGGCGCTGGCGATGCCGATCGGATCGACGCCCAGGTGCCAGTTGAAGCGGCGGTCCTCGGTCGCCATCACGGCTTCCTTCAGGACCGGTGCGATGCGGTCGCTGGTCACCGCGCCATAGGTTTCGCCCCGCCAGGCGAAGACCTTGCCGTCCTGGTCCAGCATGGTGACCGAGCCGCGCGCGCGGGCATCAAACAGGGCCTCGGGTTCGGGCAGCGTCGCGTAGAAATAGGCGGTCGCGCCGCCGACGATCAGGATCATGACCATCGCCAGCCGCCACATCGATCCCCAGAGGATGCGCCAGATCAGGCCGACGGTCCCCGCGATGGTGCGGACCACGACATTGCCGCGCCGGGCAGGAGCCTTGTGGCGGCGGACCGGCGCCTTCTGTTCCGTGGCGGAGGCGCGCTTGTCGGCAACAGGGCTGCGGCCCGTGCGCTTCGGGGTGCCGGTCGGTCGTTTCATGCGTAGATGCCTGCGTTTCTGCCCAGGGCCGTTCGCCGGCCAAATTGGTCCGCACCCTACACGAAGAATCAGCACAGGGGAATTGCCCGCACCAATCCGTGATTTGCGCATGAAAAAGGCCCGGCGGGACGCGCCGGGCCTTTCCTGCAGGGTGTGCGGTGTCAGTTGTAGGCGTTTTCGCCATGGGTGGTGATGTCGAGGCCCTGGCGTTCGTCGGTATCGGTCACACGCAGCCCGATCAGCGCCTTGACGATGTGGATCGCCACAAAGGACACAACGCCCGACCAGACGATCGCGATCACCACGCCCAGCGTCTGGTTCCAGACCTGCGCGCCCATGGAGAATTCGGCCACCGCGTTGGCGCCGTAATCGAAGACGCCCGTCCCGCCCAGCGATGGCGCGGCGAAGACGCCGGTCAGGATCGCGCCGATGATGCCGCCGATCCCGTGGATGCCGAACACGTCCAGGCTGTCATCGATGCCCATGCGCGGCTTCATGCTGATGACGAACCACATGCACAGCAGGCCCGCGATCAGGCCGATGGCGATGGCACCCATGGGGCCAACGAAGCCCGCGGCCGGGGTGATGCCCACAAGGCCCGCGATGGCGCCGGAAATCCCGCCCAAAAGGCTGGGATGGCCGCGGAAGGCCCATTCGCCGAAGGACCATGCCAGCACGCCCGCGGCGGTGGCGACGGCGGTGTTGATCATCGCCAGCGCGGTCAGGCCGTTGGCTTCCAGGTTGGAGCCTGCGTTGAAGCCGAACCAGCCGATCCACAGAAGGCAGCCGCCGATCAGGGTGAAGGACAGGTTGTGGGGGGCCAGCAACTCCTTGCGGTAACCCAGGCGGGGACCAGCGACCATCGCAGCGACCAGGCCCGCAACGCCCGCGTTGATGTGGATGACGGTGCCGCCCGCGAAGTCCAGGGCGCCATGGCCGAACAGCAGCCCCGAAGGGGCGTCATAGGCACTGGGACCGCCCCACCACCAGACCATGTGGGCCATCGGCAGATACGAGAAGACGAACCAGATCACGATGAACATCAGGATCGCGCTGAACTTCAACCGTTCCGCCGTCGCGCCGACGATCAGGGCGGATGCGATGCAGGCGAAGGCCATCTGGAAGATCACGAAGGACAGTTCGGGGATGACCACGCCTGCCGTGAAGCCCTCGACCACGGAATCGGTGCCGACGCCGGACAGGAACATCTTGGACAGCCCGCCGATATAGGGGGTGAAGAAGGTCACGTCCTCGGCCGTGCCCGCGCCGGTGAAGGCCAGCGAGTATCCGAAGGCCACCCACAGGATCGCCATCAGGCTGAAGACCGTCAGCACCTGCATCAGCACCGACAGCATGTTCTTGGCCCGCACGAGGCCGCCATAGAACAGCGCCAGCCCCGGCAGCGTCATCATCATCACCAGGATCGCCGAAACCAGCATCCAGGTCGTGTCGCCCTTGTCCGGCACCGGAACGGCAGCCTCGACCGCGACCGCGGCATCCTGTGCGAATGAAGGCGCCGCAATCAGCATCGCGGCACCGGCAATAAAGGGAGCAGCCCTTGTCATCATCAAATCCCCTTCCATGCGGCACCGGACGCGCCGCCGACGCCCTTTCATGCGGCGCAGGTCAGGGGCTTGCACAGGCTTCGGGCAATGCCGGAACGGGGCCAGACAGGGAATGCCCGCCCAATGGGCGGAACGGACGAGGGTCGCCCGTTTTGCAGGCAGTGCCGGTTTTCGGGATGCCCGCTGGGCTTGCATGACAGGGACCAACCCGCCTGCAGGGCGAGCGGTGTCACGGGAAAGGTGACTGGCTGACGATCAGGCGACGCGGCTGACGACGAAATCCGCAAGATCGGACAGCATGTCGCGGATCGGGTGGGGGGGCAGCTTTGTCAGCGCGGCCTTGGCGGTGGCCGACCACCGCAGCGCATCGGCGCGGGCGGCCTCCATCGCGCCGTGTCGGGCCAGCAGGGCAAGCGCATGTTCCAGGTCCCCGTCCCCTTGGTCGCCCTTCTCGATGGTGCGCGACCAGAAGGCGCGTTCTTCCGCATCTGCCTTGGCGACCGCCTTGATGACCGGCAGGGTCAGCTTGCGTTCGCGGAAATCGTCGCCGACATTCTTGCCGATGGTTTCGGTCGCCCCGCCGTAATCCAGCAGGTCATCGACGATCTGGAAGGCGATGCCCAGGGCGTCGCCATAATCGAACAGCGCCTGCACCTGTTCCGCCGGGGCGCCCGAGATCACGCCGCCCACTTCGGTCGCGGCGGAAAACAGCGCGGCGGTCTTGCCTCGCACCACCTTCAGATAGATGCTTTCGTCCGTGCGCAGATCCTGGGCGGCGGTCAGTTGCAGCACCTCGCCCTCGGCAATGGTGGCGGCGGCATTCGACAGGATCTCCAGCGTGCGCAGGTTGCCGGGTTCGACCATCAGTTGGAAGCTGCGCGCGAACAGATAATCGCCGACCAGCACGCTGGACTTGTTGTCCCACAAAAGGTTTGCTGTCGGCCGCCCGCGCCGCTGGCGGCTTTCGTCCACGACATCGTCATGCAGCAGGGTCGCGGTATGGATGAACTCGACCGTTGCGGCCAGGTGGATATGGAACGGCCCGCCATAGCCCATGATGCGTGCGGCGGCCAGGGTCAGCATGGGCCGCAGCCGCTTGCCGCCAGCCTCGATCAGGTGGGCGGTTACTTCGGGGATGCGGGGGGCGTTCTCGCTGGACATGCGGCCGCGGATCAGGGCGTTGACCGCCTCCATCTCGGCGCCAAGCGCCTCGGACAGCCGATCCAGCGGTTTCTGGACGTTTTCCTGCACACCCATTGCCTTACCCCTTTGCCGCGCCCGTCCCTTGCCATGCCCTCGACATTTGCGCAACCGCCGCCTAGCGTTTCCGCCATGAAAGAACTGTTCCGCAGCAACGATCCCGTCCGCATGTCCCGCGCCCTCGGCCTGCTGGAGGACGAGGGAATCCGGGCTTTTCAGATGGATCAGCACATGAGCGTGCTGGAAGGTTCGCTGGGCATCCTGCCGCAGCGGCTGATGGTCGCGGACCGCGACGAATTCATGGCCCGCGCGATCCTGCGCGATGCCGGCCTGGATGAGTGAGCTAACAAGCGACGGCTTCCTGGGCGGCCGGCTGCGCATCGCCCAGCCCCGGGGCGGCTTTCGGTCGGGCGCCGATGCGGTGATGCTTGCGGCGGCCTGTCCGGCGCAGGCGGGGCAGGCGGTGCTGGACCTGGGCTGCGGGGCGGGGGTCGCCGGCCTGTGCCTGGGCTGGCGGGTGCCGGGTCTGCATCTGGTGGGGCTGGAGCAGCAGGCCGCCTATGCCGATCTGGCGACGCGCAACGCGGCGGCGAATGGGATCGCCATGCAGGTGGTCACAGGCGACCTAGCCCGCCCGCCTGCCCAGCTTCGTTCGCAGATCTTCGACCATGTGATCGCCAACCCGCCCTATTTCCTGGGCGGAACGCCCGCGCCCGATGGCGGCCGTGCCATTGCCCGGCGCGAGGAAACGCCGCTGTCCGTCTGGATCGACAGCGCGCTGCGCCGGTTGCGGCCCCGCGGCATGGTGACGCTGATCCAGCGGGCCGACCGGCTGGACGCGATGCTGGCCTCGCTGTCTGGTCGCGCCGGGTCGGTGGCGATCCTGCCCGTCGCGGGCCGCGCCGGACGCGAGGCGGGGCGGGTGATCGTCCAGGCGACAAAGGGCGCGCGAGGCCCGCTGCGCCTTCTGGCGCCATTTGTCATGCACCGCGCACCGGCCCATCCGGGCGACCGCGAGGATCTGACGGAGGCAGCGTCCGCCGTGCTGCGCGAGGGTTCGCCACTGACAGATTTGTTTGCAAAAGTCTCGTGACAGAATCGCAGGCCTATGCTGCAATCCCCCTGTTCGACTCAACCTATACAGGAGGACGCGATGTCGGTTGCTTCCCACGTCGAGGAACTGCGCAAGAAACACCAGGTGCTTTCCGAGGCCGTTGAACGAGAACAAAGAAGCCCTGGATCCAGCGACATGCAGATCAAGGCCATGAAGCGCGAGAAACTTCGTCTCAAGGAAGAGATTTCCCGACTGACCCACTGACCTGTTGAACGGTGACAGATTTGGAGCGGCCCGCGCGATCAGCGCGGGCCGTGGCCGTTTCAGGGCTGGTGATCAGACGAAGAACTGGCCGCCATTGGCGCTGATCGTCGATCCGGTGATGAAGCCCGCATCGTCGGATGCTAGGAAGACCACCGTCCGCGCGATCTCTTCGGGCTCGCCAAGGCGGCCCACCGGGATCTGGGGGATGATGCGTTCGCTCAAGACCTTTTCGTCGATGGCCTTGACCATCTCGGTCGCGATATAGCCGGGGCAGATCGCGTTCACGGTGATGCCGGCCCGCGCGCCTTCCTGGGCAAGCGCCTTTGTGAAGCCAAGGTCGCCCGCCTTGGCGGCGGAATAGTTGGCCTGGCCCGCCTGGCCCTTCTGCCCGTTGATCGAGCTGATGTTGATGATCCGCCCGAACTTGCGGTCGCGCATCCCCGACCAGACGGGGTGCGTCATGTTGAACAGCCCGGTCAGGTTGGTGTCGATGACCTCTTTCCACTGCTGGGGCGTCATCTTGTGGAACATCGCGTCGCGGGTGATGCCCGCGTTGTTGACCAGGACGGCGATGGGGCCGACCTCGTCCTCGATCCGCTTGATGCCTTCGGCGCAGGCGTCATAGTCGGCGACCGACCATTTATAGGTCTTGATCCCGGTTTCTTCCGTGAAAGACTTCGCGGCCTCGTCATTGCCGGCATAGGTGGCGACGACGGTATAGCCAGCCTCCTGAAGCGCCTTGGAAATCGCCGCGCCGATGCCCCGCGAACCCCCGGTGACAAGTGCAACCTTGGACATGGATCCTCCCCCCTTTTAAATTGTTTCTGAAATATTGCTACAAGGCAAGTAGATGGCGCGCAACATCATTGCGCGCCATTCCGCCTACCGTTCGATGCACATGGCAACGCCCATGCCGCCACCGATGCACAGGGTGGCCAGGCCCTTTTTCGCGTCGCGGCGCTTCATCTCGAACAGAAGCGTGTTCAGGACCCGGCAGCCCGAGGCGCCGATCGGGTGGCCGATGGCAATGGCGCCGCCGTTGACGTTCACGATGTCGGGATCCCAGCCCATGTCCTTGTTGACCGCGCAGGCCTGGGCGGCAAAGGCCTCGTTCGCCTCGACCAGATCCAGGTCGCCCACGGACCAGCCGGCCTTTTCCAGGGCCTTGCGGCTGGCCGGGATGGGGCCCGTGCCCATGATCGCCGGGTCCAGGCCCGCCGTGGCCCAAGAGGCGATGCGGGCCAGGGGCGTCAGACCACGGCGATTGGCCTCTTCCTCGGTCATCACCATCACCGCCGCCGCGCCGTCGTTCAGGCCCGACGCATTGCCTGCCGTGACCGAGCCGTCCTTCGAGAACGCCGGGCGCAGCTTCTGCATGGCGTCGATGGTGGCGCCGTGACGGATGTATTCGTCCTTGTCCACGACCGTATCGCCCTTCAGGGTCTTGACGGTGTAGGCCACGATCTCATCATCGAAGCGACCGGCCTTCTGCGCGGCCTCGGCCTTGTTCTGGGACGCCAGCGCGAATTCGTCCTGCTGGTCGCGGCTGATCTGCCACTTCTGGGCGACGTTCTCCGCCGTGGTGCCCATGTGATAGTTGTTGAAGGCATCCCACAGCCCGTCGCGGATCATGGTGTCGACCATCTGCATGTCGCCCATCTTCTGCCCCGCGCGCAGAAAGGTCGCGTGCATCGACATCGACATGCTTTCCTGACCGCCCGCAAGCACCACCTGCGCATCGCCCAGGATCACGTGCTGGGCGGCAAGCGCCACGGCCCGCAGACCGGAGCCGCAGACCTGGTTGATGCCCCAGGCTGCAGATTCCTGCGGCAGGCCCGCCTTGATATGGGCCTGGCGCGCGGGGTTCTGGCCCTGGCCGGCCGTCAGCACCTGGCCCAGGATGGTTTCGTTGACTTCGGCCGGGTCGATCCCGGCGCGGGCCACGACTTCCTGCAGGACGGCAGCCCCCAGGTCATGCGCCGGGATGTTGGCGAACGACCCCATAAAACTGCCGACCGGAGTGCGGGCGGCGGAAACGATTACGGCTTTGGTCATGACGGGCTCCTTCCCTTGATGCCAGACAAGTGGCGAATCGTGGACAGGATGCGGGTTCATGCCGTGGCGTCAAGCATATCGGCCGAAAGTCTGATACCCCCCTAGCGCAGGGCGACCGAAGGCGGGGACTTCCAGGGCGGCGCGATGGTCGGCGCGCCAAAGTAATAGCCCTGAAGGCAATCGATGCCATTGTCGATCAGGAAGGCCGCGTCATCGGCGGTTTCGACCATCTCGGCCACGGTGAACATGTCAAAGTGATGCGCGATGGACATCAGCGCCTGGGTCAGCACCTGGTTGTCGGGATGGGTCGCGATCTCGCGGATGAACTGGCCGTCGATCTTGATCATGTCGAAACAGAAATCGCGCAGATAGCGAAACGAGGTATAGCCCGCCCCGAAATCATCGAGCGCGAGTCCGATGCCGTATCGCTGCACCTCGCGCATGAAAGCCTTCACCTCGTCCGGCAGGCCCATGGCCGAGCTTTCGGTGATTTCCAGGATCAGCCGCTCGGCCGCCTGCGGGTCGGCGGAAACGCCCCGGCGCAGCGTGTCCATCCAGGCCGGATAGCCGATCGAACGGGCCGACATGTTGATCGACAGGCGCAGCGATGTTTCCTCGGACAAAGCTTTCAGGCCCAGGGACAGCGACAGGCAGTCGATCTGGCGGCCGAGTTCGGTGGTTTCGGCCACCGGCATGAAGTCGCGCAGGGGCACCATGCGACCCGATTCGTCGATGATGCGGATCAGCCCTTCGTAGAAGGCTGGCCGGCTGGTCCGTTGCGCCTGCACGACGGGCTGGAAGGCCAGCACGCCATTGCCCCTTTCGACCGCCAGCCTGACCGCCGGCAGGGTCAGCCTGCTTTGCTGGTCCACGGCGAAATCCAGCGGGGATCCCTTGCCGGGTTTTTTCGCGTCGGTCACGTCTGGCCCCTTGTCACGCAATCATTCCGTGTTCCCTTCTCGCATTGATCGCCTAATTTGCGGTAAACACGCAGGGAATTGTGGATTAAGGGTTAATGCTTCATGACCAGCCGCTGTGCCTGGTGCGGGACCGACCCGCTGTATGTCGCCTATCACGATACCGAATGGGGCGTGCCCGAATACGATGGGCGGGCGCTGTGGGAAAAGCTGGTGCTTGACGGTTTCCAGGCGGGCTTGTCCTGGATCACCATCCTGCGCAAGCGCGATGCCTTTCGGGCCGAGTTCGAGGATTTCGATCCCGGACGCGTGGCCTGCTGGGACGATGCGCGGATCGACCGGGCGCTGCAGAACCCGGGGATCATCCGCCATCGCGGCAAGATCGAATCAGCGGTGCGCGGCGCGCAGCGTTTCCTGGAAATCGAGGCGCAAGAGGGGTTCGCCTCCTTCCTGTGGTCCTTCGTGGGCGGCCAGCCGATCCAGAACAACTTCGCCAGCGGCGCCCAGGTGCCGGCCGCGACCCCGGAATCCACCGCGATGTCGAAGGCGCTGAAAAAGCGCGGCTTCAACTTTTGCGGACCGGTGATCACCTATGCCTTCATGCAGGCGACGGGGATGGTGAACGACCATGTCACCACCTGTCACCGCCATGCCCAGCTTACTCCGCCACAAGCTGGCGGATGACGGTTTTGGCGGGCTCGCTGCTCCAGTCGGCCTCGCCCAGCAGGCGGGCGACCTCTCGCCCCTCCCGGTCGATCAGGACGGTCACGGGCAGGCCCACCACGCCCATGTCGCGGGCAAGCTGCTGGCGCGGGTCCAGCAGCACGGGCAGGTTCTGCAACCCGGTTTCGGCATAGAACTTGTCGATGCGGTCGGGCGCGTTGCGGCCCGTCGCCACCGCCACGACCTCGAAATCCTCGCCGCCCATTTCGGATTGCAGAGCGTCCAGATAGGGCATCTCCTCGCGGCAGGGGGCGCACCAGGTGGCCCAGAAGTTCAGCAGCACGACCTTGCCCTTGTAGTCGGCAAGGGTATGCGTGCCGCCCTTGGGGTCGGTGAATTCGACATCGGACACGGGCGCCGGTTCCTCGGCCGGGACCAGCTTCACAAGGCCCGCGTCCCTGGCGGCCTGCCAGTCCACCGCGCCCGCGAAGGCGGCATTTGCACCGAAAAGCAGTGCCGTATAAAGCAGGGCGGAACGCAGCATGAAGACCTCCGAAGGACGCGCCTATGACCGACCGGCCGCAACAGGATTCCGCCAACAGCATGTGGGGCGGGCGCTTCGCCGCAGGGCCGGACGCGATCATGGAGGCGATCAACGCCTCGATCGGGTTCGACCGGCGGCTCTACGCCCAGGACATCCGGGGCAGCCGGGCCCATGCCGCCATGCTGGCCGCACAAGGCATCATCAGCGATACCGATGCCAAGGCGATCAGGGAAGGCCTGCTCACCGTCTTGTCAGAGATCGAAGGGGGCAATTTCCCCTTCCGCACCGAGCTTGAGGACATTCACATGAATGTCGAGGCGCGGTTGAAGGAGGTGATCGGCGAACCTGCGGGCCGCCTTCACACGGGCCGGTCGCGCAACGACCAGGTGGCGACAGACTTCCGCCTGTGGGTGCGCGACCAGTGCGACGCGGCGATCGAGGCGCTGCAGGCGCTGATCCGCGCCGCCCTGGCGCAGGCCGAGGCGGGGGCGGACTGGGTGATGCCGGGTTTCACACACCTGCAGACCGCGCAGCCCGTGACCTGGGGCCATCACATGATGGCCTATGTGGAAATGTTCGGCCGCGACCTGTCGCGGTTCGGCGACGCGCGCAGGCGGATGAACGAATCGCCCCTGGGCGCCGCCGCGCTGGCCGGGACCGGTTATCCCATCGACCGCCACGCGACCGCGCAGGCGCTTGGCTTCGACGCCCCCATGGCCAACAGCCTGGATGCCGTGTCCGACCGGGACTTCGCGCTGGAGTTCCTGTCGGCCGCGTCCATCTGCGCCGTCCACCTGTCGCGCCTGGCCGAGGAGCTGGTGATCTGGTCCTCGGCCCAGTTCCGCTTCGTGTCGATGTCGGACAAGTGGTCCACCGGGTCGTCGATCATGCCGCAGAAGCGCAACCCCGATGCGGCCGAACTGATCCGCGCCAAGATCGGCCGGATCCTGGGGGCGACGGTCGCTCTGTTCACGGTGATGAAGGGCTTGCCGCTGGCCTATTCCAAAGACATGCAGGAGGACAAGGAACAGGTCTTCGATGCCGCCGACAGCCTGATGCTGGCCTTGGCCGCGATGACCGGGATGCTGTCCGACCTGACCGCCAATCGCGACAGGATGGAGGCTGCGGCTTCGGCCGGCTTTTCGACCGCGACGGATCTGGCCGACTGGCTGGTGCGCGAACTTGGCCTGCCGTTCCGCGACGCCCATCACGTCACCGGATCGCTGGTGGCCCTGGCGGAGCGCAGGGGATGCGACCTGCCCGACCTGACGCTGGACGACATGCAGGGGGTCCATGCGGGGATCACCGATAAAGTCTTCGGCGTCTTGGGCGTTCACAATTCGGTCGCCTCGCGGCAAAGCTATGGCGGCACGGCGCCCGATCAGGTGCGTGCGCAAATCACCCGCTGGAAGGAGAAGCTGGCATGAAGTGGATTGCAATTCTGGCGGTGGCAGCCGTGGCAGCCTGCGGCGTCGACGGCCCTCCCGAACGTCCAATGGCGCCCAAGACCGCGCCCCAATCCAATGTCTCGATTTCCGGCCACGCCACCATGGGCGTGATCACGGAGCTATAGGTGGATCACTTCAACTATCAGGGCGGCCAGCTTTGCGCCGAGGACGTTCCCCTGTCGCGCATCGCGGTCGAGGTGGGGACGCCCGTCTATGTCTATTCGGCGGCGACCCTGACGCGGCATTTCGGGCTGTTCCGCCAGGCGCTGGACTGGACCGATCACCTGGTCTGCTTTGCCGTCAAGGCCAACAGCAACCTGGCGGTGCTGAAGCTACTGGGCGATCTGGGCGCGGGAATGGATGTCGTCTCGGGCGGCGAATACGCCCGCGCCAAGGCCGCGGGCGTGCCGGGCGACCGCATCGTCTTTTCCGGCGTGGGCAAGACCCCGGCCGAGATGCGCATGGCCATCGACGGCGGCATCCGCCAGTTCAACCTGGAATCCGAGCCCGAGATGCGGGCGCTGTCGGCCCTTGCGGCCAGCATGGGCGCGACGGTTCCGGTGGCGGTGCGCGTGAACCCGGACGTGGATGCGAAAACGCACGAGAAGATCGCGACCGGCAAGTCCGAGAACAAGTTCGGCATCCCCATCGCCCGCGCGCGCGAGGTTTATGCCGAGGCTGCCGCTCTGCCGGGCCTGCAGGTCGTGGGTGTGGACGTGCATATCGGCAGCCAGTTGACCGATCTGGACCCCTATCGCGCGGCTTATGCCAAGGTCGCGGACCTGACCCGCGCGCTGCGCGCCGACGGGCACGCCATCACCCGGCTGGATTTGGGCGGCGGCCTGGGCATTCCCTATCGTCGCGACAATAACGCGCCGCCCCTGCCCATCGAATATGGCCAGGTGATCCGGGACGCAGTGGGCGATCTGGGCTGCGAGATCGAGATCGAGCCGGGGCGCAACATCGTCGGCAATGCCGGGGTGCTGCTGAGCCAAGTGGTCTATGTGAAAGAGGGCGAGGGGCGCGACTTCCTGATCGTGGACGCGGCGATGAACGACCTGCTGCGCCCGGCCATGTATGGCGCGCATCACGACATCGTCCCGTTGATCGAACCCGCGGTGGGGGCGACCGTGCAACCCTTCGACGTCGTGGGTCCGGTCTGCGAATCGGGCGACACCTTCCAGAAGGGCGCAGAACTGCCCGCCATGGCGGCAGGCGACCTGATCGCCTTCCGGTCGGCGGGGGCTTACGGCGCGGTGATGGCGTCCGAATACAACTCCAGGCCCTTGGTGCCCGAGGTTCTGGTCAGCGGCGATCACTTCGCCGTCATCAGGGCAAGGCCGACGTTTGAGGAAATGCTGGCCCGGGATAGCATCCCGGAATGGCTTTGACGCGGCACCCCGATGTGACGTTGCAGCCGGGGGCTGTCTGCCCCCGGACCCCCGAGGATATTTTCGTGAAGAAGACAGGCCCGGTCGCCCGTGCCCTGCACCTGACCCGCTGGGGCATGGTCTGGGAACAGGCGGCCCGCGCCTTCTGGCCGCTGGCCACCGTGCTGGCGCTTGTGTTCGCCGCTTTTTCGCTGGGCGTGGTGGCGGTTGTGCCGCTGCCGGTGCTGCCCTGGCTGTCAGGCACGGTGGTTCTGCTGTTGATCTGGGTAGCGATCCGGGGTGGGATGCGCTTTCGCCGGGTGCGCATGGCCGATGCGATGGGCCGGCTGGACCGGACCCTGCCGGGCCGTCCGCTGGCCGCCTTGACCGACAGCGCGGCGATCGGCGGCGAGGGTGCCTTGTGGCAGGCGCATCTGGCGCAGATGCGGGCGCGGGCGTCCCGCGCACGGGCGGTGCGTCCCGATGCGGGCCTGACGCGGCGTGATCCCTTTGCGCTGCGGCTGGCGGGGCTGGTGGCCCTTGTCATGGCGCTGATCTTTGGCGGGGCAAGCCAGATGGGGCAGGGTATCGCTGCGATCGCCGCGACCGTATCGCGCCCGGTGACGACCGATGTGGTGCCGACCGGCCCCAGTTGGGAGGGCTGGGCCGAACCGCCCGCCTATACCCGCCGTCCGACGATCTATCTGAACGCCCTGGCCGAGGGGCAGGTGCTGGAACTGCCCAAGGGCAGCGAGGTGACCTTTCGTCTGTACGGGCAGGGCGCCTCTGTCACGCAGGACATCGGCCCCGCCCTTGGCGAGGATCCGCAGGCGCCGGGATTTCGGGCGGAACAGTCGGGGGCAATCGAGGTGGCGGGACGCCGTTTCGACGTCACCGTGCTGGCAGACAGTGCCCCCGTGATCCGGGCCGGGGCCGCGCCGGTGCGGCGGGCCGACGGCCGGATGGTGCAGGATTTCAGCGCGCAGGACGATCATGGCGTCGTCACGGGCCAGGCCGTGATTGCGCTTGATCTGCCTGCCGTGGATCGCCGCTTCGGCCTTGCCATCGACCCCGAGCCCCGCCCAGCGGTGGAGTTGGCGTTGCCCTTGCCACGCGGCGACCGCCGCGAGGTGCAGGGCCAACTGACCGAGGATCTGTCGCGCCATCCTTGGGCGAACCTGCCGGTCAGCGTCAGCCTGCGGGCGGTGGACGGGATCGAGCAGGTGGGCGAGGCGCAGCCGATGCGGACCGTGCTGCCGGGGCGGCGCTTCTTCAACCCCCTGGCCGCCGCCCTGATCGAGATGCGGCGCGACCTGCTGTGGTCGCGCGACAATGCCGGACGCAGCGCCGAGATCCTGCGGGCGGTCACATGGCAGCCGCAGGGTTTCGTCGAACAGCCGCTGTACCTGGAACTGCGCGGTGCGGTGACGCTGCTGGAGGGTGACCGCCTGACCGACAAGGCCCGCGACGATCTGGCCGAGGCCTTGTGGCAGGCGGCCGTCCAGTTGGAGGACGGCGGGCTTTCCGACGCCCTGGAACGGATGCGCCAGGCGCAGGAAAAGTTGTCCGAGGCGATCCGCAATGGCGCCAGCCCCGACGAGATCCAGCGGCTGATGGACGAGCTGAAGGCCGCGACGGACGCCTATACCGAGATGCTGGCCCAGCAGGGGCAGCAACAGGATCCGTCGGAACGGTTCACCGGTGAACAGCAGGGCCAGCAGATCACCGGCGACCAGATCCAGCAGATGATGGACGAGATCCAGCGGCTGATGAACGAGGGCCGCATGGCCGAGGCACAGGAGTTGCTGGAGCAGTTCAACCGCATGATGGAGAACCTGCAGGTCCGGCAGTCGCAGGGCCAGGGTCAGGGCGAAGGCCAGAAGGGCAGCAGCGGCAACCAGCCGATGAACCGGCTGGCCGACACGCTGCGCGAGCAGCAGCAGTTGTCGGACGAGGCTTTCCGGGACATGCAGGAACAATTCGGCCAAGGGCAAATGGGTCAGCCGTCCGACAATGCGCAGGGCTTGGCAGACCGCCAACAGCAACTGCGCGAGGAGCTGGGCCAGCAGCAGGGCCTGCTGCCGGGCCAGGGATCGCCCGGCGGGGACGAGGCGCGGCGCCAACTGGACGAGGCGGGCCGCGCGATGGAGGAAGCCGAGCAGGCGCTGCGCCAGGGCGACATGGGCGGTGCGCTGCAGCGCCAGGCCGATGCCATCCAGTCCATGCGCGAGGGGATGCGCGCCCTGGGCGACATGATGGCCCAGCAGGGGCAACAAGGCCAGCAGGGGCAGCAGCAGGGCCAGGAAGGCCAGCAGCCCGGCGGCGGCGACAGGGCGGGGGAAGGCCAGACCATGGGCCAGCGTCCGGCGCTTGATCCGCTGGGCCGTCAGCGGGACGGCAACGGCCATGTCATCGCGGGCGGCGATCCCCTGGCAGAAGGCGTGGACCCTGCGCAGCGTGCCCGCGACCTGCTGGACGAGATCCGCCGCCGCAGCGGCGAGGTAGACCGTCCGCAGGACGAACGCGATTATCTGGGGCGGTTGCTGGACCGCTTCTGATCAGCGCAACATCCCCGACAGGCTGTCCTGCAGCCAAAGCCGTGCCCCGTCGATGCTGGCACGCAGGCGACCAAGCGCCTCGCCGACGCTGCCCTGGTCCTCGATCCCGGGCGCAAGAAGATAGGCCGCAAGAAGCCCTGCCAGAACCATGACGGCAAGCGCGAAGCCCATGACATAACCGCCTTTCGCCGTCCTGACCGGCCGCGCCGGCTGCGGTCGCGCCACCGGTTGCGGGCGTCGTTCCGGCGGGGTCTGCCGGGGGGCTACCGCGACTTCGGCCTTCAGCGGGACAGGATGCCGGGCAGGGCGCGGCGCGGATTCAGGATCGGTTTTCTGCGCGGCCGCCGGCCTTGCGTCGAAATGGCGGGTGATGGTGGTTGCCGGCCATTCGGGATCGGGCGCCGGGCGCGATGCCGGATCGGGGGCGACGTCCGGACCAGGGGCGTCCGGTGCCGGATCCGCCTTGGCTGCGGGATCCGCGTCCGGCTGGTCCTCCTCGGCGGCGCGGGCGCGACGCTCGTGCTCGACCTCGTCGCGCAGGATGTCCAGGACGTTCTCGGGCAGCTTGCGGGCGGGCCGGGGCAGGTCCGCGGCAGGCTCGGCGGCGGGCAGTGCCTGAAACGCTGCCAGATCCAGCCGATCGGCTTCGGGCGTGGGTGTCGCGTGCCAGACATGGCCGCAGGCGCTGCATTCCACCTCGCGCCCGCCAGCGGGGACTGCGCTGCCTGGAACGCGATATTCCGCCGCGCAACCGGGACAGATCAACCGTATTTCCGCCATGCCGGCCCTCGCATTCGCCTTTTGGCTGTTCTATCAAGCGCGGGGCCGGGTTCCAAGACAGGCACCGACGGAACGGCATAGAAGAAACGGGGGGTTGCGCTTGATCGAGATGCGGGATGTCGGCTTCGGCTATCACGGCGGGCCCGAGTTGCTGTCGGACATGACGCTGAGCTTGCAGCCGGGCATGTTCCATTTCCTGACCGGGCCATCCGGGTCGGGCAAGACGACGCTTCTGCGGCTGTGCTATGCGGACCTGCTGCCGTCCTCCGGGCAGATGACGGCCTTTGGCGGCGATGTGCGGCAACTGACGCGCGACGGGATCGCGGATCTTCGCCGCCGCGTAGGGGTAGTGCACCAGGACACGCAGT
This sequence comes from Paracoccus aerius, assembly GCF_014656455.1. GTDB lineage: Bacteria > Pseudomonadota > Alphaproteobacteria > Rhodobacterales > Rhodobacteraceae > Paracoccus > Paracoccus aerius. Next base: position 183,322 of record NZ_BNCL01000003.1, read on the forward strand.
TCCTGGACCACCTGCCCGTGGCCGAGAACGTGGCCCTGCCGCTGTCCGTGGCGGGCCAGCCTGTGGACATGGACGCGCTGCGCGACCTGCTGGGCTGGGTGGGCCTGACGCAGCACGCCCGTGCAATGCCGCCATCCCTGTCGGGTGGCGAACGGCAGCGCGCAGCCCTGGCGCGCGCGGTGATCCTGTCGCCCGACCTGGTGCTGGCGGACGAGCCGACGGGCAACCTCGACTGGGACATGTCGGTCAGGCTGATGCAGTTGCTGATCGAGCTGAACAAGTCCGGCAAGACCGTGCTGGTCGCGACCCATGACATGAACCTGATCCGCGCGGCCAAGGCACAGGTCGCGGCCCGCGTGTTGCGGATCGCCAACGGAACATTGCATCTGGCGGGGGCTGATCTGTGAAACGGGCTGAATTTCGGGCGCTGAACTTGAAGGCGCTGTGGCAGGGCCTGATGCGCGACGGCGGGTCGGGCGACCGGATCGTGCCGCCCACGGGCTTTACTGCGCAACTGACGCTGTTTTCGGCCGGCGCGATGGCCTTTCTGGCGGTGTTTGCCTTGGCCTTGGCACTGGCGACGGGTCGGCTGGCCGACCGCTGGTCCAGCGAACTGGCCGGATCCGTCACCGTGCGCGTCAGTGCGCCCGAGGGCGACCAGGATGCAGCCACCCAGGCCGCGATGCAGGTTCTGTCCACCACGCCCGGGGCGGGGCAGCCTCGCCTGCTTCCGGCGGACGAGGTGGCGGGCCTGCTGGCCCCCTGGTTCGGCCCCGACATGCCGGTGGACGCGCTGCCCGTGCCCTCGCTGATCGACCTGCCTATCACGGGCGAGGACTTTGACGCCGGGGGATTGCGCCTGCGTCTTGAGGCCGAGGTGCCGGCTGCGGTCCTGGATGACCACACCGAATGGCGCCGCCCGCTGGTGACGGCGGCGAACCGGCTGCGGGCGCTTGGCATCGTGTCGCTGCTGCTGATCGCGGCGGCCTCGGCTTCCATGATCACGCTGGCGGCCAAGGCGGCCCTGGCCGCGAACGGGCAGGTGATCCGCGTGCTGCGCCTGATCGGGGCGCGCGACATCACCATCGCCACCGCCTTCGTGCGCCGCTTCACCAAGCGCGCGGCGATCGGCGCGACCGTCGGCACGCTGTGCGGCATGGCGGGCATCGCCCTGCTGCCGGGCATGGAGGCGGCGGGCGGTTTCCTGACGGGGCTGGGCTTCCAGGGCTGGGGCTGGCTTCTGCCCTTGCTGATCCCGGTCGTGGCGGGCGTCGTGGGCTTTCTGGCGACCCGCTGGGCCGCCCTGAAGATGCTGGGGGCAGTGAGATGAGCGACCGGGCGGCATCGCCCGTTCCCGGCCCGCTGACGCCCTGGCAATATCTGCAGAACGGGCTTTACTACGTCCATGTCGCCTTCGCGACGCTGGCGATCGGGCTGCTGGGCATTCCCGCGCTGCTGCGCGACGGCCGCGCCGGGGCCAACCGGGTCGCGACGCGCTGGATCGGATACATGCTCTGGGCCGCCCGGTTGCATCTGGGCGTCACCTGCGAGGTGCGCGGCACGCCTCCGACCGATGACTGCATCATCGCCGCCAAGCACCAGTGCTTCCTGGACATCCTTGTCATCGCCCATGCCGTTCCCCGCCGCGCCTTCATCATGAAGCGCGAGGTGATGCGCGTGCCGATCATGGGCTGGTATGCCTGGAAGGTCGGCTGCATCCCCATCGACCGCAATCGCGGGCGGGACGCAATGCGCGCCATCTCGACCGAGATCAACCGCCGGATCGCGGGCGAGGGGCTGGGGCAGTTGATCATCTATCCCGAAGGCACCCGGACCAGGCCCGGCGAGCGCCGCCCCTACAAGCATGGCGTCAGCACGATCCGCGCGGGCAGCGGCCTGCCGGTGGTGCCGGTGGCGGTCAACACCGGGCTGTTCTGGCCGCGCAAGGGCTGGGGCATCCGCCCGGGCCGCGCCGTGGTCGAGTTCCTGCCGGTCGTTCCCGCCGAGGTTCCGGTCGAGGGCTTCATCCCCCGGCTCGAGGCCGAGGTCGAAACCCATTCCGACCGCCTGATGGCCGAGGCGGGGTTCAGGGCGACGGCCGTCCCGGCGCCCTGAAAGCTTACGCCACCAGGCTTTTCGACCCCATGTCCAAGAACTTCTGCCGGCGGTCCTTGATCAGGTCCGCAGGTTTCTTGCCCTTCAGGTCGGCCAGCATCGCCGTAATCTCCTCGCCCACCGCCTTGATCGCGGCCGAAGGGTCGCGCTGCGCGCCGCCCATGGGTTCGGCGATGATCCGGTCGATCACGCCAAGCTTCTTCAGATCCTGCGCGGTCAGGCGCAGCGCCTCGGCCGCCTCGCGCATCCGCTCGGCATCCTTCCACAGGATCGAGGCGCAGCCCTCGGGCGAGATCACCGAATAGATCGAATGCTCCAGCATGGCGATGCGGTTCGCCGTGGCGAAGGCCACTGCGCCGCCCGATCCGCCCTCGCCGATGATGACGCTGACCAGGGGCACGCCGATTTCAAGGCATTTCTGGGTGCAGCGGGCGATGGCCTCGGACTGGCCGCGTTCCTCGGCACCCTTGCCGGGATAAGCGCCCGGCGTGTCCACCAGCGTGATGACCGGCAGCTTGAAGCGGTGGGCCAGATCCATCAGCCGGATTGCCTTGCGATAGCCTTCGGGCCGCGCCATGCCGAAATTGTGGTGGATGCGGGTCTTGGTGTCGTTGCCCTTTTCATGGCCGATCACCACGCAGGGCGCGTCGTTGAGGCGGGCAAGGCCGCCCATGACCGCATGGTCGTCGCCGAATGCGCGGTCGCCCGCAAGGGGCGTGTATTCGCTGAACAGCGCATCGATATAGTCGCGGCAATGGGGGCGGTCGGGATGGCGGGCGACCTGGGTCTTCCGCCAGGGGTCCAGGCTTTTGTAAAGGTCGCGCAGCAGCTCGCCCGACTTCTTGTCCAGGGCCGCGGCCTCTTTCTCGACGTCCACGGTATTTTCGGATTTGCGGGCCAGGGCGCGAAGCTCCTCGGCCTTGCCCTCGATGTCGGCAAGCGGCTTTTCGAAATCCAGATAGACCATGCGGGGTGTGCCTTCGGGTGTGTTCGGGTGTGCGCTCCTATATGATCGCGCGGCAACGGGATTGCAACGCGGCACCGGGGGTTTCATACCCCCGGACCCCCGTGGGATATTTGAACCATAGTGAAAGCGCTGCGTCAGGGCAGGATCTCGACGGTCGTGCCGATGCGGGCGGCGGCGTAGAGTTCGCGGATTTCCGCGTCGCTGACGGCGATGCAGCCCGCCGTCCAGTCGCCGGGCAGGGTTTCGCCGTCGGGCCGCTGGTTGGGCTGGCCGTGGATGAAGATGTCGCCGCCCGGATCGATGCCGGACGCCGCGGCGCGGGCGCGGTCCTGCGGGCGCGGGTAATCGAGCCCCAGCGACAGGTGATAGGCGCTTGCGGGGTTCACGCGGTCGATGGTGAAGCGGCCTTCGGGCGTCCTGCCGTCGCCCTGCCGGCGCTTGTCGCCATCCGGTGCGAAGCCGAGCGCGATGCGATAGGTCTTGAGCGGGCGGCCGTCGCGATACGCCGTCATCCGGCGGTCGGACTTGCGGATCTGGATGTGATCGACAGGGCCGTCCAGGCCGGCAGTCAGGGGCGGCACGCGGGGGGCGGGTTCTGGCCGCTGCGGGGCGAGCATGATCCAGGCCGCCCCCAGCAGGCACAGCGCCGTCAGGACCGAGAAGAGGCGGGAAAGCCCCTTCATTGCAGGTCTGCGAAGGCCTGTTGCAGGCGCTCCACGGCCTCGGTCACGCGGGCGCGGGGGGTGGCGAGGTTGAAGCGCAGGAAATCCTCGCCCCCGGTGCCGAAGGTGGCGCCGTGGTTGGCGGCGATGCGGGCGGCTTTTTCGACGCGGGCGGTGAATTCCGCAGGCGCCATGCCGGTGCCCGAAAAATCGACCCAGGACAGGTAGGTCGCCTGCAGGGGCATGGACCGCAGGCCGGGGATCGCGTGGATGCCCGCGTCGAAGATCCGCCGGTTGCCGTCAAGATAGTCCACAAGCGCGTCGACCCAGGCCGCGCCCTCGGGCGAATAGGCGGCCGTGACCATGTCCATCCCGAACAGGCCCGGAGAGATGCCGCGCGCCATCAGCGCCGCCTTGAAGCGGTCGCGCAGCGCCTTGTCCGCGATGATCGCGTTGCCGATATGGGCGCCCGCGATGTTGAAGGTCTTGGTGGCGGCGGTCAGCGTGACCAGCCGGTCCGCGATGTCCGGGCAGACGGTGGCGGTGACGCTGTGCTTGTGGCCGGGCATGACCAGGTCGCAGTGGATTTCGTCCGATACCAGGATCAGGTCGTGGCGGATGCAGAAGTCGGCCACCTCGCGCAGTTCGCCGGTGGTCCAGACCCTGCCGCCCGGATTGTGGGGCGAGCAGAGGATCAGCAGCCGCTCGCGTCCCGTCAGGCGGCTTTCCCAGCCGTTCCAGTCCATGCGGTAGAGGCCGTCTTCCTGCGCCAGGGGCAGTTCCACCAGTTCGCGACCCGAGGCACGGATGACGCGGCCAAAGGCGTGGTAGACGGGCGACATCACGATCACGCCGTCGCCAGCTTCGGTATAGGCGTCAAGCGCCATCGCCACGCCGTTCACCAGGCCCGCGCAGGTCAGGATCCAGTCGATGTCGATCTTCCAGCCGTGGCGGTTTTCCATCCACCAGCGGATCGCGTCCAGATAGGGGCGGTTCGCGCCGGGATAGCCGTAGACGCCGTGGGCGGCGACATCCTCGACCGCGCGCTGAACGGCTGCCGGGGGGCGGAAGTCCATGTCGGCCACCCACATCGCCAGGCCGCCTTCGTCAGGCGCCACGCCATAGGTCCCTTGCATGTCGTCCCATTTGGAACAGCGGGTGCCCACGCGGTCGATGATCTCGTCAAAGTCGGGCCGGGGATGGCTGTGCTGGTTCATGGTCCTGCCTGTCGCTGTTTCCCCATGCATATGCCGGTTGTTGCTTATGGTGAAGCCTTGCCCTAAATCGCGGGACATGAGCAGCCTGCGCCCCATCCTGATCCATCCCGACCCGCGCCTGAAGAAGGTCTGCGAGCCCGTGGCCCGCATCACGCCCGAGATCGAGACGCTGGCCGCCGACATGCTGGCCACCATGTACGACGCGCCGGGCGTGGGCCTGGCCGCGCCGCAGGTGGGCGTGCTGTCCCGCGTGTTCGTGATGGACGCCAACCGCGACCCCGAGGCCGAGCGTCGCCCCTTGGTGCTGGTCAACCCCGAGGTGACCTGGGAATCCGAGGAGCTGAACACCTATGAGGAAGGCTGCCTGTCCATCCCCGAGCAATATGCCGACGTGACGCGCCCCAAGCAGGTACGGCTGCAATGGATGGGCCTGGACGGCAAGACGCATGAGGAAGAGTTCGACGGGCTGTGGGCGACCTGCGCGCAGCACGAGCTGGACCACCTGAACGGCGTCTTGTTCATCGACCACCTGTCCGCCATCAAGCGCCAGATGATCACCCGCCGCATGGTCAAGCTGAAGCGGGAAAAGGGCCGCGCGTGACGGTCCGCGCCTTCCTGCCCTATTCGGACCGGCGGCTGCATATCCCCGCCGATCCGGTCGAAGCCGTCACCGAGACTGTCCGGATGATCTGGGACGACATGGTGGACACGATGGAGGCGATGCCCGGCGTGGGGCTTGCCGCGCCGCAGATCGGGATCATGCTGCGGCTGGCTGTCGTGGATGCGTCCGAGAAGCGGGGGCAGGCGGTGCGCATGGCCAATCCCGAGGTCCTGCACGCCAGCGTCCAGTTCCGCAGCCATGACGAGGCCAGCCCCAATCTGCCGGGCGTCTTTGCCCCCGTCAGCCGACCGCGCGCGGTGACGGTGCGCTTCCTGAACGAGGCGGGCGAGGTCGAGGAGCGCGATTTCGTGGGCCTGTGGGCCACCAGCGTCCAGCACCAGATCGACCATCTGGACGGGCGGATGTATGTCGATCACCTGTCGCCCCTGCGGCGCAAGATGCTGGTCGCGAAATCGGCGAAGCTGGCGCGGCGGTGACCGCCGGGGGCGCTTCGCCCCCCGGACCCCCCGAGGATATTTGGACACAGAAGGTGAGGGCAGGATGCGCGTGATCTTCATGGGAACGCCCGAGTTCTCGGTGCCGGCGCTGCGGGCGATCGCCGCGCGGCATGAGGTCGTGGCGGTCTATTCGCAGCCGCCGCGGGCTGCGGGGCGGGGGCAGAAGCCTCGGCCGTCAGCCGTCCATCGTGCTGCCGAGGAACTGGGGATCGAGGTACGAACGCCGCTGCGATTGCGCGATGCGGCGGATCAAGCGGATTTCGCGTCCTTGCAGGCGGATGTGGCGGTGGTAGTGGCCTATGGGCTGATCCTGCCGCAGCCGGTGCTGGATGCGCCGCGCGTGGGATGCCTGAACATTCATGCCTCGCTTCTGCCGCGCTGGCGGGGTGCGGCGCCGATCCATCGGGCGGTCATGGCAGGGGATGCGGAAACCGGCGTTGCCATCATGCAGATGGAGGCGGGGCTGGATACCGGGCCGGTGCTGGCCGAGGCGCGCACGGCGATAGGGGCCGAGGAGACGACTGCCGACCTGCATGACCGTCTGGCGGCGATGGGGGCGGACCTGGTCGTGGATGTGCTGGACCGGCTGCCGCTGCCCGCCGTGCCGCAGGCCGCCGAAGGCGTGACCTATGCCGCCAAGATCGACAAGGCCGAGGCGCGGGTGGACTGGACCCGCCCAGCCGCCGAGGTGGACCGGCTGATCCGGGGCCTGTCGCCTTTTCCCGGCGCCTGGTGCGAGATCGCGGGCGAGCGGGTGAAGCTGCTGCGCAGCCGGGTCGTTGAAGGGCAGGGGGTTCCGGGGCAGGTGCTGGCGGGCTTCACCGTCGCCTGCGGGGATGGCGCAGTCGAGGTGCTGGAAGCGCAGCGGTCGGGGAAGAAGCCGATGACGACGGACGAATTGCTGCGGGGTTGGGGACTTCCGGCGCGGCTGAACTAGCGGCCGCCTTCCTGCGGGTCAGGGAGATTGGGTGGGGCCTGCAACCCCACCCTGCAGGAGCACGGCGCGTCAGATCGCGCCGTGGCAGTGCTTGAACTTCTTGCCCGATCCGCAGGGGCAGGGATCGTTGCGCGACGGGTTGCCCCAGGTGTTCATATCGGCTTCGTCGAAGCCCGCAACCAGCGGCGCAGGCTTGTCCGCATCGTCATCGGACTGGCGCTCGGCCCCATGCTCCATCGTCAGGTGTTCCTGCGCGGCCTTCTGCTGCTCGGCCATCTGGCGCAGCATTTCCTCGCGCTCGGCCTCGGTCAGGGGGCGGATCTGTGCAAGGCGCTGCGTCACGTCGAAGCGCAGGCCGTCCAGCATGGTCTCGAAAAGCTGGAAGGCCTCGGTCTTGTATTCCGACAGGGGATCGCGCTGCGCATAGCCGCGGAAGCCCACGACGGACCGCAGGTGTTCCAGCGTCAGCAGGTGGTCGCGCCATTTCTGGTCGATCATCTGCAGCAGGACCTGCTTTTCGATATTGCGCATGTTTTCCGGGCCGAAGGCCTGCGCCTTGTCGGCCATATAGGTATCGGTCGCCTTTTCGATCCGTTCGCGCATGGCGTCCTGATCCACGCCTTCCTCGGCCGCCCAGTCGGCGACGGGCAGGTTCATGTTCAGCCGTTCGCGGATCGCAGTCTTCAGGCCGTCCAGATCCCATTGTTCGGGATAGGATTTCGGCGGCATGAATTCATCGACCAGATCGTCGATGACCTGGTGGCGCATGTCGGCGGCGATCTCTCCGACCTCGGTGCTGTCCATGATCTCGCGGCGCTGGCTGAAGATCGCCTTGCGCTGATCGTTCATCACGTCGTCGAATTTCAGCAATTGCTTGCGGATGTCGAAGTTGCGGCCTTCCACCTTGGCCTGGGCGCGTTCCAGGGACTTGTTGACCCAGGGGTGGACGATCGCCTCGCCTTCCTTCATGCCCAGGGTGGACAGGACCTTGTCCAGCCGTTCGGACCCGAAGATCCGCATCAGGTCGTCGTCGAGCGACAGGAAGAACAGCGACCGGCCGGGGTCGCCCTGACGGCCGGAACGGCCGCGCAACTGGTTGTCGATCCGGCGGCTTTCGTGGCGTTCGGTGCCCAGCACGAACAGCCCGCCCGAGGCCAGCACCTTTTCCTTGTCCGCCGCGTGTTCCGCTTCGATCCGGGCGCGGATTTCGTCGGGGTTCGCCTCGGGGTCGGCTGCAAGCGCGGCCAGCACCTTCATTTCCACGTTGCCGCCCAACTGGATGTCGGTGCCGCGGCCGGCCATGTTGGTAGCGATGGTGACGGCGCCGGGCTTGCCCGCGTCGGCCACGATCTGCGCCTCGGCCTCGTGCTGGCGGGCGTTCAGGACGTTGTGGGGGATGCCCTGCTTTTTCAGGATCTCGGACAGCATCTCGGACTTCTCGATGCTGGTGGTGCCGACCAGGGTCGGCTGGCCCTTGGCATGGGCTTCCTTGATCGCCTCGACGACGGCTGCGTATTTTTCCTGCGCGGTGCGATAGACGCGGTCATGTTCGTCCTGGCGCGCGATGCCGCGGTTGGTCGGAACCTCGACCACGCCCAGCTTGTAGATCTCGGCGAATTCCTCGGCCTCGGTCGCGGCCGTGCCGGTCATGCCCGCCAGCTTGTTGTAAAGGCGGAAGTAGTTCTGGAAGGTCACGCTGGCCAAGGTGACGTTTTCCGGCTGGATGGTCACGCCTTCCTTGGCCTCGATGGCTTGGTGCAGGCCGTCGGACAGGCGGCGGCCCTTCATCATCCGGCCCGTGAATTCGTCGATCAGCATCACCTCGCCGTCGCGGACCATGTAGTGCTGGTCCTTGTTGAACAGCTTGTAGGCGCGCAATGCCTGGTTGGCGTGGTGGACGATGGTGGTGGATTCCGGGTCATAGAGCGTCTGGCCCTCGGGCAGGATGCCGTCGGCCTGCAGGCGGGTTTCCAGGAACTCGTTGCCTTCCTCGGTGAAGGTGGCGTTGCGGGCCTTCTCGTCCAGCTTGTAGTGTTCTTCCGTCAGCAGCGGGATGTACTGGTTCAGCGTGACATACAGTTCGCTGCGGTCCTGCGACGGACCCGAGATGATCAGCGGGGTCCGCGCCTCGTCGATCAGGATCGAGTCCACCTCGTCCACGATGGCGTAGTTGTGGCCGCGCTGGACCATTTCCTCGACGCTGCCCTTCATGTTGTCGCGCAGATAGTCGAAGCCCAGTTCGTTGTTCGTGGCATAGGTCACGTCGGCGGCATAGGCCTGACGTTTTTCGGGTTCCGCCTGGAAGGGATAGACGACGCCCGTGGTCATGCCCAGCTGGCGGAAGACCTTGCCCATCCAGTCGGCGTCGCGTTTCGCCAGATAGTCGTTGACCGTGACGACATGGACGCCCTTGCCGGTCAGGGCGTTCAGATAGGCAGGGAAGGTCGCGACCAGGGTCTTGCCCTCGCCCGTCTTCATCTCGGCAATGTTACCCTGGTGCAGGAAGATCCCGCCCATCAGCTGCACGTCGAAGGCGCGCAGGCCCAGGGCGCGGCGCGCGCCCTCGCGGCAGTTGGCGAAGGCTTCGGGCAGGATGTCGTCCAGGCTTTCCCCCTGGGCCACGCGGTTCTGGAACTCGCGGGTCTTCTCGACCAGCTGCTGGTCGGTCAGCGGGCGGAACTGATCCTCCAGCGCGTTGATGCGGGCCACCAGCCCGCGCGTTCCCTTGACCTTGCGGTCATTGGGGCTTCCAAAGACCTTCTTCGCCAGATTTCCGATGCCGAGCATGTTACCTTCGCAATCACGTTGTTGGGAAAGGCGGTGTCTGCCGGGCTATTGCCGCGACCTGCCGCATTGCCGTATCAGGGGCCTGAACGAAAGCGGCGGCAGCGCCTTCCACGGAGTTGGTCCGGGATCTATGCCTCGCCTGCCGGACTGTCAACGCTGGCCCGGACGCGCGGGCTGAACACGCGAAGGAATCTCCATGCTGAAACCGTCGATTCTGGCCGTCCTTCTGGCCGTCCTTCTGGCCGCGTCCCTGCCGCTGTCCGTCCAGGCCCAGGACAAGGGCGCCGACACGGTCGTGGCGACCGTCAACGGCACGCCCATCACCCTGGGCGAGATGATCGTGATGAAGCAGGCCGCATCCCAGGATCCCCAGATGGCCGAGATGGGCGACGGTGCCCTATACGAGATCATGCTGGACCAGTTGATCCAGCAGACCGCCGTGGCCGATGCCGGCCAGGAAAACGCCGGCGTGCGCGCTCAGCTGGAAATCCAGCGGCGCAACACCCTGGCCGCCGCCGCGATCACCGAGGTCACCAAGAACCAGCCGACCGACGAGGAAATCCAGGCGGCCTATGACAAGCTGTTCGCGGCCGAGGAACCCGCGACCGAATATTCCGCCGCCCATATCCTTGTCGATACCGAGGAAAAAGCCCGCGAGATCAAGGCCCAGCTTGATGGCGGCGCCGATTTCGGGACGCTGGCCGAACAAAGCTCGACCGGGCCCAGCGGGCCGAACAAGGGCGATCTGGGCTGGTTTTCTGCCGACCAGATGGTCAAGCCCTTCGCCGACGCCGTCAGCGCGATGGAAAAGGGCCAGATCTCGGACCCCGTGCAGACCGAGTTCGGCTGGCACGTCATCAAGCTGAACGACACCCGCCTGCGCGAAGCCCCGGCGCTTGACGAGGTGCGCGACCAGATCAGCCAGATGGTCCTGCGCGACAAGGTCCAAGCCGAGATCGAGCGCCTGACCTCGGAAGCGACGGTCGAGAAGGTCGAGGGCATCGACCCCGCCCTGATGAACAAGACCGAACTGCTGGAGGCGCAATAATGGGCAAGGCCGGGCTTCCCGTTTCACCCCTGGCCCCAGCCCGCTTTCCCGACCTGCCGGTGATCGATGGCGTGGAATTCGCCAGCGGTGCCGCAGGTGTGAAGTATCAGGGCCGCACCGACGTGACCCTGATCCGCGTCGCGCCCGGATCCACGCTGGCGGGGGCCTTTACCCGGTCCTCGACCCGCGCGGCCTGCATCCTGGACAACCAGGCGAAGCTGGCCGGGGGGGGCGATGCGCCGCAAGGCGCGGCGATCATCGTCAATTCCGGGAATGCCAATGCCTTCACCGGAACGCGGGGCCAGGAATCCGTGGATGCGGTGACGGGCGCGGTGGCTGCCGCAACGGGCGTTCCGGCGGATCGGGTCTTTTCGTCCTCGACCGGGGTGATCGGGGAACCGCTGCCCCATGACCGGATCATCGCCATCGTCGATGACCTGGCGGCAATGCTGGAAGCGGGTGGCATTGCCGACGCGGCCCGTGCGATCATGACCACCGACACCTTCCCCAAGGGCGCCTCGGCCACGGTGGCGGGCGAGGGCGGCGAGATCCGCATCGCCGGCATCGCCAAGGGATCGGGCATGATCGCGCCCGACATGGCGACGATGCTGGTCTATGTCTTCACCGACGCCACCATCGCGGCCCCGCTGCTGCAGCAGGCGCTGTCGTCGGGCCTGGACAAGACGTTCAACGCCATCACCGTGGACAGCGACACCTCGACCTCGGACGCGCTGATCCTGGCCGCGACCGGGCGCAGCAAGGCCGCGCCCATCACCTCGCTGGACAGCGGGGCGGGTGCGGGTTTCGTGGCGGCGCTGCACGGCGTCATGCGCGAACTGGCGCAGCTTGTGGTGCGCGACGGCGAGGGAGCGACGAAGTTCGTCGAGGTGCAGGTCACGGGCGCGGCCTCTGATGCCGATGCTCACAGGGTCGCCATGTCCATCGCGAATTCGCCCCTGGTCAAGACCGCCATCGCGGGCGAGGACGCGAACTGGGGCCGCATCGTCGCCGCCGTTGGCAAGTCCGGTGCCCAGGCCGACCGCGACCGGCTGACGATCCGCTTTGGCGACATGATCCTGGCCGAGAATGGCTGGCGTTCGCCCAGCTATGACGAGGCCAAGGCCAGCGCCTACATGAAGCGGCAGGATCTGGTGATCGCCGTTGATCTGGGACTGGGGCAGGGGGCGCGGACCGTCTGGACCTGCGACCTGACCCACGGCTATATCGACATCAACGCCGACTATCGGTCGTGAAGACGGTCCTTGTTGCCGCCGTCGCGCTGATCGACGCGGACGGGCGCGTGCTTCTAGCACAGCGCCCGGAAGGCAAGTCCATGGCAGGCCTGTGGGAGTTTCCGGGCGGCAAGGTCGAGCCGGGCGAAACTCCCGAGGCAGCCCTGATCCGCGAACTGCACGAGGAACTGGGCATCGACACCTGGACATCGTGCCTGGCACCCTTGACCTTTGCCAGCCACAGCTATCCCGACTTCCACCTGCTGATGCCGGTCTTTGCCTGCCGCCGGTGGAACGGTATCGCCCATCCGCGGGAAGGACAGCAATTGGCATGGGTCCGTGCAGGGGATCTGCGAAACTATGCCATGCCGCCCGCCGACCTACCCCTGATCCCGATGCTGCAGATGTGGCTTTGAAGCCTCACCCCGGCGGCAAAAGTCACCAATGGGCCTCATTTATTCGCATATCGCGCAATCGTTAAACCATTGGTAACCATTTCATGGCAGTTTGGTTCCAGAGGGAACAGGAGGGCTTGACATGATTCGCACGATTTCGATCGGCAGCCACATTCTCGTCCAGGGGCTTTTCGAATGTCTCGCCCCCAACGGGAACATGGTTGTCCGCATTGGGACCCGCACATTCGAGGGGAAGCCGGTCACGCGCTGACCCAGGTTTGGTGCACCACGACAAACGCAGAAGGGGCGGCCGAAATGGCCGCCCCTTTTTTCTGCCGCGTCGATGCGCCGCCCTTACAGGCTGCGCTCGACTTCCTCGCGCTCGAAGATCTCGATGACATCGCCTTGGCGGATGTCGTCGTAGTTTTCGAAGGCCATGCCGCATTCCTGGCCCGAGATGACTTCCTTCACCTCGTCTTTGAAGCGCTTCAAGGTCTTCAGCGTGCCTTCGTGGATCACCACGTTGTCGCGCAGCAGGCGCACGCCTGCCGAGCGGCGCGCCACGCCTTCGGTGACCAGGCAGCCTGCAACCTTGCCGACCCCAGTGACCTTGAAGACCTCGCGAATCTCGGCATAGCCGATGAAGTTCTCGCGAACCTCGTTCGACAGAAGGCCCGAAGCGGCCGCCTTGATGTCATCTACCAGGTCATAGATGATCGAGTAATAGCGGATCTCGACACCCTTCTGGTTGGCCGAATTGCGGGCCGGGGCATTGGCGCGGACGTTGAAGCCGATCACCGGGGCATTGCTGGCTTCCGCCAGGCCGATGTCGGATTCGGTGATCGCACCCACGCCGTAATGCAGCACGCGGACGCGCACTTCGTCGTTGCCGATCTTTTCCAGGGCCTGCACGATCGCTTCGGCCGAACCTTGCACATCGGCCTTCACGACCACCGGCAGTTCCGACACGCTTTGATCCGCCTTGGCCTTGGCCATCAGCTGTTCCAGCGTGGTCGCGGCACCGGCGGCGGCGCGCTTGTCCTTGGTCTGCTGGATGCGGTAATCCGCGATCTCGCGGGCCTGGGCTTCGGTCTCGACCACGTTCAGCACGTCGCCTGCGGCGGGGGTGCCGTCCAGGCCCAGAACCTCGACCGGGACCGAGGGACCGGCCTCGTCGACGCGTTCGCCCTTGTCGTTGATCAGCGCGCGCACCTTGCCCCACTGTTCGCCCACAACAAAGATATCGCCGCGCTTCAGCGTGCCGTTCTGGACCAGAACGGTGGCGACGGGACCGCGGCCCACGTCAAGCTGCGCCTCGATCACCGCGCCCTGAGCGGCACGATCGGGATTGGCCCGCAGTTCCAGGATCTCGGCCTGCAGCGCGATGGCTTCCAGCAGCTCGTCCAGGCCCTGGCCGGTCTTGGCCGATACCTCGACATCCTGCACGTCGCCGGACATCTTCTCGACCACGACTTCCTGGTGCAGCAGCGAGGTGCGGACCCGGTCGGGATCGGCCGAAGGCTTGTCGATCTTGTTGATCGCCACGATCATCGGCACCTTTGCGGCCTTGGCGTGATTGATCGCCTCGATTGTCTGCGGCATCACTGCGTCGTCGGCGGCAACCACCAGCACCACGATATCCGTGACCTGCGCCCCACGGGCGCGCATCGAGGTGAAGGCCGCGTGGCCCGGCGTGTCCAGGAAGGTCAGCACGGCGCCAGAGTCGGTCTTCACCTGGTAGGCGCCGATATGCTGCGTGATCCCGCCTGCCTCGCCCGAGACGACGTTCGCCTTGCGGATCGCGTCCAGAAGCGAGGTCTTGCCGTGGTCCACATGGCCCATGATCGTGACGATCGGCGGGCGCGGGCGCAGATCCTCGGCCTTGTCCTGCACGGTATCGATGACCTGTTCCACGTCGGCATCCGACACGCGGACCGCCTTGTGGCCGAATTCCTCGATCACCAGCTCGGCGGTGTCGGCATCGATAGCCTGGTTCATGGACACCATCATGCCCATCTTCATCAGCGACTTGACGACATCGGCGGCGCGTTCCGCCATGCGGTTGGCCAGTTCCGACACCACGATGGTTTCGGGCAGCTGCACGTCGCGGACCTGCTTTTCCGTGCGGACATTGCCCATAGCCTTCTGGCGGGCTCGGTCCTGCTTGCGCTTCATCGCGGCCAGCGAACGCTGACGCCCGCCTTCGCCGTCAAGCGCCTGGTTCAGCGACAGGCGGCCGGTGCGGCGGCTGTCCTCGGCCTTGGCCTTGGCTTTCGCATCGCTGTCGCCGCCGCTGTCGCGACGATCACGGTCGGTGCGGCGCGGGCCGGTAGCGATGCCGGGCTTCTCGGCGCGCGAGGCTGCAGCCTCGATCGCGGCGCGATCGGGGGCGGCGGGACGTGCGCCTGCCGGGCGCGCAGCCGCGGGGGCGGTGGCACGGGCCGGGCGTTCGGCGGGTTTGGGTTCATCCTTGCGCTTGGCGGCTTCTGCGGCCTCGCGGGCGCGCCGCTCGTCTTCCTCGGCCTTGAGGCGCAGGGCTTCCTCGCGTTCGCGGTCCTCGCGCTCCTTCGCCTCGATCTCGGCGCGGCGGCGTTCGCGTTCTTCCTCGCGCGCCTTTTCGTCGGCGGCACGCTGGGCGGCTTCCTCGACCTCGCGCGACTTGGCGGCGGCAAGAGCCTTCAGCCGGCGCTCCATCTCGGCATCGGAAATGCCTGCGGGACGCTTGGACGGGTCACCCGCCATGCGCGCCGTCAGCGGGTTCTTTTCTTTCTGGGCATCCGTCATCTGCGTGGCGCCCGGCTTGGGCACCACGACGCGCTTGCGCTTGGTTTCCACGACGACGCTCTTGGTGCGGCCGTGGCTGAAGCTTTGCTTCACCTGGCCCGAGCGGCCGCTGCCGCCGAGTCCCAAGGTGGATTTTCCGTCTTTGTCGCTCATCTGCGTCTTCATTCCTTCTCGGCCGCCGTATTGCCGCCGTCATGCCCGCGCAGACCCGTCAGTCTGCCGGCTTCCAAGATCACCTTGTCCGTCAGGCCACCCGCCGCAAGCGCGCCGTGTATGACATGATCGCGCCCGAAGGACAAACCCAATTCTGATGCGGTCAGGCAGCCGAACCAGCGTCCGCCCGTTGGGGTCCACAGCTTTCCCTTGCCGCGATCGGACCCGTCGCTGGCCTGCAGCAGCACCTTTGCGCGCCCCTCGGCCAGCCAGCCCTTCACCTTTTCAAAGCCTGCGACCGCGCGGCCGGACTTGCGCGCAAGCGAGAGCAGTTCGACCAATCGCCTGGCAACGCCTGCCTCGACCATCTCGGCCAGGTCCTCGGGTGCCTTGACCGGCGCCTTGGCGGCGCGCGAGAAAAGCCCCTTTGCCGCCGCCTTCTGGATGGCCGCGCGATCCGCGCTGACCCAGATTCCCCGTCCCGGCAGCTTTTCCGCCAGATCCGGCACGACCTGGCCGTCCGGCCCGGCCACGAAACGGATCAGTCCAGCCTTGGGCTGGACTTCCCCGGTGACGATGCAGCGCCTTTCGGGCTGATCATGTTCCTTGATGCGACCACCGCGACTCAAGCGGGCAAATCCGGGGCATCACGCCCCGGCCTCCTCGTCGGTGTCGTCGCCGGCTTCGGCGTCGTCACTGCTGTTCAGTTCCTCCGGGTCGACCCAGCCCAGCATGACCCGGGCGGTCATGACCATGGACTGTGCGTCTTCAAGCGAGACCTCGAAGGGCTCCAGCAGCCCTTCGTCCTTGACGCGCTGACCGTTCACCGTGGTCCAGCCGCCGGCCAGTTCCCAGTCGGCGCAGGTGGCGAAATCTTCCAGCGTCTTCACGCCGTCCTTGGCCAGTGCCTCTACCATCTGGGGGGTCAGCCCCTCGAATTCAATGAGGCTGTCCTCGGCGCCAAGCGCGCGCGCGTTTTCAAGCGCGGCCTTGTTCTTGGCTTCCAGCACGTCGCGGGCGCGGGCCTGCAGTTCAGATGCGGTGCCCTCGTCCACGCCTTCGATCGACAGAAGCTCGTCCAGTTCGACGTAGGCCACTTCCTCAAGGTCGGTGAAGCCTTCGGCCACCAGAAGCTGGGCAAAGAACTCGTCCAGGTCCAGGGCGTCCATGAACAGCTGGGTCCGGGCGTTGAACTCGGCCTGGCGACGCTTGGATTCCTCTTCCTCGGTCAGGATGTCGATATCCATGCCGGTCAGCTGGCTGGCCAGGCGCACGTTCTGGCCGCGACGGCCGATGGCCAGCGACAGTTGTTCGTCGGGAACCACGACCTCGATCTTGTTGGCCTCCTCGTCGAAGACGACCTTGCTGACCTCGGCCGGCTGGAGCGCGTTGACCAGGAAGGTGGCCTGATCCTCGTTCCAGGGGATGATGTCGATCTTTTCGCCCTGCAATTCGCCGACAACGGCCTGCACGCGGCTGCCGCGCATGCCCACGCAGGCGCCGACCGGGTCGATGCTGTTGTCATAGGAGATCACGGCGATCTTTGCGCGCGAACCGGGGTCGCGGGCCACGGCCTTGATCTCGATGATGCCGTCATAGATTTCCGGCACCTCCATCTTGAACAGTTCGGCCATGAACTGCGGGTCGGTGCGCGACAGGAAGATCTGCGGCCCGCGCGATTCGCGGCGCACGTCCTTGACATAGGCGCGGATGCGGTCGTTCGGGCGATAGCTTTCGCGGCCGATCTTCTCGTTGCGGCGCAGGATCGCCTCGCCGCGGCCGACGTCCACGATGATGTTGCCGTATTCCTCGCGCTTGACAACGCCGTTGATGATGGTGCCGGCGCGGTCCTTGAATTCCTCGTACTGGCGGTCACGCTCAGCCTCGCGGACGCGCTGCAGGATGACCTGCTTGGCCGACTGCGCGGCGATGCGGCCCAGTTCCACCGGGGGAACCTGGTCCACGATCACGTCGCCGACCTGCGGGTTGTCCAGATAGGGGCGGGCCTGTTCGACCGTGACCTGCGCCTGGTAATTCTCGACCGCGTCATCCTCGACCACGGTGCGGACGCGGGTGAAGGTCGCGTTGCCGGTCTTGCGGTCGATCTTGACGCGGATGTCCATCTCGGCGCCATAGCGCGACTTGGCGGCACGGGCGAGGCTGTCCTCCATCGCCTCGATGACCAGCTCGGGCTCGATCATCTTCTCGCGCGCGACGGCTTCGGCCGTCTGCAGCAGTTCAAGCTGGTTGGCAGAGGTGATTGCCATCACTCACTCCTTGGCAGCGGCGTTCTCGCCGTCGTTGTCGTCTTCGGTTTCGATCTCGTCAAAGGCGCTTTCGTCCAGGTTGTCGATCTGGACGCCGGCCTCTTTCTTCTGGCGAAGCATTTCCTTGATCAGCTCGTCCGTCAGGACCAGCTTGGCGTCGGACAGCCAGTCGAACTGCAGCCCGATGGTCTGGACCTCGCCGCCTTCCTCGATGTTCAGCAGGACCTCGTCGCCGCCCTCACCCTTCTCGACGCCGGCCAGAACGCCCTTGAAGCGCTTGCGCCCGTCGATGGCCTGGTTCGTTTCCAGCCGCGCCTCGTAGCCTTCGAAGGTCTCGAAATCCTTCATCCGGGTCAGCGGGCGGTCGATGCCGGGGCTGCTGACTTCCAGGTGATAAGCGTCCTCCAGCGGATCCTCGACATCCAGGGTGGCGCTGACGGCCACGGAAATGTCGCCGCAATCGTCCACGTTGATGCCGCCTTCGGGACGGTCGGCCATGATCTGCAGCGTGGCGGTCTTGCCGCCCTGCAGGCGCACGCGCACCAGTTCAAACCCCAGATCCTCGATCACCGGGGCGATGATCTCGGCCAGACGCCGGTCGATGGCGGTCTTGGCGATCAGATCGTTCGACATGAGATCCCTTCGGATGTGAAAAAGGGCCCTCAGCGGGCCCATGCGAATGTGTCCGGTGGGCAGGGTTTGGACGCCTGCACCGCTGTTGAGGGGGTATTTAGCAGGAAACGCCCATTTTGCAAGGTCAAAGTGATCTTGCGCCGCCTGCATCCCGGATCCCGTCCATCACCTGCACCAGTTCCGCGGTGATGCGGGGTTCGGAAAGGGCGTGCCCCGAGGCAGGCACCAGGCGAAGTTCGCAACGGTCCCAGCCCTCGGCCAGCCGCCAGGCCGACAGGGGCGGGCAGACCATGTCATAGCGTCCTTGGACGATCACGGCGGGCAGATGCTCGATCCGGTGGCGGTCGCGCAGAAGCTGGCCTTCGTCCAGAAAGCAGCGGTTGGTGAAATAATGATTCTCGAGCCGGGCGAAGGCGCGGGCGTAATCGGGCGGCGCATGGCTGACGGCGGCAGATTGCAGGCCGGCCAGGGCGTTTTCCCACATCAGCCAAGGCTGGGCATAGCGGCCCTGCCGCCCGGTGTCGTCCGAAAACAGCCGCCTGTGGTAGGCGGCGATCAGGTCGTCCTGTTCGGATTCGGGGATCGGGTCGCGGAACTGCGCCCAGAGATCGGGAAAGAACCGGCCCGCGCCGCCGCCATAGAACCAGTCCAATTCGCCTTGCGTGCCCAGGAAGACGCCGCGCAGGACAAGGCCGGTGACCCTGCCGGGATGTGTCTGGGCATAGGCCAGGGCCAGGGTCGCGCCCCAGCTTCCCCCGAACAGCAGCACGGATCGCAGGCCCAGGGTTTCGCGGATGGCCTCGATATCCGCGATCAGGTGCTGCGTGGTGTTCGCGTGGACCGAAGCTTGGGGACGAGATCGCCCGCAGCCTCGCTGGTCGAACAGGATCGCACGGTAATGGTCGGGGTCGAAGAAGCGCCGCATGAAGGGGCTGCAGCCGCCGCCCGGGCCGCCATGCAGGACCACGACGGGGCGGCCTTCGGGATTGCCGCTTTCCTCGACATAGATCTGGTGGCCGTCGCCGACCTCCAGCATGTGCCGGGCAAAGGGTTCGACAGCCGGGTGAAGGCGGCCATGCGACGCGGCGATTTGTCCTGCCAATCGATCCATGGCCTTACTATAAGCACAGACGAACCCGCCCGCCAGAAGGACCAGCCCATGACCAGCCCCATCAGCAGCATCGACCCTGCCGAGATTGCCAAGTTCGAGGCGATGGCCGCCGAATGGTGGGATCCCCGGGGCAAGTTCCGTCCGCTGCACCTGATGAACCCGGTGCGGCTGGACTATATCGCCACCCAGATCGCCGCCGAGTTCGGGCGCGACCGGCGCAGCCTGCGCCCGTTCGAGGGGCTGCGCGTCCTGGACATCGGCTGCGGCGGCGGCCTGGTGTCCGAACCCATGGCCCGGCTGGGGGCGAAGGTCACGGGCGCCGATGCGGCCGAAGGCAACATCGCGGTGGCGCAGGTCCATGCGCAGCAGCAGGGGCTGGCCATCGAATACGTTTCCACGACAGCCGAAGCCCTGGTGGCCGAGGGGCGGCTGTTCGACGTGGTCCTCGCGCTTGAGATCGTGGAACATGTGGCGGACCCGGCGGCCTTTGTCGCGACCTGCAAGCAGTTGCTGCGGCCGGGCGGGCTGGTGATCCTGTCGACGCTGAACCGGACGGCGAAAAGCTTTGGCGCGGCGATCATCGGGGCGGAATGGGTGCTGCGCTGGCTGCCGCGCGGGACGCATGACTGGGCGCGGTTCCTTACGCCCGACGAACTGGCGGCCATGGCAGAGGGCGCGGGCCTGACGGTCGCGGACCGGCGGGGGATGGTCTTCAACCCCCTCACCTTCGGCTGGTCGCTGTCGGATCGCGACCTGTCGGTCAACTACATCATGACCGCCCGGCGCGACGCCTAGTCGTCGTCGCCTTCCAGCCGGATTCGCAATTCCCGCAGCACCGGCAGGGCGGTGCGGACGCGGTCTGCGCCGATGTCGCGCACGACCTCGGCGATCAGCGGCATGAAGGCGGCAAGAGCCGCGTTCCGTGCCGCCCGCCCCGCCGGGCTGATCGACACGAACTTGCGCCGCGCATCGTCCCAGTCGGGACGGATGTGGACATGACCCGCCCATTCCAGCCGCGACAAGGTATTGGTCATTGCCCCGCGCGTCACATGAAAGGCCTGCGCCAGTTGGGCAGGGGTGCGTTCCTCGTTCACATGGGCCAGCAGGTTCAGCACCGAGAAATGCGAAATCTGCATCCCGCGCGGCAGGGCCTTGCTGATCAGGTTGCGCGACAGCTGCTCGGCGATCAAGACCTCGGCAAAAAGGCTTGCGGCAAGCCGGTCGGTGGCCTGGGAACGGTCTGAGGTCGCGGGTATGGGCATTTTTCCTGTCGGGACAATATATTAGGCCAGGGCGGGGCGAAGCCGAAACCGTGCCCCGCAAGATGGTCGCAGGTCAAGCCTGACCTTTGCCTGACCCTGCGTCAGGATGTCGTCAGGCGGCAGTGCCCGTCAACAGCGCATCCAGCTTGCCTTGGCGTTCGAGGTCGAACAGGTCATCGCAGCCACCGACATGGCGGTCGCCGATGAAGATCTGCGGCACGGTGCGGCGGCCATGGGCACGCTGGGTCATCTGTGCGCGGACCGAGGGGTCGCCGCCCACGTCGATCTCGTCATACTGGGCGTTCTTTTCCCGCAAAAGGCCCTTGGCGCGGATGCAGAAGGGGCAGGTGCGGGTGGTATAGATGGTGATCGTGGGCTGGGTCACGGGCTGTTCCTTTCCTTTGGCCCCCTTACCTAGTCATCCTTGACCGCCCTTGCCAGAACCGCGACCGAAACTGGTCCCGAACCTGCCGCAAGCAGCGCCTCGGCCGCGGCGGCCATGGTGGCGCCCGATGCCATCACGTCGTCGATCAGCAGCACGGGCCGCCCCGCCACACCCGCCGCATGGCGCGGGTTGACCGCAAGCGCGCCGGCGATATTGGCGAAACGGTCGCTGACGCCGCGATGATCCTGGGCGGCCGTGTGCCTGCGCCGCAGCAGAAGGTCCGGCAGATGCGCCACCCCATGCGCCCGCGCCACCCGGCCCGAGATCAGCGCCGCCTGATTATAGCGCCGCTTCAGCAGCCGCCGCAGATGCAGGGGGATCGGCGCCACGACCGTATCCGGTTCGACCAAGGGCGCCGCCGCACGGGCCAGCCAGGACGCAAGCGCGGGCGCCAGGTCGGGACGATCGCCATGCTTCAGCGCCAGCACCAGGCGCCGCCCGGTGCCCGCATAGACCATCGCTGCCCGCCCCCGCTGCCAGGGCCGCGCGATCGACAGGCAGTCGTCGCAGCACAGCGTCGGGTCGTGTGACCCTGTTCCATCATCGGGCAGGGGCACGCCGCAGCGCGCGCAGGCCGCGCCGGTGATGAAGCGCGTGTCTGGAAAGCAGGCGGGGCAAAGCTGCCCCGGATCGTCGCCCCCGTCCGCGACCGTCGCGCCGCAAGCCACGCATTGCGGCGGATAAAGCAGGCGCAACGCGCCTTTCATCGCCCCGTGAAGCATCCTATGTTCCACCCCCATGACCACATCCGCACCAGACCGCCCCGCCCTGACCGACCGCCCCGCGCTGCTGCGCCAGCGGGACCGGGCGATTCGCCAGGGATTCGTCGATGTGCTGCACCGTCTGGCCGCCGACGAGATCCAGGATAGGCTTTCCGAGGTTAAAAGAAGGTTTACGGCCCCCGCCCTGGTCACGGGCTTTCCCAGTTTCTGGGGCGATGCCTTCCCGGATGCGCGCATCGTTCCCGACGATCCCGTCCTGGATCTGCAGGCCGGGGCCCATGACCTGGTGATCCATGCGATGGCGCTGCACTGGGCGGATGATCCGGTGGGCCAGATCGTGCAATGCGCCCGCGCCTTGCGCGAGGACGGGCTGTTCATCGCCGTCTGCTTCGGCGGCCAGACCCTTCAGGAACTGCGCGCCGCCCTGGCCCAGGCCGAGGTCGAACTGACGGGCGGGTTGTCGCCGCGCGTCCTGCCGATGGGCGACATCCGCGACATGGGCGCGCTGATCGGCCGGGCCGGGCTGGCCCTGCCGGTGGCCGACCTCTTGCCGCAGAGGGCAAGCTATCGCGACCTGTTCCACCTGGCCCATGACCTGCGCGCCATGGGCGAGGGGAACGCGATGGCGGCCCGCCTCCGCCGCCCGACGGGCCGGGGCGTGCTGGCGCGCGCCGCAGCAATCATGGCCGAACACCATGGGGACCGCGACGATCCGTCCCGTATCGCCACGACCTTCGATCTGGTCTTTCTGACCGGATGGTCGCCTTCCGAAACGCAGCCGAAACCGTTGCGGCCCGGTTCGGCCACCACACGACTTGAAGACGCGCTGAAAGAAATCAGGACCAAGAAGACATGAAGCCAGCCCATGCGCCCGCGGACCACCCCTCGATCCCCAAGAAGAAGACCGGCATCCTGATCGCCAACCTGGGCACGCCGGACGGCCATGACTACTGGTCGATGCGCCGCTATCTGAACGAGTTCCTGTCGGACAAGCGGGTGATCGATTTCCCGGCATGGAAGTGGCAGCCGCTGTTGCAGGGCATCATCCTGACCAAGCGGCCCTTCACCTCGGGCAAGAACTACAAGCTGATCTGGAACCAGGAAAAGAACGAAAGCCCCCTGATGACCATCACCCGGTCCCAGACCGAGGCGCTGCGCGAGCGCGCGCAGGCCGAATGGGGCGAAGGCGTCATGGTCGAGTTCTGCATGCGTTACGGCAACCCCTCGACCCAGGACGTGCTGGACCGGATGGTCAAGGCGGGATGCCAGCGGATCGTCTTCCTGCCGCTTTATCCCCAATACGCGGGCGCGACCTCGGCCACGGCGAACGACCAGTTGTTCCGCGCGCTGATGAAGCAGAAATGGCAGCCCGCGGTGCGCACGGTCGAACCCTATTTCAACCGGCCCGATTACATCCAGGCGCTTGCGGCCTCGGTGCGCCGCGCGCTTGGCGACAAGATCCCCGCCAAGCTGGTCGCCAGCTATCACGGGATGCCGAAACGATACCTGCTGGAGGGCGATCCCTATCACTGCCAGTGCCAGAAGACCTCGCGCCTGCTGAAAGAGGCCTTGGGCTGGCCCGACGGCGTGATCGACACCACCTTCCAGTCCGTCTTCGGGCGCGAGGAATGGCTGCGTCCCTATACCGTGGAACACGTGGCCGAACTGGCGCGAAAGGGCATTACCGACATCGCGGTGATCTCGCCCGCGTTCTCCTCGGACTGCATCGAGACGCTGGAGGAGATCAACGGCGAGATCCGCGAAAGCTTCGAACACGCGGGCGGCAAGGACTTCACCTACATCCCCTGCCTGAACGACGACCCCGAGCATATCGAGGTGATGCTGAACGTGCTGCGCGAGAATCTCTCGGGCTGGGTCTAGATCGAGTCCGAAGGAAACGTGATCGCCCCTGTCCTGCGGGGGCGGAACCGCTGCCAGGGCTTCCTGTTAGGTTTCCGACGCAAAGGAGGACCCCATGACCAAGCATGATGCCCCCGCAAGCGCGGAAGAACAGCGCGCCCTGAGCCGCGACGAGCAGGACCTGGCCGACCAGGCCCGGCAGCCCGCGCTTGGCCAACTGAAGGACCGGGACCTGTCGGATCTGGTGTCGCGATTGCGCGACCGGCGCAACCGCGCCCGCGACCTGGGAAACAGGCAGGGCCGAGAGGCGCGCGGCAAGGCCGACCCCTCGGGCGCGACGGCGGCTGGCGGAAACGAGGGAATGCGCAGCAAGCTGGACTACCTCAACGATGCGCTGGACCGCGCCACGGCCGAACGCGACCGCCGCAAGGCCGACGGCCCGGCCGCTGGCGATCGTCCGGATCAGGTGGAGCTTGCGCAAAAGGCCCTCGCGGCGAAACAGTCTGCGGCGGGCGGGCCTTCGGAGACGCGAGAGAAGGGTGCCCCGCTGCATCCCAACGATCCCGATGCCGACCAGGGCAAGAGGGCCCTGGCTGAAACCGAACGCAGAACCGCGCCTTCAGGGGCCTTCGATCACGCGGGCGATTTGCCCGCGCGGGAACGGTCCCGCACGCGCCATTGATCACCCGGGGCCGATGACGACAAAGGCCGCCAGGATGCTGGCGGCCTTTGGAATTACAAAGGACGGCCAGCCGCGGTCAGATCACCAGAACCTGCGTGCCGATCTTGGTCAGGCCGTATAGTTCCTGGATATGTTCATTATACAGCCCGATGCAGCCGTTCGAGGACTTGCGCCCGATCTTGCGCGTGTCATGCGTGCCGTGGATCCGGTAATACTGCCACGACAGCCACAGCGCATGGGTCCCCAGCGGATTGTCCGGCCCCGGCGGCACGAAATCCGGCCATTCCGGGTTGCGGGCCTTCATCTCGGGCGTGGGGGACCAGCTTGGACCTTCCACCTTCTTGATGATCTCGGTCCGGCCGGTGCGGGTCAGATCCTCGCTGACAGGGATGGACGAGGGATAGACCTTGTAGGTGTTGCCGTCCTCGGACCAGAAATGCACGGCGCGCGAGGTCAGGTCGCACAGGATCGCGCCATTGGTCAGGTTCGGGAAATGCGGCCGCCAGTCCTGGCCCTGGAAGCTCGAAATATTGTGCCGCTGGTCGGCGTTCGGATCGTATTGCACGGCGCCCGCATCCGGCGTGGCGCCGGGAATCGCGCCCTGGATGGGCTGGCCCGTATAAGGGTCGAATCGCTGCGCAAGCGACGGCAACGCCAGACCGGCGGCACCAAGCGCGGCGGCCGAACCCAGGAAGGTCCGGCGGTTGATCGCAGATGACTTGCTCATCGTCACATGTCCTTCGAAGGATGGCCGTTCTTGCTGGACGGCCTTGCCACTCCGCCTCATGCGGCAGGAGATTTGTATAGGCCCCGGCAGCGATTCCAGCAATTCAAACTCATGTGGAGGCGCTGATGTCACAGCCCCGGCTTTCACGAATTCGTGGGTTTGATCGGGCCGACGCTATTCGATAGATCTTCACGCAAGAAGATACGAGGGATGGCGGAAAAATGCCGAATATCAAGGTGATCGCGACCCTGTCGCTGATGGCACTGGCGGCCTGTCAGCCACGCAGCCTGCCTCCGGTCGCGCCGGGCGGGGGGGCGATGCCCGCCGGCAACCAGATCGGCGCCGCCGAGGAACAGCAGATTCCGATCCGCGTGTTGCAGCAAATCAACACGCTGCGGGCAAATATTGCCGTGCCGCCTCTGGTGCTGAACCCGCAGCTGTCGGCAGCCGCCCTGGCCCATTCGCGCGACATGTCGGCGCAGAACCGGGCTTGGCACTGGGGATCGGACGGATCCTCGCCCCTGGATCGGGCGCGGCGGGCCGGGTATTTCGGCACCATCATTGGCGAGAACATCTCGGAATCCTACGAAAACGACATCCAGACCCTGACCGCCTGGATGGGCACCCGCGACACCCGCGACGTCATCATGGATCCGGCGGCCACGAACCTGGGCTTCGCCTTCTACCAGGAGCCGTCGGGCAAGCTGTGGTGGACGCTGCTGACCGGCAGCTGAACGCAAAAGGCCCCGGACATCCGGGGCCTTTGTCATTCGGGCCGTCGCGCCCCTTCAAGGGTTGATGACGATCGGAATGCCGGGCCGCAGCATGGCATAGACTTCCTCGATCTCTTCGTCCTTCACGGCGATGCAGCCCGCGGTCCAGTCGCGGTTGGTCTGGGCGAAGCGGTTACCTTCGGGGCCGCGGCCGTGGATGAAGATGTCGCCGCCCGGCTGGCGTCCCAGCGCCTGCGCCAGGGCCGCGTCGCGTTCATTGGGATAGGACACGCCCACCGAAAGGTGATAGCGGCTGCGCGGGTTGAAGCGGTCGATGAAATATACGCCTTCGGGCGTCTTGCCATCGCCCTCGAACTGCTTGTGGCCCACGGGCACGTTGCCCAGGCCCACGTCATAGGATTTCAGCACGGACTGGCCGTGCAGAAGATACATCTTGCGCGCACCCTTGTTCACCACGACCTGCGTGACGGCCGGGCCGTTATAGGCGCGGAACTTGCTGGGCGGCTTGCCACATGCCGCCAGAAAGGCGAGCATCGAAAATGCGACGGCGCGGCGCGTTGGCTTGAACATCACTGCCTCTGACGTTTCTGGATTTTTTATGGATGCTAGATAGCACAAACCATCGTGATCTGCCTAGGTTCTGACGAACTCAGCCACCGTTTCGACATGGGGGGACCAGCGAAACTGATCGACCACGCGAAGCCGTTTCAGCACAAAGCCACCGTCGGCAAGAAGCTGCGCATCCCTTGAGAAATTGACCGGATCGCAGGATACGAACGCGATCCTGCGCACCGTCGAGCGGGCGATTTCCCGCGCCTGAGCCTCGGCGCCGGCGCGGGGCGGGTCGATCACAATCGCGTCAAAGCGGTTCAGTTCATCCGCCAGAAGCGGGCGGCGGGCCAGGTCACGATTCTCGGTCGTGACGCGGTTCAGCCCCGGTGCGGCGCGCCAACCGGCATCGAGCGCAGAAAGGGGCGCGGCCAGCCCCTCGACCGCGTGAACCGTGGCCGTCTCGGCCAGGGGCAGCGAAAAGGTGCCGCAGCCCGAAAACAGGTCCACGATCCGCGCGGCCCCTGCGCTGAAGTCGCGCACCGCCGCCAGCAAGGCAGCCTCTCCCTCCGCCGTGGCTTGCAGAAAGGCGCCCGGCGGCGGGACGACCTGCGCGCGGCCCATCGGCAGGGCCGGCGGGCGGCGCGTGATCGACTGGCCTTCACCTGCCTGATCCTGCCAGGTCAGGCGGGCTAGGTCGCCTTCCTCGGCCAATGCGGCAAGGACCTGGAGCAGCGCTGGCTCCATCGGCTTGCCGCCTGCAACCGTCAGATCCAGCCCTGCCGGGCCGTGGATGACGGTCATCGACAACTCGCCGCTGCGCGAGGCGCCAGCGACGGTGATGCGGCGCAGCAGGGGCAGGGCGGCGGTGATCTGGGGCCGCATGACGTGGCATTCGGCCAGATCGACGATCACGTCGGACGCGCGGGCGTGGAAGCCGACAAGCGCGCCCTTCTTCGTGCGACGGCCAGACAGAACCGCCCGCCGCCGGGACATGGGCGGCGAGACGTGAACCCCCTCGACCGGCGCCGGCAGCCCGCGCGCCGCAAGGGCGGTTTCGACCACCTGCCGCTTCCATGCGGTGGTGAAGCCGTCGCTTGCGTGCATCAGCGAGCATCCCCCGCAGGCGCGGTAATGGGCGCAGATGGGGCGCACCCGGTCGGGAGAGGGCGTCAGGATGCGCGGGGCAGGGATGCGGTCGCCCTGCGCCTCGCCCTCGATGGCCTCGCCGGGCAAGGTCAGGGCCGCAAGCGCGCGGCCCGCGTCGCCATGGGCCACGCCATCGCCGCGGCGGCCCAACCGTTCGACATGCCACAGGCTCATTCCGCCGCTTCCTCGGTTCCCAGAAAGCCGCCCGATTGCCTGTTCCAATAGCGCGCGTAAAGCCCCCCACGCGCCAGAAGCTGGTTGTGGCTGCCCTGTTCGACGATCTGGCCGTTGTCCATGACGACGATCCGGTCAAGTTCGGCGATGGTGGACAGGCGGTGAGCAATGGCCAGCACGGTCTTGCCCTTCATGGCGCGGACCAAGGCGTCCTGGACCTGGGCCTCGACCTCGCTGTCCAGGGCACTTGTCGCTTCGTCCAGGACCAGGATCGGGGCGTCCTTCAGGAAGGCGCGGGCCAGCGCGATCCGCTGGCGCTGCCCGCCCGACAGCTTGACGCCCCGTTCGCCCAGATGGGCGTCATAGCCCCGCCGCCCGGCATGGTCCTGCAGCGTCAGGATGAAGTCATGCGCCTCGGCGGCGCGGGCGGCGGCCTCGATTTCGGCCTGCGTGGCGCCGGGACGGCCATACAGGATGTTGTCGCGGGCGGATCGGTTGAACATCGCCGTTTCCTGCGTAACCATGCCGATCTGGCGGCGCAGGCTTTCCTGGGTGACCTGCCGCAGGTCGTGCCCGTCGATGCATATCGCGCCCTTTTCCACGTCATAAAGCCGCAGCAGCAGCGCCACCATCGTGGACTTGCCAGCCCCCGAGGCACCGACGATGCCCACCTTTTCGCCCGCGCGGATATGCAGGTCGATATCGGCAAGGCCTCCTTCGTCGCGGCCATAGGCGAAACCCACATGGTCGAAATCGACCTGTTCCGCGACCCGTTCCAGCGGAACCGCATCCGGCGCGTCGGTCAGGGCATGGGGCGGGGACAGGGTCTTCATGCCGTCCTCGACCTCGCCCACGCTGCCCCAGATGCCCATCAGCGCCATGCTGACCCAGCCGGTCATCTGCGACAGGCGCATGGCGATCGCGCCCGCCGCCGCCACGTCGCCGGGCGTCGCCTGGCCCTGCCGCCACAGCATGATCGACCCTCCGACCAGGATCACCGGCAGGACGCCCGCGATCACCATCAGCGACATGCGGAAGGTGCTGCTGACCACGCCGAAATCCAGCGCCCGTTCGCGAAAGCCCGCCATGGCGCCAAGGGCCGCGCGATCCTCGTGTTCGGCATGGGCGAACAGCTTGACGGTCTTGATGTTGGTGATGGTATCGACGACCTGGCCCGTAATCATCGCGCGGGCCGATGCGCGGGCGCCGGATTTCGCCCGGATGCGCGGCAGGAAAAAGCGGATCAGGCCCAGATAGGCCAGCATCCACAGGATCAGCGCGACCGCCCCCCAGGTATCGACCGACACCAGGAAGGCCGCCGATCCTAGGACCGAGGCCAGCGCGAAGGCCACCACGTTCACCATCTCGGACGCGACATCGGTGACGGCGCGGGCGGTCTGCATCTGCTTCTGCGCCAGGCGCCCGGCGAAGTCGTTGTCGAAGAAGGCGACAGAATGGCCCATGGTCCAGCGGTGGATCCGCGACAGGACCAGGGGCAGGACGTTCGGTCCGATGATGACGCTGCTGGTGGCGGTGGAAAAGCCGAAGATCAGCGGCCGCAGCAGCAGGAAGAAGCCCACGAACGCCGCGACCAGCAGGCCGTTCTGACCCCAGAAGGCGCCAGGATCGCCCGTCGCGATGGCGTCCACGACCCAGCCCAGCAGCACGGCCGCCACCACGTCGGCGACCCCGCCAAGGGCCGAGGCGATGCCGGCCAGCGTCAGCCCACCCCATGCGCCCGACAGGCACCAGCGGAAGAACGCCAGAAGGGTGGCGGGGGGCGGGCCCTCCGCCGGGCGGAAGGCATCGATCAGGCGGCCAAGCCGGTGGTGAAGGGTCATTGGCTTTCTCCGGCAAGCAGGGCGATGTCGATCAGGGCGGGGACGGGCATGGAAAAGCCCGCCTCGATCCATGCATCCTCGGCCGCTTTCAGCGCGCGTCCAAGGGCCGGACCCTGCAGGCGCGGCTGCAGGTCGCCGGCCGTGATCGGCAGCGGGCGCGCGGCGGCCTTGGCCTCGGGCCAGCCGGGGCGCGTGCCGCGAGGGCCCGTCTGGACCAGCACAGCCGCGGCGTCGGCCAGCTCGCCCGCCAGGCGATAGGCGATGCGGTCGAAGGACCAGTCCTCGGCCAGGGCCGTTACCAGGATCCGGTGGTCGCGTGCATCGGCGCGCGACAGGCGCAGCGCGTCGGCCAGATCGGCCTGCGACAGCGCTGCCAGCCGCGCAAGCCAGTGCGCCGAGGGCGCGAGCGCCGCCAGACGGTCGGGCGTGGCATGGGGCAGCACCTCGGCCAGAACGCCGGTTTCCGCCATCAGCCGGATCGCGGGGAGGGGATCGCGGGCCATCAGCAGCTTGCGCAGTTCCTGCCCGATACGCTCGCGCGAGATCTGCGCCAGCCCATCGCGCCCGTCGCGGCAGGCGGCAAGGGCTGCCGGATCCGCGTCGCGGCCATACCAGGCCAGGAAGCGGAAGAAGCGCAGGATGCGCAGGTAATCCTCGGCAATGCGCTGCGCGGGATCGCCCACGAAGCGGAGGCGGCGGGCATGCAGATCCTCAAGCCCGCCGACAAGGTCGATGACGGTGCCGTCGCGACCTGCGTAAAGCGCGTTCATGGTGAAGTCGCGGCGGTGCGCGTCCTGGGCCAGGTCGTCGGAAAAGGCCACGACGGCGCGGCGACCGTCGGTTTCGACATCGCGGCGCAGGGTGGTCACCTCGAACCCCCGTCCGCCTGCCACGACCGTCACCGTGCCGTGGTCTATGCCCGTGGGCACCGGCTTCAGCCCTGCGGCTTTCGCCAGGTCGCTGACCCGGTGGGGCGGTGCGTCAGTGGCCAGGTCCAGATCGCCCACGGGTTCGCCCAGAAGCGCGTTGCGGACCGCGCCGCCCACCAGCCAGGCGCGATGGCCCCCCGCCTCGATGGCGGCGAAGATCGCCTGCAAGTCCGCATCCTGCAAAAGGCCGGCGGGAAGCCGCGTCACGCCTGGATCCCTTTCGCAAGGCCCAGCAGGATCCGCGCTGTCGCGCCCCACAGGTAATAGGGGCCGAAGGGCGCGGCGTGATAGCTGCGCCAGCCCTCGCGCCAGCGCCGGCGTTCCACCCGATAGCGGGCCGGGTCGGCAACATGGGCGAAGGGCAGGGTGAAGGCCTCCTCGACCTCGCGGGGTTCGGGGCGGGGCTGGAAGGGGCCGCGGATGATGCCGATGACGGGGGTCACGGCAAAGCCCGTCACCGTGCGATGCGGGGGCAAGGAGCCCAGCAGGTCGACCTGCGCGGGGTCAAGGCCCACTTCCTCCTGCGCTTCTCGCAGCGCGGCGGCGGTCGGATCGGCATCCGCCGCGTCGACCTTGCCGCCGGGCAGCGCGATCTGGCCGGGATGATGGCGCAGTCCCGATGCGCGCTTGGTCAGGACCAGCCTCCCGTCGTCGGCGTGGAACGCAGCCAGCACGCCGGCAGGACGCAGATTGGCCGTAGGGGGGGCGACATCCGGGTTCAGGTCGTAATCGGAGGTTGGCCCGGTCGCGACGGACAGGGCCAGGCGCAGCCGATCCTCGGACCAGTCGGGGATCACTCGGCCGCCCTGTCGGGCAGGGGCTGGCCGTCGGCGTCCACGGTGGCCTCGAAGCCAAGGCTTTGGGGATCGAACTCGTAATGCGCGCCGCAGAACTGGCAATCGGCGGTCACGATGCCCTCGGGCGTGGTCATGTGGGCGATGTCCTTGGCCGAATAGATCGACAGCGTGTCGCGCACCCGGTCCGAGGTGCAGGAACAGCCGAATTCCACCCGCTGGGTGTCGAAGACGCGGGGTTCTTCCTCGTGGAACAGGCGCAGAAGCAGGTCGGTGGGGCCGACCGAGGGGCCGATCAGCTCCAGCACCTCGACGGTGTCCAGCAGAAGGTTCGCCCGGTTCCAGTTCTCGGATGCCGCGCCCTGCAGGATGTCGGCCGCCTCGATCAGGCCGCCCTCGCCGCTGCCGCCCTCGCCTGACTGCATCGGCTGGGCGGGCAGGGTTTGCAGCATGACGCCGCCGGCGCGCCAATGGCCGGTCTCACCCGTCAGCCGGGAAAAGCCGCTGGCCAGCTGGAACCGAGTCGGCAGCTGTTCGGATTGCGCGAAATAGGTCTGCGCGCAGGCCGACAGCGACCCGCCCGACAAGGGCGTGATCCCCTGGTAGGGCAGCGACCCCTGGCCCTGGTCGATCAGGATCGCGAAATACCCCTCGCCCACCTGTTCGAAAGGGGGGCGGCTGTCCAGGCGGTCGGCGTCGAAGCTGGCCCAAGCCCGGATGCGGGCCGGCGCGCCGTCATGTTCGGGGGCGTAATAGTCGGCGGCCAGCGTGCGGATCGCGCCATTGCCGCGGACCTGAAGGCTAAGCTTCCACCGCAGCTTCACGGTCGGGCCCACCAGGGCCGCCAGCAGCGCCAGTTCGGCAACCAGGGCGCCGACCGGGGCCGGATAATCGTGGCGTGACAGGATATGGTCCAGCACGCCGTCCAGCCGCGCCACGCGGCCGCGAATGTCCGAACGGTCCAGTTGGAACGGCAAAACCGTGTCGTCCCACGCGATCTGGTTGATCTTGCTCATGCGGTGATTCCTGAAATCGGTTCGGGCCCGCAAGGGGCGGGCCGGGTCGCGACCAATATAGGGGGTTTGCCGGCAATCCCAAGAGGGCCGCTTTCCCGCCGTCCCGCCCTGCGCTAGAGACAGGGCAGACAAGCCGAGGTTTCCATGATCCGCCGATACGGCAATCCCCCGCGGCCGGGGCAGCGTCACCACCTGCGGCCCGGCGCCTATGGCCTGCTGGTCCGCGACGGGCGGCTGCTGCTGACCCACCAGGCCACGCCCGAGCCCGAGTTCCAGTTGCCCGGCGGCGGCATCGACCCCGGCGAAACCGGCCTGCGCGCCCTGCACCGCGAGGTTTTCGAGGAAACCGGCTGGTCCATCGGCGCCGCCCGCCACCTGGGAAGCTATCGCCGCTTTGCCTTCATGCCGGATTACGACCGCTTCGCCGAAAAGCTGTGCCATGTCTGGATCGCCCGGCCGGTCCTGCGCCTGTCCACGCCGATCGAACCGCATCACAGCATCCGCTGGGCCGGCCCCGACAGGGCGATGGACCTGCTGGCCGATCCCGGCGCCCAAGCCTTCCTGCGGCGTTTCCGCCACCTGGTCTAGCGGCGGGGCAGGGGCACCGTCTCGGCCGGGGCGAGATATTCGATCAGCACGGCCGACATGTCGTCCTGCCTTTCGCCGCGGCAGTATTCCGATACCGACCAGGCCATCGATTCGAGGAACACGTGCCCGCCCAGGAAGGCATTGGTGCGCAGGATGGCCTCGACCCCGTCGTCGCCCAGCAGCCGGCCGGCGGGGCTGGTGGCCTCGGTGATGCCGTCGGAGCAGATCAGCAGGCGGTCGCCCGGTTGCAGGGTCACGTCGATCTCGTCGAAGATCGGCTTCTCGAAGACGCCTATGGGCATTCCGCCGTTGCCCAGGGGCCGCACGGATCCGTCGGCGCGTTGCAGGAAGGGATGGGGATGACCCGCCTGCACCATCCGCAACCGGCCCGTCACGTGGTTCAGGTCGCCATAGATCATGGTGTAATAGGTATCGGTCGCCATCTCCTCGAGCATCATGTTGTTGAAGAAATGCGCCAGGGCCGCCGGGCTGACCGCATCGGTCCCCGTCTGGGCCGCGCGCAGGGCCACGTTCTGGTCGGCCGATCCCGACAGGTGGACCGACAGTTGCGCGGTCAGCAGGGCCGCCGTCACGCCGTGTCCCGACACGTCCAGGGCATAGATGCCGACCCGATCCTCTCCGATAGGGAAGAAACCGACTAGGTCGCCGCCGATGTGGCCCGCGGGTCGCAGCAGCAGCGACAGCTGGACCGGCCCGAACCGGCCCGATCGCTGCTTGACCAGCCCCTGCTGCAGCTTGCGCGCCTCGGCCAGGTCGCGGTCGATCGCGGCCTGGGTGTCGCGCAGCCGGTCAAGGGCGGTTCGAAGCTGGGCATTGCTGGCGCGCAGATCCTCCTCGACCCGCAGGATGCGTTCGCCGGCGGCCAGGCGGACCAGCAGGTCCTGCGTCGTCACGGGCTTGGCCAGGAAATCGTTCGCCCCCGCCTCGAGCCCCTGGGCCACGTCCACCTCGTCCTGGGCCGAGGTCAGCAACACGAAATAGCCATAGTTTCGCCGTTCGCCTGCACGGAAGGCCCGGCACAGGTCCAGTCCCGATTCCATGCCCGCACGACCCGGGATCGACCAATCGGACAGCACGATGTCAGGTTCGTTCCGCTGGCACAGTTGCAGCGCGTCCGCGACCGAGCCTGCCTCCATCACCTCGTAATGGGCACGGCGCAGCTGGATCGAGAAGATGCGTCGCTGCGCGGCATTGGGGCTTACCAACAGGACACGCCGAACCAGCCGGGTGGCGGGCGGCTGGCTGGGGGCAAGCATCTGGCGATTCGGGCGCTTCATGCCCAGGTGATAACCCCCAGACCGTAAAGACCGGGTAAATGCCCGGATTCAGACCAGAAGTTCTGCCAGAATCTCGTCGTTGGTGATGTCGCGATAAACAAAGCCCGCGTGATCCAGCCGCGCCTTCAGCGTGGTCAGGTTCTGCGGAGCCGAGGTCTCGATGCCGATCAGGATCGAGCCGAAGTTGCGCGCCGACTTCTTCAGGTACTCGAATCGGGCCACGTCGTCGTCGGGACCCAGCAGTTCCAGGAAATCGCGCAGCGCGCCGGGGCGCTGCGGCAGGCGCAGCACGAAATACTTCTTCACCCCCGCGAAACGCTGGGCGCGTTCCTTGACCTCGGGCAGTCGCTCGAAGTCGAAGTTGCCACCGGAACAGACGCAGACCACCCGCTTGCCGGCCAGGTCGCCCAGATCGCCCAGCACGTCGATGGCAAGCGCGCCCGCCGGTTCCAGCACCACGCCCTCGGTGTTCAGCATCTCCAGCATGGTGATGCAGATGCGGTCCTCGGGCGCCAGATGCACGTCCTGCGGGCTGAAGCGGCGCAGGGCATCGAAGGGCAGGGCGCCGATGCGCGCCACGGCGGCGCCGTCGACGAAATTGTCTACCGCGGGCAGCGCGACCGGCGCGCCCTGCTGCAAGGCTGCCTGCAGGCTGGCGCCGCCCAGGGGTTCGGCAAAGGCGAATTGCGTGGCCGGCGCCATCTCGGCGAAATAGCGCGTGATGCCCGCCGCCAGCCCGCCACCGCCCACCGGCAGGACCACCAGATCCGGCGCCCCGTCAAGCTGGCGCAGGATTTCCAGCCCGACCGTCGCCTGGCCCTCGATCACGTCGGCCGAATCGAAGGGAGGCAGGAACTGCGCGTCCTGTTCGGCGGCAAAGGTCTGGGACGCGGCCAGTGTCTGGTCGAAGTAATCGCCGGTCAGCACGATCTCGATCGCATCGCCCCCGAAGATCTTGGTCTTGTCGATCTTCTGCTTGGGCGTCGTGACCGGCATGAAGATCGTGCCGCGCGCGCCGAAATGGCGGCAGGCATAGGCTACGCCCTGCGCATGATTGCCGGCGCTTGCGCAAACGAAATGCGCATTTCCGGCGGCTCCGGGCGTGACACGCTTGCGCATCGCATTAAAGGCGCCACGCAGCTTGTAGCTGCGCACGGGCGTCAGATCCTCGCGCTTGAGCCAGATCTCGGCCCCCAGCTTCGCCGACAGGTAGTCGTTGCGCTGCAAGGGCGTGGGCTCGAACAGGTCGCGGATGGCGGTTTCGGCCTGCGCGACGCAGTCGGAAAAGCTTGCGGCGGGAAAGCTGAGGGCGGGGTCGCGGGGGGCAGGGTTTTCCATGCGCTTGCGCATGACGCGAAAAGCCGAACTTGGCAAGGGGATCGGCAGCCCGGCCCTTGTTAGACCGCGCGATTGGCCTTATTGCCCCGGAAACTTCGCCAAAGGGTTAAATGCATGACCGACGCGCCGAAAAAAGTCGTCCTTGCCTATTCGGGCGGGCTGGACACCTCGATCATCCTCAAGTGGTTGCAGACCGAATACGGCTGCGAGGTCATCACCTTCACCGCCGACCTGGGCCAGGGCGAGGAACTGGAACCGGCGCGCCAGAAGGCCGAACTGCTGGGCATCGCGCCCGAGAACATCCACATCGAGGATCTGCGCGAAGAATTCGTGCGCGACTTCGTGTTTCCGATGTTCCGCGCCAATGCGCTGTATGAAGGGCTGTACCTGTTGGGCACGTCCATCGCGCGCCCGCTGATTTCCAAGCGGCTGGTTGAACTGGCGCACCAGCACGGCGCCGATGCGGTGGCCCATGGCGCGACCGGCAAGGGCAACGACCAGGTGCGGTTCGAATTGTCGGCCTATGCGCTGGACCCGTCGATCAAGGTCATCGCGCCCTGGCGGCTGTGGGATCTCACCAGCCGGACGAAGCTGATCGAGTTCGCCGAACAGAACCAGATCCCCATCGCCAAGGACAAGCGCGGAGAGGCGCCCTTCAGCGTGGACGCGAATCTGCTGCACACGTCGTCGGAAGGCAAGGCGCTGGAAAACCCCGCCGAGGCCGCGCCGGACTATGTCTATCAGCGCACCGTGAACCCCGAGGATGCGCCTGATGCGCCCGAGTTCATCGAAGTGACCTTCGAACGCGGCGACGCGGTCGCGATCAATGGCGAGGCGCTGTCCCCCGCCACGATCCTGACCCGCCTGAACGAGCTGGGCGGCAAGCACGGCATCGGGCGGCTGGATTTCGTGGAAAACCGCTTCGTCGGCATGAAGTCGCGCGGCATCTACGAAACGCCGGGCGGCACGATCCTTCTGGAAGCCCATCGCGGGATCGAGCAGATCACGCTGGACAGCGGTTCGGGCCACCTGAAGGACAGCCTGATGCCGCGCTATGCGGAACTGATCTACAACGGCTTCTGGTTCAGCCCCGAACGCGAGATGCTGCAGGCGCTGATCGACAAGTCGCAGGAACATGTGTCGGGCACCGTGCGGCTGAAGCTCTACAAGGGCCTGGCCTGCTGCGTGGGCCGCTGGTCGGACCAGTCGCTTTATTCCGAAGCGCATGTCACCTTCGAGGACGACGCGGGCGCCTATGACCAGAAGGACGCGGCAGGCTTCATCCGCCTGAACGCGCTGCGCCTGAAGCTGGTCGCGAACCGGAACGCGCGGAACAGGTAACATCCCCCGATCCTGCACCAAGGGCCGCGGCATTTCCCGCGGCCTTTTCTTTTGCCCGGGCCTGTCCCACAGTGGCCCGGTCCAGCAGAAGGCCGCCCCATGACCGCCCCCGTCACCGATCGTCCCGCCCGCATCGCCATTGTCACCGTCAGCGACCGCGCCGCGCGGGGGGAATACGAGGACAAGGGCGGCCCCGGCGCCGAGGCCTGGTTGCGCGACGTCATCACCTCGCCCATGCAGATCGACCGCGTGATCGTCCCCGACGGGCGCGAAGGCGTGGCCGCGACCTTGCGCGAACTGGTCGAAACCGGCGCGGACCTGATCCTGGTGACCGGCGGCACCGGCCCCGCCCCGCGCGACCAGACGCCCGAGGCCGTGATGGACGTGGCCGAAAAGGAACTGGAGGGCTTTGGCGAGGAAATGCGCCGCGCCTCCCTGGCCGAGGTGCCGACCGCGATCCTGTCGCGCCAGACGGCCGTGATCCGGGACGCTACGCTGATCATCACGCTGCCGGGGAAGCCGGCGGCGATAGCGACCTGTTTGCAGGCTGTGTTTGCGGCGGTGCCCTATTGTCTGGACCTAATCGGCGCGGCGCGGGTGGAAACAGATCCGGCGAAGGTGAAGGCGTTTCGACCGGGGGTATAAGTAACTCCGTGTCCCGTCGGGCCCTGCCTTCTTACGCGGCCACAGGTCCGCGTTATCGGCTGAACGTCCTGGTAAACTGACGGCTTGCCAAGCCAACGCATTGGCTTTGGCTATGCAACCAGATCGACGGTCCGCAGGATATCGTCCAGACCAATGTCGAAACCGTCCTGGTCCCCGTTCGCGACGACAAAGCCATACCGCATCCCCAGGAGATCCGTAAAATCCTTCCAGACATTGTTGAAGCGATACGGAGGCTGGATGGTCAGCAGCGCCCCCTGGTCCGCCAGGGTCAGAAGCGCATGTCCCAGCGAGCTTCCTTCCACGCCGATAGCGATACGCGCGCCCGACAGCTTGCGGACAATGTCGTCCGCCGTTTCTTTCGCCGGATCAACGATTTCAAAGCCGCGCCCTGCCAAGGCCTCTGCGATCACGGCCTCGTTGCGGAGCAATCGTGGTTGCGAACCCGTCTCGCCGCGTATCAGGAAGACGCCATGCCCGCTGCGCGCCGATGGCCGCGCCTGCAGACGTTCCCGCAAGGCATCAAGCCGCTTGCGTCGGTTTTGCGTCATTCCTACGTCGCGAAAAACCCAAGCATCCTTGATGCGGGCATTGCCCGTGGTTTTCCAGTCTATTCCCATCATCTGGCGATACGCGAGAGGATGGTTCCAGTTGGCATGGCGATAACTGAAGGGACGATAGATTGGGGCGAAGTCACGTGCCAGAAGGGCCGTGGCAGAATCGTCGACAAGATAATGCCCGAAATAGACGTCGCTCACTGGGGTGCCGACAAAAGCAGCTTGATCGATTTCGTGGTCGATCACTGCGGCAAGAGGCGGTCTATCACGCAACATCTGATGTCCGCCGCCGCTTGAATAAAGCGTCCCTCCAATCAACAGGCAGTCCCTCAATCGATAAGCCATTGTCGCGGCATGATGGAATGGCGTGGCCGTAATCCGGTCCAATTCTTGCTGGTGGGTGGTTTGGAACTGGACACCCTTTACGCGGTCAAGTTGACCAGGCAGGAAGGCTGCCATCGTCCGCAAGCCGGTTTCGGCCTCGGCGACTGCCACTGTTTCACGAGCTGCCTTGGCAAGATCTCGGGCCATAGAGACGCGTTTGCGAATGCGATGCAACAAAGGAGCAAGCGACATGGATAACCAAAATTAAAGTTAACGAATTCAAATAGTTTCTTGTGAAGAAAAGTCGCCATATATGCTTGGCTGCGGCAATATGTCTTTTCAGGCAGGTAGGTTTTGTTTCAGCCCAACCACCCCACCACAATCGGCGCGATGACCGCCGTCAGCACCGCGTTCAGCCCCATCCCGATCCCCGAGAACGCCCCCGCCGTCTCATTTACCTGGAAAGCCCTCGCCGTCCCGATCCCATGCGCGGCGACGCCCACGGCAAAGCCGCGCGCCCTCCAGTCCCTGACCCGCAGCGCGTTCAGCAGGGGCGTCACCACGATCGCCCCGAAGATGCCGGTCAGCAGCACCAGGGCAGCGGTCAATGTCGGCTGGCCTCCGATGCGCTCGGCGATGCCGATCGCGACGGGGGCAGTGGTGGACTTGGGCGCCAGCGAGGCCAGGACCGGACCGCTGATTCCAAAGGCTCGGGCGATCAGCAGGGCCGAGACGATGGCCATCCCCGACCCGACCACCAGCCCCGCCAGCATCGGCCATGCGGCGCGGCGGACGCGGGGCAGGTTGTCATACAAGGGCAGCGCCAGGCAGACGGTCGCAGGTCCCAGCATGAAATGGACGAACTGCGCACCCCCGAAATAGGTGCCGTAGTCGGTGCCCGTCGCGCCCAGCAGCAGCGCCAGCAGGATCACCGCGATCAGCACCGGATTGGCCCAGCTTTGCCGCCCTGCCGCGCGGAACAGCGCGTCGCCGATGACATAGGCGACCAGCGTCGCCGTCAGCCAAAGCAGCGGCCCCTGCGCCAGATAGGACCAGATCAGCGCCGGGTCAGTCATCGCCCCGCCCCTTCAAAGCCGACGGATCGACCGCCCCCGTCCACCGTGCCACCCACTGGAACGTCAGCGCCCCTGCCGCGATTGCCACCAGCGTGGAACCCATGATCGCCAGAGCGAGCCCGATCCCGTGGTCGCGCAGCACCGGCCAATGCGCGACGACGCCCACGCCTGCAGGCACGAAGAACAGCGACAGATGCGACAGCAGGCCCTGGGCGGTCGGCCTCAGCCGCGCGGCCAAGGCCGGGCGCAGGATGCAGGCTGCGACCAGCAGGCACAGCCCCACGACCGGGCCGGGCAGGGGCAGGTCCAGGGCACGGGACAGGATTTCTCCGACCAGCTGAAAGGCCAGAATCAGGGACAGGGCGGTGATCATGGCCCGATGGTAGCAAGAAACCCCCGCCAGACTATGCGCATCTTGTGGAAAGTCAGTTGCCGCGTGCCAGATATAGCACGGACAGGTTGACTCGGACCCCCGTCATGCGACAATCCGCAGGGGAACAAAAGGGAACCACCGCTTGCGCTTCGACCGGCTGCGACTGAACGGCTTCAAAAGCTTCGTGGATCCGACCGACCTGGTCATCCGCGAGGGGCTGACCGGCGTGGTCGGTCCGAACGGCTGCGGCAAGTCGAACCTGCTGGAAGCCCTGCGTTGGGTCATGGGCGAGAACCGCCCCACCGCCATGCGCGGCGAGGGGATGGAGGACGTGATCTTCGCGGGCACCGCCCGACGGTCCGCCCGCGCCCATGCCGAGGTCGTGCTGACCGTGGACAACCGCGACCGGCTGGCGCCCGCGGGCTTCAACGACAACGACCAGTTCGACATCGTCCGCCGCATCACGCGGGACGCCGGGTCGGCCTACAAGATCGGCGGCAAGGACGTGCGGGCGCGCGACGTGCAGATGCTGTTCGCGGATGCCTCGACCGGGGCGCATAGCCCGGCCTTGGTGCGGCAGGGACAGATTAGCGAGTTGATCAGCGCCAAGCCGCGAAGCCGCCGCCGGATCCTTGAGGAAGCGGCGGGGATCAGCGGCCTGTATCAACGCCGCCACGAGGCCGAGCTGAAGCTGAACGGGGCCGAGGCGAATCTGGTGCGTGTCGAGGATACGCTGGACCAGTTGTCCACCCAGGCGGCCAGCCTGGCGCGGCAGGCCCGCACCGCCGCCCGCTATCGCGAGATTGGCGCCGCACTGCGCCTGGCCGAGGGCGCGCTGCTGTATCGCCGCTGGTCCGAGGCCGAGGCCGCGCGGCTGGCCGCCGCCGCCGCGCTGTCCGCCGCGATTCGCGATGCCGCCGCCGCCGAGGCTGCGTCCCGCGATGCCGGTGCCAGGCGAGAGGAGGCCGAGGCCGCCCTGCCCGACCTACGCGAGGAGGAGCAGGTCGCGGCGGCGATCCTGTCCCGCATCGTGGTCGAGCGCGAGGCCCTGGACGAGGCAGACGCACGCGCCGCAGGGGCCATTGCCAGCCTTCAGGTCCGCATCGCCCAACTGGCCCGCGACCTTGACCGCGAGGAGGCGCTGAACCGCGACGCCGGAGAGGTGGTCGAGCGGCTGGCCTGGGAACGGGCCGAACTGGAAAAGGCCGGGCAGGGGCACGATGCCCGTCTGGATGCCGCGGCCCAGGCCGCCGATGACGCGGCCGAGGCCCTGCGCGAAGTCGAGGCGCGGCTGGCGGAACTGACCGACGAGGCTGCGCGCCTGGCCGCCCGCCACCAGTCGGCGGAGCGGCTGATGGCCGATCTGCGCGCGATGCTCGCCCGGTCCGAGCGTGCCGCCGCCGAGGCCGAAGCCAATGCCGCCCGCGCCGCCGAGGCGGGTGCCCTGGCCGAGGAAGCCCTTGCCACGGCCGAGCAGGCGCAGGAACTTGCCGCCGAACGGGCCGAGGCCGCCGAGGAAGCGCTTGCCGCCACTGAGGCCGCGCGGGCCGAGGCGGAAGCCTTGGAATCCGGCGCCCGCATCGCCCGGGCCGAGGCCGAGGGCGAGACAAGCGCCCTTGCCGCCGAGATGGCTGCCCTTCGGAGGCTGGTCGAACGGGGCGGATCCGGCGGCAAGGCGATCCTGGATCAGGTGACGGTCGCCAAGGGATACGAAATGGCTTTCGGCGCGGCCTTCGGCGACGACCTGCGCGCGGGGCTGGCTGTGGATGGTGAAAGCGGCTGGCACCTGCTGCCGGGCTGGGACCACCCGCAGCCCTTGCCCAAAGGCGCCGAGCCGCTTGCGCCGCATGTCGCCGGTCCCGAGGTGCTGTCGCGCCGCCTGTCGCAGGTGGGACTGGTCGGGGACGCGGCCACCGCCGCCGCAACGCAGCCCGGCCTGAAGCCCGGCCAGCGGCTGGTCACGCCTGCGGGCGACCTGTTCCGCTGGGACGGGATGCGGGTCATGGCGGGCGAGGCTTCCTCGGCCGCCGCCCTGCATCTGCAAAAGATGAACCAGCTTGCCGAACTGGCCGATCAGTCTGCCGAGGCCGAGGCGCGCGCCGCTGTCGCGGTGGAACGCCACGAGGATGCCCGCGCTGCCCTGGCGGATGCCACGGCGACCGAGAAATCCGCCCGCGACGCTCGCCGCGATGCGGAACGGCAGTTGTCCGACGCGGCCCGCGCCCTGACCCGCGCCGAATCCGATCTGTCGCTGGCCCGCAGCCGGGCCGAGGCCGCGGGGGCCGAGTTGTCGCGCCACCGGGCCGACGGCGCGGACGCGCAGGGGCGGCTGGCCCAGGCTGAAGCCGCGCTTGCCGAACTGCCTGACCGTTCCGACGCGGCGGCCGCGCTTGAACACGCGCGCACCGGCGTCGAGGCCGCGCGCATCGCCACCATGTCCCGCCGCGCAGCCCTGGACGAGCTGAAGCGCGAGGCCAATGCGCGCACAAAGCGGCTGCAAGAGATCGCCAAGGAAGAATCCGGCTGGAAGCTGCGGCTTCAGCAGGCAGGCACCCGCGCATCGGAACTGGCTGCCCGTCGCGATGCCGCCGAGGCCGAACTTGCCGATGCCGAGGCCCAGCCTGGGGTGCTGGCCGAACGCCGCGCCAGCCTGCAGGCGCGCGAGGCCGATGCAGGCGATCACCTGTCCGCCGCCCGCGACGCGCTGTCGGTGGCCGAGGATGCCGCCCGCGCCGCCGCCCATGCGGAACGCGAGGCGGAACGTGCCGCATCCGAGGCACGCGAAACCCGCGCCACCCGAGAGGCCCGCGCCGAGGCCGCCCGCGACGCCGAGGCCGCCGCCCGCGCCCGCATCCTCGAGGAAGCCGAGGCGACGCCTCAGGCGCTGCTGGCTTCGCTGGGCGAGACGCCGCCTGACACGCCCGCCGCCCAGCTCGAGGACCAGATCACCCGCCTGCGCACGCAGCGCGACGCGCTTGGCGCCGTCAACCTGCGCGCCGACGAGGACAAGCGCGAGCTGGAGGCCGAACGCGACCGGCTTGCCACCGAAAAGGCCGACCTCGAGGAGGCGATCCGCAAGCTGCGCGCGGGCATTGCCAGCCTGAACCGCGAGGGGCGCGAGCGCCTGCTGGCGGCCTTTGACGCGGTCAATGCCAATTTCACCACGCTGTTCACCACCCTGTTCGGCGGCGGAGAGGCGCGGCTGGTGCTGGTGGAATCCGATGATCCGCTGGATGCGGGGCTGGAGATCATGTGCCAGCCGCCGGGCAAGAAGCTGTCCACCCTGTCGCTGCTGTCCGGCGGGGAACAGACGCTGACCGCGATGGCGCTGATCTTCGCGGTGTTTCTGGCCAATCCCGCGCCCATCTGTGTCCTGGACGAGGTGGATGCTCCGCTGGACGACGCCAATGTCAGCCGCTTCTGCGACCTGCTGGACGAGATGACGCGCCGCACCGACACGCGGTTCCTGATCATTACCCACCACGCCGTCACCATGTCGCGGATGGACCGGCTGTTCGGCGTCACCATGGTCGAACAGGGCGTCAGCCAGTTG
This sequence comes from Paracoccus aerius, assembly GCF_014656455.1. Taxonomy (GTDB): domain Bacteria; phylum Pseudomonadota; class Alphaproteobacteria; order Rhodobacterales; family Rhodobacteraceae; genus Paracoccus; species Paracoccus aerius. Next base: position 226,744 of record NZ_BNCL01000003.1, read on the forward strand.
GTCAGCGTGGATCTGCAGCGCGCCGAGGCTCTGGTCGCCTAGGGCGGGCCTTGCTACGGTGCCGCCCGAATCCAGAACCATGAGGACAGCCATGAGCATCGAAGCCACCCTGGCCCAGAAGGGCATCACCCTTCCCGCGGCGCCCGCGCCCGCCGCGAACTATGTGCCCTTCGTGCAGACCGGCAACTTGATCTTCGTGTCGGGCCAGATCAGCCAGGACGAGGGCGGCCTGATTAAGGGCCGCCTGGGCGACGGCATGTCGGTCGACGAAGGCGCCGCCGCCGCCCGTCGCTGCGGGCTGTCTCTGATCGCGCAACTGAAGGCCGCCGTGGGCGATTTGGATCGCGTGCGCCGCGTGGTCAAGCTGACGGGCTTCGTAAACTCGACCCCCGATTTCACGGATCAGCCCAAGGTCATCAACGGCTGTTCCGACCTGATGGTCGAGATCTTTGGCGATGCCGGCCGCCATGCCCGCGCCGCCGTATCCGCCCCCGCGCTGCCCTTGGGCGTTGCGGTCGAGATCGAAGCCATCTTCGAGGTCGCGTGATGACCCTGCCTCAGGCCTTCCTGACCATGCCCATCGCCCATCGCGGCTTGCACGGCGCTGGCGTGCCGGAAAACAGCCTGGCCGCAGCCCGGGCCGCGATAGACGCGGGCTACGCGATCGAGCTGGACATCCAGCCCGCCCGCGACGGCACGCCGATGGTCTTTCACGACTATGACCTGGCGCGGCTGACCGGCCAGCAGGGCATGATCGCCGATCTTGACGCCACGGCCTTGGGCCGGTTGCCATTGCTGGGCAGCGACGAGCCGGTGCCGACGCTGCGCCAGTTCCTGGACCTTGTGGCGGGGCGCGTGCCCCTGCTGATCGAGATCAAGGACCAGGATCTGTCGCTGGGCCCCAATATCGGGCTGCTGCACAAGGCGGTGGCGGATGCGCTGCAAGGCTATGGCGGCCCGGTCGCGGTGATGTCCTTCAATCCCCATGTCGTCGGGGCCTTCCACGCCCTGGCGCCGCAAGTTCCGGTGGGGCTGACGACCTGCGGCTATCTCGAGGCCGACTGGCCCGGCATCCCCGAGGAGCGCCGCCACCATCTGGCCGGGATCAACGATTTCGACCAGACCCGGTCCTGCTTTGTGTCCCACGACAAGGGCGACCTGGGCAATCTGCGCCTGGACGCGCTGAAGGCGATGGGCGTGCCCATCCTCTGCTGGACGATCCGCAGCACCGAGGAGGAGGCTGTCGCACGCCGCGTGGCCGACAACATCACCTTCGAAGGCTATCGGGCGACGGTCTGATGCGGGGCAGGGGGACTTCGCGTCCCCCAATCCGCCCAAAGGCGGATTTCCCCCTGCGGGATATTTGGGCCAAGATGAAAGCCCTGCGCGATTGTGACGCGGGGGGCGCTGACAAAGCCCCCGCGACTGCCTAGCTTGCCAGGCATGAGCACGCTGACCTTGTCCACCCATTCCGGCATCGCTGCGATCCCTGCCCATGTCTGGGATGGGCTTGGCGACGGCAATCCCTTCACCAGCCACCGCTTCCTGCTTGCGCTTGAGGAATCGGGCTCTGTCGGTCGCGGCACCGGCTGGCAGCCCCTGCATGTGACGCTGGAGGAAGGCGGCACCGTGGTCGCGGCCGCGCCGCTTTACGCGAAATCCCACAGCCAGGGCGAATACATCTTCGACCATGCCTGGGCCGAGGCCTATCAGCGGGCCGGCGGGCGCTATTATCCCAAGCTGCAGGCGGCGGTGCCGTTCACGCCGGTGACCGGCGCACGGTTGCTGGCTCGTGACCCGGCCATGCGCCAGTCGCTGCTGGCGGGGATGACGCAGGTGGCCGAAAAGGGCGGGGCATCGGGGGTGCATGTCACCTTCTGCACCGAGGACGAGGCCGGGCAGGGGGCCGAGATGGGCTTTCTGCCCCGCGTCACCCAGCAGTTCCACTGGTTGAACCGGGGCTATGGCAGCTTCGAGGATTTCCTGGGGGCGCTGTCGTCGCGCAAGCGCAAGGATCTGCGCAAGGAACGGGCGCGGGCGAAGGATTTCGGCGGAACGATCCGCCACCTGACCGGCGACGACCTGAAGCCGCATCACTGGGACGCCTTCTGGGCCTTCTACCAGGACACCGGCAGCCGCAAATGGGGCCGGCCCTATCTGACACGGGCCTTCTTCGACTGCCTGCACCAGACCATGCGCGACGACATCCTGCTGGTCCTGGCGGAACGCGACGGGCGGCCGGTTGCGGGGGCGCTGAACTTCCTGGGGCCGGACGCGATCTATGGCCGCTACTGGGGCTGCGTCGAGGACCACCCCTTCCTGCATTTCGAATTGTGCTATCACCAGGCCATCGACCACGCCATCGCGCATGGCCTGTCCCGTGTCGAGGCCGGGGCGCAAGGCGAACACAAGCTGGCGCGCGGGTATGAACCGGTTGCCACGCATTCCCTGCACTGGGTCGGGGATGAGGGGTTTCAGCGTGCCTTGGCCGACTATCTTGACCGGGAACGCGAGGCGATGGGCGAGGAGATCGAGGCGCTTGCGGACTTCACGCCCTTCCGCAGGGGCTAGGACCGGCCATCGCCGGTCCTGGCAGGATCAGACCTTTTCCAGCAGCGCCTCGCCCGCGCTGACGCCGCACTGGCCGGGGCTGTCCTCGACGTCTATCGCCTCGAAGGTGCCATTGTTCAGCAGCGCCGCATAACGCTTCGAACGGCCATAGAAGCCCGCGGGCGGCGCGTCGAAGTTCAGGCCGAGCGCGCGGGTCAGGCTGCCGTCGGCATCGGCCATGACCTCGATCCCCGCGTCCTGCGCGCCGGTGGCTTTCGACCAGGCATCGGCCACGAAGGGATCGTTCACGGTCACGCAGACGATGCGGCTGACGCCCTTGTCGCGGAAGGCGTCGGCATTGCGCACGAAGCTGGGCATGTGGGCGTTGGTGCAGGTGCCGGTAAAGGCGCCGGGCACGCCGAACAGCGCAACGCGGCCCCGGGCCAGATCGGCGGTATCGACGGCTTCCGGGCCATTGGCGCCCACGCGCAGCAGGGTGGCCTGCGGCAGCTTGTCTCCGACGGTGATGGTCATCCTGTCCTCCTGAATTGCAACGGATTCGCGGCGACTATAGGGTGCGCCCGGATGACAGGCCAGCGGGCCGCAGCGGGCAGGAAAGCCGATGAAGATCGTGATCGTAGGGGCAGGGCAGGCGGCGGCGTCGCTGGCGGCACGGCTGCGCGCCAAGGGGCATGACGGTCCAGTCACCCTGATCGGGGCCGAGCCTGTCGCCCCCTATCAGCGCCCGCCATTGTCAAAGGCCTATCTGCTGGGCCAGATGGGGCTGGACCGCCTGGTGCTGCGGTCGCCCGAATGGTGGGTGGACCAAGGCATCACATTGCGCCTGGACGAGACCGCGCAGGCCATAGACCCCGCCGCCCGCATGGTGAGGACCGACAGGGCGCAGGTCGCCTATGACGTGCTGGTCATGACCACGGGCGCCCATGCCCGGCGCCTGCCCGCCGCGATGGGGGGCGACCTGCCGGGCGTCCAGGTGATCCGCAACTTGGCTGACGTCAATGCGCTTGTCCCGCAGATGCAGCCCGGCCGTCGGCTGATCGTGATCGGCGGCGGCTATATCGGGCTTGAGGCCGCAGCCGTCGCCCGCAAGCTGGACCTGACCGTCACGCTGATCGAGGCCGCGCCGCGCATCCTGGGCCGGGTCGCGGCGGCGGAAACCGCCGACATGATCCGCGAACTGCATCTGGCGCATGGGGTCGAGATCATGGAAGGCACCGGCATCTCGCACATCACCGGCACGGACCGGGCGACCGGCGTCGTGCTGAACGACGGGCGAGAGCTTCCCGCCGACCTGATCGTGACCGGCATCGGCGTGCTGCCGGAAACGGGTCTTGCGCAGACAGCCGGGCTGGTCCTGGACAACGGCATCGCCACCGACGATCTGGGTCGGACCTCGGACCCGGCGATCTGGGCTGCGGGCGACTGCGCCAGCTTTCCCTGGCAAGGCGGGCGCCTGCGGCTGGAAAGCGTCGGCAACGCCATCGACATGGCCGAGGCCGTGGCCGACAACATCCTGGGCGCGGACCGGCCCTATCAGCCGAAGCCGTGGTTCTGGTCGGACCAGTTCGACGCCAAGCTGCAGATCGCGGGGCTTGGGGCGGGCCATGACCGGATCGTCACGCGCGCCGGCGACGGACAGCATGGCGGCTCGGTCTGGTATTACCGCCAGGGCCGCCTGATCGCCGTCGATGCGCTGAACGATGCCCGCGCCTACATGATCGGCAAGCGCCTGATCGAGGCAGGCCGCAGCCCCGAGGCCGACGCCATCGCCGCCACGACGGATCTGAAGGCCCTGCTGGCATGACCTATCTTCCGTGCGCAAATATCCTCTGGCGGTCTGGGGGGCGAAGCGCCCCCGGCCCCCGCGGGACGCAGGCATGAGGATCGTCGGCGGCACATTGCGCGGGTTGAAGCTGGCCGAGGTCGGCGCGGGCGATGCGGCTGCGCATCTGCGCCCAACGACCGACCGGGTACGCGAGGCGATCTTCAACCTGCTGGTCAACGGCACGCATGGCAACCCGATCCCCCGCGCGCGGGTGCTGGACCTGTTCGCCGGCACCGGCGCCCTGGGCCTGGAAGCCTTGTCGCGCGGCGCCTCTGCGGTGACCTTTGTCGAGGATGGCGCCAAGGCGCAGGCGCTGATCCGCAGCAACATCGCCAAGGCGCGGGCCGAGGGCGCGGCGCAACTTCTGCGCCAGGACGCCACGCGGCTGCCCCCCTGCCGCGATGGGGGCTATGGCCTGGTGTTCCTCGATCCCCCTTATGCGCAGGCCTTGGGGGAACGGGCCGTCGGCGCCGCCTTGGACGGCGGCTGGATTGCCCCCGGCGCGATGGTGGTGTGGGAAGAAAGCCGCCCGCCGCTGGTGCCCGCGCCTCTCGTCCCCATCGACCAGCGGCGCTATGGCGACACGCTGGTCACGCTGGCCCGATTGCCCGCCTGAACCGACTGGTGCCGGTGATGTGACGAAAGGCGCGCTTTCCCCCGCCGCGCCTTTGCGCCAGCCTGCAGGCGCATATCGCGAAGGAGGTTTCCATGAGCAAATCCGTCCGCAGGGGCCTTGGCCTGTCCCCGATCCTGTTCGCCCTGGCCTTCGGGGCCTATGCACAGGATGCCGCGCATGGTGGTCACGGCGGCCATGGCGCGTCCGACGACGCAGCCGCGCAGGCCTATCAGTCGGTGATGGAAAAGATGCATGGCGACATGGCGATGGCGCCTTCGGGCGACGCCGATGTCGATTTCGTGCGCGGCATGATCCCGCACCACCAGGGCGCCATCGACATGGCCAAGGTGGTGCTGGAACATGGCAACGATCCCGAAATCCGGCAGTTGGCCGAGGAGGTCATCGCTGCCCAGGAGGCCGAGATCCAGACGATGCGTGACTGGCTGGCCCGGAACGGCCACACCGAATAGGGGTCAGGCGGGCTCGGCCAGGGCCCTTGCCGCCGCGTCCAGGCCGCCCGCCCCGTGCGGGATGCCAAGCGCGGCCATCCCCGCCTGCATCGCGCCAAGCGCGGCCAGGATCATCCCGGCATTGGCATGGCCCATATGGGCGACGCGCAGCGCGTTCTCCGGCTGCTCGGCGCCCAGGCCCACGCCCAGCGTCACCCCGCAATGCGACGCCGTCCAGGCCCGCAGCGCATCCGCCCCGGGCAGCAGCATCGCCGTGACCGAGGATGCGCGCGCCGCCGGATCGGCGACCGACAGGCGGATGCCCGGATTGCCCTGTCCCCATTCATCGGCCGCGGCCCAGGTGGCGCGGGCAAGCGCCGCGTGGCGCGCCCAGACCGCAAACAAGCCTTCCTCGTCCAGGATCATCCGCATCGCCTCGTCCAGGGCAAAGATCTGCTGGACGGGCGGCGTGCCGCCCCAGAACCGCCACAGCGCCTCGGCATTGGCGCGGGCGTGCCAGTCCCAATAGGGTGTCGTCAGCTGCGTGCGCCCGCGCGCGGCAGCCTTTTCGGAAAACCACACGAAGCAGGTGCCGGGCGGGCACATCATGCCCTTCTGGCTGGCCGAGATCAGCACGTCCACGCCCCAGTCGTCCATCATCATCGGCGCGCAGCCCAGGGACGCGATCGCGTCTACCACCAGCAGCGCCGGGTGATCGCCCATCGCATCCTGAAGGGCCGGGATGTCGGCCATCACGCCGGTCGCCGTGTCGATCTGGCAGACCATCACCGCCTTGATCGCGCCGGCCTTGTCCTCGGCCAGCCTGCGGGCCAGCATGTCGGGATCGGCGGGCAGGCTGCCGAAATCCAGCCGTTCAACCGCAACGCCCATCGCCTCCATCTGCTGGGCCCAGGACCGCCCGAAATGGCCCGAGGTCAGCGCAAGCGCCCGGTCGCCCGAGGTGAAGATATTGGCGCCCGCGGCCTCCCACGCCGCATGGCCGTTGCCGATGTAGGGGGCAAGGTTCGCCTGGGTGCCGGCCAGCCGCTTCAACTGCGCCATGACAGCCAGGTTCAGTTCGGCCAGTTCGTCGCCATAGATGTCGGGCGAGGCGCGGTGAGTGGCGCGCAGGACCCGGTCGGGAACGGGCGAGGGGCCGGGAATGGCGATCACGGGGCGACCAGCGGCAAGGCTCATGGCTTCATCTGTCCTTCACATCCTGCAAAATCGCTAGTGCCCGCGCGCAGGAAGGTCAACGACTTCCGATATCCCGGCCCGCCTTGCCGCGACAGGGCGGGTCGGGCTAAGGCTTTGACAGCCCGGACAGGAACGAAAGGCGCCCCCGCCCGTGACATCATCGCCCGCCCCGCATCCAAGCGCCACCCGCCTGCTGCGCCGCTTCTGGACCGACTACCTGCGCGTCCATCGCGGCAGCATGGCGGGCGCATTCGCCCTGATGACGGTCGAAGGCTCTACGCTGGCGCTGATATCCTGGATGCTGAAGCCCCTTTTCGACCGCGTCTTCGTGGGCAAGGAGGAAGGCGCGATCTGGTGGGTCGGCGGCGCGATCATGGCGATCTTCGTGCTGCGCGCGGTGACGCTGATCGCCAGCCGGTCGCTTTTGTCCCGCATCTCGCTGGGCATTTCCACGACGATGCAGCGCGACCTGCTGGCCCATATCATGACGCTGGACGGGCGGTTCTTCCAGTTGAACCCCCCCGGCGCGATGATCGAGCGGATCCAGGGCGACACCATCGCCGTCCAGGGGGTCTGGGCCACCCTGATCACCAGTGCGACCCGCGACGCGATCTCGCTGGTGATGCTGTTCGCGGTGGCGGTCAACATCGATCCCATATGGACGCTGGCCGCGCTGATCGGCGCGCCGATCCTGATCCTGCCCGCCGCGATGGTGCAGCGATACATCCGCCGCAAGGTGCGACAGAACCGGGCCAATGCCAGCGCCCGCGCGACACGTCTGGACGAGGTGATGCACGGCATCGTCTCGATCAAGCTGAACCGGGCCGAGGCGGACCAGACCCGCCGCTTCGCCCAGATCGTCGGCCGCATCCGCCAGACCGAGGTGAAGGTCGCCGCCATGGGCAGCCTGGTCCCCGCCCTGACCGATATCGTCACCGGCATCGGCTTTGTCGCCGTCCTGGCCCTGGGCGGCAGCGAGGTGATGGAGGGCACGCGCAGCATCGGCGACTTCATGTCCTTCTTCACCGCCCTTGCCCTTGCCTTCCAGCCGATGCGCCGGCTCAGCGGGCTTGCGGGAACCTGGCAGACCGCCGCGGCCAGCCTGGAACGCATCTACCAGGTCCTGGACACGCAGCCGCGCATCACCTCGGGGGGGCGCAGTCAGGCGCCAGCCAGCACCGCGATCCGCTTCGACGATGTCTGGCTGTCCTATGACGACAAGCCGGTCCTGCAGGGGCTGGACTTCGTGGCCGAGGCCGGGCAGACGACGGCGCTTGTGGGGCCGTCGGGGGCGGGAAAATCGACAGTCTTCAACCTGCTGACCCGGATGGTCGATCCCGACCGGGGGCGCATCACGCTGGGCTGGGTGCCGATCGGCGAGCTGGACCTTGGCACCCTGCGCGACCAGTTCTCGACCGTGGCGCAGGAATCCGCGCTGTTCGATGAAACCCTGCGCGACAACATCCTGATGGGCCGCCCCGGATCGGACGAGGCGGCGTTGCGGCGCGCGATGGAAGCCGCCCATGTCAGCGATTTCGTCGATGCCCTGCCTGCCGGGCTGGACAGTCCTGCAGGCCCGCGCGGCTCGGCCCTGTCGGGCGGGCAGCGCCAGCGGATCGGCATCGCCCGCGCCATCCTGCGCGATGCCCCCGTGCTGCTGCTGGACGAGGCTACAAGCGCCCTGGACACCGCCAGCGAGAGGCTGGTTCAGGAAGCCCTTGAAAACCTCTCCGAAGGCCGCACCACGATCGTGATCGCGCACCGCCTGTCCACTATCCGCAACGCCGACAAGATCGTGGTGATGGAACAGGGCAGGGTTGTCGAGGAAGGCAGCCATGCCCAGTTGATGGCCCGGGGCGGCGCCTATGCCCGCCTTGTCGCCCTGCAATTCGGAGAAGACCAATGACCCGCCAGATCATCCGCGTCACCGGCGACGACCGCCTTTCCTTTCTGCAAGGGCTGGTCACCAATGACGTGACCCGTGCGCCCTGCTGGGCCGCGCTGCTGACGCCGCAGGGCAAGTATCTGGCCGATTTCCTGATCGTGCCGGACAATGACGCGCTGCTTCTGGACGTGGAGGCGCGCCTGGCCGACGATCTGACGCGGCGGCTGACAATGTACAAGCTGCGCTCCAAGGTCGGGATCGAGGTCACGGACATGACCGTGGCCCGCGGCACCGGGCCTGCGCCGGACGGGGCAATCGCCGATCCCCGGCACCCCGCGCTTGGCTGGCGGCTGTATGGCGGGGCGGGCGAGGACGGCACCGACTTCGACGCCATTCGGGTCGACCACATCATCCCCGAAACGCTGGTCGAACTGATCCCGAACGAGACCTTCATCCTGGAAGCCGGGTTCGAGCGGCTGCACGGCGTGGATTTCCGCAAGGGCTGCTATGTCGGGCAAGAGGTGACGGCGCGGATGAAGCACAAGACCGATTTGCGCAAGGGCCTGGCCCGCCTGCGGATCGAAGGCGAGGCCCCGGTCGGCACCGCCATCACGGCCGAGGGGAAAGAGGTGGGCACCCTGTTCACCCAGTCCGGCGGCCGCGCCCTTGCGCATGTGCGCTTTGACCGGATCGGCCCCGACATGCAGGCGGGCCAGGCGCGGCTGTCGGCGGACTAGGCCAGCTTGCGGATGGGGTCGCCCAGGGTGATCTCTCCGTCCCGCTGGATCGAACACAGGATCCCTCGCAGGCGCAGTTCGGGATGTCCGGGTGCGGTGATCCAGTCCTTGGCGGCCTGGCCATAGCGCGCCTTCCACTTGACGCAGCCGTCGTTGAACACGTCGGACACTTGCAGGACCGCCGTCCCGGCCTGCAGCAGCGTGCCCACCGGCAGGTTGGCATGGCTGGTGTCCAGGTCGCAGATGATCGTGTCGCCGGGATGGGGCGTTGCGGTCCGGTCCAGCCAGACGGCGTCCATCACCCGGCGTGAAAGGATTGAGACCTGGATGCGCGGATCGGGCGATCCGTCCGCCAGCCGCATCCAGGGCGCCTTGCGCCAGCGTTCGCCGGGAATGCCATCGGCCCGTGTCATCACCAGGCGGTCGGGAAAGAACCGCTGGTTGAAGCCGGGGCGGAAGCACAGGATCTGGGCCGTGGCTTCGTCCTTGGGCGCGGACAGGATATGGGGCAGGGCGCGGGCCAGATCCTCGGCGGTGGCGTGATGCGGCGTCATGTCGGGAACCCGGGACAAGGAAAAACGCCCCGGTCTGGCCGGGGCGCCTGGTCTGGAAGGGCCTTCAGGCGCGTTCGCTGTATTCGAAGACCTCGGTGTTCACGACGATCTTCTCGCCCTCGCCCACGAAGGGCGGGATCATGATGCGCACGCCGTTGTCGAGGATCGCGGGCTTGTAGCTGTTGGCGGCGGTCTGGCCCTTCACCACCGGCTCGGTTTCCGCGACGGTGCAGGTGACCTTCTGCGGGATCGAGACCGACAGCGCTTCCTCGCCGTAATATTCGATGGTGGCGGTCATGCCGTCCTGCAGGAAGGGGCGGCGGTCGCCCAGCAGGTCGGAATCCAGTTCGGTCTGCTCGAAGGTCTCGCTGTCCATGAAGACCAGCTTGCCATCGGATTCATACAGGAACTGCTGGTCCTTCTGCTCCAGCCGGACCTGCTCGACCTTGTCTTCGCTGCGGAAACGCTCGTTCAGCTTGCGGCCGTCGCGGAGGTTCTTCAACTCGACCTGGGCGAAGGCGCCGCCCTTTCCGGGCTTCACGTGGCTGACCTTCACGGCGGCCCACAGGCCTCCGTCATGCTCCAGCACGTTGCCGGGGCGGATTTCATTGCCGTTGATCTTGGGCATGGAATGCTCTTTGCGGTTCGGGAAAATCGAGCCGTCCATGTTGAACGGCGCTGTGGCGCCCCTATATCGACACCTTCCGGGCGAGGCAACCAAAACGCCTTTGCGGTGTTGTCAAGGCGCGGACCCGTGCCGGAAGGCGCCGATCGCAGGGTGCAATTGCAGATTTCACCTGTTTTTTACGCGACATGCATTATGTGCATGGGAGATATGCGGCCGGAGGAATATCGAATCGGCGTCGTTCCGCGTTAAGCAGCGGCACCGTCAGAGAAACGGAAACAATAACGATGGGCTGGCATGATGCCTCCCACATGGCTGCCTTGCCCTTGCAGCCCAGAAGATGGACGAATGGTATGCGCGATTTTGTCGACGGATCGGCTTTCAATTTCGAACAGGGCCAGCGGGCCCGCAAGCTTTTTGCCGCGGTCGTTCTGGCCGCGCTTGATGATGCGATTGCAGATGACAAGAAATATGGCAACGGCCCCGAGCAGATTGCCCGCTGGGCGCGGTCGCGCGATGGTCGCGAAGTGTTGTCCTGCGCGGGCATCGACCCGAACGAACGCGTGGTGAAGGGCCTGATGGAATTCGTGTCCAAGGGCGTGCGCACCTCGGTCGCACTGTCGCGCGAGGAAAGCGAACGCCGCATGGCCGCCGAGGCCGAAGAAGCCGAAGCCGCCTGATCCCCGGCACCCGCACTGGAAGCAAGCCGTCCGTCCGGGCGGCTTTTTTCTTTGCGCTAAAGCCGCGTGACGATGCGTTCGCCGTAGAAGCGGTCCACATCGGCCGCGTGGCACAGTTCGGTGGCGGGCGTCATCACCGCGGCCGAGGCTGCGGCCGCGCCCAGGGCCAGGGCTTCCTCGACCGGCCAGTCGCGCGCCATCGCCAGCACGAAGCCCGCGACGAAGCTGTCGCCCGCGCCGACCGCGCTGACCACCTTGACCCGCGCCGCCGCCGCGTGCCAGGCGCCGTCCGGCCCGGCGATGACCGATCCGTCCGCCCCGCGCGCCACGATTACCGACCGCGCCGCGCCGTTCTTGACCAGACCAGCCGCAAAGGCCGCGCTGTCGCTGCGCGAAGGCAGGGGGCGGCCCGCCAGATCCTCGGCCTCGTGGCTGTCCATGCGCAGCACGTCCACAGGGGTCGAGGAACCCGCCAGCACCCGCAGCGCCTCGCCCGAGGTATCAACCAGCAGCCTTGCGCCGCTGTTCTTCAGCCGCACGGTCAGCATCTGCTCGAACCCGGCCGGAACGCCGGGCGGGTTCGACCCCGACACGACGACCCAGCCGCCCGCCGGCGCGCCTTCGGCGATGGCCTGCGTCATGTCGGCCACATGCGCCTTGTGCCATTCGGGGCCGGGCAGGACAAAGCGGTACTGCCCGCCAGTCGCGCGGTCGGTGACGGCCAGCGACTGGCGCGTCTCGCCAGGCGCGGTCAGGCGCACGACCGACAGTCCGTCGGCCTTCAGCATGTCGCCGATGCGGGTGCCGGTGGCGCCGCCAAGGGCGACCATCGCGGTGGATTGCCCGCCCATGTGCTTGATCGCGCGGCTGACATTGATGCCGCCGCCGCCGGGATCGGCCACCGGCTTGTCGCAGCGCAGCTTCAGTTCCGGGCGCACTTCGTCGGCTGCGGTGGACAGGTCAAGCGCGGGGTTCAGCGTGACCGTCAGGATCGGCGCCTGCGACTTCATTCCCACCACCTGTCAATGCTGGCGATGTCGTCGTCGGACCAGCCGAAGTGATGGGCCATCTCGTGCGTGACGACATGGGCCACCAGTTCGCCCAAGGTCACGTTCCCGCGCGACGCCCATTCGTCCAGCAGCGGGCGGCGGTACAGCCAGATGATGTCGGGCTGCCCCGGCTGGTCGGACACCGACTTTTCCGTCAGCGGAATGCCGTCATAGATGCCCGTCAGCTCGAACGGGTCGTCGATCTGCAATTCATCCAGCACGTCCTCGGGGGCGAACTCGGCCACGTGGATGGTGATGCCCTGGGCATGGGCGGCAAATTCGGGGGGCAGGGCGGCCAATGCGTCGCGCGCCATCGCCTCGATCCGGGCCGCGTCCGGCGCGGTCAGGTCCTTCCAGTCGGTCATCCGCTTCTCCTGCATACCGGCCCTGATATGGACAAGAATCGCCGCGTGTGAAAGAGCAAGGCCAACAGGAGAGTTGTGCCATGACCACCACCCGCTTCGCCCCTTCGCCCACGGGCCACATCCATGTCGGCAACCTGCGCACGGCGCTGTTCAACTATCTGATCGCGAAAAAGGCCGGGGGCACCTTCATCCTGCGGCTGGACGATACCGACCAGGAACGCTCCAAGGAAGAATATGCCGACGGCATCAAGCGCGACCTGGAATGGCTGGGCCTGCACTGGGACCGCGTCGAACGCCAGTCGCTGCGCCTTGATCGCTATGCCGAGGCGGCGGACCAGTTGCGCGCGGGGGACCGCCTTTATGAGGTCTTCGAGACGCCCACGGAACTGGACCTGAAGCGCAAGAAGCAGCTGAACATGGGCAAGCCGCCGGTCTACGACCGCGCCGGGCTGGCCTTGTCGGATGCCGACCGCGACCGCCTGCGGGCCGAGGGGCGCGAAGGCTACTGGCGCTTCAAGCTGGACCAGGAACGCATCGAGTGGACCGATGGCATCCTGGGCGACATCTCGATCGACGCGGCCAGCGTGTCGGATCCGGTACTGATCCGGGCGGACGGGCAGGTGCTTTACACCTTTGCATCCTCGGTCGATGACACCGACATGGCGGTCACGCATATCGTGCGCGGCGCGGATCATGTGACCAACACCGCGACCCAGATCCAGATCATCCGCGCCCTGGGCGGCATGCCGCCGTCCTTTGCCCATCACAGCCTGCTGACCGGCGCGCAGGGCGAGGAACTGTCCAAGCGCATCGGCGCCCTGTCGATCCGCGACCTGCGCGAAGCGGGGGTCGCCCCCGAGGCCCTGCTGTCGATGATGGCGCGGCTGGGATCCAGCCAGCCGGTCGAATTGAAGATGACGCTGGACGACCTGGCCGAAGGGTTCGATCTGTCGCAGTTCGGCGCCTCGCCCACCAAGTTCGATGCCGAGGATCTGTGGCCGCTGACCCGCGAACGCAACCAGGCGCTGCCTTTCGACCAGGTGGCCGACCGGATCGCGGCCCTTGGCGTGCCCGAGGGTCTGGCCGAACGCTTCTGGCATGTCGCCTCGCAGAACATCACGAAGCTGGACGATCTGGCCGACTGGTGGACGATCTTCAGCCAAGGGGCCGAGCCGCAGATCGATCCCGAGGATGCCGACTTCATCGCCCAGGCCATGCCGCTGCTGCCGCCCCCGCCCTATACGGACGCGACCTGGGGTGAATGGACTGCCGCCGTGAAGGACGCGACGGGTCGGAAGGGCAAGGGCCTGTTCATGCCGCTGCGCAAGGCCGTGACGGGCCAGGCGCATGGTCCCGACATGTCCCAGGTCATGCCGCTGCTGCAGGTGGTCAAGGCCCGCGGCTGACAGTTCCGCAGCCATCGATGCGACGCCGCCCCCGCCGGGCGGCGTTTTCATTTTGTTGTCGAAAACCGCTTGACGCCCCCCGCGCCACCCCGTAAATCGCCCCCACCCGTGGCGGAGTAGCTCAGTTGGTTAGAGCAGCGGAATCATAATCCGCGTGTCGGGGGTTCAAGTCCCTCCTCCGCTACCATTTCCTTCCAAAGATGCAGATATATGGCAGCGCCCTCGGGCGCTTTTTGTTTTTCGTATCAATCACTTTCGCGATAGGGTCGCATTTTTGCAACAGAAGTTGCAGTCACTGCAATGTTGGGCTGGAAACCCTTCGCGCTGGCCATATCTAGGGGCCTCGAGACCAAGAAGCTCGAGACGAATAAGGAGACTACCATGAAACTCGTTGCCCTTTCGGTTGCCGCATCGCTGGCCGCTTCGGCTGCTTTCGCCGGTGGCTATGTTGCCCCGGTCGTTGACACCGCGCCCGTCGTGGCGCCCGTCGTGCCGGTCGAGGCTGGAACCGACTGGTCCGGCTTCTATGCCGGTCTGCAGTATGGCCAGGGCAATGCCGAACTGTCCGACAGCGATGTCGACAGCGACTACGATGCCTACGGCCTGCACGCCGGTTACCTGTTCGACTTCGGCAAGGTGATTGCCGGTGCCGAACTGGACTACAACAAGGTCGACCTGGATCTGGATGACGGCGACGCCGACCTGTGGCGCCTGCGCGGCCGCGTCGGTTACGACATGGGCCGGTTCCAGCCCTATGCCACCCTGGGCGCTGCGCGCGTGTCCACCAACGCCGCCGCCGGCGACTTCTCGGAAACCGGGATCACCTATGGCCTGGGCGCTGAATATCTGGTCACCGAGAAGTTCTCGGTCGGCGCCGAATACAGCCGCAGCGATTTCTCGGACGTCATCGCCGATGGCATCGACCTGGACACCGACCTGGTGCAGGTCCGTGCGTCCTACCGCTTCTAAGACGCCTGATCCTGCGTTCCGAAACGCGGTCCCGAAAGGGGCCGCGTTTTTCGTTTCTCAGTCGTCGACGACGCTGAGGATGCGCGGCAGGGCGGGGCAGGGCAGCAACTGGTTCTTCGCCACATCGGCCAGCGAATGGTTGTGCAGGAAGACATAGACATGCGCCGACAGGCTTTCCCACAGCCGGTTCGACAGGGTCTGCGCCCGCGATCCCGACACCCCGCCCGACGCGCCCGCGCCGATATGCATGGCGCTGACGGTCTCGTCCACGGCTTCCAGGATCTCGGCGATGCGGATCGTCTCGGGCGCGCGGGCCAGGCGGTAGCCGCCGCCCGGTCCGCGGACGGACGCCACCAGCCCCGCGCGGCGCAGCCGGACGAAAAGCTGCTCAAGATAGGGCAGCGAGATGTCCTGGCGGCCCGAAATCTCGGCCAGCGAGGTCAGGTCGTCGCCCTTGGCCGTGGCCAGGTCGACAAGCGCGATGATCGCATAGCGCCCCTTCGTGGACAGTTTCATCTGCTGGCTCCCCTCTTGCGGCCGGGTCGGATTGACGACGCGCGCACTGGCGCGCTATGCCGCCATTGCGCGTTTCTTGCGCATTCCCGACCGGCATCCCAGATAGCGGTCTAAGAGCGCCACGCAGATGCGTCAAGAAACCACCGTCATGTCGAAGGAAGACGATGCCAGAGCTGATTTTCCCCGGTCCCGAAGGGCGGCTTGAGGGCCGCTATCATCCCCAGCCGGGCAAACCCGACGCCCCCCTTGCCATCGTCCTGCATCCGCACCCGCAATACGGCGGGACGATGAACAACCGCGTCGTCTATAACCTGCATTACGCCTTCCACAAGCTGGGCTTCACCGTGATGCGGTTCAACTTCCGCGGCGTGGGGCGCAGCCAGGGCGAATTCGACCAGGGCATCGGAGAGCTGTCGGACGCCGCCTCGGCGCTGGATTACCTGCAGGCGATGAACCCCAACAGCAAGCATTGCTGGGTCGCGGGCTTCAGCTTCGGCGCCTGGATCGGGATGCAGCTTCTGATGCGCCGCCCGGAAATCACCGGCTTCATCAGCGTGGCTCCGCCCGCCAACATGTATGACTTCAGCTTCCTCGCGCCTTGCCCGTCCTCGGGGCTGATCGTGAACGGCACCGCCGACCGCGTCGCGCCGCCCAAGGACACGCACACCCTTGTCAGCAAGCTGCGCGAACAGAAGGGCATCACGATCACGCATGAGGAAATCGAAGGCGCGGATCACTTCTTCCGCGACGACGAGCAGCACATGAAGCCGATGATCGACCTTGTGCAGACCTATGTCCGCCGCCGCCTGACCGAAACCAGCCGCTAGGCCATGCCGGACAGGATCGCCCGCCATTTCGATTTCCTGGTCGAAGCCGACCGGCTGAAGTCGGTGGATCGGGCGAATGTGCTGATGGACCTGTCGCGGCCCGAAAACAGCGCCGAACACAGTTGGCATGTCGCCTTGCAGGCCATGGTGTTCGGCGCATCAGACCGCGCCATCGCGATGCTGCTGCTGCATGATCTGGTGGAAATCGACACAGGTGACCAGCCCATCCACCTGGCCCATGACGCCGCCGCCCTGGCCCTGGCCGAGGCGGGGGCGGCCGAACGCATCTTCGGCCTGTCGCCCGACCGGGACGCGCTGATCGCCCTTTGGCGCGAATTCGAGGTGGGCCGGACGCCCGATGCCGTCATGGCCAAGCGGATGGACCACAGCCAGCCGCTGTTCCAGGTGCTTCTGGCGGCGCAGCCCCTGGCCGATCACGTGGCCATAGTCCGCGACAACCTAAACGGCGGGCGTGCCGCGCGCCTTGCCGCCGAATGGCCCGAGGCCCTGGGATGGGCCGAGGCTGCCCTGGCAGGTTTGCCGCCCGCTGGGAGTGACCTGACCCGGCGCCTGGCCTTTCTGGCCGAGGCCGACCGCCTGAAGAGCGTCCTTCGCGCGAACCTTCTGGTCGATGGCTCGCGACGCGAAAACAGCGCCGAGCATAGCTGGCACCTGGCCCTCTACGCCCTGGTCTTCGCCGGTCTCGCCGGGCCGGGCGTCGATGCGGGGCGGGTGATCCGGATGCTTCTGCTGCATGACCTGGTCGAGGTCGACGTGGGAGACGTGCCGTTGCATTCGGCGGCGGGCCAGGCGCATGGATCGGCCGAAATCCAGGCGGCCGAGGCCCGGGCCGCACGCCGCATCTTCGGCCTGCTGCCGGAAGACCAGGCGCGGGACTTTCTGTCGCTGTGGCAGGAATTCGAAGCCGCCGCGACCCCCGACGCCATCTTCGCCAAGTCGCTGGACCGGTGCCAGCCGGTCATGCAGAACCTGCGTTCGGGGGGCATCGGCTGGGTCGATTACGGCGTGACCTTTGCCGACATCGAATCGCGCGTGGGCGGCAAGATCGCCCAGGGCGCGCCCGCCCTGTGGCAATGGCTGCGCCCCCGGGTGCAAGAGTTTCTGTCCTGATCAGCCAGCCAGCGGCTTTCGGTTGGCCGCATGGCGAGAAGCCAGTTGCCGCGCCTTCTTCCCTGCCACGAAAGGCCGTGCGCCCGGAAAATCCGCGACGCCGTCCCGCAATTCCGGGAACAGCGTGAAGATCTCGTTCGCGGCCTCGCCCAAGGCCAGCAGGGCCTGCGGACCCGGATACAGTGATTCGGATTGGGCACCATTCGAGGTCAGGATCTCGTGCGCGCCGAACATCAGGTGGACATAGGTGACGCCGGCGGTATCGGGCAGGATGTCGATTCCCTCGACCTCGGTCAGGTGCTTGGCGGCAACCAGCAATTCCTGCGCGCCAAACATCCGCGTGGCAATGGCCGAGCGCACAAGGATCCGGTGCTGCTGGGACACCAGAAGATCCTGCCGGGGCAGGTCCGGCCCAAGCGCGCCACGGGCGATGCGGACGGGGGCAAGCGCGGGATTTGCCCCGATCTCGGCTGCCGGGACATGGCGGCATCCTGTCCAGCGGACGGGTTGAAGCCCGTTGTCCCGCGTCTGGACCAGGTCGCCGACACGAATATCCTCGACCCGGCGCTCACCCTCGGCAGTATCGATCAGCGTGCCGATGGTGAAGCAGTTGATCGGAAGATCGAAGATCGTCGGCCGGAACGAGATCGTCGCGACATAGGTGTTGCGGTCCATCGGAGCCGCCGACAGGATCTTGACCCCGCGCAGAGCATCGATCCCGTCCCATTGGGGCAGGGCATCCTTTGACGGGCGAAAGAACATGTCGCCGTTCTTCATCTGGATCAGCACGCCGTCCTGCTTCGACGTTCCGCCGTCCGGAAAGGTCAACTGGTAGCGGACCGACAGGAAGCCGGTGATCGTGGTGGTGACGGCCTTGCCCGACGACGGGGCTTCGTAGGTCATGCGGGAATCGGTGACATCCCGGCCCATGCTGTCGTCGTTATAGGTTGTCGCGAAAGCCTCGACCCGCTTTCCGTCGACGGTGATCGTGCGGGTATCGCCCTTCAGCGTGACCGCCTTGATCTGCGCGGTCCCAACGGCGCCGTATCCGGCGAGACGGTCAGCCTCGATCTCGGTCGACGGCGTGCCGTTGGTTGCATTGACCTGCGCATGATTGCCCAGCCACATCCAAGTGACTAACGCCATGAAAACATCCGATACTCGTAACTACTACCGGTTCCGGATATCATCCCTAGGTTGAAAAATCATCCGGGTTTTCTATCGGATCTTTCTAAAAATTGCGGCAGATCATCCCCCTGTAATGATTCTGCAACAGTGGGCTTATGCCCCCGGCACGATTGCATACCGCTGCATACATTCTTTCCTTTCCGGCGTTTCCCGGCTATAGCGGCAGCCGAATCCAACGCCAAAGGGAATGCCCATGTCGAAGATCAAGGTAGCCAACCCCGTCGTCGAGCTTGACGGCGACGAGATGACCCGGATCATCTGGGACTTCATCAAGCAGAAGCTGATCCTGCCCTATCTGGACGTGGATCTGAAATACTACGACCTGGGCATCGAGGAACGCGACCGCACCGAAGACCAGGTCACCATTGACGCCGCCAACGCCATCAAGCAGTACGGCGTGGGCGTGAAATGCGCGACCATCACCCCCGACGAACAGCGCGTCGAGGAGTTCGGCCTCAAGAAGATGTGGAAATCGCCCAACGGTACGATCCGCAACATCCTGGGCGGCGTGATCTTCCGTGAACCGATCATCTGCCAGAACGTGCCGCGCCTGGTGCCGCACTGGACCAAGCCCGTAATCGTCGGCCGCCACGCCTTCGGCGACCAGTACAAGGCCACCGACTTCCGCTTCCCGGGCAAGGGCAAGCTGACCATCAAGTTCGTGGGCGAGGACGGCGAGACGATCGAGCACGAGGTCTTCCAGGCCCCGTCCTCCGGCGTGGCGATGGCCATGTACAACCTGGACGATTCGATCCGCGATTTCGCCCGTGCCTCCATGAACTATGGCCTGCAGCGCGGCTTCCCGGTTTACCTGTCCACCAAGAACACCATCCTGAAAGCCTATGACGGCCGCTTCAAGGACATCTTCCAGGAAGTGTTCGACGCCGAGTTCGCAGACCAGTTCAAGAAGGCTGGCATAACCTATGAGCATCGCCTGATTGATGACATGGTGGCATCGAACCTGAAATGGTCGGGCGGCTATGTCTGGGCCTGCAAGAACTATGACGGCGACGTGCAGTCCGACACCGTGGCGCAGGGCTTTGGCTCGCTGGGGCTGATGACCAGCGTGCTGATGACGCCCGATGGAAAGACTGTCGAGGCAGAGGCGGCCCATGGCACCGTGACGCGCCATTACCGCGAACACCAGAAGGGCAACCAGACCTCGACCAACTCGATTGCGTCGATCTTTGCCTGGACGGGTGGTCTGAAGCACCGCGCGAAACTCGACGACAACGCGGCGCTGCTGAACTTTGCCCAGACGCTGGAAAAGGTCACCGTGCAGGCGGTCGAGGATGGCCACATGACCAAGGACCTGGCGCTGCTGGTCGGGCCGGACCAGAAATGGCTGACCACAATGGGCTACCTGGAAAAGGTGGACGAATACCTGAACAAGGCGCTGAACTAAGGCGTCGCGACAGGAACGGGGCCGGGCATTTGCCCGGCCCTTCTTGCCTCCGCCGAGGATATTCTGACACGGAAGAGGGCGGCTGCCCGTCTTCTGTACGCAAATATCCCAGGGGGATCGCGCGGCACGCGCGATGGGGGCGGCGCCCCCTTTCTTCGAGACCCAAGCTGGGCTATGGGACGCGTGATCCCAGCAGGAGCAGCCCCATGAAAGCCGCCGTCATCACCTTTCCCGGGTCGAATTGCGACCGCGACCTGGCCGTGGCCCTTCAGAATGCGGGGGCGCAGGTGACGCGGGTCTGGCACAAGGACCAGGATCTGCCGGAAGGCACCGACCTGGTCGGCGTTCCCGGCGGCTTTTCCTTTGGCGACTATCTGCGCTGCGGCGCGATTGCCGCGCATTCGCCCATCGCGGCGGCACTGCGGCGTCATGCGGAACGGGGCGGCTATCTTCTGGGGATCTGCAACGGCTTCCAGGTGCTGACCGAACTGGGCCTGCTGCCCGGCGCGCTGATGCGCAACAGCGCGCTGACCTTCATTTGCAAGCCCGCCACGCTGAATGTCCTGACCACCGACAGCGCCTTCACCGCAGGCTACCGCAAGGGCCAGCAGATCGGCATCCCGGTCGCCCATCATGACGGCAACTACCAGATCACCCCCGACGGGCTGGCGCGGCTGCAGGATGGCGACCGCATCGCCTTTACCTATGGCCCTGCGATCAACGGCTCGGTCGGGGACATCGCCGGCATCCTGTCGGAAAACCGTCGCGTTCTGGGCATGATGCCCCATCCAGAACGGGCGGCCGATCCGGCCTTGGGCGGCACCGACGGGGCGGCGCTGTTCCGCTCGGTCGTGGACGGGGTTGTCAACGCCTGACTTGAGCATGGCGGCTTCTGCGCCTAGAGTGCGGCAGTTGTGCAACAGGACCGGGCTTCACAGGTGATCGAGGACAAGGACAGCGTCAGCGCGTCAGAGCGTGTGCGGCCGCGGCTGTCCCAACCCGGCAACCCGTGGTGGCTGCGCATTGCCGTGGCGCTGATCTTCATGCTGGCGATCGTCTCGATCTGGACGACCAATGCCTGGCTGACGACGCGGTTTTCGGAAAACACCCGCGTCCGGTCCGAACTGCGGCTGGCGCTGTACACCGGGAACCTCCTGTCGGAATTGCAGCGGACCGCGGTGGTGCCACTGCTGCTGGCGCGCGACCCGGCCTTGATCGGGTCGCTGAACAGCAACGAGTTCTCGACCACCTCGGCCCGGCTGATCGCCGCGCAAAAGGAAATCGGCGCGGCGTCGATCCGGCTTCTGGATGCGTCGGGGCGCACCGTGGGGTCCACCGACCGCTATCAGCTGGGCACGAACAACGTCCTGTCGCCCTTCTATGTCGAGGCGCTGCGGTCGCGCGATACCGTATTCACCGTCGCCAACCAGGGCGGCGGGGCCTATGAGTTCACCTATTCCCGCGCGGTCGTGGCTGATGGCAAGACGCTGGGGGTGATCGTGGTGGGGGCCGACCTCAGCCGGCTGGAACGATCCTGGGCGGGGATATCGGACGCGGTGGCCGTCACCGACAGCGAAGGCAACATCATCCTTGCGACCGAGCCGCGATGGCGCGGCCTGACCATGCCCGAGGCCCTTGCGGTGCGCGACGCGCCCTCGGCCATCCAGCGGGCCTTCCAGGTCACCGCCGACTGGACCGCGCTGCCGATCGACGCCTATGTCCAGGGCCGCGCCGTGATGCAGGCCGAGGCGCGGATCCCCTTCCGCGGCTGGCGGATGATCAGCTTCACCACTTATGCCTCGGTCCGGGAACAGGTGAACGCGGTCCTCGCGCTTGAGATCATGGGCTTCGCGATCCTGCTGGCGGGGACGTTCTACGTGCTGTCGCGCCGGGCGCGCAGCCAGTCGGTCGCCTATATGCGCGAATCTGCGGATCTGCGGGCGCTGAACATGCGCCTGACGCGCGAGATCGCGGAACGGGAACGGATGCAGAAGGAACTGCGGGTCGCGGAACAGACCGTGCAGCAGTCATCCAAGCTGGCGGCCCTGGGCGAGATGTCGGCGGGCGTCAGCCACGAGCTGAACCAGCCCCTGGCCGCGATGAAGACCTATCTGGCAGGGGCGCGCCTGCTGCTGCAACGCGGTCGGTCCGAAGAAGCCTTGTCCAGCTTCCAGCGGATCGACGACCTGATCGAACGCATGGGCGCGATCACCCGGCAACTGAAATCCTATGCCCGCAAGGGCGGCGAGGCGGTCGAGCCCGTTGACCTGCGCGCCGCCGTCAGCAGCGCCCTGACCATGATGGAGCCGCAGTTGCGGGGCCGCACGATCCGCGTGACCCGCAACCTGCCGCGCCGCCCGGTGACGGTCATGGCCGACCGGATACGGCTGGAACAGGTCATCATCAACCTGCTGCGCAACGCCGTCGATGCGGTGCGAGACAAGCGCGACGCCCGGATCGAGATCACTGTCGAAACCGGCGCCCATGCCTATGTGCTGGTGCGCGACAACGGCCCCGGCATCCTGGATCTGGAAAAGCTGTTCGAGCCGTTCTGGACCACGAAGAAACCAGGCGAGGGGACGGGCTTGGGTCTTGCCATCTCGTCCAGCATCGTCGCCGATTTCGGCGGCCGCCTGACCGCCCATAACGAAGATGAAGGAGCCGTGTTCGCGGTGGAACTGCCCTTGCAGAAGCCAAGGCAGGATCCGCAAGCCCTGGCCGCCGAATGACTGTTCGAGAGAGGAAGTCCCTATGTCCCGCAAATTGAAGATTGCGATTGTCGACGACGAACCCGACATGCGGGAATCGATCAGCCAGTGGTTGGTCCTGTCCGGGTTTGAAACCGAAACCTATCCCAGTGCAGAAGACGCGCTGAAGGTCATCGGGGCCGACTGGCCCGGGATCGTGGTATCCGACATCCGGATGCCCGGCATGGATGGCATTGCCTTCCTGAAGCGCCTGATGGGCCTGGATTCGGGCCTGCCGGTGATCCTGATCACCGGTCATGGCGACGTGCCCATGGCCGTCGAGGCGATGCGGATCGGGGCGATGGACTTCATGGAGAAGCCCTTCAACCCCGACAAGATGACGACGCTGGCCAAGAAGGCCACGCAGATGCGGCGCATGACGCTGGACAACCGCGCCCTGCGCCGCGACCTGTCGGAAGGCCAGCAGGTGATGTCCAAGCTGATCGGCACCAGCCCGGTGATGGAGCGCCTGCGCGAGGATATCCTGGATCTGGGCCAGGCGGACGGTCACGTGCTGATCGACGGCGAGACCGGCACCGGCAAGACGCTGGTGGCCCATGCGCTGCACGCCGTGGGGCCCCGCGCCGCGCGCAAGTTCGTGCCGGTGTCCTGCGCCGCCTACAGTGACGAGGCGCTGTCGGCCCGCCTGTTCGGCCCGGTCGAGGACGGCATCCCCGCCGTCGAGGAAGCACGCGGCGGCACCCTGTGCCTCGAAGATATCGAGGCGCTGTCGGAACCGCTGCAAGCGCGGCTTCTGGCCTTCATCAGCGACGGGGGCACGCCCGCGGAAACCCGCATCATCGCCATCTCCAATGCCCGCGGCGAAGGCCGCAAGGCCGAGGATTCGCTGCGTCCCGACCTGTTCTATCGCTTGTCCGCGCTGAAGATCACCCTGCCGCCGCTGCGCGCGCGGGGCGAGGATATCCTGTCGCTGTTCACCCGCATGACCGAACAGTTCTCCGAGGAATACGGCTGCGAGCCGCCGCAGGTCAGCGCACAGGAAGCAGCCCAGTTGTTGCAGGCGCCCTGGCCCGGCAACATCCGCCAACTGATCAACGTGGCCGAACGCGCAGTGCTGCAGAACCGGCGGGGATCGGGATCCATCGCGTCGCTTCTGATGGCGGACGGGGAAGACAATCAGCAGGCCACCACGACCGAGGGCAAGCCGCTCAAGGAATATGTCGAAAGCTTCGAAAAGATGCTGATCGACAACACCATGCGCCGCCACAAGGGCAGCATCAGTGGGGTGATGGAGGAATTGTGCCTGCCGCGCCGCACCCTGAACGAGAAGATGGCCAAGTATGGCCTGCAGCGGGGCGATTATCTGTGAATGTCACAGGGGGCGGATTTCTCCGCCCCCCAATGTATCGTGCCGGGCTTTTACAAAGAACATTACCAAATACACAGCCCAATCGACCGATCGACAGGATGACCGGTCAGGTCAGCAAGCCTCTACCTCAAACACACGTGCATTCTTCCATGGGTTCCGTCACCGGTCCCGCAGCAGATGCGCCGCCACACACAAAATCGGACTTGCCGTCCCGCTCTGTCAAAGCCGCCCTTCGGATGGAAGGACGGGTGGAAAGGTCAGGTTCGACGGATCGGCGATGCAGGATATCGGGATATTCCTTCAGATATTCCAACATCACGACCACGACCCGGCCAAGAGGCCGATCCTTTCCTGCGCAGTCCAATATCCTGACTGCCTGCTCAACTTACTTTCGCGTCACTTGACCCTCAACCTGTCCATTTGGGCAATTCATGCAGACAATCATGCAATGTCATGAAATCGTTACAGGAAACGGCCCGGCCAAGGCTATTCCTGGTTAATTTCAGCTCCTTGGCATGGGGGCAGGCGGCTTTGTCCGGCCAGAGGCGGGGCTCGGCCCTTGCGTGGCCGGGCCGGGGGCGCTAACCCGCTGGCGTCAGCACAGGGGCCCTTCATGAGCGACAGTTCCGCCAAGCCACGTCACCCGCGCACGCAGGCCGTCCATCACGGCATCCGCCGCAGCCAGTATGGCGAGATGGCCGAGGCGATCTTCCTGACCCAGGGCTTTGTCTATGACAGCGCCGAACAGGCTGAGGCCCGCTTCAAGGGGACCGGCCCGGACGAGTTCATCTATGCCCGCTATGGCAACCCCACCAGCCGGATGTTCGAGGATCGCATCGCCGCGCTGGAGGGGACCGAGGACGCCTTCGCCACGGCCAGCGGCATGGCGGCGGTCAATGGCGCGCTGTTTTCCATGTGCAAGCCCGGCGATCATGTCGTGGCAGCCCGTGCCTTGTTCGGATCCTGCCTTTACGTGCTGGATCTGCTGGCCCGCTTCGGGGTCGAGGTGACCTATGTCGACGGCACCGACCTGGACCAGTGGCGCGCGGCCCTGCGCCCCGGCACCAGGGCCGCCTTCTTCGAGACCATGTCGAATCCGACACTGGAGGTAATCGATATCGAGGCCGTGGCTCGCCTGGCGCATGAGGTCGGCGCCTTGGTCGTGGCCGACAACGTCTTCGCCACCCCGGTCTTTTCCCGTGCGGCGGAACTGGGGGCCGACGTGGTCGTCTATTCCGCGACCAAGCATATCGACGGCGGGGGGCGGGCGCTTGCGGGCGTCATCTGCGGCACCCGCCAGTTCGTCCGCGAGGTGGCCGAGCCTTACCTGAAGCATACCGGCGGCGCGATCAGTCCCTTCCACAGCTGGATCATGCTGAACGGGCTGACCACGATGGACCTGCGCGTGCGCGCCCAGGCCGACACCGCCTTGGCCGTGGCACAGGCGCTGCAGGGCCATCCGGCCCTGTCGCGCGTGATCTATCCGGGGCTGGCAGACCATCCCCAGCATGACCTGGCGATGCGTCAGATGGGATCGGGCGGCACCATGATCGCTTTCGAAGTGGCTGGCGGCAAGGAGGCGGCCTTTGCCTGCCTGAACCGGCTGGGGATCATCAGCATCTCGAACAACCTCGGCGATGCGAAGTCGATCGTGACGCATCCGGCGACGACCACCCACCAGCGCCTGTCCGAGGATGACCGCGCCTATCTAGGCATCACGCCGGGCCTGCTGCGCCTGTCCATCGGGCTGGAACATTCCGCCGACCTGATCGACGACCTGCACCAGGCCCTGAACGGCTGACCGGGGCCGGGCCGCCCCGGCGGCCCGACATGCCGGATTATCGCTTTGGATTCCGGCCCTGACCCCCCATATTGTGCCGGGATCCGGCCACAAGGATGCCAGCATGACCGAAGCCCGCCCGATGATTCCCGCCTATCCGGCCCTTGTGCGCAGCTATGACGCGGGGTTCCGGGTGGATGACGCCTACAAGGCAGGGCTGCCCGACCTGCAGAACGGCCCTGCCAGCCTGATCGTCGGCGCGCGCGCGCCGATCCAGCATGTCGGCATTTCCAATTTCCGGCTGCCGATCCGCTACCAGACGCGCGACGGCGGCGAACTGACGCTGGAAACCAGCGTGACGGGCACGGTCAGCCTGGAAGCCGACCGCAAGGGCATCAACATGTCCCGGATCATGCGGTCCTTTTACGCCCATTCCGAACATGCCTTCAGCCTCAAGGTGCTGGAGGCCGCGCTTGACGATTATCAGGCCGACCTGGATGCCTATGATGCCCGCATCCAGATGAAGTTCTCCTATCCGATCCGGGTGGATTCGCTGCGGTCGGGGCTGTCCGGCTGGCAGTATTACGATATCGCGATGGAGATCCTGGATTTCCACGGCCAGCGGCTGCGGATCATGCATTTCGACTATGTCTATTCCTCGACCTGCCCCTGTTCGCTGGAACTGTCGGAACATGCGCGCGAAACCCGATCGCGGCTGGCGACGCCGCATTCGCAGCGGTCGATCGCGCGAATATCGGCAGTAATGGTCGGGCCGGAGAAAATCTGGTTCGAGGACATGGTGGAACTCTGCCGCCGCGCCGTGCCAACCGAGACGCAGGTGATGGTCAAGCGCGAGGATGAACAGGCCTTCGCCGAACTCAACGCTTCGAACCCGATCTTCGTCGAGGATGCGGTGCGCGCCTTTGCTCAGCAACTGCTGGCCGATCCGCGCTTCGGCGATTTCCGGGTGGTGGCCAGCCACCAGGAATCGCTGCATTCGCATGACGCGGTCAGCCTGATGACCAGCGGGCCGACCTTTGCCCAGGCATCGTTGGACCCGATGACCTTTGCGGGCCTGCGCGCCTAATAGGCCGCAGACCCGGTGCCTTCGGGCAGGGCGCCATAGGGCAGCCAGATCGTCTTGGCCTGCGTGGCATGGCGCAGGAAGACCTCGCCTTGCGCCTGCGGGCCGGTCCAGTCGCGATGCGCGGGCGCCCAGACGGGCTTGAGATTGCCGCCCGCGGCCTTTTCCACCGCCGCCAGATCGCCGCCGACCATCCACATCGCCGCGACCTCGTCATGCGCGGCCAGCACGCGGGCCAGATCGTCGCGCGGGCCGGTCACGATGTTGACCACGCCGCCCGGCAGGTCGGACGTGTCGAAGACCTGGTACAGATCCGTCACCGCCAGCGGATCGTCCTGCGCGGCGATGGCGACGACGCGGTTGCCCATGGCGATGGCGGGCATGACCAGAGACATGAACGCGGCCAAGGGCTGCGCATTGGGGCAGGCGATGCCCATCACGCCAAAGGGTTCGTTGACGACGCTCAGCAGGTGGCCCGGCTTGGCCTGCACATTCTCGCCGTCGAACTTGTCGGCCCAGGCGGCATAATGGAAGGCGCGGGCGATGGCGGCCTCGACCTCGGCACGGCTTGTGCGGGCGGCGAATTCATCAGCGCGGGCCGACAGGTTCTCGGCGATGTAGTACAGGACCTGCGCGCGAGCATGGCCGCCCATGGCCGCCCATTTCCCGGCCTTTGCGGCGGCCTCGACCGCGTTGCGGATGTCCTTGCGGCCGCCCAGCGGCGCAAGGCCGCCCGGCACGGCATAGCTTGCCCCACCATCGGGCCGCTTCTGCGCGCCGCCGATGTAAAGCTTGGCCGTTCGGTCCAGATCGGCCGGCTGGCCGCTGCCGCTGCCGGTGGTGGCGGCGACAGGCGCTGCGGCGGCTGGTTCGTCCACCGTGTCGACCGGCGCGTCCGCCAGATAGTCCAGCATCCCGACGCGCCCGCCTTCGCGGCCAAAGCCGCTTTCGCGATAGCCGCCAAAGGGCGCAGCCGCGTCGAACAGGTTGGCGCAGTTGATCCAGACGACGCCCGCCTTCACCCTGGCGGCAATATCCGTCGCCACCGCCGCGCTTTCCGACCAGATCGAGGCCGCAAGCCCGTAGCGCGTGTTATTCGCCAACTCGACCGCCTCATCCGCCGTGCGGAAGGTGGACAGCGTGGCGATGGGGCCGAAGATTTCCTGCTCGAAGCCCGGATTGGCGGGGGTGATGTTGCGCAGATAGCCCGGCGCGATGAAGCAGCCCTCCTGCGCCGCGCCACCAACCAGTTCTGCGCCTGTATCGGTCGCCGCGCGGCAAATCGACAGGATGCGGTCCTTTTGCACCGGATCCACGATGGCGCCCACATCGGTGGACTTGTCCAGCGGCGGCCCGACCCGCAGGCGGGACATACGGGCGGCCAGCAAAGTTTCGAACCGTTCCGCCACGGCCTCGGCCACCAGGATGCGCGATCCGGCGCAGCAGACTTGGCCGCCATTGAACCAGATGGAATCCACCACGCCATCGACCGCCCCGTCCAGGTCGGCGTCGGGCATCACCACAAAGGGCGACTTGCCGCCCAGTTCCAGCGTCAGGCGCGTGGCCCTTCCCGCCAACTGGTTTGCAATCGCGCGTCCCACCTCGGTGGATCCGGTGAAGGCGATCTTGTCCACATCCGCCGCGACAAGCGCCGCGCCTGTTTCTCCGTCCCCGGTGACGATGTTGACAACGCCAGCG
This sequence comes from Paracoccus aerius, assembly GCF_014656455.1. Taxonomy (GTDB): domain Bacteria; phylum Pseudomonadota; class Alphaproteobacteria; order Rhodobacterales; family Rhodobacteraceae; genus Paracoccus; species Paracoccus aerius. The sequence goes on from NZ_BNCL01000003.1 coordinate 255,378, forward strand.
GGCAGGCCGATTTCCTGGCAGATCTCGGCGAATGCCAGCGCGGTCAGCGGCGTGTATTCGGCCGGCTTCAGCACGACCGTATTGCCCGCCGCAAGCGCGGGTGCGATCTTCCAGGCCAGCATCAGCAGCGGAAAGTTCCAGGGGATGATCTGGCCGCAGACGCCGATCGGCTGATGCCCGGGAAAGGCGCTGTCGCGCAGTTCCGCCCAACCGGCATGGTGATAGAAATGCCGCGCGACCAGCGGCACGTCGATGTCGCGCGATTCCCGGATCGGCTTGCCGTTGTCCAGCGTCTCGAGCACCGACAGGAAGCGCTCTCGTTTCTGGATATGCCGAGCGAGCGCATAAAGATATCGCGCCCGCTGCGTTCCCGTCAGCGCCGCCCAGCCGGGCTGCGCCTGCCGCGCCGCCGCCACCGCCGCCGCCACGTCATCAACTGTTCCCTGCGACACCTGCGCCAGAACCTCGCCCGTTGCGGGATCGCGGCTGTCGAACAACTGGCCCGGTTCCGTGAAGCTGCCGCCGATGAAATGCCCGAAAGCATCGCGCCGCGCCAGCCAGTCGCGCACGGCGGCGCTGTCCTCGACCGAGGGGCCGTATTCCATCGTTTTCATCAATTCGCTCACGCTGGTCATGCGGTCCTCAGGCAATCGCTTGGCGGTAACCGGCGGCATAGCGGCCCGTCACATGGTGGCTGATCTGGCGTTCGATATCGCCCAGAAGGCTGGATGCGCCGATGCGGAACAGGTCGGGGCTCAGCCAGTCGCGGCCCAGTTCCTCGGCCATCAGCACTTGCCAGTTCAGCGCATCCTTGGCGGTGCGCAGTCCGCCCGCCGGCTTGAAGCCCACGACATGGCCGGTCTGGTCGCGATAATCGCGGATCGCGCGGCACATCACCAGGCTGACGGGCAGGGTGGCGTTCACCCCTTCCTTGCCGGTCGAGGTCTTGATCCAGTCCGCCCCCGCCTGCATCGCCACATGGCTGGCGCGGGCGACATTCTCGAGCGACTTCAGGTCGCCCGTGGCCAGGATCGCCTTCATTTTCGCGGGCCCGCAGGCCTCGCGCATGGCGCGCAGTTCGTCATACAGCGCCGACCACTCGCCGCGCAGGACATGGGCGCGGGTGATGACGATGTCGATCTCGTCCGCGCCATGTTCGACCGCATAAAGGATTTCCGCCAGCCGCAGGTTCAGCGGCATCAGGCCCGCCGGAAAGCCGGTGGCGACGCTGGCAACCGGAATGCCGGAGTCGCCGAGCGCGCGTTTCGCAGGCGCGACCATCGTGGGATAAACGCAAACTGCGCCCGTGGTCAGGCCGGTGACGCCCATCGCGTCAAGCAGATCGGGCGCGATCGGCTGGCGGGCCTTGGCGCAAAGGCGCGCCACACGGTCCGGCGTGTCGTCGCCCGCAAGCGTCGTCAGGTCGATGCAGCGCACCGCGTTCAGCAGCCAGGCCGCCTGGTGATCCTTCTTCAGGCTGCGCCGGGCAGGCAGGCTGGCCGCGCGGCGTTCGACGGCCGGGGTGTTGATGCGGATGTCGGCAAAGCCGTCGGTGCGCAGCGCGGTGCCGGGGTTGTGGGTCATGGCTTCCTCCGCCAGCCGGACAGGCCGCGTTCCTGGAACTGCGCCCACATCCGCCAGAACAGCGCCAGCAGTGCCAGCAACGCGATGCAGACGATGCTTGCCGCCCAGTTTCGCGGGCGTTCGTCTGGCCCGGCCAGCGTGTCGATGCTGACCGCGTTGGGATAGGTGGACAGGAACGCCATCCGCCAGCCATAGGCGGTCACGCTGACCCATTGCGGATTGTCGCGGCCCGATTGCAGGTTCGTCGCCTCGGCCTGCAGGTTGGCGCTGTCGTACTTGAAATAGGGCGGCCAGATCCAGCCGGTATCCTCGTTCCGATACACGAAGACCTTGCCGTTGGGGCGCACCGTTTCGATGAAGCGCACGTCACGCTGTCCCTGGGCATTCTCGACCGTGCCGGTATTGTCCGAGGCATAGAAGATCGCGTTCGACGGCGTGACCGAGGTCAGGCGGTTATAGGTATTGGTGATGCGCACCGTGTTCTTGGACGGCAGCGCATAGTCCAGGAACAGGAACACCGCGATGCCGAACAGCACGCCGACCGCGACCTTGAGGTAATGCATGGAAAGCGGTCCTTACTGCCAGTTGACCCAATAGATGATGCCCATGACCGCCAGATTGGGCAGAACGAAGACCAGAAGCAACAGCCGCGATTTCAGCGTCTTGTCGAACCCGATCATGGACCTTCGAACGAACTCTCGCCGGGCGGGGGTGTTCCCCGCCAGGGAGGGATGGCGCTGGTCCCATGTCTCTTCCAGCCGCTCGCGGCGCAGCGACCGCAGATAGACCCGCAGAAGCAGATAGAACAGCGCCTCGGCGATCAGCAGGAACAGGATCAGGCGGATAAAGGCGGCCAAGGAACGGTCCCGAATGGTTCGGCCCGCAGGCTAGCACCGCGCCGGGCAGGGGACCAGCCGTCAGAACGCCCTTGCCTTAGAACGGCACGTCATCATCCCTGCCAGCGGGCTGGACATAGGCCGCCTTGATGTTCTTGAAGCCCGCCGGGAACTGGACGGTCAGCGTATCCTCGGCGATGCCCATCACCGTGCCCTCGCCGAACTTGGCATGGATCACGCGGTCGCCAACGGTGAACTTCGACACAGGCTCGGCGTCGATGATGATGGGCGCACGGTGGACGGGTGCCTTGCGTTCGGATGCGCGGGCCTGCATCCGCTTCCAGCCCGGAGAGTTGTAGACATCGGCCTTGGCCGCGCGCTCGTGCAGCGCATTGACCGGGCCGCCTGCCGCGAATGCCATCGCCGCGCCATAGCCGCCGCCGTAAAGGCCGGGCGGGGTCAGCACCTCGACATGTTCGGGCGGCAGCTCATCGACAAAGCGCGAGGGCATGGAGCTTTGCCATTGCCCGTAAAGGCGCCGGTTGCCCGCGAAGCTGATCGTGGCCAGCCGTTCTGCCCGCGTGATGCCGACATAGGCCAGGCGGCGTTCCTCCTCCAGACCCTTGGTGCCGTTCTCGTCCATGGCGCGCTGGCTGGGGAACAAGCCGTCCTCCCACCCCGGCAGGAAGACGACGGGGAATTCCAGCCCCTTGGCGGCGTGCAGGGTCATGATGCTGACCTGCTCGGCTGCCTCGCCCTCGTCCCGGTCCATGACAAGGGCCACGTGTTCCAGGAAACCTTGCAGGTTCTCGAACTCCTCGAGCGCCTTTACCAGTTCCTTGAGGTTGTCGAGCCGCCCCGGCGCGTCGGGCGACTTGTTGTTCTGCCACATGGCGGTATAGCCGGATTCATCCAGGATCCGCTCGGCCAGTTCGACATGGTTGACACGGTCGTCCAGGGCGTCGGCATGCCAGCGGCCCAGGGCCTCGGTGAACTGGCGCATCTGGGCGGCGGCCTTGCCCGACAGGTCGCCTGCCGTCAGCGCCGCGACCGTGCCGTCCAGCAGCGACAGCCCGCGCGCCCGCGCCATGTGCTGGATGGCCTGCAGGCCCTTTTCGCCAAGGCCGCGCTTCGGCGTGTTGGCGATGCGTTCGAAGGCCAGGTCGTCGGCGGGGCTGACCACCAGCCGGAAATAGGCCATGGCGTCGCGGATTTCCGCGCGTTCATAGAAGCGCGGGCCGCCGATCACGCGATAGGGCAGGCCGATCGACATGAAGCGGTCTTCGAAGGCGCGCATCTGGTGGGACGCGCGGACAAGGATGGCAATGTCGTTCAGGCTGGTGCGGCCGACGCTGGCGCGATGGCCGCCATGGAAGGCCTCGATCTCCTCGCCGATCCAGCGGGCCTCGGCCTCGCTGTCCCAGTGGCCGATCAGGCGCACGGGTTCGCCGCCCTCGGCCTCGGTCCACAGGGTCTTGCCCAGGCGGCCCTGGTTGGCGGCGATCAGGCCCGAGGCGGCGGCCAGGATCTGCGGTGTGGAACGATAGTTCTGTTCCAGCCGGATCACCTGGGCGCCGGGGAAATCCTTCTCGAAGCGCAGGATGTTGCCGACCTCGGCCCCGCGCCAGCCATAGATTGACTGGTCGTCGTCGCCCACGCAGCAGATGTTGCGATGCGCCTGGGCCAGCAGCCGCAGCCACATGTACTGCGCGACGTTTGTGTCCTGGTATTCGTCCACCAGGATATAGCGGAAGCGGTCCTGCCAGGACCGCAGCACATCCGGATGCGCCTGGAACAGCGTCACGCAATGCATCAGCAGGTCGCCGAAATCGACCGCGTTCAGCGCCAGCAGGCGGTTCTGATAGGCCTGGTACAGCTTGCCGCCCCAGCCATCGAAAGCCGTGCCCTCGCCCCTGGGCAGGTTGGCCGGGGTCAGGCAGCGGTTCTTCCAGCCGTCGATCAGATGGGCCAACTGGCGGGCGGGCCAGCGTTTCTCGTCCAGGTTCTCGGCCTGGATCAGCTGCTTGAGCAGCCGGATCTGGTCGTCGGTGTCCAGAATGGTGAATGAAGGCTTCAGGTGCAATTCGCCATTGCCCACCAGTTCGGCATGGCGGCGCAGGATCTTGACGCTGATCGAATGGAAGGTGCCCAGCCAGGGCATCCCCTCGACCGTCTCGCCCAGCAGGCGGGCGATGCGGTTCTTCATTTCCCGCGCGGCCTTGTTGGTGAAGGTCACCGCCAGGATCTGGCCCGGCCGCGCCTTGCCCAGCATCAGCAGATGGGCGATCCGCGTGGTCAGCGCGCGGGTCTTGCCGGTGCCCGCGCCTGCCAGCATCAGCACCGGGCCGTCCAGGGTTTCCACGGCGGCGCGCTGCGCGGCGTTCAGCCCGTCCAGATAGGGGGCAGGGCGCGCGGCCATTGCGCGTTGCGACAGCGGCACACCGCCCATGTCATCGGAATCGTCCAAAAGCTCCATCCCGCGAGCATAAGCGGGTCTGCGGAACATGGAAAGCCCATGTTCCGCCTTTGTTCGCATCTCAGGTGGAATTACCGTCCGCGGATGCGCGGGTCCATCGCGTCGCGCAGCCCGTCGCCGATATAGTTCACGCACAGAACCGTCAGCGATATGAACAGCCCCGGCAGGATCACCCGCCACGGATACATCACCATCTGGTCCACAGCGTCGTAAAGCAGCCGTCCCCATGTCGGGAAATCGGGCGGGAAGCCCAGGCCCAGGAAGGACAGCGCGCTTTCCGTGATGATCGCTGTCGCGATGCCCAGGGTGGCGGCCACCATGATCGGCGACAGGACGTTCGGCAGCACGTGGCGCAGGATCATGCGGTGCGCGGGGGTGCCGATGGACTTGGCGGCCAGGATGAACTCGCGTTCCTTCAGGCCCAGCACGTCGCCCCGCACGATGCGCGCCGCCTGCATCCAGCTTGTCGCGCCGATGGCCGACACGATCAGGATGAAGGTGCCCATGGCGGGACCGAAGGATTGCGACAGCGGCTCGCGGAACAGGGTCACCATCAGCAGCAGCAGGGGCAGCAGCGGCAGGGCCAGGAACAGTTCCGTCAGGCGCATCAAGGGCGCGTCCATGCGCCGGAAATAGCCCGACACAAGGCCTATCAGGCTGCCCAGCGTGATCGCGATGATCATGGCCGTCAGGCCCACGGCGATGGAGACACGCCCCCCCGCCATCAGCCGTGCCAGCATGTCCCGGCCCAACTGGTCGGTGCCCAGGGGATGGGCGACGCTGAAGCCCGAATTGCGGGCGCGGATATCCACATAGGTCGGGTCGATGGTCCAGAGATATGGCCCCACCAGCACGAACAGGATGGTCGAGACGAACAGCACAAGGGCCACCATCGCGCCGCGATGGCTGCGGAACTGGCGCCAGACGTCGCGCCACTGGCTGCGGGTCTCGCCCCCGGCGTGCAGGGGGTCGTCCGGGGGCAGGCCGGGGGTGATGCCCGCCGCGACGGAACTGGCCTCAACGGTTTCGGTCACGGACAGGTCGTGCTGGCGTCGGGTCTCAGTCATAGCGGATCCTCGGGTCGAGAATGCCGTAGAGGATGTCGGCAATCAGGGTGAACAGCACGATCAGGATCGCGAAGATGAAGGTCAGCGTCAGCACCATGGGGATGTCGTTGCCGTGGATCGCGGTGATCAGCAACTGGCCCAGCCCGTTCACCTTGAAGACCTGCTCGGTGATGATCGCGCCGCCGAAGACGGCGGGCAGGCCAAGCGCGATCACGGTGATGACCGGGATCAGGCTGTTGCGCAGCACGTGCTTCAGCACCACGGTCTTTTCAGACAATCCCTTGGCGCGGGCGGTGCGGACGTAATCCTGGCCCAGGTTGTCCAGCATGGATGCGCGCATGAAGCGGCTGATCTGCGCCGCGTTATACAAGGCCAGCACCGTCACCGGCATGATCATCTGCCGGACCTGCGCCCAGAAGCTGTTCCAGTCGCGCACCTCCAGCGTGGTGTCATAGACCGACGGGAACCATTGCAGCTTCACCCCGAAGATGATGATCAGCACCACGCCGGTGAAGAAGGTCGGCATAGAAAAGCCGATCATCGACACGAAGGTGCCAAGCTGGTCGAACCACGAATACTGCTTGTAGGCCGAGATGATGCCGATTGGGATCGCGATCAGGATGCCCACCAGGTAGGAAAAGCCCACCACCGTCAGGGTCTGCGGCACGCGCTGCGCGATCACGTCGAAGACCGGGCTGCGCGACTGGAAGCTGATGATCCGCTGCATCCCGGCGCTGAACTGCGTGCCGAAGACATGGTCGAACCAATACAGCGGCTCGACCCAGAAGAACTGCTTCAGCCACAGGACATAGCGCACGTACCAGGGCGATCCCAGGCCAAGCGCCTCGCGCATCCGTTCCTTCACCTCGGGGGGGACGGTCAGGGGCACGTCGCCCAGCGGATCGCCCGGCGATGCCTCGAGCAGCAGGAAGATCACCAGCGAGATGAACAGAAGCGTCGGGATCGCCAGCAGCAGGCGGCGGGTGGTGAATGTCAGCATCTATAGCCTCCAGCAGGGCGCGTCATTCGGCGCGGCTCCAATCGGCGATGTTCCACAGGCTGCCCTCCCACCCGTTGGGCAGGATGCCGGCCAGCGAATTGGCATGGGCGCCGATCATGCCGCGATGGATCAGGGGCAGGACCACATGGCCGTCGGCGGTCAGCATGTCCGTCATCTCCTTGGCGATCCGGTGCCGCTCGCGCGCGGCGCCGGTCTGGTTCAGCGCCGCCATGCGGGCGTCGAAGTCAGGGTCGCAGAAGCGCACGGAATTGTTGCCCTGCCATTGGTTTTCATCATTCGGAACGCGGCTGCAGACGAATTCTTCCAGGAATGATGCAGGATCGGGCAGATAGAAGGCATCGGTGAACATCTGCGCATCGGCCAGAAAACGCGCGCGCGAATCCGGGTTGCCGGCATCGCCGCCAAAGAAGACCGTGCCGTCGATCGTCTTGAGGTCGGTCGCCACGCCGATTTCGGACCACCACTGCTTGACCAGCGACTGCACGTCCTGACGCACCGCGTTCACCGTCGTCTGGAACACCAGCCGCAGCGGCACGCCGTCCTTCTGCCGCACCCCGTCGGGGCCGGGCAGCCAACCCGCTTCGTCCAGCAGCCTGTTCGCGCCCTGGATGTCCTGCTTCAGGCAATCGTCCCGGCCCGAGGTGAAGTCCAGGGGGACCGGGACGATGGTGCAGGTGGGCTTGCCCGCGGGTCCATATGCCAGTTCCGCCAGGATCGGCCGGTCAATGGCCATCGACAGCGCGCGGCGCACTGCCGGATCGGTCAGGAAGGGATGGGGATGGGCCAGCGTGGACCTTTCCTTGCCCAAGGCGGGCGAGGGGTCGGTCTGGTTCAACTCGATCCGTTCGACCATGCTGCCAAAGGATCCGACCAGCTTGCCCTTGCCCGCGGCCTCCATCGGGGCCACTATGTCGGGGGCCAGTTGCAGGTTCCAGGCAAAGTCGAACTCGCCCGTTTCCAGCACCGCGCGGGCGGCAGCCATCGCGTCACCGCCGCCCTTGATGGTGACGGTGGCGAAGGCGGGCTTGGCCGGGTCGCGGTAATGGGGATTGGCCTCGAAGGTCGACACATTGCCCGGCTCGAAGCTGGTGACGCGGAAGGGACCGGTGCCGATGGGACCGAAGTTCTGCCGGGTGCAGCTTGCCCCCGCCTCGCCCAGGCATGGCTCGAACTGGGCCTTTTGCAGGATGGGCGTGCGTCCACCCACGAAGGCCTGCAGCGGGGGATACTTGGGCGCGCCGTAATGGATGCGGACGGTGCGGTCGTCCACGGCCTCGACGGTCTTGATGCCTTCGAATTCCGCCAGGACGGCGCAGCCGAAACCGGGCGCCATGCAATAGTCTGCGGTGAAGGCCACGTCGGCGGCCGTCAGCGGCGTGCCGTCGGACCAGGTCACGCCGGGCTTCAAGCGCCAGGTGACGGTGGTGAAGTCCTCCGAGATGCCGCCGTTCTCGATCGAGGGGATTTCGGCCGCCAGGACGGGGATCAGCGCGCCGTCATTGCCGACAAGCGCAAGCGGTTCCAGGACCATGGAAGCGGGATCCACGTCCTTGGCCCCGGTGGACAGGTAGGGGTTGAGAACCGACGCGGCCTGCCAGTACAGCACCCGCAATTCGCCGTCGCTGCCGCGTTCCGCAACGGCAGGCGAGGCCATCATCAGCGCCAGGGCCGAGACCAGAGCTTTCTTCACATGCAACCTTTGTCTTGAAGATCCGGCCCCGCGACGGATCGCGGGGCCGGCCGGGATTTACTGGACGCGGGTCCAGTCGGCCACGTTCCACAGTTCCGAATCCCAGGCGTTCAGGTTGACGCCGCCCAGGGTGTTCGAATGGGCCGAAGCCGTGCCGCGATACACCAGCGGGATGATCGCGTTGCTTTCCTTGGTCAGCATGTCGTTCAGGCGCTTGCCGATCTCGGCACGTTCCGCCGGATCGACGGTCCGCGACAGTTCCGCCAGCAACTGGTCATAGGCTTCGTCGCAGAAGCGGCTGATGTTCTCGCCCTGCCACTGGTTCGCGGGGCTGGGTGCCTTGTCGCAGGTCCATTTCGCCAGATAGGGCGCCGGGTTGCCGCCTTCGAAGTTGTCGGCATACATCTCGACATCGGCATAGAACTTTTGCAGCGTGTCGGGCGAGCCGGGGTCGGACCCGAAGAAGACCGAGGCATCGACGGTCTTCAATTCGGTCTCGATGCCGATTTCCGACCACCATTGCTTGATCAGCGCCTGGAAGTCCTGGCGCACCGCGTTGACCGAGGTCTGGTAGACCATCCGCAACTGCACGCCGTCCTTTTCGCGCACGCCGCTGCCGCCCATGACCCAGCCCGCTTCCTCGAGCAGCGCATTCGCGCCCGCGATGTCCTGGGTCAAACATTCGGTATTGTCCGAAGCCCAGGCCTCGGGGGCGGGGACATAGTTGCAGGTCGGCTGGCCCGAGGCGCCATAGCCGATTTCCGTCAGCAACTGGCGGTCAATTGCCATCGACAGCGCCTTGCGCACCGCCGGGTCGGTCAGGAAGGGGTGGGGATGGGCTGCGGTTGAACGCTCGCCTTCCGGGTGGGCCGAGGACGGGTCGGTCAGGTTGACGTGGATGCGTTCGACAAGGCTGCCAAAGGCGGCGCTGACCTTGCCGCGGCCCATCTGCTCCATCCCGGCGATGACGTCGGGGGCAAGCTGGGTGTTCCAGGCATAGTCGTATTCGCCGGTTTCCAGCACCGAACGCGCCGCCGCCGCCGCATCGCCGCCGCCCTTGACAGTCGCGGTCGCAAAGGCGGGCTTGGCGGGGTCGCGGTATTCGGGATTGGCCTCGAAGGTGATCACGTCATTTGTCAGGAAGCGCGTGACGCGGAAGGGGCCGGTACCGATCGGGTTGAAGTTCTGGTCCGTGCAGGTCGGCGCGTTGGCGCCCAGGCAGTTTTGGAACTGCGCCTTTTGCAGGATCGGGGACTGCGATCCGACAAAGGCCGAATACGGGTCGGGCATGGCGTCGATGAAGTTGATCCTGACGGTCAGGTCGTCGACGGCCTCGATCGATTCGATCCCCTCGAACTTGGCCAGTTGGGAACAGCCGCCCTCGGGATCCATGCAGTACTGGCCGGTGAAGACCACGTCCTCGGCTGTGACGGGGCTGCCGTCGGACCATTTCAGCCCTTCCTGCAGCTTCCAGGTGACCGACTTCAGATCCTCGGCGATGCCGCCGTTCTCCAGTGTGGGGATCTCCGCCGCCAGGCGGGTGTAATGCTCGCCGTCCGGTGTCATGCCCGCCAGCGGCTCCAGCGTCATGCTGGAGGCGATGATTTCCTTGGTGCCCCCCGAAAGGTAGGGGTTCATCGTGGATGGCGCCTGCCACATGATGATGTTCAGCGCGCCGTCGCTGCCCCGCTCGGCCATGGCTGCAGGGGCCAGTGCCAGGGTGGCGGCTGCGCTCATCAGCAGTGTCTTAAGCTTCATCAATCTCTCCTGTCGGAAGTTGCTGCCCGCAGGTCGCGGCCAGAACGGTTGGTGCCCTTGTTCAGGCTTTTTTACCCATGCCCCGGTTCATCCGGGTTCTTGTCCTGGTCCTGCGGACCTGCGGAATGGGATCAGTTTCAATCGAAGCCTATTTGGAAAGCAAGCCTTATCGCGCGACCATCCGTCCCTTGTTTCAGCTTTGACATTTCGCAGGCGGTCGCTAGCCTTGCGAAGGCACTGAACCGGGGACGATCTGATGCTGGATGAAAAACCGCTTGTTTCCATTGAGAAACTTCGCGTCGAGTTCGAAACTGGCGATAGCGTCGTGGTGGGTGTCAAGGACATCAGCTTTTCCATAAAGCCGGGCGAATGCGTCTGCGTCGTGGGGGAATCCGGATCGGGCAAATCGGTCAGTTCGCTGTCGCTGATGCGGCTGGTGGAGTTCGGCGGCGGCACCATCGCCAATGGCCGTCTGATGTTCGACGGCGGCGACGGCAAGGTCATCGACCTGGCCCAGCAATCCACGCCGGCAATGCGCGACATCCGCGGCAACCAGATCGGCATGATCTTCCAGGAACCGATGACGGCGCTGAACCCCGTTTTCACCGTGGGCGACCAGTTGACCGAGGGGCTGATGGTCCATCGCGGCTTGAGCAAGGCCCAGGCCCGCGCCCGCGCGTTGGAGATCCTGCGCCAGGTCCGCATTCCCGAACCCGAACGCCGGCTGGACCAGTATCCGCACGAACTCTCGGGTGGGATGCGACAGCGTGTCGTGATCGCCATCGCCATGGCCTGCGAACCGCGCCTGCTGATCTGCGACGAACCCACGACCGCGCTGGACGTGACCATCCAGGCCGAGATCCTGGCCCTCATCGACCGGCTGAAGCGCGAAAAGAAGATCGCGGTCCTGTTCATCACCCATGACATGGCCGTGGTGGCGCAGATGGCGGACCGCGTGGTCGTCATGTATCGCGGCAACAAGGTCGAGGAAGGCCCCGTCGCCGAGGTCTTCGAGAACCCGCAGCAGGATTACACCAAGATGCTGCTGGCCGCCGTGCCGCGTCTGGGCGAGATGACCGGCAAGGCGGCGCCGGAACGGATGCGCCTGATGCGCGACGGCACCGTCAGCGCGCCGGAACCCATCGTCGTCAAGGATCCGAAGCCGCTGCTGACGGTCCGGAACCTGACCACCCGCTTTGCGGTCAAGGGCGGCCTTTTGCGCCGCACCGTCGCGCGTGTTCACGCGGTCGAGGATGTCAGCTTTACCATCAATGCGGGCGAAACCTTGTCGCTGGTGGGTGAATCCGGCTGCGGCAAGTCCACCTGCGGACGTTCGCTGCTGCGTCTTGTGGAACCCGAATCGGGCACGGTCGATCTGGGCGGCACCGACATCCTGGCGCTGTCGCCCGGCGAATTGCGCCGGGCGCGCCGGGACATGCAGATGATCTTCCAGGATCCCTTTGCCAGCCTCGATCCGCATATGAAGCTGTATGACCAGGTGGCCGAGCCGCTGGAAAACTATGGCATCGGCAGCCGGTCCGAGCGCAAGGACCGCATCGCCGCGCTGTTCGACCGCGTGGAACTGCCACGCAGCTTCATGCGCCGCTATCCGCACGAGATGTCGGGCGGCCAGCGTCAGCGCATCGCCATCGCCCGTGCCCTGGCGCTGAACCCCAAGCTGATCGTCGCCGATGAGGCCGTGTCGGCGCTTGACGTGTCGGTGCAGGCGCAGGTGCTGAACCTGCTGATGGAACTGCAGGGGGATCTGGGGATCTCGATGCTGTTCATCAGCCATGACATGGCGGTGGTCGAGCGCGTCAGCCACCATGTGGGCGTGATGTATCTGGGCCGGATCGTGGAAATCGGCACCCGCCAGCAGGTGTTCGAGAACCCCCAGCACAGCTATACCCGGCAGTTGATGGCCGCCGTGCCGGTCGCCGATCCGCGCCAGAAGAAGATCAGCGAGGATCTGAATTTCAAGCCGATCCCCTCGCCGATCCACCCGGTGGATTACCAGGCGCAGCCTTCGGTCTATCGAGAGGTCGCGCCGGGTCACAAGGTTCTGGTCGACCCTGTAACCCACGGGTAGGGGTATCTTGCGATCGAAGCGGTAATGCGGATCTGAACTGTTTGTGAACACCTTTTTGCTGACCGCAAAAGAGTAACTTATCAGGAATATTAACAAAGGTTAATATATATAAGCGGAACATCGCCTGTTCCGATCCCCTTTGCCTGTGTCTGCTGCACATTTTTTCGCCAGCAGCAGGCCGGATAGCAAGGAGGTCATTCGACATGAACAATCCAGCAAACCTGAAAGCCCTTTTGGCGGGGTCCGTCCTGACGGCGGCATTCACAGTGCCATCTTCTGCGCAAACCCTGAACGTGGACATTGCCGAGCTTGAAGGAAAAAGCGAGGAATGCCGGTCCCTGGGCCAGTTCATCGCCGATCAGAACGGCAGCATCGCCGGTGCCGAACCCACACGCGTTGCAGATGCCGTGAACAACGATGTCGCGCAGGAATGTGCCGACATACAGGCCCTGCTGACGACGGAAGCAGGCGCCGCGCAAGACAGCGCCACAGCGGAAGCCGAGGCCGAGGCGACCACCGAATCCGTCGTCACGTCCGAGGAAGCGACCATCGTCGGCGAAGCCGTTGTCCGGGTTCCCGAACCCAATGTCGATGTTCGCGTTCCCCGGCCCGAGGTGACGGTGCGCCAGGCTCCGCCGCAGGTCAGCGTGCAGGACGGCGCCGCCCAGATCGAGGTCGAGCAGGCGCAGCCCGAAATCGCGGTCGAGATCCCCACGATCAACGTCCGCGTCACAATGCCTGCACCCAGCATCTATGTGCTGCAGGGCGATCCGCAGGTTTCGGTGACCGAGGCCGATCCGCAGGTCGAGGTTGTCCAGGGCGAACCCGAGATCATCGTCACGCAGCCCGATCCCCAGCTGGACATCGGTCTGGGCGTGGCCCAGGGCGAACAGGCGCCGACCGATCAGGCCCAGGACACGGCCGAGGGTGACGGGGCGCAGCAGGTTTCGGGCAATGTCGATCTGGAACAGCAGCAGCCGATCGTCAGCTTTGTCGCCCCCGCGGAAGAGCCTCAGGTGGACATCACCCGCGCCGAACCCGAAGTGTCCTTCTCGGGCGCCACCCAGCCCAACGTGACGATCACCATGACCGAGGAGCCGACGGTCGACGTTCAGATGACCGGAGAGCCGCGGGTCACCATCGAGACGCCCGAGGAACGGGAACAGCGCCGCGCCGGCCAGCAGGCCGCTGCCGCCGATGCCCCGCCCGCCGATGCACCTGTCGGCATGGCCGATCCAGCCGCCGGCAGTGCTGATGCCGGTGCCCCTGCCAATGCGGGCCAGATGACGGTCGGCGATGTCATGCTGATGACCGTCGTGACGGCGGACGGGCAGGATCTCGGCAATCCCGAAGGCGTCATCGACATGGAAGGGCGGCAATACCTGCTTCTCAGCTCGGGCGGGTTCATGGGTCTCGGCGACAAGGTCGTGCCGGTTCCCCTGACCGTGGTTTCGATGAACGGTGAACAACTGGTGCTGGGCACCGTGACCGAAGCCGATATCCAGCGCGCGCGAGATTTCCAATATGACCAAAACCAGGCCATGCAGGAAGATCAGCCGGTTGCAATGACCAACTGATCCCTTCGTGCCGCATCCATGGCCCTGCCGAAACCGGCAGGGCCTTCTTGCGTCCGCAGGAACCGGGGGCTGTCCGAAACCTGCATCTTGTGCAAAACATCCTCTTTAACTGGCGGTTCAGCGGTCCTAGTCTGGCAGAGAAGGAGACCGAACATGCCAGTCAAGAACCGATTTGCCGAACTTCTGCCCGAGATCACCGCATGGCGCCGTGATTTCCACGAACATCCCGAACTGCTGTATGATGTCCACCGCACCGCGGGCCGGGTGGCCCAGTTGCTGCGCGACTTCGGCTGCGACGAAGTGGTGGAAGGCATCGGCAAGACGGGCGTGGTCGGCGTCATCAAGGGCAGGACCGACAGCCAGGGCCGGGTGATCGGCCTGCGCGCGGACATGGACGCCCTGCCGATCATTGAACAGACGGGCCTCGACTATGCATCCAGGACGCCGGGCAAGATGCACGCCTGCGGCCATGACGGCCATACCGCAATGCTGCTTGGCGCGGCGAAATACCTGGCTGAGACGCGCAATTTCGACGGCACCGCCGTTGTGATCTTCCAGCCGGCCGAGGAAGGCGGGGCAGGCGGAGAGGCGATGGTGCTGGACGGCCTTGTCAGCCGCTGGAACATCCAAGAATTCTATGGGATGCACAACATGCCGGGGATGCCGGTCGGCACCTTCGCCATCAAGCCGGGCGCGATGATGGCCGCGGCCGACCAGTTCGACATCACCGTGACGGGCAAGGGCGGGCACGCGGCCAAGCCCCACGAATGCATCGACACGACCCTGACCGCCGCGCAGATCATCGTCGCGATGCAGTCGGTCGTGGCGCGCAACATCGACCCGCTGAAGAACGCAGTGATCTCGGTCTGCGTGGTCAGCACGGATTCCACGGCGCATAACGTGATCCCGCAGGTGGTCAAGCTGAAGGGCACCGCCCGCAGCCTCGATGCCGGCGTGCGCGATCAGCTGGAAGAAGGCATCCGCCGTGTCGCCACCAACATCGCCGCCGCGATGGGCGCGGTGGCCGATGTCGATTACCACCGCGGTTATCCGGTCACCGTGAACGACGACCAGGCCACCGTCTGGGCGGCCGATGTCGCGCGCGAGATCTCGGGCGGGGTGAACATGGACATGCAGCCGATGATGGGCGGCGAGGATTTCAGCTATATGCTGAACGAACGTCCCGGCGCCTATATCTGGGTCGGCAACGGCGGCACGGCGATGGTCCATCACCCGGCCTATAACTTCAACGACGATGCGATCCCCGCCGGGTCAAGCTGGTATGCCGGCATGGTCGAGGCGCGGATGCCCGCCGCCTGATCGCACTTGCCGCCGGGGGATGTCGCGCCAGCCCCCGGCGGTGTCGGAAATGCGATTGTCATTCCGCTGCAATCGTCCGAAATGCTGTCAGCCTGACAGCCAAGGAAGCGGAGCCCCATGAAAAGCTATACCCTGCGCGTGACCTGCGCCTCGACCCGCGGGATCGTGGCCGCGATCTCGGGCTATCTGGCGGGACATGACTGCAACATCACCGACAGCGCGCAGTTCGACGACACTGAAACCGGCCGCTTCTTCATGCGCGTCAGCTTCCGGTCCGAGGGGGGGGCGACGCTGGACCAGTTGCAGCAGGGCATCGCCCCCATCGCCGAACGCTTCGGCATGGAGGCCGAGTTCAGCGACGACGCGGTCAAGAAGAAGGTCGTGATCATGGTCAGCCGCTTCGGGCATTGCCTGAACGACCTGCTGTATCGCTGGCGGATCGGCGCGTTGCCCATCGACATCGTGGCGGTGATTTCCAACCACATGGATTACCAGAAGGTCGTCGTGAACCACGACCTGCCCTATTACTGCGTCAAGGTCACCAAGGAAAACAAGGCCCAGGCCGAGGCCGAGCAGATGCGCATCGTCCGCGAGACGGGGGCGGAACTGATCGTGCTGGCCCGTTACATGCAGGTGCTGTCGGACGAGATGTGCCAGTCCATGTCGGGGCGGATCATCAACATCCACCATTCCTTCCTGCCCAGCTTCAAGGGCGCCAACCCCTACAAGCAGGCCTATGAACGCGGGGTCAAGCTGATCGGCGCGACCAGCCATTACGTGACCGCCGACCTGGACGAAGGTCCGATCATCGAACAGGACACCGTCCGCGTCACCCACGCGCAATCGCCTGGCGACTACGTCTCGCTGGGCCGCGACGTCGAAGCGCAGGTCCTGGCCCGCGCCGTCCACGCCCATATCCATGGGCGCGTGTTCCTGAACGGCGACAAGACAGTGGTCTTCCCGCCCTCGCCGGGCAGCTATGTCAGCGAGCGGATGGGGTGACGGACGTGTCCTGCAGCGCCGGCAGCTGCTCTGACAGAACCTTGGTGGCATAGGCCCCCGCAAGCGGCGCAATGCGGTCGTAAACCGGCGTCCGGGCGCAGATGTCCCACCACTGGCGGTAATAGGCCAGGTCATGGCGCTTGATCTTCTGCGTGGGATTGAGAGGCAGTTCCCTGGCCCCTGTCCTGTCCAGAGCGGCTGTGATCTGCCTTTCCTGGTCAGGCGTCAGCCGCAGGTGGAAGGGTTTCGGGATCCGGCCTGCGAAATGCACGACGGCTGGCGGAAGCCGGGGCCCGCGGGCAGGTGCGTCGTGAAAGCGGAAATTGTAGCGGTCATGGGCACGCACATAGTTGCTGCCGTGGGTCAGCGAGAAAAGGCCCTGGTCGCCGAAGGAAAGGCCCATTTCGGCCTGCGCCCACCTGGCCGTCTCGATATAGGCGTCGATGCCCACCCGGTCCCGGCGAAGCTTGTCGAGGTTGATGACGATCGCCCCGCTGTTCAGGACCCCCTTGGATATGCGCCGGATTTTGTCGGGGGATGCGCCGCGCGCGGCTGCCTGACGGGCCGGACCGCAGATCAGGGGCGGGGCGAACGGCGCCTCTCGGCAGGCCGCCAGGTACTGGCCCAGCAGCGGCTGTTTCAGGAAGGGCAGCAGGTCGTTCGTGACGATCGTATCAAGCGGATCTAGGTAGATGATCCGCTTGATATCCGCCGGCAGATAGAGATGCGCCGTGTACCACAGGAAGCGCGCGCCATAGGGCTTCTGCCCCAGCTTGCTGAGAAGGTCGAAATCCTTCCGTTCCTGCACCTGGACAGGATGCAGCGTCAGGTTCGGCAGCCTTTCGACAAAGGCGGAAAGGTCCGTCAGGTCCTGGGGCGCAAGCCGCATGTAGAACAGCCAGAACTGGATGCGGTCCCGGGGATGGGTTTCGGCAAGCGACTGCAACAGGACCTGCAGCACATCAAGGTTGCTGCCGCCGATCGACGTCATCACGTCCAGCCGGGCCGGCGGGCGTTCGCCGCCGTGCCGCCAGCCCTGAAAGGCTTCCAGACCGGCTGTCCAATAACTGGGAAAGCGGCGATAGATCACTTGCGCCAGCGGCCGTGCATCAAGAAGGGTCATGGGGCCTGTCTGGGGCGGGGCAAGAGTGCCGATACTGTTTCCCGCATGGATAGCGCGGGCCTTGTGCCGCCTTCAAGCGGCGGTTTGCCCCTAAGGGCGGCAAAGGCCGCCCCGGCAGGAAGCCGGGGCGGGTGCATGGTTACTGCGGCAGCTCGGCCGTGATGCCTTCCACGAAGAAGTTCATGCCCGACAGTTCCTCATCGGTGGCCGTCTGGCCATCGGCCAGCCAGGCGGAACCGTCGGCCTTATTCAGCGGGCCGGTGAAGGGGTGGTATTCACCCGCCGCGATCTTGTCGCGCAGGGACTCGGCCTCGGCCTTGACCTCGGCGGGCACGGCGTCCGTGATCTCGCCGATGGCGACGATGCCGTCGCCGATCCCGCCCCAGACGCCTTCGGGCTGCCAGGTGCCGTCCAGGACGCGGCCCACGCTTTTGACGTAATGCGCCCCCCAGTTGTTATAGACCGAGGACACGCGCGGCGACGGCGCGAACGATGCCATGTCGCTGGCCTGGCCGAAGCCGATCTTGCCCTGCTGCTGCAGTTGCGCCAGCGGCGCGGTCGAGTTGGTGTGCTGCAGGATCACGTCCACGCCCTCGGCCATCAGGGCGTTGGCGGCATCGGCCTCTTTCGCGGGGTCGAACCAGGTATAGGCCCAGACGACCCGCATCTCGACATCGGGGTTGACCTTCTTGGCATGGATATAGGCCGAGTTGATGCCCTGGATCACCTCGGGGATGGGGAAGGTCGCGATATAGCCGATCTTGTTCGACTGGGTCATGCGGCCGGCGATGGTGCCGGTGACGGCCCGGCCTTCGTAGAAGCGGCCGTCATAGGTGCCCACGTTCTCGGTGCGCTTGTAGCCGGTGTTGTGTTCGAACTTGATGTCGGGGAACTTGGCCGCGACGTTGATGACCGCATCCATATAGCCGAAGCTGGTGGCATAGATCACGTCATTGCCAGCCAAGGCCAGCTGGGTCAGCGCGCGTTCGGCATCGACGCCCTCGGGGACGTTTTCCAGATAGGTGGTTTCCACCCGGTCGCCGAACTCGGCCTCGACCGCCAGGCGGCCCTGGTCGTGCTGATAGGTCCAGCCGCCGTCGCTGACGGGGCCGACATAGATGAAGCCGACCTTCAGCGGGTCTTCCTGGGCCCAGCCGGGCAGGGCCAGGCTGATCGTCGTCATGGCGGCGACGCTGGCGATAAGCTGTCTGCGGTTCATGTGTCCCTCTCTCTGATTGGCCCGGCGCGGTCAGCGCAGGGCGTGGAAATCCTGCCCCAGCGATCCGGGGGCCGCGCCGCCCGCGCGGCGGCTGAACTTTTGCCGGGCCGAGATGGCGACCAGCACGATGATCGTCGCCAGATAGGGCGCCATCGACAGAAGTTGCACGGGCACCCGCACGCCCGCCGCCTGCAGGCGCAGTTGCAGCACGGTGACGCCGCCGAACAGCCATGCGCCCGCCAGAACGCCCACTGCCGTCCAGTTGGAGAAGACCACGATGGCCAGGGCGATCCAACCTGCGCCCGCCGTCATGCCCTCGGTCCATTGCAGCACGGTCGCGACCGAGATGAAGGCCCCGCCGATGCCGGCCATGGCCCCGCCGAAGGCGATGGCGGCAAGGCGCACCCGGCGCACGTCATAGCCAAGCGCATGGGCGGCGTCGTGGTTTTCCCCCACGCCGCGCAGGATCAGCCCCGCGCGCGACCTGTTCAGGAACCACCAGACCGCGGGCACCATTGCGAGGCCCAGCCATACGATCCAGTTCAGGCCCAGCGGCCCGACGCTCATGATGGGTGCTCGCACGCCCTCGACCGGCTTGCCGAACAGCGCGGCGAGGCCCAAGCCAAACAGGGTCAGCGCCAGGCCCGAGGCGACCTGGTTCGACATCAGGAACTGCGTCAGGATCGCGAAGGGCAGGGCCACCAAGGCACCGGCCAGGGCCGCCACGGCAAAGCCCAGGAAGGCGTCGCCGCTGTAATAGGCGGTGGCAAAGCCCGACAGGGCGCCAACGATCATCATCCCCTCGACGCCCAGGTTCAGGACGCCCGCGCGTTCGACGACCAATTCGCCCAAGGCCGCGAACAGGATCGGGGTCGAGGCCGACAGAAGCAGCAGGAACAGGGCAACGGGGTCGATCATGCCGTAACCCTTCTGGTGAGGCGGTAACGGGTCAGCAGGTCGAAGCCCAGCAGGAAGAACAGCAGCATCCCCTGGAAGACCTGCACGGTGGCGGCGGGCAGGTTCATCGTCAGTTGCGCCAGTTCCCCGCCGATATAGGTCAGCGCCAGAAGCAGCCCGGCCAATAGGATGCCCACGGGGTGCAACCGGCCCAGGAAGGCCACGATGATGGCGGTGAAGCCATAGCCCACGCCGACCTTGTCGGTGATCTGGCCCGCCGGCCCCGCGACCTCGAACAGGCCCGCCATGCCGGCAAGCGCGCCTGACAGGCCCAGGCAGAAGGCCACCAGGGTTTCCGGCTTCACCCCTGCGAAGCGGGCGGCGCGGGGGGCGGTGCCGGCGGCGCGGATGTGGAAGCCCCGGATATGACGGCTCATCAGGAACCAGGTCGCCAGCACGGCGGCGGCTGCCGCGACCACGCCCCAATGCGCGCCCGTCCCGGCGATCAGTTCCGGGTTCGATGCTGCGGGATATTGTTGCAGGTTGCGCGACCCGGGCATCCCGAAGCCCTCGGGGTTCTTCATCGGCCCGAATGCCATCCATGCGGCGATGCGCTGCGCGACATAGACCAGCATCAGCGACACGAGGATCTCGGACGCGCCGAACCAGTTGCGCAAAAGCGCCGGGATCATGCCCCAGGCCCAACCGCCAAGGGCGCCCGCGACCACCATGGCGGGAAAGATCCACATCTCGGGGGCGGGATAGGCGGCAAGCGCCACGGCGGCGCCGGTGATGGCGCCGATGATGTATTGCCCTTCGGCCCCGATGTTCCAGATGCCCGCGCGAAAGCCCACGGCAAGGCCGGATGCGATCAGGATCAGCGGCGCCGCCTTGACCAGCAGTTGCTGGCGGGAATAGCCGGCGGCGGGACCGAACAGCGGATCCCAGAAGATGGTGCGGATCGCAGACACCGGGTCATAGCCCATGATGGCGAACAGCAGCCCGCCCGCCAGCATGGTGGCCGCCACCGCCATGACCGGGGTCGCGATCTGCCAGAAGGCCGAGGTTTCAGTGCGGGGGACAAGGCGGATCATAGGTGGGCCACCTCCATCCCATGTGCGCCGCCCAGCATCAGGCCGATCTGGTCCAGCGTCAGCCCCTCGGTCGGGACGGGGGCGGAAAGGCGGCCTTCGTTCAGCGCGCAGAAACGGTCGGAAAGTTCCAAAATCTCGTCCAGGTCCTGGGAAATCACGATGACGCCCGCGCCCTGTCCCGCCAGGTCCAGCAGCGACTGGCGCACGGCGGCGCTGGCGCCCGCATCCACGCCCCAGGTGGGCTGGTTCACCACCAGCACGCGGGGGGCCTGCATCACCTCGCGCCCGATGACGAATTTTTGCAGGTTGCCGCCCGACAGCGCCTTGGCGGCGGTGCCGGGGCCGGGGGTGCGCACGTCGAAGGCGCGGATCACGTCCTGCGCGAAAGCGCGGGCGGCCGGGCGGTCGATCAGGCCCTTGCGGACCAAATGCCTGCGCGCGCCTGCCGTCAGCAGCGTGTTTTCGGTCAGGCTGAAATCGGGAACGGCCGCATGGCCCAGCCGATCCTCGGGCGCGGCCAAAAGGCCTGCGGTGCGCCGTGCCTCGGGGCCAAGACGCGACAGGTCGGCGCCTTCCAACAGGATCGAGCCGGAGGCGCTGCGAGCCTCGCCCGACAGCGCCGACAGCAATTCGTCCTGGCCGTTCCCGGCGACGCCGCCGATGCCCAGAATCTCGCCCGCGCGCAGGGTCAGGGCGACGGATTTCAAGGCCGTGCCTTCCGCCGTTGGGGCAGGCAGGGACAGGTCCTTGACCTGCAGCAGCACCTCGCCCGCCTGCCGTCCGCTGCGGTCGATGGGGCGCATTTCCCCGCCCACCATCATCGCGGCCAGGGTCCGGGCGGAATGTTCGCGCGGGTCGCAACTGTCCACCACCCGGCCGTGGCGCAGGATCGTGGCGCGGTCGCAATGGGTGCGGATTTCTTCCAGCTTGTGGCTGATATAGAGGATCGCGGTCCCGTGGCCCGCCAGCTTGCGCAGGGTGGCGAACAGCAGTTCGGCCTCTTGCGGGGTCAGGACGCTGGTCGGTTCATCCATGATCAGCAGGCGGGGGTTCTGCAACAGGCAGCGGATGATCTCGACTCGCTGGCGTTCGCCCGCGGACAGGGTGACGATGCGGCGGGCGGGGTTCAGGGGCAGGCCGAAATCCTGGCTGACCTGCGCGATCCGGGCAGAGAGTTCACGCCGGGGCGGCGGATTCTCCATCCCCAAGGCGATGTTTTCGGCCACCGTCAGCGCGTCGAACAGCGAAAAATGCTGGAACACCATCGCGACGCCTGCCGCGCGCGCGGCGCGGGGATCGGCGGGCTGGTGCGGCTGGCCGTTCAGGGTCATGTCCCCCTCGTCCGGGCGGACGAGGCCATAGATCATCTTCACAAGCGTGGATTTGCCCGCGCCGTTCTCGCCCAGCAGGGCATGGATTTCCCCCGGCGCGACCGTAAAGGACACATCGTCATTGGCGCGGACACCGGGATAGGATTTGCCGATCCCCCTGGCCTGGAAAACTGCCGCGTCGGTCAAACTTTGTCCCCTTGGTCAAATCCTTGCCCTGCTTATCCCGGCTTCGCCCCCTTGGGCAATTGCGCTGTTTCGGCAGGTTGCGATAGAACCCGTCCATGCCTTCAGAAAATCCCCGATTCATCCATCTGCGCACACATTCCGAGCATTCGTTGCTTGAAGGTGCCATCCCGGTCGGCAAGCTGCCGGGACTGGCCGCCGATGCCGGGATGCCCGCCGTCGCGCTGACGGATACCAACGCGATGTTCGCGGCGCTGGAATTCAGCGTGAAGGCGATGGACAAGGGCGTGCAGCCGATCATCGGTTGCCAGATCACCCTGCAGGACGGGGCGACGGGGCCGGTCGTGCTGCTGGCGCAGAACCAGGCGGGCTGGCTGAACCTGATGGCGCTGTCGACATGCCTTTACCTGCGCGACGGCGGCGCGCTGCCCCATATCACCGTGGATGAATTATGCGCGCGGTCGGAAGGCCTGATCTGCCTGACCGGTGGCGCGACCGGGCCGCTGGGCTGCCTGATCGCGCAAGGGCAGCGCGACAAGGCCGATGCCCTGGCCGACCGGCTGGCCGCCGCCTTTCCGACCCGGCTTTACGTCGAATTGCAGCGCCATCCAGGCGAGAACGGGCAGCTGATGCCCGCCGAGACCGCGTCCGAGGCGGGGCTGATCGACCTGGCCTATGCCAAGAACCTGCCGCTGGTCGCGACGAACGATGTCTATTTCCCCAAGGCGTCGATGTTCGAGGCCCATGACGCACTGATCTGCATCGCGGAAAAGGCCTATGTGGACCAGTCGCAGCCCCGCCGCCGCCTGACGCCGCAGCATTACTTCAAGACGGCCGAGGAAATGGCCGTGCTGTTCGCCGACCTGCCCGAGGCCCTGGAAAACACCGTCGAGATCGCGCGCCGCTGCGCCTTCGCCGTCAAAAAGCACGCCCCGATCCTGCCGCGCTTCGCCGACGACGAGGTCAGCGAGTTGCGCCGCCAGGCGCGCGAAGGGCTGGAGCGTCGGCTGGCCGTCATCCCCCATGCCGTCAGCGTCGAGGAATACCACCAGCGGCTGGAGTTCGAGCTGGGCATCATCGAGCAGATGGGCTTTCCCGGCTATTTCCTGATCGTGGCGGATTTCATCGGCTGGGCCAAGGAACGCGACATTCCCGTGGGGCCGGGCCGGGGGTCGGGCGCGGGCAGCCTTGTGGCCTATGCGCTGACGATCACCGACCTGGATCCGCTGCGCTACAACCTGCTGTTCGAACGCTTCCTGAACCCCGAACGCGTCTCGATGCCGGATTTCGACATCGACTTCTGCATGGACCGGCGCGAGGAAGTGATCCGCTATGTCCAGAACAAATACGGGGCCGAGAAGGTGGGCCAGATCATTACCTTCGGCGCGCTTCTGTCCAAGGCCGCCGTGCGCGACGTGGGCCGCGTGTTGCAGATGCCCTTCGGCCAGGTGGACCGCCTGTCCAAGATGATCCCGGTCGAGGGCGTGAAGCCCGTCAGCATCGCCAAGGCCCGCGCCGACGAGCCCCGCCTGCGCGAGGCCGCCAAGGAGGAGGTCGTCAAGCGCCTGCTGGACTATGCCGAGCAGCTTGAGGGGCTTTACCGCAACGCATCCACCCATGCGGCGGGCGTGGTAATCGGCGACCGGCCGCTGGACCAGCTTGTGCCGCTGTATCGCGATCCGGCATCCGACATGCCGGCCACGCAGTTCAACATGAAATGGGTGGAACAGGCCGGGCTGGTGAAGTTCGACTTCCTGGGCCTCAAGACGCTGACGGTGATCCAGAACGCGGTGGACCTGATCAACGGCGGCGGGCGCCCGCTGCATGTCGCGGCGGACGGGCGCAAGCTTTACGATCCGGCGCCCGGGACGGAGAACCAGATCAACCTGATCCCGCTGGATGACAAGGCCACCTATGACCTGTTCGCCAGCGCCAAGACGGTCGCGGTGTTCCAGGTGGAATCCAGCGGCATGATGGACGCGCTGCGGCGCATGAAGCCCACCTGCATCGAGGATATCGTGGCGCTTGTCGCGCTCTATCGTCCCGGCCCGATGGAGAACATCCCGACCTATTGCGAGGTCAAGAACGGGCTGCGGGAACTGGAATCGCTGCACCCCTCCATCGACCCGATCCTGGCGGAAACCCAGGGCATCATCGTCTATCAGGAACAGGTGATGCAGATCGCGCAGGTCATGGCGGGCTACAGCCTGGGCGGCGCGGACCTGTTGCGCCGCGCTATGGGCAAGAAGATCGCCTCCGAGATGGCCAAGGAACGCCCGAAATTCGTCGATGGGGCGGTGGCGAACGGCGTGGACGCCAAGAAGGCGGGCGAGGTCTTCGACCTGCTAGAGAAATTTGCCAACTACGGCTTCAACAAGTCGCACGCGGCGGCCTATGCCGTGGTCAGCTATCAGACCGCCTGGCTGAAGGCGAACCACCCGGTCGAGTTCATGGCCGCGGTGATGAACTGCGACATCCACCTGACCGACAAGCTGGCGATCTACAAGCGCGAATGCGACCGCATGGGCATCACGATCGTGCCGCCCTGCGTGAACCGGTCCGCGCCCACCTTCAGCGTGCGCGAGGGCCGCATCCATTACGCCCTGGGCGCGCTGAAGGGCGTCGGCGTGGACGCGATGAAGCTGATCCATGACGCGCGGGGCGACACGCCCTTCCGCGACATCCACGACCTCGCCCGCCGCGTCGACATGAAGCGCGTGGGCAAGCGCCCGCTGGAGATGCTGGCCCGCGCCGGGGCCTTCGACGTGCTGGACGACAACCGCGCCCGCGTGGTCAAGGGGCTGGACGCGCTTTGCGCTTGGTCGGCTGCGGTGCAGGAACAGGCGGCCTCCAGCCAGACATCCCTTTTCGGCGGGGGAGAGGATCTGCCGCCGCCGCGTGCGCCCATCACGGGGGTCTGGCTGCCCACTGAAAAGCTGGCCGAGGAACACAAGGCCGTGGGCTTCTACCTGTCCGGGCATCCGCTGGACGATTATCTGCCCGCGCTCAAGCGCAAGAAGGTCATGACCCTGGCCGAGATCAGCCAGGAGGCCTTGGGCGGACCCCTGGTCGCCAGCATCGCGGGCACGGTCGCCGCGCGGATGGAACGCAAGTCCGCCAAGGGCACGCCCTATGCCTTTGTCAGCCTGTCCGACCCGACCGGGCTATACGAGGTGACGGTGTTTTCCGACCTGCTGACCGCGTCCCGCGACCGGCTGGAGCCGGGGCAGAACGTAGTCTTGCAGGTCAAGGTCGAACCCTCGGGCGACGGGGTCAAGATGCTGGCGAACTCGGTTGCGGCCATGGACGAGGTGGTGGCGGACGCCGGGGCGGGCTGCCTTGCCGTGGAAATGCAGGGCAGCGACACCATCGCCCGCCTGGCCGAGACATTGGCCCGCATCCGCACCGAGATCACCGTGCCCGCCCGGTCGCGTGGCCCCGTGTTGCTGCGCATCCGCGAAGGCGACGAGGTGATCGAGATCGAGGTGGCGAATGACGCCCCCCTGACCACCCCCGCCCGACAGGCCCTGCGCGCCGTCCCCGGTGTCCTGGACGTGGTCGAGGAATAGCTTTGACCCTAGGCAAATGTTCGCGTTTCGTGCTAGGCCTGCGGAAAACCGAAAGGGCAGTTCATGCGCGTTCTGGGCATTGATCCGGGGCTGAGGAACATGGGTTGGGGCGTGATCGCGGTTGACGGATCGCGCCTGCGCCATGTGGCCAATGGCGTGATCCAGACCGACGGGGGCGATCTGGGCGTGCGGCTGTTGCAGCTTTACCGCGGCCTGACGGCAGTGATCGCGGCCCATGCACCGGATGCCGCGGCCGTCGAACAGACCTTCGTCAACAAGGATGCCGTCGGCACGCTGAAGCTGGGCCAGGCGCGCGGCATCGCCCTGCTGGCCCCGGCCGAGGCCGGGCTGGCCATCGGGGAATACGCCCCCAACGCCGTCAAGAAGACCGTGGTCGGCGTAGGCCATGCGGGCAAGGAACAGGTGCAGCACATGGTCAAGGTCCAGCTTCCCGGCGTCACCTTCGACAGCGCCGATGCCGCCGATGCCCTTGCCATTGCCATCTGCCATGCCCGCCATCTTCAAGGCCGGACCCTGCGCATTGCGAGAACGGCATGATCGGCCGCATCGCCGGGATCATCCTGCACCGCGCCCGCGACCACGTCCTGATCGACGTGCGGGGCGTCGGCTATATCGTCCATGTCAGCGAACGCACCGCCGCCAGCCTGCCGCCGGTGGGGCAGGCGGTCGCGCTTTATACCGACCTGATGGTGCGCGAGGATCTGCTGCAACTGTTCGGCTTCACGTCGATGCTGGAAAAGGAATGGCACCGGCTGCTGACGGGCGTGCAGGGCGTTGGCGCCAAGGTGTCGCTGGCAATCCTGGGAACGCTGGGGGCCGAGGGGCTGGGCCGCGCCATCGCGTTGGGCGACTGGGCGTCCGTCCGCAAGGCGCAGGGGGTAGGGCCGAAGCTTGCCCAGCGGGTGGTGCTGGAGCTGAAGGACAAGGCGCCCTCGGTCATGGCGCTTGGCGCGACGCTGAGCGTGGACATGGGCGTACCGCTGGTCGAAACGGATGCCGCTGTCCTTGAACCTGCCGGTGCCCCCGCCAGGCCTGCTGCGCCATCGGACGCGATGCTTGCCGCGCGCGCGACCTCGGACGCGCTGTCCGCACTGTCCAATCTGGGCTATGCTGCCAGCGAGGCCGCGCAGGCTGTGGCCGAGGCGCAGGCGCGGGAACCCGCCGCCCAAACTCCCGCGTTGATCCGCGCGGCGCTGCGCCTGCTTGCGCCGAAGGAATAAGGGGGTTCTGATGCACGGGAACGCTAAGGTCTTCATCCTGATGGCCGCCATGACCGCCTTGGTCATGGTGCTGGGCTGGATGCTGGGCGGACAGGGCGGCGCGGTGGTCGCGCTGCTGCTGGCGGGCGGCATGAACGTGTTTTCCTGGTGGAACAGCGACAAGATGGTCCTGCGCCAGCAGGGTGCGGTGGAACTGTCCCCCCAGCAGGGCGGCGATCTTTATGCCCTGACCGCCGAACTGGCGCGGCGGGCTGACCTGCCGATGCCCAAGCTTTATCTGCTGCCAACCGAACAGCCCAATGCCTTTGCCACCGGCCGCAACCCGGAAAACGCGGCGGTGGCGGTGACGCAGGGCTTGGTCCGTGCCCTGTCGCGCGACGAGATCGCGGGCGTGATTGCCCATGAACTGGCCCATATCAAGCACCGCGACACGCTGACCATGACCGTCACCGCCACAATGGCCGGCGCCATCGCGATGATGGGCAACATGATGCTGTTCACCGGCGGGCGCGACGACCGGGGCGGCGGGCTTGGGGCGATCCTCGCGATGATCTTTGCTCCCATGGCCGCCATGATGGTGCAAATGGCGATCTCCCGAGCGCGGGAATTCGAGGCGGATGCGACCGGCGCGCAGATCTGCGGGCAGCCGCGTGCCTTGGCCTCGGCCCTTGCGAAGATCTCGCAGATGGCGGGGCGGGTGCTGAACATCCCGGCGGAAAAGAACCCGGCGGCGGCATCTATGTTCATCGTCAACCCGCTGGGCGGGCTGCGCATGGACCGCCTGTTCGCCACCCATCCCGCGACCGAGGACCGGATCGCCCGCCTGATGGCGCTTGAGGGGCGGCCTGCCATGGCGGAACGGGCGTCCCCCATTCCCCGCAGCGGCCGCGATGACGGCCCCTGGGGGCGCGGATGATCCAGCCCGACCCGACCCTGCGACCCGAACCGATGGACAGCGATTCCGAAGACCGCGCCCTGCGCCCGCAGATGCTGTCGGAATTCGTGGGCCAGGCCGATGCCCGCGCCAACCTGCGCGTCTTCATCGAAAGCGCCAAGATGCGCGGCAAGGCGATGGACCATACCCTGTTCTTCGGCCCGCCGGGCCTGGGCAAGACCACGCTGGCGCAGATCATGGCCCGCGAACTGGGCGTGAACTTTCGCATGACATCCGGACCGGTGCTGGCGCGGGCCGGCGATCTGGCCGCGATCCTGACCAACCTTGAAGCGCGGGACGTGCTGTTCATCGACGAGATCCACCGCATGAACCCGGCGGTCGAGGAGATCCTTTATCCCGCGATGGAGGACTTCGAACTGGATCTGGTCATCGGCGAAGGCCCCGCCGCCCGCACCGTCCGGATCGAGTTGCAGCCCTTCACGCTGGTTGGCGCGACGACCCGGCTTGGCCTTCTGACGACGCCCCTGCGCGACCGTTTCGGCATTCCGACGCGGCTGGAATTCTATACGGTGGCCGAACTGGACCTGATCGTGCAGCGAGGCGCGCGGCTGATGGGCATCGACGCCGAACCCGACGGCACGCGAGAGATTGCCCGCCGTGCCCGTGGAACCCCCCGCATCGCGGGGCGGCTGCTGCGGCGCGTGGTGGACTTTGCCCTGGTCGAGGGGGACGGGCGGCTGACGCGAGGGATCGCGGATACCGCCCTGACCCGCCTGGGCGTGGATGACATGGGTCTGGACGGCGCCGACAGGCGCTACCTGCTGCAGATGGCCGAACATTACGGTGGTGGTCCCGTGGGCGTGGAAACCCTGTCCGCTGCCCTGTCCGAAAGTCGCGACGCGATCGAAGAAGTGATCGAGCCTTACCTGCTGCAACAGGGACTGATTGCCCGGACGCCGCGCGGCCGGCAATTGACGTCGGGGGCGTGGCGTCACCTGGGGCTTGCTGCGCCGGCGCCGGCGCAGCAGGGGACATTGTTCGACGGCTGAGGTTTGGGTGGCAGGTCGGGGAGGGGCGCTGCCCCTGCCGCGCGTGCCGCGCAGCCCCCCGGGATATTTGTGCACGGAAGATGATGGGGTTGCCCGTCAGGGCGTCAAACCCTGGGGATCGGGCAGGCCGTTGGCACGGGCGGTTGCGGTCAAGGTGTTGGCCAGCAGGCAGGCAATGGTCATCGGGCCGACGCCGCCTGGAACCGGGGTGATCGCGCCCGCGAATTGGCTGGCAGAAACGAAATCGACATCGCCGACCAGCCCGTCATCGGTGCGGTTGATGCCAACGTCGATCACAACCGCGCCCGGCTTGATCCAGTCGCCTTGCACGAAACGGGCGCGTCCGACCGCGGCGACAACGATATCGGCCTGTCGGCACAGGTCCCGCAGGTTCGCGGTGCGGGAATGGGCCACGGTGACCGTCGCGCTGTCGCGCAGCAGAAGTTGCGCCATGGGTTTGCCGACGATGTTGCTGCGGCCGATAACAAGGGCATTCTTGCCGGACAGGCTGCCCAACTGGTCGCGCAGCAGCATCAGGCAACCCAGCGGCGTGCAGGGCACCATCGCCTTCTGCCCCGTGGCCAGACGCCCCACGTTCAGGATGTGGAAGCCGTCCACGTCCTTGGCCGGGTCGATGGCATTGATGACGGCGGCCTCGTCCATGTGGCGGGGCAGGGGCAGTTGCACCAGAATGCCGTTGACCGCCGGATCCGCGTTCAGCCGGTCGATCAGCGCCAGAAGATCGGCCTGCGGCGTGTCGGCGGGCAACCGGTGTTCGAACGAGTTCATGCCGACTTCGCGCGTCATCCGTCCCTTGGACCGGATATAGACCTCGCTTGCCGGATCTTCGCCAACCAGCACGACCGCCAGGCCCGGGGTGATGCCCTGGGTCTTCAGGGCTGCAACGGCGGTCCCGATGCGGGTGCGCAAGCCGGCGGCAAAGGCCTTGCCGTCAATCAGCGTGGCGGTCAGGGGCGATGTTGCTGTCACGGGCGGTCTCCGTTCAGGTAGCGGTCTTCCTGCGCGATGGCGGCTTCGACCAGTTGGCGCCAGATATTCTCGATCAGGGCGGGATCCAGACCGCGGGATGCGGCGTGGCGACCCGCGTTTGCGACCACTTCCTCGACCCGGTCGTCGATCCGGGCGGGCAGGCCGATCTGTTCCTTGATCTTGGCGGCGCGGGCGATCAGGGCGTGGCGCTGTGCCAGAAGGCCCACAAGCTGTTCGTCCAGGGCGTCGATATGGGCGCGCAAGGTCGCCATGTCCGAGATGTCGTCGATCTGCATCGGACCCTCCGTTTGTTTGGCAGGGGGATGCACCGGGCGGCCGGAGGGTGCAAGGCCAAAGAAAACCCCGGCGCGAGGCCGGGGCTTGTCGGTTCATGCAGGGGCGGGATCGCCGCCCGTGGCAGGCTTGCCCGCCTTGGGGATCGCCGTGACCGAGGGGATCAGGCTGCTGGGCGTGTCATCGTCGCCGCCCAGGGTTTCCCCGCGAAGGACCTTGCCGATCTCCTCGCCGGTCAGCGTCTCGTATTCCAGCAGGCCCTGGGCCAGCCGCTCGAACTCGGCCTCTTTCTCGATCAGGATGCGGCGTGCGTCCTGATAGCCCTGCTCGATCAGATCGCGGACTTCCTGCTCGATCAGTTCCTTGGTCGCGGCGGAAATCGAGAAGCCACCGGTCGAGCCGTTATAGCCTTCATGCGCTTCGGCATAGTCGATGTTGCCGACCTTGTCGGACATGCCCCACCGCATCACCATCGCCCGGGCCAACTGGCTGGCCTGCTGGATGTCGCCGGCGGGGCCGTTGGACACGCCTTCCTCGCCATATTTGATGATCTCGGCAGCCTTGCCGGCCATGGTCATGGCTAGCTTCTGCTTGGCCTCGTCCTTGTGGAAGTTCAGGCGGTCCATTTCCGGAAGGGACACCACCATGCCCAGGGCACCGCCGCGCGGGATGATCGTGGCCTTGTAGACCGGGTCGCATTTCGGCAGGCTCAGGCCGACGACCGCGTGACCGGCCTCGTGATAGGCGGTCTTTTCCTTCTGCTCGGGCGTCAGGACCATGCTGCGGCGTTCCACGCCCAGCATGACCTTGTCCTTGGCATTCTCGAAATCTTCCATGCTGACAAATCGGCGGCCGATGCGGGCCGCCATCAAGGCGGCCTCGTTCACCAGGTTCATCAGGTCGGCGCCCGAGAAGCCCGGCGTGCCGCGGGCGATGATTCGCAGGTCCACGTCGGGGCCGACCGGCACCTTGCGGGCATGGACGGACAGGATCTTCTCGCGCCCCTTGATGTCGGGATTGGGGACGTGGATCTGGCGGTCGAAGCGGCCGGGGCGCAGCAGGGCGGGGTCCAGCACGTCGCGGCGGTTGGTGGCGGCGACGATGATGATGCCCTCGTTGGCCTCGAACCCGTCCATTTCCACCAGAAGCTGGTTCAGCGTCTGTTCGCGTTCGTCGTTGCCGCCGCCGATGCCCACGCCACGGGCGCGGCCCACGGCGTCGATCTCGTCGATGAAGACGATGCAGGGGGCGGATTTCTTGGCCTGCTCGAACATGTCGCGGACACGGGATGCGCCGACGCCCACGAACATTTCGACGAAATCGGACCCCGAGATGGTGAAGAAGGGCACGCCCGCCTCGCCCGCGATGGCGCGGGCCAGCAGCGTTTTACCCGTGCCCGGAGGGCCGACCAGCAGCGCGCCTTTCGGGATCTTGCCGCCCAGACGGCTGAATTTCTGCGGGTTGCGCAGGAACTCGACGATCTCCTCAAGCTCTTCCTTGGCCTCGTCGATGCCGGCCACATCGTCAAAGGTGACGCGGCCGTGCTTTTCTGTCAGCAGCTTGGCGCGCGACTTGCCAAAGCCCATCGCGCCGCCTTTGCCGCCGCCCTGCATCCGGTTCATGAAGAAGATCCAGACCCCGATCAGCAGGATGAAGGGCAGCCAGACGCCCAGCAGCGACATGAAGCCCGACTGCTGCTGGGGCACGACCTTCACATCCACGTTCTTGGAGATCAGCCGGTCCGCGATCTCCTCGCCCTGGGGGCGGATGGCGACATACTGGTTGCCATCCGTGCCGGTGACGGCCAGTTCCTCTCCATCGATGGTGACCGAGGCGATCTGGTCGTTATCCACCCGCTGGATGAAATCGGAATAGCTGATCTGCCGGCTGTTCATGGTGGTGGCGCCGTCGCTGAACAGGTTGAATAGCGCCAGGATCATCAGGAAAAGGACGACCCAGAAGGCCAGATTACGTGCGTTGCCCAATATCGGACCTCCGGCGGAAAGCGGTTTGGCTTGAAAATAGGGATTCTGGGCGCAGGTTCAATGCGCCATCACCAGCCTGCGGAAATGTGACGCAACCCGGACCGGGAAGATCTCGAAGGGTGCCTGCGGGCGGACCAGAGGCGCGGCCACCAGACGGTCGCCTTCCCAGACGGCAGGGCTGGCGGCAGCCTCGTCCCGCGACAGGCCCGCAAGCCGCCATTTGACGCGCGCGACCTCGCCCAAGCCCAGGGCCGCGACATGCTGGCCAGGCCTCAAGCCCTTGACCTCCCACCGGTTGTCCCAAATCCCGTCCTGGACTTCCGGCGCCCGCAGCGCAGCGGCGGTTTCCCGGAACAGCCGGATGCGGTCCCCGGCCGGTTCGATCAGCGCGCCGTCCAGCGTGACACGATGCCCCGTGGCGACTGCGTTCAGTGCGTGCAGGACCGTGGCGCGGCGAGGCGGATAATCCGCGCCGGTGATCCAGCGGCAGGCCGCGACGATCAGGCGGCGGCGGATTTCGGGCGGGGCGTCCTGATAGGCCCGGCGCGGCAGGGTCAGCCTGCCGTCCCGCGCCTCGGCCTCGCGGGCGGCATGGGCGGCATAGTGGGACAGCGCGTCCCTGGCTTCCTGGATGTGGCAGGCGGCGCGGGCCAGGGCGGGAACGTCCAGGCCCATCGCCTGCATGGCCTGCCGGATGCGGACGCGGTCGAAGTCGGTGTTGTCGTTGCTGGGATCGTCGATCCAGGCGATCCCGCGCGCCCGCAGCCAGTCGCGCAGGTCCTGCCGTCCGGTGCCCAGCATCGGCCGCAGCCAGCGGGTGCCGAAGGCATCGCGCCATTCCGCCATCGAGGCCAGCCCATCGATCCCTGATCCGCGCGCCAGGCGCATCATCAGCGTTTCGGCCTGGTCGTCCGCCGTATGCCCCAGGACCACCGCCGACAGCCCGTTGCGCTGCGCCCATCCCGCCAGCAGGCGCAGCCGGGCGTCGCGGGCATTGGCCATCAGGTTCCCGGCATCCGTTCCCCGCTGCCACAAGAGTGTCGCATGGGACAGCCCAAGGGCGCGGGCGGCCCGGCCGACCTGGCGCGCTTCATCGGCACTTTCCGTGCGCAGGCCGTGATCCACGGTGGCGACCATGATCCGGCGGCCGCGTCCCCATTCGGCCATCAGATGCATCAGCGCGACCGAATCCCCGCCGCCGGACACCGCCACGCCGATCGCGGGCATGTCGCCTGCCAGCCGGTCCAGGGCTGCGTGAACGCGGAAGGCTGGATCGGCGGCGGGCAGGGTCATGGCGCGGCTATTGATGTTCGGCCAGATCAGCCTCGGCCTCTCCCTCGGCATTGAAGCCGGGGGGCAACGCACCCAGGTCGTTGCTGCCGCAGGCCAGCCGGCTCATCCGCGTCTCGGCCTCGGCGGCGAAGGGGGTGCCGGGGAAGCGGGCGGGGATTTCGGCCAGATACAGGCAGGAGGCGGTGGAATCGCCCTCGCCTTCGATCACGCGGGCGATGCCCAGCAGGCTTTCGGCGGCACGCGGACCGTCGGGATCGGCCGAGAAGCCTTCCAGCCAGGCGGCCGCCGCCCCGCGCAGGTCGCCCGCGCTGTCCAGGGCCGCGCCGCGCAAGAACAGGGCTTCGGCCGTCAGGGCGCCTCCGGCATGGGTCTGGGCGACGGTGCCGAACATATCGGCCGCCCGACGGAAATCGCCGCTGGCCATGACCTGGCGCGCCGCGTCGAAATCGGCCTGCTCGCCCGCCGAGGCCGGCTTGCTGCCAGGCTGCTGCGGCGTTGCAGGCAGGGCGGGCGCGGTCGGGCCACCAGGCAGGCTGCCGGGCAGGCGGCCGGGATCGGGCGTGGTCAGGGCGGCCAGATCGCAGGTTTCGTCCATTTCGCACAGCCGGAATTCGAGGTCGGCGATGCGGCGGTTGCTGTCGGCAATGATCCGGTCGATGCGGTTCTGCAACTGCTCGGTCCGATCGGTCAGCCGCGCCAGGTGCTGCTCCATCGCGTTCATGCGGTCGATGGCGGCGTCGCCGCCTGCGGCCTGGAAGCCCTCGGCCCCCGAGGCGACAAGGTCGGACCGCAAGGACTGCAACTGGCCGCGCACCGCGTTCAGCTCGGCCCGCAGATCGGCCAGGCCGGGTTCCTGGGCCGCAAGCGGCAGGGCCACCGTCACGGCCAGCGCGGCTGCGGCGATGACGCGAAGGATCACGATCCGGCCCCCGTGGCGCTGACCACGGTCACGGCCCGGCGGTTGTTGGCATAGCAGGCCTCGTCCGAGCAGACCTCGCGCGGGCGTTCCTTGCCAAAGCTCAGCGTGCGGATGCGGTCAGAACCCACGCCTTGCGCGATCAGGTATTCCTGCACCGCACTGGCGCGGCGCGCGCCAAGGGCGAGGTTGTATTCGCGCGTGCCGGTTTCCTCGGCATGGCCCTGGACGACGGCGCTGAAGTTGGTGTGCGTCTTCAGCCATTCCGCCTGGCGCGCCAGGATGCCGCGCGCCTCGGTCGTCAGGGCGGTCTGGTTGGCGGGGAACAGCACCGTGTTGCCCACGCTGTTGTTGAAGTATTCCGCCGTGGCCTGGGCACCCAGCACCCCGCCCGCAAGGTCGCCCTGATACAGCGCGCCGCCCGCGGCATTGGCATAGGGATCGACCACCGGCGCCTGGACGACCGGCGGCGCAGGTTGCGCGCAGGCGGCGAGGGTCAGCAGCAGGGCGGCGGCAGTGGGCTTTTTCCAGACGATCATCGGGCTATCCTTCCGGCGCGGTGGCTCAGGGCATCAACGGACCCCAAGAAGGATCCGAGGCGGCAAAGTCAAGGCTCAGCGGTCGCATATTGCGCCCGGTGATGTCCACCGAATGCAGCTTCGGCTGGCCGTTTCCGCCGGGCGCGACCCGCGTGAACATCACCACGCGGCCATTGGGGGCCCAGGTCGGGGACTCGTCAAGGAAAGATTCGGTCAGGGTCTTTTCGGCCGATCCGTCCGTGCGCATCGTGGCGATGTGGAAGCGGTCGCCGACCTGCTTGGTAAAGGCGATCAGGTCCCCTTTGGGCGACCATGCGGGCGATCCGTAGCGCCCGTCGCCGAAGCTGATCCGCGTCGGCTCGCCGCCGTTCACGCCCACGACGTAAAGCTGCGGATTGCCGGACCTGTCGGATTCGAACACGATCCGCTGGCCGTCGGGGCTGAAGCTGGGCGCGGTATCGATCGAGGGCGACTGCACCAGCGGCCGCTGCGCGCCCGAGGCCGCGTCCATCAGCCAGATATCGGTATTGCCGCCCTGTTCGCGGGAATAGACGATCCAGCGTCCGTCCGGGCTGAAGCGGGGCGAAAAGGCCATGCTGTTCGCGTCCTGCGTCAGCGGGCGCGACGACACGGTGGCGATGTCCAGCACCCGGATCTGCGGGAAGCCGCTGTCGAAGCTGGTATAAACCAGCCGCCG
This sequence comes from Paracoccus aerius, assembly GCF_014656455.1. Lineage (GTDB taxonomy): Bacteria > Pseudomonadota > Alphaproteobacteria > Rhodobacterales > Rhodobacteraceae > Paracoccus > Paracoccus aerius. Next base: position 291,113 of record NZ_BNCL01000003.1, read on the forward strand.
CCCGTCGCGCGAGAACTGCGGCGCCAGCACCAGCGAGGCGCTGTCCGTCATCCACAGGATGTTCTGGCCGTCATAGTCCATGACCCCGATGCGCTTGATCCGCGCGTCCTTGGGACCGATTTCCTGCACAAAGGCCACGCGGCTGTCGAAATAGGGCTGTTCACCCGTCAGACGGGCATAGATCTGGTCGGCGATCTTGTGGGCCGCGCGGCGCCAGTCTGTCGCGCGGGCGTCGAACTGCATTCCGTCGCCCTGCGGCTGGCCCGCGAAGACGTCATACAGCCGGAACTTCACGCTGATCGCGTCGCCCGACTGCGTCACCTCGGCCGAGACAAGCGCCTGGGCACTGGCCGCCCGCCAGTCCTCATAGGCGATCGCCTCGCCAAAGCTGCCGGGCGCGGCGGCCGCGCCTGCGGCGATCTCGCGGAACAGGCCGGTGCCGGTCAGGTCGGCTGCGACCACGTCGCGGACCCGCTGCGCGACCTCGGCATCGCCGTGGAAGGCGGGAATGGCGATCGCCATCGGCTCGGTCACACCATCGGTGATCTCGATCTTCAGCGGCCCGTCCTGCGCCAGGGCGGGTAGGGCGGGCACTGCGACGGCGGCCAGCGCCATCGACAGGGTCACGGTCAGCGTCCGAAGCATCATATCCTCATCATCCTTGCGACAGGGCCGGGAAATCCCCGGCGTCAGTCAAACCCGATGCCGTCGGGGCGAAACTCGACCACCACGTCGCGCCAACGGCTGAACTTGTCGAAGGGCAGCGGGAAGCCCGCGCCGCCGCACATCATGATCGCCCGCCGGGCAACCTGGAAGGCGTGCTGGGCGCCGGCATCCGTGCCGCCCCGGTAATCCGCGATCCGCAGGCTGGCATCGATCGGCCTGCCGTCCGCAGTCATGCTGAACGCCACCGAGACCGACATCTGCTGCGCCTCGAGCGACAGCGCGCCTTCGTTCCAGCATTGGCGGATCGCGGCACGGAAGGCGTCCTTCTCGGCCAGCGACAGGGGCTGGGCTTCGGACAGGCTGGACATGTCGATGCCGCCATCCAGGGGCGTGGGACGGATGGCCGAAGGCGCAAGCTGCAGCGGCTCGGTAAAGCCACCCTGCGTGGCATCCGTGCCCTCGGCCCCGCCGCCCGCCATGGCCCCGGCCAGGGCCGCGGCCAGCGGGTCCTGCGCGGCCGATGCGCCCGATCCACCCTCGATGGTCTGGCTGTTGCCGCCCGCCGCATCGCCGGTCGAGGCCGTGTCGGTCCCTTCGGCCCCTGCATTGCCTTCCTGCGCCTCGCGCAGCGCATCCTCAAGCGCCTGCTGACGCGCGGCCTCGGCAGCGGCCCGTTCGGTCGCTTCGCGTTCCGCAGCCTCTCGCTCGGCAGCGGCCTGGCGTTCTTCCTCGGCCCGCCGCTCGGCTTCCGCCCGGCGCTCGGCGGCCTCTCGCTCGGCGGCCTCGGCGGCGCGGCGTTCCTCGGCTTCGCGGGCCTCGCGTTCGGCCGTGGCGCGACGCTCTTCGGCTTCACGTTCCGCTGCCGCGCGGCGTTCCTCCTCGGCGCGCCGTTCGGCTGCGGCCCGACGCTCTTCTTCGGCGCGGGCCTGGGCCTCGCGGCGCTCTGCCTCGGCCTGACGTTCCGCTTCCTCGGCTTCGCGTGCCTCGGCGGCGCGACGTTCCTCGGCGGCACGGGCTTCGGCCTCTCGCCGTTCCTCGGCCTCTCGCTCGGCTTGTTCCGCAGCCTCCCGCCGCTCCTGCGCCTCGCGACGCTCGGCGGCCTGACGATCGGCCTCGGCTTCGGCAGCGGCCCGCTGGCGTTCCGCCTCGGCCTGCCGCTCGGCTTCTTCCGCCGCGGCTTGTTCGGCGCGGCGCGCTTCCTCGGCGGCCTCGCGCTCGGCCGTCAGGCGGCGTTCCTCGGCCGCGGCGGCGGCGCGCTCTGCCTCTTCGGCGGCAAGGGCGGCTTCGGCGGCAGCGCGGCGCTCGGCCTCCTGCTGGGCCAGCCGGGCATTGCGCTGTTCCACCAGCCCTTCGGGACGCTGCCGGGGCAGGGCTGACCGGTCCAAGGCCAGTTCGGACTGCGGCGCGGCAGGGGCGGCCCGGTCGGCCGCGGGTGCGGCAGGACGCGCAGGCTGGGCATCGGCCACAGGCGCATCGGTGGCGGCGGGCGTTTCCGGTGCGGCGTCGTCCGCCGTCTGGTTCTCGCTTAGCGCGCCCAGATCGGTCGCCACGGCAACCGGGTCGGGGCGGTCGAAATCGGACAGGTCGGGCTGCGCCTCGGACGTATCGGGACTGGTCAGGGCCTGCGCGGCGGCTTCAGCATCCGGGGCACTGGCACCGGCAGGCATCTGGCCTGCATCCTCCTCGGCGGCAGGGGCGGGCAGGGTGGCGACGGCGGTTGCATCGCGCCCGACGGGACCCGCGCCACGGGATGCGGCGGCCAGGGCTTCGAACTCGGCCCCGCTCATGGTGGCGACCTCGGTCGTGCGCAGGGGGGCCGAGGGCTGCGGGCGCAGGAACACCCCGCCCAGGATCGCCCACAGGATCAGCGCGCCATGCGCCGATCCCGAAACCCACCAACCGATGCGGCCCTCGCGGTCTTCCATGGCGTCAGCCGTCCATCCTGGGCCCGCCGGTATCCGTCACCAGCACGATATCCGACAGCCCGGCCGCATTCAGCGCGCCCATGACCTGCACCACGCGGGCATAGGGGATCGCCCCGTCCGCGCGCAGGAAAACCCGCTGGCTTTCACGGCTGGCGAGGATCTCGCGCAGCCGCGTGACGATCTGGTCCTGCGCCACCGGCGCGTCCATCAGCACCACGTCGCCATCGGCGGGGATCGAGATCACCAGCGGTTCTTCCGGTTCGGTCGGCACGGCGGTGGCTGCGGTCTGCGGCAGGTTCAGCGGCACACCCGCCGTCATCAAGGGTGCCGCCACCATGAAGATGACCAGCAGCACCAGCATCACGTCCACGAAGGGCGTGACGTTGATTTCGGACATCGGCGCGTTGCGGCGCCTGCCCCGGCCCTTGCGGCTGACCCGCTTGACGACGGCGCCCGACATCTTACGCCTCGTCCATCTGGCGCGACAGCAGGGTCGAGAACTCGTCGGCAAAGGCTTCCCAGTTGCCGGTCACGCGCTCGGCGTCGCCGGACAGCTTGTTGTAGAAAACGACGGCGGGAATGGCGGCCAAAAGGCCCAGGGCGGTGGCCAGCAGCGCCTCGGCGATGCCGGGGGCCACAACGGCCAGGCTGGTGTCCTGGGACGTGGCGATGCCTTCGAAGGCGGTCTTGATGCCCCAGACGGTGCCGAACAGGCCGATGAAGGGCGCGGTGGACCCCACCGTCGCCAGGAAGGACAGCCCCCGGAACAGGCGCGACTCTTCTCGCTGGATGGCGACGTTCATGGCGCGGTCAATGCGGGCGGGTCCGCCGGGGATCAGGCCACCGTCGTCGCGGTGGCTGCGGCGCCATTCGGTCATGCCGGCGGCGAAGATGCGTTCCGACGCGCCCGAGGGCCGGTCGCCCAGCCGGTCATACAGGTCGTCCAGCGGCTCGCCCGACCAGAAGGCGCGGTCGAAGCGTGCGGCCTCCTTGCGGGCCTTGGCGAAGGCCAGGAACTTCTGGATGATGATGGCCCAGGCCCAGACCGAGGCCACGATCAGCAGCACCATCACCACCTGCACCGTCAGCGAGGCCCGCGCAAAAAGCGCCATCAACGAGAAATCAAGGGCCTGCGCGGCCTGGATCGGTTCCATCTTCACTGCCTTTTCGTCGTGATCCGTCACGAATCCGGCCTTGGTCCTGGCCGGTTTGCGGGCCTTCTAGCGCCTTCCTAGCAAAGGTTGCAGCCCCTGGCTGCAACACAATGCCGTCACTGTCCGACAGGTGCGGCCCGCGCGCCTCAGTCAATGGCCAGGGCATGGGCCAGGGCACGGGGCAGCCGCACCGGCCGTCCCGCGCCGTCCAGGCAGGCCAGGGTGACCCGTGCCGCGAACAGCGCCTCGTCCCCGCGCCGGACGGTCTGGTCCACCACGATCCGCGCCGCGGTCATCTGGACCAGCCTGGTTTCGACCGCCAGAAGGTCGTCGAAGCGGGCGGGGCGCAAGTAATCGGCCTCGATCCGGCGGACGGCGAAGACATGGCCGCCGTCCTTCATCGCCACCTGGTCGATCCCCAAGTCGCGCAGCCAGTCCGACCGGCCTCGTTCGATGAACTTCAGGTAGTTTGCGTAATAGACGATCCCGGCAAGATCGGTGTCCTCGTAGTAAACCCGGACGAACATGCTGTGCGTCATGCGTTCCCCATTCTGGCCGCCAGACGCAGGGCATGGGCGGCATCCGTTGCCGCGACCGGCAGGACCGGATCATAGGCCGCCCGGATCAAGGCCGCCATCCCGGCCGAAGGGGCTATGTCGCGCGCGAAGGTCAGCGCGCAGCGCATGAACAGCGCCTCGGCCAGTTGCGCCGGGTGGCTTTCGGCCAGGGGGCCGGACATGCGCAGGAAGCCCAGGCAGGCGCGGATGCCGCCGTCTGCGTCAAAGCGGAACATCCGGTATTGGTCCGCATCCGCGTCCGCCAGCCGACCAGGAAGGCCCGGCGCATCGGTCAGCCGGTCCAGGTCAGGCACATCGGCCAGTTCCGCCCAATCCCGCACGAAGAACAGCATCAGGTTCGCCCCCATGTCAGGGTCCGTGTCCGCGAGGGGATGACGGGCATGGGCAAAGCCCGCGCGGATGGCGCCGCGAAAGATGTCGAGGCTTTCGTCGGCCAGCCCGAAGATCACCGGCGCAACCGGCCGCCCCCAGCGGGCGCAAAGGAATGTCCCGTCCGGCCGGGTGAACAGCGCGGCGATCTGCTCGGCGGTCATGACGTCCCTTCCTCTTCTGTGCCCAAGTATCCTGGGGGGAGTCGCCGAAACGGCGACGGGGGGCAAGGCCCCCCGCCGAGATTTCCGCCTTGCGCGGCGTCTCAGGAAACGATCGTGGCCTCGGTTGCGGCGCGCAGTTCCTCCTCGGTGACGCCCTCGGCACATTCGACGATCTTCAACCCGCCCGGCACCACGTCCAGCACGCCCAGGTTGGTGATGATGCGGTCCACCACGCCCTTTCCGGTCAGGGGCAGGGTGCATTCGCGCAGCACCTTTGATTCGCCCGCCTTGTTGGTATGGTCCATGACCACGATCACGCGCCCCACGCCGGCGACCAGGTCCATGGCCCCGCCCATGCCCTTGACCAGCTTGCCGGGGATCATCCAGTTTGCCAGGTCGCCGTTCTCGGCCACCTCCATCGCGCCCAGGATGGCGGCGGCGATCTTGCCGCCCCGGATCATGCCAAAGCTGGTCGCGCTGTCGAAATAGGATGTGCGCGACAGTTCCGTGATGGTCTGCTTGCCCGCGTTGATCAGGTCGGGGTCTTCCTCTCCCTCGAACGGGAAGGGGCCCATGCCCAGCATCCCGTTTTCCGACTGCAGCGTGATGTCCTTGTCGCCCACATAGTTGGCGACCAGCGTCGGGATGCCGATCCCGAGGTTGACATACATCCCGTCTTCCAGTTCCTGCGCCGCCCGCGCGGCCATCTGGTTGCGATCCCAACCCTTGGATGCTTCGGCCATTACGCGGTCTCCTTCTTGCGGGTGGTGCGCTGTTCGATGCGCTTCTCGTGCGGACCCTGGACGATCCGGTGGACATAGATGCCGGGCAGGTGGATCATGTCCGGGTCCAGGCTTCCGCGCGGAACGATCTCCTCGACCTCGGCCACGCAGACGCGACCGCACATGGCGGCAGGCGGGTTGAAGTTGCGGGCGGTCTTGCGGAACACCAGGTTGCCGGTGTCGTCGGCCTTCCAGGCCTTCACGATCGACAGGTCGGCCACGATGGCGCGTTCCAGGATGTAGTCCTGGCCGTCGAAGGTCTTGACCTCCTTCCCCTCGGCGATGACCGTGCCGACGCCGGTCTTGGTATAGAAGCCGGGGATGCCGCAGCCGCCGGCGCGCATCCGTTCGGCCAGCGTGCCCTGCGGGTTGAACTCCAGCTCAAGCTCGCCCGACAGATACTGGCGCATGAATTCGGCATTTTCGCCCACGTAGCTGCTGATCATCTTCCTGATCTGGCGCGTGTCCAGCAGCTTGCCCAGTCCGAAGCCGTCCACGCCGCAGTTGTTCGAGGCGATGGTCAGGTCCTTGACCCCGCTTCTGACCAATGCGTCGATCAGCAGTTCGGGAATGCCGCAAAGGCCAAAGCCCCCGGCCGCGATCAGCATCCCGTCATGCAGCAGCCCCTCAAGCGCCGCGTCCGCAGTGGCGTAAACCTTTTTCGATCCTGTCATTCTCCGCCCCAGTCGAATTGATGATCCCGACGGCACAGGCGCCGCCGCTTCGAGGAAAATCCTGTCGCATGGCCGCGGAATGCTCTATCCGTAAAAACACGTATGCCGATAAGTAACGGTGCCATCATGCCAAGCCCCCGAACCCATGGTGCGACCAAGGATTACGACGCCCTTGCCTTCCAGAACGCCCCCGACGCCACGCTGATTCTGGCGGACCGGGTAATCGTCAGGGCCAGCCTGATGGTGGAAACCGTCTTCGGCTGGACGCCGCAGGACCTGGAGGGCCAGTCGATGCAGGTCCTTTATCCCGGCCAGACCGACTTCCGGCTGGTGGGGGAACGGGCGCGAAAGGCCATGCAGGACAACCCCTTCTACCAGGACGAACGATTCATGCGGCGCAAGAACGAACAGATCGTCTGGATGGAGGGCAGGGGCCGGACGATGGACCAGGACGATCCGCATCGCCTGGCGGTCTGGACCTATCGGCCGCTGGACAGCCCGGTGGCGGGCGGCGGCCCGCTGACGCCCACGGAAAAGCGCATCGCCCGCTATCTGGTCAACGGCTTCACCAGCAAGGAGATCGCCAAGTCGCTGGACTGTTCCCCCCGCACCGTCGAGGTCCATCGCGCCAACATGATCCGCAAGATGGGCGTGCGCAACAGTTCCGAATTGGTCGGAAGGCTGCTGGATGCCGGTGCAGGTTAAGATGCGGACGGCCCGGGCAGGTTCAGATGAACCGCCAACCGACCGGGCGCTGTGGCTGACGCGCAACGCGCAGCCCTTGGAGGGACCGGAGCGCAGCAGGCTGCGTCCGGTTGGGCTGAGGGTCACTTCAGCAAGGTCGGGCAGCAGGTTCTGGACGGACCCCGCTGCCCCGGCGATCACGCCTTGCTTGATGCAGCCTTCGCCGCGCCTGTCTTCTTTGCGGCCGGCTTGGCAGCGGCAGGCTTCTTAGCCGTCGCTTTCTTTGCCGCCGTCTTGCCCGCGGGTTTGGCCGCGGGTTTGGCCGCGGTCTTCCGGGCGGGCGACTTGCCGGCCTTGGCGGTGATCAGTTCAAGCGCCTGCTCGACCGTCAGATCCTCGGGCGTGACATCGCGGGGCAGGGTGGCGTTCACCTTTTCCCATTTGACATAAGGGCCATAGCGCCCGTTCATCACCTGGATCGCGCCGCCGCTGGGATGATCGCCCAACTCGCGCAGGGGTGCCGCGGCCGCTGCCCGTCCGCGGGTCTGCTTGGCCGCCAGAACCTCGACCGCGCGGTTCATGCCTATGGTGAAGACTTCCTCCACGTCGGGCAGGTTCGCGTATTTCGAGCCGTGCTTCACATAGGGACCAAACCGGCCGATCCCGGCCTCGATCAGTTCGCCATCCTCGGGGTGGTGGCCCACCGGACGCGGCAGCGACAGCAGTTGCACCGCCCGGTCCAGATCCAGCGTCGCCGGGTTCCAGCCCTTGGGAAGCGAGGCGCGCGGCGGCTTCGGGTTCTCCTCGGTCGCCTCGCCTCGCTGGACATAGGGGCCGAAGCGCCCGGTCTTGAGGCTGATCGGGTCGCCATTATCCTCGCCCAGGATGCGGTCGCCCACGGCTTCCTCGCCGTCGGGGGACGAGATCGGGCGCGTATAGCGGCATTCGGGATAGTTCGAGCAACCGATGAAGGCCCCTCCCGACCGCGCCGTCTTCAGGTTCAGCCGTCCCGCGCCGCAGACAGGGCAAACGCGCGGATCGCCGCCATCGGCCCGCGGCGGATAGAGATGCGGGGCAAGGGCGTCGTCGATCGCGTCCAGAACCTCGGAAATGCGCAGTTCCGACGTGCCTTCAAGCGCCTTCGAGAAATCTTTCCAGAAGCGACCCAGAACCTCGCGCCAGACCAGGTCGCCTGCGCTGATCTCGTCCAGTTCGTTTTCCAGATCCGCCGTAAAGTCATAGCTGACGTAACGCGGGAAATACTTGGTCAGGAAGATCGTGACCAGCCGGCCCTTGTCCTCGGGGATCAGGCGGTTCTTGTCCTTGCGGACATATTCGCGGTCCTGGATCGTGGTGACGATGCTGGCATAGGTCGAAGGCCGGCCGATGCCCAGTTCCTCCATCCGCTTGACCAGCGTCGCCTCGGTATAGCGGGGGGGCGGCTGGGTGAAGTGCTGCCGCGCGGCAACGGCGGCCGTGTCGTTCAGCAGCAGGCCGGGGGCGGCGCGCTGTCCGGCAGGCGCGGCGGGAACCGGGTCGTCCTTTTCGCGCGCCTTGGCGAACTCGGCCTCGAAGGCCTTGCCGACCAGCTTCGCGGCCTCGCCCTGCTGGATCGCAGGAAGGCGGGCGCTGTCCTCGCCGTCGTCGTCGTCGCGGCCCTGGTCATAGACGCGCAGGAAACCGTCGAACAGGATCACCTGGCCCGTCGCGCGCAGGCCGACCTGGGCGTCAGGGCTGGCGATCTCGACCGTGGTGCGCTCCATGCGGGCGGCTTCCATCTGGCTGGCGATGGTGCGCTTCCAGATCAGGTCATACAGTTTCCGCTGGTCGTCCGCCGTGACCTTCAACCTGTCGGGCGACAGCATCATGTCGGTCGGGCGGATGCATTCATGCGCTTCCTGCGCGTTCTTGGCCTTGTTCTTGTACATCCGCGGGCTGGACGGCACGTATTTGTCGCCGAACTTGGCCTTGATCGCGTCGCGGGCGGCATGGACGGCCTCGGGCGCCATGTCGATGCCGTCGGTCCGCATATAGGTGATCAGCCCCGCCTCATACAGACGCTGGGCCGCCGACATGCAGGCCTTGGCGCCCATGCCCAGCTTGCGGCTGGCTTCCTGCTGCAGGGTCGAGGTCATGAAGGGCGGCCAGGGATTGCGCGTCGCGGGCTTGGCGGCGACGCTGGTCACGCGCAGGTCGCGGCTGGCGACCGCGCTGACCGCCATGGCGGCCTTTTCCGCCGTCGGCAGGTCGAAGCGGTCCAGCTTCGCGCCCGCCAGCGACACCAGCGTGGCGTCGTATTCCGCGCCGCCCGGAGTCGCCAGGCGGGCATGGACCGACCAGTATTCGCGGGCCTTGAAGGCCTCGATCTCCATTTCCCGGTCCACGATCAGGCGCAAGCAGACGGATTGCACCCGGCCCGCCGACTTCGCGCCCGGCAGCTTGCGCCACAGGACCGGGGACAGGTTGAAGCCCACCAGGTAATCCAGGGCGCGACGCGCCAGATAGGCATCGACCAGCGGCTGGTCGATCTGGCGGGGATTGGCCATGGCCTCGGTCACGGCGGTCTTGGTGATGGCGTTGAAGGTGACGCGGTTGACCTCGGCACCCTTCTTGAGCGCCGGGGACAGCGCCTCCAGCAGGTGCCAGGAAATCGCCTCGCCCTCGCGGTCGGGGTCGGTCGCCAGGATCAGGGTCTGGTCGTCCTTCAGCGCGTCCTTGATCGCCTTGAGGTGCTTGCGGCTGTCTGCCGCGACCTCCCATTTCATGGCGAAATCGTCGTTCGGATCGACGCTGCCATCTTTGGGGGGCAGGTCGCGGACATGGCCGAACGAGGCCAGCACGCGATAATCGCCGCCGAGGTATTTCTCGATGGTCTTGGCCTTGGCCGGGGATTCCACGACGACGACGGGCATTCTTACCTCAGGGGACCTTGCGATGGGCCGGGAACATGGGTCGGGGGCCTGCCAGTGTCAACCTGCCGAAATCATCCGCCGCGTGTGCGCCCGTCAGCCAAGTGCCAGCCGCCCGCCCGGCACCCGCAGCAGCCGGCCCTGCAATTCCAGCGACAGGATCGCGGCGCTTGCCGTTGCGGCCGGCAGGCCCAGGTCGCGGATCACGTCGTTTTCATCCGAGGGCGAGGGGCCCAGGCGGGACAGGATTCGCGCCTCGATCTGCGCCGGATCGGCGGGTTCGGGACGCGAGGCGGGGAACGCAGGTGGCTCGGCTATTCCGGCAAGCTCTGGTTCCCGGCCAAGCGCCGTGCAGACATCGGCCGAGTTGCGCACCAGGATCGCCCCGTCGCGGATCAACTGGTTGCAGCCGCCCGCGCGGGCGTCCATCGGATGGCCGGGCACCGCCATCACCTCGCGCCCCTGGTCGAGCGCGTTCTTGGCGGTGATCAGCGTGCCGGACCTGTGCGCGGCCTCGATCACCACAACGGCCAGGGACAGGCCCGACACGATGCGGTTGCGGGTCGGGAAATGGCGCGCCTGCGGTTCCGTGCCGGGCGGCTGTTCCGAAACGAGCACGCCTTTTTCGACGATCTGCGCGGCCAGCACCACGTTTTCCGCCGGATAGATCACATCGACCCCGCCCGCCATGACGGCCACCGTGCCCGTGGGCAGGGCCGCGTTATGGGCCGCCGTGTCGATGCCCCGGGCAATGCCTGCCACGACCGTATGCCCGGCCTCGCCCAGTCCCGCCGCCATGCCGCGCGCCATGCGCAGCCCCAGGGACGATGCGTTGCGCGCGCCGATCACCGCGACCGGGTTCCTGGACAGCCAGGCAGGATCGCCGCGCACCCACAAGACGGGCGGCGCAGAGTCGATTTCGCGCAGCGCGGCCGGATAAAGGGGCGAATCGCAGCGGATCAGCCGCGCGCCCACCTTTCGCCCTGCGGCCAGTTCGGCGGCGGCCACGCCTTCGGGGCAGGCTTCGTAATCCGCGATCCCGGCGGCGGCAGCGATTTCGGGCAGGGCCGCAAGCGCGGCCCGTGCGTTGCCATGTTCGGCGATCAGCCGATGATAGGTCGCCGGCCCGACGCGGCGCGACCGGATCAGGCGCAGGACGCTGAGGTCGTCGTCCTGAACGCTGCGGCTGTCGAAAGGAAGATGCCCGGTATCCATGCTGCCTCCGGCCCTTGTCCGAGAATCAGCATTACGCCGCAGCGGTTAACAACTGGTTAGCGTCCTCTAGGCAGCCGAGCCCCCGACCGTCAGCCCGCCGATCAGCAGCGTCGGCTGGCCCACGCCCACCGGCACCCATTGCCCCTGCTTGCCGCAATTGCCGATGCCCGGATCCAGGGCCATGTCGTTGCCGATGGCGCGCACCTGCTGCAGCGCGGTCGCCCCGTCGCCGATCAGCGTCGCGCCCCGGATCGGGTCGCCCACCACGCCGTTCCTGACGCGATAAGCCTCGGTGCAGGAAAACACGAACTTGCCGTTGGTGATGTCCACCTGGCCGCCGCCGAAGCCCACTGCATAGATGCCGTCCTTCAGGTCCGCCAGGATCGCGGCCGGGTCCGCTTCGCCGCCGGGCATGTAGGTGTTGGTCATGCGCGGCATCGGCGCGTGCGAGAAGCTTTGCCGCCGGCCGTTGCCGGTCGGATCCACCCCCATGAGACGCGCGTTCTGGCGGTCCTGCATGTAGCCGACCAGGATCCCGTCCTCGATCAGCACGTTGCGGGCAGGGGACATCCCTTCGTCATCAACGCCGATGGACCCGCGCCGGTCGGGGATGGTGCCGTCGTCCACCACCGTCACGCCGGGGGCTGCGACACGTTGTCCCATCAGCCCCGCAAAGGCCGATGCTTTCTTGCGGTTGAAATCGCCTTCCAGGCCATGGCCCACGGCCTCGTGCAGAAGGATACCGGGCCAGCCGGGGCCAAGCACGACATCCATCACGCCAGCCGGCGCGGGCACGGACCGCAGGTTGACCAGGGCGATGCGCAGCGCCTCGTCCACGGCGGGTTGCCAATGGGCCGGGTCCATCAACCCGGCCAGCGGAATGCGCCCGCCGCCGCCATGCCCGCCCGATTCACGGCGGTCGTTATTCTCGACGATCACGCTGACATTCAGCCGCGCCATGGGGCGGATGTCGGTCACCAGCCCGCCCTCGGGGCGCAGGATCGCCACCTGCTGCAGCGACGAGGCCAGCGAGACCGTCACCTGAACCACCCGCGGGTCGCGCGACCGGGCATAATCGTCGATCTGCCGCAAAAGCTCGATCCTTTGGGCAAAGGGAACGCCCTCGGCGGGGTCGGCGGCCATGTATAGCGGCTGCACCTGCATGGGTGCGGCGGGCGCCATGACCCCGCCGCCCTGGCCCACGGCCAGCCGGGCGGTCTCGGCGGCGCGGCGCAGGGCCGGTTCCGAAATCTCGGTCGAATGGGCATATCCCGTCACCTCGCCGCGGACGGCGCGCAGGCCGAAACCCTGTTCGGCGGTATAGCCCGAGTTGCGCAGACGCCCGTCGTCGAAGACCAACGATTCAGACACCGAATGTTCCAGGAACAACTCGCCATCCTCGGCCCCCGCCGTGGCTTCGCGCAGGACCGCCAGGGCCCGGTCCCGGTCGAGATGCGAGGTAAACGGATCAAAAGAGGTTCGGCTCATGGCGGCTCATCTTTCTGACGCGGCCCGGGCGGCCCAGTGCCGGTAATTTGCTTGGGCAGGCTTATGTATCACTTGCCCGCTGGGACGAGATATGGTCATAGAACGGTCAGTGTTAAAGGAAAAGGGCCGCCCTTGGGCGACCTGCGGTCGCGCGGCCGCGCCAGGATAACGGGATGGGATGATGGCAATAGCGATGATTCGCCGGACAGTCGCGGCAGCTTCGGGGCTTGCGACGGCGGGAATGGTAGCCGGGTCGGCCTTTGCGCAGGATGTGTTGGGCGAACTGCCCGTGATCGGCAAGCCCGAGCCGCGCGGCGTGAACTTCCAGCCCGCGGCCACCGAACTGGCCCGCGACCAGCAGTGGCTGGATCATTTCGTGCTGATCATCATCACCGTCGTGACGCTGATCGTCTGCGGGCTTCTGGCCTATGCGATCCTGCGGTTCAACAGGCGCGCGAACCCGGTTCCGGCCCGCTTTACCCATAACACCCCGCTGGAAGTGGCCTGGACGCTGGTGCCGGTGCTGATCCTGGTGACGATCGGGGCCTTTTCGCTGCCGGCGCTGTTCCGCAGCCAGGAAATGCCCGCCGACCCCGATGTTGTGATCAAGGCCACCGGCAACCAGTGGTACTGGTCCTATGAATATCCCGAGAACGGGATCAGCTTCGATTCGATCATGCTGGCCAAGGAAGAACTGGCCGACTATGGCTATTCCGAGGACGAGTTCCTGCTGGCCACCGATACGGCCGTGGTCGTGCCCGTCGGCCAGACGGTGCTGCTGCAGGTGACCGGCAACGACGTGATCCATTCCTGGTCGGTTCCCGCCTTTGCCGTCAAGCAGGACGCCGTTCCGGGCCGCATCGCGCAAGCCTGGTTCAATGTCGAGCAGGAAGGCGTCTATTTCGGCCATTGCTACGAACTCTGCGGCATCAACCACGCTTATATGCCCATTGTCGTGAAGGCCGTCAGCCCCGAGGTATATGCCGAATGGGTCGCCGAACAGGGCGGCACGCTTGAAGGGGCGCCGGCGACCGCCGCGCTGTCCACCGATGAAACCGTGACGCTGGCCGAGGCCGACTGACCGTCGGTCGGACCAGCGACACAAGCCAGACCGAAGACGAGATGACCGACATCAACACCTATGACGGCGCCCCCGAGGCCGAGTTCCGCGACTTTGTCGCGCTGCTCAAGCCGAGGGTGATGTCGCTGGTCGTCTTCACCGCCTTTGTCGGCCTGTGGGTGGCGCCCGTCGACGTGCATCCCTTCATCACCTTCTGTTCGGTTCTGTTCATCGCGCTTGGCGGCGGGGCGTCGGGCGCGCTGAACATGTGGTATGACGCCGACATCGACGCCGTGATGCGCCGCACCCAGGGCCGCCCCATCCCGGCAGGCCGGATCGAGGGGGGCGCGGCGCTGTCGCTGGGCCTGATCCTGGCAGGCTTTTCGGTGATGATGCTGGGCCTGGCCGCGAACTGGTTCGCGGCGGGTTTCCTGGCCTTCACGATCTTCTTCTATGCCGTGGTCTACACCATCTGGCTGAAACGCTGGACGCCGCAGAACATCGTCATCGGCGGCGCTGCCGGTGCCTTCCCGCCGATGATCGGCTGGGCCTGCGCCACGGGCGGGATCAGCATCGAATCGCTTCTGATGTTCGCGCTGATCTTCTTCTGGACGCCGCCGCATTTCTGGGCGCTCGCGCTGTTCATGAAGTCCGACTATCACGAGGCCAGGGTGCCGATGCTGACGGTCACGCATGGCCGCCCCGCGACGCGCCGCCACATCTTCGCCTATACGCTGGTGCTGGCGCCCTTCGCGATCTGGCTGGGGCTTACGTCGGTCGGCGGGCCGATCTATCTGGCCGCGGCGGTGGTGCTGAACGCGCTGTTCATCCACGGCGGCTGGCAGATCCTGCGCCGGGACGAGGCTGCGGCGGTGGCCGATGGCTATGCGGTGGAAAAGCGCGTCTTCAAGCTGTCTCTTTACTATCTGTTCCTGCACTTCGTGGCATTGCTGGTCCAGAATGCAGCGGGGGCCTGGTGATGGCGCTGAATACGGAACATGAACTTCACAAGCGGCGCCGGTCCCGCAATGTCGGGCTGGGGCTTGTGCTGGTGGCCTTTGTCGCCCTGGTCTTCGGGCTGACGGTCGTGAAGGTCCAGCAGGGCGACCTGATGGAAGCCTATGACCACCAGCCGCGCGTCTCGGTCCTTCCCCAGGAGGCAGAGGAATGAGCATGTCGCCCGAAAAGAAGACCGTTACATGGCTGGTGGGCGTCGTCGTGACGATGGGGGCGCTGGCCTGGGCGGCTGTGCCCTTCTATGACTGGTTCTGCCGCGTCACCGGCTTTGGCGGCACGACCCAAGTGGCGGTCTCGGCGCCCGATCACGTGCTGGACGAGGTCGTCCGGGTCCGTTTCGACGCCAATGTGGACAAGAACCTGGAATGGACCTTCCGCCCCATGCAGACCAGCATGGAGATCAAGATTGGCGAGAACGGCCTGGCCTTCTACGAGGCCATCAACAATTCCGACGTGCCCATCACCGGCACCGCCAGCTACAACGTCGCGCCGGAAGTGTCGGGCTATTACTTCAGCAAGATCGAGTGCTTCTGCTTCACCGAGCAGACCCTTCAGCCGGGCGAGCGGATCGAGATGCCGGTCAGCTTCTATGTGGACCCGGAACTGGTCACGGATCGCGACGCAAGCTGGATCAGGGACATCACCCTGTCCTATACCTTCCACCGGACCGAGCCGAAGCAGGCGTCTCTTGACGCTGCACCGGCCGATAACGTCAACTGAATACCTCAAGGAGCCGACGGGGATAGCTCATGGCGCACGCAAAGAACCACGATTACCATATCCTTCCGCCGTCGATCTGGCCCTTCGTTTCCGCCATCTCGGCCTTCCTGATGCTGTATGGCGCAGTAGGCTGGATGCATTCTGGCGAGGTTCATCTGCTGGGCATTCCGGTCAACGGCCCCTGGCTGTTCCTGATCGGCTTCGTCGGCGTGCTTTACGTGATGTACAGCTGGTGGGCCGACGTGGTCCGCGAAAGCCAGGCGGGCGACCATACCCCGGTGGTGCGCATCGGCCTGCAATACGGCTTCATCCTGTTCATCATCTCCGAGGCGATGTTCTTCGTCGCCTGGTTCTGGAACTTCATCAAGAACGCGCTGTATCCGATGGGCCCGGAAAGCCCGATCAAGGACGGCGTCTGGCCGCCCGAAGGCATCGTGACCTTCGACCCCTGGCACCTGCCCTTCATCAACACGCTGATCCTTCTGTTGTCGGGCGTCGCCGTGACCTGGGCGCACCACGCGCTTGTCCATGACAACGACCGCAAGACCACCATCAACGGGTTGATCGTCGCCGTGATCCTGGGCGTCGTCTTCTCGATCCTGCAGGCCTACGAATACAGCCACGCGGCCTTTGGCCTGGCCGACACGTCCTATGCCAGCGCCTTCTACCTGGCGACGGGCTTCCACGGCATCCATGTCATCATCGGGACGGTCTTCCTTGCCGTTTGCCTGCTGCGCCTGATGAACGGCCAGATGAGCCAGGAAAAGCACGTGGGCTTCGAGGCCGCAGCTTGGTACTGGCACTTCGTCGACGTGATCTGGCTGTTCCTTTTCGCGGTCGTCTATGTCTGGGGCAGCTGATCCCCGCATGACCTGACACATGGCGCGCGGGCATGGCCCCGCGCGTTTTTCTTTGCCCCTGGCTTTATCCTCATGCGCCGCATCCTGTTTCCCCTGATCCTTGGCATCGTCGGCTGCGCGATCCTGATCCAGCTTGGCCTGTGGCAACTGCGCCGGATGGACTGGAAGGAAGGCATGATCGCCAGCATCGAGGCCGGTATCCAGGCCGAACCCGTGCCCTTGCCTGCCGCCGTCGACCCCTCGATGAAATACCTGCCCGTGACGGTCAGCGGCACCACGACCGGGGCAGAAATCGACGTGCTGTCCCATACCAAGGAACAGGGCGGCGGCTACCAGGTCGTGTCGCGCTTTGTCACCGATGACGGGCGGGCGATCATGGTCGACCGCGGCTTCGTCCCGCAGGAGCTGCGCCATGTCGAACGGCCCCCCGTCCGGCTGAACATCCGGGGCAACCTGCACTGGCCCGACGAAAAGGGCAGCGCCACGCCCGACCCTAATCTGGACGAGAATATCTGGTTCGCCCGCGACGTGCCCGCCATGGCCGAGGTGCTGGATACCCAGCCGATCCTGGTGGTCGCCAGCTTCGTCGAGGGCGACGCGCAGGGGGTGGAACCGATCCCCGTCGCGGTCGAGGGGATCCCCAACAACCACCTGTCCTATGCCGTCCAGTGGTTCCTGATCGCGGCAACCTGGGCAGGGATGACAGTGGCCCTGATCTGGCGTATCAGGCAGCGGAAATACTAAGGGAATACGGATGCGTTACGTCTCGACGCGGGGCCAGGCCCCGGTGCTGAACTTCGAAGGGGCGATGCTGTCCGGCCTGGCCCGCGACGGTGGCCTGTACCTGCCCGAGACGATCCCGGCATTTGGCGGACTGAACGACCTGGACGGGTTGCCTTATGAGGAAGTGGCCTTCCGCGTCGTCCGCCCCTTCACCGGCGACAGCTTTACCGACGACGAGCTGCGCGGCGCCATCGACCGCGCCTACGCCCGCATCGAACACACGGCGAAGGCGCCCCTGCTCCAGCTGGCCCCCGGCCATCACCTGCTGGAACTGTTCCACGGGCCGACGCTGGCCTTCAAGGACTTCGCCATGCAGTTGATCGCCCAACTGTTCGAGATCGCGCTGAAGCGGTCGGGCGAAAGGATCACCATCGTCGGCGCGACCTCGGGCGACACGGGCTCGGCCGCCATCGAGGCCTTCAAGGGCATCGACAATGTCGACGTCTTCATCATGTTCCCCCATGGCCGCGTGTCCGAGGTGCAGCGCCGCCAGATGACGACGCCGGACGCCGCCAACGTCCACGCGCTTGCCGTGACCGGCCACTTCGACGACTGCCAGGCGCGGCTGAAGGATCTGTTCAACGACCACGCCTTCCGCGACCAGGTGGGACTGGCGGGCGTCAACAGCATCAACTGGGCGCGGGTGGTGGCGCAGATCGTCTATTACTTCACGGCCTGCGCCAGCCTGGGGATGCGCGAGACGGACTTCACCGTGCCGACCGGCAACTTCGGCGACATCTTCGCGGGATCCATCGCGCGGGCGATGGGCCTGCCGATCCGCCGGCTGATCGTGGCAACGAACCAGAACGACATCCTGCACCGTGCCCTGACCACGGGCGAATACCGCGTCGGCACGGTCGAGCCTTCGATCAGCCCGTCGATGGACATCCAGGTCAGTTCCAACTTCGAGCGCGCGCTTTATCTGGCCTATGGCGGCGAAGCGGCGGCGATTTCGCAACTGATGGACGAATTGAAGGCCGGCGGCTTCACCATCAGCCAGGGTGCGCTTCAGACGCTGCGCGAGCAATACCTGTCGGGCCGCGTGTCCGAGGAAGAGACCGTCGCGATGATCCGCACCATCCGCGCCGAAACCGGTGAGGTTTTGTGCCCCCACAGCGCCGTCGGCGTGGCCGTCGCGCGCCAGCATGTCGAACCCGGCGTGCCGATGGTGACCCTGGCCACCGCCCATCCCGCCAAGTTCCCCGATGCCGTGGAACAGGCCATCGGCCTTCGGCCCCCGCTGCCGCCGCATATGGCCGCCCTGTTCGACCTGCCCGAACGGGTGACACGGGTTGAAAATGACGTCGAGGCGCTTAAGTCGCTGATCCTTGAGCGGAGAACCCAGTGAACCAAGACCCGAACCTGCACGTCACGACCCTGCCCAACGGATTGCGCGTCGCCACGCGCCTGATGCCGGGGCTGCATTCCACAGCCTTGGGCATCTGGGTGAATGCAGGCGGGCGCAACGAACGTCCCGAGCAGAACGGCATCGCCCATTTCCTGGAACACATGGCCTTCAAGGGCACCGCGACCCGCACCGCCCTGCAGATCGCCGAGGCGATCGAGGATGTGGGCGGCTATATCAACGCCTATACCTCGCGCGATGCGACGGCCTATTACGTGCGCGTGCTGGAAGACGATGTCGATCTGGCCTTTGACGTCATGTCCGACATCGTGCTGAACCCCGTCTTCGACGAACGCGAGATCGAGGTCGAGCGCGGCGTGATCCTGCAGGAAATCGGGCAGTCGATGGACACGCCCGACGACATCATCTTCGATTGGCTGCAAGAGGCCGCCTATCCCAACCAGCCGATGGGCCGCACGATCCTTGGACCGGCCGAACGGGTCAGCAGCTTCGGCCGCGCCGACCTGGCGGGCTTTGTCGCGGAAAACTATGGTCCCGGCCAGATGATCGTGGCAGCCGCCGGCGCGGTCGATCACGACCGCATCGTGCGGCTGGCTGAACGCGCCTTCGGGCATCTTGCCCCCGTGATCCAGGCACCGCGAGAGGCCGCTCGCTGGCAGGGGCTGGAAACCCGCAAGGTCAAGAAGCTTGAACAGGCGCATTTTGCCCTGGCCCTGGAAGGGCCGGGCTATCTGGCGCCCGACTTCTATGCGGCCCAGATCTTCTCCTCCGCCCTCGGCGGCGGCATGTCCTCGCGGCTGTTCCAGAAGATCCGCGAGGAACGGGGCTTGTGCTATACGATCTTTGCGCAGTCGGGCTTTCACGACGACACCGGGATGCTGACGGTCTATGCCGGCACCGGGGCCGAGGATCTGGCCGATCTCTCCACCCTGACCGTGGACGAGATCAAGCGCGCCGCCGATGACATGTCCGAGGCCGAGGTTGCCCGTGCCAAGGCGCAACTGCGTGCCAGCCTGCTGATGTCGCTGGAAAGCCCGTCGGCCCAGGCCGAACGCATGGCGCGGACGCTGGCGATCTGGGGCAGGGTGCCGGACGCGGCCGAGGTTGCGGATCGCATCGCCGCCGTCACCGTGACCGAGGTGCGCGCCCATGCGCAGGCGCTGATTGCCCAGGCCCGGCCCGCACTTGCGCTTTACGGCCCCGTCAAGGCCGCGCCCGCGCGGGACGCGCTTGCCGAACGGCTTGCCGCCTGATGTTCCTCCGACCACGACCCGTGCGGCTGGAAACCGAACGGATCGTGCTGCGCCTGCCTGCCCACGGGGATTTCCATGCCTGGACCTCGCTGCGGCAGGCCAGTCGCGCCTTCCTGACGCCTTGGGAACCCGTCTGGTCGCCCGACCACCTGTCGCGCAAGAGCTTCGTCAACCGCGTCTACTGGGCGGCGCGTGCCAGCCGGGGCGGCACGGCGCTGCCGCTGTTCGTGCTGCGGCGCGACGGCGTGCTGCTGGGCGCGATCACGCTGGACAACATCCGGCGCGGCCCGGCCCAGTCGGGGACCATCGGTTACTGGATCGGGCAGGACTTTGCCCGCCAGGGCTATATGCGCGAAGCCATCGGCGCCCTGGTCCATCACGCCTTCACCGCCCTTGACCTGTCCCGGATCGAGGCCGCCTGCCTGCCGGAAAACGCGGCATCGCGTGGCGTTCTGGAAAAGTCCGGTTTCAAGTATGAGGGCGTTGCCCAAAGCTATCTCCAGATCGATGGGCGGTGGCGCAACCACGTGCTTTACGCCAACCTGCGCAGCGACCGCCGTGGCCGCACGGATGCGCGATAGGAACAGATGATGCTGAATGACGCCACCGACGCGCTTGGGCGCCTGCTTCCCGAAGGCGTGCTGAGAGAGATCGGCCCCGCCTATCTGGAAGAACCGCGCGGGCGCTTCAGGGGCCGGGCGGGCCTGGTCGCGGCGCCCCGCACGGTCGAGGAGGTGGCGGCCGTCGTCCGCGCCTGCGCAGGCGCTCGTGTTCCCATCGTGCCGCGCGGCGGCGGCACGGGCCTTGTGGGCGGGCAGGTGATGTCGGACGGCACGGTGCCGCTTCTGTTGTCGCTGGAACGGATGAACCGCGTCCGTGACATCCATCCCGAGGAAGGCGTGATCCTGGCCGAGGCTGGCGCGACCCTGCAGCAGGTCCGCGAGGCTGCGGCCAGGGTGGGCCGGCAGTTTCCGCTGGCCCTTGCATCGGGCGGGACGGCCCAGATTGGCGGGGTGCTGGCGACCAATGCGGGCGGTGTGAACGTGTTGCGCTATGGCAATGCCCGCGCCTTGTGCCTGGGGATCGAGGCGGTCTTGCCGCAGGGGCAGGTCATGCATGACCTGAAGCGTCTGCGAAAGGACAACACCGGCTATGACCTGCGCGACCTGCTGATCGGGGCCGAGGGCACGCTGGGCATCATCACCGCCGCATCCCTGGTGCTGGCCCCGGTGCCTGCTGAAACCGGCGTCGCGATGCTGGTCGTGGAATCGCCCGAGGCTGCGCTGACCCTGCTGTCCCTGGCTCAGGCGCGCATGGCCGGGGGCGTGACGGCCTTTGAACTGATCTCGGGGCAGGGGCTTCGCTTCCTGGACGTGGCCTTTCCCGCCCTGCGCCAGCCCTTCGCGGACCGCCCCGACTGGCTGGTCCTGATCGAGGTGGGCCTTCCTGCAGGCCTGTCGGCCGACGAGGCGCTTGAAGGCCTGTTCACCGACGCGGCCGAGGCCGGCCTGGTTAGCGACGGCGTGATCGCCCGGTCAGGCCAGCAGGCGGCCGAGTTGTGGGCAGTCCGCGAGACGATCCCCGACGCCAACCGCCACATCGGCGCCATTGCCAGCCACGACATCAGCCTACCCCTGTCGGAAATCGCCCGCTTCATCCGCGATGCCAGCACCATGCTGGTGGACATGGCCGACCTGCGCATCAACTGCTTCGGCCACCTTGGCGACGGCAACCTGCATTTCAACCTGTTCCCGGCCGAGGGTCGGACGCGCGACACCTATGACGACATCCGCCGCAGCCTGTCGCGCGCCGTGCATCAGATGGTCGTGGAACGCGGCGGGTCGTTTTCGGCGGAACACGGGGTGGGGCGGCTGAAGGCCGCGGAACTGGCCGAATGGGGCGATCCAACCCGGCTGGCGGCGATGCGGGCGATCAAGGATGCGCTGGATCCCGCGGGGATCATGAATCCGGGGGTGATCCTGCCGCTTTAGGAACCTGTCGCGCCTGCCCGGTGTTCGCTGGGAAAAGAGGCACACATGAAGTCGCATGACGATATCTGGGAGGAATGGCGGGATCTGGTCAACATGACCCCGTCCGAGCTTCGCACCTGGCTGGAGACCGAGGACAGCAAGTCCGTCGGCGATGCCGCAGGCGAAGGCGAGAGCACCGGCCACAAGTCCGGCCGCCGCATCATCGAGATCAAGGACAGGAAGAAGTCCGAGCTGACCGATGACGACTGGTCGCACATGGCCAAGGTCGTGGGTTACATCAAGCGCCATACCGCGCAGGGCGGGCCCGAAACCGACAAGAAGGACAGCCCTTGGCGCCATTCGCTGATGAACTGGGGGCATGACCCGCTGAAATAGCGTTCAATCGCCCTCGAACGCCGTCAGCGCATGAACCTCGTGGCCCAGACCCTCCAGAAGCTTGCGCCCGCCCAGGTCCGGAAGGTCGATCACGAAGGCGCAGCCTACCACCTTTGCGCCCAGCCTTTGGCACAGGCTGATCCCCGCCGCCGCCGTGCCGCCGGTCGCCAGCAGGTCGTCCACGATCAGGACCCGCTCGCCCGGCCTCAACGCGTCGTCGTGAACCTCGACCACGGCCTCGCCGTATTCAAGCTGGTAGGCCTGCGAGATCACTGCGCCGGGCAGCTTGCCCTTCTTGCGGATCGGGACAAAGCCGGTGGACAGCTGATGCGCCACCGCGCCGCCCAGGATGAAGCCGCGTGCTTCCAGCCCCACGACCTTGTCGATCCGCGCGCCGGCATAGGGCGCCAGCAACTGGTCGATCGCGATGCGAAAGCCGCGCGCATCCGCGAACAGGGTCGTCACATCCCGGAACATGATCCCTTCATGAGGGAAATCGACAATGGTGCGGATGTAATCCTTGACGTTCAGGCTCATGCAGGGCGTTCCATTTCGAACAGGTCTTGGACGGCGGCATAATCGCGATAGCCAAGCCGTGCAATCCAGCCGCCCGCCGGACGGGGATCGAAGCGGCCGTCCACCACGCAGTCATCGCGGATATGGACGCCCGTGACCACGCCGAAGACAACGAAGTTCGCCTCTCCGGCCAAGGGCACGACGCGGGTCATGCGGCATTCTAGGGCAGCGGCCGCGCCAGCCACGCGCGGGCAGGCGATGGTGTCGCATTCGGCAGCCTCGATACCCGCCGCCTCGAACTCGTTGACACCGGCGGGCAGGGGCGCGGACGACGCGTTTACCTGGTCGCGCAGGTCGCCGGTGGCAATGTTGACGCAGAAGACGCCCGATTCGATGACCTGGGCCACGCTGTCCTTGGTGCCGTTCCGGTCGGGCTTGGAACTGGTCGATGCAAACATCACCTGCGGCGGGACATAGGCCACCGCGTTGAAGAAGGAATAAGGCGCCAGGTTGTCGCCCGCCGAGCCGCGCGTGGAGATCCAGCCGATCGGACGCGGCGCGATGATCGCGTTGAAGGGATTATGGGGCAGCCCGTGGCCGTTTTCAGGGCGGTAGAACATCGCGGGCCTCCTGTGATCCATGCGCGGACAACCTGCCATCAGCAGCACTGGGCCGCAATGCCCCGGCATGTTTCATCGTCCCCCTCCCCATGCTAAGGGGCGCCAGGACCCGACAGGAGGCGCGATGTACGAGATCTGCCCCGAAACCGCCGCCGACGAACCTGAGGTCGAGGCGCTTTACGACCTGTGCTTTGCGCCAGGCCGGACCGCCTTGTCGTCATACCGCCTGCGGGACGGCGTTCCGAAGGTTGCCGATTTGTGCCTGGTGCTGCGCACGGACGGCATCCTTTTGGCCGCGATCCGCTTCTGGCCGGTGCGGGTGGCGCAGAAGCCCGTGCTGCTGCTGGGACCGGTGGCCGTCCATCCGACCGCGCAGGGCGAGGGGCTGGGCGGCCTTCTGATGCGCAACAGCCTGGCGCGGGCGCGCAAGCTGGGTTGGGCGCGGGTGCTGCTGGTGGGCGATGCGCCCTATTACAACCGCTTCGGCTTTGCCAGGCTGGACGACGTGGTGATGCCGCCGCCCACGAACCCCGACCGGGTGCTGGGACTGGAACTCTCTCGGGGTGCCTGGGTTGGAGTGACGGGGCAGGTGACGCGCGAAACCTCGCCGCAGGTGGTGGAGGCCCTGGCGCATCGGGTGCGCGGGCTTGACGCCGCCTCGGCCTGTGTCACCGTGGAACCCCCAGACCTGGCCGTTTCGCAAGAGGATGATAATGGCGACCAATCCGCAGCTGGTGCTTCCGCCGATCAATGACCCTTCCGTCCATGTCCAGATCGACCGCCTTGCGCGGCGCTACCTGGATGCCGGCGGACTGGGGATGGAGTTGATGTCGGTCGTCGGAAACAGCGCCGAGGGGTTGATCGAGAAGCTGCCAGGCTTCGTGCGCAGCCGCATGGACCGGATCACGCGCACGGCGCTGAACCGCGCCTTTGCCGCCGCCACCAGTTCGCGGCGGATGGTGCGGGACCGGGGCGACTGGTTCAACCGCATGGCCTCGACCGTCAGCGGGGCTGCCGGCGGCGTTGGCGGCTTTGCCGGCGCGATGATCGAGCTGCCCTTCACCATCACCCTGCTGTTGCGCGCCATGCTGGATATTGCCGTCGAACACGGGCTGGATCCCGACAGCGAGGAGGTGCGCATGGAATGCCTGCGCATCTTTGCCGCCGCCGGTCCGATGGCCGAGGATGATTCCACCGATCTGGGCCTGCTGGCCGCGCGCATGTCGGTGACAGGGCAGACGGTGCAGGGGCTGATCAGCAAGGTCGCGCCGCGCCTGTCGGTATCGATGGGCCAGAAGCTGGCCGCCCAGGCTGCGCCGCTTTTCGGGGCGGTGGTGGGGGCGTCGATCAACTATACCTTCACGCGCTATTACCAGGAACTGGCCCGCGTCCATTTCGGCATCATGCGGCTTTCGCAGGAAACCGGCATTCCCAAGGAGGCCCTGGTCGAGGCCCTGCGCCTGTCCATCGAACGCCTGGACCACCGCAAGCGCCCGCGCTGACAGTCACCTTGGCTGAAATATCCCACGGGGGCCCGGGGGTGTGAAACCCCCGGCTTGTCAGTCGTCCTCGCCCGCGAGGGCAAGATCGGCGACCGGCGCATCCAGGTCATCTGTTCCCAGTGCCGCCGACGGCCGCGCCAGCCGGGCCTTTGTGACCCACAGCAGCCGTTCCTGCGCCCGCGTGATCGCGACATAGGCCAGCCGCTTCCACAGGGGGATCCCGGCCTCGGTCCGGTTCGACCAGGCGGCGGCGCTGATGTCGGGGCCGAAGACCTGCACGTCTGGCCACTGGCTGCCCTGCGACTTGTGGATCGTCACCGCCGCGCCATGCAGGAAGGTGGCGCCCATGCGGGCGGCAAAGGGGATGAAGGGTTCATCCTCGTCCGGCAGTTCGATCTTGACGATGCTGGCGGCGGACAGGCGCGGATCCTCGGCCCCGATGACGTGCAGGCGGGAAAAGCCCGGCTTGCGGCCCGGTCCCAGATAGACGACCTGCGCGCCCTTGATCAGCCCCCGCGCCTCCAGGTCGATGCGCTTCTTGCGATGCTTCAAGGGCAGTTCCAGCCCGTCGCAGATCAGCGGCTCGCCCGGCAGCAGGGCATCACCCGGCGCGCCATAGGCCGCGCGGAAGGCGTGGATCAGCCGGATGCGGGTGGCGTTGCGCCAGACCAGCACCGGGCTGCGCGCCATCAGGTCGCTTTCCACCCGTTCGGCCCAGACGACGCGGTCGTCCTTGCGGGCGGCGGCGCGGATCAGGCTTTCGAAATCGTCGAAGCCCAGGGCGTCGTCGGACAGCGCATGGGCCAGATCCAGAATGGGGCTGTCACCGGCCTGCCGGTGGATGCGGTTCAGGACCAGCCGCTGCGAAGGGGCCAGCTTTTCAAAGACCATTTCGCCCGACTGGCCCACCGGGGCAAGCTGGGCCGGATCGCCGAACAGCACCAGCAGCGGGAAAATCTCGCGCAGGTCGTCGAACTGCTTTTCGTCCAGCATCGAGGCTTCGTCGATCAGGCCGACATCCAGGGCATCCTCGCGCCGTTTCCAGCCGCGGATGAAGTCGGACCCGCGCAAGCCCGCCGCCGCAAGCGCACCGGGAATGGAGCTGTGCTGGTCATAGAACGCCTTTGCCCGGTCAAGCGCCGTGTCCGTCATCCCCTCGACGGCGGGGCGGTCCCCGGTGCCGGTCAGCCATTCGGCCAGCTTTTCATATTCGGGATCATAGACGGGCGTGTAAAGGATGCGGTGGATCGTCGTCGCGGGCACGCCGCGCATCCGCAAGACGAAGGCCGCCTTGTTCGTCGGCGCCAGGATCGCCACGCTGCGCCGGTCCTTGCGGCGGCGGCCCTCGTAATCGCCGCTGACGACCTCTACCCCTGCATCGCGCAGGGCCTTGGTGATCTGCGACAGAAGCAGCGTCTTGCCGGACCCGGCCTTGCCGATGACCGCCATCACGCGACCCTTGCCGGGCTGCGGGGGCTGCAACTCCTCGGCGATCAGGTCGATGCCCGACGCGCCAAAGGCCTCGGCCAGGGCGTCCCAGGCATCGGCCTGGTCGGGGGACAGGGAAGGGGCGGGGGTGTTCATGGCCCGGTCTTATCCCGCCCCGCCCGAAAAGCGAAGCCGCCTTGTCGGCCGCCCGGCGGCGGGGTCAGGTGACCCAAAGGCCCCGCCAGGTCGGCCGGCGGACGAAGCCTGCGAGGCCGGACACCCGATCGCCCGACCTGGCCGACGAACCAGGCCAATAATTCGCAACCATGCAACTTTCCTGCGGGTCATGCGTGATTACAAGATCGTCGAAAGGAACGCGCGATGATCGAATTGTTCTTCGTCACCTGCCTGATCAGCGATCCCCAACGCTGCACCGAACACAGCCTGTTGTTTGAACCCCGAAACGGCCTGCAGACCTGTATGTTGTCGGGTCAGCATGAGCTTGCGCGATGGGTTGCCGCCCATCCGGATGACTGGGTCAAGTCCTGGGTTTGTCGCCGCGCCGGAGAGGGTGACAGGTCAATCTAGGCCGCCTTTTTCATCGGGCGTGCCTGATTCGCACGCTGCTGACGAAAAATCGGTTGATATCCAGATTTTTGTTCCATTTTCACGGCCGGATCACGGCTGCAAAACTATCATGTCCTCATCCTGAATGCCTGTTGCGCATTGGGAGGAACGGAAAAGGAGGATGTGATGATTGAACTGCTGTTTGTCAGTTGCCTGTCAGCCGATCCTGCCAGCTGTCAGGACCGAAGCCTGATCTTCACCGAAACGAACATCATGGCCTGCATGGTGCATGGCCAGCAGGTCATGGCCGAATGGGTGGAAAGCCATCCCAAGGAAACCGTGGCCGAGTGGAAGTGCCGCGCCTTCGACAGGCGCCAGGCCGAGATCTGAGAGGGTCAGATGCTTCGGAAGGGCCGCCGCATGGCGGCCCCGCCGTTTAGGTCCCGGGCTGTCAGGCGCCCCGGCGGGCTTCCAGTGCATCCTCGAAGGTGCGCAGGCCGGTGGTGGGCGCCTGGACCAGCACGGACATGTTGCCAGGCTTGTGCTGGTTCTTCATCATCTTGACATGGGCTGCCGGAATCTCGGCCCAGGGGAAGACCTCGGACATGCATGGGTCCAGCCGGCGCTCCAGCATCAGCTTGTTCGCCGCCGAAGCCTGCTTCAGATGGGCGAAATGGCTGCCCTGTATGCGCTTCTGGTGCATCCACAGGTAGCGCACGTCGAAGGTGCAGTTGAAGCCGGTGGTGCCCGCGCAGATCACCACCATGCCGCCCTTCTTGCAGACAAAGGTGCTGACGGGGAAGGTCGCCTCGCCCGGATGTTCGAAGACGATGTCGACGTTGTTGCCCTTGCCGGTGATGTCCCAGATGGCCTTGCCGAACTTGCGGACCTCGTTGAACCACTCCTTGTATTCCGGCGTGTTCACGGTGGGCAACTGGCCCCAGCAGTTGAATTCCTTGCGGTTGATGACGCCCTTGGCACCCAGGCCCATGACGAAGTCGCGCTTGTCTTCCTCGGATATGACACCGATGGCATTGCCGCCCGCGGCGTTGATCAGCTGGATCGCATAGGACCCAAGGCCCCCCGACGCGCCCCAGACCAGCACGTTCATGCCGGGCTTCAGTTCATGCGGCTCGTGCCCGAACAGCATCCGGTATGCGGTGGCCAGCGTCAGGGTATAGCAAGCCGATTCTTCCCAGGTCAGGTGCTTGGGGCGCGGCATCAGTTGCTGGGACTGGACGCGAGTGAACTGGGCGAAGCTGCCGTCCGGCGTCTCGTATCCCCAGATGCGCTGGGTGGGCGAATACATCGGGTCGCCGCCATTGCATTCCTCGTCGTCGCCGTCGTCCTGGTTGCAATGGATCACGACCTCGTCGCCGACCTTCCAGCGGCGAACCTTGTCGCCCACCGCCCAGACGATCCCCGACGCGTCCGATCCCGCGATGTGATAGGGCTGCTTGTGGACGTCGAACATGCTGATCGGCACCCCCAGGCCCGCCCAGATGCCGTTGTAGTTCACGCCCGCCGCCATCACCAGGACCAGAACCTCGTTGCTGTCGATGCTGGGGGTATCCACGACCTCAAGCTGCATGGCCTGATCCGGATTGCCCTGGCGTTCGCGCCGGATCGCCCAGGCGTGCATCCGGGCAGGCACATGGCCCAGGGGCGGCATCTCGCCGATCTCGTACAGGTCCTTAACAGGCGCCTCGTAGGGCGCGATCGAAGAGGGGGAATCGAGGGCCATCAATCTCTCCTGTCATCTGCTGCGGCGCAGAATCGCCACGGTATGATGCCAGAGGTAGCTGATGGTTGCGCAAGAATGCAACATTATAGATGCCCGAACAGTAATAAAATGTCCAAAGCGTTGGTCTTCTGCGCCGCGCTGCGGCGAATTGACGGCGCAGTTTTCTTTCGGTATCGCTTTTCAAGCAGAAATATTGTTGCGAGGAGAAGATGGCCCAAAAGGACAAACCCTGGCTGTTCCGCACCTATGCGGGCCACTCCACCGCCGAGAAATCGAACGCCCTGTATCGCGGCAACCTGGCCAAGGGGCAGACCGGCCTGTCGGTAGCCTTCGACTTGCCCACGCAGACGGGATACGACAGCGACCATGTGCTGGCGCGGGGCGAGGTCGGCAAGGTCGGCGTGCCGATCTGCCACCTGGGCGACATGCGGGCGCTGTTCGACCAGATCCCGCTGGAGCAGATGAACACCTCGATGACGATCAACGCGACCGCACCCTGGCTGCTGTCGCTGTATATCGCCGTGGCCGAGGAGCAGGGCGCGGATGTGTCCAAGCTGCAAGGAACGGTTCAGAACGACCTGATCAAGGAATACCTGTCGCGCGGCACCTATATCTGCCCGCCGAAACCGTCCTTGGCGATGATCACGGACGTGGCGGCCTATACGCGGGAACACCTGCCCAAGTGGAACCCGATGAACGTCTGCTCCTATCACCTGCAAGAGGCTGGCGCGACGCCGCAGCAGGAACTGGCCTATGCCCTGGCGACCGCCATCGCCGTTCTGGACGACCTCAAGGGCAAGGTTCCGGCCGAGAGCTTCCCCGAGATGGTGGGCCGCATCAGCTTCTTCGTGAATGCGGGCATCCGGTTTGTCACCGAGATGTGCAAGATGCGCGCCTTCACCGAGTTGTGGGACGAGATCACGCGCGAGCGGTATGGCATCGATGATGAGAAATACCGCCGCTTCCGCTATGGCGTGCAAGTCAACAGCTTGGGCCTGACGGAACAGCAGCCGGAAAACAACGTGTATCGCATTCTGCTGGAGATGCTGGCGGTCACGCTGTCGAAGAACGCGCGGGCGCGGGCGGTTCAGCTTCCGGCCTGGAACGAGGCTCTGGGCCTGCCGCGCCCCTGGGACCAGCAATGGTCGCTGCGGATGCAGCAGATCGTCGCCTATGAAACCGACCTGCTGGAATATGGCGACCTGTTCGACGGCAACCCGGTCATCGCCGCCAAGGTCGAGGAGTTGAAGCAGGGCGCACGCGACGAACTGCGCCTGTTGGACCAGATGGGCGGGGCGATCGCGGCCATCGACTACATGAAGGCGCGGCTGGTCGAATCGAATGCCGAGCGCCTGGGCCGGATCGAGAGCAACGAAACAGTCGTGGTCGGCGTCAACCGTTGGCAAGGGGGCGAGCCTTCGCCCCTGACGGCAGGCGATGGCGGGATCATGGTGGTCGATCCGACGGTGGAACAGGACCAAATCGCCCGGTTGCAGGCCTGGCGGCAGGCGCGGGACGAAGGCGCGGTGCAGCTTGCGTTGGGCGCGCTGCGCGAGGCGGCTCGCCGGGGCGAGAACGTCATGCCTTATTCCATCGCCGCCGCAAAAGCCGGTGCCACGACCGGCGAATGGGCGGGCATCATGCGGCAGGTCCATGGCGAATACCGCGGCCCGACCGGCGTATCCTCCAGCCCGTCGAACCGGACTGAAGGCCTGGAGGAGATCCGCGAGGCGGTGGATGCCGTCAGCGCCCGCCTGGGCCGCCGGTTGAAGTTCGTGGTGGGCAAGCCTGGGCTGGACGGCCATTCCAATGGGGCCGAGCAGATCGCCTTTCGCGCCCGCGACTGCGGCATGGACATCACCTATGAAGGCATCCGCCTGACACCCGAACAGATCGTGGCGCGCGCGGCCGAGGAAGACGCCCATGTCATCGGCCTGTCGATCCTGTCTGGCAGTCACCTGCCGCTGATCGAGGACGTGATGGCCCGCATCCGCGCGGCGGGGATGGTCCATGTCCCGGTGATCGTCGGCGGGATCATCCCGGACGAGGATGCGGCACGCCTGCGGGCCATGGGTGTGGCGCGGGTCTATACGCCCAAGGATTTCCAGTTGAACACGATCATGATGGACATCGTGGCGCTGGTAGAGCCCAGCGTCGAGGCGGCGTGACTGCGTCCCGCGAGCGCCGGGGGACTTCGCGTCCCCCGGACCCCCTGTGGGATATTTTCACACAGAAGATGACTGCAAGGCACAAAATGAAAACGCCGCCCGGTCGGGGCGGCGTTTTGCAATTCCGTAGGGCAGGGCGATCAGAAGCCCAGGCCCGCGTATTTCGACTTGAACTTCGACACGCGGCCGCCGGTGTCCATCAGCTTGGCCGAACCGCCGGTCCAGGCCGGGTGCACGGTGGGGTCGATGTCCAGCGTCATGGTCTGGCCTTCCGCACCCCAGGTCGAACGGGTCTGGTAGGTGGTGCCATCGGTCATCTTGATCTCGATGGCGTGGTAATCGGGATGGATTTCTTTTTTCATCGGAAGGATCCTCAGGCTTTCGCGTCGGACAGCGGACGGTAGTTGGTTTTCTCGACGATACGGGCCGACTTGCCGCGACGGTCGCGCAGGTAGTACAGCTTGGCGCGGCGAACCTTGCCGCGGCGCACGACCTCGATCGAGTCGACATTGGTCGAATACAGCGGGAACACGCGTTCCACGCCTTCGCCGAAGCTGATCTTGCGCACGGTGAAGCTGGCGCTGATGGTGCTGCCGCCCTTGCGCGCGATGCAGACGCCTTCATACATCTGGACGCGCGAGCGCGTGCCTTCGGTCACCTTGTAGCCGACGCGCACGGTGTCGCCGGCCTTGAAATCCGGAATGGTCTTGCCGAGCTGTGCAATCTGCTCGGCTTCGAGTTCTGCAATCAGGTTCATCGCCTGGGTTCCTTGTCATGCTCGCGGCGGTCCCGCGATTGGTCTGATGCGCCCGAGAGCTGTCGGTCCTTTGCCGGGTCCATACCGTCCTGGTATGCCCGCCACAGGTCGGGGCGGCGTTCCTTTGTCAGCCTTTCGGCTTCACTGGCCCTCCAACGATGAATGGCCGCGTGATTGCCGGACAGCAGAACTTCCGGTATCTCGCGGCCTTCCCACTGGGCGGGCTTCGTGAACTGGGGGGCTTCCAGAAGCCCCCTGTTGCCGATGGAAAAGGATTCCTCGGCCAGAGAGTCATGATTCCCCAGCACGCGCGGTATAAGGCGAACCGTCGCGTCGATCAAGACCTGAGCGGCGATCTCTCCTCCCGTCAGGACATAGTCGCCGATGCTGATTTCCTCAATGTCGTGGGCGTCCAGGACACGCTGGTCCACGCCCTCGAACCGGCCGCAGATCAGGGTGACGCCGTTGCCCTGGGCCAGGTCGCGGGCGCGTCCTTGAGTCAGCGGCTTGCCGCGCGGGGACATGTAGATCACCGGGCGCGGAGGGCCCTGGCGCGCCTCGTGCAGGGCTGCGTCCATCACGTCGGCGCGGATCACCATGCCCGCGCCGCCGCCCGCGGGCGTGTCGTCGACATTGCGGTGGCGGCCCATGCCGAAGTCGCGCAAGGGAATGGTGCGCAGGTTCCACAGGCCTTGCGCCAGGGCCTTGCCGGTCAGCGACAGGCCCAGGATGCCGGGGAAGGCTTCGGGGAACAAGGTGACGATGCTGGCGGTCCAGGCGCCCTGCACCTGCGGTTCCGCCATCAGCTCGCGCGGGCGCAGGCTGGTGCTGATGGACAGGCGGCCATGGGACTTGGGCTTGTCGGTCATTCGTCGGACGCGGGGGGATCGGCGACGATGCGTCTTGCGGTCAGGTCCACGGTCGGGACCACTGCGCGTGTAAACGGCAGCAGCAACACGTCCTTGCCGCCCACGACTTCCAGGATGTCGCCCGCGCCGTGGTCGAAGATCGCGCGCACCCGGCCCAGAACGGCGCCGCCGGTATCGACGACCTCCAGCCCGATCAGGTCGGCGTGGTAGAATTCGTCGTCGGGCAGCGAGGGCAAGGCATCGCGCGGTGCCCAGAGGGTCGTGCCGCGCAGCGCCTCGGCATCCTCGCGGGTGGCGACGCCCGACAGGCGCGCGCCAAGGCCGCCGGTCACGGGTCGGGTCAGCCGGACGGTGAAGCTGCGCTTGCCGTCTTCCGTCGTCAGGGGGGTGTATTTCGCAATGTCCGAAGGTTCGGTGCAAAAGCTTTTCAGCCGCACCTCGCCCTGGACCCCGAAGGCCCCGGCAATCGCGCCCACGCAGATGCGGTCTTGTGACATGCGGTCCCCTCGGACGAAAAGGGCGGGGTGTGCCCCCGCCCGATCAGATCACTCGGCTTCGGCCGGAGCGGCGGCTTTCGCGGCCTTTTCGGCGGCGCGGGCCGTGGCTTTCTTGCCCGGCTCGCCCTTTTTCAGGTTGGCGCGGGTCGATTTCTCACGCACGCCAGCGGCTTCCAGGAAGCGTGCCACGCGGTCGGTCGGCTGGGCGCCGTGGTCCAGCCAGTGCTTGGCGCGGTCCAGGTCCAGCTTGATGCGGTCTTCGCTGTCTTTCGCCAGCAGCGGGTTGTAGGTGCCCAGCTTTTCCAGGAAGCGGCCGTCGCGCGGCATGCGCGAATCGGACACGACGATGGCGTAATGCGGGCGCTTCTTGCTGCCGCCACGGGCCAGACGGATTTTCGTTGCCATTGGTTTTCTCCTTGTAATGGCGGGTTTGGCGGGGATCCCGCCGTCAGGATTGGAAGGTTTCGTGGTGCCGGATCACTTCGGCGATCACGAAGTTGAGGAATTTGCGCGCGAATTCCGGGTCGAGGTCGGCCTCGCGCGCGAGGCGTTCCAGCCGCTCGATCTGCTGCGCTTCCCGCGCTGGATCGGACGGCGGAAGATCGTGTTCGGCCTTGAGGCGGCCGACGGACTGGGTGTGCTTGAAGCGTTCGGCCAGCGTATAGACGATGATCGCGTCCAGCCGGTCGATGCTGGCGCGGTGGTCGCGCAAAAGGGCCGCGGCGCGGGCGGCGGGATCGGTGTGGTCGTCCATCACTTCTTCCCGAACATGCCGGACAGACCGCCCGGCAAGCCTGCCTTGCCCAACTGACCGCCCAGGCCCTTGGGATCCTGCAGCATCTTCTGCGCCTCGGCCATTTTCGCCGGATCGAAGTTTTCCAGGTCGGGCAGGCCGCCGCCCTTGCCGGTCATGGCGCGCATGGCCTGCTTCAGCATCCCGCCCTTGCCCATCTTGCCCAGCTTCTTCATCGTGTCGGCCATCTGCTTCTGCATCTTCAGCAGCTTGTTGAGTTCCGACACCTCCATCCCCGCGCCGGCCGCGATCCGCTTCTTGCGGCTGGCCTGCAGCATGTCGGGATTGGCCCGTTCCTTCTTGGTCATCGAATTGATGAGCGCGATCTGCCGGGCGATGGCCTTGTCGTCCATGCCCGCGGCCTCGGCCTGCTTGGCCATCTTGGCCATGCCGGGCATCATGCCCATGATGGACTGCATCCCGCCCATCTTCTGCATCTGTTCAAGCTGACCTTTCAGGTCGTTCATGTTGAACAGACCCTTCTGGAAGCGCTTCATCATGCGCTCGGCCTGTTCGACCTCCAGCACCTGCTGGGCCTTTTCCACCAGGGCCACGATGTCGCCCATGCCGAGGATCCGGCCCGCGACGCGCTGCGCGTCAAAGGTTTCCAGGGCGTCCATCTTTTCGCCCAGGCCCACGAAGCGGATCGGCTTGCCGGTGATGGCACGCATCGAGAGCGCCGCACCGCCGCGCCCGTCGCCGTCCATCCGGGTCAGCACCACGCCTGATACGCCGACCTTCTGGTCGAATTCTGTCGCGACGTTCACGGCGTCCTGGCCGGTCAGGCCATCGACGACCAGCAGCGTTTCGCGAGGCTGGGCGATGTCGCGGACGGCCTGAACCTCGTCCATCAGCGTCTGGTCGATATGCAGGCGCCCTGCGGTGTCCAGCATCACCACGTCGTAGCCGCCAAGCGAGGCCTGCTGCTTGGCGCGGCTTGCGATCTGCGTGGCGGTCTGGCCCGGAACGATAGGCAGGGTATCGACGCCGATCTGGCTGCCCAGGATCGCCAGCTGCTCCATCGCGGCGGGGCGGTTGGTGTCCAGGGACGCCATCAGCACGCGCTTCTTCTCGCGGTCCTTCAGGCGCAGGGCGAGCTTCGCGGTGGTGGTGGTCTTGCCCGAGCCCTGCAGGCCGACCATCAGGATCGGCGCAGGCGGGTTGTCGATGCGCAGCGCGTCGGGCGCGTCTTCGCCCTGCAAAACCTTGATCAGTTCGTCGTGGACGATCTTGACGACCTGCTGGCCCGGGGTGATCGACTTGGTGACGGCAGAGCCGGTGGCTTTCGACGTCACTGACTTGACGAAGTTGCGGGCCACCGGCAGCGAGACGTCAGCCTCCAGCAGGGCCACGCGGACCTCTCGCATGGCGGCGGTGACATCGTCTTCCGTCAGCGCCCC
This sequence comes from Paracoccus aerius, assembly GCF_014656455.1. Classification (GTDB taxonomy): domain Bacteria; phylum Pseudomonadota; class Alphaproteobacteria; order Rhodobacterales; family Rhodobacteraceae; genus Paracoccus; species Paracoccus aerius. The sequence goes on from NZ_BNCL01000003.1 coordinate 326,007, forward strand.
CTGCTTGGTCAGCCGGTCGAAGACGCCGCCCAAACGGTCGGAAAGGTTCTCGAACATCGCCGGGCCTCCTTCGGTCCAAAACAGGTTTGCCCCCGTGGGCGCAACGCGCTGACGGAGGGCGATCCCCACGCAAGGAAGGGACCGGAAGGCCAATCCTTCCGGGAATCCGGGATCACATAGGGGGAACAGGCGCCAGAGTCAATCCAAGAGCAAGGATAAGCCGGCCCTCATTCAGGCCAGTCAACCGCGCCTGGTACTGATCGGCAAGGCCAACGTGATGCTGGGAATGTTCATGTCTGGGGTAAAGGCTGGGATGCCCTTTATCCGGCTGAAGTGACGAACAAGGGCAGCATCCATTGCGCGATTTCCGCTGGACTCCATAACCTCCACCGTCATCACGCTTCCATCGCGTGCGATGGTGATCTCAAGCACAGTTGAATGAGGCCGGTTGCCGCCCGTAGTATGCAGCGCCGTGTCTGCACGACTTAGCGCGCGACGGAAGTGTTGGAGCGTTTGATCTGACCATTCACGCGAGTTCCGCGGAACCGCCTCGCTGGGGCGCCCGAAGGACGACTGGGCATGGGCAGGCATCGTTATGGGGCCGACCAAAACGAACAAAACTGCGAAGGCGGCTAGAAATCTTGAAAACATGCCAATATCCGTTTGGTGCTCGAAGCTTACCGGATATCCATAACTGATCTGTAAATTGCCGCCACGCCTAAATCATTAAAACACAAGGCAGGGCCAACACTGTGTCGACCCTGCATTCTGATGGCTCAGGCAGCCAGCTTTTCCAGCGCCTCTTGCGCGCGGGCCAGGCCTGCCTCGCGGTCCATCGCCAGACGGTCGGCGGCCACGAAGTCTACGTCGGTGATGCCCAGGAAGCCCAGCATGAAGCGGATATAGCCCGAGGCGTGGTCAAACTCGGATCCGATGGGCGTGCCCGCCGCGCTATAGGCGATGATGGCGCGCTTGCCCTTCAGCAGGCCTTCGGGGCCTTCTGCGGTATAGCGGAAGGATTTGCCGGCGCGGGCGATCTGGTCCAGCCAGTTCTTCAACTGCGCGGACAGGTTGAAGTTATAGACGGGCAGCCCGATCACCAGCACGTCGGCGGCCTGAACCTCGGCCAGATAGGCGTCCGAAATCGCGATCAGGCGCTGCTGATCGGGCGTCGGGCTTTCAGGGGCCATGCGCACGGCCTTGAACCAGGCGCTGTCGATGGTCGGAACGCCGTCGTTCAGGTCGCGATAGGTCACGGCGGCTTCGGGATTGGCAGCCGTCAGCTTGGCCACGATGTCAGCCGTCAGCTTGCGCGAGACCGACGCGTCGCCCGTGATGGCGCTGTCGAGATGCAGGATGTTCATGGCGAGGTCCGTTCAGTTTCGGTGCGTTGATGCTGATTTAGGGCTAGGCGCAGCCGGACGAAATGGTGATAAACGCGCATCATCTGTGCGGGGATGCACATGAGCTTTGACAGCTGGGACGACCTCCGCATCGCACTGGCCGTTGCGCGCACGGGAACGGTCAGCGCCGCGGCCCATGCGCTGGATGTCCACCACGCCACGGTGATCCGGCGCATCGACGGGCTTGAACAGCAACTGGGCGTCAAGCTGTTTCAGCGCCACCCACGCGGCTATGCCCTGACGGAAGCCGGGCAGGTCATGCTGAAGGTCGCGGGCGACGCTGACGAGCGCTTTGCCCAGCTTGCCGCGCAGATTGCCGGCAGCGGCGACCGGATAGAAGGCGAACTGGTGGTGACGTCACTGCCTGAACTGGCCGATCTGGTGATGCCCCGGCTGATCCGGCTGATGCGGCAGCATCCTGGCCTGCGGATCAACTATGTCACCGATGTGCGCCTGTTCCGCCTGGACGCCGGAGAGGCGCATGTCGCGATCCGCGCGGGCAGCCAGCCGACCGAGCCTGACTACGTCGTCCGCCCGATGGGCGCCCTGCGCCACCCGATCTATGCCTCGCCCGAATATCTTGCCGCGCATGGCGACGTGACGGATATCGGGGGCCACCCGCTGGCCCTGATGGGGCCGCAGTCGCGCAACGCGCCCTTGATGCGTTGGCTTCAGGAAAGGATCGACCCCGCGCAGGTTGTCCTGACCTCGGGCGACGAAACCGCGCGCGAGGCGGTGATCCGCGCGGGCCTGGCCATCGGCCCCTTGCCGCCGTCCCGCGCCGAAGGCCTGGTCGAGGTGATGGCCCTGCCCGAATGGGAGTCGCGGCTGTGGTTGGTCACCCATGTGGACCTGCACCGCAGCCCCAAGGTCCAGGCGGCGGTCGCGGCGCTGCGCGATGCGTGACCCCCTTCACAGTCTGCAAGCCGCAGGCCAAGCTGCCGCGCAGGAGGAACCCGTCATGACCCATCCCATCAGCCGCTTCCCGGTGCCCGAGCTTTCGACACTGCCCCAGGACATGCAGGATGCCATCGCCAGGGTCGCCGAGAAGTCGGGCTTCGTGCCCAATGTCTTCCTGGCCCTGGCGCACCGCCCCGACGAATTCCGCGCCTTCTTCGCCTATCACCAGGCGCTGATGGACAAGGATATCGGCCTGTCCAAGGCCGAGCGCGAGATGATCGTGGTTGCGGTCAGCGGCATCAACAACTGCCAGTATTGCGTTGTCGCCCACGGCGCGATCCTGCGCATCCGCGCCAAGAACCCGCTGATCGCCGACCAGGTGGCGATCAACTGGCGCAAGGCAGATCTGACAGATCGTCAGCGCGCGATGCTGGCCTATGCCGAAAAGGTCACGGTCGCGGCCCACCAGATCGGGGATGCCGACCACCAGGCGCTGCGCGAGGCGGGCTTTGACGCGGACGAAATCTGGGACATCGGCACCATTGCGGCCTTTTTCGGCATGTCGAACCGGATGGCCAACGCGGGCGAATTCCGCGCCAACGACGAGTTCTACATGCTGGGCCGGACGTGAACCGCACCGACGCCCTGCGCGGCCATGCGGCCATGCTTCTGTTTTCGGCCCTTGTCGCGGGATCGTTCTCGCTGGGTGTCCGGGCCGCGAACTTGATCGACCCGGCGGCGATCACGGTTGCACGCTTCATCATCGCGGCGGGCGTGCTGGCCGGGATCGCGTTCCTGATGCCCGGGCGGGGCAGGCCGCGCGCGCTGGTCGAGGCGCCCTGGCGATACCTTCTGCTGGGCGGCGCCTTCGCCGGATATTTCGTGCTGATGTTCGAGGGGCTGAAGACCGCCCCCGCCGTCGCGGCAAGCGCCGTCTTCACCCTGACGCCGATCATGGCCGCGGGCTTTGGCTGGCTGCTGCTGCGCCAGCGGATGACGGGGCATCTGGCGCTTGCCCTGGCTCTGGGCGGGGCGGGGGCGCTGTGGGTGATCTTCCGCGGCGATCCGGCGGCGCTGATGCGGATGGAGATCGGGCGCGGCGAGGCCATCTATTTCATCGGCTGCGCGTTGCACGCCCTTTATGCGGCCCTGGTCCGCAAGCTGAGCCGGAACGAGGGGCCGCTGATCTCCAGCCTGGGGACGCTGGTGGCGGGCGGGCTGCTGACGGCTGCCTGGGGCTGGGGCGCGCTGACCTCGACCGCCTGGGGTCAGCTTCCGGCGATCGTCTGGATCACGATCTTCTATGTCGCGATCTTCGCCAGTGCCTTTTCGACCCTGCTGGTCCAATACGCGGCGATGCGGCTGCCTGCCGCCAAGGTGATGGCCTATACCTATCTGACGCCGATCTGGGTGATCCTGTCCGAGGCGGTCCTGGGCCAAGGGCTGCCCGGCCCCGTCCTGCTGCCGGGTATCCTGGCGACCCTGGCCGCCCTGGCGCTGCTGCTGAAAACGGACGAACCGGCAACGGGGCCGGTGCGGGCCAACTGACCCGCGTCCTTCGCGCATCACCCGCGCCCCGATCGCTGGGGCGCCGCTTTCTTTCGTCCCACGGCCCCGCTAGGGTCCGCCCCGGATGAAGGGACGGCAAGGGGCGGCTTCGTGGCGCATATCATCGTCGTTGGCAACGAAAAGGGCGGGTCGGGCAAGTCCACCACCTCGATGCATGTGGCGACGGCGCTTGTCCGCATGGGCCACCGCGTCGGCGGCCTGGACCTGGACGTGCGCCAGCGCAGCTTTGGCCGCTACCTGGAAAACCGCGCCCATTTCGCCGCGCGAGAGGGGCTGGACCTGCCTATGCCCGTGATCGGCACGATGGGCGAGGGCGGCGACCCGCTGACGCCCGCCCTGACCGAACTGGAAAAGACCTGCAACTTCATCCTGCTGGACTGCCCCGGTTCCCATACCAAGCTTAGCCAGATGGCCCATACGCTGGCCGACACGCTGATCACGCCGATGAACGACAGCTTCGTGGATTTCGACCTGCTGGCGCGGCTGTCGCCGGAAGGCAAGATCCTCGGCCCGTCGATCTATGCCGAGATGGTCTGGTCCGCCCGGCAGATGCGCGGGCAGGCCGGGGCGGGGCCCATCGACTGGCTGGTGCTGCGCAACCGACTGGGCACGCAGCAGATGCACAACAAGCGCAAGGTCGGTGGCGCATTGCAGGCGCTGTCCAAACGCATTGGCTTTCGCGTGGCGCCCGGCTTTTCAGAACGCGTCATCTTCCGCGAGCTTTTCCCGCGCGGGCTGACGCTGCTGGACCTCAAGGACATCGGCACCGAACAGTTGTCGATGTCCAACATCGCCGCGCGGCAGGAACTGCGCGACCTGATCGCGGAACTGAACCTGCCGGGTGTCGAGGTCAATTTCTAGGCACGTGCCATCGCGACGCGTTGTTGCAGGCAGGCGCCGTGATTATCTTTGCGCACAAGCCATCGCAGTTTTGGGCGGATCCATGCGTTTCATCGCCGTTCTTCTTGTCGCTTCCGTCCTGCCGTTGGCCTCACCGGCCAACGAGCCCGCCGTCGCATCCGAGGCGCCGAGCCGCGTTGCACCCTCGGTCACCGTCGCGGCGGCTGCCCGGACCGAGGTGCAGGCCCGCGTGCCCGTGTCGGGCAGCATCGTTGCGCGCCAACTGGTGCGGGTCTTTCCGCAGGTCCAGGGGCCCGAACTAACCGAAATCCTGGCCGAGGCCGGTGACAGCGTGACAAAGGGGCAGGTGCTTGCGCGCCTGTCCACGGACACGCTGGCCGCGCAGCTGGAACAGGCCCGCGCAGAATACCAGCGGGCCGAGGCCGGGATCGGCCAGGCGCAAAGCAATATCGACAGCGCAAGCGCATCCCTGACCCAGGCGCAAAGCGTGCTGGAGCGGGTGCAGCGCCTGCGGGAAGGGGGCACGGCCTCTCAGTCCGCACTGGACGATGCCGTCGCGGCCGAAGCCAATGCCCGCGCCCAGGCCGCATCCGCCGCCGATGGCCTGGCCGTAGCCCGCGCAGCCCTGGCCCAGGCCGAGGCGGCACGCCGGATTGCGGAACTGAACCTGGAACGGGCCGAGATCGTCGCCCCTGTGGATGGCGTCGTCGTGACCCGCAATGCCGAACTGGGCACGCTAGCTGCGGCTGGCGGCGACCCGATGTTCGTCCTGCTGGCCGATGGCGAGGTCGAGATGTCGGCCGAGGTAATCGAAACGGCGCTTGACAACCTCAAGCCCGGCGACGCGGCCGAGGTGACGGTGGCAGGCGCGGGAACTGTGCCGGGGACGGTGCGGCTGGTCCCGGCGTCGGTCGATCCGGTGACGCGGCTGGGGGTGATGCGCATCGCCCTGGACGACGATGAAGGCATCCGCATCGGGCAATTCGCCAGCGGCTGGGTCATCACCGACCGGCACCAGGCCGTGACCGTTCCCGCTTCCGCCGTTCTGGCCGATGACGCAGGCGAAAGGGTTCAGGTCGTCCGGAACGGCGCGGTCGAAACCCGTCCCGTCCGCGCGGGCCTTCTGTGGGACGGGCGGCGCGAAATCGTCGAAGGGCTGGCCCAGGGCGAGCAGGTGATCGTGCGGTCCGGCGCCTTCTTCCGCACAGGCGATCAGGTGCGCCCGGTCGCGGCCGAAGGGGGGCAGCAATGAACTTCGCGACCCTGTCGATTCGCCATCCGGTCCCGCCCGTCGCGATCTTCCTGGTCCTGCTGATCGTCGGGCTTTACAGCTTCAACCGCCTGCCGGTCACGGCGATGCCCAACATCGACCTGCCGCTGGTGCAGGTCACCATCAACCAGCCTGGCGCCGCGCCGTCGGAACTGACCAGCCAGGTCATCCAGCCGGTCGAGGACAGCATCGCATCTGTGACCGGGGTGCGGCACATCACCTCGACCGCGACGGACAGCGCCGCCGTGATCGTGGTCGAGTTCGAGCTGGAGACGAACAGCGACCGGGCCGTCAACGACGTCAAGGACGCGGTGTCCAACGTTCGCCAGCAATTGCCCGAAAGCATCAACGAACCGCTGGTGCAGCGGCTGGATGTCACGGGGATGCCGATCCTGACCTATGCGGTCAGCGATCCGACCCAGTCGCTTGAATCGCTGTCCAAGTTCGTGGACGATGTGATCGGGCGCGAGTTGTCCACGGTGGACGGCGTCGGCAAGACCAGCCGCATCGGCGGCGCCGCGCGGGAAATCAAGGTTGAACTGGACCCCGACCGGCTGCTGGCGCACGGGCTGACGGCCGCGGATGTCTCGAACCAGCTTCGCGCCCGCAACATCGACCTGGGCGGCGGGCGCGGCGATCTCGCGGGGCGCGAATACTCGATCCGCACCCTGGGCGCGGCGGACAGCGTCGAACAGCTTGCCGGGGCGCCGATCAGCATCGCGGACGGGCGCACGATCCGGCTGGACCAACTGGGCCAGGTGATCGACGGCCCGGCCGAGGAACGCAGCTTCGCCCTACTGGACGGCCAGCCGGTCGTGGCCTTCGGCATCTATCGTACCACGGGCGCCTCGGACCTGGGGGCGGGGAACGCAGCCAAGGAACGGCTGGCGCAGATCGCCGACCGCTATCCCAATATCCGCATCAGCCTGATCGACGACGCCACCACCTATACCGAGGCCAGCTACAAAAGCGCCATGCACACGCTGTACGAAGGCGCGGCCTTGGCGGTGATCGTGGTTTTCCTGTTCCTCCGCAATTGGCGCGCCACCCTTGTCGCGGCCGTGGCGCTGCCCCTGTCGATCATCCCTACCTTCTTCGTGATGCACTGGCTGGGCTTCACGCTGAACGGCATCAGCCTGCTGGGCATCACGCTGGTCACCGGCATCCTGGTCGATGACGCCATCGTGGAAATCGAGAACATCGTCCGCCATATCGGCATGGGCGTGCCCCCATACGAGGCCAGCGAGGAAGCCGCGAACGAGATCGGCCTGACGGTGATCGCGATCAGCTTTTCCATCGTCGCGGTCTTTGCGCCGGTCAGCTTCATGGGCGGTATACCGGGGCAGTATTTCAAGCAGTTCGGGCTGACGGTCGCGGTGTCGGTCCTGTTTTCGCTGCTGGTCGCGCGTATCATCACGCCGATGATGGCCGCCTATCTGATGCGCGGCACCGTCCACGGCACCGAGGGACGCGACGGCTTCATCATGCGCGCCCTGATGCGCATCGTCGGCTGGACCATGCGGCATCGCGGGCTGACGCTGCTGACCGGCGTGGGGATCTTCGCTGGCTCCATCTGGTCCGCCACCCTGCTGCCGACCGAGTTTATCCCGGCATCGGACATCGGCCGCAGCCAGATCCAGGTCGAACTGCCCCCCGGCGCCACCATCGACAACACCGAGGACGCCGCCCGCCGCCTGTCCGCCCAGATCGACGAGGTGCCCGAGGTGCAGTCGGTCTTCGTCTACAGCGACGGGTCGGACGTGACCGAGGCGCGGGTGATGATCAACTATGGCAAGAAGGAAACGCGCGAGCGGTCCCAGTTCGTGCTGGAGGAGGAGTTGAAGCAACGCCTGTCCGGCACGCCTGACATGCGCATCAACTTCCAGAACGAGAACGGCCAGAACGACCTGACCATCAATGTCCTGGGCGCGACCGAGGAAGGCGCGGCGCTTGCCGCCGAACGGCTGGCGACGGCGATGTCTCAACTGCCGTCGCTGGAAAGCGTGACAACCACGGCCCGGTTGCAGCGCCCGGAGATCCAGATCACGCCCCGCGCGGATGTGGCGGCGCAGCTTGGCGTCTCGGCGAGCGACATGGCGACGACGCTGCGCGTGGCGACCTTGGGCGATGTCGAGGCGAACCTGGCCAAGTTCAACGCGGGCGACGAACAGATCCCCATCGTCGTGCGCCTGAACGCCGATGCCCGCGCCGACCTGGTGACGGTGCAGAACCTGCGGGTCAATTCCCAAGCCGGGCAGGTGCCGCTGGGGGCCGTGGCCGACGTCACCCTGTCGGCCGGCGCGACCGAGATCGGGCGCTACGACCGCCAGTTCCAGACCACCGTCAGCGCCAACTTGGCGGACGGGCAGTTGCTTGGTCCCGTCAGCACCCAGGTTGCAGAGTTGCAGGCCCAGATCGAACTGCCCCCCGGCACGCGGATCCAGCCCTCGGGCGATGCCGAGATCATGGGCGAGGTCTTCGGGGCCTTCGGCACGGCGATGGGGGCGGGTGTGCTGCTGGTCTATGTCGTGCTGGTGCTTCTGTTCCACAACTTCATCACGCCCGTGTCGATCCTGCTGTCGCTGCCGCTTGCCATCGGCGGGGCGATCCTGGCGCTGTTCGTGACGGGCCATTCGATCAGCATGGCGGTTGTGATCGGCTTCCTGATGCTGATGGGGATCGTCACCAAGAACTCGATCATGCTGGTGGAATTCGCGCTGACGGCGATCGAGCACGGCGTGGCGAAGAAAGAGGCGATCCTGGACGCGGTCCACAAGCGCGCCCGGCCCATCGTCATGACCACCATCGCCATGAGCGCGGGGATGATCCCCTCTGCCCTGGCGACGGGCGAGGGGGGCGAGTTCCGTGCGCCCATGGCCATTGCGGTGATCGGCGGGCTGCTGCTGTCCACGGTCCTGTCGCTGCTGTTCGTGCCCGCGCTGTTTTCGCTGATCCACGGGGGGCAGGGGCGGTTGACTGGCTGGGTCGCGCGGCGGATCGGGCTGAACCGGCCACGGCAGCCGGCGGAATAGGGGAACTTCGCACCGGACCTTGCATTGGGTGGGCTGACACAAAAGGAGGCCAATCATGGCAAAGGTTCTGATCATGGCATCGGACGGGTTCGAGCAGTCGGAACTGTTCGTGCCGCTGGAAAAGCTGAAGGATGCGGGCCATCAGGTCGACATAGCCGCCCCTGAGGCGGGCGAGATCAAGGCTTGGGACAAGGACGACTGGGGCAAGTCGGTCACGGCCAACAAGGCGATCGGGGACGTGGGCGCGGGGGATTACGACATCTTGGTCCTGCCCGGCGGCGTCATCAACCCCGACAATCTGCGCACGGACCAGACGGCCATCGGCCTGATCCGCAGCTTTGCCGATGCGGAAAAGCCCATCGCCGCGATCTGCCACGCCCCCTGGCTTCTGGCCGAGGCGGGGCTGGCCAAGGGCAAGCGCCTGACCAGCTACGAATCGATCCGCACCGACATGAAGAATGCTGGCGCCGAGGTGGTGGACGAGAAGGTGGTGGTGGACGGCGGCATCATCACCAGCCGCAAGCCGGACGACCTGGACGCCTTTGTCGGCGCGATCGAGGACGCCTTGGGCTGACCTGCGGCCCGCGGTGGCCGGGGGCACTTCGCCCCCCCGGCCACCCCGAGGTTATTTGGATGAAGAAGAAAAAAGGGCGCCTTTTCGGCGCCCTTTGTCAGTTGTTTGGTCTGGGGCTTAGGCCAGCATCCCCATCGGGTTTTCCAGATGGTTGACGATGGCTTCCAGAAGCTGCGCCCCCAGGGCGCCGTCGATGACCCGGTGATCGACCGACAGGGTCATGGACATGACATTGCGGACCACGACCTCTCCCTTTTCCACGACCGGGGTCTGGATGCCCGCGCCGACGGCCAGGATCGCGCCATGCGGCGGGTTGATGACCGCGTCGAAGTTCTCGATCCCGAACATGCCGAGGTTCGAGATGGCGAAGCTTCCGCCCTGGTATTCGTGGGGGGCGAGCTTCTTCGACTTGGCGCGGCCTGCCAGATCCTTCATTTCGGCCGACAGGGCCGAGAGCGTCTTCTGGTGGGCGTCCTTCAGGACCGGGGTGAACAGCCCGCCCTCGATGGCGACGGCCACCGCGACGTCGGACGGCTTCAGCTTCAGGATGCGGTCGCCCGCCCAGATGGCATTGGCGTCCGGCACCTGTTGCAGGGCCAGGGCGCAGGCCTTGATAACGAAGTCGTTGACCGACAGCTTCACGCCCCGCGACTCAAGCTGCTTGTTCAGCATGGCGCGGAATTCCATCAGCGCATCCAGCTTGGCCGAGCGGCGCAGGTAGAAATGCGGGATGGTCTGCTTGGCCTCGGACAGGCGGGCGGCGATGGTGCGGCGCATCCCGTCCAGCGGCACCTCGGTCGTCTCGCGGTCCGCATACATCTTGAGGATCGCATCGGCCGAGGGGCCTTTCGGCGCCTGTGCGGCCGCCGGCGCCGGGGCCGCGGCTGGCACAGCCGTGGGCGCTGCGGCAGGCTTGGCCGCGCCGGGTTTCGCGCCCTCGACATCCGCCTTGACGATCCGGCCGCGGGGGCCGGTGCCGGTGATGCCCGACAGGTCGATGCCCTTTTCGGCCGCGATGCGGCGGGCGAGGGGCGAGGCGAAGACGCGGTCGCCCCCTTCGGCCTTGGCGGGCGTGGGTTTGGCGGGCGAAGCGTCACCAGCCACGGGTGCGCCGATGGGGCCGCCATAGCCCTTTTCGGCTGCGGCCTTTTCCTCGGCGGCGGGGGCCGCCTTGGCAGGGGCGGGGCTGGCTGCGGCGGCCGAGGCATCCTCGCCCTCCTCCAGCAGCACGGCGATGGGGGTGTTGACCTTCACCCCCGCGCTGCCTTCGGCCACCAGCAGCTTGCCGATGGTGCCTTCATCCACGGCCTCGAATTCCATCGTGGCCTTGTCGGTCTCGATCTCGGCGATGATGTCGCCGGATCTGACCTCGTCGCCTTCCTTGACCAGCCATTTGGCCAGCGTCCCTTCCTCCATGGTGGGGGACAGCGCGGGCATCAGGATTTCTGTCGGCATAACGCGTTCCCCTTACCTGTAGGTGACTTTCTTCACCGCTTCGACCACCTCGGATGCGGTGATCAGCGCGTGCTTTTCAAGATTGGCGGCATAGGGCATGGGCACGTCCTTGCCGGTGCAGTTGATCACGGGCGCGTCCAGGTAATCGAAGGCGTTTTCCATGATATAGGCCGACAGGTGGTTGCCGATGGACCCAACGGGGAAGCCTTCCTCGACCGTGACGACGCGGTTGGTCTTCTTCACCGATTCGATGATCGTGCCATAATCGATGGGGCGCAGGGTGCGCAGGTCGATTACCTCGGCCTCGATCCCGTCCTGGGCCAGCTTGTCGGCGGCTTCCAGCGAATGGGCCATGCCGATGCCGAAGCTGATGATCGTCACGTCCTTGCCGGTGCGCGCGATCCGGGCCTTGCCGAAGGGGATGGTGAAGTCCGGCAGATCCGGCACCTCGAAAGAGCGGCCGTAAAGGATCTCGTTTTCCAGGAAGATCACCGGGTTCGGGTCGCGGATCGCCTGTTTCATCAGGCCCTTCGCATCGGCCGCCGAATAGGGCATCACCACCTTCAGGCCGGGGACCGAGGCATACCAGGCCGCATAGTCCTGGCTGTGCTGGGCGGCCACGCGGGCGGCCGCGCCGTTGGGGCCGCGGAACACGATGGGGCAGCCCATCTGACCGCCCGACATGTACAGCGTCTTCGCGGCCGAGTTGATGATGTGGTCCATCGCCTGCATGGCGAAGTTGAAGGTCATGAACTCGACGATGGGGCGCAGGCCAGCAAGGGCGGCACCCGTGCCGATGCCGGCGAAACCGATTTCGCTGATGGGCGTATCGACGACGCGGCGGGGCCCAAAGCGGTCCAGCAGGCCCTGGCTGATCTTGTAGGCGCCCTGGTATTCGCCGACTTCCTCGCCCATCAGGAAGACGGTCTCGTCGCGCTCCATCTCCTCGGCCATGGCCTCGCGCAGGGCTTCCCGCACGGTCATGGTTTTCATCTTGGTGCCTTCCGGCCAGTCGGGGCTGCGGTTGGGCTCGGGCGTCTTGACCGTCTCGACGGCGGACTTGCCGGGCTGGCCGCCCTGATCGGGGCCTTCCGCGGTCGAGGGCGCCTGCACCTGCGCGGGCTTGCTGTCAGCCCCCGCACGATCTGCCACGTCGTCTGCGGATTCGCCTTCCTCGACCAGCACGGCGATGGGGGTGTTCACCTTCACGCCCTGCGAGCCCTCGGCGATCAGGATCTTGCCCAGGATGCCTTCATCCACGGCCTCGAACTCCATCGTGGCCTTGTCGGTCTCGATCTCGGCGATGATGTCGCCCGCCTTCACGGCGTCGCCTTCCTGCTTCAGCCATTTCGCCAGCGTGCCTTCCTCCATGGTCGGCGACAGGGCGGGCATCAGGATTTCAGTGGCCATTCGTTCAACCCTCCCTCAGGCGTGTTCTTCGGCGCTGCCCTGGGGCAGGTCTTCGGCATAGATGTCGGTCCACAGCTCCTCGAGCGCCGGCTCGGGGCTTTCCTTCGCAAACTCGGCCGAATCGTTCACGATGTCCTTGATGTCCTTGTCGATGGCCTTCAGGTCATCCTCGGACGCGTGCCTGCCCTGCAGCAGCAGCTCGCGCACGTGTTCGATCGCGTCGCGTTCGTCGCGCATCTTCTGCACTTCCTCGCGCGTGCGGTATTTCGCCGGGTCGGACATGGAATGGCCGCGATAGCGGTAGGTCATGACTTCCAGGATATAGGGGCCCTTGCCCGCGCGGCAGTGTGCCACGGCCTTTTCGCCCGCGGCCTTGACCGCCAGCACGTCCATGCCGTCCACCTGTTCGCCCGGGATGCCGAAAGCCTCGCCCCGCCCGAACAGCGTGGTCGAACGCGTGGACCGCTTCATCGAGGTGCCCATCGCATACTGGTTGTTCTCGATCACGAAGATGACCGGCAGGTCCCACAGCACGGCCATGTTGTAGGTCTCGTAGACCTGGCCCTGGTTGGCGGCGCCGTCGCCGAAATAGGCGAAGGTCACGTTGTCATTGCCCAGGTACTTGTCGGCAAAGGCCAGGCCCGCGCCCAGCGGCACCTGCGCCGCAACGATGCCGTGCCCGCCATAGAAATGCTTCTCGCGGCTGAACATGTGCATCGAGCCGCCCTTGCCCTTGGAGTAGCCCCCCTCGCGCCCGGTCAATTCGGCCATCACGCCCCGCGCGGACATTCCGCAGGCCAGCATGTGGCCGTGGTCGCGATAGGAGGTGATGCGCTTGTCGCCTTCCTTGGTGGCCGCTTCCAGGCCCACCACGACCGCTTCCTGGCCGATATACAGGTGGCAGAAGCCGCCGATCAGGCCCATGCCGTAAAGCTGGCCGGCCTTTTCCTCGAAACGGCGGATCAGCAGCATGTCGCGGTAATATTGCAGCAACTCGTCACGAGAGACGTTGGACGGCGCGCCGGTGGCCGCTGTCTCGGTTGCGGGGGCAGGCTTCCTGGCCATGCGGGGGGTCCTCCTCAAAGCGCGGTCAGAATAGTTCAGCGTTAAACTATCCGTAGCGCATCGCCGGGAAGGGTGCAATCCGCGAACAGGACCGGGCGTCAGCGCAGGATAACCTCGTCGGCGCGGATCAGCCCAAGGATCTCTCGCGCGCGTTCGTCCAGCAGGTCCAGGTCCAGATATTCGTCCGACATCCGGCGCGTCAGGTTCTGCATCTCTTGTACCTCGGCCTTCAGCTTGTCGCGTTCGGCGGCCAGTTCGGCCGTCTCGGCCTCGATCTGGATACGGCGCAGGATGCCGGATGGTCCCTGCACGGCGGCAAAGGCGAAGTACAGTCCCAAGGCCACGGCCAGGGCCAGAAGAACGGTGGCGCTGATGGAAAGACGCTGCGACATGACGGGGCCGTTTCGGTTGATCGGGGGGATGATGGCACAGGGCCGGCGGCAGGGGAATCCCCGGATCAGGCGTTCTTGCGGAACAGGGCTTCCAGCCGCGCGGCTTCCTCGGCCAGACTGAAGGGAGCGTTGAGGATCCACATGCCGGATCCCACCATCGAATGGCCGGGACGGGCGGGGGCGAAGGCAACCTCGGACCGCAGGGCGCCGGGATGGGCTTGGGTCAGCGCATCCAGCATCGGCGCGTGGCGGTTGTCGGTCAGGATCGGATACCACAGCGCGATCACGCCCACGTTCCACTTGCGCGCGATGAGGCCGATCTGGCGCGGAATGGCCGCGTAATCGGCCTTCACCTCGTAGCTTGGGTCGATCAGGATCATGCCGCGACGGGGCGTGGGCGGGCAGACCGCCTGCGCCATCTGGAAACCGTCCTGCCGGTGCAGCGAGGCAAAGCCCGCCACGGCCGACAGCGCATCATGTTCCGCCGGGTGCAGTTCGGCCAGATGCGCGGCATCGCCCCGGCGCAGGAAATGGGCGGCGATCAGCGGCGATCCGGGGTAGGCCTGTGGGCCATAGCTGCGGCGAACCTGCGCCAGCGCCGCCACGAGCGGGTGATCGGGGGCCAGCCAGCCCTGGGCCTCGGCCCGCAGGATGCCGGCGCGGGCCTCGCCTGTCTTGGCGGCCTCGGCGCTGTCCAGGGAATACAGCCCGCGCCCCGCATGGGTTTCCAGATAGGACAGCGGCTTGTCCTTGCGGGTCAGGTACTCCAGGGCCGTGGCCAGCAGCGCGTGCTTGTGCAGGTCGGCCAGGTTCCCGGCATGATAGGCATGTTGATAGCTGAGCATGAATCGCCCTTAGCCCGTGGGGCGGGGCGGGGAAAGGCCTCAGGTGGCCTTGCGCAGTTCAGAATGGCTTTTCAGCACCCGGTCGCCATCGTCCTGTTCGATCAGGTAGGCCGGGTTTTCCCCATCGGCGTTCCGCTTGATCTTGCTGCCCTTGATGGTGCGTTCAACGGGCTCGGTGAAGGATTCGGCGACCTTGCCGCTGGCCGTGCCCTTGCCCCAGTCCCATTCCACCTTCGCGCCGACGCGATGCTTGGTCATGGCAGTCCCCTTGTGGCGATGTGACCGCAACGCGGGCCATCGGGCAGGGTTCCTGGGGCTGAAACGAAAAGCGGCGGCGCCAGGGAGGAGGAGGGCGCCGCCGCGTAACGCTGGCCCAGGGAGGAGGGAGGGGCCGCGCATGGGGTGCGGCAAGGCCGGGGAGGAGGAGAGGCCGTTGCCGCCAACGAACGGACCCAGGGAGGAGGAAAGGTCCGTCGCATCAGGGTGCCGCAGATGGGGCGGCTATATGGGGGCGGCGGCGCCAGGGAGGAGGAGGGCGCCGCCGCGTAACGCTGGCCCAGGGAGGAGGGAGGGGCCGCGCATGGGGTGCGGCAAGGCCGGGGAGGAGGAGAGGCCGTTGCCGCCAACGAGCGGACCCAGGGAGGAGGAAAGGTCCGTCGCATCAGGGTGCCGCAGATGGGGCGGCTATATGGGGTGCGGTTCAGCCAGGGAGGAGGAAGGCTTTACCGCAGACGGCACACCCTATGGGAGGAGGAGGGGCGGGCCGTGTTCATGTGCCGCGATACGGGGCGGCTATGTTCTTTTGCGGCGGCTCCTGGAGGGAGGAGAGCGGAGCCGCCGCCTGACGCATGAACCCCAGGGAGGAGGAAGGGTTCCTGCGCTGTCTTTGGGCGGCATCCTCGATTGGGAGGAGGAGTGAGGATGCCGCCATGTCCTGTCCCGGGCAGGAGGAGGGACAGGAATGCTGTTCTTACTTCGCGCCCCAGGCCGCTTCGTGGGCCAGGCGACCGATCATCGCGCGGTTGATGCCCAGATCCGCCAGATCGCGGTTGGTCAGCGCATTCAGTTCGCGCACGGTTTGCCGGTACACGGCGCGGCGGGCGCGGTTTTCCTGCATGTGCTGGATCGCGGCCATCAAACGGCCGGCGATGCCCGAGGCAGCGGCGTTATGGGTATGAGCGATTGCAGCCATGGTATCTTCCTTTCAGCGTCTGCACCTTGCCCGGATGGCTTGGTGCCTTTCGATGAACCCAAGATGGCGCTAATGCTGCATGTGCACAATGGATCGTTTCGGATTGCTGCCATGCAGCATCCGCATGACTGGTTAATCAGTCGTTGATTTGCCCGTTGGGAAATATGTCGAAAATGTGACTGAGGATGGGCGTTAGCGATCACGCCGCGCTGCAAAAAGATGCGGAATCCGGGCCCGGACGATCATCTTGCCGCGCTTTGCGGCAGGTGGTTGATGCGGATGGCCCGGTGAACCATGTTTGGGCACAGATGCAATACAGGTCCTGACATGTCCGTGAACCGCGAAACTGCCCTTAGGGAAATCTCTGATATCGTTCTGCCGGACGGCCGGACGCTGGAAAAAGCCGATCTGGTGCGGGCTTTTTCGGTCGATGGCGACACCGTCAGATTCGTGCTCGAGGTCGCGGATGCGGGGGTGGCCCGCGCACTGGCCCCCGTCGAGGCCGAGGCCAAGCGCAGGCTGTCCGCGATGCCGGGCGTGGAAAAGGTCCAGATCGTGATGACCGCACCTGCCGGCAAGCCGCAGGCCCAGCCCCACGGCCACCCGGTCCGCAGTTCCGGCGCCGCCCCATCCTTGCAGATCGGGCGGCACCCCACGGCACAGGCCGGGCCGCAGCCGATCCCGGGCGTCAAGAGCATCATCGCCATCGGCTCGGGCAAGGGCGGGGTGGGCAAGTCCACGGTGACATCGAATCTGGCGGTGGCTCTTGCGCGGGCGGGCCGGCGGGTGGGGCTGCTGGACGCCGACATCTATGGTCCCTCGCAGCCGCGCATGATGGGCGTGTCGGGCCGCCCGGCCAGCCCGGACGGCCAGCATATCGAGCCGCTGCACGCCCATGGCGTCACCGTGATGTCCATCGGCCTGATGCTGAAGGAAGGCGAGGCCGTGGTCTGGCGCGGTCCAATGCTGATGGGCGCGATGCAGCAGATGCTGCAGCAGGTGAACTGGGGCGAACTGGACGTGCTGCTGATCGACCTGCCGCCCGGCACCGGTGACGTGCAGCTGAGCCTGTGCCAGAAGGCAGCCGTGGACGGCGCGATCATCGTGTCGACCCCTCAGGATGTCGCGCTGCTGGACGCGCGCCGCGCCATCGACATGTTCAACAAGCTGAAAGCTCCGGTCTTGGGCCTGGTCGAGAACATGTCGACCTATGTCTGCCCGAATTGCGGCCACGAGGCCCATCTGTTCGGCCATGGCGGCGTCGCGGCCGAGGCGCGGGATCTGGGCCTGCCCTTCTTGGGAGAGTTGCCGCTGGAACTGGAAACTCGCCTTGCAGGTGATTCGGGTCGACCGGTTGCCTTGGGAAGTGGTGTGACGGCCGATGCCTATGCGCGGCTGGCACAGCGCCTTGTCGACCAGGGACTGGCGTGATTCTGCAAAGCGGGCGGGAAAGCACGGGAATGACCGGCATCCCGCCCCTTCCATGCCGCCGCAGGCGGATCACGCTGTCGTGAGCATCCGTGAGGCGCCGTTCCCGCCTTTGCGCTTTTTTGTGGATAACTGGCAACAGGTTTGCCGCTGTCCATGCTCATGCCCGACCGGGTTAAGCGCAGACAACAAAAGTTAATCGACGAAATATTGGGAAGAATCTAGGCTTGCGGCCCAAGGGATTGGGTTTCAAGCCGATTCGTGGCGGAGATGCCACAAGCTGCGACAATCCGCCGTTCGCGTTTTGGCTTCCTCACCGGACGCAGAATTCCATTGCTTCCCATGAATTCCCATGTCACAACCGGATCACGAAGACGGGCAGTAAAGGGGCGTCCAAGACCCCAAAGGCGAAGCAGGCTTTCATACAGGCGTCCGTTTTCCAACAAAGCCGTCCGCAGGCGCGAGCAGCACCTCCCCCAGGTGGCGCATGACAAGGACGGACCCCGAAAAGGGGAAAGACCGTGGGAACGAGGGCGGCGGATCGGGCAGTGGCAGCAGCCCGGTCCGCCCTTTCTCTTTCAGGCGGGCAAAGGGGTGGACAGTGAGGCAGGGCCAAGGTGGCGCGGAAATTCAGAGGCACTGAATCCGTCAAGGTCGATGGCAAGGGTCGGATGTCCGTCCCCGCCCGGCTGCGCCGCGTGTTCGATGCCGGCGATCCCGCCTTTGCCACAGCCAATACCGGACGCACGCAGCTGGTGGCCGTCTATGGTCCCGACTGGTGGAACTGGATCGAGCTTTACACCATCGAGGCCATCGAAGAGATCGACGAGCAGATCGACAAGCTGACGCGCGGCTCTCCGCAGCGCCGCTGGCTGGAAATGCTGATGAACGGCCAGTCCACCGATCTTGAGATCGACAAGGAAGGCCGCTTGGTCCTGCCGCAGAAGCTGCGAGAGAAGCTGGGCTTGTCCGAGGGCGCCGAGACGGTCTTCGAATCGCGCGGCGACTATATCCAGGTTTACCATCCCGATTCCCGTCCCAAGGACGTCACCGCGCTGGAAGACTTCACGGCGCAGCATGGGCCGGACTTCGACCCGCGGTCCTTCCTCGACCAGGTTGACGAGGGCTGAGGCATGGCAGACCCGCATATCCCCGTTCTTCTGAACCCGCTGCTGCGGGCCGTAGGACCCGTGACCGGCACCTGGCTGGACGGCACCTTCGGCGCGGGCGGCTATGCCCGCGGGCTTCTGGCGGCGGGGGCAGACCGGGTGATCGGCGTGGACCGCGATCCGCTGGTCTTCGACATGGCCGCAGGCTGGGCGGGCGAATACGGCAACCGGCTGCGGCTGGTCGAGGGCACCTTCTCGGACCTCGATTCGCTGGCCCGAGAACCGCTGGACGGCGTGGTGCTGGATTTGGGCGTCAGCTCGATGCAACTGGATCTGGCGGAACGCGGCTTTTCCTTCCTGCGCGACGGCCCGTTGGACATGCGGATGGAGCAGGCGGGACCGTCTGCCGCCGACCTGCTGAACAGCGCCGATGAACCGGTGATCGCGGACGTGCTGTATCATTACGGCGAGGAACGCGCCGCCCGCCGGATCGCGCGGGCCATCGTCGCGGCCCGCCCGCTGACCCGCACGGCCCAATTGGCCGAAGTCGTGGCGTCTTGCCTGCCGCGCCCCAAGCCGGGCCAGATCCATCCCGCCACCCGCAGTTTCCAGGCGATCCGCATCTGGGTAAACGACGAATTCCGCCAATTGGTGGACGGGCTGTCCGCCGCCGAACGCGCGCTGAAGCCGGGCGGCAAGCTGGCCGTGGTCAGCTTCCATTCGCTGGAAGACCGGATCGTCAAGCGGTTCATGCAGGCCCGGTCGAACAGCGCGGGCGGGGGCAGCCGCTATGCCCCCGTGCAGGAAACCGCGCCCGCGGCCTTCACCATGCCCTTCCGCCGCGCCATCGGCCCCGACCCCGACGAGGAAGCCTCGAACCCGCGCGCGCGGTCCGCGCTGCTGCGCGTCGCGGTCCGCACCGATGCACCCGCAGGCGCGGTCGATGCCGACGCGCTTGCCATGCCCCGCCTTCCGAAAGGGGGCTGGTGATGCGTCCGCTGACCTATCTGGCCTGCACGCTTTTGGTCATGGCCCTGGCCTTCTGGGCTTACCGCGAGAACTATCGCACCCAGGCCTCGCTAGGCGAGATGAAGCAGATCCAGCGCGAGATCGCGGGCCTGCGAGAGGATCTGGGCGTGCTGCGGGCCGAATGGGCCTATCTGAACCGGCCCGAAAGGCTGCGCGAACTGGTGGACCTGAACTTCGACCGCCTGCAACTGATCCCGCGCGAGGCGGGGCAGGTGATGGGCCTGGGCCATATCGACTATCCCAAGCCGCCCGCGCCACCCCCCGTTGAACCCGAGCCCGGCGCCGACGCCGCCCCCGTGGAGTGACCGTCATGATCCGCATCCCCCTGCGCCCCCTGGCCAAGATCCTCCGCGCCCGCGAAAAGGGCCAGAACCCCGACGAGATCGAGGCCGAGGCCCGGCGCCTGCGCCACGAGGCGATCCAGGACAAGGCCCGCCGCAGGGCGGAAGGGCGGCTGGCCTTGATGGCAAGCTGCTTCGTGCTGGCTTTCGGCGTGGTGGGGGTCCGCATGGGCACGCTGGCCTCGACCGACCCGATCGAGCCGCAAAGCGCGGTGATGTCGGCGCAGATCGTGTCGCAGCGCGCGGACATCACCGACAGGCACGGGCGGGTGTTGGCGACGAACCTGCTGACCCATTCGCTTTACGCCCATCCCCACCAGATGGTCGATCCTGTGGGCGCGGCGAACGAACTGGCCCGCATCTTCCCGGATCTGGACGCGGCGAAGCTGACGCAGGACTTTACCGGCAGCCGCAAGTTCATGTGGATCAAGCGCAAGATGTCGCCCGAACAGATGCAGGCGGTCCATGACATCGGTGAACCCGGCCTGCTGTTCGGCCCGCGAGAGATGCGTGTTTATCCCAACGGCCACATCGCCAGCCACATCCTGGGCGGGTCGGGCTTTGGCAACGAAGGCGTCCACAGTGCCGAGGTGCTGGGCGTCGCGGGCGTGGAAAAGGCCTTCGATGGCTGGCTGCGCGATCCCGCGAACGAAGGCGCGCCGCTGCAACTGTCGATCGACCTGTCGGTGCAGTCGGCGATGGAGCAGGTGCTGGCATCCGGCATGGAGGTGATGAGCGCGAAAGGCGCCACCGGCATCCTGATGGAGATCCAGTCGGGCGAGATCCTGGCGATGGCCAGCCTGCCCGACTTCGATCCGAACGACCGCCCGCGCCCGCTGCTGAAGGGCGATCCGTCCGACAGCCCGCTGTTCAACCGCGCGGTGCAGGGGCAATACGAACTGGGCTCGACCTTCAAGATCTTCCCCGTCGCGCAGGCGCTTGACCTGCAGATCGTCAACCCCAACAGCGGCATCAACACGACGACGCCGATGCGGATCGGGAAATACCGGATCAGCGACTTTTCGAACTACGGGCCGCAGTTGTCGGTCACGGACGTGATCGTGAAGTCCTCGAACGTGGGGACGGTGCGGATCGCGCAGATGCTGGGCGTGGACCGGCAAAAGGACTTCCTGCAGAAGCTGGGCTTCTTCGATCCCCTGCCCATCGAAATGGTCGAGGCGCCGACCGGCAAGCCGCTGGTCCCCAGCCGCTGGCCCGCCGTCACCGCCGCCACCGTGTCATTCGGCCACGGCCTTGCCGCAAGCCCCCTGCATCTGGCCGCCGCCTATGCGACCATCGCCAATGGCGGCAAGAAGGTGACCCCCACCCTGATCCACGGCCGCACCCGCCCCGAAGGCGAGCAGATCCTGTCCGAACGCGCCGCCGCCCGCGCGGTCGAGATGCTGCGCCAGGTCGTGACGCGCGGCACGGCCAAGCAGGCCGAGGTCGAGGGTTACGAGGTCGCGGGCAAGACCGGCACCGCCGACAAGCCGCGCCCCTCGGGCGGCTATTACGACAACAAGGTCGTGGCGAACTTCGCCTCGGTCTTTCCGGCAAGCGCGCCGAAATACGTGCTGATCGTGGCGCTGGACGAACCCTCGGTCACCGGGCCGGGCGGCGAGACGCGCACGGCGGGCACCACCGCCGCACCGGTGGCAGGCGCGATGATCCGCCGCCTTGCGCCGCTGGTCGGGCTGGAACCTGCCACCGACGAAAACCTGCCGGTCTTCGAGCCGCGCTTCGCCCCCCGTGTTGAATCGCAACCCGGCGATGAGCTAAAGGTCGTCGCAAATCAATGACGGGTAGGACTGTGGGGCAAGGCACGAAGACGCTGTCGCAGCTTGGGCTGCGGGCAAGGGACGGGCGCGACCCGGCCATCACCGGATTGTCGCTGGACAGCCGCATGGTCAGGCCGGGCAACCTGTTCGCCGCCCTGCCGGGATCGGCGCTGCATGGCGCCGAGTTCATCCCCTATGCCCTGCGGATGGAGGCATGCGCCATCCTGACTGACCGCACGGGCGCTGAAATGGCCGCCGGGGTGTTGTCGGGCTGGGACGGTGCGATCATCGTTGCCGAGGATCCGCGCGCCGCCCTGGCCGGTGCCGCCGCCCTGTGGTTCGAAGCGCAGCCCGACCATGTGGTGGCCGTCACCGGCACTTCGGGCAAGACCAGCGTCGCAAGCTTCACCCGCCAGATCTGGCAGCACGGGGGCCACAAGGCGATCAGCCTGGGCACGATGGGTGTGCAGGGCGATTACCAGGCCAAGCTGGCCCATACGACGCCCGACCCCCTGACCCTGCACCGCATCCTGGCCGAGGCCGCCGAGGCGGGCGTGACCCATGCCGCGATGGAGGCGTCCAGCCACGGCCTGGATCAGCGCCGCCTGGACGGCGTGCGGGTCGAGGCCGGGGCCTTCACGAACTTCAGCCAGGACCACCTGGATTACCACGCGGGCTTTGACGAATACTTCGCGGCCAAGGCGCTGCTGTTCAACCACATCCTGGAAGACGGCGCGGCGGCGGTCATCAACATCGACGGCGAACGCGGGCGGCAGATGCTGGACATCGCCACCGATCGCGGGCTGGCGGTCACGACCGTCGGAACGAACGAAAACGCCATGCTGCGGATCCTGGGCCAGCGGTATGACGCGACGGGCCAGGATCTGCGGTTTTCGCTGATGGGCCAGCCGCATCTGGTCCGCCTGCCGCTGATCGGCGGCTTCCAGGCCGAAAACGTGCTGGCGGCGGTGGGGCTGGCGCTGGCGGCTGGCGATTCCGCTGAATCCGTCCTGCGCGCGCTGCCCGAACTTCAGACCGTGCGCGGGCGGATGCAGCTTGTCGCGCAACGCGACAACGGCGCCACGGTCTTTGTCGATTATGCGCACAAGCCGGGCGCCGTGGTGGCCGCGCTGCAATCGCTGCGCCCCCATGTCATGGGCCGCATCGTCTGCGTGATCGGCGCAGGCGGCGACCGCGACCGGGGCAAGCGCCCCCTGATGGGCGAAGCCGCGCGCCAATTCGCCGATGTGGTCATCGTCACCGACGACAACCCCCGGACCGAGGATCCGGCCGCGATCCGCGCTGCAGTGATGGAGGGCGCGGGCCCCGACGCCACCGAGGTCGGCGACCGGGCCGAGGCGATCCTGCGCGGGGTCGATGCGCTGCTGCCGGGCGACGCGCTCTTGATCTGCGGCAAAGGCCACGAAACCGGCCAGATCATCGGCAACGACGTTTACCCCTTCGACGATGCCGAACAGGCATCCGTCGCGGTTGCAGCACTGGACGGCAAGATATGAGCCTTTGGACAGCCGAGGAAGCCGCCGCCGCGACAGGCGGCCGGGCGCAGGGCGATTGGGTGGCGACAGGTGTTTCCATCGACACCCGCACGATCCGGCCGGGCGATCTGTTCGTGGCGCTGACCGATGCGCGCGACGGCCATGACTTCGTGGCGCAGGCCCTGGACAAGGGCGCAGCCGCGGCCCTCGTCAGCCGCATCCCCGATGGCGTGGCGGCGAATGCGCCGCTGCTGATCGTGCCGGACGTGCTGGCGGCGCTGGAAGGGCTGGGCCGCGCCGGGCGCAGGCGCATGACCGGCAAGGTCGTGGCCATCACCGGCTCGGTCGGCAAGACCTCGACCAAGGACATGGCGCGGGTGGCGCTGACCGGGCAGGGGCGCATCCACGCGGCCGAGGCCAGCTATAACAACCACTGGGGCGTGCCGCTGACCCTGGCCCGCATGCCGCGCCATACCGATTTCGCCATCATCGAGATCGGCATGAACCATCCGGGCGAGATCGCGCCCCTGTCGCGGCTTGCCCGGCCGCATGTCGCGATGATCACCACGGTCGCCGCTGCCCATCTGGAAGCCTTTGGTGCCATCGAGGGGATCGCGCGCGAGAAGGGCTCGATCTTCGAAGGCCTGGAACCCATCGGTCATGCCATCCTGCCCGAGGATCTGCCGGTCACGCAAATCCTGCGCGACTGTGCGGATGCGGCGGGCGCCCTGGTGATGCGCTTTGGTCGAGACGGGCAGGCCAAGCTGGTGCAGGCCCGAACCGAAGACGGCGCCTTGAAGTGCCGCGCCCGGATCGGTGGCGAGACGCTGGATTTCACCCTGCAGACCACCGGCAGCCATTTCGCGCTGAATGCGGTGGGCGTGCTGGCAGCACTTGGGGCCGCGGGCGCCGACCTCAAGGAAGCCGCCAGGCGCCTGGGCGACTGGCTGCCGCCCAAGGGCCGCGGCGCGGTCGAGGATCTGGCGGGCCTGCGCCTGATCGACGACGCCTATAACGCCAACCCGACCTCTCTGTCCGCGGGGCTTGCCACGCTGGCCGGGTTGCAGGGCGGGCGCCGGGTCGCGATCCTGGGCGACATGCTGGAACTGGGCGAGGATGAAATCGCCCTGCATCGCGGCATGGCCGAGGACCCGGCAATGGCCCAGGTCGATCTGGTCCACAGCGCCGGCCCCCGGATGCGTCATCTTCACGACGCGCTGCCGTCCGGCAAGCGCGGCATCTGGGCGGAAACGGCGGCGGAACTGGCCGGGCGCCTGGCCGATCTGGTCGCGCCCGGCGACATCGTGCTGGTCAAGGGCTCCAAGTCCTCGAAAATCTCGACCGTTGTTGACGCCCTGCGGAAATCAGCGGAAGCGCCCGCACCTGAAACGAAAGAATAACCGATGCTCTATTGGCTGAGCGGCCTTTCCGAAGGGGGCGACCTCTTCAACCTGTTCCGTTACATCACCTTCCGGGCGGGTGCGGCCTTCTTCACGGCGCTGATCTTCGGTTTCATCTTCGGGCGCCCGCTGATCAACTATCTGCGCCGGGTGCAGAAGAAGGGCCAGCCGATCCGCGACGACGGCCCGGAAGGCCATTTCGTCAAGGCAGGCACGCCCACGATGGGCGGCATCCTGATCCTGTCGGCGCTGTTCTTCTCGACGCTGCTCTGGGCGCGACTGGACAACGGCTATGTCTGGATCGTGCTGCTGGTCACGGCAGGCTATGCCGCCATCGGATTCGCCGACGATTACGCCAAGGTCAGCAAGCAGAACACCAAGGGGGTGTCCGGCAAGGTGCGGATGGGCCTGGGACTGGCGCTTGCCCTTGTCGCCGCGGCCTGGGCGATGTGGCTGCACCCTGCGGATCTGACCGGGCAACTGGCGCTGCCGGTCTTCAAGGACGCGCTGATCAACCTGTCGCTGGCCTTTGTCCCCTTCGGGATGCTGGTGATCGTGGGATCGGCCAACGCGGTGAACCTGACGGACGGGCTGGACGGGCTGGCGATCATGCCCGTGATGATCGCCGCAGGCACGCTGGGCGTCATTGCCTATACCGTGGGCCGGGTGGACTTTACCGAATACCTGGGCGTCCACCATGTTCCCGGCACGGGCGAGATCCTGATCTTCGTGTCCGCCCTGATCGGCGGCGGCCTGGGCTTCCTGTGGTACAACGCCCCCCCGGCGGCGGTCTTCATGGGCGACACCGGCTCGCTGGCCCTGGGCGGCGCGCTTGGTGCCATTGCCGTCGTCACCAAGCACGAGATCGTCCTGGCAATCGTCGGCGGGCTCTTCGTGGTCGAGGCGCTGTCGGTCATCATCCAGGTCGCCTATTTCAAGCGCACCGGCCGCCGCGTCTTCCTGATGGCCCCGATCCACCACCATTTCGAAAAAAAGGGCTGGGGCGAGGCGCAGATCGTCATCCGCTTCTGGATCATCGCTTTGATCCTGGCGCTGATCGGGCTTGCGACGCTGAAGCTGCGCTGATCTTCATCTTGGCTTAAATTTCCTCGGGGGCTCCGGGGGCAGACAGCCCCCGGCCTTATTCGAAAGGTCGTGCTGATGATTCCGGTTCAAGGTGTCGAAGGACAAACCATCGCCGTTCTGGGCCTCGGCCGTTCCGGCAAGGCCACGGCTGCGGCCTTGGCCGCAGGCGGCGCGACGGTCATCGCTTGGGACGACGGCAATGACACGCGAGATGCCGCCGCAGCCGATGGTCTGACCATCACCGACCTGACGCGCGACGACGCCTGGACGGGCGTGGCCGCGCTGATCACCAGCCCCGGCATCCCGCATCTGTATCCCAAGCCGCATCCCGTGATCGCCAAGGCCTATGCCCTGGGCGTGCCCGTCGACAACGATATCGGCCTGTTCTTCCGCAGCTACGCCACCGCCGATTGGGAAGGCTTCGACCGCGCCCCCCGCGTGATTGCGGTGACCGGGTCGAACGGCAAATCGACCACCACCGCGCTGATCCACCACATCCTGACCGAGGCAGGCCGGCCCACGCAAATGGGCGGCAATATCGGCACCGGCGTGCTGTCCCTGGAACCCGCCATCGACGGAGAGGTCGTGGTGCTGGAACTGTCCAGCTACCAGACCGAACTCGCGCGCGCGCTGACGCCCGACGTCGCGGTCTTCACCAACCTTTCGCCCGACCACCTTGACCGCCACGGTGGGCCCGGCGGCTATTTCGCGGCCAAGCGGCGGTTGTTTTCCGAAGGCGGTCCCGACCGCGCGGTGATCGGCATCGACGAGATCGAGGGGCTGTATCTGGCGAACCAATTGTCGATGGGACCGGCTGACGACCGGGTGATCCGCGTATCCTCGGGGCAGAAGCTGGACGGGACGGCCTGGTCGGTCTTCGCGCGCAAGGGATTCCTGTCCGAATACCGCAAGGGGCGGCAGGCGGCTTCCATTGATCTGCGAGAGGTTCGGGGCCTTCCCGGCGCGCATAACCACCAGAATGCCTGCGCGGCCTATGCCGCCTGCCGCGCCGTCGGCCTTGCCCCGCGCGAGATCGAGGCGGCCTTCCACAGCTTCGCGGGCCTGCCGCATCGCAGCCAGACCGTGGCCGAGATCGGCGGCGTCCGCTTTGTGAACGATTCGAAGGCCACCAATGTCGATGCGGCGGCCAAGGCCTTGCAGGCCTTCGACCGGATCCGCTGGATCGCCGGCGGCCTTGGCAAGGAAGGCGGCATCGGCGCGCTTGCCCCCCATCTGGACCGCGTGACGAAGGCCTATCTGATCGGCCATTCCGCCCGCGACTTTGCCTTGGAAATCGGCCAGACCCCCTACGAGATCGCCGAGACGATAGAGGCCGCCGTTGCCCGCGCCGCAGCCGAGGCCCAGCCGGGCGAAACCGTCCTGCTTGCCCCCGCTGCCGCCAGTTTCGACCAGTACCCGAACTTCGAGAAGCGTGGCGAGCATTTCACTGATCTGGTCAAGGCGCTGGCGTCGCGCTGAAGGTGGCGGGGCAGGGGCGCTCGTGCCCCTTCGGCCGCAAGCGGCCTTCACCCCCGAGGATATTCTGGCACGGAAGATGGGCGTCAGGACCAGCTTGGCCGACGCTTTTCCAGGAATGCTGCCATGCCTTCTGCCGTATCGGGCAGCAGGATGTTCTGGCACATCGTCGTGCCAGCCGTCGCATAAGCCTCGGCCAAGCCCAAGCGCAACTGGTCGTGGAAGGTGCGCTTGCCCAGGCGGATTGCCTGCGGAAGCTTGGCCGCTATGGCCGCGGCCATCTGCATGGCGGCTTCGGTCAGCACTTCGGGCGCGACAACGCGATTGACCAGGCCAAGCTGGTGCGCGCGGGCAGCGTCGATGAACTCGCCCGTCACCAGCATCTCGAATGCGGCCTTGGGCGGGATGGCGCGGGTCAGCGCCACCATCGGTGTCGAGCAGAACAGGCCGATATTGACGCCGTTCACCCCGAAGCGCGCACCCTCGGCCGCGACGGCCATGTCGCAGGAAGCGACGAGCTGGCAACCGGCGGCAGTGGCGATGCCCTGAACCTCGGCGATGACAGGCTGGGGCAGGGCGGGAATCATCTGCATCATCCGGGCGCAGCTGTTGAACAGATCCGCGAAGGCTGCACCGCCGCCGTCCCCACCGTCGCGCGCCGCCTGCATCTGGCGCAGGTCATGGCCCGCGCAGAAGGCCTTGCCGCTGGCCGCCAATATGACCACCCGCACCCCGTCGTCCCTGGCGATGCTGTCCAGTTGGGCGGTCAGCGCCTCGATCATCTCGACCGACAGGGCGTTATAATTGGTGGGGCTGTTCAGCACCAGGCGGGCGATGTGGTCCTTGTCCTGCCGCAGGATCAGGTCTGGCATCTTGATCTCCCTCGCTTCTTGGCGAAAGCCTATGCCGCGACGGGCAAGGGGGAAAGCATGGATATCGTGATGGACGGGCAGGCGCTGAATGCCTTTCTGGCGGCAGAGTTCCCGCAGGTCGCGGACGACTACAGGATCGAGACCGTCGGACCCCAAGGCCTGGTCGCGCGCCTGCGGGTGGGCAACCAGCACCTGCGCCCGGGCGGCACGGTCAGCGGCCCGTCGATCTTTGCCCTTGCCGACATCGGTATCTATTGCGCGATCCTGTCGCGGATCGGTCCGGTGGCCTTGGCGGTGACAACGAATGCATCGGTCGATTTCATGCGCAAGCCTGCCGCTGGGCGTGACCTGCTGGCCGAATGCCGGATCCTGAAGCTGGGCCGCAGCCTTGCCGTCGCAGAAGCCCTCGTCTTTTCCGATGGCACCGAGGATCCTGCGGCCCGCTGTTCCATGACTTACTCGATTCCGCCAAAAAGAGCCTAAAACAGCATCCTGCGTTGTGGTATCTTGATACCTAAATCGCAAGCCATTGTTTGCAATACGAATAACGACCAACTGCACGCTTGACGGAAGGGGCGTGATGGCAGATACACCGCCATCTCGGATTTTGACGACCCTGAAGGGACGAAAGATGAAAACCTATACCGCGAAACCGGCGGAGATCGAGAAGAAGTGGATCCTGATCGACGCCGAGGGCGTCGTTCTGGGCCGCCTCGCCACGATCGTCGCCAATCGCCTGCGCGGCAAGCACAAGCCGACCTTCACCCCCCACATGGACATGGGTGACAATGTCATCATCATCAACGCCGACAAGGTGCAGATGACCGGCAACAAGCGCGACGACAAGAAATACTACTGGCACACCGGCCACCCGGGCGGCATCAAGCACCGCACCGCCCGTCAGGTGCTGGAAGGCGCCCATCCCGAACGCGTGGTGATCAAGGCCGTCGAGCGCATGATCAGCCGCAACAAGCTGGGCAAGCAGCAGATGACCCATCTGCGCGTTTATGCCGGTACGGAACACCCGCACGAGGCGCAGCAGCCCGAAGTTCTGGACGTCAAGGTCCTGAACGCCAAGAACACCCGGAGCGCGTGATTATGGCCGAAGACATCAAAAGCCTCGACGATCTGAAATCCGTCGTGTCGGGCACTGCCGCCGTGGCGGAAGCCCCCGTCCGTCGCGAAGCGCAGCGCGACCAGCTGGGTCGTTCCTATGCGACCGGCAAGCGCAAGGACGCGGTTGCCCGCGTCTGGGTCAAGCCCGGCTCGGGCAAGTTCCTGATCCGCAACAACAAGGGCGAATACGTCGACTACACGCTGTATTTCGCCCGCCCGGTCTTGCAGATGATCCTGCGCCAGCCGTTCGACGTTGCTGGTGTTGCGGGCCAGTACGACGTCATGGCGACCGTCAGCGGCGGTGGCTTGTCGGGCCAGGCCGGTGCAGTCAAGCACGGCATCAGCCAGGCGCTGCAACTGCACGAACCTGCGCTGCGCGCCGCGCTGAAGGCCGCGGGCTTCCTGACCCGCGATGCGCGTGTCGTGGAACGGAAGAAATACGGCAAGGCCAAGGCTCGCCGCAGCTTCCAGTTCTCGAAGCGCTGATACGGGCGACCTGCAACTCCAGAAGGCGCGACCTGCAAGGGTCGCGCCTTTTTCGTTTGCCATGCCACCAATCCTTCATGATCGCGTTACAGACGCAGAGGATGCTGCCCGGATGTTAGGCAACATCCCACGTTTTGGCGCTGGAACAGCAATGGAAGGATGTCCGGCCGGGGAATCGCTCTAACATAGCGACAGGGATTCGCCTTGAAACGGGGCGGGGGGCACCGGCCGCCGTGCAAATGGGCCAGGGGCCACGTGGAAATATTGTGTCTACTCAAGCCGTTGCGAGAAATCTTCTTGCAAGGCCAAAATTCCCTCTTGCTCTCTGTCTTTGTCCTCCGTAAATACCGCTTCACCGAAGGCGGGAACGCTGGCGGGACGGAACGGAAGCGGGAT